>CAVRWC010000030.1:0-102459 GCA_963724785.1 uncultured Alphaproteobacteria bacterium | reverse complement strand
GTCGATGCGGGCGTCCACCACGGAGAGGTCGACGCCGGGAAGCGCGACGAGCACCAGCACCATCCGGTCGGTTTCGAGGACGTCCACCGGCGGCTCCCAGGCGACCTGGGAGCGCGCAGCAGCGGGACGGGCGAACGATTGATGCATGCGTTCGGCGCGCGCCAGCATCTCGAAAGCTTCGGACCACATCCAGTAACGCGGAAGATTGGCGTCCATCGACCGACCCACTGTTCGGCGCCGTTCGGGCGGCGCGACATGGCTTCAGTAGCGCAATCCCGGTCGAAGCGCATCCGGGGTTCAAGGGGATACGACTAGGGGTCCGCGAATTTGAGCGATCGGCAATGTCCCATCTTCCGTCGCGTCGTCGTGACCGACGGCGCGTGGGGCGCTGCGAGGCTCAGGACGGTTCGCCTGGAGCCAGGTTATCGGACACCGGTTCCTCGCCGAACACGACCCCTTCGTAGAGTTCGGCGAGAGGGAGTTCGACGCCGACTTCGGAAAGGACGAGAAGGGAGTCCGCAATCAGGATGTCGTGAGTCCATGGCCGACGGCGGTGATACACGGTCGCGCCGACCCCGTCCTGTTCGATCATGACGTAACGCCGGATCGACGGCGTTGCCTGATATTCGCGAGCCTTGACGATCCGGTCGTTTGCCGCGGTGCTTGGGCTCAGAACCTCGAGACGACGACGGGGTCGTGCACGACAGTCGCTCTGCGATCGACCGGCGAGCACACGATCATGCCGTCTGGATAGCGGATATGTCCGTCAGCGACCTGAATCTTGAGGTCGCTGCCAAGGAACTGGCAGGGTTTGCCGCGAAGGCGCCCGCCGATGGATACCGCAAGGTTTCGTTGAATTGCTGCGTGGGCAAACGTCCCACCGGTCCTCGCAACGGGTGCGATCCCGTCGAACTCGTAGCGCAGAGGCTGCCGCTCCTCCCACGCGAGGAATTCGGCGAGCGTCACAGGTTGGCGCAAGGCGAGGTTCATTTCGGGACCATGTTTATCAGGAATTGAGGACGGACGCGACACCCCGCGCCGCGGGCGCCGCCTGGTTTTCGGCGCCGGGGAGGGCGTGTTATAGGCGCTCCCGGTCCTCTGGCGGAGACGCGGCGATGGGCATTGTGGTCAACGGCGCGTGGCGGGCGGACGCCGATTTTCCCCGCGATGCGACCGGCCGTTTCGTCCGCCCGGATTCGCCGTTCCGCAACTGGGTCACCGCCGACGGCGCTCCCGGACCGACAGGCGCGGGCGGCTTTCACGCGGCGGCCGGGCGCTATCACCTGATCGTGTCGCTCGCCTGCCCCTGGGCGCACCGGACGCTGATCTTGCGCAAGCTCAAGGGGCTCGAGAGCATGATCTCGCTCTCGGTCGTCGACTGGCTGATGGCCGAGCGCGGCTGGACGTTCGACGCCGGGCCCGGAGTCATCCCCGACCCGATCTTCGGCTTCGAGACGCTGAGCTCGTTCTACGTCAAGGCGCGGCCCGACTACACCGGCCGCGTCACGGTGCCGGTGCTGTGGGACAAGGACTCGAACACGATCGTCAGCAACGAATCGTCGGAAATCATAAGGATGTTCAATTCCGCCTTCGATGCGCTCGGCGCGACCGAGGGCGACTACTATCCGGAGGACCTACGGCGCCGAGATCGACGCCCTCAACGCCCGCATCTACGCGACCGTCAACAACGGCGTCTATCGCGCGGGCTTCGCCACCACGCAGGGGGCCTACGAGGAGGCGTTCCGCGGCCTGTTCGATACGCTGGATTGCCTGGAGGCGCGGCTCAGGCCGGCGCTTCCTGTGCGGCGAGCGGCTGACCGAGGCCGACTGGCGGCTGTTCACCACCCTCATCCGCTTCGATCCGGTCTATTTCGGGCATTTCAAATGCAACCTGAGGCAGATCGCGGACTACCCGGCGCTCGACCGCTACCTGCGCGAACTCTACCGCTGGCCGGGCGTGGCCGAGACGGTCGATTTCGACCACATCAAGCGCCACTATTACATGAGCCACCGCGGCATCAATCCGACCGGCATCGTGCCGCTCGGACCGGAGATCAAGCTGTAGCGCGCATCGCGGCGGCCACAAACTACGTCGCCCAAAGGCCGCCCGGTCAGGCCGCAGTCTTCGCCAGCGCGGCGACGATCGCGTCGCCCATCTCGGCGGTCGAGACGAGCGTGCAGCCGTCGCTCTTGATGTCGGCGGTGCGGAATCCGTCCGCCAGCACGGCGGCGATCGCCGCGTCCAGCCGGTCGGCGGCTGCGCCGGCGTCGAACGAGTAGCGCAAGGCCATGCCGAACGAGGCGATCATCGCGATCGGATTGGCGAGTCCCTTGCCGGCGATGTCGGGGGCCGAGCCGTGCACCGGCTCGTACATCGCCTTGCGCTTTCCGGTCTTCGGGTTCTCGTCGCCGAGCGAGGCGGAGGGCAGCATGCCGAGCGAGCCGGTGAGCATCGCCGCCACGTCCGACAGCATGTCGCCGAACAGGTTGTCGGTGACGATCACGTCGAACTGCTTCGGCCAGCGCACGAGCTGCATGCCGAGCGCGTCGGCGAGCTGATGCTCGAGCTGGACGTCCGCGATACTCCCGCTTGTGGAGCGCGGTGATCACCTCGTTCCACAGGACGCCCGACTTCATCACGTTGCGCTTCTCGGACGAGGTGACCTTGTTTCCGCGCTTGCGGGCGAGGTCGAAGGCGACCCGGCCGATCCGCTCGATTTCGTAGGTGTCGTAGACCTGGGTGTCGATGCCGCGCTTCTGGCCGTTGCCGAGATCGATGATCTGCCTTCGGCTCGCCGAAATAGACGCCGCCGGTCAGCTCCCGGACGATCATGATGTCGAGCCCCTCGACCACCTCCGGCTTCAGCGACGAGGCCGAAGCGAGCGCCGGATAGCAGACCGCAGGCCGCAGGTTGGCGTAGAGGCCGAGATCCTTGCGGAGCCGCAGGAGTCCGGCTTCCGGCCGCACTTCGTAAGGGACGGAGGCCCATTTCGGCCCACCGACCGCGGCCAGCAGCACGGCGTCCGCCGCGCCCGCGCGCGCGCCATGTCGTCTTCGCTGATCGCCTGACCATGCGCGTCGTATGCGCACCCGCCGACCAGACCCTTCTCGATTTCGAATCTGGCGAGGCCCTCGGACTGGAACTGCTGGATCACCTTCTCGACTTCGGCCATCACTTCGGGGCCAATTCCGTCGCCGGGAAGAAGGAAGAGATGATAGGAGGTCATTGCCGTTTCTTGTTGGATGAGGCGGATGGAGAAGACGCACTGCTAGACGATTTCGCCGAGCGATGAAAGCCGCGCCGGTCCGGAAAGTCGTGGTCGCCGACCGCCGAGGCGCAAGGCGTCGAGGAGGCGTCGCTCTTGGGGTCACGGCAGAACGCTTTGCGCGAGGAGGGACGGGAACCGCACAATGAGCGCCATCAACACCCAAGCCGCAGACGGCTACATCGATCGCCTGCCTTCGGACGTGCCAGTTCTTCCTCGTGCACGGGATCGACGAAGGACTGGCCCACGAACGCGCGAGAGCCATCGTGGGCAAGCTGGTCGGCGTTGACCCCGACCCGCTCCGCCTCGTCCGGATCGAAGGCGACGCGCTCGCCCGCCGTCCCGAGGGCCTGTCCGACGAGGCCTATGCGGTGTCGATGTTCGGCGGCAGCCGGGCGATCTGGATCGACGCGCAGGGCCGCGATCTCCTGCCCGCGCTCGAACCGCTGTTCGCCCGCCCGCCGACCGAATGCGCGATCGTGATCAAGGCGGGGCAACTGAAGAGGGGGCACGCGCTGCGCTCGGCGTTCGAGAAGGCGCCGAACGCCGCGTCGATCGAATGCTATGGGGACGAGCCGAAGGCGCTCGGCCTGCTGATCGACAGCGAAATTCGCACCGCCGGGCTGACGATCGCGCCCGACGCCCGGGCGGCGCTGATCGAGCGAACTCGGCGCCGACCGGCAGACCAGCCGGGCCGAGATCGCCAAGCTCCTTCTTTTCGCCCGGGGACAAGCGACGCATCGAACTCGCCGACGTCCGCGCGATCGTTTCGGACGCCGCGCCCGTCGCCGCTCGACGGCCTGATCGATCAGGCGCTGGTCGGCGACCTTCCGCAGGCGGTCGATTCGCGCCGTGCGCTACTTCGGCGACGGCGGCGACGCCGATCCGCTGATCGCCCGTCTGGTAGCGCGGCTGACGCTGCTGCATCGGCTGCGCCTCGAGATGGAGGCGGGACAGTCGCTTCGACGCCGCGTGCCAGACCCTGTTCGTGCGGCTGCCCCCGGAAGCGCGCCGGGCGCTCGCCAAGGCGGCGGAGCGCTGGACTTCGGAGTCGATCGCCGCAGCGTCTGCCCAACATTCGGGCGATGAGCGCGAGAGTGCGCGCGACGCCGGACATCTCCGAGATTCTGGCGAGCCGGGCGCTCTGGGCGCTGGCGTCCGGGGTCGACCCGGGCGCGAGGGTTTGAGGCGAGTCGTTGAGCGCGGCGAGACGAGCGCGGCCGACAGACAGCCAGCGGCGCTACGGCGACGGCGGCTGGCAGAGGCGCCGGCAGAAATCGTCGAGCTGCTCGAAATTGCGGAAGGCGATGCGGATGTCTCCGCTCTCGCCGGCGTAGCGGATGGTGACTTTCGCCCCGAGCGCCAGGCCGAGCTTGTCCTGAAGGGCGAGCGTGTCGGCGTCGATCGCGGCCGGCTCCTTCTTCGGCGCGCGGCGTCTTGCCGGCGTTCTCGCCGAGCCGCTCGATGTCGCGCACGGTCAGGCCTTCCGAGACGATCCGGTCGGCGGTCGCGTCCGGGTTGGCGACGGCGAGCAGCGCCCGCGCGTGGCCCGCCGAGATCTTGCCGTCGGCGAGCAGCTCCTTGGTATGATCCGGCAGATTGGTCAGCCGCAAGGTGTTGGCGATGTGACTGCGGCTCTTGCCGACCACCCGCGCGACGTCGGCGTGAGAATAGCCGTAGTCGGCGCCGAGCTGGGCGTAGCCCGCCGCCTCCTCGAGCGCGTTGAGGTCGGCGCGCTGGACGTTCTCGATGATGGCGATCTCGAGCGCCTCGCGGTCGCCGGCCTCGATCAGGACGATCGGCACGTCGTGCAGCCCGGCGCGCTGGGCGGCGCGCCAGCGCCGCTCGCCGGCGACGATCTCGTAGGCGTCCGCGACCCGCGGAACGGCGCGCACCAGGATCGGCTGGATGACGCCGCGCTCCTTGATCGACGCGGCGAGTTCGTCGAGCTCGGCGTCGTCGAAGCGCTTGCGCGGATTGCGCGGATTGGGCTTCAGGAACTCGATCGGCGCCCTGCGGGCGCCCCGCGCGATCGGCGCGTCGCCCTCCTCCTGGCGTCGCCCCGAGAAGCGCCGCGAGTCCGCGCCCGAGGCGCGGTCTGTGTTCCGGTCGGCCAAGATCTTCGGCCATGGCGTGTTGCTCCCGTTGGACCCGACAGCGCCGCTCAGACGGGCCGCCAGCGCCCTTCGCGTTGAATGACTTCCGAGGCGAGCTTGAGATAGGCTTGGCTTCCGGCGCAGCGCAGATCGTAGAGCAGCGCCGGCTTGCCGTGCGAGGGCGCTTCCGAGACCCGGACGTTGCGCGGAATCACGGTGTCGTACACCTTGTCGCCCATATGCGCGCGGACGTCGGCGACCACCTGCCCGGCGAGGCTGTTGCGCGGATCGAACATCGTCAGCACGACGCCGTGGATGGTCAGCGCGGGATTGAGCGTGCGGCGCACCTGATCGACCGTGGTCAGAAGCTGCGACAGGCCCTCGAGGGCGAAGAACTCGCACTGCAGCGGCACGACCACGGCGTCGGCCGCCGCCAGCGCGTTGATCGTCAGCAGGTTCAGCGACGGCGGGCAGTCGACGAGGACGTAGCTGATCGGCTCCGGACGGTCGCGGTCGCCGTCGAAGAACGCTCTGCAGCGCCTTGCGCAGCTTGTAGGAGCGGTCGCTGTCGCCGGAGATTTCCAGTTCGACGCCGAGCAGGTCCATGGTCGACGGCGCGATGCGAGAGGCGCGGCACGGCGGTCGGCGTGATCACGTCGCGCAGCGAGCGCTCCCCGATCAGGGCGTCGTAGGAGGAGGTCACACGGCTCTTGCGGTCGATCCCGAGCCCGGTCGAGGCGTTGCCCTGCGGATCGAGGTCGATGATCAGCACCCGCTCGCCGATCGCGGCCAGCGCCGTCCCCAGATTGATCGCGGTGGTGGTCTTGCCGACCCCGCCCTTCTGGTTGGCCATGACCAGCACGCGCGGGCGCACGGACGCGTCGCGGCTGCGGAGTTTTCGGGAGGGGTCGAGGCCATGGGCGCGACTCTAGCTCATCCGGACTCTGAGGATCGCGGCGTCGGCGTCAATGACGCTGCGGATTGTCTCGATCGCATAGAGCGGCGGAGGGGGCTCCTGTTCGCAGGTCCTTGAGGACCGACCTTCCGCGGGGAAACAACCCGACCGCCCCGCTCTCCATCCATGGTTTGGCGAATTCGAGCGTCTTCGGCAAGGGGGCGAAGGCTCGCGCGGTCACGCAGTCCACAGCTCCCACCGCCGTTCGCGTCGATGGACTCGATCCGGACCGGATGAATGACGGCCGGCGCGCCGGTCGCGCGCGCCGCTTCGCGGAGGAAGGCGCACCGGCGCTGGTCGCTGTCGACGCAGTGGACGACCGCGCCCGGCGTCTCCGCGAGCTGGATCGCGACGATGAGCCCGGGAAAGCCGGCGCCCGAGCCCATGTCGAGCCACCGCGTCGCGCCCGGCGGCGAGCGGCAGAAGCTGGGCGCTGTCGGCGACGTGCCGCGTCCAGACGGACGGGAAGGTCGATTCGGAAATGAGATTGGTCGCCCGGCGCCACCGGGCGAGGAGGTCGACGAAGACCGCGAAGCGCTCCTCTGTTTCACGTGAAACAGGAACGAGCCTGAGCGCCGCGCGCCGGTCGCGCGCTCAGCGCGCTCCGTCTCGTCGGACCTGACCGCCGCGCGCCGCCGCGCGCCCAGTCGGCTCTCACGTCGCCGCCTCGACCTTGACGGCAGCCTTGGAGCTCCGGCGCCGCGCATGCGCCGCCACCACCGCCAGCGCCGCCGGCGTCACGCCCTCGATCCGCCCCGCCTGGCCGAGGCTGCGCGGCCGCGACCGCCGAGAACTTTTGCCGCATCTCGCGCGACAGCCCCGGCAATCCGGCGTAGTCGAGGTCTTCCGGCAGCAGCAGCGCGTCGTCCCGCCGGTAGCGCGCGACGTCCTCCGCCTGCCGGTCGACATAGACCGCGTATTTTGCGTCGGCCTCGAGCCGCGGCGACGAGCGCTGCGCGGGATCGTCCGCGATCTCCGGCCACACCCGCGCCAGCGTCGCAAGCGGGAACTGCGGCTGCGCAGCGAGCTCGAACGCGGAGCGGCGCACGCCGTCCTGGTTGACCGGCGAGGCCGAACGGCTTCGAGCGCTAGCCGGCGAGGCGGTCAGCGCTCCTCGAGCAGGGCGCGCGCCGCGGTCAGCGCGGCCCGCGTCCGGCGGTGCAGCTCGCGCCCGCTCCGGCCCGACGCAGCCGAGCGCGACGCCCTTGCCGGTCAGCCGCTCGTCGGCGTTGTCGGCGCGCAGCGACAGCCGGAACTCGGCGCGCGAGGTGAACATCCGGTAGGGCTCGCTGACGCCGTGGGTCGTCAGATCGTCGATCATCACGCCGAGATAGGAATCGGCGCGGTCGAAGGTCGCGGGCGCGGCGCCGCCCGCCTTCCGCGCCGCGTTGATCGCCGGCGACCAGCCCCTGCGCCGCCGCCTCCTCGTAGCCGGTCGTCCCGTTGATCTGCCCGGCCAGGAACAGCCCGCCGAAACCGCCGCGCCTCGAGCGTCGGCTCGAGGCCTCTCGGATCGACGTAATCGTATTCGATCGCATAGCCGGCGCGCAGGATCCGCGCCCGCTCCAGTCCCGGGATGGTCGCGACCAGCGCCCGCTGCGTCTCGGCCGGGCAGGGAGGTCGAGATGCCGTTCGGATAGACGGTCGGAGTCGTCGAGCCCCTCGGGCTCGAGAAAGATCTGGTGGCTGTCGCGGTCGGCGAAGCGGACGACCTTGTCCTCGATCGACGGGCAGTAGCGCGGGCCGCGGCCCGAGATCGAGCCGGAATAGACCGCCGACCGGTGCGCGTCCGCCCGGACGATCCGGTGAGTCTCGGCCGTCGTGCGGGTGATGTGGCAGGGCACCTGACGGCGCCGCGGCCGCCTTGGTGTCGACGGAGAAGAACTCCGGCGGATCGTCGCCGTGCTGGATCTCGAGCGCCGCCCAGTCGATCGTCGTCCCGTCGAGCCGCGGCGGCGTGCCGGTCTTCAGCCGCCCGAAGGCGAAGCCCGCCTGCTCGAGGCTCTCGCGCCAGCGACACCGAGGGCCCCTCCCCGAACCGGCCCGCGGGCGTGCGCACAGTCGCCGAGATGGATCACGCCGCGCAGAAATGTTCCGGTGGTCAGCACGACCGCGCGGCAGCCGAAGCTCCGGCCGTCCGCCAGCGCGACGCCCGAGACGGCGCCGTGGTCGGATCGGATCGCCGCAAGCCTCGCCCTCGACCACCGTGAGGCCCGGCGTCGCGGCGATCAGCGCGCGCATGGCGCGCCGGTAGAGCGCGCGGTCCGCCTGCGCCCGCGGCCCCTGGACGGCCGGACCCTTGCGGCGATTGAGGACGCGGAACTGGATGCCGGCCGCGTCGGCGGCGCGCGCCCATGACGCCGTCGAGGGCGTCGATCTCGCGCACCAGGTGGCCTTTGCCGATCCCGCCGATGGCCGGGTTGCAGGACATCTCGCCGATCGTCGCCGCGCGATGGGTGACGAGCGCGGTCGCGGCGCCGCAGCGCGCGGCCGCAGCGGCCGCCTCGCAGCCGGCGTGCCCGCCGCCGATCACGATGACGTCAAAGCCGGTCATCGCGCGACCCTGCGTGTTTCACGTGAAACAGGTACTCGCTCTTCACTTTGCCGACGCAGAGCCGGCGAGAATATCTGGCCCAGCACGTCCTCCACCCCGATCCGCCCGACCACCCGCTCCATCGCCGCGGCCGCGCTGCGAAACTGCTCCGCCGCCAGCTCGACCTCGATCGCGTCCGCCGCCAGGATCGGCTCCAGCGCGCGCCTCGCGCTCGCGAACGCCTCCCGATGCCGCGCCAGCGTCAGCACCGCCGGCTCGCCGGACGCCATCGCTCCGACCGCGCGATCGGCGATCGCGTCGAGAAGGGCGTCGATCCCCTCGCCGGTCTTCGCCGATATCGCAAATTCGCGCGGCCGTCCGTCGAGCGCCGGCGTGCCGGCGCCTGCGAGGTCGCGACTTGGTCCGGACGATCAGCGTCGGCCCGATCGCCGACGCCTCGCCGTCGTCCGCCGCCCGTCGTCGAGCCACAAGCGTCAGGTCCGCGTCGCTCGGCCCGCTGCCGCGCCCGCCGGACGCCCTTCCTGCTCGACCGGATCGGCCGTGTCCCGAATTCCCGCGGTATCGACCAGGATCACCGGATAGCCGCGGAGATCGATCGCCGACCTCGATCGGGTCGCGGGTCGTGCCGGCGAAGGGCGAGGTGATCGCGACGTCGCGGCCCGGCGATCGCGTTCATCAGCGTCGACTTGCCGACGTTCGGCGGGCCGGCGATCACCACGACGAAGCCGGACCGCAGCCGCTCGGCCGATTGCGCGCTCGCGAGCGCCCGGTCGATCCGCGCGACCGCGCGGCAGCGCCGCCTCGCGGACCGACTCCGCCGTCAGGTCCGCCGCGTCCTCGACGTCGGAAAAGTCGAGTTGCGCCTCGACCGTCGCCATCGCGTCGAGAAGCAGCCCGCGAATGGCGTCGCACTCCCGCCTGCAGCGCGCCGCCGGCGATCCGCTGCGCCTGCCGGCGCTGCGCCTCGGTCTCCGCCTCGACCAGATCGGCGAGCCCCTCGGCCTCGGACAGGTCCATCTTGCCGTTCAGGAACGCCCGCCAGGCGAACTCGCCAGGCTCCGCCAGCCGCAATCCCGGCGACACGGCGAAGCGCCCGCGCCAGCGCCGCCGGGACGGCCCGACCGCCGGTCACGTGCATCTCGGCGACCTCCTCGCCGGTAAAGCTCCGCGGCGCCGCGAACCGGATCACCAGCGCGCGGTCGAGCGTCGCGCCCGACGACCGGATCCTTCAGCGTCCGCAAGACGCGCGGTCCGATCCGGGAAAGACGGCGCCCGGGCGCGAGCGCCGCGAGGGCCGCCGCGCAACAGCGGCCCGGAGACGCGGAAGACCGCGACGGCGGCCTTTCCCGACGCCGCTCGCCTGGGCGAAAATCGTGTCCTGTTCGTTGGCGAACAGTCGGCCGCCCGGCCTCCTGATCGCGCCGCGGCGGCGCGCGACGCCCGGCGCGCTATTTCGAGGGCGGCGTGCAGACGACGTACTGGTCGGCGATCGCCTCGTGGTCGCCCTGCTTCTCGCGCTGGAAATAGAGATAGCAGATGCTGAGCGCGCCGGTCCGGTAATTGACGCGGAAGACGCCGCCTTCCTGCTCGTGGCGGGTCGCGATGAGGCCGTAGTCGCCCGGGCTCCTGCCCGCGTCGCGCCCTCGCCCGAGCGATAGCAGGCGGTGACCCCGAAGGCGCCGGGTCCCACGTCCGGGCGGCCGGGATTGTGGCGCGAACTGGCAGGCGATGATGTCGCCGGTCAGCTTGTCCACCCGGTAGACCAGGGACAGATTGATCTGCGGCGCGGCGAGAAACTCATATTGGCCGGCCAGCGGCGGGCGCCGCCGCCAGCGCCGCTGCGAATCATCGACAAGCCCAACGCCGCGACCGCGCGCGCCATCCTCATCTCCGCCGAAAACGAATCACTCGTCGCGGATCTTACCCCGGGTTTCGCGATGCGGCAGCGCGGTCGCGGACGGCGACGCTTACCTGGTCAGGACGTCCTTCGAAGCGACGGTCGAATCCGCGTTCAGCCGGTAGACCAGCGGCACGCCGGTGGCGAGCTCCATCGACGGGAATGGTCTCCGGGGTCAGGCGGTCGAGCACCATCACCAGCGCCCGGAGGCTGTTGCCGTGCGCGGCGACCAGCACGCGCTTGCCGCGCAGCACCTCCGGCAGGATGTGCTGGCAGTAGTAGGGCAGCGCCCGGGCGACGGTGTCCTTCAGGCTCTCGCCGCCGGGCGGCGGGACGTCGTAGCTGCGCCGCCACAGATGGACCTGCTCCTCGCCCCATTTCTTGCGGGCGTCATCCTTGTTGAGGCCGCAGAGATCGCCGTAATGGCGTTCGTTCAGCGCCTGGTCGCGATGCTCGGGCAAACCGGTCTGGCCCAGCTCGCCGAGCGCCAGGGCGAGCGTGTGCTGGGCGCGGGTCAGCGCCGAGGTGAAGGCGACGTCGAACGTGACCCCATGCGCCTTCAGCCGGCGGCCCGCCTCCTTCGCCTCCTCGACGCCGGTCGGCGACAGGTCCGGATCGCGCCAGCCGGTAAACAGGTTCTTCAGGTTCCAGTCGCTCTGACCGTGGCGCAGGAGGACCAGCAGGCGTTCGCTATTCGGCATCGGTCTTCACCCGTGTTTGAGGGTCAAAAAGGCTCTATTCCATCGGCTCCGCTGGGCGCCAATGGCCAAATCGCCGCATGATCGGCGCAGCCGCTCGGCCTCCCGCCGCGCGCTCGGCGCGAGCGCCGGGACGACGACCGCGCGCCGGGCGATCGGGATGGCGTGGACGCCGACGGGCCGATGGACCTGCTTGATCGCCTCGACGACATAGACGCCGGCGAACGGCAGGCCGAGCGCGGCGCCGATGCGCTCGATCGTCGGCGCCGAGCGGATCACGAAGCGCCGGTCGATCGGCGGCGCGAACAGCGCCTCGCCCCAGAAGACGGGCGAAAAGACCGCGTCCTGGAGGAGGTCGCGCAATTGCGTCTTGGAGTAGGGCAGCCCGTAGCCGAACGGCGTTCCGTCGGCGCGCGCCCAGACGCCGCGCCTCGACGGAACGATCGCCAGGATGCGCCCTTCCGGCGCGACGACCCGCCACACCTCCTCGAGAAGCTCGCCCGGCCGCTCCGCCGCCTCGAGCGCATGGACGATCAGCAGCCGGTCGACGCTGTTGTCCGGCAGCGGCAGCATGTCGGCGTCGACGAGCGCGACGGCGCAGCGGTCCGGCTCGGGCCAGACCGCCGCGCCCTGTTGCGCCGGCATCAGCGCGAAGCATCGCGCGTCGCCGTGTCGCGAAACCGGTCGAGATAGGGAGACCCGTAGCCGAGCGCCGCCACGGTCAGCCCGGCGGCGCCGTGCCAGCGCGCGCGCACGATCCGGCCGATCAGCCGTCTCGCCAGATCGCCGAGGGGCGAAGCGTAAAAGTCGCGCAGGTTCTGGGCGTCGAGAGGCATTGCGCTTCAGGCCGGATTTCAGCGCGGAATTCTGGACGACCGGCGTCGCTTTCGCAATCCCGTCGCGGCTCCGTCGAGGCCGACGGCGACGCTCGCGCTCAGCTCTTCCCGGCGAGCGACTCGAGTTTGCGCTGGATGTCGGAAAGCTGCTTGCGCAGTTCCTCGATATCCTCCGACGCCGTTCGCCTTCTTGCCGTCGCCTCCGCGCCCGCGAGCGGGCGCGGTAAAGGGCGAGAAGACGCCGAGCGCCTGATTGAACGCGTTCAGGTTCTTCTGCGTCAGCTCCTGCAGAGCCGCGAACGATCCGCTCGAGAACGCGTCGGCGCCGAACATGCGGCCGGCGGCCTCCCGCATCGCCTGCCGCTCGCCGCTGAACTTGTCGATCGAGAACTCGAGGTAGCTCGGAAGAAGCGCCTGCATGCTGTCGCCGTAGAACCGGATCAGCTGCCGCAGAAAAGTCGTCGGAAGAAGCGACTGTCCCTCGATACCTTCCTGCTCGAATATGATCTGGGTGAGAACGGACCTGGTGATGTCCTCGTTCGTCTTGGCGTCGTAAACGATGAAGTCCTCCCCGCTCTTCACCATCTTCGCGAGGTCGGCCAAGGTCACATAGGCGCTCGACGCCGTATTGTACAGCCGTCTGTTGGCATATTTCTTGATGGTTGTCGGAGAATGGTCGCCATATGATTGCGCGTCCTGATGATACCCGAGCCCAGACGGGAAACGTACGATATGCCGTTTCTTTGTGCCCCGGAACCCTCTTTTTGCGGCGCCGTTCGCCGCTCGGCGGCCCAGCGACGTGCGCGCCCGCCTCGCCTGCAGCCACGGCGCATGCCGCAGGCGCTATCGCGTGCGCCATATCGGCTACTGGCGCCGCGCGATTTCTTCGTGTAAGAGTCGCCTCATCAGCACGAGGTCTGCATTGTTCGACAGACCACCAGGGAGGAAATCATGGCCAGGGTAGCGATCGTCACAGGCGGCACGCGCGGCATCGGAGCCGCAATTTCCAAGGCGCTGAAGGCCGCAGGCTATCAAGTCGCCGCGACCTATCACTCCAACGACGAGGCCGCGGAGAAGTTCAAGGCCGAAACCGGCGTCCACGTCTACAAATGGGACGTCAGCGTCTACGACGACTGCGTCGCCGGGCATCGCCAGGTCGAGAAGGATCTCGGACCGGTCGACGTCCTGGTCAACAACGCCGGCATCACCAAGGACGGCATGTTCCACAAGATGACGCCCGAGCAGTGGTACGCCGTCATCAACACCAATCTGAACTCGCTCTTCAACATGACCCGTCCGGTGATCGAGGGCATGCGCGAGCGCGGGTTCGGCCGCATCATCAACATCTCCTCGGTCAACGGCCAGAAGGGGCAGATGGGCAGTCGAACTACTCGGCGGCCAAGGCCGGCGACATCGGCTTCACCAAGGCGCTGGCCCAGGAGAACGCCAACAAGGGCATCACGGTCAACGCGATCTGCCCGGGCTATATCGCGACCGAAATGGTCAAGGCCGTGCCGAAGGAAGTGCTGGACAAGTCGATCCTGCCGCACATCCCGGTGCGCCGCCTCGGCGAGCCCGAGGAAATCGCCCGCTGCGTCGTGTTCCTCGCCGCCGACGAGGCCGGGCCTCATCACCGGATCGACGCTGTCGGCGAACGGCGGCCAGTACATGGTCTGACCGATCGCGCGCTGCGGATCCGCCGCCCGCGGCCTTGCGCGGCGGGCGGCTTGTCATTGCCCGAACGGAGCCGCCCGCTACGGAGGCTCTCGACTTCGTCGCGCGGCGCGTCGCCTCGTTGAGCCATCGCCGCGTCGCCGTGTCGACGAGCGGCGACAGCGCCTTGCGCACGCGCGCGTGATACGCGTCGAGCCACTTGATCTCGCGCGGCGTCCAGGAGCTTCCAGTCCACGAGCCGCAGGTCGATCGGGGCCAGCGTCAGCGTCTCGAAGCCCGAGCATCTCCCGCTCGCGCGCCGGCGATCTCACGCGGTTCGACCACCATCAGATTCTCGGTCCGGATGCCGAACGTCTCCCGCGGCATAGTAACCCGGCTCGTTCGACAGGATCATCCCCGGCGCGAGCGCCGCCGTACCCGTCTTGGCGATCCGCTGCGGACCCTCGTGGACCGAGAGGTACGAGCCGACCCCGTGTCCCGTGCCGTGATCGAAATCGAGACCGGCGTCCCATAGCGGCCTTGCGCGCCAGCACGTCGATCTGCGCCCCGCTCGTGCCCCGCGGAAAGACGGCCTCGGCGATCGCGATATGACCCTTGAGGACCCGGGTGAAACGGTCGCGCATCAGACGCGTTCGGGCGACCGACGGCGACCGTCCGGGTGACGTCGGTCGTTCCGTCCTCGTATTGGCCGCCGCTGTCGATCAGGAAAATTCCGCGCTCGATCTTGCGATTGCTCGCCACGCTCACCCGGTAGTGCGGCATGGCGGAATTCGGGCCCGGCCGCCGCGATGGTCGGAAACGAGATGTCCTTCAGCGCGCCGGTCGCGCGCCGAAACGATTCCAGCGCCTCGACGGCGTCGATCTCGGTCAGCCGGCCGCGCGGCGCCTCCGCGTCGAACCAGGCCAGGAACCGCGTCAGCGCCGCGCCGTCGCGTTCGTGCGCCGCCCTCGCCCCGGCGAGCTCGGCCTTGTTCTTGGCGGCCTTCATCAGGCCGATCGGATCGGCGCCGACGTCCGCCTTGCCTCCGGCGCGCTCCAGGGTCTGCGTCAACAGGGCCGGCGCCGTCGCGCCGTCGAACAGGACGCGCGCGCCCCTGTCCGTCCCAGCCGCTCCACCAGCTGACGCAGCGCGTCCGGCTCGGCGAGCTCGACGTGCTCGGCGAGCCCATCCCGGATCGGCGGCGACGAGCTTCGCGCGAATCGATCAGCAGGACCGGCCGCCCTTCGCGCGGAACGTAAGCGTATCCGAGCGGCAGCGGGGTGTGCGAGACATCCGCGCCGCGAATGTTGAACAGCCAGGCGAGATTGTGCGGATCGCTGACCAGCAGTCCGTCGTCGCGCTTCAGCGCCTCCTTCACCCGCGCGAGCTTCGCGGCCGCCGATTCGCCGGCGAAGCGCGTCTTGTGCTGCGTGACCGCGCCCATCGGCGAGCCCGGCCGGTCCCGCCAGATGGCGTCGATGGGATTTGCCGCCACCGCCACGAGCTCGGCGCCCGCCGCCTCGCAGGCCGCCGAGAGCCGCCGGACGGAATCGGGCGTATGCAGGCGCGGGTCGTAGCCGATCCTTTCGCCCTTTCGCAGCACGCGCGACAGCCAATCCGTCGGCGGTTCGTCGATCACGTGCAGGATCTCGAACACCGAGCCGTCCACCTGCGCCTTCGCCTGCTCGGTGTAGCGTCCGTCGACGAACACGGCCGCCCGGTCCTTGAGCACGACCGCCACGCCGGCCGAGCCCGCGAAGCCGGTCAGCCACAAGAGCCGCTCGGCGTTGGCGGGCACGTACTCGTTCTGGTGCTCGTCGGCCCGGGGCACGACGAAGCCGTCCAGGCCTTCGGCCTCCAGGACGCGGCGCAGTTCCGCGACTCTCGCGGCCCCGTGCGTCGGGCCGCCGACGTCGGCGAACGACTGAAACCGGCTTTCGAACACCCGATGTCCTCCCGCTTGATTGCGGCCGATCCGACTGTCGCGCCTCAAGCGTCGTCCTGCGCCGTGACGACCCGGCCGATGAACGGCAGCTCGCGATAGAAGTGCGCGACGTCCATGCCGTAGCCGACCACGAAGACGTCGGGACAGACGAAGCCGACGAAGTCGGCCTTGATCGGAACGGCGCGCTTGCCCGGCTTCTCCAGCATCGTGCAG
Source organism: uncultured Alphaproteobacteria bacterium (assembly GCA_963724785.1). Classification (GTDB taxonomy): domain Bacteria; phylum Pseudomonadota; class Alphaproteobacteria; order Rhizobiales; family Beijerinckiaceae; genus Roseiarcus. The sequence continues at coordinate 86,344 of CAVRWC010000030.1, read as the reverse complement.
ATCAGCACGCGCCGCGCGCCGCGCGCCGCCAGAAGATCCTTGGCGAACGCCAGCGTGCGGCCGGATTCGAGAATGTCGTCGATCAGGAGAACGTCGCGGTCGCGAACCGGCGAATCGATGTCGCGCAGGATCGCGACCGTTCCGCTCGACACCGTGCCGTCCAGGTAACTCGACAGATGAAAGAACTCGACCTGCGGCTCGAGCCCCGCCCGATGCAGGGCGCGCAGGAGATCGGCGGCGAACATGAACGAGCCCTTCAGGATCGCGACCACGAGCAGGTCCTTCGGCTCGGCCGCCGCGATCTCCTTGGCGAGCGCCTCGGTGCGCTCGGCGATCGCCGCCTCGTCGAAAAGAACCTTCACGCTTCTTTCACCGCTCATGCATCGCCCTCGACCGAAAACGCTTGGCGTTCCGCTGCGCTCCGATCTACCAGCATAGCCGTCGGTCGATCGCGTTTTCCAAGGGAGACATCGCTTCGGTCGCGCCGGACTTCGCGTCGCCGACCTCTGGTTTCGGTCCGCGACGCGCGGACTGGGGCTCGATTGCCGATCCGCAACCCCTTATTGACAGAATCGACGCAACCGTCCTCATCGCTTTGGTTCGGCCCTCATGATCCCGATTCTCCCCTTGCCGCTCGCCCTCTGTCGTTTCCCTGCGTCCTCCGGCGTCGGCCGTCCGGCGCGCCCCGCCGCCGCTTCCTGACCGCCCGCCCGATTGCGGCCGTTCGACCGCGCTCCTCATCCGGTGGTTCTCTTGCTTCGCTTCGAAAACGTCGGCCTGCGATACGGAATGGGCGAGGAGGTCGTCAGCGACCTCAATTTCTCCGTCGCGCCGCAGAGCTTCCAGTTCCTGACCGGCCCGTCCGGCGCCGGCAAGACGACGCTGCTCCGCCTGATGCTGCTTTCCCTGCGGCCGACCCGCGGAACCATCCACATCTTCGGACGGGACGCCGCGACGCTCACCAAGGACGAGCTTGACCGCGCTGCGCCGGCGAATTGGCGTCGTCTTCCAGGATTTCCGCCTGCTCGACCATCTCACCACCTACGAAAATGTCGCCCTGCCGCTTGCGCGCGCTGGGCCGGGCCGAATCGAGCTACCGGGCCGAGGTCGTGGAGCTCCTGCGCTGGGTCGGCCTCGGCCAGCGGATGAATGCGATCCCGCCGGTTCTCTCCGGCGGCGAGAAGCAGCGCGCCGCGATCGCGCGCGCGCTGATCGTCCGACCCGAGCTGCTGCTCGCCGACGAGCCGACGGGAAACGTCGACCCCGGCCTCGCGCGCCGGCTGCTGCGCCTGTTCGTCGAGCTGCATCGGCTCGGCACCGCGGTGGTGATCGCGACCCACGATCTGCAGCTCATGGACCAGTTCGGATTCGCCCGCCGGCTGGTCGTCGGCGACGGCAAGGTCGCGCTGTTCGAGGGCGCGCCCGAATGAACGAGGCCGCCGACGACGGCGCGCTTCGACGCCCGAGCCGGCGGTCGACCGGCGCATGCCGCTCATTCCGCGCGAATTCGATCGCCGGCGGCGCGCTGGTCGTCGTCGTCGCGATCATGACCCTGCTCGCGTGTCTGACGGCCGGCGGCGCGCTTCTCGTGGCCCAGGCGTCGCAGGCCTGGCGCGACCGACATCCTCAGCGACGTCACGATCCAGGTGAAGCCCGGCGCCAGCGACGACGTCGACCGGCTGGTCGACAAGGTGGTCGCGATCGCCGGCCAGAGCGTGGGGCCGGAGAACGTTCACGCCTACAGCGCCGACGAATTCGCGAAAGCTCCTTCAGCCCTGGCTCGGCGACGGCCTCGACCTCACGGTTCTGCCGGTCCCTCGCATCATCGTGGTCCACATGCGCGGCCGGAGCGACGCGGACGTCGCGGCCCTCCGCGCGCAGCGCTCGCGCGGGACGCGCCGCAGGCCGATCTCGACGATCACCGCGTCTGGGCCGCCCGGATCGGCGGTCATGGCCAGCGCCATCGTCGCCCTCGCCGCGGCGCTGTTCGTCCTGGTGATCGTCGCCATGGCGACGGCGATCGGATTTGCGACCCGGGGCGCCGTCGCGGAGAACCGCGAGATCGTCGAGGTTCTGCATTTTGTCGGCGCCTCGGACCGGTTCGTCGCCAACCAGTTTCACAGCCACTTTCAGCGGCTCGGCCTGCAGGGCGCGGCGATCGGCGGCGGAGCGGCGATCGCCTTCTTTCTCACCGCCGCGACGCTGTCGCGCTGGTCCGCCGACTCCCCGGGCGGCGCCGAGATCGCGGCGCTGTTCGGCTCCTTCGCCCTCGATCTCACCGGATACGCCGGTCTCCTGGTGGTGGCGGCGGTCGTCGCGCTGCTCACCGGCCTTCTCTCCCGCAGGATCGTGCTGCGTCACCTTCGCGCGCTGCAATGATGGCACCGACCCGTCCCTCCCGCCGTTCAAAGACCGTTCCGTCATGCTCGTCGTCCGTTCGATCGTCTTCAACATCCTGTTCTATCTGACGCTGCTGCTTCTGATGGTGCTCGGGCTTGCCGACGCTGTTGGGCGGCCGGCGCGCCGTGTTCGCTCTCGCCAGCCTGTGGCGGGCCGCTTCCGTCTGGCTTCTGGAGACGATCTGCGGACTGAAGGTCGAGTATCGCGGGGTCGAGAACATTCCGCCCGGCGCGGTTCTGATCGCCGCCAAGCATCAGTCCTTTCTCGAGACCTTCGCGCTGCTCAAATACGCGCCCGGATTTCGCGATCATTCTCAAGCGTCAGCTCACCTACATTCCGTTCTTCGGCCTCTATCTGATCGTCTCCAGGCAGATCGCGATCGACCGCGCACGCGGGCGTCAGGCGCTGCAGCAGATCGAGGAGGCCGCGCGGCCGGTGTTCGCCGCCGGGCGGCAGGTGTTCATCTATCCCGAAGGCACCCGCCGCCTGCCCGGGGCGCCGCCGAGATACAAGGCGGGCGTCGCCGCCATCTACGCCGGAAACGCCGCGCCCTGCCTTCCCGTGGCGCTGAACACCGGCCTGTTCTGGAGACGGCGCGGATTCCTTCGCCGCCCGGGCGTCGCCGTGATCGAATACCTGCCTCCCATTCCGCCCGGCCTGAGCCGCGAGGCGTTTGCGGCCAGAGTGCAGAATGACATCGAGAGCGCCTGCGACCGGCTCAACGCCGAGGCGGTCGCTCGCGACCCGTCGCTCAAGGCGGTGATCGCGGCAGGGCGCGAATTCCGAGCGCGCGGACGCGGCAATCGCTTGACGATGATCCTGTTCTGTTCTACTCATGTTCTCGTTCCGTAAGGGAGCAAGGCCATGCTGTCCTATGACGTCGGCGTTCGAGGTCCCCGGGCTTTGCGAGCCGCCTGCGCGGAGCCGGAGTCGCGCCTGTGGGCGGGCGTTCGGAGCGGGCGGCACGAGCCTTCGCTGCGCTGTCGCAGACACCTCGCTCGCGTCGCGATTCGTCTCCTGGGCGGGCGTCTCCGGCAAGACCTACGTCTTCTCCGTCTTCACGCCGCCCGCCTGTCCGGCGTTCTGCGATGCGGTCCTGCTCGCGGTCAGCGCGCGACGACGGCGGCGGGCGGCGCATCCTGGCGGCGCTTCGACACCGGCGCCTTCCCGGAGCCGGTTCTGGCCCGCGCCGAGCGCGAGCTCGGCCCGTTGCGCTGAGACGCTTCGAATTCCATGTCCATCTGCTGGCGCGCTCGCCGGCCGAGCGGCGGACGGCTCTCGCCGACCTCGAAGCCGCCCGCGAGCCGATCCGGCCACGCGACGGCTGACAGACGTCGACCGATGTCGTCGTCGTCTGTCCGCTTACCGTTCCGACGACTCCGCCGTCCGGGCCGCGCCGCCCGAAGTCCGGCGCGGCGGTCTCCTGGCCCTGGGCGACGATGCCGAGCCGAATCGCCCGCGTCCGGGTGAAGAGCGCGAACAATCCCGTCGCCGTCGCCGCGTCGGATCATCCGCTGAAGCGCCGTCAGGTCCTCGCTGAACCGGCCGAGCATTTCGAGGACGGCGTCCTTGTTGTGCAGGAAGACGTCGCGCCACATCGTCGGATCGGAGGCGGCGATGCGGGTGAAGTCGCGGAACCCGCCGGCGGAGAACTTCATCACCTCGGACTGCGTCACGTCCTCGAGGTCCGCGGCCGTCCCGACGATGTTGTAGGCGATGAGATGCGGCACATGGCTGGTGATCGCGAGCACCAGGTCGTGGTGCGCGGCGCTCCATGGTCTCGACGTTGGCGCCGATCGCCTCCCACAGCGCCCGCACCTTGGCGACCGCCTCCGGGTCCGCGCCCTCGGGCGGCGTGAGAATGCGACCAGCGATTGACGAACAGCGTGGCGAAGCCCGCGTCCGGGCCGGACTGCTCCGTGCCCGCCACCGGGTGGGCCGGGACGAGCCGCGCATGCGCGGGCAGAATCGGCTCGAGCTCCGCGATCACCGCGGCCTTGACCGAGCCGACGTCCGACACGATCGCGCCCGTCTTCAGCGCCGGCGCGATCGCCCGACCGATCTCCCCGTTCGCGCCGACCGGCGCGCAGAGGATGACGCAATCGGCGTTCCGCGACCGCTTCGGCGAGATCGGTCGTGTAGGCGTCGCCCGAGACCGAGCGCCTCGGCGCGGGCCAGAGCGCTCCGGCGAAGCGTCCGCGACCACGATCCGGCGCGCCGCGTTCTGCTTGCGGATGGCGCGGGCGAGCGACGACCCGATCAGCCCGATCCCGATGATCGCCAGCTCGCCGAACACAGGCTCATCGAGCGGCGGCCCGAGCCGCTCAGCCACGACCGTGTCCTCACGAACTCGGTCAGCGCCTCGACGACGCCGCGGTTCGCCTCCTCGTCGCCGACCGTCAGCCGCAGGCACTCCGGCAGCCCGTAGGCGCTGACAGCGCGCAGGATGTAGCCGCGCGCGCTCAAGTATGCGTCCGCCTCCGCCGCGCCCCGACGCCGTTGCGGCCGAACTCCAGCAGGAGGAAGTTCGCCACGCTCGGCGTGACCTCGATCCCGAGCTTGGCGATCGATTCGGCGAGCCAGGGCAGCCAGCGGGCGTTGTGCGCGATCGCCGCCTCGATATGGGCGGCGTCCTCGAGGCTCGCGACCCCGGCGGCGATCGCCGGCCCGTTGAGATTGAACGGCGGCCGCACCCGATTGATCGCGTCCGCCACATGCGCCGGCCCGTAGGCCCAGCCGATGCGCAGGCTCGCAAGCCCGTGGATCTTGGAGAACGTCCGCGTCATGACGACGTTCTCGCAGCGACGCGGCGAGCTCGATCCCGGCGGCGTAGTCGTTGCGCGTGACATATTCGGCGTAGGCCGCGTCGAGCACCAGCAGGCAATTCGCCGGCAGCCCGGCATGGAGCCGCTCGATCTCCGGATAGGGCAGATAGGTCCCGGTCGGGTTGTTCGGATTGGCGAGATAGACGATCCGCGTCCGCGGGCTCGACCTTGGCGAGAAGCGCGTCGACGCTCGGCCGTCCGGTTCGTCTCCGGCGCGACGACCGGCGTCGCGCCCGCCGCGCGAATGGCGATCGGATATTCGAGAAACCCGTGCTCGCTGTAGAGCCCCTCGTCGCCCGGACGCAGGAAGACATGCGCCAGCAAGGCGAGGATCTCGTCCGAGCCGTTGCCGCACAGGATCCTCTCGGGATCGAGGCCGAACCGGCGCCCGATCGGCTTCGCGGAGCGCGCGCGCCGAACCGTCCGGATAGACCGCGAGATCGCGCGCCGACGCCTGGAAGGCCGCGATCGCCTTGGGCGACGGCCCGAGCGGCGACTCGTTCGACGACAGCTTATGGACCTTCGCGACGCCAGCCACCCGGCTCTTGCCGGGCACGTAGGCGTCGATCGCCATGAATTCGGGGCGGGGCTCGGGGCGGAGCGAAGCGATGGTGGACATGACGTCTCGATAGCCTCAAGCGCGCGGTCCGGACGCAACGCCGATGCGTCGAATCGCGCCGCGTGCGACCCGATCTCGACGCTTCGTACGTCCGCGGCCCCGGCGCCGCTCAGCGTCGCCGAGGCCAGATTGGCGTCGAGCCCGCGCCGGGCCGGCCGATCAGCAGGCTGAGCCCCATCCTGTCGGCGGCGGACGCGACGATCTCCGCGCCGATGGCGCCGAGCGCAAACGGATAATCCGGCCGCCAGCGGTCGAGACGGATGGCCTCCAGCACGACATCGCGCGCGCCCCCGTCCGCCAGCGGCCGCGAAATGACGAACACCGGCATGCCGGCCGGATGGTCGGTCCGCTCGACGAACGGCAGCCGCGCGATCACCTTCGGCGCGTCGCGCGGCATCAGCCGCGTCCACCAGGCCTCCGCCCGCGGTCCGCCGTCGAGCGCGAACATGCCGAGATCGCCGGTCGAGCCCGCGACCGCCTCGATCACGTCGACCGCGCTCAGATGCGGCACGCAGGGCACGGTGAAGCCGAAATGGAACCGCGCCGAATCGCGCATCGCCGCGTCGCCGCGCGAGACGTCGACATGCACGCTGTAGGGCGCCTGCAGGTAGGTGAAGGTCGAGATGATGATCCGCCAGATGCCCTCGACCGTGTCCAGCGGCAAATGGCCGCGATGCCGCTCGGCGATCGCGCGCATCATCGCCGCCTCGCGGGCCGGACGGAACGCCGAGCCGCCGCCCTGGCCGCGCCTTGATCTCGATCAGCCGGTCGATGATCCGCCCGCGCTCCATCAGGAGCTCGTGCATCGCCGCGTCGATCCGGTCGATCTCGCCGCGCATCTCGGCGAGCGTCGGCTTCTGCGATCCGCTGTTCCGACACGCGCCTCTCCCGCTTCGCCCGCGCTCCTGCTTCGAGCCGTCAGGTGTTCATCGATTCGAAGAAATTGGCGTTGGTCTTCGTCTCGCGCAGCTTGCCGAGCAGGAACTCGATCGCGTCGACCGTGCCCATCGGATTGAGGATGCGCCGCAGCACGTACATCTTCTTGAGGATGTCCGGCGGAACCAGCAGTTCCTCCTTGCGGGTGCCGGAGCGGGTGATGTCCATCGACGGGAACGTCCGCTTGTCGGCGACCTTGCGGTCGAGAATGATTTCCGAATTGCCGGTTCCCTTGAACTCCTCGAAGATCACTTCGTCCATGCGCGATCCCGTGTCGATCAGCGCCGTGGCGATGATCGTCAGCGATCCGCCTTCCTCGATATTGCGCGCCGCGCCGAAGAAGCGTTTCGGCCGCTGCAGCGCGTTGGCGTCGACGCCGCCGGTCAGCACCTTGCCCGACGATGGCACGACCGTGTTGTAGGCGCGGCCGAGGCGCGTGATCGAATCGAGCAGGATGACGACGTCGCGTCCGTGCTCGACGAGGCGCTTGGCCTTCTCGATCACCATCTCCGCCACCTGCACGTGGCGAACCGCCGGCTCGTCGAAGGTCGAGGAGACGACCTCGCCCTTCACCGACCGCTGCATGTCGGTGACTTCCTCCGGCCGCTCGTCGATCAGCAGCACGATCAGGTAGCACTCGGGGTGATTTGCGGTGACCGACTGGGCGATGTTCTGCAGGAGAACGGTCTTGCCGGTGCGCGGCGGCGCGACGATCAGCGCGCGCTGGCCCTTGCCGATCGGCGCGACGATGTCGATGACGCGCGACGACATGTCCTTCCGCGTGGGATCTTCCACTTCGAGCTTCAGGCGCTCGTTCGGATAGAGCGGCGTCAGGTTGTCGAAATGGACCTTGTGGCGCGTCTTCTCGGGGTCCTCGAAATTGATCGCATTGCACTTCAGGAGCGCAAAGTACCGCTCGCCCTCCTTCGGGCTGCGAATCACGCCTTCGACCGTGTCGCCGGTCCTCAGGCCGAGCCGGCGGATCTGGGAGGGCGAGATGTAGATGTCGTCGGGACCGGGAAGATAGTTGGCGTCGGCGGAGCGCAGGAAGGCGAAGCCGTCCTGAAGGATCTCGACCACGCCCTCGCCGATGATCTGAACGTCGACGCTCGCCAATTGCTTGAGAATGGCGAACATGAGTTCCTGCTTGCGCATCGTCGAAGCGTTCTCGACGTCGTTCTCCTCTGCGAACGCCAGGAGTTCGGTGGGAGATTTCTGCTTTAAGTCTTTGAGTTTGATTTCCCGCATTTGCGGACCTTTGCCTCGGGCGATCGGGCCGAAAAAAGCCTTGTGTCGCGAACGGAGTGGAGAGTGGAGAGCGCTCTACGGACTTTCAGCGGTCTCGGAGGACCGTTGTGGCTGGACGGACCCTGCGGTCCGCGGCCACGCGTGAGACGCGTCGATGATGGGCAGCCGTCTCATAATCGGCTTCATCGCAATTTTCAACGGGCAATTGCAGTTCGCCGGCCTGAACCTGCCGGCCGAAGGCCTCAGAAGGGCTTCAGGACGACGAGCAGCACGATCAGGATCATCAGCACCGTCGGGACCTCGTTGAGAACGCGAAAGAACACCGCCGGGCGCGTGTTCGCGTCCCGGGCGAACAGTTTGACGTAGCGCGCGAGATATCCATGCACCGCCCCAAGTCCGAGGGCGAGGACGAATTTGATCTGCAGCCAGGGGTCCTGCCAGTATTCTGCCGAGGTAGGCGAGCAGCGGGCCGGTGACGAACACCACGACCATCGACGGGTTGATGATCGCCTTGAGCAGCCGTCGCTCCATGATCTTGAATGTCTCGGAGGCCGGCGAACCGGCAGGCGCATCGACATGATAAACGAACAGCCTTGGGAGATAGAGCATGCCCGCCATCCAGGCGATGATCGCGATGATGTGGAGGGCCTTGAGCCAAAGGTACATGACGAATCCGGATTCGCCGAGGCGCCCGGCGTCAGTGGGCGCGTAGCGATTACGGGCGCGGGGGACGGGATGCAAGCCGGGAGAGCGGGGAAAATAGGGAAGAGAGAATCTCGAGTCTGTTCTCTCTTCTTAGGCAGGTCGACAGCGCAGATTCAAACTTGGTCGCCCGCGAGTCACCGGATGGAGGCCGGTGAACGCTCGCGGCGCCGCCGTGGAACGGAGTTCGTCGCCTTAACGATTTGTTAAGCATTTCCGGTCGATTCGGCCGCGGGGTCGAATCGCGGGCGACTTGTCCCCGGAATTCACCGCGAGCAGGCGAATCCCTTTACGCTTTGTCCACGCTTTCGATCCTGTGGAGGGCGAGCTGCGGGCGACCCCGGGCGGAAGCCGCGCGCATCGTCGGGGACAGCGTCCGTCCCGCCCTGTCCACAGGTCCGTTCACCGACTATAAACCTCCTGGGATTCGTGTCGGGGAACGACCTTGGGCCGCAGCTATTTTCATCTCCATCTCGTGTCGGACTCGACCGGCGAGACGCTGATCGCCGCGTCCCGCGCCGCCTCGGCGCAATACCAGGGCGTCGCCTCGATCGAGCACGTCTATCCGCTGGTGAGAACGCCCGAGCAGCTCGACCGGGTGATCGCCGAGATCGAGAACGCGCCCGGGCATCGTTCTGTTCACCCTGGTCGATTCGAACCTGTCGCGGCGGCTGGAGGAAAGCTGCGAAGCCTACGGCTCGCCGTGCCTGAGCGTGCTGGGGCCGATCCTCAATCTGTTCAAATCCTACCTCGGACAGAATTCGACGCCGCGCGCCGGCGCGCAGCACATGCTGAACGCCGACTACTTCAAGCGCATCGACGCCCTCAATTTCACGATGATGAGCGACGACGGCCAGCTGCCCGAAAATCTCGAGCACGCCGACATCGTGCTGGTCGGCGTAAGCCGCACGTCGAAGACGCCGACCAGCATCTATCTCGCCAACCGCGGCTACAAGACCGCCAACGTCCCGCTCGTGCCGCATGTTCCTCTGCCGCGCGGGCTCGGCAATCTTCGCCACCCGCTGATCGTCGGACTGGTCGCCTCGGCCGACCGGATCGTTCAGATCCGCCAGAACCGCCTGCTGTCGCTCAACGCCGACGCGCAGACCGAATATGTCGACCGGGTCGCCGTCGCCGAGGAGATCGCGGCGTCGCGCCGTCTGTTCGCCGAGCGGACCTGGCCGGTCATCGACGTCTCGCGCCGGTCGATCGAGGAAACCGCGGCGGCGATTCTCGACCTCTATCGCGCCCATCGGCTCAAATTCATCGCCGAGGTATGACCGCATGAGCGACGCCGCCATAGCCGCGGAACCCGGCCGTGTGGGCGGCCGCCGCGCCCCTCGTCCTCGCTTCGAAGAGCGCAAGCAGGCGGGCTCTGCTCGCGGCCTGCGGGCTCGACGCCGAGACGATCGCCGTCGATGTCGACGAGCGCGCGCTGGAGGACCGCTATTTCGTCGCCGGGCGGCTCGATCGAGGGGCTGCCGGCGGAGCTCGCGCGCGCCAAGGCGCTGGCTGCGAGCGCGCTGAGACCCGAGGCCTACTGCCTGGGCGCCGACCAGACGCTGACCGTCGGGACGCGACTCCTGCACAAGGCCCGCGATCGCGCCGAGGCGGCTGAGATCGCTGGCGGCGCTCGCAGGACGCGCGCATCGGCTGACCTCCGCCTTCTGCGTCGCGCGCCGGGCGCCGCGCTCGTGGTCGATTAGGACGCGGCCGACTCGACGATGCGCCCGCTCGATCAGGCGGCGATCCTGCGCTATCTCGATGTCGCCGGACCCGCGGCGCTGGCGAGCGTCGGCGTCTATCAGCTCGAAGGGTTCGGCGTGCATCTGTTCGAGACGGATCCGCGGCGATCACTTCACCATCCTCGGGCTGCCGCTCCTCAAATTGCTGGCCTGGCTCCGGGCCGAAGGACTGGTTGCGCTATGACGACAACGGGCGAACGGCTCCGGGCCGGGGTGGCGGGCTGGCCCGTCGCGCACTCGCGCTCGCCGCTGATCCATGGCTATTGGCTGGAGCGCCTTGGAATCGAGGCGGCCTACGAGCGGTTCCCGGTTCCGCCGGGCGCATTTCGCCGAGTTCGCGGCCCGGATCGGCGAGGACGGTCTGGTCGGGCTCGAACGTCACGGTGCCGCACAAGGAGGCGGCGTTTTCCGCCTGCGATCGCCGCACGCCGGTGGCCGAAGCGCTTGGCGCGGTGAACGTGCTGTGGCGCGAGGACGGGCTCCTTGTGCGGCGACAACACCGACGTCGCGGGTTTTCTGGCCAACCTGGACGAATCGGCGCCCGGGTGGACGGATCGCCGGCGGTCGGCGGTCGTGATCGGCGCCGGCGGCGCGGCGCGCGCGTCGTCTACGGTCTCGCCGCCCGCGGTTTCGAGCGCATCATCCTGATCAACCGGACGCAGAGCCGGGCGCAGGCGCTGGCGGAAGCGTTCGGCGGGCCCCTGACCGTCGCGCCGTGGGACAGGCTCGCCGACGTGCCTGCCGAGCGCCGATCTTCTCGTCAACACGAGCGTCCTCGGCATGGCGGGCCAGCCGGCCCTGAGCCTCGACGTCGGAGCGCTGCCGGCGGACGCGGTCGTGGCGGATATCGTCTACGTCCCGCTGCGCACGCCGCTGATCGAGGCGGCGCGCGCGCGCGGGCTGCGCACGGTCGAAGGGGCTTGGAATGCTCCTCCACCAGGCCGCGCCCGCGTTCGAGCGCTGGTTCGGACGGCGCCCCGAGGTGACGCCCGAGCTGCGCGCCCTGATCGAGGCGGACGTCGGCGCGCACGAGGCTGCAGCGATGATCGTGGCGGGTCTGACCGGCTCGATCGCCATGGGCAAGTCGACCGTGGCGGCGATGTTCGCCGAGTTCGGAGCGCCGGTGTTCGACGCCGACGCGGCGGTGCGCGCCTTCTATTCGGGCGGCGGGCGCCGAAGCGTCGTCGAGGGCGTCTTTCCCGGCGTCGTCGTCGACGGCCGCGTCGATCGCGATCGGCTTTCCCAGATCGTCCTGAACGACCCGACGGCGCTCGGCGCGGCTCGAGGGCCTCGTCCATCCGGCGGTTGCGGCGATGCGGGCGCAGTTCGTCGCGCGGGCCGCTTGGCGAAGGGCGCCGGATCGCGATCGTCGACGTGCCGCTGCTGTTCGAGACTGGCGGCGACACGGCCGTCGATTGCGTCATCGTGGTGAGCGCGCCGGCGGCGGCGCAGCGCGCCCGGGCGCTGGCGCGGACGGGGATGACCGAGGAGAAGCTCGATGCCATCCTGGCGCGCCAGATGAGCGATGCGGAAAAGCGCCGCCGGGCGCATTTCGTCATCGACACCGGCGGAAGCCTGGAGCGGACGCGTGAGCAGGTCGCCCAGTTCCTGCGCGCCGCCGCCGGACTGGAAGGACAAGCGACCCGTCATGCGTGAGATCGTGCTCGACACCGAAACCACGGGCCTCAGCCCGCCGACGGACACCGGCTGCTCGAGATCGGCGCGGTCGAGATCGTCCACCAGGCGCCGACGGGCCGCGTCTTCCATCACCTGATCAACCCCGAGCGCGACGTCCCCGAGGACGCGGTGCGGGTTCACGGCCACACGGCCGAGCATCCTGAAGGACAAGCCCGTTTTCGCCGCCGTCGTCGAGGAGTTTCTGGCATTCGTCGGCGACGCCCGGCTCGTCATCCACAACGCCGAATTCGACATGCGCTTCGTCAACGCGGAGCTCGCCCGGCTCGGACGAGAGCCGATCGGCATGGATCGGGTGGTCGACACGCTGGCGCTCGCGCGGAAGAAGCATCCCGGGCCAGCAGAACAGCCTCGACGCCTTGTGCGACCGCTACCGGATCGACCGCTCGAAGCGGGTGAAGCACGGGGCGCTGCTCGACGCGGAAATCCTGGTCGAAATCTACGGCGAACTGACCGGCGGCCGGCAGCGTTCGCTGTCGTTCGACGATCGGCCGCGACTTCGGCGGGCGCGCTGGTCGAGCCGGTCCGGCGTCCGCTCGACGCCGCGGCCGCCGCGCGCGGCGCGCCTGCGTCCCGAAGAGGAGGAGGCGCATCGAAGCCATGTCGCCGCCCTCGGCGAAGGCGCGCTCTGGCTTCGCTATCTGTCGGCCGTACGAGGTTCGCACGTCCGGGCCTGAGGCTTCACGCCGGCCGAGCCTGCTGCTGGCCGCCGGCGGCCGCCAGGCGCTGCAGGTAGAGCGCGTGGAAGTCGATCGGATCGATGAACAGCGGAGGATAGGAGCCTCCGCGAACCGCGTCGGCGATGATCTGACGCGCGAACGGGAACAGGAGGCGCGGTCCCTCGATCATCACGATCGGCTGGACCTGGTCGGCCGGAAAATTCTCGATGCGGAACACGCCGGCGTAATTGAGCTCGAACTTGAACAGGGTGTCGGCGCCCTGGCCGGCGCCGCCTTCGAGCATCAGGCTGACCTCGTAAGTCGGTCGGGGCGAGCTGCCGGGCGTTGACGTTGATCTGGACCGAGAGATTGGGCGCGGTCTGCTGCGGACCGAGCGTGCGCGGCGCGTTCGGGTTCTCGAACGACAGGTCCTTGGTATACTGCGCCAGCACCGTGAACTTTGGGGCCGCCTGCTGGGGCCTCCGCGCCGTTTCCGCTTCTTCGGCCATCGTCTCGTGCTCCTTCATCCGCCACGCCCGAGCGCCCCCCTGAGGCCGCATGTCGAGCCGATCTGAATTGATGCGCGGCGTCGCCTAGCACGCCGGTTGGGGCCAAACAAGCAGTCAGCGCGACGCCTCGGAGCCCCTGCGATCGGGGTGGCGGCCACGAGAAATTGTCAGCCCGTCCGGCGGGCGCGCCCGCGGGCAAACGGAAGCCTGTTGCGCCGCGGCGCGAAGCAAGGCTGCGTCGGCCGCGCTGACCAGAGCGCCGCCGGGCGACGCGGGCAGGGCGGTCAGCGAGACGATCGGCCCGACCGACGGTTTCGCGCGCGGCGACCGCCGCTTCGCCAGGCCGCCCGTCGCCGCCCTTCTCGCGCTGGATCTCCTCGTTGATGGCGGAGGCCTCCTTCTCGATGTCCGGCGGCAGCGCGGCCGATTGTCCTGCGGCTTGCCCTTGTCGATCTCGCGCCGGATGTCCGGCTCGAGCACCTGCGCCACCTTTCGCGATCCAGCCTTGGTGAAATAGATCCCGCCCGGTCCGTTGCGCAATTTGGCGTTCTGGCCTTCGGCGTCGGGTCCGAAGGCGGCGTACTGGCCGCCCGGATCGGAGAAAGCGTCCCAGATGTCGACGTAGGTTCCGCCGGCCTTGGCGACGCGGTCGCGGATAGATTTCGTTCAGCGCCAGCGCCTGAGTGTGAAGCGGCTCGTCGCGCATGGGCGGCAATCCCACCCAAAGGACCGGAATATGGGCGTCCTGAAACGGCGCCAGCAGCGCGTCGACCCTCAGCGCATAAGCGTCGCGCCACTTGTCGCTCAGCGTGTCGACCATTTCGCCGTTGTCTTTCAGCGGCTGCACGTCATTGATCCCGAGCATGATCACGGCGAGGTCGAGTTTCGGCTTCGTCGCCAGGAGATCGCGCGCCGCCTTCGGCCAATCGAAGTAATCGTCGCGGGCAAGGCCCGAGACGTCGCGCGCCAGATCGGTGACCGAGACCTCCGGCCTGGCGGCGAAGGCGTCCGTCAGCCCCTGAGAGGCGAGGATCGCAAGGCTGTCGCCGAGGACCGAAACGAAAAAGGTCGGCTGGACGGGCGCGCCGCCCGGCGTGCCCGGAGCGCGCGTCGCCGTCGAGGAGACGAAGTCCTGTTTCTTCCGGACCGGCCTGTGCGCACGCTCCTTCAGCGCGGCGTTCGGCGCCATCGGCGGCGCGGGCTGCGCGCCCAAGCCGAACAGGTGTTGAAGGAAGCCGGGCAGGCCGCCGACGTTCTGCGCCTGCGACGCGGGCGCCGCGAGGACGAGGCAGCAAAGCGCTAGCGCGACCATCCGCGCGGCGCGGCCAAAGAGCGCGGTCGCGCTTTCCTTTTTCGCTTCGCGCTGCGCGTCAGGCGCCGGAACTCGATTCATTGGCTGGACTCGATACGCTTCAACAGGGCGAGGTCGGCGTAGCCGTCCGGCGGCAGCCCATTGCGCTCCTGATACTTGCGGACCGCGGCGCGCAAAGCGTCTCCGACCATGCCGTCGACATCGCCCGGATCATAGCCCATTTTCTTGAGCTTGACCTGAAGATTGCGCACTTCGGCGGGGCTCAACGCCCGGTCTGACCTCGGCCACGACGCAAGGACGCCTGTCCGGCCCGTCACCGCGTCGCCGAGCAAGGCCACCGCGAGCGCGTAGGCGGTCGAGGAATTGTAGTCCTTGAGGACGTCGAAATTGGCGGTGACGAGGAAGATCGGTCCGGCGAGGCCGGCCGGAATTAGCAGCCGACCCTCGCCGGCGGCCGGAAACGGCTGTCCGTCCGCCCGGAGGACGCCGCGGGCCGAGAAAGCGGCGAAAGGCGCCGTCTTGGCGGAATCGGCGTCGGCGAGCGCGAAGTTCGCCGGGAGTTTGACCTCGAATCCCCAGGGAAGGTCGCGCGTCCAGCCGTAGGCGGCAAGATAATGGGCGGTCGAGCCGATGGCGTCTGCTTCGCTCTTCCAGATGTCGCGCCGGCCGGCGCCTTCGAAATCGACGGCGTAGGCGAGAAAGCTCGAAGGCATGAATTGAGTCTGGCCCATAGCGCCCGCCCAGGACCCCGTCATGGCCCGCGCCCCGACGTCGCCCGCCTGAAGGATCGCCAGCGCCGACAGGAGTTCGTCGCGGAAGTAGTTGTCCCGGAACCGGACGAACGCGAGGCTGGCGAGCGAGCGGACAACGTCGAGAGAGCCGGGCGCCGCGCCGAAGTCCGTCTCCAGACCCCAGATCCCCATCAGGATTCCAGAGTCGACGCCATAAATCCGGCTCGCTTTGGCGAGCCAGGGGGCGACCGCCAACGCCTTATCGCGGCCGCGTCCGATCCGGTCGGGCGACGCCGCGGATGCGATATAGGTCCAGATCGGAATTGTGAACTCGGCCTGCCGCTGCGTTTGCGCGACAACCGTCGGGTCGAACGTGACGCCTGCGAAGGCGCGGTCGAACGTCTGGCGCGACACGCCGAGCGTCTCCGCCATTGGCCACAGCGAGGCGATGAACTCGGCGAATGCGCGGTCGCGGGGCGAGGGCGTGGTTTTGGACGCGGAAGCCGCGAAGGCGAGGAAACCCGACAGGACGAGCAAGGCGCTCGCCCAGATCAAGACCCAGAGACGAATGCGGAAAAACGCGCCGCGAATTCCGCCGTGAGGCATGGCCTCCACTCCCTTGCCCGGCCGCGGGCCAAGAGGGAAGAGTATAGCAGAATCAACGCACGGAGACTGCCGGGCGGCGAGGGAGCCGCTATTCCTTGATGTCGTCCGGTCGCGGCATGGAGATGATGCTGTAGCCGGCGTCGACGAAATGAATCTCTCCGGTCACGCCGTCCGACAGGTTCGACAGCAGATAGAGCGCCGCGCCGCCGACGTTCTCGATCGTCACCGTCCGCCGCAGGGGAGAATGGGCGCGCTGGAAATTGAACATGAAGCGTGCGTCCGCGATTCCGGCGCCGGCAAGGGTGCGAATGGGCCCGGCAGAGATGGCGTTGACGCGGATGTTGTCGGGGCCGAAGTCGGCGGCGAGATAACGGACGCTCGATTCCAGCGCCGCCTTGGCGACGCCCATGACGTTGTAATTCGGCATCACCCGCGTCGCGCCGCCGAAGGTCAGCGTCAGCATCGCCCCGCCCGAGGGCATCAGGACGGAGGCGCGTTTGGCGACCTCGGTGAACGAAAAGGCCGAAATGACCATGGTCCGGACGAAATTGTCGCGAGTCGTGTCGGCGTATCGGCCCTTGAGCTCGTTTCGGTCCGAGAAGCCGATGCAATGGACGAGAAAGTCGATCGCGCCCCATTCCTCAGCGATCCGGGCGAAGACTGCGTCAACGGAAGCAAGATCCTCCACGTCGCACGGCGCGATCAGCGTCGATCCCAGGCTCTCGGCGAGCGGCGTCACGCGCTTGCCGAGCGCCTCCCCTTGATAGGTGAAGGCGAGCTCGGCGCCTTCGGCCGCCAGGGCCCTGGCGATCCCCCAGGCGATCGAGTGATCGTTGGCCACCCCCATGACGAGACCGCGCTTTCCCTGCATCAGCCCGGAGGTCATCGCTCGCTCTTTGGCGTCAAGGGGAGGGTCCCACGTTTTCAGGTCGGGCGGTTCAGGCGTCGACATGCTTGAAGACGAGCGTCGCGTTGGTCCCGCCAAAGCCGAAGGAGTTCGACAGGACGGCGCGCAGATCCACGTTGTCGCGGCGCGCCCGGACGATCGGCATGTCCGCGAAAGCCGGATCGATCTCTTCGATATGCGCGCTCTGGCAGATGAAGCCGTTGCGCATCATCAGCAAGGAGTAGATCGCCTCGTGGACCCCGGTCGCCCCCTGCGAATGGCCGGTGAGCGATTTCGTCGCCGAGATCGGCGGGCATTTTTCGCCCGATCCGAACACTTCGCGCAGCGCCTCGATTTCCTTCACGTCGCCGACCGGCGTCGAGGTCGCGTGCGGATTGATGTAGTCGATCGGAACCTTCACCGTCGAAAGCGCCAGGCGCATGCAGCGCGCCGCGCCTTCGCCCGAAGGCGCGACCATGTCGTGTCCGTCCGAGCTCGCGCCATAGCCGACGATCTCGGCGTAGATCTTCGCGCCGCGGGCCTTCGCCCGCTCGTAGTCCTCGAGCACCAGCACGCCTGCGCCAGCGGAAATCACGAAGCCGTCGCGGTTGCGGTCATAGGCGCGCGAAGCGCGCGCCGGCGTGTCGTTGTAAGCCGACGACATCGCCCCCATCGCGTCGAACAGGACCGAAAGCGTCCAGTCGAGCTCCTCGCACCCGCCCGCGAACATCACGTCCTGCTTGCCCATGAGGATCTGCTCGTAGGACGCGCCGATGCAGTGATTGGAGGTCGCGCAGGCCGAGGAGATCGAATAGCTGATCCCCTTGATCTTGAACCAGGTCGAGAGCGTCGCCGAAGCGGTCGAGCACATCGACTTCGGCACCGCGAACGGTCCGACCCGCTTCGGCCCCTTGGAGCGGGTGATGTCGGCGGCCTCGACAATTGCATGGGTCGAAGGGTCCGCCCGACCCCATGATGATTCCGGTCCGCTCGTTGGACACCTCGTCGGGACCGAGGCCGCTGTCGACGATCGCCTGCTCCATGGCGACATGGTTCCAGGCGGCGCCGCCGCCAAGGAAGCGCATGGCGCGGCGGTCCACCACCTCTTCGGCGATGAGCGTCGGCGCGCCGTGGACCTGGCTGCGGAAGCCGAGCTCGGCGAATTTCGCCGCCCGCGTTATGCCGGACCGGGCGTCGTGCAGGCTTGCCGTGACTTCCTGGGCGTTGTTGCCGATCGACGATACGATGCCCATGCCGGTGACGACGACGCGTCTCATCCCAATCTCTCCATGATCGCGTCTCGGCGTGCTCGACTTTCAGGCGGAGGCGGGGGAGGCTGGGCTGAACAGGCCGACCCGCATGTCCTTGACGTCGTAAATGCGCTTGCCGTCGGCCTCCAGCCAGCCGTCGGCGATGCCGAGAACGAGTTTGCCCTTGAAGACGCGCTTCATGTCGACGCCATAGACGACTTTCCGGATGCTCGGAAGCACCTGATCGGCGAACTTCACCTCGCCGACGCCCAGCGCCCGCCCGCGCCCGGGCAGGCCGAGCCACCCGAGAAAGAAGCCGGTGAGCTGCCACAGCGCATCGAGGCCGAGACAGCCGGGCATGACAGGGTCGCCCTTGAAATGGCAGTCGAAGAACCACAGCGTCGGCTTGATATCGAATTCAGCCCGCACCTCGCCCTTGCCGTTGGCGCCGCCGCTCTCGGAAATCCCTGAAATGCGGTCGAACATCAACATCGGGGGCAGGGGCAACTGCGCGTTCCCCGCCCCGAACAATTCCCCTCTGCCGCAGGCCAGGAGGTCTTCGTAGCTGAAACTGCTGCGCCGTTCTGCCATTTTCGGCCGTCTGCCCTTCGGGCCGCGGCGAGGCGCTCCGACCCTTCGAGCCGGCTTCGTAACATAAGCGCTCTGTGACCGAAAGCGCGGGGCGCGCTTGAAGCGCTTTTGACGCACCTGATGCGCGGCGGACACATGGCGGGCGGTAGGCGGCGCGTTCGCCCGCCCTTCCGAACGGCCCGCCGGATCAGTAGGGCGCCGCGTAAGCCGAAGCGATCAGGCCCTGGTCGGTGACGACCACCCAGTTCGCGCCCAGCCGCTCCACCCGCTCGACCCGTCCTGCCCCGGGGAGGTAGTCGCCTGCCCGCACCGCGCGTTCGCCGTAGCGGCCGCCGATCAGGGCGGTGTCGTTCTCGGCGCCGAGCACGACATAGCCGCGCAGGACCTGTCTTGACCGATCGATGGAGCCGGTCGGGTCCATCGAGACGTTGGCGCCGAATTTCGGCGGCTGCGCCGCGGGGGCGGGCGGGTTCGGCGGCGGCGCGGGAGTCTTCTCGAGCTTGTCGAGGCGGGCGGCGATCTCGGCCGTGCGGACGTTGGTCTCGTGGTCGACGCGTTCGCCGAGCTTGTCGAGCTTGGCGCCTTGCTCGCGGTCGAGCTTCTCCACCCGCTGCGACAATTGGGCGATTGCGGCGCCGAGCTCGCGCGAGCTCACGACGGCCGTCTTCATGTCGCCGACCGAACGGCGCAACTCGGCGAGTTCGTCGCGGCCCTTGGCGGTCTCGATCGTCTGCAGCCGCGCGTTGAGCGATGATACGGTCTCAGCCAGTCTAGCGTTCTCCTCTGCGCGCTCGGCCAGCAGACCTGCCTGCCGGTGATGATCCACGGCCACGAAAGCAGCCGCGCCGAGGGCGACGACGCCGACGGTCAGCGCCGCGACCGCGAGGCCGTGCCGACGGAGCGCGCGCGCCCGGTAATCGCTCCGGGGATCGTTCGCCTTCTCCCAGAAGGACGGCGGCAGAACGAGAGGCAGTCCGGCGGATTGCTCGTCGTCCGTGCGGCGGGCGACGATGGGCCTCGGGGAGTCGGACGGCGCAGATTCGGACTGTTCCACGGCGTCCTCTTCTTCCACGGGCGCCGGGTCGTTCGCCTCATCGGCGGGGTGGGGATCTCTGTCTTCGTGGTCGCTCATGACGGGTCGCCCGCGCTGCAAGCATTTCTGCCTTCATTGTCCCGCGTGGGGATTAACGAACGGTTGACCATCGGGCGGCCACGCGGAAGCAGAGGTCACGACCGCGATGAAATTTTGGGTCGGTCGGCCACACCGGCGGAACGCGTCGCCGTGGCGCTCTGGCGCTCTGGCGCGCCGGAGGCTTTGCCGATATCGATATGGCGACACGGGCTGCGATCTTTCGGGCGATCTGAAAGGCGCAGGCGTCGCGGCGAACGGCCTGATATCAACAGTGGCTGGTGGAGGAGACTATGAAAATGACTGGCAAGGGGTCGATTGCGGCGGCTCTGGTCGCGCTGAGCGCGGGCTTCGCGCTCGCGGCGACGGGAGCGGACGCGATCAAGGAGCGGCGGGCGTTGATGAAGGAAAATGGCGAGGCGACCAAGCCGGTCGTAGCGATGCTGAAAGGCGCGCCGTTCGATCTCGCCGCCGTGCAGAAGGCGCTCAAAACCTACGACAACGCGGCCGAGAAGATGCCGGCCCTGTTCCCGCCGGACAGCAAGACCGGGGACACCCACGCCTTGCCGGCGATCTGGGAGGATACCGCGGACTTCGACGCCCGCTTCAAGAAACTCGGAGCCGACGCCACGGCTGCGCTCGCTGACGTCAAGGACGAGGCCAGCTTCAAGGCGATCATGCCGAACTTCTACAAGAACTGCGGCGGTTGCCACGAGAAGTATCGCGCCAAGGAGAATTGAGCCCCGGCGATATCGATGACCGCTGAGCGGACGGCCTTCGCCGTCGGGATCGCGATCCTGGTCGTCGCCTTGGCCGCGGCGACCTGGGTCCTCACCGCGCCGCGCGGCATCGATCCCGAAACGGCGCGAGCGGTTTTGGCGCACGGGGATCCCGCCGCAGGCCGGATCGTCTTCTTTCTCGCCGGCTGCGAGTCGTGCCACCAGTCGCCCGGTCAGAGCGATCCGTTGCGCCTCGGCGGCGGGCAGGAGCTGAAGACGCCGTTCGGCTCCTTCTTCCCGCCGAACATTTCGCCGGATCGCCAGGATGGGATCGGCGGCTGGAGCGCGCAAGACTTCGCCAATGCGCTGATGGCCGGCGTCTCGCCCGACGGCCGGCATCTCTATCCGGCGTTTCCCTATCCGTCCTACGCGCGGATGTCGGTCAAGGACGTGCGGGACCTCTATGCCTTCCTGCGAACCGCGCCGCCGGTCCCCGGGCGCGCGCCACCCAACGCTCTCGCGTTCCCGTTCTCGATCCGCAGGGCGGTCGGCTTCTGGAAGCTGCTTTACATGCCGACCGTCGCCCACCCTCTCGCCGAGGATCCGCGCGATCCCGAAGCCCGAGGCCGTTATCTCGTCGAGGGGCCGGGCCACTGCGGCGAATGCCACTCGCCTCGCACTTTTCTTGGCGGCATGATCGCGTCGCGCCGCCTGACCGGGGCGCCGCTGCCGGAAGGCAAGGGCAAGTCGCCCGAACATCACGGCGGCGGGGCTCGCCGACTGGTCGGAAAGCGACATCGCCTACGCGCTATCGACCGGGCTGACGCCGTCGGGCGATTCGCTCGGCGGCCCGATGGCCGCAGTGGTGCGCAATCTTTCGCAAGTCCCGCAAGACGATCTTGCAGCGATCGCGCATTACCTCAAGACGTTCAAGTCCGGCCCCGGCGCCTGACCGCGACCGCTTCAGGCGAGGGCGGCGGCGTCCGTGCGGATGCGTTCGATCATCGAGCGCACGCCGTTCGACCGCTGCGGGGTTAGGTGCTGCTCGAGCCCGAGCCCGCGGAAGGTCGCCATCGCGTCCGTTTCCAGAATGCGCTTCGGCGTCCGATCGGAATAGAGGGCGATCGCGATGGCGATCAGGCCGCGCACGAGGTGCGAGTCGCTGTCGCCGCGATAGTGCAGGATCGTCTCGTCCTCGGCGTTTTTGCGCAGCTCCTTTTCCAGCCATACCTGGCTCACGCAGCCGCGCACCTTGTTCACGTCATTGTGAGCCTCTTCGTCGAGGGGCTCGAGTTCATGGCCAAGTTCGATCACATAGCGATATCGGTCTTCCCACTCGTCGAGAGACGCGAAGTCCTCTTGGATCGTGTCGAATTGGGTCACCGGCGCCTCACCAAACTCTCTGCCGACCCCTTATAGCGGCCGGCCGCGGTCCGTGGCCAGCCTCGTCCGTCCGGCCGGCTCAACGGGGCTTGCGCGGTGGGGACGGCGGGTCGGCGGGGGCAGGCGTTTCGGCCCACTCGGCGACGCGATCGACGATCCCGAGCGCCGCCGCCGAGTCGAGCGCCTTGCGCAGATCGCCCACGCGCCGCCGGCAATCCTCGGTCGCGCCGTGGGCGCAGGCGGCGAGCGGATTCGCGTCCGCCGCGCGCGGAGCGGGGTCGGCGAACAGAGAGCCGAAGTCGAGCGGCATCGCGCTGTAGACCAGCCCCAGCCAGAAGATCGTTCTTGCCACGAAACCCATGATCGCCTCCGATGCCGATAGGGTAATCGAGAGGTGGCGCCGAATTGTCGAGAAGCGCCGGCGAATTGACGGGGTTTCGGGCGCCAGTCATTAACCAGCGCGCCGCACTGATTAACTCGCAATTAACCATACGATTGGTCCGAAGCAGGCATTATGGTTGCCGCCTTCTCAACCTTAGCATTGAGTTAATCTGCGAGGCGTCATCACTGAACGCGAGACGCGCGCGTCCGTCGCGGCCCGCGCCCTGGCGCGCGGCGCGTTAAGATGCGCGTTCCGTGAGACGGGAGATCGGAGAGACGAACCATGATCGAAGCGCTCGCGCGAATTCGCAACGATTCCGTCCTGTCGCGGCCCGGCAGGAAATCGGCGCGCAGCAGGACGCTCCTGGCGCTTGCGTGATCGAGCGCCTTCGCTCGCTGCCGCCGCGCTTCTACATCGGCGCGATCCTGTCGGCGCTGCTCGTCGGCATCGGGGTCAACGCCCTCGTCCTGCAGCGCGAGCGCCATCCTGCGCCGCTGTTTGCGCCTCCGGCGCAAAAGATCGCCGCGCCCGCCCCGGTCGCCTCGCCCCCGCCGCCTCCGCCCCGCTCGCCCCGCCCGTCGCACGCGAGGCGCCCGCCGCCGCGACCCCGTCGCCGCCTTCGCCGGCGCCGGTCCGCCCGGCCCCGAGCGAACCGTCGCGCCGCGCGCGGCCGATGCGATCGGCGACCTCCTGCGCGGCGAGGCGCCAGCCGACAGTTCGCGCCTGGTCGTCGCCGCCCAGAGCGCGCTCGCGAAGCTCGGCTATTCGGTCAAGGCCGACGGCGCCCAGGGCGCCGCGACCGATCAGGCGCTGCGCGAGTTCGAAAAGGCGCACGGCTTGCCGATCTCGACCGAGATCACGCCCCGCCTGGTCAAGCAGCTGAACTCGGCCGCGCGGTCGTCCGCCCGCTGACGTGCGGCTCAGGTCCGACATCTGGGTCGCCGCCTATCTGCGTCGGCGCAATGCTCGAGGGTTCGTTCGCCGTCCTCCGCCGCCGCGGCGCCGCGGAGGCGGGCGCGATCGTCATCAAGCTCGATTGTCTCGACGGGCGCGCCGCGCTCTACGGGCCCGCGCCGCAATCGTTGACGAGCGACCTGCCGCCCGGCGTCGACCGATTGTTCACCCGCATCCACAAGCCGGAATGGATCGATCCCGGCGACGCCGAAGCGCGACTCGAACGGGAGGTCCGGTTCGACCCCGATCTGTGGATCGTCGAGGTCGAGGATCGCAACGGGGCCCCACAGCTCGACCTCGCGCCGTGAAGGCGCGCCCGGGCGCGGGCGGCGATCTTTCCTTCGCCCAGATTGAGTCGTTACCCCGTGACGCTCATCCCGAGCGTCGTCCCGGCGCAGCGCTTTCCGTGATCGCTGAGATCGTCGAACCTCCTTAACGCGTCCGAAAGCGTTGATCGGGTAGTCTTTCTCATCGCAGTCCACCGTATGGCAGTGGACATCTCGTTCAGAATACAAGGGCAGGAGTAAGCGTTATGTTCAAGGCTATACGAAATTACCTACATAACGAATCCGGCGCCACGGTAATAGAGTACGTGTTGATTGCATCACTGATCGCTGTCGCCATCATTACTGCCATTCAGACCGCCGGGATGAACGTCAGCGGGGTTTTCACGACAGTCGGCTCTCGGCTCGCAACTTCGGGCGCAGCCGGCGGCTAGACAGCGCTTTCCCTACGTAGAGGAGCGCGTCGCCGGCGAAGGTTCCGTACAGAACGGGGTTCAAGGCGACCCGAACCCGGCCCGGCGCCCCGCTCAGAGCTGTCGTCACCGGATCAACTCGGGCTCCCATTTACGATCGACCGCCGCACGCTGCGCCCCGCCTTCAGCCAAAAGGCCGGCTTATAGGTCGACCTTCAACGTGCGCCCCTCAGATGAACTTTGCCGAGCCAACTCCAGCAGCCGAATGACGCGCAATCCGTCCTCTGCCGTAACAGCGAGCGGCGCCGCGCCAAGGATCGCGTCGCGCACATTTGCATAGAAGCCGCGATAGTCGCCGACCTCGGTCTTCACCTGGCTCTCGATCAGCCTTTCCGGAGCAACCGGACTCGATGCGACAGTCAGCTTGCCCCACGCCGACTCGCGCTCCTGGAACCACACTTCCGGCGATCCTTGCGCAGGCACTGTGGCGCCGCCGACCAGCGCAGGTTCCTGCGGATCAAGCCCGTGCTTGCGAAAGCTGCCGATTGTCCCGTGAAGCAGGAATTTTGGCGAATTGTCGCAGGCCAGATAGCTCGTCCGGCAATGCGCCAGCAACCTCTTGCCGTTCTCCCCGGGATAGCTGAGCGTAATGTCGAAGGCGTCCTCGATCGCAGTCCCGTCGCGGTCCGAGCGAACGCTCGCAGTGATCGAGTTCGGCAGGCCGAAGAGCGCCAAAGCCTGATCGACGAGGTGTGGGCCCAGATCGAACAGCATTCCGTTCGCCGGATTCCCCGCCTCCTGCCACCTCCCCTCGCGCGGCACGGGACGGAAGCGATCGAAGTGCGATTCGAAAGTGACGAGCCGCCCGAGGGCCTGCTCTGCGATCAGCTTCTTTACGGTCAGAAAATCCCCATCCCAGCGGCGATTGTGAAACGGAACCGCCAATCGCCCCTTGCTCCTGGCAAGTTGGCTCAGCTCCAACGCTTCCTTGCTGGTCGCCGTGAAGGGCTTGTCGATGACGACGTGCTTACCGGCCTCCAGGGCCTGCCTAGCCAACTCGAAGTGGGTTGCGTTCGGCGTGGTGACGACGATCAGCTCGATCGCCCTGTTTGCGAGCAACTCGTCGAGCGAGCGAACGATCTGCGCCGCAGGATAAGCCCTGGCGGCCTCATCGCCTTTGCGTTGTAAAATCGCGGCCAGACGGAGCCCGCTCACCGCGTTCACAAAAGGCGAATGAAAGACCCGCCCGCCCAGTCCAAAGCCGACGATTTCGACGCCAATCTCTCGGTCAACCATTCCCGGTCTCAATCTCTCTCTCAGTGGCGATCTCAGCTTAACCCAAATTCAGGCCCTCGACAGCCCGCTTGCGACATCGCCGAATTGCGGCAACGTACGCTTTGGAGCATTCTTCAACGACCGGACTCATGTCGACCTCTTTTCTCGCGGTGCCGCCCGGCCTCGTACCTCAAGCGCTCTGCTCCGAGCGCGCCTCGTTCCGCGCCGTCCCGGCCGACCGTCGGGCTGTCCGGGCGCGGCTGCCGAAGTCCTTGGGCGCGCGGGCGTCCCGGTCGGCGAGGATGGGCTTTAAGAGCCGGGCGAGGCGCTCGGCCCAGGCCTCGACCCCGGCGGGCTTGGCGATCAGGTCCTGCCGGACCTCGATCAGCGCGTTGGCGAGGCCGCGGGCGGTGGCGACGGCGTCGATCGTGTCGCCGGCGAGCCCCCCGTCATAGGGCTCGTTGTCGCCGATCGCCGTGCGCCTGCAGGTCCGTCTTCGTCGTGGAGGGCGGCGAGCAGCGGCGCAGGGACGCGGTCGTCGAGGTCCCACAGCACCCCGACCTTCCACCGCCGCGCCGCGCCCGCGCCAGACCGGCGTGAAGGAGTGGATCGAGAGCAAGCGCCGGCGGCTCGCCGCTCGCCAGCATCGCTTCGACCGTCGCCGCGACCGTCTCGCGATAGGGCGCCCAGTAGCGCTCGCGCCGGAGCGCGATCTCGGCCGCGTCCACGCGCGCGTTGCCGGGCACGATCGCCCCGTCCGAAAAGCGCATGACCAGCGTCGGGTCGTCGGCGCCGCGGTTCGGGTCGATCAGCAGGCGCGAGAAGGTCGAGAGCACCGCCGGCGCGCCGAGCCGCTCGGCCAGCGCCCGCGTCAGCGCCGCCGCGCCGATGTCGTAGGCGATGTGGCGCTCGAGCGCCGCGGGCTCGAGGCCGAGCGTCCCGTAGCCGGGCGGCAGCGCGTTCGAGGCGTGATCGCAGATGAGAAGCACGCCGGCGTCGAGCGGTCCGGCGACCGTCTCGACCGGGGAAAAGGCCGCCGCATCCGGTTCGGGGGCGATGCGCTGGGTTCGATCCATGGCGCGATGCTTGCCGTTCGGATGAGGCGAGACTATGGACGAAACGCCCGATTCGGGCCCGCTTGTCCACCGCCCGCGGACGGATATCCCCTATGCCGATGAAGCCCGAACCCGCCGCGGCCCGCGGCGGCGTCCTCGCCCCCTTCGCCGCGCTCGTCGTCGGCGCGGTCGCGATGGGCGTGTCTCCGGTCTTCGTCCGGCTGGCCGACGTCGGCCCGTTCACCAGCGCCTTCTGGCGCGTCGCTCTCGCCCTGCCGCTGCTCTACGCCTGGACGCGGCTCGCCGACGGGCCGGAGCGCCCGAGCGCGCCGGTTCTCGAAACCGACGATCCTCGCCGGCCTCGCCTTCGCCGGCGACCTGTTCTTCTGGCATCTGGCGATCGTCCACACCAGCGTCGCCAACGCGACCTTCTTCGCCACCTGCGCGCCGATCTGGGTCGTGCTGTTCGGCTGGCTGCTGTTTCGCGAGCGGGTCAAGGCCAACGTGCTGGTCGGCCTCGCGCTCTGCCTTGCGGGCGGCGCGGCCCTGCTCGCCCAGAGCTTTCGAGCTCAAGCCCGCCGGCGCGATCGGCGATCTCTTCGGCGATCGCGACCGGCGTTTTCTTCGGCCTCTATTTCCTCGCCGTCCAGGCCGCGCGCAAGGACGACCTCCGCCGCGCGGCTGACCTTCGAGGCGACGGTGGTGACCGCGGCGATCCTGTTCGTCGTCGCGCTGGTCGCCGAGCGGTCGATGCTGCCGCACACGCTCAGGGGCCTCGCGGCGCTCCTCGCCATGGCCTGGATCAGCCACACCGGCGGCCAGGGGCTGCTGTCGATCGCGCTCGGCCGGCTGCCGGCGGCCTTCTCCTCGCTGGTCATCTTCCTCGAGGCGATCGCGGCGGCCGGATTCGGCTGTGTCGTGCTCGGCGAACCGGTCAGCGCCGTTCAGGCGCTCGGCGGGCTGATGATCCTCGCCGGCATCTTCGTCGCCCGGCCCCGATAGCACGAAGGGCCCAGCCGCATGGCGGTCCGCATGGAGAACCCGACGGGAAGCGGCGGCGCCAGCCGATCAGAGAGCGTCGTCGTCCGTTTCGCCGGTGCGGATGCGCACGGCGCGCTCGATCGACGTCACGAAGATCTTGCCGTCGCCGGTCACGCCGGTGTGTGCGGTTTGCCTGATGGTCTCCACGACGTCGTGGGCGCGGCTTTCGGGGACCGCGATCTCGATTTTCACCTTCGGCAGAAAACGGATGACGTATTCGGCGCCGCGATAGATTTCGGTGTGCCCCTTCTGGCGGCCGTACCCCTGCACCTCGGTCGCGGTCAAGCCGTGGACGCCGATCCTGTCGAGCGCTTCGCGAACGTCCTCGAGCTTGAACGGCTTGATGATCGCCGTGATCAATTTCATGAACCGAACACCCTGCCGTCATTTTGTGCTTGTCGAGCCGACGTTGCTCTCATCGGCGGGCTGCTGCACGGGATTCTGCCTGATCGCTGATCCTCATGCAAAGAAATTCGGCAAAGACCCGACAGCGCCCGCCATTCTGCCCGTTCGAGGCCCAGCCTGACGCGCCGCGGCCGTTTCCGGCCAGGTCTCGGGCGGCGCGCGCCTCGCCGCTTCCCCGAAACCGGGCGGCCATGCTAACGAGCGGCGCATGAGTGAACGCATCGATCGCCGATTTGAGCGGCTGGCCGCCGAGCGCCGGCCCGGCCTCGTCACCTTCGTCATGGCGGGCGACCCCGACGCCGCGACGAGTCTCGGCATCCTGAAGGCCCTGCCGGCGGCGGGCGCCGACGTCATCGAGCTCGGCATGCCGTTCACCGACCCGATGGCCGACGGTCCGGCGATCCAGGCGGCGGGCCTGAGGGCGCTCGAGGCCGGACAGACCCTGCGCGCCACGCTGAAGATGGTGGCGGCGTTCCGTCAAGGAAACGCCGACACGCCGATCATCCTGATGGGCTATTTCAACCCGATCTATTCCTACGGGGTCGAGCCGTTCCTCCGCGACGCCAAGGCCGCCGGGGTCGACGGCCTGATCGTGGTCGACCTGCCGCCGGAGGAGGACGACGAGCTGTGCCTGCCGGCGATGCGCGCCGGCCTCGCCTTCATCCGGCTCGCGACGCCGACGACCGACGACGCCCGCCTGCCCGCCGTCCTCGCCAACACCTCGGGCTTCGTCTATTACGTGTCGATCACCGGCGTCACCGGTTCGGCGACGCCGGACCCGGACGCGGTCGGCAAGGCGGTCGCGCGGATCAAGCGGCACACGTCGCTTGCCGGTCGCCGTCGGATTCGGCGTCAGGGACGCCGCGAGCGCCGCCGCGATCGGCTCGGCCGCCGACGGCGTCGTCGTCGGCTCCGCCCTGGTCGAGGCGGTGAGAGGCTCGCTCGCCGAAGGCAAGGCGAGCCCCGCGACCGTCGGGGCGGTCAGCAGTCTGGTGGAGACGCTCGCGCGCGCCTGCGCGTCCGCAGGCGTCCGTGCCCGCCGGCGTGAGAAAAGCTGAACCATGAACTGGATTTCCAATGTCGTGCCGCCAAAAATCCGGTCGCTGCTGCGGCGGGAGACGCCCGACAATCTTTGGGTGAAGTGCCCCGAGAGCGGGCAGCTCGTGTTCCACAAGGACCTGGAAGCCAATCTCATGGTGGTGCCGGGTTCGGGCTACCACATGCCGATCGGCGCGAAGGCCCGGCTCGCCGCGCTGTTCGACGACGGCGCCTATGAGGAGCTGCCGTCGCCGGAGGTCCTCCAGGACCCGCTGAAGTTTCGCGACGTCAAGCGCTACACCGACCGCCTCAAGGAGAACCGCCTGAAGACCGGCGGCTACGACGCCGTGACCCTCGCCCACGGCCGGCTCGAGGGCCAGGACGTCACCGTCGCGGTGCAGGATTTCGCCTTCCAGGGCGGCAGCCTCGGAATGGCGGCGGGCGAAGCGATCATCGCCGGCATGACCTCGGCGGTCGAGCGCCGCACGCCGTTCGTCATCTTCACCGCCTCGGGCGGGGCGCGCATGCAGGAAGGCATGTTCGCGCTCATGCAGATGCCGCGCACGACCGTCGCCGTGCGCCGGCTCCGCGCCGCGCGCCTGCCCTACATCGTCGTCTTCACCAATCCGACGACCGGCGGCGTGACCGCCTCCTACGCCATGCTCGGCGACGTCCACATCGCCGAGCCCGGGGCCGTGGTCGGCTTCGCCGGCGCGCGGGTGATCGAGCAGACGATCCGCGAGCGCCTGCCGGAAGGGTTCCAGCGCGCCGAGTATCTGCAGGTCCACGGCATGATCGACATGGTCGTTCCGCGGCCGCAGCAGCGGGCGACGCTGGCGCGCCTCTGCCGGCTGCTGACGCGCGAGCCGAAGCCGGAGCCGGCGGAAGCCGCGTAGGCGCGTTTGGGTTGCCGCGCGCGTTGAAGCCGCCGCTCGCCCAAGCGCGGCGCCACGGTCGATCGCGTCAAGAAAAGGAGGACGCCCATGTTGTTTGCCGCGAGCGGGCTGATCGGATGTCCCGTCGCCGCCAGCGACGGCCGCATCGGCGCCGTCAAGGACTTCCTGCTCGACGACCGGCGGTGGCGGGTGCGCTGGATGGTCGTCGACACGGGTCAATGGCTGCCGGGCCGCAAGGTCCTGATCCACCCCTCGGCCATCGCGCCGATCCAGCTCCCGCCGAGACCGGCGCTTCCCATGCTGAGTTTCGGCGATGAGATGGCGGTGGCGGTCAACCTGACCACCCAGCAGGTCGAGGCCAGTCCGGACGCGCGCGAGGACGAACCCGTGACGGACGACCTCGAGCAGCGCCTCTTCGATCATTACGGATGGGATCCCTTCTCGAGCGCCGCGGAATTCGGCGGCGAGGAGGACGGCGATCGGCCTCTTGGCGGCGCCGCCGCTCTCAAGGGATTTGCCGTCCAGGGCGTCGACGGCGAGATCGGTTCGGTCGACAATCTGTTCATCGACGATGTCCACTGGGCCGCCCGATATCTCGTCGTCGCGACGCGGGGCTGGCTGCACGCAAAGCTGGTCCAGATTCCGCTCCGCGCGGTCACCGGCGTCGACTGGCAGGCTCGGCGCGATGACCTTGACGTCACGCGCGAGCGTGTCGACTCCGCGCCCGTCTGGGACCCTCTTCTCATGGCCGACGAGATCGCCGAAGGGCGCCTGAGCGGCCATTTCCGTTCGTAGGTCGATCGCGGCGGCCGGGCAAAGGTTCGAGGCGGTCGCGGAGATTCGGAAGCCCTCGTAAGCCCCGCTTGTGTCCCATACGATGGGGCGCGAGGCGAGGCGCAAACATCGAACGTCTCCGCGGCCTCTGGATCGCCACGCTTCGCTCGCGATGACGGCGTTCCGGAAGCCGGTCCAACTGGGGCATCAAGTCCGAGGCGCCCTGCGCAGGCTCCAATCCTCCCGGACGAGGGAGGGGGAGGGGGTTGCCGTCCCGGCTCCCGAATCGAGGCTTTCCAGCGGGTTGCGGCGCATTCCGGTTCCGCGCGTAGCGGCCAAGCCGCCGCGGGGCGCGGCCGCACCCCCACCGCATAGGGCGTCCTCTTGGACGCCCGTCTGTCGACGGGCTTTGGGTGGTCCCCCTCCCCCATTCCGCTTTCGCTCCATGGGGAAGGCGAGGCGCCGGCGCCTTTCCTCCCGTGCGCGCCAGCGCGGGGGAGGGGGACCATGCGAAGCATGGTGGAGGGGGCGCTCGCAAAGCTCGGCCTCCATGACAGTTATTTCCGCCCCTGCCCGTGCGAAAGACAGTCGGCGAGGGCGGACGGATCGGGGATGAGGTCCGCCAGCGGGTCGGGCAAATCGTCTACTGGGTTCTTCAGAGGGCTCCATTTCGGCTCCGGAATTGAGGCTTTCCAGGAGCTTGCGGCGCGTTGCGGTTCCGCGCGCGCCGCCGCCGAAACCCTGATAGCGATCGAGTTCCCGCACGATTTTGACGACCCGGTCGACCGCCGGAAGGTTTTCGGCCGACATCGCGCCGAAGCTGACCAGCAGCGCCTCGTTCAGACGGCTCATCTGCGTCGCGATGAATTCGCCGGTCGCCTCGGGCGCGCGCCGGGCGAACAGGGTTCGGAACATATTTGCGCAATCCCCGCTCGGAGATCCCCTCGCGCCGGGCGATCTCGGCCATCGCCACGCCGCCCTTGAGCCCCTCGACCACCCGCCGCTCGCGCTCGGATTTTTCCGGCTCGGATCGGACAGAGCGCGCCGCGAGAGGGCGTCGCAACGGATTTCTGGATCGGAGAGGGGGTCGGACACGCGCACGCCTCGAATTCGGTTGCTTAGAACAAACGTGGAACAGATTTGGGCGGCTGTCAAGGAATTGTTCTTCAGTTTCTTCGATTTCGCCCGGCGAACGTGCGTGTTAAAGTTCCGACGGCGCAGTCCTTCAGACCGAGAGACTTATGATTGGCCCTGACGCGAATGAAAGCCCCAAACCGGAGACTTCGGCTGCCTTCGATGTTGAATCGGGAATTGAGTTTGAAAACACTGGTGAGGCGGAGACGATAAAGCCGTGGGACCCCAAAAAAATTAGAATTACTACAAAAAATTTCACGGTTAGAGAGGTCTATACTCAGATAATATCTGACGAATTGGATTTAGCTCCGGACTTTCAGAGAAGTTTTGTCTGGGATGAAAGGCGTCAGGTTCGTCTCATTGAATCAATATTGCTTGGTATTCCATTGCCAGCCTTCTACTTCAACCAAGATTCCCAAGGAGAATTTCAGGTTATAGATGGCGTTCAGAGGCTTACAACGATCCGCCTTTTCATGTCCAACAATCTAAGTCTTAACGACACGCACTTGGAGTATCTAAAAGACTTCCGGGATATAAACTACGACACTTTGGACGCCCCCGCTCGACGTCGGTTTGCGGGAACACAGATCGTAGCCCACGTCATCGAACCTCAGACGCCCGATGAGGTAAAATATGACATATTTAATCGGGTTAACACAGGGGGAAGTCCACTAACAGCGCAGGAAATACGGCACTGTATGAGTAAGGCCAGGTCACGAACTCTGCTGCGTTCGTTGGTGGAGCGCGACAGCTTTGACAAGGCTACCGACTACACCTTTTGGACACAAAATGCTGATGGCGTGAGAATACGCGATAACCATCGGATGGCGGACCGGGAGATGGCGCTGAGGTTTTGTGCATTCGGTAGCACACCCCCAACGGAGTATGCTCGCGCCGTAAGTCTTGATAGTTTTCTACTTGAATATACTCGTCGGATTGATCGTGGTGATATTGACGATGAAGAGATACGTAATATGGAAGCATCTTTTCAACGTTCGATGATTAATTGTGCTGCGATTCTCGGTAACGGAGCTTTCCGCCGCTGGGCTCCCGGTGCTTTGCGTAGAGGGCCGATTAATCGCGCAATATTTGAATCACAAGCGCTTGCGCTAGCAGAATACGATAGAGACGTTCTATTGTCTCATAAAGATAGAATTGTTACCGCATTTCGTGAATTGTTCGATGATCCGTCATACGATAGCGCAGTGCGTTCAAGTACGGGTGATCCACGGAGAGTGGAACGCCGATTGAAGGCTCCAAGGGAACGTCTGTCGGAGATTATTTTATGATTCGAGATCTTCATATCGAAGGTTTCAAGCGGTTCAAGGCGCAATCCTTTCGCTTCCAAACGCTAACAGTTCTTGCCGGGAAGAATGGCGCGGGGAAAACATCTTTAATTCACGCTATCCTGCTTGTCCACCATGCGATGCACCGCCACGACGGTATCGCCGAGCTGAATGGGCCATTCGGTCTGGAATTGGGATGGTTTGAGGGTGTCCTAAATAACCATGTTCGGGGAAACTCTTTCTCCATGTCAGTGGGAAATGACGTCGGACAGCGTGCGAAATGGACGTTTTCCGAAGGTGATACGGAATTATACGCTTCGGTAGCGGGCCCCGAGGCTGGGATTGCGCCTCTGGACGGTACGTTGTCACGACGATTTCAATACCTCGCGGCGGAACGGGACGGACCCCGAATCACGCAGAAAGCTTCTGCTTTACCAATTGACATGTTGACTGTGGGCTGCAGGGGAGAGCACTCTGCGCAAGTATTGGAGAAGCTTGGAAGCTTGGTGCTTGAGGAAGCGAAACTGTCGCCGGACACGGGGACTCCTCCGCTATTGAAGGCACAAACCGAGCGGTGGCTTTCAAGAATTACGCGCGAAGTGGAGATAGATACAACAGGTTTTTCTGGATCAGGAATTACGTCATTATTATTCAGAGTCTCCAGGAACCCCTTGGATTAGACCGACCAATATGGGGTTCGGTGTTAGTTATTCATTGCCAATTGTGGTTGGAGCACTGACCGCTACGATTGGAGGCCTTCTCATTATTGAAAATCCAGAAGCCCATCTTCACCCTGCGGGACAGTCCCAGATGGGAATGTTTCTTGCGAAAATGGCCTCGGCGGGTGTTCAAGTAATAGTCGAAACTCATTCTGATCACGTCATTAATGGGATTCGCCGCGCGATTGGCGAGTTTAACTTCCTCTCCTCGGAGCAAGCCGTCGTCCAATTTTTTGGAGAGTCAGAGACACCAGTGGAAGCGCTGGCCTTCACTCCGACAGGTGGAATATCTGACTGGCCAACAGGCTTTCTGGATCAGTATCAGTACGACATCGCTATGATCAGTAAAATTAGGCGTAAGTCGTGATGGTTAGATTTATAATTGACGAACAAAGCATAGACCTTAATGGTCTAACAAACGTAGATGGTTTGGAAATTATAAAGAAACTCTTGGATCTAATTGAAGAAATCATTTTAGATGGGCACGGTGTATGCTTTGATGACGAGCTTTTCACTATCCCGCTTGTTGAGTGTCGATCGTTTTGGGACCTCTGCAAACCCGACTCTCCCGTTTACATGCCTCCAGATATCCGGGAGCGAGCTGCTGCAGCCTTCCTAAGAATGCCCCGGTGGTATGAGGTTCAGGCGTCTCAACCTATTGATTTTGATGTTAGGGTTGACGGGGGACCCTTAGAAACGACGGCAAGTGTGGCATGGGCTCACCAACAGGCTTTAGATGCCCGCTTGAAGTCGCCGGCTTGTATTTGTGCGAAAGGGCGGCGCCGTATTGGACCTATACCGGTCGAGATGTCCGGAAGACTAAACGAGGTTTGGTTTATCGCTGACGCGACCGATGTAGAGCAATACTTCAGATGGCTACTCGCGAAGTATGCGACAACCCCCGACGATATCGCCGAACTAGCCCCGTCGGCTTTTCGCACATTAATGTTCGTCGATAATTGCTTTGACGGTATAAGAAAGATGAGCAAGGCGTGCCGTGAATTAGCCCCGGTTATTGTACGTCATCTTGGGGTGATTTCCGATGACGGACGAAGGATATTTAGTGGGCCCTGGCAGAGAGTTCCTGCTGAGTTTGGTGCATTGGGCATAGACATTTCTGATGAGAATGGGGGTACAAAGAGCAACGCTCAGGCTAGGCGCGAGCGGCGCCTTGTTATAAATGATCGAGAATTGTACTTTTGGTGGCATTGCAAAATCGAGCGTCATCAAGACAGAATCCATATTTGCCCTGATCTAGTTGGCGAAGGTGGCCAGATCGTTGTTGGAATTTTTTGCTTACATCTAACTGTTTGAGCCCTAGCGGAACGTCGCACTAGACGCTCTCAAACCGCCTCCACCAGCTCCCCCGCCAGCGCCCGGTCGATCAGCGCGCGGGTCTCCGCCAGCCCGTAAAGCGCGATGAACGAGCCGAGCCGCGGGCCGCGCTCCTCGCCGAGCAGCACGCCATAGACCATGTTGAAGAAGTCGTTGGAGACGCCGGGGCGCTCGGGCGTCGCGCCCTTGGCCCTAGCGTCCTGGTAGCGGGGGATCGGCCGGGCGATGTCGTAGAGGGCGTGCTGGATGGCCTCGGCGCTGGCGCCCGCCGGCATCTCGCCGAGCTTCGCCGACACGGCCGAAAGCGCCTCGCGCTCGACCGCGTCGGCGAGCCGGTAGCGCTTCTTCGGCGCGACGAAATCGCGAAAGTAGGCGACCGCGTAGCGGACGAGGGCGTCGAGGCGCGGGTGGTTCTCGGGCGAGGCGTTCGGCGCATAGCGGCGCAGGAAGCCCCAGAGCACCGCGGGGTCTTCGGTGTTGGCGACGGCCGCGAGATTGAGCAGCATGGCGAACGAGACCGACGTCTGCGGCCCCTCGCCGGGATCGAGGGTCTCCGGCGCCGGCGGCTCGCCGGAATGGATGTGCCAGACCGGGTTGCCGAGCCGCTCCTTCCACGGCTGGCCGGGATAGGCGTCGAGGAAGCCGAGATAGTCGTCGACGGTTCGCGGGATGACGTCGAAATAGAGCCGCTTCGCCGCGCTCGGCTTCTGGAACATGAACAGCGACAGGCTCTCGGGGCTGGCGTAGGTCAGCCACTCCTCGATCGTCAGGCCGTTGCCCTTCGACTTCGAGATTTTTTGGCCGTTCTCGTCGAGGAAGAGCTCGTAGTTGAAGCCGGCCGGCGGCTCGGCGCCGAGCGCGCGGGTGATGCGCGACGACAGCTTCACCGAATCGATCAGGTCCTTGCCCGCCATTTCGTAGTCGACGCCGAGCGCGTACCAGCGCATCGCCCAGTCCGGCTTCCATTGCAGCTTGCATTGGCCCCCGGTGACCGGCGTCTCGAACTCCTCGTTCGTCTCCGGGTCGCGCCAGCGGATCGTGCCCGCCTTCGCGTCGTGGCCGAGCACCGGCGCCTGCATCACGACGCCGGTGACCGGATGGATCGGCAGGAACGGCGAATAGGTCGCAGCCCGCTCCTCCCTGAGCGAAGGCAGCATGATCGCCTGGATCGCGTCGAACCTTTCCAGCGTCCGGATGCAGCGCCTCGTCGAACCGTCCGGACTTGTAGGCCTCGGTCGACGACATGAACTCGTAGTCGAAGCCGAACTGGTCGAGGAAGCTGCGCAGGCGGGCGTTGTTGTGGGCGGCGAAGCTGTCGAACTCGCCGAACGGGTCCGGCACCTCGGTCAGCGGCTTGCCGAGATGGCGGGAGACCATGTCGCGGTTGGGGATGTTGTCCGGCGTCTTGCGCAGGCCGTCCATGTCGTCGGAGAAGGCGATCAGCCGGGTCTTGACCGTGTCCCCGGTCAGCACGCGGAAGGCGTGGCGCACCATGGTCGTGCGCGCCACCTCGCCGAACGTCCCGATATGGGGCAGGCCCGAGGGTCCGTAGCCGGTCTCGAAGATCGCCTCGCTCTTTCCGGACTTCTCGAGCCGCGCGATCAGCTTGCGCGCCTCCTCGAACGGCCAGGCCTTCGAGACCTCGGCGGCCTCGCGCAGGGACTGCAAAACCATGGAATTCCTGTTTCGTCGGTCGGTGAGGCCCGCCGCGCCGCTGGGTGAAAGCGGGGCACACTAGAAGGCCCGAAGGTCCTGTCAACCGATTGTGCTGGTTCAGCGAATATGAAACGCCGGGGATTGGATCTCGTCATGTTTGCTTGGCGGAGCGGGGCGTGAAAGGACTTTGAAGTCAAGGATGCGCGAATGCGCACCGCCTCCGGCGGCGGCCTTTCAGGCCGTCCTTGAGTTCAAAGTCCTTTCACGCAAAATCGCCTTCAAGCAATCAATGACGGGCCTTGACCTCCGGCATGGCTCCCATCTCATATCTGTCTGAACCCGGACACCGACAGTTTCGGGCGCCGTCAAGCCCGAATGTCTTGCCGGACGCCGGCCCGGACGGGCTTTCGGCCCGCGCGCCCGTGTTCGGTCTTCGCCCAGAAGTGGGGCCGGACGATCAAGTCCACGATCGCCGCCCAGGCCGCCAGCGACACCAGCCCATAGTAAAGCGGAAGCAGCGCGAAGGTTATCGGCGCCGATTTTCAGGCGCCGCTGCCTCGCCGCGACGAGCGCCGGAACGAACACCGTCCACAGACCCGCGCAGGCCAGAAGATAGACGAGCACGTCGGCGGCTTCGCGCCACCGGGACAATTCGCCGCCGCCGGGAGCCAAAGCGCGCCAGAGCGTGCTCAAGGCGAAGGCCGGCCAGAGCAGAGCGGTCAGGACCGCGCCGAAAACCAGGATCGTCGCAACCGCACGCCCGAGCGGCCCCGAGATCGCGAACGAGCCGGATCGGGTTGCGGGAATGGACGATGCAGGTCTGCATCCAGCCCTTTTGCCAGCGAACGCGTTGCGCGAACCAATTCTTGAACTCGTGCGGCGCCTCCTCGGTCGTGTCCGAATCGAGCGATCCGACTTTATAGCCGTAGCGGGCCAGCCGGATGCCGAGGTCCGCGTCCTCCGCCACGTTCCATTCGTCCCATGCGCCGACGCCCACGAGCGCGGACACGCGGAAATGGTTGGACGTGCCCCCGAGCGCGATCGGCCAGCCCAGCGCGCAGAGGCCGGGATTGATGAGGTCGAACAGCGCCGCGTATTCCAGGGAGAAGAGGCGCGAGAGCCAGGAATCGCTCGGCGTTGCGCACCGTCAGGCGGGCCTGAAGGCAATCGACCGCAGGGTCGGCGGCGAACCGCGACGCCGCGAGCCGAAGCTGTCCCGGCGCCGGAACGTCCTCGGCGTCATAGACGACCAGCAGTTCGCCGCGCGCCTCCGACCAGCGCCAGGTTGAGCGCGCGCGGCTTGGTGGACGGCTCGCCCGGAGGGGCGACGATGACCTCGTAGCGCGCCGGCAGGTCGAGCGCGACCAGGCGGGAAAGCGTCTCGCGGTCCCGCCGCTCGACAACCAGCTTTATGTCCAGTTTGCTCTTCGGATAATCGAGCGCGTCGAAAGCGTCGACCAACTGCTGAACGACGTCCGCCTCGCGATAAACCGCGGCGACGATCGTATAGGTCGGGCAGTTC
Source organism: uncultured Alphaproteobacteria bacterium (assembly GCA_963724785.1). Taxonomy (GTDB): domain Bacteria; phylum Pseudomonadota; class Alphaproteobacteria; order Rhizobiales; family Beijerinckiaceae; genus Roseiarcus. The sequence goes on along the minus strand of CAVRWC010000030.1, from coordinate 48,230 downwards.
GTCGTCCGAGAGGATGCGGGGCCGCTTTTCGTCGGCGTTCGCGACCGACGCCAACGACCGCATGCCGATCGACGCCAGAAACAGGACCCATAAGGCCGCCGATGCGATCATCGAGAGGATCGGCGCGCTCGCGGCTCCGATCACGGCCGCCAGGACGGCGACAAGCCCGATGAACCCGACCTGCGCGCCGGTGAGCCCGCTCTTCGCGGAAAGACCTTCCGGAAGGCGCGCGAGCGCGTTGTCGAGAACCGTCCCGCGGACGTTGCGCGCGAACCAGCGCGGCGAACCGCTGCGGCGACGTCAGCGACGAAACTCTCCGGACGAAGACGGCCGGACAAGGTCTCCTCGATCAGACGAGGCGTGACCGTCGCGCTCGGCGCGATCACGGCGCGGGCGGCGCCATGCCTCTCTGCGAGCGGAGCGACCCCGGAGCGCAATCCCCTCGCCGCATCGAAATCCTCGGCGAAATGCGGCGACCCGAGATAGTAGGCGCAGCCGAGCCGGTCCGCCAGCGCCCGATAGTAGCGCTCCTCGCCGATCACGCCGGCGGCGAGCAGGGCGTGGAGCGGACTGACGTCGGCGGGCGCGCAGGTGATCGCGGCCATGATCTGCATCGAGCGGCGCGCCCGCCCGCCACGCGATCTCGAGTTCCGGCGGCAACGGACGCTGCGGCTTCGCGCGACGGAGCAAGACCGCGGGAATGGAGGCGTTCGCCGCGCCGCGTCGCGGGCGGCGCGGTGCGCGAGGCCGGTTTGCCCGGGCGGCTCTTGCGACCTATTCTCCATCGGGACCACGCAGACTGCGCCGGGCGCCGCATCCGTTGGATCGCCAAAATGGCGCCCCTGTCAACTTCCAGTAGCACACAGAGCCTGCGATTTGTCATGCCAGCTCGACGGCGATTACTGCAAATTTTTTTCGTGCAACTTGGGTTGCGATCGCGGCGCTCGCCGGTCTTGGCCGCGGATGCGCGCCGCTCGCGCGCGCAATCGGCGCCGAGCTTCGTCGACCCGGATCTTCGTCTCGATCGGCCGACGCTGACCGGCGTGCGCGCCATCCGCTTCCTGACGACCGACGACTACCCGCCGCTGAACTTCGCCGCTCGGGGACGGCTCGCTGAGCGGATTCAACGTCGATATGGCGCGCGCGATCTGCAAGGCAGCTCGACATCGGATGCACGATCCAGGCGCGCCCATGGGATACGCTGGTCGACGCGCTGGCGACCGGGAAAGGCGACGCGGTCGTCGCCTCGATCGCGCCGTCGGACGCCCTTCGGGCGGAGATCGATTTTTCGCTCCCCTACTACAAGACGCCGGCCCGCTTCATCGTGCGCCGCGACGCCGCCCCGTTCCCGACGACCCCGGCCGGATTGGCCGGAAGGACGGTCGGCGTCGTCGCCGGAACCGCCCACGAAGCCTACCTCAACCTGTTCTTCCCCAAAGCTGTGCCGAAGCCGTTCGCGACGCCGGCCGACCTCGAGTCCGGCCCTGAAATCGAACGCGATCGCCGTCGCCTTCGCCGACGGCGTGACGTTCTCGATCTGGCTGAACGGCGAAGCGGCGGCCGACTGCTGCGAATTCCGCGGAGGACCGTATCTCGAGAGCCGATTCTTCGGCGAAGGCGTCGGAATCGCGGTCCGCAAGGACGATGACGAGCTTCGCCAGGCGTTCAACTGGGCGCTCGGTCAGATCATGAAGAACGGCGCCTACGCGGAAATCTATCTGAAGTATTTCCCGATCAGCTTTTATTGAGCCACGCGGAACGCCACGGCGGCGTCCGCTCAGGGCGTGTCGCCGGGCGGGATCGCCTGCGCGGCCGCCCTGACCAGGCGATCGACGGTTTCAGCGTCGGACGGAAAACCCGCCTCGACCCAGAGCCGGTCGAATTCCCGGAGGATTTCGCCGACGCGCGGGCCCGCGGGGACGCCGAGCGCGATGATATCCTTGCCGCCGACCGGCGATTTCGGCGCCGGCGTCTCGGTCAGAAAGCGCCGGGCCCGCGCGAAGCCGGCGGTCCGTCGCTCGCTGGCGATTTCGGCCTGCGCCGAGAAGCAGCGCGTCGGAGGCGCCCCGGCGGCCGAACGCGAACAGGAGGCGACGCAAGGCGTCGGCGGACGGGGCGGCGGCGACGCCGTGGAGCCCGGCGAGCGCGGACGCCGCGCTGCAGCAGACGGTCGCGCTCGGCGTTCGACAGCCGCAGCCGCTCGCCGAGGCGCTCGGCGTCCTCCGCGACGATGACGCAGAGCGCGGCGAGCCGAAGGAGCCCGTCCGGGGCCGACCCGGCGCCCGTTTCGATGGCGACGGCGCGTTCGAGCCTCGCCGGATCGGCGAAGCCGAAAAGCTCGCTCAAGATCCCGATGCTCGCCCATGGCCCGAACGACCGACTCGCGCGTGCGGCGCGACCAAGAGCTTCAGGAGCTCGGCGCGCACCCGCTCGCGCGACAGCCGGGATAGGTCGGACCGATGGCGGACGCATGGCGCTCAGTCCGTCGGGATCGAGCGCGCCCTCGCCGAACCGCGCCGAGAAGCGGAAGAAGCGGAGGATGCGGAGATAGTCCTCGCGGATCCGCGCGTCCGCGTCGCCGATGAAGCGCACGCGGCCCGCGGCCAGATCGTCCAGGCCGCCGAGCGGATCGTAAATCCGGCCGGCGGCGTCGAGCGACAGCGCGTTGATGGTAAAGTCGCGCCGGCGCGCGTCGGCCAGAAAATCCCGCCCGAACGCGACCTTGGCGTGGCGCCCGTCCGTCTCGACGTCCTCCCGCAAGGTCGTGGTTTCGATCGTCTGGCCGTCCATGATCAGCGTCACCGTGCCGTGGGCGAGGCCGGTCGGCGCGACCTTGAATCCGGCGGCGGTCGCGCGACGGATCACCTCGTCCGGGCTCAGCGGTGCTGGCGAGATCGAAGTCGCCAGGCTGGAGGCCGAGGGCGAGGTCGCGGACGGCCCCGCCGACGACTCGCGTCTCGGCGTCCCCCGCCGTTCAGCGCCTCGAGCGCGCGCGCGAGAGGTCCGCGCCCGAGCGGGCGCGCGATCCCTCAGTCTCGCCGTTCTCGACGCCGGGGAGGCCGGTCATTCGATATGCCCGGGGACGAGCACGCCGTTCTCCTCGTGCGCCGGCACGTAGACCCCTTGGCCGCGCGGCGCGAAAAGATTGAGGGCGACGAGCCCGAGCACCGCCGCCGCGAGCGCCGATGACGCGTCAGGACGGAGACGCGGACGCCGGTCCAATGCTCGACCTCGAGCGGAAAGCGGGCGCGCAGGGCGAGATAGATCGCATAAGCCGCAAAAGGGGTCAGAAACAACGCCAGCGGCTCGAGGACGGCGCGGCTCATGACGCAATACAGCTTCTCGTACATCGTCCGCAGGATCCCGGCGGTCGCGCCCCAGATATAACGGCCTTCGTGCGGCATTGCATAGAATTTGCGCACGCGGCCGCTGCCATTCGCGCTCGTCCACCCGATGATTGGCGGCGTCCATCAGGAAGGCGAGCGGCGTCTCGAACGTATCGTCGACCTCGCGTGCGTTGATCGACAGGGTGAAGCCGGGATCGACAAGCGCGACGAGCGGCGCGATCCGAAAGCCGGTTCCGGTCAGGTAGGGGTCGAGCCAGCCGAGCGGCTCGATGAAGCGGGTGCTCGAGTCCGACTTCCTCGCGCGCCTCCCGCAAGGCGGCCGCCAGCGGGCGTCTCGCCCGGATCGATCTTCCCGCCGGGGAAGGCGATCTGGCCGGAATGGGCGCGCAGGTGCGACGCCCGCAGGGTCAGCAGCACGCGTGAGCCCTTCGCGACGCGCGACGATCGGCGCGAGCACCGCGGCCGGCCGCGCCCTGGCGAGCAGGTCGGCGTCCGGAGCAAGCGCCGCTCAAGAGGAAATCGCTGGATTTCGGCGCCTCCGGGCCGGTCAGGTCGTCGAGCGTCAGCGTCGGCCTCAGCTTTCGCCGCGCCAGCGCTCGCAAACGAGTCGCGATCCAGCCCTGTCACGTCGACGATGGTCAAAGCCCCTCGATTTCGCTCGCCCGACACATGGGAAAGAAGACGCCGCCCGAGCGCACGCCGAACCACGTTTCGTCGCCCCAGCGTTCCGACGCGCCCAGGGCGACGAGATCATAGAAGAGCGCGCGCTTGACCAGCGCCCACAGGTCGCCGCGCACGCGAACGTAGGGTTTCAGTCCCTCGGCTGCGCCGCGCTCGAACCGCAACGGATGCTCGGCGCCGGCGGTCACGACGTCGTCGACGTTGGTCCGAAAGGTCAGGACCTGTTCGCCGTCCGTCTCGTCTCGACCTGCATCTCGACCGCCAGGAACGGCGCGTCGTCGACCCGGACGCCGACTTTCTCGACCGGCGTCACGAGAACGTAGCGGTCGCCGTCCTTGCGGAGAATCGAGGCGAATAGCTGGACGAGCGGCGCCCGGCCGATCGGCGAGCCGCAGTAATGCCACACCCCGTCAGCGGCGATGCGCATGTCGATGTCGCCGCAGTCGGGCGGGTTCCACAGATGCACCGGCGCGGGCCCCCGGCCGCGTCGCGCCGCGACCTCTCCCAGCCCCCCGATCGCTCCGTCGGGAGATTTCGAGAGTCTTCGCCATATTCTGGCGCTCGTTTGTGGGCGAGTTTGCCGGCGGCATGCTACGGGTCGACCAGGAAGAGACCCCCGCAATGTAGTGCGATCGTCGCGATAGCGAAACCGGAAGAGGCGTTCTGTGGCGAAAAGGATGACGGGATGAGCGGGGCCGCCGTTTCGGACCCGGAGGTCTTGAGCCGCGACATCGCGGCCGTTCTCGAGCGCATCGCGGCGGCGCGCGCCGAGATCGGCTCGATCATCATGGGACAGTCGCGCGTCGTCGACCTGAGCCTGACGGTGCTGCTCGCCGGCGGTCACGGCCTTTTGATCGGCGTTCCGGGCCTCGCCAAGACCAAGCTCGTCGAGACGCTCGGCGTCGTCGTCGGGCTCGACGCCCGCCGCGTGCAGTTCACGCCGGACCTGATGCCCTCCGACATTCTCGGCTCCGAGGTCATGGAGGAGGGGCACGACGGCAAGCGGGGATTCCGCTTCATCCGCGGACCGATCTTCGCCCAGCTCCTGATGGCGGACGAGATCAACCGCGCGAGCCCGCGCACCCAGTCGGCGCTGCTGCAGGCGATGCAGGAGCATCACGTGACGGTCGCCGGCGTCCGGCACGACCTGCCGCGCCCGTTTCATGTTCTGGCGACGCAAAATCCCGCTGGAGCAGGAGGGCGCCTATCCGCTGCCGGAGGCGCAGCTCGACCGGTTCCTGCTGCAGATCGACGTCGGCTATCCCGACCGGGACGCCGAGCGCCGCATCCTGATCGAGACGACGGGCGAGCGGGAGAAGCGGCCGAGGCCCGTCATGACCGCCGACGACCTCCTCGAGGCGCAGCGCGTCGTGCGGCGGGCCCCGATCGGCGAACGGATCGTCGAGGCGATCCTCGACCTCGTCCGCGCCGCCCGTCCCGGCGAAGGCGATCCGGAGCTCTCCAAGGGCATCGGATGGGGGCCGGGCCCGCGCGCCGCGCAGGCGCTCATGCTCGCCGCGCGCGCCCGGGCGCTGGTCGACGGCCGGCTGTCGCCGTCGCTCGACGACATCCAGTCGCTGGCCGAGCCGGCCCTCAAGCACCGCATGGCGCTGACTTTCGCCGCGCGCGCCGACGGCGAGACCATCCCTGCGGTCATCGAGCGGCTTGCGGCAAAGACCCTTCGATGACCGCGAACCGGCCGGACGTCGCCGATCCGGGACGCAATGACCGTCTCCCCGTCGATCCGCCTGGAGGCCGCGGACCTTTCGGCGCGACTGCCGAGCCTGATCGTCGCGGCGCGCAACGTGGCGCAGACTGTTCGGCACGGCGTCCATGGCCGACGGAAGGCGGGCTCGGGGGAGACCTTCTGGCAGTTCCGCCCGTTCGTCTCCGGCGAGCCCTCGTCGCGGGTCGACTGGCGCCGCTCCGCTCGGGAGGAGCGCGCCTTCGTCCGCGAGCGCGAATGGGAGTCGGCCCACACGGTCTGGATCTGGTTCGAGCGCTCGCCCTCGATGCGGTTCGGCTCGAGCCTCGCCCCGGCGACCAAGATCGACCGCGCCGCGGTGATCGCGCTCGCTTTCGCCGACCTTTGCGTGCGCAGCGGCGAGCGCGCCGGGCTTCCTGGGGCTGACGCGTCCGTTGGCGACGCCAGGGCGTGATCGAAAGCTTCGCCGAGGCCATCGCCACCGATGAGCGTCTTCACGGGCCCTCGGACGTCGCCCTTGCCTCCGCCGTCGCCGGCCCGCGCCCGCTCCCTCGTCCTGCTCGTCGGCGATTTTCTCGGCGAGCCCGAGGAGACCGAGCGCGCGCTCAGGGCGATCGCCGCCGACGGCGCGGTCGGCGAACTCGTCATGGTCATCGACCCGATCGAGGAGACCTATCCTTTCTCGGGCAATGTGGAGTTCCTCCACCCGGCCGGATCGGCGCGGTCTCGTGACGCCGCGGGCGCAGAGCCTGCGCGACGAATACCTGGCCCGCCTCGCCGCCCATCGCGACGCATTGAAGCAGATCTGCGCGCGGCTCGGCTGGGGGCTGAGCCTGCACCGGACCGACGCCTCCGCCGCCGAAGCGCTGCTGGCGTTGCGCATGCGCCTCGCCGCGCCCGAGATCGGCTCGGCAGATCGGAGCGCCTGACCCCATGTTCGGCGCTCCCGCTCGCCTTCGCCGCCCCGGCCGTTCTGGTCGCTCTCGCCGGCCTCGGCGCGCTCTACTACCTCCTGCGCGTCACGCCGCCGACGCCGCGCCGCACGCTCTTTCCGCCGCTGCGGCTCCTGTTGGGGCTTGTCGCCGAAGGAGACCGAGCCGGCGAGGACCCCGTGGCCCGTGCTGGCGCTCCGTCTCGCCGTGGCGCGCCTTGATCATTGTCGCCATGGCCCAGCCCCTGTGGCGCAGCCTCGGGACGGCCCTCGGATCGGGGCCTCTGCTCGTCCTGATCGACGACGGCTGGCCGGCCGCGCCGACGTTCGAGAAACGGATCGAGTTTGCGCGACGGCAGACGGCCGCGGCGGAGCGGGCCGGACGAACGGTCGCGGTCAAGGCGTTGTCGGAAGGGGGCCGTGAAATTCTTCCCCTGAACGCCGAGCGAAACCGACGGACGGCTTCGTTCGCTCGCGCCTGCGCCGTATTCGCCGTCCCGGGAGGCGGCGCTGCCGGCGATCGAGCGGTTCCTGGCCGAGCAGCCCGGGACCGACGTGCTTTGGATCGCCGACGGGGTCGAGCTTGGCGGGGCCGGCGACTTCGCTGCGCGCCTCTCCCGACTCGCGCACGCCGTCGACGTCGTCACCGACGGAGCCGGAGCGCGCGCAGTCGCGGGCGCCGAAAACGAGTCGGGGTCGCTGAAAGCGCGGCTCGTGCGGTCCGGCGCGGCCGCGCCGGCGACCGGCGTCGCGCGCGCGCTCGACGCCCAGGGCCGCGAGATCGGGCGCGCGCCCTTCGATTTCGCAGCAAAGCTCGCGGTCGACGTCCGTTTCGACCTGCCGGTCGAGTTGCGCAACGAGGCGCAGAGGATCGTGATCGAAGGCGATCGCTCGGCCGGCGCGACCTGGCTCGTCGACGACCGCTCGCGCAGGCGTCGGGTCGCGATCGCCTCGGGAACCAGCGCCGATTCGGCGCAGCCGCTGATCGCCCCCAACTATTATCTCAAGCGCGCGCTCGAGCCGTTCGCTGACGTCAGCGAGTGGCGGGATTCGGCGAGCGACCCGATCGTTTCGCTGCTGGCGGAAAAGCCGTCGGTCCTCGCGCTCGCCGACATGAGCGTCGCGCCAGGTCCGAGCGGGACGCGATCGAGCGCTTTCTCGACGATGGCGGCGTGCTCGTCCGGTTCGCCGGCGCCCGCCTCGCCGCCGGCGACGACGACCTCACGCCGACCGCCTTGCGCCGGGGCGGCCGGACGCTGGGCGGCGCGCTGTCCTGGGAGACGCCGAAGCATGTCGCGCCGTTCGAGAAGGGCAGCCCGTTCTTCGGCCTCGCCGCGCCGGACGAAGTGACCGTCACGCGGCAGGTCCTGGCGGAGCCCGAGGAGGGTCTGGCGGAGAAGACCTGGGCGCGCCTCGCCGACGGCACGCCGCTGGTCACGGCGGCGCGGCGCGGCAAGGGCCTCATCGTCCTCTTCCACGTGACGGCCGACACCACCTGGTCGAATTTGCCGCTGTCGGGCCTGTTCGTCGACATGCTGCGCCGCGTGGTCGCCGAGGCCGGCTCTCCCGCAGGCGCGGCCGAGCCCCAGGACGCTCGCGGTCGCAGCGCCAATCTCCCGCCCTGGCGAACGCTGAACGGCTTCGGCGCGCTCGGGGTCCCGCCCCCGCAGGCCGAGCCGATCGGCGACGACTTCGCCGGCGTCGGCGACGCCACGCATCCGCCGGGTCTTTACGGCGCGCCGAATTCGCTGCGCGCCGTCAACGCGCTCGCGGCGGGCGCGACGCTCGCGGCTGCCGACTACGGCCCGCTCAAGGTGCGCGTCGGCGCTCTCGAAGCTGCGCCCGCGGTCGATCTGCGCGCGTGGCTCCTGCCGCTCGCGCTCGTCGGCCTGATGATCGACGCGCTCGTCTCACTCTGGATCGGAGGAACGTGGGGGCTCCGCCGTCGCGGCGCGGTCGCCGTGATCGCCCTGGCGGCGGCGCTCGGCGCTGTTTCCGCTCCCGCATGCGGGCCGGGCCGCGGACGCGGCGATCAGCGCCCGCGACATGGAGTCGGCGCTCTCCGCCCGGCTCGCCTATGTCGCGACAGGCGACGCGACGGTCGACGAGACCTCGCGGCTCGGCCTCGCCGCGCTGACGCGCGTGTTGTCGGACCGCACGTCGGCTGATCTCGCCGAACCGATCGCCGTCGATCCGGCGCGCGACGAACTCGCCTTCTATCCCCTGATCTATTGGCCGATCGTCGCGCGGCAGCCGCAGCCTTCACCGCAGGCGCGGGCGCGTCTTGCCGCCTACATGAAGAACGGAGGAACGGTCCTGTTCGACACGCGCGACGCGCTTGACCGCGAGCCCCGAAGGCCCCCCGACGCCGGAAGCCTTGTGGCTGCGCGCGCTCCTCGACGGCGTCGACGTGCCGGCGCTCGAGCCCGCGCCGCACGATCACGTGCTGACCAAGACCTTCTATTTGCTCGACCGGATCGTCGGCCGCACTGCGATCGGTCAGACCTGGGTCGAGGCGCTGCCTTCGCCCGACCCCAATGACCGTGCGCAGCGGCCCGTCCGCGCCGGCGACAGCGTCTCGCCGATCATCATCGTCTCGGACGATCTGGCCGGGGGCTGGGCGACCGACGCCGAGGGACGTCCGCTCTATCCGCTCATCCCCGGCGGCGCCGCGGCAGCGCGAGCTCGCCCTGCGCAGCGGCGTCAACATCGTCATGTACACGCTCACCGGAAACTACAAGGCCGACCAGGTCCACGCCAAGGACATCATCGAGAGGCTGACGCGGTGACGTCCTGGTCGATCGGTTTCTCCCCGCTGGTCCCCGCTCTGGGTCCTTTACGCGCTCGCCGTCGCGGCGCTGGCGATCGCGATCGCGCTCATCTGGCGCGGGACGCGCGGCGCCTGGCTCCGGATCGCTCGCCTTCGGCCTCGCGCTTCTGGGACTTGTGCGATCCGCGGCTCGTGCAGGAGAACCGGCGGCCGCTCAAGGATATCGTCGCGGTCGTCGTCGACCGCTCGGAGAGCAATGAAATCGGCGGCCGCCCGGGCCAGACCGACAAGGCGCGGGACGAGGTCGAGGCGCGCCTCAAGGCGCTCGGCGACGTCGACCTGCGCGTCGTCGAAACCTCGCGCGAGGAGTCCGACACCGAAGGCACGCGGCTGTTCGCCGCGCTGCGCGACGCGCTCGCCGACGCGCCGCCGGAGCGGGTCGGCGGCGCGATCATGATCACCGACGGCGACGTCCACGACATTCCCGGCTCCGCGCGCCGCGCTCGGGTTCGACGCGCCGCTGCACGCCCTGATCACCGGCCACGAGGGCGAGCGCCAGCGCCGGATCGAGCTGATCGAGGCGCCGCGCTATGGCATCGTCGGCAAGGACCAGACGATCGCCGCGCGCGTCCTCGACAGCGCCGATCACGGCGAGCCGGTCAAGCTGACGGTGCGGCGCGACGGCGAGACGATCGCGCACGATCGACGCCGATGTCGGCCAGCGGATCGACGTGAAGGCGCCGATCGAGCACGCCGGCGTCAATGTGATCGAACTCGAGATCGCCCCGGTAGCCGGCGAACTGGCGACCGACGGCGACCGCGCGGTGGTCAACATCGACGGCGTGCGCGACAAGCTGCGCGTGCTGCTCGTCTCCGGCAAGCCGCATCCCGGCGAGCGGATGTGGCGCAACCTGTTGAAGTCGGACGCCAACGTCGACCTCGTCCACTTCACCATCCTGCGCCCGCCGGAGAAGGGCGGCGACGGCGTGCCGATCAACGAGCTGTCGCTGATCGCCTTCCCGGTCGCCGACCTGTTCGGGCGGAAGATCAAGGATTTCGACCTGATCATCTTCGACCGCTACGCCCAGCAGTCGATCCTGCCTTACGCGTACCTCGAGAACATCGTGAACTACGTCCGCAACGGCGGCGCCCTGCTGATGGCCGAGGGCCCGGAATATTCGACGCCGGACGGCCTGTTCTACTCGCCGCTCGGCGCGATCGCGCCCGCCGAGCCGAGCGGCGAGGACCTCGAGGCGCCTTTCCGGGCCGAGACGCCGGAGCTCGGCCTCCGCCATCCGGTCACGCGCGGGCTCGCCGGCGCCGAGGGCGCCGGCAAGCAGCGCGACCTGGGGCCGGTGGTTCCGCCTCGTCGGCGCGAAGGCGACCGACGGGCAGACGGTGATGACGGGCCCCGACGACAAGCCGCTGCTGGTGCTTTCGCGGGTCGACAAAGGTCGGGTCGGGCTGCTGCTCAGCGACCAGATGTGGCTCTGGGCGCGCGGTTACGACGGCGGCGGCCCCTATCTCGACCTTCTTCGCCGGATCGCCCACTGGCTGATGAAGGAGCCCGAACTCGAGGAGGAGGCGCTGCGCGCCAGCGCGCGCGGCCGCGTCGATCACGGTCGAGCGGCAGAGCGTCAGCGGCGAGGCCCGCGACACGTTCCTGATCGGCCCCGACGGCGCGAAGACGAAGCTCGCGCTTGCAGCCGTCGCGCCCGGCCTCACCCGGGCGCAGGCGACCGTCGACCGCTTCGGCCTCTACCGCGCCGACGACGGCGAGCATGTCGCGCTGGTGAATGTCGGCCCGGAGAACCCGCTCGAGATGCGCGACGTCGTCTCGACGACGGAGAAGCTGCGCGCCGCTCGCCGAGGCGACCGGGGGCTCGGTGCGCCGGCTCTCCGCCACCCGAGGCCGACGACGCCGACGTTCCGCGGATCGTCGGCCTGAATCCCGGCGCCGAGCTATGCCGGACGCGACTATGCTCGGCGTCAAGCGGACCGGCGCGAGCGAGCTGATCGGCGCCCGCTCGACCTCGCTCGCCTCGGGTTTCTTCGGGCTGGCGCTGCTGCTCGGCGCGGTGGTGGCGGGCTGGCTTTCCGAGGCCGGCCGGTTCAGTCGTCGCGGCAGGTGAATGCTACGGATGGCGGCCTTGCCGCTCGCCTCGGGCCGGTCTAGTTAAAAACGAGCTTTGCTGGGGAGGACTGTCCCGTGAGAAAAGTCTACGCCGACGCGGACGCCGCGCTTGCCGGCGTCGTCAAGGACGGCATGACGATCATGTCCGGCGGCTTCGGCCTGTGCGGCATCCCGGAGACGCTGATCGAGGCCGTGCGCAAGACCGGCGTCAAGGACCTGACCGTGGTCTCCAACAACTGCGGCGTCGACGGCGTCGGCCTCGGCGTTCTGCTCGAGAGCGGCCAGATCAGGAAGATGATTTCGAGCTACGTCGGCGAGAACAAGACCTTCGCCAACCTCTACCTCTCCGGCAAGCTCGAGCTGGAGTTCAACCCGCAGGGCACGCTCGCCGAGCGCATCCGCGCCGGCGGCGCCGGCATTCCGGCCTTCTTCACCAAGACCGGCGTCGGCACGATCGTCGCCGAAGGCAAGGAGATCCGCGACTTCAACAACGAAGCCTACGTGATGGAGTTCGGGCTCACAGCCGACGTCTCGCTCGTCCACGCCTGGAAGGGCGACACCGAAGGCAACCTCGTCTACCGGAAGACGGCGCGGAACTTCAATCCGAACATGGCGACGGCCGGCAAGATCACCATCGCCGAGGTCGAACACCTGGTTCAGCCCGGCGAACTCGATCCCGACCAGATCATGACGCCCGGCGTGTTCGTGCATCGCATCGTGCACACGCCGAACGCCCAGAAACACATCGAGCAGCGCACCACGCGCAAGCGCGTCGCGGCCTGAAGATCTGAAGGAGCGCCCCCCATGGCCTGGACCCGCGAAGAAATGGCGGCCCGCGCCGCCAAGGAGCTCAAGGACGGCTTCTACGTCAATCTCGGCATCGGCATCCCGACGCTGGTTTCGAACTTCATCCCCGAGGGGATGACCGTCGCGCTGCAGAGCGAGAACGGCATGCTCGGCATGGGCGCCTTTCCCTACGAGGGCGAGGAGGACGCCGATCTGATCAACGCCGGCAAGCAGACCGTCACCGAACTGCCGACGACGAGCTTCTTCTCCAGCGCCGATTCCTTCGCGATGATCCGCGGCGGCCACATCGATCTGGCGATCCTCGGGGCGATGCAGGTTTCGGAGACCGGCGACCTCGCCAACTGGATGATCCCCGGCAAGATGGTCAAGGGCATGGGCGGCGCGATGGACCTCGTCGCCGGCGTCAAGAAGATCGTCGTGGTGATGGAGCATTCCGCCAAGGACGGCCCGAAGCTCCTGCACCATTGCGAACTGCCGCTGACCGGCGCGAAGGTGGTCGATCTCGTGATCACCGACCTCGGCGTGTTCACCATCGACAAGCACGGTTATCGCGGCATGGCGCTGATCGAAGTGGCGCCCGGCGTCACGCTCGACGAGATCGCCGCCAAGACGCAAGCGAGCTACCGAGTCGCGATCGACTGAGCGCCATCCGTCGTGGCCGGGCTTGACCCGGCCACCTACGCACCGCCGCCGCGTCCTTGACGACAATAGCGAATTCGCCGCCTTCTGAGTGAGGACGCTGTTTATGCGGGCGGCCGCTCAAGCCCGGTCAGGACGCCGCATTTCCGGACGATGCAAAAAAATGTCCCAGCGTCCTTGCACGTCCATTCTTCCGATATATCTTTACTCAAGACATATCTTAGATATGCCACAAAAAGCAATAGGGAGTCCACAATGTTCCATCGTCACTTTGAGGAATACGTCCGGCACGGCCGCCATGGCGGCTTTGGGCACGGCCCGTTCGGTTGGGCGCGGCGCGGCGGCGGGTTCGGCCCGCGCGAAGGCCGGATGTTCGACGGCGGCGAGCTCAAGCTCGTCATTCTGGCGCTGATCGCGGAAAAGCCGCGCTACGGCTACGAGATCATCAAGGAGTTGTCCGAGCGGGTCGGAGGCGACTACTCGCCGAGCCCGGGCGTCGTCTATCCGACCCTCACCCTGCTCGAGGAGATGGGCTACGCCAGCGCGAGCCAGGACGAGCAGGGCCGCAAGCGCTATGCGGTCACGCCGGAAGGCGAGAAGCAGCTCGCCGACAGCAAGGCCCAGGTCGACGCCATCTTCGCCCGCTTCAGCGAGCGCGAGGAAGCGCTCGGGCGTGGCGGCATCGGGTCGGTCATTCGCGCCTCGATGAACCTTCGCGCCGCCACCCGCCTCCGCCTCCGCTCCCGCTCCGCCACTCCTGAGCAGGTCCAGGCGATCGTCGACGCCCTCGACGAGGCGGCGAAGAAGATCGAGCGAATCTGAGAGACGGGGGGAACCTCGCCCGCGCCTTGCTCAGAGGTAGCGGGCGAGGCACTCCAGTTCGAGCCTGGCCCCGAGAGCAAGCCCGTTGCAGCCGAACGCCGAACGCGCCGGCAGGCGGTCCGGCGTGAAATAAGCGGCGTAAACGGCGTTGAACTCGGACCATTCCGACATGTCGGCCAGCATCACCGTGCATTTGACGACGTCAGCGAAATCGAGCCCGCAGAAACGGAGCACGGCGCCGATGTTCTCCATCGCCTGCCGCGCCTGCCCCGCCATGCCGCCGTCCGCCAGACGAAGGGTCCCGGGCACGTTGCCGAGGGCGCCGGAAAGATAAAGCACGTCGCCGACCCTGACTGCGGCGCTGAAGGGAAGGCCGAGGGCTTTCATGTCCGGCGTCTGGAAATACTGCATCGTGTCCTCCGTTCAACGAACTTCGAAACGACGCGTGCGCCCGGTGAGCCACAGGGGCCAAGACGCGCCTCAATACCCCCGCGCCCGATCCACGACGTTGGAAAGCGCCTCGCCGCGCTCAAAGGCCTCGATCTGGCGGGCGATGGCGGCGACGATCGCGCCCGGCTCGGAGATCGCGGCGTTGTGCGGACTGACATAGACGGCGGGGTGCGACCAGAGCGGCGATTCCGCCGGCAGCGGCTCGCGCTCGAACACGTCGAGCGATCCGCCCTTCAGGGCGCCTGAACTCCAGCGCCGCGACGATGTCCGCCTCGACCTGCAGGCCGCCGCGGCCGGCGTTGATCAGCACCGGGCCGCCGAGCGGCCCCTCCTGTTTCAAGATGGCGAACAGCCCGGCGTTCAGCATCCCGCGGGTCTCGGGCGTCAGCGGCAGCAGGACGACGAGCATGTCCGTGCGGGCAAGGAGCCGCATCAGGCCTTCGGCGCCCGTAAAGGCCTCAACGCCCTCGATGCGCTTCGGCGTCGCGCTCCAGCCGGCGACGCGAAAGCCGAGCGCCCTGAGCTTCGTCGCCGCGTCGGCGCCGAGCGCGCCGAGGCCGAGCACGCCGACTTGCACGTCCGCCGCCTTCGGTTGCGTTTCGTCTTCCGCCCAGATCCGTTCCCGTTGCTGGCGCTCGTAGCGGCGAAGCTGGCGCAGGTGGAGAAGCGCATGCAGCACGACCCATTCGCTCATCCGGTCGCGGAGGTCCGGATCGACCACCCGCACGATCGGCGCCTCGGGCAGGGCCGGATCGGCGAACAGGTGATCGACGCCCGCGCCGAGTGAGAACATGATTTTCAGGTTCGCCAGATCCTTCAGCGCGCCAGGCGGGTGGCGCCAGGAGAGGACATAGCGGACGCTGTCGCGATCGAACGGCTCGCCAAGCGCGACGACCGGGTTGCCGGGAAGCAGCGCGGCAAGTCGGGCGCGCCACGGCGAGGCGTCCATTTCCGGCGCCGCGAACAGGATGGTCATCGCTTCGAGGCGATCCGCTCGATGACCGCGGGGACCGGCGGGGGCGCCGCGTCGCCGAGCCGGTAGGCGGCGCGCAGACGCTCGACGACCGCTTCGGCCGAGACGGCGTCGCGCGCATGCACGATCGCCAGCGGTCTCTCGGCGCCGACCTCCTCGCCGCGCGCCGCGAGGTTCGTCAGGCCGACCGAGGGGTCGATCGGGTCGGCGGCGCGCGCCCGTCCCCCGCCAAGCTCGACCACCGCGAGCCCGAGCGCGCGCACGTCGACCTCCGTTACGATCCCGCCCCGCTCCGGCCTCGCCTCGATGACGACGCCGGCGCGCGGCAGCAGCGCCGGGGCGCGGGCGAGAAAGTCGGCCGGACCGCCGAGGGCGGCGACCATCCGTTCGAAAATCTCCGCCGCCTTGCCGGAATCCAGCGTCCCCTGCAGCATGAGTTCGCCCTCCGCGACGGTGTGGGCGAGGCCCGCCAGACGCAGCAGTTCGCCGCCGAGCGC
Source organism: uncultured Alphaproteobacteria bacterium (assembly GCA_963724785.1). GTDB lineage: Bacteria > Pseudomonadota > Alphaproteobacteria > Rhizobiales > Beijerinckiaceae > Roseiarcus. The sequence continues at coordinate 32,474 of CAVRWC010000030.1, read as the reverse complement.
CAGGGTCACCCGAACGAGCCGCTCGTCCCGATGTTTTCCGGTCAGGAAATCGACGGCGTTCTGCACCTCGACCGCATTGCCGGCGGCGCTGGCGAGCGGCTCGTTCATGTCGGTGATCAGCGACACGGTCGGCAGGCCGGCGCCGGCCGCGACCGTCGCGATGCTCTGGGCCAACTCGCGCGAGGCTTCGAGCGTCGGCATGAAGGCGCCGGAGCCGGTCTTCACGTCCATCACCAGGCCTTCGAGGCCCGCGGCGAGTTTCTTGGACAGGATCGAGGCGGTGATAAGCGCGATCGACTTCGACCGTCGCGGTCACGTCGCGGATGGCGTAAAGGCGGCGGTCGGCGGGGGCGAGCGTTTCGGTCTGGCCGATGATCGCGCAGCCGACGTCGCGCACGACCTGCCGGAACCGCAGGAGGTCCGGCTTGGTGTCATAGCCTGGAATCGAATCGAGCTTGTCGAGCGTGCCGCCGGTGTGGCCGAGGCCGCGGCCCGAGATCATCGGCACGAAGCCGCCGAGCGCCGCGACCATCGGCGCGAGCATCAGCGAGACGTTGTCGCCGACGCCGCCAGTCGAATGCTTGTCGAGCACCGGGCCGGGCAGATCGGGGGCGGTCCAGTCGAGGGTTGTTCCCGAGAGCGTCATCGCCTCGGTCAGCGCGACCCGCTCAGGCATGGTCATGCCGCGGAAGTAGACCGCCATGGCGAAGGCCGCGGCCTGGCCTTCGGTGACGTCGCCGTTGGTCAAGCCGGCGACGAAAGCGCCGATTTCGGCGCCGGTGAGTTCGCGCCCGTCGCGCTTGGCGCGGATGATTTCCTGGGGGAGGATCATGCCGGTTTCGCCTCGAAGGCGCGAATGAAGCCGCGCAAGAGCTGCTTGAAGCGGTCGGCGGCGAGGCGGGCGAACGTCTGCGTCTCGTCGTGGCTCGGATCGCCGCCGGAGAGCCCCGCCGCGTAATTGGTGACGACCGAGACCGCGGCGACCCTTAAAGACGCACGGCGTGCGAGAATGACTTCCGGCACGGTCGACATGCCGACGAGGTCGGCCCCGAGCGTGCGGGCGGCGCGGATTTCGGCCGGCGTCTCGAAGCTCGGGCCAGAGAACCACATGTAGACGCCCTCGTGGAGGGCGACGCCCCCCTCCCGCGCCGCGCGACGCAGCGTCTCGGTCAGATCCGGGTCATAGGCGCGGGTCAGCGGCACGAAGCGGTCTGCGCCGGCATGGCCGATCAGCGGATTCGTTCCCGAAAAATTGATGTGGTCGGTGATCGCGACCAGCGACGGGGGCGCCCATTCGACATTCAGGCCGCCCGCGGCGTTGGTGATGAGCAGGGCCTCGCCGCCGAGGCTCTTGAACGTGTCGATCGCGACCCGCATGGCGTTGGCGTCGCCGCGCTCATAATAATGGCCGCGGCCCTGAAAGAGAACGACCCGCTTGCCCTCGATCGCGCCGACCACCAGTCGTCCCGCATGGCCTTCGACGCTCGGGACCGGAAAGCCGGGCAGCTCCGAATAGGCGACGCCGACCGCGTCGGTCGCCTCGTCGGCGAACGGGCCGAGGCCCGACCCCAGCACGATCGCCGAGCGGCGGCAGGGCTCTCGAGGCCATGCTTCTTGAGGGCGGCGATCGCGCCTCCGATGTCCTGGTCCATGCGACGCTCCTGGGTTGAGGCGCTTCGATTTTGGACTGGGCGCCCGGCTCGATCAATGCCCGATCGAGGTCCGAACTCACGATGCGGGCGTCAGCCGAAACCCGCCGCCAATGCGAGAAGTTCCCGGGACGGCGAACCAAAGCTCACGATCCTGACGTCAAGGCCACAGCCGGAGGTCAGCTCGAGCGCCCGGCGCATCGCGCCAAAAATCCAGGTCTCTTCGTTTCCGAACGCCCCGCCGCCGAGCAACGTCAGGAGGACGATAGGGGAGGCGCCGCGCCGTGCGTTCAACGCCGCCGCCCACAGGGTCGCCTCGTAGGCCGCTTCGAGCACGAGGGGGGCGAAGGTCCCCCAGTGAGCGGAAGGAATCGCGGTGTAGGCGACCGGGAGCGCCGAGCAGAAGGCCTGCGAAACAAGGGGGCCGGGGCTCGCCGTTCCCTCCGTCGCTTCCGCGTCCCACTGCAGGCCGATCTCAAGCAGCCCGCGGAGAGCGTCGATTGCGTCCGCGTCGAGACTCACGAGATGATCCGAGATCGCGGCGAGTCCGGCGCGGCTGCACAGCGCGTAGCCGTTTTCCATGCTCCAAAACGTCCCCACCGCGCGGCCGGTCGCCCGGCTCAGCGCGTTCCCCAGCGGCGCCAGGCCGTCGAGCTGGCGCTTGGACGTTTGTCCCGTGAACCCTCCGACGGGCGCGAAGTAATTGCGGTAGATCGTCGCCGCGCCGGCTGCGATCGCGCAGGCCGGACCCTGCGTATGATCGTGCGCATAGCGGGTCACGCCGTCTTCCGGCGTAACCCGCGGCCCGGTCATCTCGAGGGCGTTGAACTGGGACGCGACCTGGAACAGCGCGCCGGCGTACTCGCGCGCGCGGTGCAACAGCCGGACGTCGCCCTTGACGACGCTGACCTTGAGCTTGCCGGAAGCGGAGGCGGAGTCTCTCGCCCGCCTCCGCAGGTCGTTCAGCGAGACAAGCTCGAAATCGCCCGTTCGATAGGATTTGCCGTTGACCAGCGACTGCAACAGCGCGCCGTCGACCTTGAGTTTCGCGCGCGTCTCTTCGTACGACGACTCACGGAATCCTGTCAGGTGCTCGAACCAGTCCATAGCCGCTCCCGTCCCAATCCAGCGTTCGAGGTCGTCACCCCTTCAAATGCCCCGGCCCGAACGACTCCGGCAGGAGCGCCGAAAGCCGGAAGGTCGAGCGCACGCCCTCGGGCCCGGCGACATGGATCAGCGTCGCGTCGTCGGCGAATTCGCGGATACGCTGGCGGCAGCCGCCGCAGGGCGTGCAGAGCGCGTCGCCGTCGCCGATCACGCAGATCTCGGCGATGCGGCGGCCGCCGCCCGCGGCCATCGCGGCGATGGCGCTCGTCTCCGCGCACCAGCCCTCGGGATAGGACGCGTTCTCGACGTTGCCGCCGACGTAGATCGTCCCGTCCGGCGTCCTGAGCGCCGCCCCGACGCGGTACTTCGAATACGGCGCGTGCGCCTTCGCCTGCGCGGCCTTCGCCGCGGCGAACAGTTCGGCCAGCGGATCAGCGCTCTTTGACATAGGGAATTCCCGAGGCGCGTGGCGGGATCGCCTTGCCGATGAAACCGGCAAGCAGGACGACGGTCAGCACGTAGGGCAGCGCCTCGATCGCCTGCACCGGAACAGGGCCGATCACCGGCAGTTCGACGCCCTGCAGCCGGATCGCGAGCGCGTCGAGGAAGCCGAACAGCAGGCAGGTGGCGAGCGCCGGCCACGGCCGCCATTTGGCGAACACCAGCGCCGCAAGCGCGATGAAGCCGCGCCCCGCCGACATGTGCGGCTGGAAATAGGCCTCCTGCGACAAGACCAGGTAGACGCCGGCGAGGCCCACCAGCACGCCGCAGATGACGACGGCGCTGTAGCGCAGCGCGCGCACGGAGATGCCCGCCGTATCGACCGCGGCGGGGTTCTCGCCGACCGCGCGCAGGCGCAGGCCAAATCGGGTGCTGTAGAGCGCCCAGTAGGTGAGCGGGACCATCAGGAAGGCGACGTAGGTGATGAGGTCGTGGCCGGAGAGCAGGTGCTGATAGATCGGGCCGACGATCGGCACGGCGCCGATCTCGTTGGCGAACGGCCAGTCGATCGTGCCGAACTGCGCCGAATCAGGCAGTTGCGGCGTGCGGCCGCCCTGCTCCCAGATGGCGTTGCCGATCAGCGCGGTCAGGCCGTCGGCGACCATGTTGATCGCGGTTCCGGAGACGATCTGGTTGGCGCGCTGGTCGATCGAGGCGTAGCCGTGGATGAGCGAGAAGACGATGGTCGAGGCGACGCCGACCGCGAGCCCGGCCCAGACATTGCCGGTGACGGTCGCGCCCACGGCCGAGCCGAAGGCGCCGACCAGAATCTTGCCCTCGAGGCCGATGTCGACCACGCCCGAGCGCTCCGACCACAGGCCGGCGAGGCAGGCGAGGATCAGCGGGACGGCGAGCCTGATCCCCGAGGCGAACACGACGATGAAGGCGTTGAATCCCTCCATGGGCGCGGCCTCAGATCGGCGGCTGGGCCGTGCGGCGCGCGAGCAGCGTCGCCACCGGACGGCGGAACATGTGCTCGAGCGCGCCGGCGAACAGCACGACAAGGCCCTGGATGACCACGATCATGTCGCGGCTGATCTTCGGCTTCTCGAAGGCGAGCTCCGCTCCGCCCTGATAAAGCACGCCGAACAGGATCGCGGCGAGGATGATTCCGACCGGATGCGCGCGACCCATCAGCGCCACCGCGATGCCGACGAAGCCGAAGCCTGCGGTGTATTCGAGGATCAGCCGGTGCTCCTCGCCGAGGATGACGTTGACCGCCATGCCGCCGGCGAGCGCGCCCGAAAGCAGCGTCGTGATGACGGTCACTCGGGCCGGCGAGATGCCGCCATAGATCGCGGCGGTCGGATTCGCGCCGACGGTGCGGATCGCGTAGCCGAGCCGGGTGCGCCAGATCAGGAGCCACACGGCGAAGGCGGCGGCGAGCGCCAGCAGGAACGACAGGTTGAACGGCGTCACCGGCCAGTGGACGCCGAAGTTCGCCAGCAACACATGGAACTGCGGCGCCCAGGCGTTCCACGGAAACGTCAGCGTCTCGGCGTTCATCTGGCCAGGGACGCGAAGCACGTCGACCAGCAGGTAGCCCATGATCGCCGAGGCGATGTAGTTGAACATGATCGTCGTGATGACGATGTGGCTGTCGCGGTAGGCTTGCAGGTAACCTGGAATCGCGGCGAAGGCGGCGCCGAACAGCGCCGCGGCGACGATGGCGCCCAACAGCAACGTATAGCCGGGCAGGAAGCCGAGATGGAGCGCGGCGAGGGCGGCGCCGAGGCCGGCGATATAGGCCTGCCCCTCGACCCCGATGTTGAACAGGCCGGCGTGGAAGCAGATCGCCACGGCGAGGCCGGTGAAGATGAAGCTCGTCGCGTAGTAGAGCGTGAAGCCGATGCCTTCGAGATCGCCGAGCGCGCCGGTGATCAGGATCTGGACCGCCTCCAGCGGGTTCTCGCCGATCGCCAGCACGACGAAGCCCGAGATGACGAAGGCGGCGGCGACGTTGACCAGCGGGATCAGCGCGACGTCGGCCCATTGGGGGAGCGGTTTGAGAGGGGCGCTCATGCGGCGCGCTCGCTGACGCCGGCCATCAGGAGGCCGAGGTCCTGGGCGTTGGTGTCCTCCGGTTTTCGCTCGCCTGTGATGCGCCCGCCGCACAGGACGATGATGCGGTCGGAGAGGGCGAAGATCTCGTCGAGTTCGACCGACACCAACAGCAGCGCCTTGCCGGCGTCGCGCTGGGCGACGATGCGCTTGTGGATGAACTCGATCGCGCCGATGTCGACCCCGCGGGTCGGCTGGCCGACCAGCATGATCTTCGGGTTGCGCTCGATCTCGCGCGCCAGCACCAGCTTCTGCTGGTTGCCGCCGGAGAAATTGGCGGTCTTGAGCAGGGGCGCGCGGGGCCTGACGTCGAAGGCCTCCATCTTGCGCTCGGCGTCGGCGATGATCGCCTTGCGGTCGTAGAGCAGGCCCTTGCCGTAGACGGTCTCGTAGTGGAAGCCGAGCATCGCGCTCTCGCACGCCTCGAACGGCATGACGAGGCCGACGCGGTGGCGATCCTCCGGCACGTGGCCGACGCCGATGAGCCGCTCGTCGTGCGGATTGCGCTCGGCCATGGGCAGGGGTTGTCCGTGGATCAGGATCTCGCCGCCGCTCAAGGGGCGGATGCCCGCGAGCGCCTCGAGCAGCTCCGACTGGCCGTTGCCGGCGACGCCCGCGACGCCGAGGATCTCGCCTTCGCGCAGCGTGAAGGAGACGCCGTCGACCCGGACCACGCCGCGGTCGTCGCGCACGACGAGGTCCTTCGCCTCGAGCGCCACCCGGCCCGGATGGGCCGGGCCTTTGTCGATCTTGAGGATCACCTTGCGCCCGACCATGGCGTCGGCGAGCTCCGGGGGCGAGGTGTCCGCCGTGTCGAAGGTCGCGACCATCTCGCCCCGCCGCATCACCGACACCCGGTCGGTGAGGCTCATGATCTCGCGCAGCTTGTGGGTGATGAAGACGATCGTCTTGTTCTGGCCCCTGAGGACGCGCAGCATCTCGAACAGCTGGTCGGCTTCGGAGGGCGTCAGCACCGCGGTCGGCTCGTCGAGCACCAGAATTTCGGCTCCACGCACCAGCGCCTTGAGGATCTCGACCCGCTGCTGGAGGCCGACCGACAGTTCCCCGACGATCGCCTCCGGGTCGACCTCGAGGCCATATTCCCCGCCAAGCTCGGCGAGCCGCTTGCGGATGGCGCGCGCGCCGCGGGCGAGCAGGGCGCCGCCCTCGGCGCCGAGCATGACGTTCTCGAGCACGCTCAAGGGAGGAACCAGCATGAAATGCTGGTGCACCATGCCGATGCCGTGACTGATCGCCTCGCGCGAGGAGCGGATGCGAACGGTCTCGCCATTGATCCGGATCTCGCCGGCGTCGGCCTCGTAGAAGCCGTAGAGGATCGACATCAGCGTCGACTTGCCCGCGCCGTTCTCGCCGACGATGCCATGGATGAGGCCGCGCTCGACGCGGAGATTGACGTCCTTGTTGGCGTGAACGGAACCGAAGCTCTTGTCGATGCCGATGAGCTCGATGGCGGGAGGGGCCGCGCCGGCCGCAAATGTCACGCGCTGCTCCTCGCCCTCATCCGTGTCGCCCCGCGGCGAATGCGGGGGTCCACGCGCACTGTCCCGGACAGTTCGAACAACCGGCCGCGGCGCTTCGGCATGCCCGCTTTCCGCGGGCATGACAGGGTCGGCGCGACAGCCACGTCACTCAAGCGTTCTACGTCGGGCACTTGTTGTCGGACATGTAGTCGTGGATCTGGATCTTGCCCGAGATGATGTCCGCCTTGATGGCGTCGACCTTGGCCTTGAGCTCAGGCGTGAGCAGGCTCTTGTTGTACTCGTCGACGGCGTAGTCGACCCCGCCTTCCTTCAGGCCGAGGACCTGAACGCCCGGCTTCCATGTGCCGTCCTTGGCGTCCATGAAGGACTTGTAGGTCGCGACGTCGACGTGCTTCAGAGCCGAGGTCAGGACCTTGCCGGGAAACATGTAATCCTGGTCGGAGTCGACGCCGATCGACAGCTTGCCGGCGTCGGCGGCCGCCTTGAGCACGCCCTGTCCGGTCGAACCCGCCGCCGCGTAAACGACGTCGGCGCCGCGATCGATCTGCGACTTCGCCAGTTCGCCGCCCTTGACGGGATCGTTCCAGGCGGCCGGCGTCGTGCCGGTCATGTTGGCGAACACCTCGTCCTTGCCGTCCGAGGCGTATTTGACCCCCTGGGCGTAGCCGCACTCGAACTTCGAGATCAGCGGAATGTCCATGCCGCCGACGAAGCCGACCTTGCCGGTCTTCGACACCAGGGCGGCGAGCGCGCCGACCAGGAAGGAGCCTTCCTGCTCCTTGAACACGATCGACTGCACGTTGGGCTTGTCGACCACCATGTCGATGATGCCGAACTTGGTGTTGGGGAACTCGTCGGCGACCTTGCCGAGCGCGGTCGCCCAGGCGAAGCCGACCGTCATGATCGGCGAATAGCCGTCCTTGGCGAACTTGCGCAGCACCTGCTCGCGCTGCGCGTCGTTCTGGATTTCGAGGTCGCGGAACGCGACGCCGCGTGTCCTTGGAGAACTTGGTGGCGCCGTTGAACACGCCTTCGTTGAAGGACTTGTCGAATTTGCCGCCGAGGTCATAGACCACGGCCGGCTTGACGTCGGCGGCCCGGGCCGCGGCGGACGCGACGACGATGCAGCCCATCAGCGCGGCCGTCATGAGCATGGATTTGCGACTGGACATTCCAAACCTCCCGGTGCTCGCGACGGCCGACATCCGGCAGCCGCGTGGCCATCAAGAACCTGACCAATCCGTCAAGACAAGTCTACCCGCGCCGGTTCGTCAACGGGCGCACAGGCGGGGATTCGATCTCCTCGCACGATCACGGGAAAGGACTATGCGGGGGATAACGCGAGGGCAAGGCGGTATCGGGTTTTCCGGTTCGCCTTCGCGCCGAACGGACGCGTCGCATAGGTCAGTTGAACAGCGACGAAACGCTTTCTTCCTTGGCGATGCGGGCGATCGCCTCGCCGATCAGGGGCGCGATCGAGATGACGCGGATGTTGCGCGCGACGCGCACCGCCTCGGTCGGGGCGATGGTGTCGGTCAGCACCAGTTCGGTGAGTTTCGAGGCGGCGACGCGGGCGACCGCGCCGCCGGAGAGCACGCCATGGGTGACGTAGGCCGAGACGCTTTCGGCGCCCGACCGCCAGCAGCGCGTCGGCGGCGTTGCACAGGGTGCCGCCGGAATCGACGATGTCGTCGAGCAGCATGCAATTGCGGCCCTTCACGTCGCCGATGATGTTCATCACCTCCGATTCGCCGGCGCGCTCGCGCCGCTTGTCGACGATGGCGAGCGGCGCGTCGAGGCGCTTGGCGAGCGCGCGGGCGCGAACCACGCCGCCGACGTCCGGCGACACGACCATCACGTTCTTGCCGAAGTCGCCGCGCGACTGAATGTCGCGGACCATGGTCGGGGCGGCGAACAGATTGTCGGTCGGAATGTCGAAGAAGCCCTGGATCTGGCCGGCGTGCAGGTCGACCGTCAGCACCCGGTCGGCGCCGGCGCGCGTGAGGAGGTTGGCGACGAGCTTGGCCGAGATCGGCGAGCGCGGCCCCGGCTTCCGGTCCTGCCGAGCGTAGCCGAAATAGGGGATGACCGCCGTGATGCGATGAGCCGACGCGCGCCGCAGCGCGTCGATCATGATCAGGAGCTCCATCAGATTGTCGTTGGCCGGGTAGGAGGTCGACTGGATGATGAAGGCGTCGCGGCCGCGCACGTTCTCGAGGATCTCGACGAAGATCTCCATGTCGGCGAAGCGGCGGACATGGCAGCCGGTCAGCGGCTCGCCGAGATAGGCTGCGATCGCGTTGGCGAGGGGCGCGTTGGAATTGCCGGCCAAAATCTTCATCTTGCCGACCACGGCAAATCTCCCCGAGCGCTCTGTGCGCTGCGAAAAAGCGAACGACGCGGCTCATAGCAGCCGCGTCCGTCGCAAACAACATGACAGTTCCACGACTATCGTCGCGCGTCCGACCGGCGCTCGGCGGCCCGGGGTCGGGTCACTGCGCGTAGCTGAGCGCTCCGCCCGGCGCGGCCTCGGGCGTGTTCGACAGATAGGCCGCCAGATCGTCGGCGCTCTTGGCGGCGATGCTGTCGAGCGCGGCCGACGAGACCATCGCCCAGGGGTCGTCGCCCGATCCGCCCACGACCAGCGTGTCGGTGAGCCGCTGCGCCCGCTGCTTGTCGGCGGTGAAGACGTCCCACACGACGTCGACGGCCGCGCCGTCCTTGACCAGCGAGGCGTTCAGGTAGCCGCGCACCAGATACCTGGCCGAGGTCGGGGGCGCCATTGCGATCTGTCGCTGCGGCCGCCGCTGCGTCGAGGCTCTGGTCGAACCGGTCGGCGAGCGCATCCGGGCGCGCCCTCGACCGACATGATCGCGAGCGTCGCGCCGGCCATGCTGGCGTCCGGGCGGCGAACGAACTGCGCAGCGCCGTCCGGGCTCGCGGCCAGCTCCCCCGCCGTCTCCACGCAGCCGCCGAGCGCCATCGCCGCCGCAAGCGCCATCGCCGCCGTCGTCAGCGCCCTCGCCGGCTTCGTCCGGTCGCCGTGCCTCGGTGTCACGCTTGTCGCTCCGCTACCTTGCCCTCTGCCGGGGAGGTTGGTTAACAAACACTTAACGTGACGTGACAGCTAGCTCCAATCCGTGGCGAGGTCCAGCCCGCCCCGGACGAACAGGTTAACGGCGCCGTCGCCGTTCTTCCCAAGGCTTTCGGCCGGCCCTAGATAGGCGCGTGATGACCGGCGCGCCGAAAAGCTATCCCCCGGGCGAGGCGCCCGAAGCCGAGGCCCGGGCCGAGGCGGCGCTCGAGCGCGAACTCGGCGCCGACGCGGCTCCGCTCGACCTCGCGCTCGACGAGCCGCCGCGCCGAGCCCTTGGGTCTTGCGCGCGGCGCCGAGGCGATCCGCGACTTCTGGCGGCACGCGCCGCTCGGGCCCGGCGTCTACCGGATGATCGGCGCCGAGGGCGAGGTGCTCTATGTCGGCAAGGCGCGCTCGATCAAGAAGCGCATCGCCGCCTATACGACGCCCGAGCGCCAGTCGACGCGCATCGCCCGCATGGTGGCGCAGACCCGCTCGATGGTGTTCGTCACCACCGAGACCGAAGCCGAGGCGCTGCTGCTCGAGGCCAATCTGATCAAGCAGCTGAAGCCGCGCTACAACGTGGTGCTGCGCGACGACAAGAGCTTTCCCTACATCCTGATCGCCCGCGGCCACGACGCGGCGCGGCTCGTCAAGCATCGCGGCGCGCGCTCGATTCCCGGCGATTATTTCGGGCCGTTCGCCAGCGCCGGCGCGGTGTTCCGCACCATGAACGCGCTCCAGCGCGCCTTCCTGCTGCGCACCTGCTCGGACAGCTATTACGACAACCGCACCCGCCCCTGCCTGCTCTACCAGATCAAGCGCTGCTCCGGCCCCTGCACCGGCGAGATCCCGCTCGACGACTATGCGGGGCTGGTCAAGGAGGCGAAGGACTTTCTCTCCGGCCGCAGCCTCGCCATCCGCCGCCGGCTCGCCGACGAGATGAGCAGGGCGGCCGAGACGCTCGAATTCGAGAGAGCCGCGCGCCTGCGCGACCGCATCTCGGCGCTGTCGGCGATCTCGGGCGAGCAGAGCGTCAATCCGCGCTCGATTCCCGAAGCGGACGTGTTCGCGATCACCGACGAGGCGGGACAATACTGCGTCGAGGTGTTCTTCTTCCGCACCTATCAGAACTGGGGAAACCGCGCCTACTTTCCGCGCGCCGACCGGGCGCTCGCGCCGGAGGAGGTGCTCGACGCCTTTCTGGCGCAATTCTATCTGGATAGGCCGGCGCCGCGGCTCGTGCTGCTCAGTCACCCGGTCGCCAGCGCCACAGCGCTTTGCGAGGTGCTGACCGCACGGGCCGGGCGCCGCATCGCCATCGGCGTCCCCCGGCGGGGCGAAAAGCGGGACCTCGTCGACGCCGCGATGCGCAACGCGCGCGAGGCGCTGTCGCGCAAGCTCGCCGAGGCCGCGAGCCAGGAGAGGCTGCTCATTGCGCTGGCGCAGGCGTTCGGGATCGAGAAGAGGCTGAGACGAGTCGAGATCTACGACAATTCCCACATCATGGGGACGAACGCGATCGGCGCCATGGTGGTCGCCGGGCCGGACGGTTTTGTGAAGAGCGCCTACCGGACCTTCAACATCAAAAGCGCCGACCTCACGCCGGGCGACGACTACGCGATGATGCGCGAGGTGCTGACGCGCCGATTCGCGCGGCTGATCCGGCACGGCGAAACGGCGGACGCCGACGCCTTTCCCGACACGCCCGACCTCGTCGTCGTCGACGGCGGGCGGGGCCAGTTCGAGGCCGCGCGCGAGGTGATGGCGTCGCTTGGCGTCGAGGGCGTGGCGCTCGCCTCGATCGCCAAGGGGCCCGACCGCAACGCCGGCCGCGAGACGTTCTTCGTCGCAGGGCCGCGAGCCGTTCCGCCTCAGCTCACGCGATCCGGCCCTGTTCTTCGTCCAGCGCCTGCGCGACGAGGCGCACCGTTTCGCCATCGGCACGCACCGGGCGCGGCGCAAGAAGGAGTTTGTCAAGAGCCCGCTCGACGAGATTCCCGGCATCGGCCCGGCCCGCAAGCGGGCGCTCTTGCACGCCTTCGGCTCCGCCAAGGCGGTCGCCCGCGCCGGCCTCGCCGACCTCGAAAAGACGCCGGGCCTCAACGCCGCGACGGCGAAGCTCATCTATGATTTTTTTCACGACGCCGGAGGCGGGTAGCCCGGCGGTTGCGGCGACGTTCCCCGCCAGCGCGTCGTCAGCGGACCGGAGACTCCAGCGACCGGGTCGGTCGCCGGAACCGGCAGCGACCGCATGCGCGCGATCCCATCCGCGTCGGGCGCGCTGCGGCAAATATCCCAGCCCGGACCCAGCGGGTAGGCGCCGACGACCAGGAAATCGGGACTCGCCTGCAACCGGCAATGGCCGGTTCCCACCGGAAGCACGATGACATCCCCGGCGTCGACGTCGACTTCGATCCCGCCCGGGCCGCCGAGCCCAAGCCTCGCCCAGCCCGTAGCGAACGCCAGCGCTTCGTGAGCGGTCGAATGATAATGGTGGAAGCCAAAGACGCCGTTACGCCAGGCGGGCGGCCAGCCGTTGCGCTGAAACATGGCCTCGAAAGCAGAAGCCGGATCATGCCCGACGTCGCCGAGGCGGACGCCTCGGTAACGCAAAACCGGCAGGCGGTCGTTGTTGGGCATCCAGCCGTTCGGCCGCAACTGGATTTCTTCCGCGCGCTCCGCGAAGTCGACCGAAAACGGGCGCGCTGTCGCCAAATCCGATCCGGCGGCCATCCTTCTTTCTCCCAACGAAACGAAACCAGCCCAGAATGCCCGGCGCGTGTGGAGCTTTGAAGGCCGAGGCTGGCGAGGGGTGACGAGGCGTGATAGGGCGGCGCGCCATGCTCGAAGGCCTCCCGCCCAACAACGCCGCCCATCGCCTGACGCTCACCACCGACGAGCGGCGGGCGCGCGCGGTCGCGGACCTGATCGTCGAAAGCTTCGAGCCCGCCGAGGCCGCCTCGGCCGCGTTCGAGACCGAGGACAAGTGGCCGGGCGGGGGCAAGGCGTGGCTGGTCGAGGCCTATTTCGGAGTGAAACCGGACGAGGACGACCTTCGCGCCCTGATCGCCGCGGCCGCCGACGAGGAGACCGCGGCCGCCGCGATCTTCGGGCTGACCGAGAAACAGGACTGGGTCGCCAACGCGCTCGCCGGGCTCGCGCCGGTGCGCGCCGGTCGCTTCCTCGTTCATGGAAGCCACGATCGCCCAAAAGTTCGGTCGAACGACGTCGGGATCGAGATCGAGGCGGGCCTCGCCTTCGGCACCGGCCATCACGGCACGACCCGCGGCTGCCTCCTGCATTTCGACCGGCTCTTGAAGCGCCGCCGGCCGCGCGCGGTGCTCGACGTCGGCTGCGGCGCCGGGGTGCTCGCCATCGCCGCCGCGAAGGTGTTGAAAAGGAAGGTCCAGCTCGGCGACATCGATCCGGTCGCGGTCACGGTCGCCAACGACAACGCCCGCCTCAACGGAGTCGGCCAATATTGCAAGGCGGCCGTCTCGCGCGGCGTCGAGAGCCGGTCGTTACGCGCGGGCGCGCCATACGACGTCGTCTTCGCCAACATCCTGGCCAGGCCCCTGCGCCTGCTCGCCCCCTCGCTCGCCGCCGTCACCGCGCGGGACGGCGACGCCATCGTCTCCGGCTTGCTCCTCGCCGACGTTGCCGGCGTGCTCGCCGCCTGGCGGGCGCAGGGCTTCTATCTCGCCGAGCGCATCGACCTCGAAGGCTGGGCGAGCCTGAGGCTCAGGCGCAAATGAGCGGGCGGCGAGTGTTCTGTCCAAACCCCGACGCACCTCCGCGCTCTGTTGAACGGACGCGCTAGCGGCGGCCTGGCAACGGCGCCCAAAGGCGTGATTCTGAACTCAGCGCTTGGCGAAGCGCCCCTCCTGTCGCATGACTGTCACGCTCGCCGCGGCACAGTGTCGCAGTCGGCTGAGGACGAACAACTCGGGAGCTTTTGCAATGTCGAAGATACCGGCCGGAGTTGGTCCAAAGGCGCCGCAGGTGGTGGTGCTGTTCGGAGCGACCGGCGACCTTTCCCAGCGCAAGCTGCTGCCCGGGCTTTTCCACCTCATGACCGCGCGCTTCATTCCCAAGTGCCGGATCATCGGCGTTTCGCTCGACGATATCACGAGGGACGACTTCCGGGCGCTCGCACGCAAGGCGGTCGAGATGCACCACGATCACCCGCCCGGCCGCGGGCGACTGGCCGGCGCTCGACGCGGCGCTCGATTACGTCCCGATCAAGGAGGGCCCGGGCGCGCTGGCCGCGGCCGTCCAGCGGGCCGAGGAAGCGCTTGGCGGGGAGTTCCAGCTCGTCAACTATCTGAGCGTCCCGCCGGCCGCGGCGCTGTCGGCGGTCAAAATGCTGCAAGAAGCGGGCCTCGCCAAGGGCTCGCGGGTGATCATGGAGAAGCCGTTCGGGACGGACCTCGAGAGCGCGGTCGCGCTCAACGCCGAACTGCACAAGGTGTTCGACGAGGACCAGATCTTCCGCATCGACCATTTCCTCGGAAAGGAGCCAGCGCAGAACATCCTTGCCTTCCGCTTCGGCAACGGCCTGTTTGAGCCGATCTGGAACCGCAATTTCATCGATCATTTCCAGATCGATGTGCCCGAGACGCTCGATATCGGCAATCGCATCGGCTTCTACGAACACACCGGCGCCTTTCGCGACATGGTCGTGACCCACCTCTTCCAGATCCTCGGCTTCGTGGCGATGGAGCCGCCGACCTCGCTGGCGCCGGGGCCGATCAGCGAGGAGAAGAACAAGGTGTTCCGCTCGCTGATGCCGATCGAACCCTCCAACGTCGTGCGCGGGCAGTACATCGGCTACCGCAACGAGAAGGGCGTCGATCCGGATTCGGATACCGAGACCTTCATCGCCCTCAAGTGCCGGATCGACAACTGGCGCTGGGCGGGCGTGCCCTTCTACCTGCGCACCGGCAAGCGCATGGCGCAGGGCCAGCGGATCATCTCGATCGCCTTCAAGGAGCCTCCGCGCAGCATGTTTCCGGAGGACTCAGGTCTCGGTCTCCAGGGTCCCGACCATCTCACCTTCGATCTCGCCGACCAGACGCGCGTGTCGCTGTCCTTCTACGGCAAGAAGCCCGGACCGGGCATGCGGCTCGCCAAGCAGAGCCTGCAGTTCCGGCTGCACGAGAGCGGCGAGGGGGCGGCCGTGCTCGAGGCCTACGAGCGGCTGATCCTCGACGCGATGAAGGGCGACCATACGCTTTTTTGCACCGCCGACGGCATCGAGCGCCTGTGGGAGATTTCGACCCGGCTGCTCGAGAACCCGCCGCCGGTCCGCATCTACGCTCCCGGCTCCTGGGGGCCGCAGTCGATCTATCAGCTGATCTCGCCCCATTCGTGGCGTCTTCCGTTCGAGCGCGGATGGCGCGAACCCGACGAGTTCGGCGCCTGACGGATGACGGATCGCCGCGCCGCGTGATAGAGGGCGGCGCGATGTCCGACCTTCCCCTCCTGCTCGAACCCGAGACGCCCGACGACGCGGCCGCGATCGAGCACCTGAACGCGCGCGTCTTCGGCCCCGGCCGGTTCGCCCGCTCCGCTTACCGCGTCCGCGAGGCGGCCGACCCCGACCCTCAGCTCAGCTTCGTCGCGCGGGTCGGCACGCTGCTGGTCGGCGCCAACGCCATGACGCCGGTCGACATCGGCGGCTCAGCGGCGCTCCTGCTCGGGCCGCTGATCGTCGAGCCGGTGTTTCGCAGCCAGGGCATCGGCGAGGCGCTGGTCACGCGGTCTCTGGAGGCGGCCAAAGCGGCGGGCTGGAAGCTCGTCGATCCTCGTCGGCGACGAGCCCTACTACGCCCGCATGGGATTCAAGCCCGTCCCGGACGGCCGGATCACACTGCCGGGTCCGGTCGACCCGGCGCGCCTGCTCTATTGCGAACTTGAGCCCGGCGCGCTGGAGACGGCGAAGGGCGAGCTGCACGGCGCCTGATCCAGGTGGGCTTTTCAAAAATATACTTTCTTGATAGAAAAAATAGACGAGAGCGCCCTTTTGCCGCATTGTCAGGACCTTCGAGCGATGGTCTTCTGACGAGCGAGTCGGGGACGCTTGGAGACCCGCCCCGAACGCGGAGGGGGACTTGGACCTTGTCGAGCTTCCGCCTCTCGGCCGCCAGGTCGAGCGGCCGACGATCGTGCTCGCGATCGTCATCTACGGATTGTGGGGACTGGCGACCTGGTTCTGGCGGGAGTTGCCCTGGTGGGCTCTGGCTCCGCTCGGCGCCTGGATCATCGCCTGGCAGATGAACCTGCAGCACGAGGTTATCCACAGCCATCCGACGCCGTGGCGGGCGGTCAACGAGGCGATCGGCGTCTGGCCGCTGTCGCTCTGGCTGCCTTATGCGAGCTATCGCAACACCCATCTCCGTCACCATCAGGACGCCAATCTCACCGACCCGTTCGAGGATCCCGAAAGCTATTACTGGACGGCCGGAGGATGGCGCGGCCTCGGGCGGATGCGGCGGGTGCTGGTCGTCGCGCAATCGACGTTGATCGGGCGCATTCTCCTGGGTCCGGCCTGGATCATCGGGCGCTTCGTATCCGACTTCGTCCGCGACGCGTGGCGAGGCCGAAGCGACGCGCGCTCGGTGCTGTTCTGGCACTGCGTCCAGTGCGTACCCGTGCTCGCCTGGGTGAGCGGCGTCTGCGGCATGCCGCTGTGGATCTATGTCGCCGCCTTCGTGTATCCCGGCATGAGTCTGGCCCTGGTGCGCTCCTTCGCCGAGCACCGCGCGGCCGCCGAGCCCGAGAAGCGCACCGCGATCGTCGAAAACGCCCGCATCCTCGGCCCGCTGTTCCTCTACAACAACTTGCACGTCGCCCATCACCTGCGCGGCGGACTGCCGTGGTACCAGATCCCGACCTTCTACCGGCTGAACCGCGACGCGCTGATCCGCCACAACGGCGGCCTCGTGTACGACAGCTATTTCGACGTGGCGAAGCGCTATGCGCTCAACCCCCACGACCGCGCGGTCCATCCCGACTGGACCGGCCGCGCCCCGTGAGCGCATCCGCGCCGGTCGCGGCGCTGCCGATGTACGACTTTCCGGAGATTTCCGCGGCCAACGATGCGCTGTGGCGTCGGGTCGCGGCGGGCCTCCGAGCGCGAGGGGTCGAGGCCCCGCATGCCCTCGCCCGCGCGCCCGAACTCAGCGACCTGTGGCGCGATCCCGGCCTGATCTTCGCCCAGGCCTGCGGCTACCCCTATATGACAGCGCTGCGGGAGGCGGTCGTGCTCATCGCGACTCCGGAATATGCGTTTCCCGGCTGCGAGGGCGCCGATCATCGCAGTTTCGTCATCCGTTCGGCGCGCGACCCGCGCCGGGCGCTGGCCGCGTTCCGTGGCTCGGTCGCCGCGGTGAATGCGCATGACAGCAACACCGGCATGAACTTGTTTCGCGCTGCGATCGCGCCGGTCGCGGGCGGCCGGCCGTTCTTTTCAGAGGTCATCGTGACCGGATCGCACGCCGCGAGCCTCGAGGCGGTCGCCGAGCAACGCGCGGGCCTCGCGGCGATCGACTGCGTGACGTTCGGGTTGCTTGGGCGTTTTCGGCCCGACCTCGTCGCGCGCGTCGCCGTCGTCGCCGAAAGCCCGCCCTCGCCCGGCCTGCCGTTCGTCATGAGCGCCCGGCAGCCCGCGGCCTCCCTCGCCGCCGCGCGTGAGTCCGTGTTCGAGGCCCTCGCCGACACGAACCTCGCCGAGGCGCACGCCGCACTCGGCCTCAAGGGCGCGCGGATTCTCGACGTGCGGCCGATTACGAGCGCGAGATCGACGCCGAGCGGGAAGCGGCCGCGGCGGGATACCCGCGGCTTGCGTGACCGCTGCCGTCGTAGCCGCGCTCAGCGCCCGCGTCGTCTATAGAAGCGGCGCGCGAGGAATGGGCGGTCCCGCTAGGCCCGTCCGGTCCTCAGCGCCCTCAGCGTGATCGCCAGCACGGTCTCGAAGCGTGTCGCGACCGCCAGCGGGGCGCTGTCGCGTTCGAGCCGGATCGCGACCGGATGGATGAAACGGTGCGCGGCGTCGAAGATCAGCGACATCGCGCGGCGCCGGTCGGTCATGGCGAAGGCGCCCGAGGCGACGCCCTCCTCGTAGGCGCGCTGAATCTCCGTCTGAACGCGCGAGCGGTGCTTGCGCGCGCTCGGGCGGTTGCGGGCCAGCGCGTCGACCAGCAGGTCGAACAACTCCGGATCGTCGTCGAGCTTGCTGCGATAGTCGCGGTGGACGGCGAGCAGCATCCGCTCGAGCTTGTCGTAGGCCGGATCGGCGCCCTCGGCGGCCTCGCGCAGGCGCGCCTCCAGCGGTCTCAGCCCGCTCGCCACGACCTCGTCGAGCAGCGCTGTCTTCGAGGGAAAATATCGGTAGACGTTGGCGTGGGTCATGCCGGCCTCGGCCGCGACCCCGACGACGGTGGTCCGGGCATGGCCGAACTTGCGCACATGCGCGCGGGCGATTTCGACGAGCCTCGTCTCGTTGCTCTCGGCGGTGGGCCCGCTCGCCACTCAGGTCTCCGCGATGCCGCCGAGGTCGCCGAGACGCGCGCCGATCGCGCCGTGCGGCAGGGCGAGGTAATCGGCCGAGCGCATCTCGAACAGGCGCGAGGCGGTGCGGGCGAATTCGAACGCCTCCGCGCCTTCGGCGCCGGCGAACAGCCCTTCCGGCTCCGCGGCGGCCGAGGCGACGAGCTTCACCCGCATGTCGTAGAGCGCGTCGATCAGGATGATGAAGCGCTTGGCCTCGTTGCGCTCGTTCGGTCCGAGCACCGGGATGCGGTCGATGAACACGGTGTGGAAGCGCTCGGCGATTTCCAGGTAGTCGGGCGAGCCGAGCGGCCTTCGGCAGAGGCCGTCGAAGGCGAAGCGGGCGACGCCGTGCGCCGCCTGCGGCACATCGAGCGTGCGGCCGAGCAGTTCGATCTCGATCGGCGCGCCGCGGGGAACCCCCGTCAGCGTCAGGAAGGCGGCGTCGAGCGCGGCGTCGGCCTTGGCGCTCAGCGGCGTGTAGTAGACCGGCGCGCGGACCAGCTTCTCGAGCCGGTAGTCGGTGCGCGCGTCGAGGCGTACGACCTCGCAGCGCTCCTTGAGGAGCGCGATGAACGGCAGGAACAGCGCGCGGTTGAGCCCGTCCTGGTAGAGATCGTCCGGCGCGACGTTGGAGGTCGCCACCATGACGACGCCGGCCGAAAACAGCGCCGTGAACAGGCGCCCGAGGATCATCGCGTCGGCGATGTCGCGCACCGCGAATTCGTCGAAGCACAGGAGCGACGCCTCGCGCGCGAGATCGGCGGCGACCGGGGCGATCGGGTCCTCGCCGGTGACCGCGCCGACCTTGCGCGCCTGCCGCCATTCGTGCAGCCGCGCGTGGACGTCGGCCATGAAGGCGTGGAAATGCGCGCGGCGCTTCTTCGGAACCTCGACCGCGGCGAAGAACAGGTCCATCAGCATCGTCTTGCCGCGGCCGACCGCGCCGTGAATGTAGAGACCCGCGCGGCGGCTCGGCGGGCTTCGCGCCCAAGAGCCGCGAGAAAGCGCTCGGCTTCGTCTCGGGCCGGTAGCCGTTGAGCGTGTCGCACGAGCGCGTCGAGCTTCTCGATCAGCGCCGCCTGGGCCGGGTCGTGTGAGAGCCGACGTTCGTCGAGGAGCGCGCGGTAGCGCTCGGCGAGGGCGGTCATCGGAGATCCCCTCCCCCCTTGTGGGGGAGGGTCAGGGTGGGGGGTCGCGAAGCCCTTTGCCGGGAAGAGTGAGGCCCGTTATTTCCCACGTCGGCGCGACCTCCCATCCCTGCCTTCGCCCACAAGGGGGGAAGGAGGACGCTCTCAATTTGACCGCCGCCGTTCACTAATGCGCCTCTTCCCAGTTCTGCGCCGCGCGTGCGTCGACCTGCAGCGGCACGTGCAGCTTCATCGCCGGCTCGGGCGCCTCGATCATCACCTTGGTCACCACCGGCAGCGTCGCCTCCACCTCGTCGTCCGGCGCCTCGAACACCAGTTCGTCGTGCACCTGCAGGAGCATCAGGGCCGAGAGCTTGGCTTTCGCGAGCGCCTCCTCCATGCGGACCATGGCGCGGCGGATGATGTCGGCGGCCGAGCCCTGGATCGGCGCGTTGATCGCCGCGCGCTCGTTGAAGGCGCGCTCCGAGGCGTTCGACGAGGCGATGCGCGGGTAGTGGCACTTGCGGCCGAAGATGGTGGTCACGTAGCCGCTGGCGCGCGCGGCCTTCTTGGTCGCCTCCATATAGTCGCGGATGCCGGGGAAGCGCTCGAAATACTTGCGGATGTAGGCGCCCGCCTCCTCGCGCGGGATGCTCGAGCTGGTTGGCGAGGCCGAAGGCGGATATGCCGTAGATGATGCCGAAATTGATCGCCTTGGCGCGCCGCCGGATTTCGCCCGGCATGCCGACGATCGGCACGCCGAACATCTCCGACGCGGTCATCGCGTGGATGTCGAGCCCCTCGGCGAAGGCCTTCTTCAGCGCCGGAATGTCGGCGATATGGGCGAGCAGGCGCAATTCGATCTGGCTGTAGTCGGCCGAGATCAGCTTCCGGCCCTTCGGCGCGACGAAGGCCCGCCGGATTTTTCGGCCCTCCTCGGTGCGGACCGGGATGTTCTGCAAATTCGGCTCGGAGGACGACAGCCGCCCGGTGGTGGTCGCAGCCAGCGCGTAGGACGTATGCACTCGGCCGGTCGAGGGATTGACGTAGCCGGGCAGCGCGTCGGCGTAGGTCGATTTGAGCTTCGACACCTGCCGCCATTCGAGCACGCGGGCCGGCAGCTCGTGCCCCTCCGCGGCGAGGTCGTCGAGCACGCTCGCGGTCGTCGACCAAGCGCCGGTGGCGGTCCTCTTCCCGCCGGGCAGACCCATCTGGCCGAACAGGATGTCGCCGAGCTGCTTCGGCGAGCCGGGATTGAACGGCCCGCCGACGATCCGGCTGATATCGGCCTCGAGCCGCGCCATGGTCTGGGCGAAATCGCCGGCGAGCCGCGACAGCATGTCGCGATCGATCGCGACGCCCCGCCGCTCCATCCGCGCGAGCGCGGCGACCAGCGGCCGCTCGAGCGTCTCGTAGACCGTCGCCACATGCTCGGCGGCGAGGCGGGGCTTCAGGACGCGCCAGAGCCGCAGCGTCACGTCGGCGGCCTCGGCCGCGTATTCGGTCGCCTTGTCGATCGGGGCGCGCGCAAAGCCGACAGCGTTACGGCCTGAGCCGGCGACTTCGGAAACCGCGATCGGCTTGTGGCCGAGGAAGCGCTCAGACAGCGTCTCCAGGCCGTGGCCGTCCGCGGTCGCCGCCGTGTCGAGCGCGTAGGAGATCAGCATCGTGTCGTCGATCGGCGCGACGGTCGCGCCGCGCTCGGCGAACACCTGCATGCCGAACTTGACGTCGTGGCCGATCTTGAGCACGCCCCGGCGCTTCGAGGAGCGGCTTCAAGAGCGCGATCGCGTCCTCCTCGCGGATCTGGTCGGGGACGAGGCCGCCGCCGCCCTCGAAGAGATCCGCCGCGCCGACGCGATGGCCGAGCGGCACGTAGCAGGCCTCGTTCGGCGCCGACGCAAGCGCGACGCCGACCAGCTCCGCCTGGAGCGGATCGAGCGAGGTCGTCTCGGCCTCGAAGGCCACGAGCACCGTTCTCGTGGCGCGCGCGCGATCCATTGGCCAAGCTCGTCGAGGCTCGTCACGGTCTTGTAGATGGACCGGTCGAACGGCGCCTTGGCCTCGGCCGCCCGCGCCCGGGCGAGATCGGCCGGCGTCGTCGCCTGGATCGCGGCGAGCTTCGGCGCCGGCGTCGGCGCGGCCTCTGCGGCGGGTTCGGGCGCTTGACCCTGCTCGCCGTTGCGCGCGCGCCAGCCGGCCGGACCGGCGTAGTCCGGATCCGGGTCGATCGCTGAGACGTCGACGCCGCAGATCTCGCCGACGCGGCGGGTGATCGTGGTCAGCTCCATCGCCTTGAGGAAGGCGACGAGCGCCTTGCCGTCGAGCGTCGGCGCAGCGAGCTCGTCGAGCGGCGTCTCGAGCGGCACGTCGCGCACGAGCTTGACCAGGGCCTGCGAGATCCTGATGCGGTTGACGTTCTCCGGCAGCGTCAGGGCTTCGCGCCGCTTCGGCTGCTTGATCTCGCCCGCGCGGGCGAGCAGCGTGTCGAGGTCGCCGTATTCCGCGATCAGCTGGGCAGCGGTCTTGACCCCGATGCCCGGCGCGCCGGGCACGTTGTCGGTGGAATCGCCGGCGAGCGCCTGGACGTCGATGACCTTGTCCGGGCCGACGCCGAAATACTCCATGACCTCGGCTGGTCCGATGCGCCGCTCCTCGCGCGCGCCCGCCGTGCCCGCCTGGCCGGAGGCGGGATCGTACATGGCGACGCCCGGCTCGATCAGCTGCATCAGGTCCTTGTCGGCCGAGACGATCAGCACGTCGGCGCCCTTCTCGCGCGCCTGTCGGGCATAGGTTGCGATCAGGTCGTCCGCCTCGTAGCGGTCCTGCTCGACCGGGATCATGCCGAAGGCGCGCACCGTCGCGCGGATCAGCGGGAACTGCGGCACGAGTTCCGCGGGCGGGTCCGGGCGGTGGCTCTTGTAGGGAGGATAGAG
This sequence comes from uncultured Alphaproteobacteria bacterium, assembly GCA_963724785.1. Lineage (GTDB taxonomy): Bacteria > Pseudomonadota > Alphaproteobacteria > Rhizobiales > Beijerinckiaceae > Roseiarcus. The sequence goes on along the minus strand of CAVRWC010000030.1, from coordinate 9,959 downwards.
CTCGCGGCGGAACGAGTTCTCCGACTTGTCGAGGATGATGGCGAGATGGGTCGGCTTGATTCCCGCCGCGCCGTCCTTGATGAACTGCAGCAGCTTGGTGGCGAACAGCCGCACCGCGCCGATCGGCAGACGGTCCGAGCGATAATTGTACTTCTGATCCTGCCGGATCGACTGATAATAGGCGCGGAAGACGAACGACGAGCCGTCGACGAGAAAGACGTGGTCGCCGGGGCCGACCGGACGGTGGGGCTGGGTCATGGGGCGTGAGAATAGGCGATGCCGCGCGCGCGCGCCATCGGCCCGAGACCGACGGCCGCTCATCCTGCGGACCGTGATTTTTCAACGGGATGGCGATCGCCGTTCATCGGCCAGTCATCCGGATAGTCGCATGAAGGGTTTTGCGAACCTGGGCGGCGCGAGCGGGCCGATTCGCAGCGGTGGGGCGATATGATGATGCGGCGGGAGTGGATCGGGGCGTCGATCCTGGCTTTGGCGGCGGCGGTCCTCGGGTCGGACTCGGCGCTCGAGACCGCACAGTCCCTCACCATCCCGACCGCTTGCAAAGACGCAGCGCTTTGCGCCTCGTTCTGCAGCAGCGTGGTGGAACAGGGGCGGAGCGAGAGCGATTTCCTTCAGCTCGCCGCCTATCAGCTCGGGCCCCCGCAGGCTATCGACCTGCCGCCGGCCAATCTCACCATGCCGGCGCCGGTCGATCCGAATAACGTCTATGCCGGAACCGGCGCGGGAATGTTCAGCCCCGCGGTCGCTGGGCACCTGTCGCGCGTCTATTCCCCCAATCTCATCACCGGCAAGGTCGATGTCATCGATCCCGAGACGTTCAAGGTGATCGAGAGCCTCGCCGCCGTCCCGAGCCCGCAGCACATCGTGCCGTCCTGGGACCTGCAGACCCTATGGGTGTCGGGCGACATAAGCTATCGCGGCGGCCACGCCGACGTCGCGCCGATCGACCCGAAGACCGGCAAGCTCGGCAAGGCGATCGACGTGCCGGATTCCTACAATCTCTATTTCACCCCCGACGGCAAGTCGGCGATCATGGTCGCCGAGGCGATGCGGCGGCTCGAGTTCCGCGATCCGCACACCATGGCTTTGCAGGGCTACATCGCGACGCCGAAATGCTCCGGCATCAACCACGCCGACTTCTCGCCGGACGGCTCCTACGCGATCTTCACCTGCGAATACGGCAACGCGCTCGCCAAGATCGACCTCGTCCATCACACGCTCGCCGGCATGCTGTCGCTGACCCCAGGCGGCATGCCGCAGGACATCCGCGATCTCGCCGGACGGCTCGGTGTTCTTCGTCGCCGACCTGCTGAAGGACGGCCTGGTTCTGGTGGCGGGCAATTCCTTCCAGCAGATCGGCTTCATCCGGCACCGGCGTCGGCGCGCATGGCCTCTATCCCTCTCGCGACGGCAAGATGCTCTACGTGGCCAACCGCGGCACGCACAACATCGCCGGCGTGAAGAACGGCGAGGGCAGCGTCAGCGTGGTGGACATGTATCGACCGCGCGTGCTCGCGACCTGGACAATCCCCGGCGGCGGCAGTCCCGACATGGGCAACCTCTCCGCCGACGGCAAATGGCTGTGGCTGTCGGGCCGCTACGACGGCGTCATCTACGCCTTCAACACCGACGATGGCTCGGTGAAGTCGATTCCGGTCGGCGGGATGCCGCACGGACTGACGGTCTGGCCCCAGCCGGGGCGCTACTCGCTCGGGCACACGGGGAACTTGCGGTAAACCTGTCGCCCGCGGGACCGATGGTGCATTGCGTCTAGAAGGTCGGGCCAGCGCTCCACCGAATCATCCTTCGAGGCCCCCCAGGGGCGCCTCAGGATGAGGCCGGCGTATCCGCGCTATTTGATCTGCCCTAGATATGTGCTCGGCGCCCGAGAGGTCGGCGACGCCCGGCTGCGGCTCGATGTTGAGCTCCTTCACCACGCCGTCCTTGACCAGCATCGAATAGCGCTTCGAGCGCACGCCCATGCCGCGCTCGGTAAGGTCGAGGTCGAGGCCGAGCGCCTTGGCGAACACCGCGCTGCCGTCGGCGAGGAAGTCGATTTTGCCCCTTGGCGCCGCGTCGCGTCCGCCCAGGCCGACGAGCACGAACGGGTCGTTGACCGAGGTCAGCGCGATCGCGTCGACGCCCTTGGCCTTGAACGCCGCCTCGTTGATCGATGAAGCCCGGCAGGTGGTTCTTGTGGCAGGTCGGCGTGAAGGCGCCCGGCAGGCCGAACAGGACGACAGTCTTGCCGGCGAAATAGTCCTTGGTCGCGACGGGCTTCGGGCCGTCCGGGGTCACGAGCGTGAGCGTCACGTTGGGAAGGCTTTCGCCGACGGCGATGGTCATGGGCAATCCTCTCGTTTGCGCCGCCCTCCGCGGCGGCTTCGGTCAAAGACTAGTCCGAGGATATGACAGCCGTAAAGGCGGCGCTCACGCCTTCGCCTCGCCTTCCGCCTCCACCTTCGCCACGAAATCGCCGATCGCCTTCGAGATAGACCGGGACCAGCGACTCGCGGAAATCGTGCGCCATGCCCGGGACGACCAGGAGTTCGGCGCCAGGAATGCTCTCGCGCCGTGTCCTCGCCGCCGGATAAGCGGGATCAGCGGGTCCGCGTCGCCGTGGATCACCAGCGCCGGCAGCCTCACCGACCGCAGCCGCTCGTTGCGCGGCGGGGCGGCGAGCACCGCCGCCATCTGGCGGGCGATCCCGGCGGGATCGTAGCGGCGCGTAGTCGGCGCTGCGGGTGACGTAAGCGGTCAGTTCCTCCTCGGTCGCCGGAAATCCCGGGCTGCCGATCACGCGCCAGACCGCGAGGCCGCGCGCGATGCGATCCTCGCGGGCCGGGCTCGCCGGCGGAGTCATCAGGGCGGCGAACGCTTCCGGCTTGCCCGGCGGCAAGTCGCGGCGGCCGGTGGTGGACATGATCGAGACGACGCTTTTCACCCTCTCCGGGTGGTTGATCGCCACGAGTTGCGCGATCATCCCGCCCATCGAGGCGCCGACGACATGGGCGCGGGCGATCCCGAGCGCGTCGAGCGAGCCCGACGGCGTCGGCAGCCATATCGTCGAGCGCGTAGGGCGCGGCGACCGGCTTGCCGGCCGTGGCCTCGGCGATCAGCGCCCCGAGGTCGGGCCGTCCGAGGGCGTCGAGATGAGTCGACCGGCCGATGTCGCGATTGTCGAACCGGATGACCCGAAAACCTTTGGCCGCGAGGCCCCGCGCAGAGCGAATCCGGCCAGCCGACCAAGGAGCCGGAAAAACCCATGACCAGCAGGATCGCGGGATCGGTCGCGCGGCCGAAGCTCTCGTAGGCGATGTCGATTCCGTTGGCTCGGACCTGAGGCATGCTGATTCTCACTCCATCGGTCAGGCGGATATCGATGGCGCGGACCTCAAACCGTCTTCCGCCCTCGCCCCCGCGGCGAAGTCGCCGATCGCCTCGATCCACACCGGCATCAGCGCCTCCTTGAAGTCGTGGCCCATGCCGGGGACGACCAGAAGCCTCGCGCCGGGGATGCTGTTGGCCGTGTCCTCGCCGTGGGCGGGCGGCATGACCGGATCGTCCGAGCCGTGGACGACCAGCGCCGGGAGCGTCGAGCCCCTTCAGCCGCTCGTTTCGGGGCGGCGGCGGCGACGATCGCGGCCATGTGCCGCGCCGCCGCGGGCGGATCGTAGGGGGTATAGTCGATGCTGCGCCCGAGATAGGCGGAAAGCTCCGCGTCCGTCTGCGGGAAGCCCGAGCCGCTGATCGCCTTGACGGCCGCGACCGCGGTCGCGAGCCGGTCGGCGCGGCTCGGAACTCGCGGGCGTCGCCATCAGCGCCCGCATGGCCTCGGGCTTGCGCCGGCGGGAGGCCGGGCCGGCCGGTCGAGGACATGATCGAGACGAGGCTCGCCGTCCGGCCGGGATGATCGAGGGCGACGAGCTGCGCGATCATGCCGCCCATCGAGGCGCCGACGACATGGGCGCGGGCGATCCCGAGCGCGTCCATCAGCCCCACGGCGTCCGCCGCCATCGCCTCGAGCGGATAGGGCGGAACCGCGCGCCCGCCCGACTGCGCGGTCGCCATCAGCGCGCCGACGTCCGGGATCCCGAATTCGGGAAAAAGGTCGAACGGCCGATGTCGCGGTTGTCGAACCGCACCACCCGGAGCCCGCGTCGCGACGAGGCCTTCGCAAAAGGAGTCCGGCCAGCCGGTCAGCGGCGTCGCGAGGCCATGGATCAGCAGGATCGCGGGCTCGCCCTCCCGCCCGAGGCTCTCATAGGCGATGTCGATCCCGTTGGCGCGGACGCGAGGCATGGCGGCTCCGATGTGTGAGACGAATCCTATTCGGGAAACGCAAATCGGCAAAGGCCGGCGGCGAGCCCGCCAGTCGGCGCCGGCGGCGCCGCTCTCGGCCCTCCGACGGCGCCTCCAAGCACGACTACGGAAGTCGCGCACTGGACGGGTCCTTTTCCGGGCGCGCGGCGCAACGCTCGACCGGAGCCCGCTACCGGACGACCACCGTCGTTTCGACCGGTCCCGCGCCGCCGGTCATGGTCAGCCGCAAGGGCGCGGGAAGGGCGGCGTCCTTCGGCTTGTCGCGGAGCGCGATGGTGAAACAGTCGTGGGCCCCTTCGGACGGCGCCGGCGCCGCGGTCACCCACCAGCCTTCCGGCGGCTCGACGAACAGGTCGCGCGGCGGCCCCGCCTCGTGGGCCGCGCACAGGCGCCAGCCGGCGGCGGCGTCGCCGGTCAGCACGCCGAACGCCTCTGGCGCGACGGGCGCGCGGCGCGGCGGCGCGCGCCGCCTCGACTGCCGGCGCGTAAGGGCGAAACGGCGCCGGGCAGGGTCAGCGTCAGCTTCGCCTCGCGCCGGCAGGCAGAGCTTTTCGCAGACGGCGTAACTGGGCGTCGAGCGCGAGCGTGACGGGCTTCGCCGGATCGCGCGGCTCGACGATCAGCGGGATGACGACGCCCGCGTCGTAGCCGAACGCCTCGCTGCCGTCCGCCTCCTGGATCCGCTTCGGCGCCGGGAACACCGGCTCGACCTTCGCCACGTTGTCGGACCCCGAGAAGTCGAAGGTCGGCGGGACGCCCGCTTCGCCCGGATCGCGCCAGTAGGTGATCGCGCCCGGGGCGAGCCGGATCTCGAAGCCGGCGAGCGCGCCGCCTGCTGCGACGAGCCGCGCGTCGGACTTCGCCGCCTTCGCCCAGTCGGTCGAGAAGCGCGTCGGCCGCCAGGACCGGCGCGCCGGCAGCAGCAAGCACCAGCGCCAGCGCGCCTCGCCCGTCCCTCGGCTGCAATTCGTTCGGCGTAAGTCATCGGGAACCTATACCCTCGCTGGGAATTCGACTACCATTCGAACAAAACGTCATGGGCCGGGCGCAGCCCGGAGACGCGACATGAAACGGGCAGATCCACCGCCGCCGACCAGTCTGGAAGGCCAGTTCCTGATCGCGATGCCGTCGCTTCGCGACGGGCCGTTCGCCCGGTCGGTCGTCTACATGTGCGCCCATCGCGACGACGGCGCCATGGGCCTGATCATCAACCAGCGCGCCGACGAGATCGACTTCGCCGAGCTTCTGACCCAGCTCGGCGTCGTGCCGACGGAGCCGGCGATCCGGCTGCCGCCCCGGGCGGAGGCGGTGCGGGTGGTGCGCGGCGGCCCGGTCGAGACCGGCCGCGGCTTCGTGCTCCATTCCGCGGACTATGGCGCGACCGATTCGACGGTGAAGATCGCCGACGACGTCTGCCTCACCGCGACCATCGACATCCTGCGCGCCATCGCCAACGGGGCCGGCCCGGCGCAGGCGGTGCTGGCGCTCGGCTACGCCGGCTGGAGCTCGGGCCAGCTCGAGAGCGAGATCCTGGCCAACGGCTGGCTGACCTGCCCCGCGGACCCGGACATCATCTTCGGCGCCGACGACGCCAGCAAATACGACCGGGCGCTGGCCAAGCTCGGCGTCAACGTCGGCATGCTGTCGTCCGACGCCGGTCACGCCTGAGCCTTCGGCCGCACGCCGGCCTCGGCCGAGACCTCGAACGTCTCGGCGCCTGCCCGGCGAGATCGGCGAAGGCCGCCGGGTCCGCGCCGGTCACGAACACCTGGCCGCCGAGGCGCGACGAGCGCGTCGAACAGGGCCGCCCTGCGGCGCGGGTCGAAATGCGCCGCGATCTCGTCGAGGAGCGCGATCGGCACGATCCCCGACATGTCCGCCACGAGGCGGGCGTGGGCGAGCGCGAGGCCGACCAGCAGCGCCTTCTGCTCGCCGGTCGAGGCGCTGGCGGCCGGCGCGTCCTTGGGCCCGTGCCGGACCGAGAGGTCGCCGACGTGCGGGCCGACCAGCGTGCGGCCGGCGGCGGCGTCGCGGCCGCGATTGTCGCGCAGGAGCGCGCGGTAGCGGTCCTCGGCGTCGAGCGCCGGGCCGCTCGCCGACAAGCGCCTCGACCTCGCCTTCGAGCGCCAGCCGCGCCCAGGGAAAGGGCGAGGCATCGTCGCGCTCCGGCGGCGATCAGCGCCTCGAGGCGGCTCACGCATTCGAGCCGCGCCGCCGCGATCGCGACGCCGAGCTCGGCCGCCTCGCGCTCGATCGCGTCGAGCCAGGCGGCGTTGCGCCGGTCCTCGTCGAGCAGCCGGTTGCGCCCGCGCAAGGCCCGCTCGAAGGCGTTGACCCGCGCGCCGTGGCCCGGATCGATCGCCAGCACGAACCGGTCGAGGAAGCGCCGCCGCTCGCCCGCCGGGCCGGCGAACAGCGAGTCCATCGCCGGCGTCAGCCAGACGACCCGGACATGGTCGCTGAAGGCGCGCGACGAGGAGACGGGCGCGCGGTCGATCCGGTTCCTGCGCTCAGGCGCCGCCGCCGCCGTCGGCCGGGCTCCAGGCGGAGCCGAGCTGACGGATCTCGCCGTCCTCCTCGACCTCGACCGACAGCGCGAAGCCGCCGCCGCCGTCGCGGCGCGCGCAGTCGGCGAGTTCGGCGCGGCGCAGGCCGCGGCCGGGCGCGAGCAGGGACAGGGCCTCGAGGAGATTGGTCTTGCCGGCGCCGTTCTCGCCGCATAGGACGACGAGACGGCCGCCGATCCTCAGATCGAGCGCCGCATAGGAGCGGAAGTCCCGCAGCATGAGGCGCCGCACCATGGGGCGCCGCCGGGCGGGAGACATGCCGTCGGGGCTGGCCATGGCCGTGGCATGTGCCATGTCCGGCGACAGGCGGGAAAGCGGAAAGGGCGATCGAATGAAGCCTCTCGACGTTCTCATGCCCGCGACCGGCATGGGCTTGGTCGCCGAGCTGATCGAGGAGCGGTTCCCCCTGCATCGGCTGTGGCTCGAGCCCGACCGCGACGCGTGGCTCGCCGAGCACGGACCCTCGATCCGCGCGATCGCGTCGGCCGGCGGCCATGGGCGGATCGACGAGGCGCTCATGCGCCGGCTGCCGAAGCTCGAGATCGTGGCGAGCTTCGGCGTCGGCTACGACCATGTCGACGCCAGATGGGCCGGCGAGCACGGGATCGTCGTCACCCACACGCCCGGCGTGCTCGACGACGAGGTCGCCGACGTCGCCATGGCGCTGATGATCATGACGGTGCGCCAGCTTCCGCAGGCCGAGCGCTACCTGCGCGCCGGGCAATGGCTCAAGGCGTCCGTTTCCGCTGACCGCGTCGCTGCGCGGGCGGACGCTCGGCATTCTCGGCCTCGGCCGGATCGGCAAGGCGATCGCCCGGCGCGCCGAGGCTTTCGGGCTCGCGGTCGTCTATCACGGCCGCCACGCGCAGCCCGGAGTCCCCTACCGCTACTACCCGTCGCTGACCGCGATGGCCGAGGCCTGCGACATCCTGATGGTCGCCGCGCCCGGAGGGCCGGAGACGCGGCGCATCGTCAATGCCGAGGTCCTGCGGCGCGCTCGGCCCGGACGGCGTGCTCATCAACATCGCGCGCGGCTCGCTGGTCGACGAGCAGGCCCTGATCGAGGCGCTGCGGAGCGGCGCGATCCTGGCCGCCGGCCTCGACGTGTTCGACGAACGAGCCGAAGGTTCCGGCCGCGCTCGTCGCGCTCGACAACGCCGTGCTGCTGCCGCATGTCGGCTCGGCCTCGGTCGAAGACGCGTCACGCCATGGCCCAGTGCGTCCTCGACAATCTTCTCGCCTGGTCGGCAGGGCAAGCCGCCGCTGACGCCGGTGCCGGAGACGCCGTGGCGGGGCGCGTGGGGTGCCGGAAGCGCGAACCGCCCGCCGCCGGCGCACGGCGACGGGCGGCCGGCGGACAAGGCGGCGCGATCGGCGCCGTCGTCGACGTCATGAAGGAGCGGTGGGACCTGCCGGCCGACTGCAACGAAGGCGAGCTCTTCGCCTACGCCGAGCAGCTCTGCGACCGTATTCTGGCGGGCGAGAGCCGCGACGCGCTCTATCGCGTTCCTCGCGGACGTCCAGGCCGGCAGTTTCGACACGGCCGCTCGGGACGCCGCCGGCGCTCGTCGACGCCTGATCTCGTCGCGCGATCGCCGATCAGCGCCGTTTTGTCGAGCTGCTCTCGCGCGCACGGGCGCGTCGCGCTCGGCTCAACCCGGCGCTGAGCGAGGCCCCGGCCCACATGCGCCCGCGCCCGCGATAGAGCGCGAGCGTCGCGACGAGGCCGCAGAGCGCCGCGAAGCTCATCCAATAGCCCGGCGCCGCCTTGTCGCCCGTCCGCTGGATCAGGAAGGTCGAGATCGCGAGCGACGAGCCGCCGAGCGTCGTGGCGAGGCTGTAGGCGAGCGAGAAGCCCGCGGTTCGCACGGTCGCCGGCACGATCTCGGTCAGCGCGACGACCATCGCGCCGTTGTAGCCGGCGTAGAGGAACGACAGCCACAGTTCGACCGCCAGCGTCCGGCCGAAGCTCGGCGCCGCGACGAGCCAGGCGAGCGCCGGATAGGCGGTCAGGAGCGCAAGCACGGTGAAGGAGACGAGGATCGGCTTCCGCCCGATCCGGTCGCTGAAGCGCGCCCGAGATCGGCAGCCAGACGAAGTTCGAGGCGGCGATCGCCATCGTCGCGAGCAGCGCGTCCGATTCGCTGAGCTTCAGGACGGTGCGGGCGAAGGTCGGCGTGTAGACCGTGATCAGGTAGAACGACACCGTCGTCATGACGACCATCGCCACGCCGCCGAGCACGACCGCCCAGTTGGCGGCGAGCGTCTCGTAGATCTGCGCGAGCGTCGGATGGACCTTGCGCGCGGCGAATTCGGCCGTCTCCTCGAGCGAGCGCCGGATGACGTAGAGAAACGGCACGATCGCGCAGCCGATGAAGAACGGGATGCGCCAGCCCCAGGCGTCGACCGCCGCCGGCGCCATCAGGTTGGCGATCGCGAAGCCGAGGAGCGCCGCGACCACGACCGCCACCTGCTGGCTCGCCGATTGCCAGCTGACGTAGAAGCCCTTGTGGCCGGGCGTCGCCATCTCGGACGAGATAGACCGACACGCCGCCGAGCTCGACGCCGGCGGAAAAGCCCTGCAAGCAGCCGCCCGAGCACCACCAGCAGCGGCGCGAGCACGCCGATCGTCGCGTAGGACGGGCACGAAGGCGATCAGGATCGTGCCGCAGGCCATGATCGACAGGGTGAGGATCAGGCCCTTGCGCCGGCCGATCCGGTCGATGTACGGCCCGAGCACGAGCGCGCCGATCGGCCGCATGGCGAAGCCGGCCGCGAAGCTCAGGAAGGTCGCCATCAGCGAGGCGTAGGGGTTCGTCGCTCGGAAAGAAGGCGTGCGCGATCTGCCGGGCGTAGATGCCGAACAGGAAGAAGTCGTACATCTCGAGGAAGTTGCCGCTCGTGACGCGCAGAACGGTCTTGATCTTGTCCAGCCGGGCGCCGTCCATCTCGTCCTCCCCGTGCCCGCGCTTTTCACGCGGCGTCCGTCAGGCGCCCTCCGCCTCTGCCATGCTACGCGCCGTCGGCGGGTTCGCGCAAACCCTCAGG
>CAVRWC010000029.1:0-14948 GCA_963724785.1 uncultured Alphaproteobacteria bacterium | reverse complement strand
CTCTCCCTGGCGAAGGTCGCCGAGTCCTTGTAGCCGCCGTCGCTCGAAAAGCCGACGATCGGCGGATTGCTGGCGAAGCCGTTGAAGAAGCTGTAGGGGGCGAGATTGACCCGCCCGTCGAGGGCGCGGGTCGAGATCCAGCCGATCGGCCGCGGCGCGACGATCGCCTTGAACGGATCGTGCGGCAGGATCGCCTTGTCGCGCTGCCCGGCTCGTAGAACATCGCCGCCTCACCCGGGAAACGTGGTGACGATCTCGGCGAGCGCCGGGCGCGACCCGGTCCTCGATCGGCGGCGCCCGGCCGATGTGGAGGAAGCCGGCGATGCGCTCGTGCTCGGCGAGCCCGATCGCGGCGCGGAAGCGCGCGTCGTAGGCCGTCCATTCGGTGAGCCAGGTCGCGGCGAAGCCGAGCGCGCGCGCGGCGACGATCAGGTTCATGCAGACCGCGCCGGCCGACAGCACCTGCTCCCATTCCGGGATCTTGACGTGCGGCGCGGCGCGCGAGACGACCGCGACGACCAGCGGCGCGCGGGCGAACCGCCCGCAGCTCCTCCGCCTTCGCCTTGTCGTCGAGGTCCGGGTCGTCCTCGAGCCGGATCATCTGGGCGATGCGGCCGGCGCGCGCGCGGGCGGCGCCCTCGAACACGACGAACCGCCACGGCGCGAGCTTGCCGTGGTCGGGCACGCGCGAGGCGACGGTCGAGGATCGTCTCGAGCTCCTCGGCCGTCGGGCCCGGCCCGGTCATGACGGCGGGCGGCGCGGAGCGGCGGCGCTTGAGCAGGGCGATCGTATCGTTCATGGCGCTTCCCTTCGGCGTCGCGAGGAGCTTTACTCCATCCGGGCGGGCTGTGCATCGCCTTCGATCCGCCTCATTGGGGCGGCACGAGGCCGAACGCGTCCGCCGGGCGCGGCCGGCGAGACGAGAGGCTATGCGAGAATCGGACGAATTCTTGCGCGGTCTTGACGGCGCTGGCGCTGCTTGCGGCGCTGGCGCGGTCGCGCGCGCCGATCCGCCCGCCGCCGACGGCCAGGCGACCCTCAGCCTGTCGGCGGTCCTCAACGGCCAGACCGCGCCGATGACCGGCGGCGTGCGCTGGCGGGTCTTCTCCGCCAAGGACCGAGGAGGACGGCTCGCATGCGCTGGTCGTCGAATTGAACCTGCGCCGAGCCGACCCTGACCCTGCCGCCCGGCGACTACGTCGTGCACGCGGCCTTCGGGCTGGCGAGCGCCGCCAAGCGCCTGACCCTCGGCGCCGAAGTGCGCGCCGAGCGGCTGCCGATCGCGGCCGGCGGGTTGAAGATCGGCGGCGTGCTCGGCGATGCGCCGATCGATCCCGCCAAGCTGTCGCTCGCCATCTACGTGCCGGTCGGCCGCAATCCCGCAGGGCAAGCTCGTCTACGCCAAGGCCAAGGCCGGCGACGTCGTCGGGCTGCCGGAAGGCGCCTACCATATCGTCTCGACCTATCTCGACACGGTCGGCGGCCGGTTTCTGGCCGGCGTCGCCGCGCCCAACACCGGCAAGTCGACGGCGCCCGCGCCGTCGGCGACGCTGCCCTCGAACTCGATCGTCAGCGCCGACATCAAGGTCGCGTCCGGCAAGCTGACCGACGTGACGCTGCGTCACCGCTGCGCCATGCAGACCCTCAAGCTGGTCAACAAGCCCGGCGGCGAAGCGCTCGCCAACACGACCTTCACCGTGCTGACCCCGGGCGGCGACGTCATCCGCGAGCTGATGGGCGCCTTTCCGTCGCTGGTGCTGGCCGAAGGCGAATATGCGGTCATCGCGCGGCACGACGGCAAGACCTATCAATCGACCTTCGAGGTCCAGACAGGTATGGACCGCGACGTCGAAGTCGTTGCACAAGAGGCCGGCCAGGGGGCTGGTCAAGGGACTGACCAGCCGAATGACCAAGCCGGGCCCAGTAACGCTGGCCAGGAAAGGGACTGAAGGGGATGCAGACCTTTTTCGTTCAAATCGAACGAGCAGATATTGAGCCTGCGTTGGCCAAAGTAATTTATTATGCAATTACAGCGTTAAAGAGACGAAAAAACAATAATCGCCACTATGATCGGTGGAGTAGCAAGAAAAAACTATGTCTAAGGACGCTAAATCGTAATGGGGTAGGCTGTTTTGACCTCAATTCAAACGCTTGGCATTTATGAAGCGTGGCAACTCCCCCTGACGCTCGCCGCGGCGATGTTGGCGCTTATGATCGCGATCCGACCTGTCAGGTTGTTCTCGGCAGTCGAGGAATGGATCACGATCGCCAGCGATCGGCCTCTCCTGTCCATTGTCATTATCATTGCGATCACAGTCGGCAGCCGCGTTGTGCTGTTGACTATTATCGGAATCCAGGATCCAATCGCCGCGGATGAATTTAGCATTATTTTTCAGGCCAAAACTTACCTAGCCGGAAGTCTTTCAAACAAAATATCTTTGACTCCAAATTTCGAGACGCCTTATGTATTACTTAATCCAACCTATAGCTCCATTTACCCTGTTCTGCGGTCTTTCCCTTTGATAATCGGTTATCTTCTCGGTATCGGAGCGTTCGGGGGCGTGCTGCTTTCCATGGCAGCATTGACTGTCGCTGTCTACTGGATGGTTCGCGAATGGGTCAATGCGCGGTACGGATTTGTAGCGGCCTTGATCGTGATCCTTCGTTTCGGCATGTTCGGCATGTGGGTCAATTCCTATTGGGGCGGAGCTTTCACAGCCCTTGGCGGCGTTTTGCTGCTCGGCGCCTTCAAGAGCCTGAAATCGCGCCCTACGATCGCGGCCGCCGCCGCGCTCGGACTGGGCGCGGTCATCTTGATGACAACCAGGCCGTATGAAGGGTTATTCTATGCAGCCCCCTTCGCGCTCGCGCTCGGCGTCCATTTCCTAAGATCAAGCGCCGCGGTGCGGATATCGATGGCGGTTCCCGCCGCGGTCGCAATCGGACTCGTCCTCGGCGGTCTAAGCCTGACCCTCGTGCACAATCAGGCGGTGACCGGCGACTGGAAGCTTGCCACCTACGTTCAATATCAAAAGACTACTGGGACCACGCATACGTTACTAGTGCAGAGTCCGGTTGAAAGCTCGCAGTCTTTAGCCCGTTACGACGTGAATAAGCGCTTGTTTGCTAACGACTATGTGGTCGTCGAGCGGGGGCGGAGAATAGGAAGCCTTTTCTCAATGGAGTACTTGAAGTTCAAGCATTACTGGGATTTTTATGTTGGGTTCGCTCTTTTCGTTCCATTCGTCATCGGCGTCTGGGCTCTCAGACGTGAGCCCGCCGTTCTTCTGTCGGGGGCCTTTCTGGCATTCGCCCTGTCGATCGGGACATGGAGTTGGGCCCACTATGCCGCGCCCGGCTTCGGGATCGTGATTTTGGCCGTGATGCTCGGGTTTCGAGACCTGCGCGTTTGGAGGCCCTGGCGTTTTCCCTACGGCCGGTCGCTCAGCCGGACCTTGCCATTGGCCCTTCTCATTGGGACGGCCGTGCCGCTCAGCTCCGCGCTTTTCGGCGTTCCAGCGTCTCGGATGTTTGTCGACAGCATGACGTTCTCCCCTTGCTGCTGGATACACGCCCGTTCCCTCCACATCGCGATTGAGAACGAGATCGACCGCAGCGAAGACCGCAACATCGTCCTCGCGGATACAGGGCCGAAGGCGCCGGTTTCCGAGCTTCTGATCGCCAACGATCCAAAGATCGAAGACGCCCGCACCATTTGGATCAATGACGACCCGGAATTCAACGTCTCGACAATCAACCGCTATGCCGGTCGACGCGTCTGGCATCTCAGCTGGCTCGACGACGGGGGGCCGTGTCTTCAGCGGTTTCAGACGATATCAGGCGGCAGCGGCGAGCCGCTTTCGGGAGGATTCGCGAGTGCTGTCGGGCGACCCGGAGAGAGGGTGGATTCCGGCGCCAGCGGAGCAGTGCCCGCAAGGACTCACGCGCGCGCCGTACATGGTTTCCTCAGAGCGATGACGTTCACGCGCTGAACCCGAATTTGTTTACAGCGTGCTTGGCGCCGCGCGGACGAACCGACCTAATTCGGAGCAATTGCACAGGCTAGGCACGACGTAGTATAGTCGGCAGGCAGATGGCGTCAGCGTGCGGAGACGGAGACTCGGACATCTGCAGCGGAGGCGCCGATGGCCATTGAGCAGGTGAACCGCGGCTTGCCCGAGCGCCGAGCGTCGGCGTCGGATTACACAGCCATCATGCGCTTGGATCATGCGACCAAGCACGTGTTCGTCGTGCCAGGGATCATTTTGGCGCTGCTGTTGCGGGCCAGCGAGGTGTCCCTCACCGTGTGGCCCTTCATAGCCGGAGCCATCGTGGCGGTTTTGATTGCATCCGCCAACTACGTGATCAACGAATGGCTTGACCGGGAATTCGATGCCCACCACCCGACGAAATCGAAGCGGACGGCGGTGCAGGCCCAGATGGACGGGACCGTCGTTTGGATCCTCTGGGCGTGCCTCGTCTCGGTCGGACTGCTGGTGGCTCTGAGCGCCAGCAAGACAATGATGTTCATCGCCCTCGCCTTCGCGGCGCAGGGCATCTTTTACAACGTCAAGCCGTTGCGGTTGAAAGATCACGCATACGTCGACGTCCTGAGCGAGTCCGTCAACAATCCGTTAAGGCTCATGATCGGGTGGGCGATGGTCGATCCGACGACCCTGCCGCCTGCGAGCATCATCGTCGCTTACTGGCTCGGCGGCGCCTTCCTGATGGGGGCGAAGCGCCTGTCGGAATACCGAGAGATTGTCGCGAGCCACGGTCGAGACCTTCTCATCCGTTATAGGGCGAGCTTTGCGGGATATGACGAGTTTAAGCTTACTGCGTCGTGCCTAGTGTATGCGCTTCTCAGCGCGATGGCGTTGGCGGTCTTCTTCGTAAAGTACCGGATCGAGTACATTCTCATCCTTCCCGCCGTGGCGCTGCTGTTTGGCGAGTATCTGGCGCTGTCGATGCCGCCGGCCTCTACCGCGCAAAAGCCGGAGCGGCTGTTCCAGGAGCGAGGCCTAATGACGCTGGTTATCGTGATCGCGGCGCTTTTCGCGCTGTGCACGGTTATCAACATTCCGGCGCTGCAGTCACTCACATCGCAGCATTACATCCGGGTCAAATAGACTGATGCTGGTGAACTGGGCATCGTTTCAGCTGATGGTGTTCGACGTTGACGGAACGCTCTACGATCAAACGAAGCTGCGGCGACGAATGGCTGGGGCCCTTCTCCGCGATGCGATCGCCACACGCGGGATCAACACCTTCCGAATCCTGCGCTCGTATCGCAAGTGGCGTGAGGAACTCGCCGAACAGGAAAGCGAACATTTCGAGGACGTCCTCGCAAACCGGCTGGCCTCGCGGTACGGCCTGTCCAAGGAGCAGGTCAAAAGGATTGTTTCCGACTGGGTCGAAACGAAACCGCTGCCGTTCCTCAGGGACTACAGGCGACCCGGGGTCAAGGAACTGTTCCATCAGCTTCGAGCCGCCGGCAAGACGATCGGCGTGCTGTCCGACTACCCGGCTGAAGACAAACTCGAGAGTCTCGACCTTAACGCCGATGTCGTGGTGAGCGCGCGCGACCCGGAGGTCGACGTACTGAAGCCACATCCGCGCGGCATCCAGCGGGTCATGGAAATTGCGGGCGTCGCGGCGAGCGCAACCATCATGATCGGCGACCGGGCTGAGCGGGATGGCGAAATGGGGCGGCGCGCCGGCGTAAGAACCTTCGTGCTTAGCCCAAAGGCGCTTCCCGACTGGACCTGTTTCCAATCCTTCCATCAGTTCCTCGACCACACTGCAAACCGTCGGACCTCCTAATGGCTCTGAAGCGGACGCTGTCCCAGCTCATTCGCTACAGCATGACCGGCGGGACCGCGGCGATCGTCGATCTCAGCGTCTTCTCCGCAATATGTCCGGTCTTTTTGCCGGTAGCCCCTGCGGCGACGCTCAGTTTCGTCATGTCCGCAGCCGTGAATTATACCCTCTCGTCCATTTTCGTCTTCAAGGCCGGCTTCGGGACGCGCAGGTTTCTGATGTTTTTCATGGTCGCTGCGGCGGGCCTTGTGTTCAACGTGACCGTCACCGTGTTGGTCGTGAATTTGGCCTCGGCGCCGCCGCCGATCGCGAAAGCCGTCGGCATCGGGACCGCTTTCCTGCTCAACTTTTGGCTGAACACGGCGGTCGTCTTCCGCCAAAGACGATCCGTCAAGGCCCTAGCCGGGGAAGGCAAGTTATGAGACGGCCCCGCGCGAAATAGGGCCGGCCCCCCAAACTGTTCGGAGCTTCGCAAAACGCCGGCCGGATCTAACGGCCCTCAACCGAACCGTTTCCCCGACACAGTTGATGCGCATGCGGCCAGATCATGCTTCGCCGGATTTCGACACAAAGACCATTAGAGAATCGTACAGATTGACCGGGACGGTAAAACGCCCAAGAAACTTTGGCGCCCGCGACGGCATGCCGCGAGGCGCGTACTGGAGCGCCCGCTCGACAAGGTAATCTGCAGGCAAATGCCAAGTCGGGCGAAAAAGGCGGTCGCGCCGAAGAGCGGCCGCGCGCAGCGCCAAATCCAGCGTGCCTAGTGAAAAGTAGCCAACATGAGCGACGCGGAAGTGCCACCAATTCCACTTAAGAAAACGAGCGAGAAGCGAGTTGACGTCGGGGGTGACGATGCATGCGAGCGCGTCAGGTTTTAGCGCGGCGGCAATATTCCGCAGCAGGCCGACCGGATCTGTCACGTGTTCGACGACGTCCACCAGCGACACCACATCGAAGGTTTCCCGAATGTCGGGGTGCGGCAGGACGCCACTGAAAATATCAAGTCCGCGGGCCCTTCCACGAGCCGCCAGCCAATCCGAGGGCTCGACGCCTTTCGCCGCAAAACCAGCGTCCCTGGCGGCCTCAACCAAAATACCGCTGCCCGCCCCTATATCGAGCCAAGAACCCTTCGCCTTGAACCGCGCCACGCGCCCGACGATTTCGCGCGCTTGGCGGAGCCGCGACGGGCGCGTGTCCTCGTACTCGTCATCAACCATTTCGGCATAGAATTCGACAGGATCCGCAGCGCCGGAGCATTGGAGGAAGCCGCACGCCTCGCATCGGTAGATCGCCAACGTCATACCATATCGTGCGTCGGTGATCTGAAACGCCTCGGAGGTCAGTCTGCCGGTTACATTCGAAGGTTTAGCCAAAGTTAGGCGATCGCTCTCACAGAGCCAGCAGCGCGCAGATATCCTTTCATCCGGTTGGCTTGAGCCGGATGAAAGCCCAGCGGCTTCACCTGTCCCGCCGGGAAGCGGCAGGTCAGTATTCATTTGAATCTCCATTGCGATTTCATTGAGGATTAGCTTGCTAAGCTCGCTATCTTTTCGGCAATTTCAGTGCACAGGGAGGCGCCTTCGCCGTTGGCTGAACAAGCCGTCCTATTGCGGAACCGTAGGAGTTGTAGTTATACAATATCTGCCGCTTTCCAACAGATGGTCAACAACTATCTCGGACGGGCCTCTCGTGCGCTTATGGCGTAAACCTCGCGGACGGAACGCACTTACCGGCGCCATTCTGGCGCTTGTCACCGGCTGCGGCGCACGCGACCTTTAGGGACGAGACAGGTCTGGACCTCAACGTCGAATGTGTTGCACAAAGAGGCGCAAGAAACAGGGGCCGTGATCGGATGCAGACCTTTTTCGTTCAGATCAAATGCGCGCTCGGCCGCACCTACGAGGTCGCGAGCGCGCTCGCGGAGGCGGAGATCGCCTCGGAGATCTATTCGATCGCGGGGGATTTCGACATTCTGTCCAAGTTTTACGTCGAGCGCGACGTCGACATCGGCCATTTCGTCGGCCAGAAGGTGCAGACGATTCCCGGCATCGTCGACACCCGCACGATCATCACCTTCAAGGCGTTCTGACGCTGCAAGGCGTTCCGACGCTTCAAGGCGTTCCGACTTGGCGACATGAGCGTCACGAAATCCCGTTTCTTCCCTCCCGACAGGCGACCGATTTGTTATGCGACTAGCCATGCGACACGCGTTCTTCCTTGCCTTTGTTCTCGCCGGCGCGGCCCACGCCGCCGACCAGCCTTTCCTGTTCGACGCGCTGCAGGGCCACAGCGCCTATCGCGGATCGTGGGACCGGCTGATGAAGCTCGTGCAGCCGACGCCGGACTGGCTGGTCCAGTTCAACAAGAATTTCGACGGCGTCGCAGGCCAGATCGTTCCCCTCGCCATCGACGGCAAGCCGTATGAGCTGTCGTTCGTCTGCAAGCCGACCGACTGCGAGAGCCACAAGTTCGCCGTCCTGTTCGACGCCGGCGGCGCGCGCGCTTACGGGGCGCTCGGCGGCAAGGACAACGCGCCGGCCTTTTTCGGCTCGCCCTCCCCGGTCGAAGAGGAGGCCTTGGCGAAAGCGGTGCAGTGAAGGGGGCGGCCCTCGACCTGCTCCCGCTTGCGCCTGGATCGCGCCCGCAGCGAGGCCGACCACGATATGGCGCCGCGATCCCGGGGCCGCCGCGACGCTGTGCGGTTTGAAGCCCGCGACGTCAGGGCTTGGCGCGTGAGAGCGCCGCGGCGCGCCCCGCCGCGGCGTAAAGGTCCAGCCGGGAATAGACGCCGAAGGCCGATCCATCGTCGAGAAAGCCGCCGCCGGGCCCTTCCGTCTCGGTCAGGATGCGGTTCGCCTCGTCAAGGTCGAGCTTGGGAAAAGCCGCCGTCAGCAGGTTTCCGGCCTCGGGCGCCAGCGCGCCGACGTCCTCGACCTTGTCCGCGTTCTCCGGATACGCGATCCCAAGCCCGTAGGTCTGTGTGGTGGCGTAGAAGGCCGCGTTCGTCGCGGGCGCGTTGAAGCGGCCGCTGTCCTGACGCGCGCAGGTCGCGACGGTGTCGCCGCAGGCCGCCTCCAGCGCCTTCACCAGGTCATCCCGCGCTGTGGCGATCGCCTGCCGGAAGTCGCCGATGGTCGCCGAGATCCGAGGCTGGGACGTCGCCGTCATCATGGCGACGTCCTTCAGCGGCCGGTTCATATAGGCGGGATCGTTCGCGAGCAGGTGCGCAAGATCGTAGGCCGCGAGCGTTCGGCCGCCAAGCACGTCCATGGCGTAATGCGACCCCATGATGATGCGGTCGTTCCCGTACTCCGCCCCGCGGACAATCATCTCCTGATAGCGATCGGGAACCAGGACAGCGAGCAGGATCGAACCCATGTAGCCATAGGTCGTGTGCCCGCTCGGAAAGGACGGGCTGTCGGTCAGGTTCATGATCGGGCCGCGGTTATAGACGTCGTTGCTCGCCGGAACATTGAAGTAATCCGGCCCCAGGATTTGCAGGATCCTGGGCTCGGTCTGAAATGGACGGGAATCCCCGAAAGCATCGGCGCCGGGCGTTCCGGCCGGTTTGCCATAGTTGCGGCCAAAAGGATCGGGCGCGCCGCCGACGTCCTTGAAGATGGCCATGGCCTCGTCGGAAACCGGATTCTTGCCGTCTGTCGTGGCGTTGGCGAAAAAATACTTGCCGGCGTTCGAATTGGGAGCCGTGGTCGAGTTGGCGTAGGCGATCACATCGGCGACGGACTTGGAGACGCTGGTGAAGCGCTGCCGGTCGAGATAATGCGCGCGCGCCTGGTAGGCCGCCCCCAGGGTCGTGCCGAGGCCGTCCGCCAGCTGGGCCAGGTTGCCGTCGGTGATAAAGGCGTCGCGCAGCGCCTGCTGCTGCTGTTCGGCGAAAGGCAGCAGGGTGGATTGCCGGATGGCTCCCGTCTGGATTCCGCCGGTGACGGTGTAGTTCGAGGCCAGGGCCGCCTTGCCGGCCGCGCTGCTCGAAAGGGCGGAGACCGGCGCGAGGCCGCGCAGGACGGCCATGTTGGTCGCCGTCTGCGCGTCGACCGTGGCGGCGCTCAGCATGAGGGCCACAAGGCCGATCCCGCACCCTATTCTTTTCATGCCGCCGCTCCTTCTCGATTCGACTCGGTCCGCTCTTGTCGGCCTAATCTCCTGCGCCGTCGTGACCGTTTCGTAACGCGGAGCGGCGCTAGGCGCCGCGGTCGGCGAGTTCCGAAGCGACGACGCGCCCTTCATATTGCGGCAGGTCGTCCGTGATCTCGAACCAAGTCGGCAAGCGTACGGCTCCTCGGCTCCTCGCGCTTATCGGCGGCGCCTACGCCAGGTCCAGCACGAACGGCGTCCCCTCGAAGCACTCCTCGCCGCGGCCGATTTCGGCGATCGCGGCGATCATCCGCCCGCCGCGCCCGAGCCGCGCGTCGGCGAGCGCGACGAGTTGCGCGTTTGGGGTGGCGGTCGGGGACGCGACGCGGATCGCGCGGGCGATGTCGAACTCGTCGCGCGCCGGGATTCAGCGCGCAGGCGGCGATGAAGGCGGCGGCGGTCGAGCGGCTGACGCCGGCGTAGCAGTGGATCACCATCGGCTCGGCTGCGGTCCCAGCGCTCGACGAAGTCGATGAATTCGTCGAGGTGGACGCGCTCCGGCAGGACCTGCCCCGGCATGGGCTCGACGATGTCGGAGACCGCGAGATAGAGATGCCGCTCGGGCGCGATTGCGCTCGGGCGGTTGACGGCGGTCCCCGGGCTCAGCAGCGTGACCAGCGAACGCGCGCCGGTGCGCGTCAACGGTCTCGCCGATCAAGGCAAGCGAACAGACATGCAGGCGCGGCATCGGCATTTCCGCTTCAAAGGGGGGCGACACCCCTTCTAAGCCTTCGCCGCAGTCCCGTCGAGTTCGGCGAATCGGGCGAGGAAGCGCGCCGCGGCCTCGTCCGGACGCATCGGCTCGAGGAAGGCGGCGAAGCGGCGAACGGCAAGCGTCGGCTCGCCGAAGAGCTTGCGCGCTTCGCCCTCGGCGAAGCCCGCGAGCGCCGTCGCCTCCATGAAGGCCGAGAGGCGGTCGGCCGCCTTGATCCGCTTGACGAGGTCCGGCGCGAGGTCGGCCGGCAGGCCGAAGCGGATATGGATCGCCCGCATGAGCCGCGTCTCGATTCGCCGGTAGTCGCCGCCGACCGCCGCCTTGAACGGCGAGATGAGATCGCCGATCACGTATTCGGGTCCGTCGTGCAGGAGCGCGGCCAGTCGCTCGCGGGCCGGCGGCGCCGGGTCGACCGCGGAGAACAGCGCCTCGACCAGAAGCGCGTGCTGGGCGACGGAGAAGATCTCCGGCCCGCGGGTCTGGCCGTTCCAGCGCGCGACGCGCGCCAGCCCATGGGCGATGTCGCCGATCTCGACGTCGAGCGGCGACGGATCGATGATGTCGAGCCGCCGCCCCGACAGCATGCGCTGCCAGGCGCGATTTCGCGGGCGCTCGCTCATGCCGGAAAATCGCGGGCGAGCGCGCGGCAGGCCTCGTGCCGGCAGCAGTCGACGAGGTGGTCGTTGACCATGCCGGTCGCCTGCATGAAGGCGTAGACGATCGTCGGCCCGACGAAATTGCCGCCGCGGGCGCGCAGGTCCTTGGCCATCGCGCGCGACTTCGTCGCTCTCGGCCGGAATGTCGGCGAGGCTCTTGCGCATGCCGGCTGGATCGGCCGGCCGCCGACGAAGCCCCAGAGATGGCGGGCGAAGCCGTCCTTGGCCATCAGGTCGAGATAGATGCGGGCGAGCGCCTGGGTCGCCTCGATCTTGGCGCGATTGCGCACGATGCCGGGGTCGGCCATCAGCGCCGCCGTCTTCGCATCGTCCCAGCGCACGATCTTTTCCGGCGCGAAGCCGTCGAACGCGGCCCGGAACGCCGGGCGCTTGCGCAGGATGGTGATCCACGACAGGCCAGCCTGGAAGCCGTCGAGCACCAGCTTCTCGAACAGGGCGCGATCGTCGTATTCGGGCGCGCCCCATTCCTCGTCGTGATAGGCGAGATAGAGCGGGTCGGCGCCCGGCCACGGGCAGCGGCTGCAGGCCGTCGGCATGGACGACGGCCGCGACGACGCGCGGCGGCTTTTCTCGCTCGGCCATCGGTCCCTCGGCAGAATCGGCTCGGCGCAGTCTTGCGCGCTCGCCGCGCCAGCGGGCAAGGTCAGAAGAGCGTCAGCCGCTCGGCGGCGCGAATCGGCTCGGCGACCGGCGTCTGCACGCCCGGGTCGTCGTTGGCGACCCGGTTGACCGACGGCCCGATCTCGACGAGTTCGAGCGCCGGCTCCGGCGCGGGCTTCAGAAGCGCCAGCGCCCGGCGGCGTCGACGCCGTCGACGTCGAGCCAGGCGGCAGAAGTCTCGGGCGTCGACGATCGCCGGCATGCGGTCGTGCAGGAGCCCGACCAGCGCGATTGGCGGCGGTGGTGACGATGCAGGCGGTGTCGATCTCGCCGCCGCTCGGGTCGCTCCAGGTCTCGTAGAGGCCGGCGAAGCCCATCGGCTCGCCGCCGACCCGGCGGACGAGATAGGGCCGCTTGGCCGCCGCCCCGCGGCCGCCGGCGTGCGAGACCTTGCGCCACTCGTAGAAGCCGTCGGCGATCACGAGGCAGCGGCGGCGCTTCAGCGCCGCCCGGTAGCTCGGCTTCTCCGCCAGCGTCTCGGCGCGGGCGTTGACGATCAGCGGGAAGCGCCTTCGGGTCCTTGACGAAGCCGGGCAGGAAGCCCCAGCGGACGAGGCGGAAATGGCGCCTGCCGCCGCCGCTGTGCGGTTCGGCGAGAACGATCGGGATCGGCTGGGTCGGCGCGATGTTGAAACGCGGCGGGAAATTCGGCGTTTCGACATAGGCGAAATAGGCGCGCACCGCCTCCGGCGGCAGGGTGATCGCGTAGCGTCCGCACATGTCCCGTCTCCGTCCGGCGGCCGTTTCGCGATGGACCCCGAAGCCAGCCCGCCGCATTAACCTATCTGAAGGGTATGCGTCGCGTTCGCCGGTTGGACGCCCTAAACATGACGCCTGATGTCGATGGATCCTCGAATTTCGCTGATCGAGCTGAGCGAAGCGGACGCCCGCGGCGCCGCGATGTCGGCCGCGCTGACCTATGTCGGCGAGGCCTTCGCGCTGGCGGCGCTCGACGGCGTCGAGCCGCAGGATCTGGCCGAGGCGGCGCTCTGCGCGGCGATGTGCGAACTGGTCGCCGTCCACGGCGAGGACGCCGCGGCGCGGATCGCCGCGCGGCTCGCCGACCGCACCGCGGCTGGCGAATTTTCCGTCAGCCGGCGGCAATAGCTCTTCCAATCAGGCCATCGCTGCGCGAAGTCTCGCCGCATGGGAGGGCGACGTGCGCGCGTCGGGCGCGATATCGCCGCGACCGATCGCGGTGATTATGGCGCGGCGGAAGCGACCGCGCGACCCGTCGACCGTGATCCCGACGCGCTCGGCTGTCGATCCCGATCGTCCCCGAGATCTCCAAGCGAAAGGCGAATCCCATGCCGTTCAAAGCCGTGCGAGCCGACAAGACCGACGCCGGACAGGAGGTCCGCTTCGTCACGATGGAGGAGTCGGAGCTGATGGACGGCGACGTCACCGTCCGCGTCAGCCATTCCACGGTCAACTACAAGGACGGCCTCGCGCTCTCGGGCAAGTCGGCGGTGATCCGCCGCTTTCCGATGGTGCTCGGCATCGATCTGGCCGGCGTGGTCGAGGCGTCGAGCCATCCCGGCTTCGCGGCGGGCGACGAGGTGATCGTCAACGGCTACGGCCTCAGCGAGACGCATTTCGGCGGCTACGCCGAGAAGGCGCGGGTCAAGGGCGACTGGCTGGTCAAACTGCCGCCGGGCTTGAGCCGCGCCGAGGCGATGGCGATCGGCACCGCCGGCTACACGGCGATGTTGTGCGTGCTGGCGCTCGAGCGGCACGGCCTGACGCCCGCCGCGGGCCCTGTACTGGTGACCGGCGCCGCGGGCGGCGTCGGATCGACCGCGATCTCGCTGCTCGCCGGCAAGGGCTGGAAGGTCATCGCCTCGACCGGCCGGGCGAGCGAGGCCGACTATCTCAAGAGCCTCGGCGCGGCCGGAGATCATCGACCGGGCGACGCTGTCGGCGCCCGGCAAGCCGCTCGGCAAGGAGCAATGGGCGGCGGCGGTCGACAGCGTCGGCTCGACGACCCTCGCCAACGTGCTGGCCCAGACCCGCTACGGCGGGGCGGTCGCCGCCTGCGGCCTTGCCGGCGGCATGGACCTGCCGGCGACCGTCGCGCCGTTCATCCTGCGCAGCGTCGCGCTGCTCGGCGTCGACAGCGTCCAGCGCCCGATGCCGGACCGGCTCGAGGCGTGGCGGCGGCTGGCGAGCGACCTCGATCGGGCGAAGCTCGCCGCGATCACCCACGCCATTCCGTTCGACGAGGTGTTCGAGGCGGGGCGCAAGATCCTCAAGGGCGAAATCCGCGGCCGGGTGGTCGTCACGATCGGCTGAGACGCCAGCCCCTCGCCGGAGATCAGTACGGGGCGCAAGTCGGTCGCCCGTAGTCCGAAACATATCGGAAACGACGTCGTGAGACGATGCGATCCGGCTCAAAGCGTCCCTGTACAGCGCTGACTTCGTCTGAATGGGCCTAAGGCGCGATTGTCATGGAACGTCAATCCGACTATCCCTTGCGCGCATAACGCCTCACAATCCCGGATGCGCTCTGGATCGCCTTATGACGAGCAAGCCCGACGATTTCAGCCTTCTGCTCGGGCCCGACGTTCCGTCGCGCTTCTACGCGGCCGGGAAAGTCATCTTTCAGGAGGGCGACCGGGGCGAAGAGTTCTTCGTCATCCGGCGCGGGCGAGGTCGAAATCCGCTCGGGAAACCGCCTGCTCGAGACGCTCGGCGAAAATGAGATCTTCGGCGAGATGGCGCTGATCGACGCGGGGCCGCGCAGCGCCGACGCCGTCGCCAAGACCGACGCGATCGTCGCGCCGATCACGGAAAAGCAATACCTTTTCCTCGTGAAACACACGCCCTATTTCGCGCTCAAGGTTCTGCGCGTGCTCGCGCGTCGGCTGAGGAGCCAGAACAAGGCAATTTGACTTTCAGCGCGCCGGATTCGGCTACG
>CAVRWC010000028.1:0-320296 GCA_963724785.1 uncultured Alphaproteobacteria bacterium | reverse complement strand
CCGTGACCTCAACTCCCACCATGTGCGTGCCCAGGAGTTTTCCGGTGGCGGCGTCAAAAACCGTCTTTCCAGTCCTCGATCTTCTCCGAGCGCAATGGCCTTGCCGTTTCCGGCGAAGGGAAACCGCCCTACACGGACGTCATAACCCGCTGCCCTCGCCTTCGCTTCGGTGAAGCCCACGCTGGCGATTTGAGGTCGGCTGTAGGTGCAACCCGGCACTCGCAATGGGTCCACGGGATGCATCGGAATCCCGTGAATGGCCTCCAAACATACGACGCCTTCGTGTTCAGCCTTATGCGCGAGCATCGGGGGACCGGCGACATCGCCAATCGCGTACAGACCCCCCACGCTTGTCCGACCGTAACCGTCGACCGCGATGCAGCCGCGATCCAGCGCGACGCCCAATTCTTCGATGCCAAGGTTCTCGGTATTTGCCCGGACGCCGGCGGCGACGATGATCGCGTCAGCGTGGACGTCCTCCGTCGCGCCCACGCCTTCAATGGTCGCAACAAGCCGCCCGTCGGCGGCGAGAATCGTCTTCGCCACACTTGCGCTGGTCCGGATCGCAATCCCCCGTCCCTCGAATTGTGCGCGGGCGATTGTGGCAATTTCCTCGTCCTCCGCCGGCAAGATCTGGGGCAGCATCTCGACCACAACAACTTTAGATCCGAGCCCGCTGTAGAAGGACGAGAACTCGACGCCAATGGCGCCCGCGCCCACCACAAGCAAGGTCTCCGGAATGCGCTTCGGAATCATCGCTTCGAAGTACGTCTTTATCCGCTCGCCATCCGGCTCGAGGCCGGGAAAGCCGCGCGGCCGCGCGCCCGTCGCGATTATGATATGGTCTGCCGAATAGTCCCCCGCGCCGAACGCGCCAGCAGGCTTGTCCTGCAAAGATCAGTTGGGTGATCGCGTCGCATCGGTAACCGTAATGTGGTCCGGCGCGGACAATCGCGCTTCGCCCCGGATGATCGCGACCTTGTTCTTCTTCAGGAGACCCTCGACCCCACGACTTAAGCGGGACGACACGTCGCGCGAACGTCGGATGACTAACTCGGCGTCGAACCTCACGTTGTCGACAGTGAGCCCGTAATCGTTCGCGTGCTGCATGAGCTCGAAGACTTCCGCGGATCGGAGCAGCGCCTTTGTGGGGATGCAACCCCAATTGAGACAGATTCCGCCAAGGTGCTCGCGCTCGACGATCGCGGCTTTAAGCCCAAGCTGAGCCGCCCTTATGGCAGCCACATAGCCGCCGGGTCCGGATCCGATGATGATGATGTCGAATTTCATTCGGTCTCGGTCGCCGCTGCGGCGGCGTGCGCCTTGCGCCCACGGGCTCGCGCCTTGAATGTCCGGACGCTGACGCGATCGAGCAGGTCGATGATGTCCTTCAGGTTCTCCTTCGGGATGCCCTGGGTGATGAAGATGATGCGCGTTCGATGATCGCCGTCTGGCCAGCGATCGAGCCAGGACATCGTGTGCAGGAGATGCTGCGCTCCCTGGATCACCGCAGGACGCCCTGGCTCCTCGGCAATGTTCACAAGCCCTTTGACGCGCAAAAGGCCCGAACCGAGGTTCTGAGCAATCCCGTCCAGCAGGAACTGGGCTTCCTCGCGCGTGAGAGGGGTTTCGCGGGTAAGCACAAAATTCTCGATCCCCTTGGCCCTGAGATCGTGGCTTTCCATGTGATCGTGCAGGGGATGATTATGATCAGATACGCAGGCGTTATGATCGTCGGCGGCGGCGTGATAGGCCTGAACATTGAGCCAGGGACGGGGATCCGATCGCGGGTCGGCCGTGTCGAAGCCCGGAGACGTCAGGAGCTTCGCGATCGCCTGCGACGACGAGTCGACTTCCGCAATCTCGGCGGACGGATTGATCCGGCGAAGGTCGAGCCGGATGCGCGACGAGCCGTTCTGCCTGTCTCCGTTGATCATATCGAGTTTCGTGATCCGGATCTGGTCCGCGAGCGCGACCTGTCGAACGGACTCCTCGTGCGCTTCCGCAGTACCGGCCCAGTTGACGGCGTCGACGAGCGTCAGCACGCTCGCAACGCGATAGAGTCCGTCCAGAGTCGGCTCCGAAAGGAAAGCCTGCAGCACCGGTCCCGGCTCGGCAAGGCCTGACGTTTCGATGACCACGTTGTCGAATGCGGGAATCTCGCCGGCCTGGCGCGCGTGGTAGAGCGAATTGAGAGTCCCGATCAGGTCGCTTCGCACGGTGCAGCAAAGACAGCCGTTCTCAAGCACGACCACCGAGTCGGAACTGCTGGCGAATAACTGGTGATCGAGTCCGACCTCGCCGAACTCGTTGACGACCACGACCGTCTTTGCAAGCTCCGGCGACCGGAGCGCGGCGTTGATGAGCGTCGTCTTCCCGCAGCCGAGGAACCCGGTGACGAGGGTCACAGGGATGCGGCTCTTCGTACCGGCTGGCGGGATTTCAACAGACATGTGCGCTCTCGATCAGAAGACTTCGCACCCTGGAAGGCCGCAAGAGATCAGGCGGTCGGACGGGAAGTTGGTGATGATCTCGCACCCGTCCTTGGTGACGACAACCTCCTCCTCGATCCTCGCAGCGCCCGAGCCGTCGTCCGCGCCTTTCCAGGTCTCGAGCGCGAACACCATGCCTTCGACGAGCGGCCGGTTCTGGCCACGGAAGCGCTTGGAGAAGATCGGGCGCTCCCACAGGGACAAACCGACGCCGTGACCATACTGCAGCAGGAACGCCTCGGCCTCGTCCCGATACCCGAACTCCTGCGCGTCGGGCCAAACGGACGCAACCTCGTCGGGGGTGACGCCCGGACGAATCATGTCGATCGAGGCGCTGATCCATTTCGACGCGGTCTCGTAGGCGTCGATCTGATGCTTGTTCGGCTCGCCGCAGATGAAGGTGCGGTAATAGCACGTGCGATATCCGTTGAATGAATGCATGATGTCGAGGAAGATCATGTCGCCCGGCTGGAGCATGCGATCGGAAAAGGTATGCGAGTGCGGCCTGCCGCGACGGCCCGATACGGAGTTGACGCACTCGACTCGCTCGGCGCCCATTCGGAACAGCTTGTCGTTGGCTATGGCGACGAACTCGTTTTCTTTGGTTCCAGGCCGGATCGCGCGAACAATATCGACATAGGTCGCATCAACCATAGATGCGGCCACCTTGAGCAGTTCGATCTCGTCCGCTGTTTTGATCTCGCGCGCATCGAGCAACGCCTGCTGGCCGTCGACGACTTCAATGCCCTCGGCCTCGAGAGCGCGCAGCATCCCAATTTCCATCATGTCGATGCCAAGCGGCTCCTTATCGATGCCATAGTGCACGAGCGCCTTCTTGATCTGTTTGGCGAAATCGTGCTGCACGTTCATCGACGGGGGAATCGCGCCCTGCATCGTCGTGATCGGAGCGGCGACATTGTCGGAGATCCAGGGTGAGGAGATGCGCTTGGCGGGCGGCGCCGGGTCCCACAGGAACGGCTTGCCTTCGGCAGGGCAAAGCGCATAGCGGAAGAACTTGTCGCGCGCCCATTCGCCGATGTGCGTCGCAGTAACATAGCGGATGTTATCGAAATTGAAGCAGAGCACACCGCCAAGGCCGGCATAGCGGATCGCGGCTTGTGCGCGTCCCAGCCGCTCGACAGACAGGCGATGATAGTCGACCCCCTGCTCCCAGTCTTTGGCCATCATGCCCCACGCGGCGGTCGAGTGCGGACTGTTGTATTTCATGGGCGCTCCCTTGAAGCTGACGTGGTATTGCCTTCGCCGTCATCGATCCGATGGAAACTCTTCGTCCCACGCGCGGGTTTCGATGATCTGCTTCAGCCGCGAGAGGAACGCGGCCGAATAGGCGCCGTCGAAGGCTCGATGGTCGAAACTCTGCCCGACCGTCCCGATCATTCGAGGCGCGACGAAATCGCCCTCCGGCGTCGACACGACAGCGGCCCTCAGGCGGATTGCGTCCGTCGAAAGAATGCCGACCTGGGGCGCGTTGATGATGGGCGTCGTAAAGCTCGTGCCGAAGGCGCCGTTGTTGCTGATCGAGTAAGTGCCCCCGGACAGGTCGTCCACAGTGAGACTGCCGCCTTTCGCCTTTTCAATCTGCCGTCGGATGGCTTGGGCGAGTCCGATCAGGGTGAGATCACCCGCGTCGCGCACGACCGGAACGACGAGGCCGTTGTGGTCGAGGTCGACGGCGATGCCCAGATTGACGACGCGCGACAGCCTGAGCGCCTTGCCCTCGAAGCGGGCGTTGACCTGCGGAAAAGCGGAGATCGCGAGACAAGCGGCGCGCGCGATGAAAGGCAGATAAGTAAGCGAGACGCCGTGCGCCGTCTGGATTGTCTCCTTCTGCATTCTGCGCAGTCGATCGATCGCGGTAAAATCGACATCGATCGCCTGGAACACGTGCGGAATTGTTCGCCAATTTTCGGCGAGCCTCTCCCCGGTCCGCTCTCGAACTGTGTTCAACGTGATGACGTCGCCGTCTTGAACGGGCGGCGGCAAAGGCGTTGGCGATGGGGCGATCGCGGCCGGAGACGCTCTTTGAGGCGATGGACGCGTCTCGATCGCCGCGCGCACGGCCGCCTCGTCGATCTTGTTCGCGCCGCGTCGCTCGGCTTCCGCTACGAGCTTTGTGAGATCGATCCCGTGCTGCGCAATCAACCGACGAGCCAGCGGCGTCAGGCGGACGCCGTTAGGCCCCTTCGCGGGCCCGAATCTTTCGGTCGGCGTCGCCACCTCCTCAAAGGGAGAGAGCGAAGGCGCCGCTTCCGCTGTCGGGACATCGACCTGTGCCGGGGACTTCGCCGCTGCGCCTTCGCCGACGACCGCGACCACTTCTCCGACCTTGGCGGTCACCCCGGGTCCGACCCGTATTTCTGAAAGGCGCCCTGCAACAATCGCCTGGACCTCGACCGTGACCTTGTCCGTCTCGACCTCGAACAGATTGTCGCCTTCCCGAATCTCGTCGCCCACCGACTTGAACCAGGCGAGTATCTTGCCCTCCGCAACCGTTTCGCCGAGCTGCGGCATGATGATTGTCATGGACATTGGTCTATCCGTTCAGCACCCGACGCACTTTGTCGACGATTCGCGCGGAGCTGGGCAGCGCGAGGTCTTCCAGATGGTCGGCGGCCGGCAGAGGAATGTGTGGCGTCGTGATGCGGACGATTGGCCCGTCGAGATCCCAGAACGCTTCGTCCGCGACGATCGAGGCGATCTCCGCGCCCCATCCGCACAGCCTCGGGTTCTCTTCGACCGTAAACAGCCAACCCGTCTTCGCCACCGACCCGAGAATCGTCTGTGTGTCGAGCGGCACAAGCGAGCGCACGTCGATGACCTCCGCGTCGACGCCGTGCTCGCGCTGCAGAACCTCGGCGGCCTCGAGCGCGCGCGGCACCATAAGCGCCAGCGCGGCGATCGTGCAGTCCCCGCCCGCGCGAAGGATCTTCGCTGTTCCAAGACGGTCGACGATCTCTCCATCCGGCACTTCGCCCTTGGAAGCGTAGAGCGCCTTGTGCTCGTGGAAGATGACCGGATTGGGATCGCGCACCGCCGCCGCCATTAGGCCGATGACATCCACCGGCGACGAGGGCGCGACAACCTTTATGCCCGGAATCATCATCGTCCAGTTTTCGATCGACTGCGAATGCTGCGCGCCGAATCGCACGCCGCCCCCGTTGCCGGTCCGGATCACCAGAGGACAGGAAAGCTGGCCGTTAGACATGTAACGGACCTTCGACATTTCATTGGCGACATAGTCGAAGCAGACCGCCAAGAAGTCCGCGAACATGATCTCGGCGATCGGCCGCAATCCCGTCATCGCGCCGCCCATTGCAGCGCCGAGGATCGCCTGTTCGGAGATGGGCGTATCGCGCACACGCAGGGGGCCGAACTGCTCGTAGAGGCCGACTGTCGCCTTGAAGACGCCGCCCGCCTTCCCGATGTCCTCGCCGAGAAAGACGACGCGCTGGTCGCGTTCCATCTCCTGCGCGATGCCCCTCGCCACGGCGTCGCGATAAGTCAGTTCCGCCACGCCCAGCCTCCATCCGCGTAAACGTCCCGAGTCAGCAACTCCACGGGCGCCGGAGGCGACGCCTTGCACGCTTCGGTCGCGGCCTCGACCTTGCGTATGCTCTCGGCAGCGATGGCGTCGATCGTTCCCTGCTCGACGCCGAAGTCCTCGAGACGCTGGCGATAGATCATCACCGGATCGCGTTTGAGCCACTCCTCAAGTTCGCCCGGTGGCCGGTACTTTGCGGGATCGGCCCGCGAATGCCCGGAATGGCGATAGGTGAGGCATTCGACAAGCGATGGACCGCCGCCATCGCGCGCCTTTTCCAGCGCGGCAAGCGCGGTGCGATAGACGACGTCGGCGTCGTTGCCGTCTATGACAATGCGCTCGAGGCCGTACGCCGAGGCGCGGTCGGCGGCTGGATGTTGCACGGCCGTCACCTCGCCAATTGGCGTATACTCCATATAGAGGTTGTTCTCACAGACGAAGACCACCGGAAGCTTCCAGACCGCCGCGAAATTGAGCGCCTCATGGAACGCGCCGATATTCGTTGTGCCGTCGCCGAAGAAGCAGACCGACACATCCTTCTCGCCGAGATATTGCGCGCGCCAAGCGGACCCGCAGGCGATCGGAAGATGCGCGCCGATGATCGCATAGGAGCCGAGGACGCCGTGTTCGACCGAGGTCAGGTGCATCGAGCCGCCCTTCCCGCGCATCAAACCGATGTCGCGCAGCATCAACTCTCCGAGCATTCCTTCCATTGGCGCGCCGCGAGCAAGGGTATGCGCATGGCCGCGATAAGTGCAAAAGGACTTGTCGCCCTTGCGCATCGCAACGCCAAAACCTGCCGCGACCGCCTCCTGGCCAAGCGACAGATGGCTCGTGCCCTTGATCATGTTTTGCAGAAAGAGATCGAAGGCGCGCTTCTCGCAATCGCGGATCTCAACCTGAAGGCGGAACAGTTCCAGCCGCTTATCCAGGCCGATGTCGTCGTTTCGAAGTCGGTCGCCCGGCGCGGTCGCGCCCGTTACGGAGGCCATGTCGGTCGTTTCCTACCCAACGTCGTTTCGAGCGGAAATTGGCAGAGAACGGCGACGCGACGGTCGAAAAGATTCTCAAAATGGAGATTTGGTTGCGTTGTCCCCCCAAGCCCAAGAGGTCTTTCTGGGACGCGTCGCGCCTGCGCTGTTCGGGGCCAATGTCATTCGATGACGTCGAATTGTCGCGCCTTGCGGAAAGATCAGGTGGGAGAATTTTCATTTTGGACAAATCCGCCGGGCTGCTCCCGTCCTGCGGTGCTATATGGATTGTGTCAGGGAGGACTATGGCGCTGCGAAAACCTCGCCAAGTCTGACGGGTCGCGTCAGGGGGTTACGCTGTGAGGGGATTGGCGCCGTTCCTCGCATCCGCGCCCACTGCGGGCCGCCGAGCCAGGATTTCGTTTCCGCTCCGGAAAGGCGAACGATCCCTCACGCCGCGCGTGAACCTTAGATCCATTCGCGAGACGTCCAAAGACGCCCGCCGTGTTGGCCTGGGCGGATGTCGAGCCCGTACTCACGCGCCAGAGCACCTATTCGACTGCACGGACGCGATTGGACGCCTGCCCTGGCCGACGCTGCGACAACTCCTAATAACAGGGAAAATGGAGGAAGGAAGACAGCCATGAAAGCGGTGAGATTCTACGCCAAGGAGGATGTCCGCGTCGAAGACGTCCCGGCTCCGAATGCGCTCGGGGACTCCCAAGTCCTCATCAAGCCCCTCACGTGCGGCATCTGTGGGACCGACCTGCACGAATACGCAGGCGGCCCGATCGTAACTCCGTTGACGCCCCACAAATTCACCGGCGCGGTGTTGCCTCAAATTCTCGGGCATGAGTTCTCCGCCGAGGTGGTCGACATCGGCCGCGAGGTGAAGCGCGTCCGCAAGGGCGACCGAATCTCGATCCAGCCGCTCGTGATGCCCCTCGACGATTATTACAGCCGGCGTGGCCTCAATCATCTGAGCCCCAGCATGGGCTGCATAGGGCTGAGTTGGGCGTGGGGGGGCATGAGCGAACTCGCCGTTATCAACGACTACAACGCCAATCTCCTTCCCGACAATGTCACGGACGAACAGGGCGCTCTCGTTGAGCCGACAGCGGTGGCGCTCTACGGCGTCGATCGCTCCAAGGTGACCGGCGGCAGCACTGTTCTCGTCACGGGCGCCGGGCCTATAGGGGCGCTCGTCGTTCTGATCTGCAACGCAGTCGGCGCCTCGAAGATCTTCGTGAGCGAGCCCAACGCCAATCGGCGAAAGCACATCGAGAGCCTCGGCGTAGGGGCGGTGGCGCTCGATCCTAAATCGGTCAATGTCGTCGAATACATCCGTGAGAACACCGAAGAGGGCGTCGGCGTCGATGCGGCGATCGAATGCTCGGGCTTCGAGGCGGCGTTCAACGCCTGCATCGAAGCCGTGCGCAACCATGGCGTCGTTGTGCAGACCGGCCTGCACGTGAAAATGGCCGTTGTCGATCCCGCACTGTGGGCGTTGAAGGACATCACCATCGAGGCGACCTGGTGCTACGAGGTAACGATGTGGCCGCGCGTGATCCGCATGATTGCGAGCGGCAAACTCCCGGTGGAAAAGATTGTTACCGGGCGCATCGAGCCCGAAGCGATCGTCGAAAAGGGATTCCGTTCGCTCCTCAATCCGAGCGGCCAGGAAATGAAAGTTCTGGTGAACATGGTTTGAGGCCGACTCCGGGCCTGAGCCCCGCTTCGCGCCCGGAGCCCCTTTTGCGACGGATCGGGAGATAGACATGCAGATCGAAGCGCTGGTTGTTGGCGCCACTGGTATTGCTGGACGGGGTGTTTCTCAGGAACTCATCCACGCAGGCGCCCGCGTTCACGGCATCTCGCGTCACGCGGAAGGCATGATTCCAGGGGTTGCGCATGTCGCCGCCGACCTTCTCGATCCCTCAAGCGTCGGCAGAGCGGTGAGCGGTCTGAAGCCGACCCATGTCTATCTGACCGTATGGTCGCGCCAGCCGAGCGAGGATGAAAACATCAGGGTCAACGCTGGAATCGTACGAACTGTCCTCGATGCGATCTCGCCTGCGGGAAGCCTCAAACATGCCGCCCTCGTTACCGGTCTGAAGCACTATCTCGGACCTTTCGAGGCCTATGTGCGCAGCGGGGTTCTTCCTCCAACGCCGTTGCGCGAGGAGCAGCCTCGCCTCGACCTTCCAAACTTCTATTACAACCAGGAAGATGAGCTTTACGCTGCGGCCAAGCGCCACGGTTTCACCTGGAGCGTGCACCGGCCGCATACGATCATCGGCAAAGCGATCGGCAATGCGATGAACATGGGTTCGACCCTCGCGGCCTATGCCTCGCTCTGCAAGGAACTCGGACGCACGTTCAAGTTCCCAGGCAGCGCCGCGCAATGGAACGGCCTTTCGGACATGACGGATGCGCGTGTGCTCGGCAAGCAGCTGGTGTGGGCGAGCATGAGCGATTTCGCTAAGAACGAGGCCTACAACATCGTCAATGGCGACATCTTCCGATGGAACTGGTTGTGGCCCCGCATCGCTAAGTGGTTCGGCATTTCGTGGGAAGGCTTTGAAGGGGCGCCCGTCCCGTTGGAAGGCCAGATGACGAACGACCCGGAAGTCTGGAAGACAATGGCGGCGAAATACGGCCTCGTTGAATCCGATCTCTCGCGCGTCGCCTCGCCGTGGCACACAGACCTCGACATGGGCCGACCGATCGAGGTGATGACCGACATGGCGCTAAGCCGCAAACATGGCTTCCATGTCTATCAAAATACCGAAGAAGCCTTCCACGACCTGTTCGCGGCGCTGCGCGCCGAAAAAGTCATTCCGTAACCATCGACGCCAGGGAAGCTGTGGGCGGGGCGGCAAATTCTCCCCGCTTCGATTGCGAGACAGATCGCGGTGGATGGCGGCGGCAGAGCGTCAGACTGGACAAGCGAGGTCTTGACGCCTAACCGAAGACGAAGGTCGGGAGGATCCGCGGCAGCCTGGCCCAACCGCTATCGGATGACTGAACACGAACTCTTGCGCATTATTGCGTTTCTCGAACGGGTCCGTCAGCCGTTCCAGGAACTGGTTCCGATCGCCGAAGAAGACGCGACCTGGAACCTCTTGCTGTTCCTCATCAAGAACCACCTGACGGGAACGCCGGTCCCCATCTCCACCCTCGCCTCGGTCGCCAAGGCGCCCCATGCTACTGCCATGCGGCGCATCCACGCGTTGATCGAGCGTGGCGACATCCTCCAGGAACCGCTTGGCGAAGGCAGCAAACGGTTCAAGCTACGACCAAGCAAAGCGCTACTAGAAAGCTTTATCCAGTATGCACGAAAAATAAAATTTCTGCTTGCGGAGACTTTCGGATTAAGGTCGAAGACCGATAGCGACGAAGATTTCTATTTCGGCGGCTCGTATTTTGCGGCGCAGATCATTCCGCCACCGCGGCTCATTGAAAGCCTGTTTCGCGGCAAACGAGAGATCAAATTTCTCCTCAACGACGATAATTACTTCTTGTCAATGCGCAACATGTGGGCCGACTTCCGCAACAACATGGCGTCGCGCAAGAATTTCGATCTTCGGAAACTCCCGCAATTGCACGAGAGGTTGGTTGAGAACGCCGAACAGGCGGTCTCAGAATACGATATTGTCGCGATCAACGCGCCGTGGCTCGGCGAGGCGGTAAAAAAAAGGCTCGTCGTCCCGCTCGACGACCATATCAAAGCCGCCGGTCTCTCCTCACTCGACTTCCACCCCTCTGTCTGGTCGATGGGAACGTGGCGCGGCCAGCAGTTCGGCGTGCCTATCTATTGCACGATAGAATTGCTCGCGGCGCGCGTGGACCTATTCGAGAAGGAGAAAATCGAATATCCGACGACTTTCGAGAAGACGGTCGCCGCCGCCAAACATTTCCACGCGCCTGCGAAAGGGCGGTACGGCATTGCCTGGAACGGCGGCCGCGGAATGCCGATCGCCTCCACCTTCATGTTCCTGATGGGCTGCTGCGGCGAGTTCGATCCTTCGCATTTCAAAGTCCAGCCTCGGGAATGGCGTCGACGAAGCGCAAGGCGAACAGCTGCGACCGCAGATCCAGTCCGAAGCCGGATTGCGCGTGCTCGATTACTTGCACAAGCTCATGGAGTTCTCCCCACCCGACATTCTCGAAATGGACTGGGACCGCAGGACCATGTCCTTCCTTTCCGGCGAGACCGCGCTCGCCTATTGCTGGACGGTGCGCGCCGCGAGATTCGAAACCGACGTCAGCTCCGCGGTCAAACGCAAGGTGCGCTACTTGCCGCAGCCGCGAGGACCGGGCGGCGCCTCAAACAACCCGATTGGCGGGTTCTTGCTTTGCATCCCCGCGAACCTGCCGCCCGACCGGATCGAGTTGGCCTTTGAAGCCATCGCCTGGATGACCTCGCCTGAAGCGATGAAGGCGAACGTGCAAAACGGTTTTCCCGTCGCGCCCCGCTTCAGCGTCGCCGCCGACCCCGAGGCTGCGGCGACGTCGCCGATCGTGAGCGTCGTCGACCGACTCGCGAAGCGAAACATGCTCAAGGGGTGGCCGCGTCCGCCGGTGCCCGAGTATTTGTCTCTTGAAGCGATCCTTGGCGATGAGATTCCACAAGGCCTTGCGGAGGGAGACATCCGACAAGGAGGCGCTCGCAAATGCGCAGTTCAGAGCCGATCAGGTCATGCGGGAAGCTGGCTATTACTAGCGCAAAAATGCGCGTCACCCAATGAAGTTCGTGGCGGGCGAATTGTCCGTGGGCTTTTGGGAATTGTGAGCGTTCCGCTCGAGACGTCGGCCAGGGCATCCGGCTGTTGGAAATCCGAGTATGTTCGCTGACCTGAACTCCGCTGTGAGCGCCCAGTCAAACTAAGAGAACCTTAAGACGTTGTCTGTCACGGCGGAGGTCGTGCGGCCGGTTCACGTGCGCGCTTGATGAGCGCGGCCGCGAGAGCTGATTTAGTCCGTTTTGGACAAATCAACACAATGCCGAATAATTTAGTTTGTTAGCCTGTCTCCAACAGCGGAGCCAGCGCTGAGGCGTAGCCATGTTGGGACGCTACGACTTGGCGAAAGCCAAGAGGAAACGTTGCAAGGGAGGAGCGTCGGCACAATGCGCGTCAGTTCCGTCTCCAACCGTATCGCGAGGTCCGTAGAGCAACTCTGCTCGCCTACGCTTTCGTCGGCGCCCCTTCCTCAAACTGCGCCAGACACCGCGATCCGCGTAACGCGCTGGGGCGATCGCCCTAAAGTCGCTTCGAACAAGGTCGAAGCATACCGCGCTCAGCCGACCTCTCGCTGGAGCCGCTCGTCTCCTTCCTTCATCGATCGCGAAGAAACCCCGCTATGAGCAAGCCAGTAGGAATCGCTCTCATCGGCATGGGCTGGTGGGGCAAGAAAATGCTCAACGTGCTTAGCGCCGCGCCGGAGGATATCCACGTTGTGCGCGCCGTCGAACCGAATCTGGAAACAGCTCGCGCGATTTGCGCTGAGAAGGGTGTCCCGTTGTCTTCCGACTACGCGGATGCCCTTGCCGATCCCGCCGTAGAGGCGGTCGTTCTCGCCACGCCACATGCGCTGCATGGCGAGCAGATCGAGCGCGCGGTCGCGGCAGACAAGCATGTCTTCTGCGAAAAGCCGCTGGCGTTGACGAAGGCGGGCGCGGAGAGAGCCGTCCGCCTGTGCCGTGAAGCGGGACTCGTTCTCGGGATGGGGCACGAGCGGCGGTGGGAGCCGCCGATCGCCGAACTTTTAGCGAAGGCGGACGCCGGCGAATTCGGCCGCATCCATCAGATCGAGGCCAACTTCAGCCACGACAAGTTTCTGGCGCTCGACCGGGACAACTGGCGCCTGAAGGCTGACCAGGCCCCGGCTGGCGGAATGACCGCCACGGGCATTCATCTACTCGACCTTTCGGTGCGTCTCATGGGCCCGGCCGAGAGCGTCTGGTGCGTCTGCGAGCAGCTTTCGTCCGACCTACCGCAGGGCGACACGGTCGCCGCCTATGTCAAGTTCCGAGGGGGCGGGACGTCCTACGTTTCGGCTTCGCTCGCGAACCCCTTCATGTCCCGTTTCACGGTCTTTGGCTCGAAGGGCTGGATCGACATCCGCGACAAGGCGCACGTGGAAGCGCCCGACGGCTGGATCGTCACCTCGGCCATGGGTGGCGGCCCCATCACGACGAGCGAGGTTCCCCCCGCCGAGCCGGTGAAGGACAACCTCGTCGCCTTCGCCAAGGCCGTGCGCGGTGTCGAGCCTTACCCGATCACCGCGGACCATCTCGTCAACAACATCGCGCTGCTGGAAGCGGTCTTTGCGTCCGCCCGCAGCGGCAAGATCGAGACCGTGGCCTGACCGGCCGCGATAGAAAACAAGGGAGCGAGCGATGAAGGCCCTGTTCTTCGACGAACCCAAGAAGCCGGTTGTCTCACAAGTCCAGTCCCCCTCGATCACTCCGAACGAAGTCTTGATCCGGTCGCGTCGTGTCGGCATCTGCCATTCAGACTATGAGCTCCTGGCAGGCCAATACATCATCCCGATTTCCTACCCCGTGATCCCGGGCCATGAGTGGGTGGGCGAGGTCGTCGAAGTCGGAAAGAACGTATCCGGCCTCAAACCCGGCGATCGCGTCGTCGGGGAGTGCGTCATTAAGACGCCCGAGCGCATCCATCACTTCGGCTTCTCCATGGATGGCGCAAACCGGGAGTATTTCCCGGCGCGACCTGAATGGCTCCATAAGCTGCCCGATGCGGTCGACGACGCGAAAGGCGCCTTGATCGAGCCGTTCACCTGCGGCTTCTATGCAGTTCTTCGCAACGGATCGCCTGACGCGTCCGAGACCGTCGTGATCTCGGGCGGAGGCACGATCGGCCTCGTTACCGCAGCGGCGGCCATTGGGATGGGCGCCCGCGTGATCGTCGTCGACCCCGTGCCGCTCCGGCGGGACATCGCCAAGCGTCTCGGCGCCGATGAAACCGTCGACCCTTCGGCGGCCAATCCGATCGAAGCCGTGCAGGAGTTGACTCGCGGCGGAGCCGACCTCGTCATCGAGGCGTCAGGCCATGCGGCGTCGCTCGCCAATGTCTTCGACTATGCGCGACCGGAGGGCCGCATTTCGATGGTCGGCATCAACATCGGCAACAAGATCGCCGTCGATCTCGGCAAAATTCAGATGAAAAATCTCACGGTGCGGGGCTGCATCGGATCGCCCGGCGTCTGGCCTGCCGCCATCCGATTCCTCGAGCGAACCGGAATCGATCTGTCGCCAATCCAGACGCACAGCTTCCCGTTGGATGATGCGGTGAAAGCGCTGGAGCAGGGGAAAAAGGTGACTGAAGCGGTCAAGGTGACGCTCGAGATAGCGTGAGAACGGACCCGAGGAACCGGACGATGAGCGGACAGCGGGCGAACTTGGGATCTGGGGCCGAGTATGACTTGGCGGCGCCGCCCGCGCTCAACGTCGTTGCGAGCTGGAGTCGCCGATCGTGAGAGCGGGCGGATGAGGGCGATGAGCAGCCCGATGATGACGCGAGCGCTCGCACCCGGGGTTCCGCTTGCCCTTGACGCGGGAACTCCTGACCGTTCTCGTCTCGACGATCGCACTGATTGTCGCGTGCCGGCTGTTCGCGCCATCGAGCATCGCCTACGGCGCCCTGACGGGAAGCCTGCCCTTCGCAGCCATCCTGGTGATTGTCGGCCTCGGCCAGATGCTGGTGGTGCAGCAGGGCGGCTTCGACCTTTCCGTCGCGGGGGGCGTGTCGCTCGCCGTCGTGATCTCGACGGCAATTCCGGCTGGAGACAGCGCGAAACTCCTGCCCGCTGTCGCGTTTGCCGTTTGTTGCGCGCTGGCCGCGGGCGTCGTGAACGGGATCATGGTGGGTCTCCTGCGGCTGAACGCGATCGTTGCAACCATCGGGATGAATGCCCTCCTCTACGGGGCCGTTTTCGCAGTATCCGGCGGCATTCCGAGAACGACGACGCCGGTGCTGCGCGAGATCGCCGGTGGAGACACGGGGGGCGTCGGAAACTCCGTCTATTTCGCCGTCGCGATCCTGATCGCCGTGACATTCGTCCTGAAGCAGACCGTTGTCGGACGCCGTTTCGAAGCCATCGGCGCCAATCCTCTGGCCGCCCGAGCCGTCGGCCTCCACGTGCGGCGGCATCAGATGATGGCGTATGTCTACGCCCAGTTACTCTACTGCATCGCAGGCGTGCTGCTTGCCGGCATCACAAACCAGCCGACGGCCTTTCAGGGCGACTCGCTCTTGCTCCCATCGGTTGCTGTGGTCGTGCTGGGCGGGACCTCGCTGATCGGCGGCCGCGGCTTTCCCATCTCAACCGCGCTCGCCGCGTTCTTTCTCAATCAACTGAGTCAGTTCGCGCTGGCGATCGGCGTGCCCTATTCGGCTCAGACAATCATTCAAGCTCTCGCGCTTGGATTTGGCATCGCCGTCTATTCGTTTCGGTGAGCCAAAGGGACTGGAAACGACAACGAGGAGGAAGATCATGAAATCCATATCGGTAAAAGGGGGTGCGGCCCTGGCGGCGACGGCCATCATGCTATGTCTCGGCGGATCGGCGGCCAATGCCGAGACTGCCTCCTGGTGCGGTCCGAAGAAGGCCTCGATCGCTTTCCTAGACGGTTTCGGCGGCAACAGCTGGCGCCGAATCACGACGGCGTCCGCCAAGGAGGAAGCCCAGAAATGCCCGAGCATCACCGTATCAGTACGCCGACGGACAAGGCAATACGCAGAAGGCGATCTCCGACATCAAGAGCATGGCGGCGAAGGGCATCGACGCGCTGGTCGTTTTCGGAGACGCGGGGCCGGCGGTACTGCCGGCGCTGACCAGCGTTTACAAGGCCGGCAAGGTTGTCGTCCCGTACCGCGTCGAAGTCGGCGGCAAGGAGGGCGAAAACTACACCAAGTTCGTCGGCGCATCGTTCAAAAACGACGGCCAGAACTGGGGCAAGTGGATCAAGAGCATTCTGCCGAACGGCGGCAACCTCCTGTTCCTCAGCGGCCCGGCCGGCAACAGCCAGGGCAAGGACGAGCTCGAAGGCCTCAAGTCTGTCCTTGGACCCGAGTACAAATTCATCAATCCCGCCCCCTTCGACGTGACGAACTGGGATCCGGCGCTCACCCAGCAGGTGCTGACCGCCGAGATCGCCAAGAATCCGAAGATCGACGTCATCGTCTCCGACTTCGGGCCGTCGCTCGTCGGCGCGCTCCCGCAGTTCGAGAAGTCCGGCCGGTCGATCCCAGCGCTCGCCACTTCGGACGGCAACATGCTCGGATGCTTCTGGACAGAGCACAGCAAGAGCAACCCGGACTTCAAGCTCTTCACGGTCGCAACCGGGAACGACAATGCGCGGCTCGCCGTCCAATGGGCAGTCGCCAAGGCGACCGACGGAAGCCTCCGACGGATGAGACCTTCAAGGCGCCGATGTTCGAGAACTCCGTGTCCAGCGCCCCGAGCGCCGTGCAGTGCCGCAGCGACCTTCCCGGCGACATCTACCTCTCGGCCCAGATGAAGGCCGACGACCAGGCGAAGGCGATCAAGCAGTGATGTCCTTGCGGCCTGGGACGCCCGCGTCCCGGGCCGCGCACTTTTGGAGCGTCGTGGAAAGCGGATGAACGCCTTGGCCTTTGAACCCGGCAAAGTGACCGCGATCGAGTCTCCCGGCGCCGCCCACGGAGCGGTCACCATCCGCATGACCGGGATTTCGAAGTTCTATTCCGGGGTAGCAGCGCTCGAGGACGTCAGCATCGAGTTCTATGCCGGCGAGGTCCATGCCGTTCTCGGCGAGAACGGTGCTGGCAAGTCGACGCTGATGAACATCATAACCGGCGTTAATCAGCCGGACCGTGGCGAGATCGAGGTCGAAGGCCGGCGCGTGTCGCCGATGACGCCCGAAACATCGGCCGCGCTCGGGATCTCGATCTCCTATCAGCACCCGGCCATCCTGGACGATCTGTCGGTTCTCGAAAACCTTCGAGTCTCCCTGCCGCACGCCCTCTTCAAGGGGCGATCCGCGCATGCCGTCGCAAGTGAGATTCTGCATTCGGTAGGTCTTCGCCTTCCTCTGCGGGTGCGCGGCGACTCGCTCACGATCGCGCAGAAGCAGTTGCTCGAAATCGGCAAGGCGCTCGCGGTCCGGCCGAAAGTGCTGATCCTCGACGAGCCGACCGCTTCACTCGACCGCGAGTTCGACGGATCTCCTGTTCGCGCGCGTCCGCGCGGTGGTGAAAGCCGGAACCTCGGTCATCTACATCACCCACCGGCTGGCGGAGATCCGCCAGATCGGTCATCGAGTGACGGTCCTGCGCGACGGGCGCGTCCGCGGCAGCGGGCTCGTTGCGCAGGTGACCGACGAGGCGCTGCTCAACATGATCGTGGGCCGCGAACTCGGATCGACCTTCCCGCCGAAGGCGACCGGAGGCGGAGGGGACGTCAACTTTTCCGTCCGGTCGCTCACCGGGCGACAGTTCCACGACGTGAGCTTCGAGGCCGCGCGCGGCGAGATCGTCGGCGTCGCGGGCGTCGCGGGCAACGGGCAGTCCGAGTTGTTGCGCGCGCTCGCCGGCCTCGAGCCTTCGGTTGGCGCCGTCGAGATCGGCGGCCGCATACTCGACGCAGAGCGACCTCCTGCGGAAAGTCGCCTACATGCCGTCGGACCGTCTCGCAGAGGGACTGGCCGGCGAGCTCTCCGTGCGCGAGAATGCGTCGATGTCGGCGCTCGGGGCGTTCGCTTCGTTCGGGGTCGTTAGCCGCAGGCGCGAGATCGAACAGGTCACGAACGCATTCGGATCGCTGGCGCTGAAGGCAGCGAGCATCGAGTCGCCGGTCACGTCGCTTTCCGGCGGCAACCAGCAGAAGGTGGTGCTGGCGCGCGCGCTCCTCTCGGACCCCGGCCTGATCGTCGCCGACGAACCTACGCAGGGGGTCGACGTTGGCGCGCGCGCGGAGATCTACCGGATCCTGCGCGAGATCACGGCTTCTGGCAAGCCGGTGGTGGTGAAATCCTCCGACGCCACCGAACTCGAGGGCCTTTGCGACAAGGTGGTCGTTCTGTCGCGGGGGCGGGTGGTCGAGACCCTGACCGGCGGCGACGTCGCCGAGGCGAGGATCGTCGCAGCCGCGGTCAGCGCGGATCATAACCACGACGTCTCCATCGTCGTGGCGCGCGGGCGGCCGCGCGGACGGCTACGCCACTTCCTGCAGGCCGACAACGCACCCGCTGTTCCGCTGGCGATCGTCACTGTCCTCCTCGCCCTCTACGGCTACGCCCACAACGCCAACTTCCTGTCG
The DNA here is from genome assembly GCA_963724785.1 of uncultured Alphaproteobacteria bacterium. Classification (GTDB taxonomy): domain Bacteria; phylum Pseudomonadota; class Alphaproteobacteria; order Rhizobiales; family Beijerinckiaceae; genus Roseiarcus. The sequence goes on along the minus strand of CAVRWC010000028.1, from coordinate 301,943 downwards.
GCGTTCAACGTCTACAACGTCCTCATGCTTGCGACGGCGCTCGGCTTCGTCGCCATGGGTCAGACGATCGCGCTCCTGCTCGCCGGCGTCGACCTGTCGGTCGGCCCGCTGGCGGGCTTTCTCGTCGTGGTCGCCTCGTTCTTCGTCAACGATGGCAAGCCGCCCGAGATGATCGCTGCCGGCTTCGGCCTGATGCTCGTCGGGGCGCTCGTCGTCGGAGCCATCAACGGCTCGCTCATTCGTTTCGCCAACTTTACGCCGATCGCCGCGACGCTCGCGATGTACATCGGCCTCCAAGGTTGCAGCTTCCTACTGCGCGACGGACCGGACGGTTACATCAACGCTTCCGTGTCGGCGGCGATCACCTATCAGATCGGGCCGATTCCGGTGGCCTTCATCGTCCTCGTCGCTTGCGTCGTGGCCGGCGAGTACGCGATCAGGAACAGCCGGGCGGGCTGGGAGCTTCGGGCGGTCGGCTCGGACGAGGAATTGGCGCGCCGGATCGGCCTGTCGATCGACCGTATCGTCATACTCGGCTACGTGAGTTCGTCCCTTTTCGCCGCGCTCGGCGCGGTGATGCTGATGGCCCAGATCGGCGTCGGCGATCCTCAGCAGGGCGTCAGCTACACACTTTCGAGCATCACAGCCGTGGTCCTCGGCGGCACCAGCCTGCGCGGCGGGCGGGGCACATTCGTCGGAACAGCGATCGGCGCGCTGCTGCTTACGGAAGTGCTGAGCGCCGTTGCGTTTCTCGGGCTCTCGCAAACCTATCAATACGTCTTTCAGGGCGCGCTCATCCTCATCGCGGCGCTGATCTATTCAAGCGTTCGCGGACGCGGACGCGGTTGAAAGCGGAATGCCTATTGGCGGGATGAGAAAAGGAGAGGCGGAAATGACCGAGGAACTGACCGTCGTCGCGCATCTGCGCGCCATGAATGGGCAAATCGAGGAGACCAGAAATTTCCTTCTGGGCCTGATCGCGCCGACCCGCGCCGAGCCGGCCGTTATCGAATACTGGCTGCACCAGGACAACGACGATCCGGCCGAGTTTACCTTTTACGAGAACTGGAAGAATCGGGCCGAGTGGGACAAGCACATGGAACAGCCTCACCTGAAGAAGTTCGCCGAGGTCAAGGACAAGGTTTTCGAGGTGCAGAAGATACGGCTCATGACGATGATCTGCGACCCGGTCTCGGTGCGATGAGCGCCGGCCTGCCGGGTCTGGCGGGCACAGACCACGTCGGCTTCACCGTGCCCGACCTCGAGGCGGCGACGCGGTTCTTCGTCGACGTAATTGGCTGCTCGCCGGTCTACGAGATCGGGCCGTTCCAGTCCGACGACGACTGGATGCAGGTGCATCTCGGGGTCGATCCGCGCGCCGTCATCCGGAAGTTGCGCATGTTCCGCTGCAAGACCGGCGCGTCCTTCGAGGTGTTCGAGTACGCGCTTCACGGCGCGAATGCGACGCCGCCGCGGAACAGCGACGTCGGCGGGCACCACCTGGCCTTTTACGTCGAAGACATGGGCGCCGCGGTCGCTCACCTGAAGGCCTACGGGATCACCGTCCAGGGCGAGCCGACGACGATGGAGCAGGGTCCGTCCAAGGGGCTGACCTGGGTCTACTTCCTGTCGCCCTGGGGCATGCAGCTTGAGTTGGTCAGCTACCCCGCCGGCATGGCCGTTCTTCACGAACAGCCCGGAGCGCTGTGGTCACCGAAAGCGTGCTGATTCTGGTCACGGCGGCGAGCGCCGCGCGCTTGCAGGAGGACGGCATGGAAAGGCTCGACGTCGAGTTTCAATCCGAGGGCGCGACGGTTCGCGCGTGGGTCTATCGTGCCGAGGGCGGCGGCCGCCGGCCGACAGTCGTGCTCGCCGGCGGATGGTGCTACGTGCGCGAGATCGTGATGCCGACCTACGCGAAGGCCTTCACCGCCGCCGGGATCAACGCCATGATCTTCGACTATCGCAACCTTGGCGTTAGTGACGGCGACAATCGACAGCATCTCGACCCGTGGGCCCAAATTCGCGACTACCAGAACGCGATCTCTTTTCTCGAGCGGCGCGAGGATGTCGATCCAGAACGAATCGGCGTCTGGGGCATTTCCTATTCCGGCGGTCACGCGCTCATCCTTGCTGCGATCGACCCGCGTGTGAAGTCCATCGTCAGCCAGATTCCGGTTATCGACGGCTACGAAAACATGCGCCGCGCTCACGGGACAATGGAGTTCCGACGGCTATGGGATCTCGTTCTCAAGGATCGCAGGCTTCGTTATGAACGGCCGGGCGAGCGTCTGTACTTGCCACATGCAACCGAAAACTCGGACGTGGAGGTCTCCGCCTGGCCATTCCCGGAGACTGTCAGAACCTTCATGGCGATCAAGGCAAAGGAGGCTCCGCTTTATGAGAACCGGAGCACGGTCGAGTCGGTCGACCTCCTGATGGCCTATGACGTGGGCCCGTTCGTGAAGCGGATTTACAACACGCCGACCTTCATGATCGTTGCGGAAGGCGACGACCTGACGCTATGGGATCTCGAAATCAACGCTTTCAACGCGATCCCGAGTGCGCGCAAGAAGCTCCATGTTCTGCCGCACACCACGCACATGACGCTCTATTCAGACGCGTCGAAGGTGGAGTCGGCGGCGAATCTTGCGAGCGGCTGGTTCTCCGAGACGCTCTGAAGCCGGCCGCCCGCGGGCGCAACCCGCTCAGGACCTCGTCACGAGGTGCTCGGCGATGGCGAGGCTCGCGGTCAGTCCAGGAGACTCGATTCCGAATAGGTTCACGAGTTCCCGGACGCCGTGGCTATCTTCAGTCTGGAACAGAAAATCGGCGCCGGTCCCGCCAGGGCGCGCGATCTTCGGGCGGATACCTGCATACGCGGGTTGCAGCACGTTGTCCGGCAGCTCAGGCCAGTAGGTCCTGATCGCCGCGTAGAAGGACTCTCCGCGCCTCGGGTCGACGCCATAGTCGATCAACTCAATCCATTCGACATCCGGACCGAAACGGGCCTGCCCCGCGAGGTCGAGCGTGAGATGGACGCCGAGGCCGCCGGCGGCCGGCATAGGATAGACTAACCGGGAAAATGGAGAGCGACCGCGAAGCGAGAAGTAGTTTCCCTTGGCGAGATGCAGTGGGGGGATCTTGTCGGCCGGCATACCGTCAATGGCCCCGGCGACCGTCTGCGCGGCAAGGCCCGCCGCGTTGATGACGAGGTTCGCCGCAAGCCGCATCGGCTCCGAGCCCCCGGTTTCGATTGTCACGCTGTCACTTTGCGCGCGCCCGGCGACAACCGGCGTCGCGAACGCGATCATCGCTCCATGCGCCTCGGCGTCGCCGCGCAGCGCCAGCATGAGGGCGTGGCTGTCGACGATGCCGGTCGACGGTGAGAGCAGCGCCCGGCTCGCCCGCAGCGCCGGCTCGAGCTCGCGGGCTTCAGCGCCAGTGAGCCAGACGAGATTGTCGACGCCGTTCGCGTTCGCCTGAGCGTCAAGCGCCGCGAGCATTTCGACCTCGCTCTCGTTTGCGGCGACGATCAGCTTACCGCAGCGCCTGTGCGGTACGCCGTAGTCGCGGCAGAATCGATAGAGCATGGCGTTGCCCTCGACGCACAACTGCGTCTTCATCAAGCCTGTTGGGTAATAGATGCCTGCGTGGATGACCTCGCTGTTGCGCGAACTCACCCCCGTTCCGATCGCGAATTCGGCTTCGAGGACCAAGACCTCACGACCGGCGCGCGCGAACGCGCGGGCGACCGCGAGACCGACGACCCCGGCGCCGATGACGACGCAATCGACAGGGCTCACAGCCCCCTCCCGGGTGGCTTCCTCTGGGAGATCAGCACTATCGCATCCCAACGATGCCGGTCAGACGAGCACCATGCCTCCATCCGACATGATGACCTGCCCGGTAATGTAATCAGAGTCTGGCGACGCAAGGAAAGCCGCGATCCCGGCCAGATCGGCGGGCTTCGACGGATAGCCGAGCAGGATGCTCGCCGAGAAGCTTTCGATGAACTCGCCCTTCTTTTTGATGACGCCCTTGTCGATCATGTCCTGCTCGAGCCCGTCCCACAGGGGCGTCACGACGACGCCCGGCGCGAAAGCGTTGACCGTGATCTTGTGCTTGGCGAATTCGCGTGCGCCGGCCTGGGTCAGCGAAATCACCGCCGACTTGCTGCAGCAGTAGGGAGCAAATTCCGCATAGCCTTGGCGGCCGGCGATCGAGGCGGTGTTGATGATCTTGCCGCCGCCGCCCTGAGCGATCATCTGCTTGGCGCCCTCCTGGATGCCGACCATAACGCCCCAGGCGTTGACGCGCATAATGCTGTTGAAGTTGCTCTCGTCGACATCGAGAAACGGAAGAGGCTTGTTGAAGCCCGCGTTGTTGAACAAGACATCGAGCCGGCCGAAGGCGTCCACGACCGCCTTGATCGCCTGCTGCACCTGACCGCGATCGCCCACGTCCGCCTGGACGCCAATCGCGCGGGTTGCCCCGTCACCCTTCAGGGTGTCGGCCACCGCCTTCGCCTTGTCCCCGTTCAGGTCAGCGATCGCGATCAGCGCGCCGTCTGACGCCAGGCGTCGGGCGATGCCCTCGCCGATGCCTTGCGCCCCGCCGGTGATCATGACGACTTTATTTTGAAGCGTTGCCATGGGGTTTTCCTCCTTCGCCAATTCCTAGGCCGCGAGTAACGCCCTCAAGAGGTCTGCATTCGAAGGCGCGGCAGTCAATTCGCCGCTTTCGATCCTGGCGGCGATCTCGATGAGTTTGTCGTTCACTGGGGCGCGGCCGCCGAGCCGGCGGCGCTCCCGCGCGACAAGACCATTGATGTCATCGCCCTCGCCACGGCGACCCTTCATCCAGTCTTGCAGAACCGCCACTCGGGTGTCGGGTAGCGTCCATTTCGACAAGACGGCTTCGAGAAGGGATATTGCATACCGATCGGGATCATTGGCTTCGACGCGGGACTCGCCGAGAATGGGAACGAGGCGGTGACCCAGGGCAAGCGCGGTATGAACGGCCTCAACTCCCGCGGCGATCATGACCTCCCGGACCCCAGGCGTTTTGATCGCCTCGCCCAGCGGAAGTCCCAGAATCGCCGACGGGAGGAATTCCGCCGCGTTAACGACCAGTTTCATCCATTTCGCCGACCGGATGTCGTCGCAGATATCCACCGTCCCCGCGTGGCGAAGGCATTGCGCGACCTCGTTTTCGCGACCTCGGGTTGACGAGTTGAACGCGCCGATCCCGAACCACGAGCCTTTCGGCGGAGTCTGCCGAACGACGACGCCCGGTTCGAACATGTTGGACGTCACTTCGATCACGGCGCCGAGCGTCCGTCCGGGTCCGACGATTGCGGCGACGTCATCAATCGACATCCCGTTTTGCAGACCGACGACCAGTCCGTCCGGCCTGACCAGCGGCTTGATCAACTCGCAGGCCCAACGCGTGTCATAGGCCTTCACCGCGATCAGGACGACGTCGTAGGCTTCGCGCAGGGCCGCAACTTCACAGACGTGAAAGGCGCGAACGGGGGTAACGATCGTTTCATCCGGCATCTCGACGCGAACGCCGTGTATGCGCATAGCCTCGACATGGGCCGGCCATTGATCGATGAAAGTGACGTCGAGCCCCGCGCGCACAAGGTCGGCGCCGATGCCGGCGCCGTTGGCGCCTGCCCCGACGACCGCGATCCTCTGGTCCGTCATGCCGCGCTCCCGTCGGCGGCGCGGCGATGGCTTCCCGTTCGTCTGGCGGTCGCTTCATGCATGGGTTCGGTCCGATCGCCTGGCCGCCTCATCCCTCTGGGAGCCCCGCAATCCGCGCCGCCTCTCGGACAAGCACGAAGAAGTCGAGGTCGCCGCAGCCATTGGCGAACGCGGCTTCGTATTGCTGGCGGATCTGGGCGACGAGCGGCATCGGGCAATGATCCCGCCGCGATACGTCCGCGATGATGTCGAAATCCTTCATGATCTGCTGGACCGTGAACGCGGGCGCATAGGTCCCGTTCAGCACGGTGTCGCGCTTGTACTGCAGTAGCGGCGAAGCGACCGCGCTCTGGCCGATCACCTCCATCATATCAGCGGCGCGGAGACCGCCCTTGCCTCCCATCGCGAGCGCTTCCGCCAGCAATGCGGACGTTCCGCCGACCAGAGTGTTGAGCACGAGTTTCAGATAGCGGGCCTCTTCCGCCTCGCCGACGACGAATGTCTTTCGGGTAAACGCCTGGTAGAAGTCGGTCAGGCGTTCGATCGCTTTCGGCGGACCGGAGAGAACGGCCGTCAGAGTTCCTTGAGCAGCCAACGCCGTCGATCCTGAGACCGGCGAGCGCACATAGTCCACGCCGATCGCCGACATCGCCTCGGCGACGCGCCGTGACGCTTCCGGCGATACCGTGCTGATCTCGACGAACGTCTGCGTGGGGTTCAACGTCTCCCTGAGACCGCCAGCCTTGAAAACGATGTCCAGCAACGCCGTGTCGTCGCTGATCGCGGTAACGACGATCTGCGCCCCGTCGACCACGCCGCGAAGAACGGATTCGCTGAGAAGCCCCGCACGGGCGGCGCGCTCGCGGCCTTCAGCACTGCGACTGAGCGCGGTCACCTCGAACCGGTTCCCCGTCAGCCGCTCGCAGATTGGCAGTCCCATCTTTCCGAGACCGATCCAGCCGACCCGGGGATTCGTCGGCGTCGCTGCCGTGGCCATTGTCTTCCTCCGCGTGGCCATTCTTCGCCGCCGAGACGGCACGTCGGCCTTTCGGGATGGGTGTCGCACGTCAAGGGCGCGAGGGGCGCACAAAGATTCTCATTTTGAACAGAGCTTGCCTCCATCTTCGCCCGCCCATATGCCCAAATTGAGAATTCTTTGCGTTGAGCTCCCGGGCCGCTAGGGCCAAAACTAACGAAGGTGGGCGCAGCCCCGATCTGGCCGCGCAAATAACGGCGTCGGCAATCGCCCAAAGAAGACGCCAAGCGGGAGGACGCAGTGGTCGAACTCGGTAAGATGAGCCCATTTCCTTGCCGGCCGTCGAAAGCCGTTGGCGATGACCGATCAGGAAGCTGAGGTAGGCCAATGAAGCTCGCAGGCGGTCTCGGCCATCTGACCTATTCGACCCTAGTGCATCCGGCCGACACGTGGGATCAACTCTGGGACAGCGTCAATCGCTATCTTCCGGCTGTCAAAAGGCGGATTAGCCCTGACGCGCCTTTCGGCGTCTGCCTGCGCCTGTCGCCGGTTTCGGCAAGCACGCTCACGCGACAGCCGGGGGAACTGGAGAAGCTGAAAGCGTTTCTCGCCGAGAACGACATGTACGTTTTCACGGCCAACGCCTTTCCGTACGGCGCCTTCAAGGGCGAGCGCGTCAAAGAACAGGTCTACGAGCCCGACTGGCGGACGGACGAACGCGCCGCCTATACGATGCGAGTCGCCGACGTTCTTGCGGCTTTGGCGCCGCCGGACATACAGCCGTCGATCCAGTCGCCTCCACTTGGCTACAAGCCGCGGGTGACGGGCCCCGAAGTGGTCGAGTCTTATACCCAACAACTGCACGGCGTGGTTGCCTATCTCGCGGACCTCGAGGCGAAAACCGGGCGCACGGTCACTCTGGCGATCGAACCAGAGCCGTCCTGCTACATAGAGCTAACGAGCGAGCTGATCGACTATTTCACGAATCATTTGTATTCGGCCGCATCTGTCAAGGCGCTCGCGCGCCGGACCGGCTGGTCGGAAACCAAGTGCGAGGCGCTCCTGCACAGACATCTTGGGGCGGTCTACGACATCTGCCATCAGGCAGTGGAATACGAGACCATCGCTAAGTCGCTCGAAAGCTTGCGCAAAGCGGGCGTACCGGTGCTGAAACTGCAACCAGCCTCGGCCCTACGGATTCCAAAAGTCACGCGCGAGATCGTTGAGGCTCTCCGGGCATTCGACGACCCGATCTATTTGCACCAGACCATTGAGCGCTACGAGGGCCGGCTATCGCAATACCTTGATCTGCCCGCGGCGCTGGCCGCTTGGGAGAAACATCCGATCCCCAGCGAGTGGCGGATCCATTTCCACGTCCCGGTCTTCCTTGAGGACGTCAACCTCTTCAAGACGACACGCCCCGCCATCGAGGAGGCGCTCAAGGTTCACAAGGCCAACCCGCTCTCGGCCCATATCGAGATCGAGACGTACACGTGGGACGTGCTGCCGCAGAAGTTCAAGACGGGCGACATCGTCGACTATGTTGTTCGCGAACTCGAGTGGGTGCGTGACAAGTTAGTTTGACGCGCTGCTTGCCAACATCGAGACTGCAGTTTGCCTGCGCGGGAACTTCCAGCGCGGCGCAGGAAAAGCGGCTTTGTCAAAACGCTCGCGACGTTCCGGATCCGATCCCACATTCCTATCATCCATCGTCGGCTTCCGGCGCAACCTGCGCATTCAGCGGCTTTCGGCTTTCTTGCGAATGGCTCCCGTTCGGGCCATCGTGAATGGTCAATTCGCGGATCGAAGACCGCGCCTGCCGTAGGAGGCGTCGAGCCCGCAACCCATCGATCGTCTCCTCCGCCGATAAATCCCAAGCGATATTGTAACTATCAGTGGTCTTGCAAGATATGTCCGGTCGAATAAGACTGCACGATCTTCCCGCAAACTTCGGGGCGTCCCGAACCTAGAAACCGAGCCTGAGGTGTGATCTTCGTCACACAACTCGCTGCTTGCTATAGGCAAATCAGTGGGGCTTGCGGCTTCAGGTCTCGCTCGATAAGCTCGCCGTCGAGCCGTTGATATTATCCCTGTTGACACATATTGCAGTTTCATGCGTAGCTCGTGTTAAGCGGCGATGTCCTGCCGTTTCATTAGTAAGTGCGTTTGAAGCGGTCGCGAAGCTTGACTAGGCAAACAAGCGCTAATGATCAGCCGCGATGAAGGATTTGTGGCGGCCGGATAAAGCGATGTCTGCTGGCGGCGCGATTTTTCGAAAGCTCTATTGCAGGAGGGCCGTCCGTGGTCGACGCAAACTCAAATAAGACTCAAATTGGCTTGCGCGCTGACATGACGATCGACGAACAGCCCGTTGCTATCGAGGGTGTTGTCGGCAAGGATTTCTTTCTGCAGCTCAATAGGCCTGCTTCACTCGGAACGCCCGTTTCCTTCGCCTATTGGCTGAAGGATAATTACGACGTGAGGAATCTCGATGTCATGTTGCCATCTGAGACCTACAAGACATCAGCGGACTTCAAAACGGCTTACCGAAACTATAAATCGGAGATAGATAAAGACAAAAGAGAGGCATTTCAGAATACTATAAAAACCCACCTTGGTGCTCAGGGGATACCTACCCAGCTTCAAAAGTTGCTGACCACTGCCTTACTTGCTGAGCTTACAATTACGGATCTGCTTATCGACATCAGGGGAGGAGACGGAGCCAATATTCCGGCGAAAAAGAAAATGATGTTCGGCCTGTCTGTGGGCTTCCCCGACCCGCTGCCGCTGCTGCCAAACATCGATGTGAACAAAGTCAGTATCTTGATCATGAACGCGCCCGCCGACGATTTCACCTTTCCGAAGCGCGTGGAGTTGCCCAGCTCGGTTCCCCTTCCGGTCGAGGCGGCGCGCGCCACCGGCTCTATCACGTTTTCCGACGTTCCCGCGGACCAGAGCACCATTACGCTCGGCGGCGACACATGGACGTTTGGGAGCGGCGGCCCGTCGGGCAACCAAGTTGCACCCACCGACTCGCTCGAGGGGACGCTCGTCTCATTGGCGTCGGCGCTTAACGCAGCGAGCGCGAGTAACACAGCGAAGTGCAAATACGTCGCCAATGCGGATGAAAAGCGGCTAGAGATTACCTACAAGACCGTCGGCGTGATCGGCAACGATTTCATCATCGCTGCAGGCGCCAACTCAAACGGGACGCCCTCCGGGCCGACGCTGAGGGGCGGCGCCAACGATGAGCAAAAGAAACTAGAGAAGCCAAGCGGGTGGATTAAATTCAGTAGCAACCCGGCGCCCAACAGCAAGATCACCTTGAACGGCGTGGATTGGAAGTTCGTCAAGACTGCAACGACCGGCAACCCCGAGACGACAATCGACGCTGATCTCAAGGTTACGATAGAGTCATTGGCGCAGGGGCTTTCAGACTTTCCGGATCCGAAGATCAAGAAATGCAAATACGTTGCCAGTTCCGACTCGCTTGGTATTACTTTTGAAGGCTCTGCCGGCGAGAGTTTTACACTTGGGACTAGTGACAAGTCCAACGCTACAGCCTCCCCAAGCATATTGACTGCTTGACGCCGGGGGCCGTCAGATGCGGCGTCCCGGGTGCTGACAGATGGCCGAGGCGGTCGAAACTCAAAACAACAAGACTTCTCTGGCTTTCAGACTCGAAGGCCGGGTTTACGGCATGTACGTCGGCCTTGAGACCACTGTCGGGGGGCCGCATGGGTGGATGTTCGAGGGAAAGGCAACAGTTCACCACTCGCTCTCTGAACTCATAGAAAATCTTCGGGGCTCCGAAGGCGGCGGCGACTGGTTCGGGAACGGAACGCTGCCGGCGGACGTGACGCTCGAATCCCTCGCCTTCAGCTATCTCGCGCCGCCGCCTTCGTCCGTTCAGCCCGCGGCGCAGCCGCCGCCCGCGTCGCTGTTCTCCATCCGCAGCGATATCGGCGTCAGCGTCACAAACGGCCCGGCGTTCAAGCTGGCTTTCGCCTTTGCCAAACGCGACCATGCCGTGCTGGTCGGCTTATGCAGCCGCGGCCGCATCGATCTCTCTTCGGCCATGGGGTCGGACACCGGACTCATTGGCCGGTTCCTGGGGGACTCCATCTCGATCGCCTCGGCGTCTACTACGCCAGCGAGCAGATTGACAAGATCGATGGGGCCCTGTTCGATCTGCCGAATACGGCGAATACCGACACCCTCTCGTTCGCCATGGGGGCGTCGTTCTCCGCCCGGTTCGGCAACGGCCGAGTCCATCATCGACATCGCGCTACCGCCGCCCGGGGCCGAGAAGACCGGAGCGGCGGCGTCTCCGCCGCAGCCGGCCGTCTTTGGGCCCAGCTCGGGGGCGGCCGTTACGAATCCGAAGGCCGAAAGCGCCGGCCCGTTGCGCTACTGGAAGGACCTGGACAAGACGATCGGTCCGCTGCAGTTCCGGCGGATCGGCGGGGAATGGGACGGAACACAGGGCAAGTTCGGAATCCTGCTTGACGCCGCGGTGAGCCTGGCTGGCCTGAGCGTCGGCCTCGCCGGGCTTTGCGTGAAGGTGGCGCCGTCCAAGCTCTCCACGCTCAAGTTCGATGACCTGGAGTTCGGGCTTGACGGCCTGGAGCTCGCCTTCGTACGCGGGCCCGTCGCGATCAGCGGGGCCCTGCTCAAGACCTTCGAAGGCAAACGGGTCGGCTACGCGGGGCAGGCGTCGATCCGCGCTGCGACGTTCGCCATCGCCGCGATCGGCGCCTATTCGACGACGGAAGAGGGCCAACCGGCTTTTTTCATCTTCGGCGCCTTTGTCGGCATCCTTGGCGGACCGCCGTGTTTCGTTGTGGAGGGGATCGCCGCGGGGTTCGGCTACAACCGGGCGATCGCCCTGCCGGGTATCGACGGGGTGCGGGATTTTCCCTTGGTCAGCCTCGTTCTCGGGCCGTCCGAGCAGGGCTCCTCCGACATGCTGACCCAACTCGGCAAAAACAATTGCTTTCCCGCTGTCACCGGACAGTACTGGATCGCCGCCGGCGTCAAGTTCACCTCGTTCAAGCTGGTCCAGGCGTTCGCGCTGATCACCGTGCAGTTCGGCGCCCGCTTCGAGATCGCACTGCTCGGGGTTGCGACGCTGCGGCAGCCGCCCGCGCCGGCGCCGCGAGCGCTGGTCTGCGTCGAAATGGCGCTGAAGGTCCGCTTCGCCCCCGACGACGGCCTGCTTTCGGTGATGGCCGCGCTCACCGTGAACTCCTTCCTGTTCGATACGCGCTGCAAGCTAACCGGCGGTTTCGCCTTCTGCATCTGGTTCAAACCGACCAATCCGAAGTTCGAAGACCGGGCCGGCGACTTCGTCGTCACCCTCGGCGGCTATCATCCGAAGTTACAGGTTCCGGCGCACTACCCCAGCGTACCCCGCGTCGGCTTCAACTGGCAGTTGCCCGAGTGCGGGGTTACGATCAAGGGCGAAGCGTATTTCGCCCTGACGCCCTCCTTCATCATGGCCGGGGTGCGGTTGAGCGCGGTGTTCCGCTCGGGCGACTTCTCGGCTTGGTTCGAGGCGCACGCCGATTTTCTGATCGGCTGGGCGCCGTTGCACTACGAGGCCGAAGTCGGCGTGCGCATCGGCGCCGCCTTCGTACTTCGAATCGGCAGCCTCTCGGCGACGCTGTCGTTCGAGTTGAGTGCGCTGCTACGAATCTGGGGTCCGCCGTTCGCGGGCGAAGCCTACGTGGATCTGGGCATCATCGCCTTCACCGTTCCGCTTGGCGACCAAAGCGCTTCCCGCGAGACGCCGAAGCTCGGCTGGGAGGAGTTCAGGAAGCAGTTTCTGCCGCCCCAGCCGCTGGGAGTCTCCATCGCCGCCGGCCTGATCGAAGAGCGCAAGGGCAAGAACGGCTACATCATCGTCAACCCCTCCGAACTCCGGCTAGCAGTTGAGTCCTTCGTACCGATTACCGCCTCGACCGTGACGCCGGACAAGACGTCCGTCAAGGACCTCGGCATCAGGCCGATGGGCGAAAAGAAGCTCACGTCGTCCCTGGAGCTGAAGTTCTCGGACAATAAACAGGCAGCCAATCAGGAGATGGTCTATCGCCCCACGCTCAAGAGCGCCCCCGAAGGGCTGTGGAGCGGCGAGCCGATGCCGGACGCCAACAAGGCGCTCAAAGTCAACGTCATAAAGGATGTGCTGATGGGCATCCAGGTTTTGCCGGCCGAATGCCGGGAGTTTGCGAAGGAAGAGGTTACGGTCGGCATCGTGGCCAAAGACGTCACTCTGGCGGCGGCGCCCAAGCGCGCTTGGGTGCACGCGGATTACAAGGAAGCGAACGATCGCCCAAAGCTGTTCCGCGAAGCCTGGGGCGATCCGGACGCGACGGCCGTCGAGGCGATGCGCCGCGCCGGCTTCAACCTGCCGCCGATCGTCCTTCAGGAGATCGCTCGCGACCCCGCCGGTGTCTGGCTGGCGGCGCCGTTGCTGGTTCCGATGGGCATGCTGCCGCCCCTTCCGCATGGAGCCTGAGTTATGACGGAAACGGATCTGAAAAAAACGACCCTCACCCTGGTGGACGCCTTCGTCCCGAGATTGACGGCGGGGGAATACACGCTTGAGGCGAAGCAGAGTCTGTGTTTCGAGAATGGCTCGACGACCGACTTTTCCGACAAAAAAACGTTCTGGATCCGCGGGCCGCGCTTCACGCTCGCCCCCGACGAAATCTATTCGCGATATCCTGCCGACGGCCACCGCGGGGCTTACCATCTAACCGTGCCGCACGTTGTCTGCCGCCGCAAGGCGCTGCCCTGGGAGCGGCCGCTTTTCCCGGACAAGCCCGCGCTCCCGGACAGCAAGACGGCTCCGGAGCCATGGATGGCGTTGCTGCTGTTCGAGGAGGCCGAACTTCCCGATCCGCCGTTCACCAGCTGTTCTTTCCGCGAACTGGTCCAACCGCCAACAGGAATTCGCGGCCCCGCGATTAAGCTCGACCCTTGGGAAATGGAGGAGGACGCGCCGGCCGATGACAGTCAAAAGCGCAGCAATCGCTGCACGGTGCTCGATCTCCCGTTGGGGCTTTTTCAAAAGGTGGCCCCACGACTCGACGAGCTGCCGCGCCTGACGCATGCGCGCCTGGTCTCGACCCACGACAAGGAGGATGTCTACGGCGTCGGCGACGGCTGGTTCGCGGTCGTACTCGCAAACCGTCTGCCGGCCGAGGGCGAGCGCAATGTCGCGGTTCTGGTTTCCCTCGAAGGTCTTATCGACCTGATCGACCCCCGACGATCCGGAGACCAAGATCCGGCTCGTCGTGCTCGATCACTGGGCGTTCGTTTCCGAGGGCGAGACGTTCGCGGAACGGGTGGAGAACCTGCACAAGGATAAGATACCGGCAAGGATAAAGATATCTGGCTGCGGGCTTCGGATGGGAGCAACGTCGAGGCCGGACCTGTCCGCGAGGCGCTCGCTCTTGGCTACGCCCCGCTGCAGCATCTCCTGCGGAATGGCGACAGGACCGTGTCCTGGTATCGTGGGCCGCTGACGCCAGTTTTCGATTCCGGCCGCGACGCTGGAGCCTGATTTTCGCCAATGCCGATGAGGCGCTGCAATACGACGCCGATACGCACCTGCTTGACGCCTCTTACGCCGCGGCCTGGCAGCTTGGCCGACTGCTCGCATTGCAGGCGCCGGAGTTTGCGCGGGCCCTGTTTACCTCGATAGCGGCTACGTCACCGAAGCGCTGATGCGGCAGGGCCGGCGGTCTGGTTTCGTCCGAGGAGTCCCGAGCTCAATGACGCGGCGCTCGGCGCGCCTGGAGCGCGCCGAAGCAGTTGCAGGCGGGACGATCTGATGGTCGCACTGGCGCTCGAATGGTCCGCGTGAGGAAGGCGTCGACACATGCCCTTACGCTTGTTTGACGCCCTCGACACCCACGACGTGCGTGAAACGAGCGGTGGTTGCGCCGCCGCTGCCCACGGCCTCCGTGACGTCCTTTCTTGGCCGCCTGAGCCTGCTGCACGGCGTGCCGTTCGCCTATCTCGTCGCTGACGAGAAATTGTTGCCAGCCGAATCGCTGAAGCTGTTCCTGATCGACCCGCAGTGGATCAACGCCCTGGTCGGCGGCGCGCTCAGCGTCGGACGCGGGGAAACCATCCGGCTGTTGCTCAATAAGACGCAGGCGGGAAACTTCATCGGCGACATTGTGGCCGAGGCCCGGGCGCTACGGGCCGCGCAGCGAGGCGAAAAGGAAACCCCGACCCCGCCTGCCGCCGGCCCGGTTCCGAGTTTCGCATTCAGTGGATTTCTCTTGCGGTCGCGTATTCTTCAGGCCTGGCCTGGCCTCGAGGTTCGCGCCTTTCGCTCCGCCGGACTACAGTACGCCGAAGAGCTGTCGATGCTGCGCCTGGATCGGGTCGCGCCCGATATCCTGTTCGGCGTGGTCGATGGACAGGTGAGCGAGATCGAAATCACCCAACCTCCCGAGGGCTTGCACTTCGAAGTCAAGGACGGCCAGCAGCCATCGTATCGCGGCAAGGATGCGGAGGGGCGAGTGCTGGACATCAAAGCTTGGGCGAAGCACGCAGAAAGCTCGGCCAAGTTCGCGAAGGAACGGATGTCGAGCCCTCTGCGCTTTGTCTTCAAGATCGGCGGCTGAACGATGGCCGCTTTGTCGAACGAACACTGGCCGCCCTTGCCGAACGACGACCGGCTCTGGCCGCCGATATCGAACGACCACCGGCTCTGGGCGCCCATGCAGGTGCAGGCGCTGGTTTTCGGCCAACCTGGGCACGGCGCGGTTCGTCGACCTGACGCCGAGATACGACAACCTGAACGGCATGGGAGCCGCGCTCGGCGCCAAGCTTCGCCCGAAGTTCGAGGCCAGCGAGACACCCCCGTTCCTGGACCCGCCGCAGGAAATCCATCTGCATTGGACGCTGCCGACTGCCTTCACCCACGTTCGTCCCGCCGCTGACGGGAAGGGCTCGGCAGCGCTGCCGCTCGCCCCGAACCGCTGGCGTGTCACAAGGCTTTGGGAGGAGACGCCAGGCAAGCTTTCACAACGGTCGTGGGTGGTGGAGAGCGATTTCACCGACCCGGACGATGCCGACGCGCCGTGGCTGCAGGACGAATCAACGGTCGTGTCGAGATCACTCGGCTCGGACGCAAAGTGGCGTTGGAGGGCTGGACGGAGCAGAGGAAGACCGAAAGTTCGCTCACCGCCTTTGCTCCGGGCAATCTCGGCTTCGCCGCCTTCTATCCGTCGTGCCAACATGTTTTCGGCCTTCATGACTCGGCCGACGATCTTAAGGACGGGACCGTCTGCAGCTACCTCGTGGCCGGATGGTTCTCGGACGAGAGAGCCGATCCGCTGTGCGACACCGCGGGGCCCAAGGACAAAGCGCAGGTGCGCTGGTCGGAACGCCTGCAGCAAAACCAGTGGTCGATCCCCAAGGGCTCGGAGTTCTTGCCGACCGCGGTGACTTGCTACGGGAGCGCGCCGGGCATCAAGTGGACGCCAAACGAGGCGTGCAGCACCACCCATTTGCAGATCGATCACGTTCGCCCTCGGCAACAGCAGCATTGAGGCGCTCGCCGCCCTGGCCAAGGCTAACGGCACGGAGGAAGTCCGCGATCGATTAGTCAGCGAGTTGCAATTCGCCGCGCTGGCTGAGCGGCGACCGACCCGGCGGGAGATGGACGACCCGCAGTTCTTCAAGACCTTGGGTCAGATGCTCGGCGGCCGCGCGAAGCTGCACGAGCGGGCGTTCTCGGCGCGCGACGGCGGCACATTCTGGGAGATCGCGGCGCCGCTGAAGGAGCGCGACAGCCGGGACGCGAACGCGCAGCCCCTTCCCAAACTGCCCCCGGACGTTTCGGCGCAACTCGCGAATCTGAACCAAAAACAACGCGAATGCGACGAAGCTGCGCGGGCGCTCGACGCGTGGCGCGGCCGGCTCTTCGCCGCGTGGTGCCGGCAACAGTTCCGGTCCAGACGCCACCCCCCCGGGCGCCATCACGCTCCGACGACTTCGAACCGGCCAGGAAAGAGGTCGAAACGCGGGATCCGCACCTGGCGATGCTGCTAGGGCAACGGGCAAAAGCGGAGGGGGATCTTCGCGCTCTTCTGCCGAAAAAGTCGAACGGAGAGCCCGAATTTGAGCTTATCGCTCGAGCGGCGCCGAGGTTCTGGCAGGCGAGCGATCCGTTCGTCCTGACCGCAGGCTTGCCGGTCCCGGCGCTTCAAGGAGGGGCGTCGCCGCTCGAGTGCCGTGTCAGCGGCCAGACCATCGCCGGCCTCAAGGTTTTGAGCGTTCAAAGGTATGGAACGGTCGAGGTCACCCGCGCCGATCTGAAGAATTACCTGAGCTCCCAAAACTTCCTCCCGCCCCCGCGCGATGGGATGCCGCCTGATTTCGCCGACTTGATGCTGGACGCGCTGTTCACGGATCGTCAGCGCGCGGAGTTGCTGGCGCGCGTCTATTTCGCCCAAGTGCAAAAAAATCGGGAATCCCAGCGAGCAGCAGATCAAAGACGTCCGCGACGCAATCGACAGCGGTCAGGATAGGATCGAAAGGGCTCTTGCGGGCGTCAATCGCGGGCCATCGACGCCGGGACCCGGTCCCTCTCACTGTCACCGGCAAACCCGCGCTGCAAGAGCCGCGCTGCGCTCGCTGCTTTCCGCCGTCAGGCTGCCTTGGCCTTCGACGCCAATCCGGCCGGTTTACATGGTCTGGAAGGCAAACTGGCATTCAGACTTCCCGGACGCGAGCCGGCCGGCCTCCCGCCCCTGGGGTCTCGCCGACGGCGTCGAATGCCGTTGGATCGGCTCGCCTCCGCCGGCCGGCGGCGACTCCGTCATCGAGGGTTTCGCCCCGATCACGACCGGCCTCGAGCGCGGATTGGAGACTTCCAAACAGAAATTCGCAGAGACTTACGGGCTTGCTTTCGAGAGGCTGGCAAAACTTGCCGGGCAAAGCCTCATGGGCCTGACCGACGCGCTGGCCGGGCGGGCCCCAGGTCCGCACCTTGGGCCTCTGACGACGGAAAGGACGGGCAATAATCTCCGTCGATCCGATAGCCGCCCTCGTCAAGGACCAGTACGCGGCGGCCCCTTTCCTCGGCGACGACGGAGGGCCGTCGTTCTCGCCCCTTCGCGGCGGCCGCCTCAAGCTCACGCAACTGTGGATCGTCGACAGTTTTGGGCGCATCCAGCCCGTCCCCGGCGAGCCGATCCTCAGCCGCACGCTCGCTGGCGCGCGAGCCCGATGGCTCGGCTCACCTGCTTCCGCGTCTCGTCCAGCCGGCGCGTCTGCTTCTCCGCTGGCTGTCCGCGCGGGACGACAAACAGGAAAGCTTCGGCGATCTCGGCGCGAGCCCGATCTGCGGGTTCGTCGTCCACAACCGCATCGATCGCAGCCTGCTGATCTACGACGCCCGTGAGGCGACTGAGAACTCTGGCGCGACCTTGCTGGGCGCGGTGCAGGCGATCAACCTTCCGCAGGGACAGGAGGAGGTCCGCTGGACGAAGATGCCTGCGAGGCCGTTCGACGTGAACTCGGCGAGCGAGCGCCGGCCCGGCGAAGCGGACATTCCCGACAAGACGCTTCGCAATTTCGTCAACGGCTTGCTGTTACGACAGGCGGCGCGGCAGCGCGGCTCCCCCCGGGCGCGGGGTGCTGCGGATGTTACGCCGCGGCGGTGGCCGCGGAGCGGGACGGCGTTCAAGGATTTCGAGCCCTTCTCGACCGGCGCGAGGACGAAGCGGATCTGTCGCTGGATCAGGGCCTCCAGGCGGTGCTGGCCGGCCGGCCGCTCGCCCTGGTCAGGGCCTCGCTTCGCCTCGAGTTCGATGGAGTCGCCGGCCGCCGATCCGAGGCTCGCGACGGACTCGCGGGAACGCAAGACCCGTGGTTCCGCGGGCTGAAGTTCCCGGTTCGCCTCGGCGATCGCCGCCTTGGACCCGACGGGCTCGTCGGCTATTTCGTCGACGATGGCAGCCCCGGCGCGTATGAGAAGCTGCGCCCCAGGGCGGACGAGACGTTCGGTCCCGAGTTCTCGGCGAACGCTTACTTTGACTCCCCGGATCTCGAGGTGCCGTTCGATCCGCAAGCAAAGCCGCTCATCCTCACCCTGCTGCTCGATCCCAAGCGAGGGGTGAACCTCGTCTCCGGCCTTCTGCCGGCCTCCGTCGCCGCAGTTCCGCAAGCGCTCCTCGCCAAGAGCCGTGTCCGACCTCGAGATCCCATTCCTGGTTGCGCCCGATCCTTGGCGAGCGCGCCGGCGCCCAGGAGCCGGCGACGGAGCGCCGCATGCCGTTGCCGACCGATGGTCATGGCGAGTGGAGATGGGTGTTCTTTCCGGACGCGAAGGGGGCCTCCGAGGAGGCTCCCGTCGCGAACGACACGGCGGCCTCGCCATCCCTGTTCGCCGCCATGGCGTTGCACGAGGGGTGGCTCAAATTGCGCCCGGCGAAGGGAGAAAATCGATGACGGCCCCCAGCGCGACGATCGAGGTGGTGACGCCCGATGACTTGTTTGCGGGGCAGAAACAGTCCCTGGCGATCAAAATCACCACCATCGGCTACGAGAGCATCATTCTGTCGGTGCCGGTTGGCGACACTGAAAAGGCGTTGATGACGATAGAGGAGTTCAAAGACAACTGTAGGATAAAGTTTTCTCCATCCAAACCCAAAGGTTTCGCAGACCCTGACACTTCAACCGTCGGTTTTGTCATTATCGCGATCCCCGCCAGGAAACGGAATGAAAAATTACCTCTGACGATTTCATTTGAAAGCTTTTTGGTCGAGCCCCATGAGGGAGCCGTTGCTATCGAGCTTCGCGGCAACGCCTTGAACTCAGAGCCTTTGTGCGTCGCGCATGTTGGCAAGTCGGGCACGCCGCCGCAGATCAAGGTCTTTAAGGCAACGTCCTACAACGTCTTCAGGGGAAAAACAGCAGATCTAAGTTGGTCGATCGATCGGGAGTGCGATTACGAGCTCGTTGAGAACGACCCCTACGAGGGGAAGAAACCCGACGCCCCGCTGAAGAAAGGCAACGGCAAAGAGGGGAACGTGAAGGGATTGCCTGCGGGAAACTATACCTTGAAAGTGCCGGATGGGGACAAGTGGATCACGCGGCGCCTTTGCATCAACGGTTACGACAGGACCGGCTTCCACAGCTACAGCCTGAATCTTTCGAAGGACGGATCGCCCACGGAAATCCTAGGCCTGTACGCTTATCCGGAAGGCAACCGGGGCGTGGATCGACCCGCTTTGCGGAACCGCGAAGGCAGGCTGTATGCGCTGGTCCGTTCCGGCGCCGCGTCGCGGGTTGCACAGCTTTGGTCGACGGACCGCGGTTTCGATGAGCGCCCCGAAACATGGCAGCAAGTGACCAATGGGCAGGGCCAGATCGAGGTGACGGTCGAATCGGCGCGGCGGCCCGGGGTCATCTTTCGAGACCGGCTTTGGCTGCTGGGCGGAGATTGCTGTCGCCCCGACAAGCCCGGCCGCAACGTCGGCAATACTATGATTTTCAGGAGGGCGAATGGCACGAGGTCGGAGACGAGGATTCTCGCGCTTGGCCGAAGGGGATGGCCAGCGGATGGGGCACGCGGTGGTGACGTTCAAAGATCGGATTTGGGTGATGGGCGGCTGGAGCCAGAACGGGGGCCCGTGCAACGACATCTGGGAGTTCGACGGCAACAGCTGGACAAAGCTCCCCCTAGCCTGCGAGGCCTGCCTGTTCGGAGCGACGGCGACAGCCGAGGCGGTATGGCAGGTCGGCGGCTTTGCCAGCCCCGGCGGCGCAGCGAGCAAGACGGCCATCAAAAGGTACGACAAGAACAATAACGCGACCCCAATCGATTTTTCTATCGCCAAAGGAATGCAGTATTGCGCAAGCGCTCTATTTGCGCTGGATGAACAAACAGACCGTCCATGCGGCATTGGCGGCTTTCTATGATCCCGGCACGAGGTCTTACATGGATAGGGCATTTTTTATCGATAAGGAGCGTAACCACTATTTTGCTCCCAAAGAAATCGACACTCTGAGCGCCCAGGGTGTTATTTTAGCGAGAGACTATTACCACATTCAGGCTGACGTGTTTCAGGGCGCGGCTTTCTTCAGGACGCTTCGGCCAGATGGCAAAGCTGCCAGTAAGAATAAAGAAGCTGCGCGTCGCAATATCAGTTACTTGGTTTGGGTGAATTGATCGCCATGTCGCTTCTCACAGCAACACTTTCTTCCTTTCGCGGTCTGCGGCCTGGTAGCCGTCTTTCCCGGGCCGGGCGAGGCCGGCGAGCCGGCGACGCTCAACAGCGCCCTCGCGGCGAGCTCGGTCGAGCCGCAGCAGGCGACGATCACGATCGCCGCGGATATGAACAAGAACTCCCATTTCCACAGCGAAGCTGCAGTTCCGTCTGCAGCCATTGCCGCAGGACGTCATGCTCAAAGTCTGCGCGATGCGTTTCGTCATGGCCGAAGATATCCCTGAGGGCGTCGACAACGGCGTTCTTCTCCAACTCTTCGACCGGCGGTGCAAAGCCGGACCGCGCCGTCGCTGCGATCAACGTGCCGCCGGGAACATCGAAAAGCACCGCGATCGTTCTCCGCAGCGAGGCCCTGTGCGATGCGCTGCAGAAGCCCGTCGCGCGCAAGGCCGCGGGCGATCAGCGCGATCTCGCGCGCTTTGAGCTGAAGACGACCATCCGCGACAGGCAAGGTGGTGACGTTTTCGGCGCGACGGACCGTCCGGCGGATATACCCCGCCTGCTGCTGACCTACGATCGCCCGAACGCGTTTCCGGGCGACGCCGACTGGAGCCAGATCCGGCGGGACGCCCAGCACAGCGGGCGATCGCCATGGAAGCTCTACGATCCCGACGGGCCTACGCGCCGACCCAGTTCGCCGCTGTTCCGGTCAATATCGCCGGCGGCGAGGGCAAAGTCCGCGGCGACCTACGCCAATCGCCGGTGTTGTATGGCGGCGCCATCTTCGCAGGTCCTCGACGCCGAGCACGGACGCTTATCGGCTCATCGCGTTCGACCGCTCCGGCCGGACGCTCAGCGATGCGACGCGGAGCGAGATGCCGAAGTTCCTCGCCGCGGGAAGCGGGCGCCTGTACGACGTCACGGAAAACAGGATTCTCGCTTTCGACGATCCCTCACTCGCCGCCAACCCGACGGCGATCTCCGTCCGGGCGGGCGAGACAGTACTGGCGGTTCCGACGAGCGGCCCCGACGGTTCCCTTTATGTCGTCGCGCACGTCAACGTTCACGCCTATTCGCCGGCCGGAACGGAGTTGTGGCGCTACCCAGACCGGGCAGGACGATGTGAGCGCCGTCACCCTCGGCCCGGATGGGACGACCGCGTATGTCCTTTTTGGCGGCGACAAGCCGAGGCTAGTCGCCCTCGATAGCGCCACCGGCGATTGTCGATGGGAGCAGACGGTCCCGGCCATCGACCGCGGGGCGAACGAGGCCATGCCGATCCCCGTCGCGGCGGGCAGCGACATCCTCGTCACACAGGCATTTCCGACCAGCGATACGCTCTATGTTTTCCAGGACGAAGTTCGGGCCGCTCCCGCCGGCGAAGGGGAACTCGTGCCCCCGCCGCCGTCCGCGGGATGCCGGGCCTCGGCCGCCGCCGCGCGGGCTGGACACCCGCAGCGCACAGGGCGATCACATTCCCGCCGCAGTGGCCGGAGTGAGCGACGATGCGTACTATATCCGGGCGGAAGGCTTTGCTGGTCGCGCTGGAATCCGGAAACGGAGCGCCCGGAGAAAGGGGCCCCGGAGGAATTATGCTTCGCACCTGCAGGGCTGCCCGCAAGAGGACGCGAAAGCCATCACCCTGCTGATAGCGACAGCAGCGGCACCCCCATCTTTACGGCTTGGCGGCGACCAAACAGCAACTCTTCTTCATATCGCTAAAGTGGAAGAGACACCAAGACACTCGACGCCGCCTGCTTCATGCAATCGATGGCAGGGTTAGGGCCGAACCTTGTCCTGGGTCCGGACGGCACGCTGTACAACAGCAACAATGCGCGCAACTTGCTCGCCATAGTCCCTAAGACG
Organism: uncultured Alphaproteobacteria bacterium; assembly: GCA_963724785.1. Classification (GTDB taxonomy): domain Bacteria; phylum Pseudomonadota; class Alphaproteobacteria; order Rhizobiales; family Beijerinckiaceae; genus Roseiarcus. The sequence continues at coordinate 279,189 of CAVRWC010000028.1, read as the reverse complement.
TTCGCCTCGACCCAGCGGAACCTCACCCTTTCGCAGGACCTGCTGAAGACTAATGTCGATCACCTTCCGCGCGCCCGGCTCGATCAACACCGCGCCCGGTCTCAGTCTGCCGGCCGATGCCGACATCATCGTTGTCGCCGGACAGAAGATCACGTTCCGCCAGGGTCTTAAGATGGCGACAGGCGCCCGGCTTCGCGCCCGTGTCGGCTTCTGACCTCTCCGAGGAGACGATCGACGGTCGCGCCGTCCTTTCGCCATGCTGCGACAATCACTTTTGCCAGTCAGCATGATCCGTGGTGGGCTCGGATCAGCACGATGGCGCCACACGCTGGCCAGCGGCATCGCGCGCCGCGGGGCAGTCACTTTTGGGAGGGAGAGCAGCGTGACGGGAAGACGTGACGCGCTGGGGCTGGGTTTGACGGCGTCCGCTTTCGCCTTGAGCGGCAGCGGCAAGGCCCGCGCCGCCGATTCCCTCAGCATCGGCCCGGACCGGAGTCAACATCGACAATCTTCAGGTCGAGCAATGCTTCAGGTTGCCGGCGACGCCGAGCTCAAAAACAGCCTGACGGTTGTCTGGCGACGGCAGCCTCGGGAAAAGCCTGACGATTACTGGCGACGCTACGCTCAGGAACAGCCTGACGGTTTCAGGCGCTGATGGGGCGAAGAGCTTGCGCGTCAGCCCTGATTACCGCCGGCGCGAACCTGCTCGATGTCCAATCGGCGGCGAGGATCAGCGAGCGAACAACCCACAGGTCTGGCGCTCTACGTCACCGCAAACAGCGAACCCAAGGGAAGGTGCGTCGAGTTCCGCCATTCGAATGGGTCTCAAGGCATCGGGATCGGCTACAACACCATCTACGCGACAGGATCAAGCGCCGACCAAGACCTGATTCTGATGGCGAGGGGTTCTGGCAGGGTCAAAATCACTGGAACTCTCGAGGCTAAAGATTTTGCCGCAACCGACGCCAATCCGCTGAGACATCGAATGTATCCGGAGGGACCGATTGTATATCAGGATATTTTCGAAGCCAAGGAAGCAAAAGCAATCGTAAAAATTGGAACCCCAGACTACGATGACAAATCTTATAGTACAAACAAGTATGGCGCCCGAGCGCCAATTATCAAATTTGGGGGAAACAACGAAGCCAACGGCAACGGCGCCCAGGTCGAGATTCCATTGGGATACAATACCGTCTGGCTACGAATACTTGGGGACCGCTGGAATGTCATTCACGCGTACTTTACAGATGGCGATGGTGACCTTGGTCTTTGGACCGGAGGTAGGAGGTCAGCGAACTCCTATGCTCCAGACGGAACGTTGACCGATGGCTTTTCCGTCCTATCATCAATGGATGCCGATCCCCGCGCGCCGTGCCGGAACGCTGGCGCTGATCTCAAAACCCAATACCAATAACGACTTTTGGATCAGCGGACTGGCGTTCAGCAAAAATCCATGGAGGCACGCCGCGCAATCGGCGATCGGATACCACTGGGCGGTGAACGGCGGAAACCCACCGGCTGGGCCAGAGATAACTGGAACGGCAGACACCCTGGCGAATATCGGCGCCGGAAACAGGGTGCTGAAGGTTCCTGTCGTTCCCTCAGGCCACGACAAGCTACTTTATCTGATTGAGCATAACAGCGACTGGAACGGCGCGATGCACACCGGCATCACCGTCGGAGGCAGACAGATCGAGCGGTTCATGGCGAGTTATGACAATCCCTTTAGTCGCCATTGGAATAGCAAATCCTTTGAGCGCTACATCGCCGCCCGTATTCCAAAAGGCTATGTCTCTGCGGATGCTCGCCAGCTCGACGTGATCATCGATATGTCAAACTAGCAAGATGTGGCTATCAATTTCCGTGAAATTGGAACTCATGATTTGGCCGTTCCATGGCCTGATTAAGCCGTCTGGTCGACGACTGGGCGCTCCAGGCGAACTCCAGAGATCAAAATTCGTCACCGCCGTGCCGACGCGGGCCGTGGCGTTGGCAGGGAGGGAACCATGACCGATAGACGCAAGGCGCTGGGGCTGGCATTGGCGGCGTCAGCTTTCGCCTTGAGCGGCCGCGGTAAGGCCCGCGCCGCCGACGCCCTCACCATCGACCCGGGCGGTGTCAAAATCGACAGTCTCGCCGTTGCGAAGAGACTGACTGTCGACGGGGACACCAACCTGGGGAACGTGTCGGTCAACGGCGCCGCCACCCTCGCGATGAACAACAACCACATCCGCCTGCGGAGCGCCGGCGACCATCAGTACGGGCTGGCATACCGCTCCAAATTCGCGACGACTGAACCGGATGGTCCGGTCCTATGGGGATTTAAGGGCGGCGCGCTCGCAACTGTGGCTGGGGGAAAAAGCGAGGAGGACGCAGTCAAGAAGGTCGCGCTGATCTGGAGCCAAGAGAACGTGGCCGTTTACGGAGGTCTAACCGTGACGCACGACGCCACTTTCAGGAAAAGCCTCACGGTTGAAGGCGACGCCACTCTTTCCGGCCCGGCGAAAATCACCGGCGCCAACACCCTGGAGTTTGGAGCCGGCGTCTCCGGCAAACAAGGGGATGCCGGGAAAATCGGCTACGCAGTTTGGGATAAAGATTCCCTGAACATCGTGGGTGCGGGAACCAAGGCCGAGGGCCGGAAGATCACGTTCTTTGCTGAGGGGGGCGCAACATTCAAGGGCGGCGTCCGACTCGCCAAGCAACGGGATTCGCAGCCCGATCTTGCCGTTGCGGGAGGACAAGAACAGTTGCGCATGCTGCGCGGGGTGGTCAACAGAGATGGAACGAACAATGTGGGCGAGGGCTTTGATGTGAAACCAGTTGCGAAGGATCGAGGCCTTTACGAAATTACCTTTAAGCCGCCCTTCTCTTCGATGCCTGGGGCATCCGCAACGCAAATCGCGCTTGGAGAAGGATCCTACACCTCAGACAATGCGCTGATTGTTACACTCAGCGCTGATCGGATGCGGGTCAAAACGGGGGGAAGATACGGCGACGAAGACCCGCGGCAGTTTACCTTCATTGTCATCGGGCCAAGATGATTGGCGTTTTGACTTTGACCGAGCTATTCGAGGGATTCTTATTTATGATACTGAGACGCAGCGCACCGCGGTTCGGGGTCGGAGTCGGCGGTCTCGCCGAGTTCCGCCGCTCGAATGGGTCTCAGGGAGCTTGGTTCGGTTACAACACGATCTGCGCGACAGGATCAAAAGCAAATCAAGACTCGATTTCGGTGACGGGCGCCAACGGCTATTGTGACGTCACCTTTCAACCGCCCTTCCCATCGCTTCCTGCGGCGTCGGCGAACCAAATCTGGGGTCGCATCGAAACGAACGCCGTCGTTTTCGGCAACGGGACGAATGGCGTAGGTGGAAACACGCGAGGTAACGCCATATTCGCTGTGCTTACCCAATCTTGGACGCCGGTCAAAACCGGGGATGGAAACGGCGTTTCATCTCGACGGCCGTTTGCCTACACCGTCATCGAGCCGCGGTAGATGTCGACAGGCGGCGCTGCTTTTGCGGGGGCGTTTATGCGAGAACAGTTGCAGGCGCGATTGGAGATCCTGAGAAAAGAGGATCGCGCTGGTGAAGCGAGGCTGCGCGAACTCGAACAGCAGCTGACGACCCTGCGCGAGACGGTGCTGCGTATCAGCGGCGCTATCCAGGTCCTGGAGGAGCTCCTCGGCCAGGACGACCCGGCCGGCGCCGCCAACGGGCCGACGAAATCGGCTGGCTCTACAGCTGACGCGTAAGGCGGATCGCCTTTGGGGTTCGGCGCGCCCAGGCCCGCGTCGCTCCGCGGAAAATCGAAGGCCGGCAGGCTATGACCACTGGCCGCGCCGGGGCTGGAAGTCAGACCGTGATGAGAGCAAACCTTGGCGAAATCCGTGGCCGGTCTTCCGTGCGCCGGCCCGGAGGACCGTTTTTCGGGAGGGGACGCCCTGCGCCTGAGGGTGGGTCCGCTCCGTCGCCTTGGCGGGCCCCAGGTCGGCCCACGCCGCCGACGCCCAGAGCATCGAAGCGGGCCGGATCAAGATCGACAGTCTTCGGCGGAGGGAGCCCATGTCTGACACAATCGCGCAGCCGCCCCGCAAGGTTGCGCTCTTTAGCGGCCATATGATCGACGCGATCGGCCGCGGGAAGCCGCGCTTTCCGCCCGACAAGGAGCCGGTCGCCGCGGGCGCGATCGCGGAAGCGCTGGCCGACCTTGGGGTCGGCCCCGCCGACCTCGCCATTTGCGGCGGCGCCTGCGGAGGCGATCTCCTATTCGCCGAGGCTGCTCTCGCCCGCGGCGCCCGCCTCGAGCTCTACCTTCCTCTCGACGAGCCGACGTTTCTCAACCAGTCGGTCGATTTCGCGGACAGCGATTGGCGCACGCGATTTTTCGCCGCTAAGGCTCGCGCTGTCGTTCATATTGCTCCGAGCGAGCTCTGCTCGATCCGGGACGGGGAGGACGCATACGATCGCAACAATCGTTGGATGCTCGAAACGGCGCTCGGCTTCGGGGCCGATAAGGTCGATTTCGTTTGCCTGTGGAACGGCGAGGGCGGCGACGGGCCGGGCGGCACGCGCGACATGATCAAGTCGGTCCGGAACCGCGGCGGCCGGACGCGCTGGCTCGACACGACCAAGCTTTGGGCTGAGGATGACCGATGAACCGATCCTGTCACAGGAAACACGACGCAGGCCCACCCCGGCGAGCGTCACGACCATTGGTCACTCGAGACGGACTAAGGTCGCCGTATTGGCGAGGCGCGAGAAACAGGCTCGCAGATGCTTCGTTGTAGCGTGATTTAGTCGCTCCCAGCGACGTATATCGATGCTACTGTTGTTTTGGTGAAGCGACTGGGGCAATATCGGACTGTTGGTTGTGTAGCTATTAAGAAAAGACGGATTTCCAAACAGGGCTTTGAACGATGCTCAAGGATTTGGTTGTCGTTCTTCCGGGAATTGCCGGCAGCGTCCTGTCGAAGGACGGAAAGGAAGTTTGGGGCGGCTCACCGGAGGCGATCTGGCGGGTGGTCACCAGCGGTACGAGCAGCATTCACGACCTGTCGATCAAGGGCGTCGACGACCCTTCACTGGACGATCTTGGCGACGGGGTGACGCCCACAGGCCTTGTCCAGGATCTTCACATCATTCCCGGGCTTTGGAAGATCGATGGATACACGACGCTCGTCAGCCGACTGAAGTCGTCGCTGCAGCTCCAGGAAGGCCGCAACGTGCTCGAGTTCGCTTACGACTGGAGGCGCGACAACAGTGTTGCGGCCCGCAAGCTCGCGCGGTTTGCGAAGGGCGAACTCGACAAATGGCGCATATCCTCGGGAGCGTCGGACGCCAAACTCGTTCTGGTCGCGCATTCAATGGGCGGCCTCGTTTCCCAGTATTTTCTGGAGGTCTTGGGAGGATGGAAAGACACCCGCGCGCTCGTCAGCTTCGGCACGCCTTATCGCGGGTCGCTCAACGCGCTCGGCTTCCTCGCCAATGGATTCTCCAAAGGCATCGGACCGCTGAAAGTGGACCTGACTTCGACGCTCGCCTCCTTTACCGCAGTCTACCAACTACTGCCTGCCTTCGAATGCGTCGATAGCGGTCACGGCAAGCTCGAGCGGATCGGCGAGATGACAGGGGTCGACGGCGTGGACCCGAAACGCGCTCAGGCCGCGCTGGCCTTCCATCGCGAAATCAAGGCCGCTGCCGACGCCAACGCCAAGGAAAACGCCTATCAGGCCGGAGGCTACGAAACCTATCCGATCGTCGGTCTCGCCCAGCCGACGTTCCAGTCGGCGACCTTGTCCGACGGAAAGATCACGCTACTGCGCAGCAGCAATAGCAAGGATTACAGCGGCGATGGGACGGTGCCCCGCTTCTCGGCGACGCCTTTGGCGATGAGCGACAGCCACCGCGAAATTTACGTCGCCGAGCAGCACGGCTCGTTGCAGAGCTTTGACCCGGCTCTGGTGAACCTGATCGGCATCCTGACCGGCGAGGACACCGACCTCAGCCAATTCAATTTTGCTGCGCAAACGCTCTCCCTCGATCTCGACGACGTGTACGGGGCGGACGAGGTTCTACTTCGCGCGACGCCCTCGCAGGAGGCTCCGGTCCACGCGAAAGTGTACGACGCGCGGTCCGGCGCTCTCGCTCGGGACATCCCGCTAACGCCGGAGGGCGATACGTACATCGCGCGGACTAGACTTCCGCCCGGCCCCTATCGCGCAAAGGTGACGGCCGCGTTTGCGGGCAACCCTGTGACCGTGACCGAGGCGTTTCTGACCGTGGGCTAGTCAGGGAGTGCCGCAGCGCAAAAATTGGAGGGCTCCTGGACGGAAGTATGGAAGCGAGCCGCTTCAGGGCTTAACGGTAGGAGGGATTGAATATGACTGAGTCCGAGGCAGACTCCGACGACCTCGTCTATTTCAATGGTATCGACGCCGACACCGGGCAATACGCGGTCAAGCCTCAATCGGTAGACGAGATCGCGAAGCTCGCGCGCGCCAACCCGCAAGTCGATCCGATGCGGGCGTTACGCGGTGAAACCGAGATGCGATCCTTCGGCCTTCCGCCGGGGGTCGACTACGACAAGCTCGATCAAGCGGGATGGGGCCTGATCTTCCACGAGAACGCGTCGGCCGAAATTCGGGCCGCTCTCAAACCGCTCATCGACATTCGGAGCAAAGCCGCCGGTCCTCTGCTCAAGACCCTGGATTACAGGACAGGCGAGCAGGTCCGGGACTGGTATCGTCGCTATGAAATCCGGCCCGGATCGGTCGATCCGGAAGTAATCCCCTACTATCTGGTGATCGTCGGCCCGCCCGATGGCATTCCCTTCCAGTTCCAGTACCTGCTCGGGGTGGACTACGCGGTGGGGCGGCTGTCCTTCGGCGCGGCCGCCGACTACGCGCGTTACGCCGAATCTGTCGCCGCCTATGAAAGCGCGAGCGTCATTCAGAACGCAAAGCAGATCGCCTACTGGGGGACGCGCCACGTCGGCGACGGGGCGACCAAATTGAGTTCCTCTCTCCTCATCGATCCGCTGGCAAACGGCAATCCGAGCCTCGCCGGGCGCCTGAAGAGACCTCTCCACACCGAGTTTGGCTTCGAGCGAGAGCTCCACCTCGCGGACGACGCGACCAAGGACGCTCTGCTCGAAACGTTGGGCGCGCGCGCGCCGCCGGCCATCCTGTTCACGGCTTCGCATGGAATGTCGATCGGTCCGGGCCGTCCGCAACAGCAGGCGATCCAGGGCGCCCTGCTTTGCCAGGATTGGCCGGGGTTTGGGTCGATCAAGCCCGACTACTTCCTTGCCGCGACGGATGTCCCGGACGACGCCAATGTGAAGGGGCTCATCGCCTTCTTCTTCGCTTGCTTTGGCGGCGGCACGCCGAACGTGGATCAGTTCATCCTGGATCCGACCCAACTCGGCTCGAACCTACCGCCGTTAGCCCCTGAACCGTTTATGGCGGCGCTGCCGCAGCGGCTCTTGACCCATCCGAAGGGCGGCGCTCTCGCAGTCATTGCGCATGTCGACAGGGCATGGGGCTATTCGATCCAGGCGCCGAAAATGGCGGGAGCGCAAATTACCCCGTTCCGGAGCAGCCTCGGCTCGATCATGCACGGCGACCCCGTCGGGCATGCGGTGAAAGACCAGTTCGGCGGACAGTTCGCCGCGCTTTCGACCGCGCTCCTCAGCGCGCTCGCGCCGGGCGCCCCAAAGATGGATGACAAAGACCTGGTCACTTATTGGCTCGAGCGCAACGACGCACAGAACTATGTCACGCTCGGGGACCCGGCCGTGCGCCTGCGGCTGGATAAACTGAACTGAATTGGCGCAGCTTTTCAAATGATCGATTGATCCAAAATCTAGGGAGCAACCATGAGCAATCCGGAACTGGTGTCGGTCTCTCCGGCCGTGCGCGACTCCTTCTTGCCGATCTTGCAGGCGGTCGCCCGAGCCAGAGAAGATCTGGCCGGCAAGAACGACGTTGCCGCCGTACGTCCAGGGTACAAATACCCGACCGACGCTCCTCCGCAGCCGGCCGTCGTGGTCGCGGTCACACCGGGCGAGCGCCCCGTTGCGGAAGCCGATCTCGAGAACAGATACGGGGTTCCGGTGGTTGTCGCCGACGCGACCGTCGAGGAGCAGTTGGCGAGGCTGTCCGCGGCGGAACCTGTGTCTTTCGGGACTCCGGGCGGCGCGGTCGCGTCGGCATTCGAAAATCTGGTCTCGGGCGAGGAGATCGTGGCGTTCGCGCCGCCGAAGTCCGGCGCCTATGAACCGCTGGATCCTTCAAACCTGCCGCTCGTCGACGAACCCATGGAGCTCACGATCTGCGTCAGTCCGGAGGCCGGCTGGTCCGAACTCGAGGACTTTCTGGACGGGACCCGGAATAGCCTGACCGTGGCGATGTACCAGTTCACCGCGCCCCACATCTACAACTCCGTGTACGCCGCGGTCAGTCCGGAAGGGCGGCAGTTCGAACTCGTTCTTCACCCCAGACCGGAGAAGCCTTCGTCCGCGGGCGTCAAAGCCCACGAGTTGGAGGAAACCTCCGGCGTCCTCGAACCGCTCGGGAAGACCTTGCAAGATCGTTTCGAGATGGCGTGGGCGACGCTGGTGTCGAAAGCGCATCCGGACGGCCTCTGGGCCTCCGCCTATCACATTAAGGTAGCGGTTCGCGACGGAAACGCGGCCTGGGTTTCGAGCGGCAACTGGCAATCGTCCAATCAGCCGAACGTGCATCCCTTTCAAGCCCGGCGCAGAGCTGCCCGCCGGTTTCCAGCGCAAGTACAACCGGGACTATCATGCGATCCTCAAGAACGAGCGCATAGCGTCGATCTTCGAGAAATATATCAAGCGCGATCACGATCTCTCGGCCGCTCAGGCAGGCGCGCCGACCGACTTCGCCATACCCGACCTGTTCGTGCCGGAAGTGGAGGAAGCGCCCGAGCCTTTCGCCACGCCGCCGCAGTACTTCAAGCCCCTGCGTCTCAATCGCTCGGTCAGCGTTCAGCCGCTGCTCACGCCGGACAACTACGCGGAAAACGCGCTGGCCCTGATCCGCTCGGCCGAGGAGAGCATCTGGTTCCAGAACCAGTACATCAACTTCCGCGGACACCGACGACGATTTTACCGAATTCAAGCTGCTGGTCAGCGCACTGAAGGACCAGATCGACCAAGGGCGCGAGGTTCGGATCATTTGTCGGGACATGATGAAGCAGGAAAGCCTGGACATTCTGGTGGCGCTGGGTTTTCCGGCTCGGATCTTTCGGTTCCAGCCCGCCTGCCACAACAAGTGCATCATCGTCGACAAATCGGTCGTGATGTTCGGCAGCCACAACTGGTCGAACGAAGGCGTCAAGACGAACCGCGACGCGAGCCTGATCTTCCACGACAAGGAAATCGCCGAATACCTCGCTGAAGTCTACGAATACGACTGGAACCGACTTGCGACGGCGCATCCAACGAAGGCCCGGCCCGCGCGTGGCCAAGACAGGGCGAGGCGACGCCGCAGGGTATGCGCGGGTCGGATACTCCGAAGTGTTCGACGACTAATAAAGGCGCGGCCGCACCGCCAGCGGCGCTTGAGCGGGCGTTCCATCGCGCCGGCGCCGGAGCGAAACGAAGCCGAAATGGCCTGCGCGCCGCGCGCAAGCCAAGCCTGCTTAAGCGTGCGCGGCTGCTCGCCAATTTCCGCCGGCAGCCATCTCCATCAGATATCGATATTCTTTATATTTTCTGCGATGAACGGGGCGACTTTCTGCTCGAGCGCTGACTCTGACAGCGTGATCGTGTGTGCGCTCAAGGTCATCAGAGATTGGGCGCTCTTTAATTTTGCGTCTGACGACGCAAATTTGAAGAAAAGAACCTGAGTCACCATTTGTGCCCCGATTAGCGAAAAATAGACCGTCTTCAAGCTCGCTCCGCCTCCGGCGCCGCCCTCGACGAAGCTCAGTCCGAAATTGTTCGCGCTGACTTTATTGCTCCTCCGCTCGAACACGGTGATCCATGGTGCATCCTGGTCCATTGTCTCCAGCCCTTTTAGGACGGAGATGATAATCGAGCCCGCCGCGGCCGCAGCTCCGACGATCTCGGTGACGATGGGAATTATGGCTTGGCTCAGCGATATATTCTTGTGTGAGATGGATTGCTCGTTGAGTTCGCTCAAGGTTGATTGCCACCCAATTCCCCTCAACACGGTATTGAAGGTCGTGAACCAAGCTAGCGGGTCGGGGTTCTTGGCGCTCGCCTTGTCCGCCGCCAACTGCCCGAGCAGCAGCCCATTGCTGATCCCTGGCCGAATCGACTGCGGCACATCCTTGGTGAACTCGGTCATCTGCGAGCCGACCGTGACGGCCTGCGCCACGGAATTATAAGCAGGCAGCGGTTCCTGCTCTGCACCGCGTCGATACATAGCGGCCGGTAGGTCAAGACTTTGAATAAAAGAGACGATCTCGCTCATGGTTTCATCGCCCTCAAAACGCGGGAAAGGTAAGGATTACTGTGATGTCGTAGTTATTACCAGGCCTCGATCGATTTGCCCGGCTTGATATCGGGAACTCGTTCGATGTAACCTGTCTCGCCGAAATCGACCACGTCGCCGCCTCTTCGGCGGTAACCCGGCACGCCGGCCGCCACTCGCAGGTCGTTGAGACGGTTGAGCCAACCGGCCAGAAACCTGTCCTGACCGGGCGCTTGAGCAAAACGGCGATAAAGGGCCTCCCGAATGTCGCAATAGCGCCCGGTCGTATCGGGAGCGGCGCACGCGGCGCAGGCCTGCTTGGTTGCGGGTCCATAATGACCGTCGGCCGCAACCCCGAGCGCCTGTTGGAGCATCTTGATAGCGCGGTTTGGTCCCATGTTGACCGCAGTATCGAAGTGCACCAGGTCGATATGGGACTGAAGCTCGTGACATCGCGCCTTCCGCCAGTAATTTTGCGAGTAGATAGCGGCGACGTCCGCGTTCGAAATCTTGGCGACGTCGGCGGCCGGCTGGCCCTTGCTCGCGCGCCATGCGTCATAGACCTTCTGCGTCACCCCCTTCATGGTGCGACCTCCGTGATCGTGCGGATCATTGACGAATTCCACCTTCCCAGCGCAGGACGAAAGCGAGCGCGTTGTCGTAGGCGTCATCCATCGGATGTTCCTCCTCGATTACCCAGCGGGCCTCACCCCGGGGAATTCGGTCTCAATGAAATCTCTCAGCCCACCAATCCACGCGACGAGGCTCTTTCGCTTCAACGCGGTTTTGGGCGCGCCCTCGGCAAATACGTCCTCGTAGAACTCCAGGTGCTCCGTCACAGAGCGCATCTTGACGGGCGAGCCGACGTGCCGCCAGGCGCGCCGATAGGTCTGTTTGATTTGGTCCGTGTCCTCGACCGAGGGCGCCGACTCCTGCATGATCGCGAGGGTCGTCTGGGCGTCCGCGCGTCGGATGAGGCTCCAGAAGTCGTCTTTGTCGGACAGGGGCGAGTTTGCTATTTCGCGAACAACCCGGCTGACCGCCCCGTCGCACGCCAGTCCGCTCCTCACGGCGAGACAAATACGAGCGCTGCTGGCCATGAGCCGCGGATATTCTGCGTTTTTCCCTGGGAGCTTGGCCGCCGCGTCGTACCATTCTGTCATCCTTTGCAAGGCTTCCTCTGCAACGGGGCTCGATGCCTGAACCTGCACCAGTCGTTTCCAGCATCCACCCTGCAAGGACAACCGCTCCTGCGTCTGCCCGACGGCTTCTGTGAGGCGCTGGAGCTTTTGCAACTCACCTTCGATCGTCGCGACGGTTGTAGCCAGATCACAGTTCTCGGCAGAAGCTCTGCGAAACTTCCCGACGGCGTTGCGGCCGTTGAGGTTGGCGAGTTGCTCCACCGCCCTCACCTTGAAGCCCGAGTCCTCGCTCGCGATGGCCGCCGTATAGTGGCGGATCGCCTGGGAAAGATCGCCAAGCTCCGCCCAGGCTTCCGCCAGGACGACGCGCAGAGGCGCCGAGCCGAGCCAGCCTCTCCTTTCCGCTTCGTCCTCGATGCGCTTAACCCGGTCTTGCTGGACCGCAAGGTCGCGCTCCAGACCAATGTTGATCTCTCCGGTGATCCGCTGAGCCGCCTCGACCGCCTCGGAAATCGCCTCGAACTGATTGCCATTCTCCTTGGCATGGCTTTTCGTCGGGAGGACGCGTAACCGGTAGTCGGGGTCTCCGTAGCACTGGTACGCTCCCCAGGTGTTGCTTTTCGGATTATAGGCTGCCTTTCTGGCCTTCCAGGTGGCGTCGCCAAAGGTCGCGCCCCTAAGCATCTCCAAGTAGAAGGTTTCGCCGAACGCTTTTGCATCATCGTCATCGACCTCCCATCCGGCGACAATGACACAGCGGACGCCGAGCTTGATCAATTCGACGGCGACGCTCGCAGCCAATTCTGGTCGGCCCTCGAGGCTTTCCTGACGAGCCTTGTCCTCCGCAGCCTGGTCGATTTTTCCGAGATTGCAGCAATTGACGAAGACGATGCTCGGACTAACAGGCAATTTGGACAGCGCGGATGGGCCCAAAACGACGCCGCTGCCGAGCACAATGCCTGTCATCCGTCGCTTTGCGCCATCGGAACCGGTCAGCAACGTGTCAACGACGCCATGGGCGGAAATATGAACGATTTCCCACGCCTGTCCAAACAGTTGTTTGCAGATCTGCTCCGGCGTCGCTGCAGCTTCGACAAGCGCCGTTACGTCATATGGCTGCTCATCGCTTTTTAATAAAGTCGCGACAGCCTCCGCTTCGGCTTTCGCCCCCGGAAGCCTGCGGAATCCCTCCATCGGCTGCGCGCCAGGATCGCCGATTACAAGCGCCTTCCGCTCGACGCGGCGGGCCGTCCCTTTTTCCGAAGACCGCGCCTGCAACAACTGCCGGATTATCGGCGCGCGGACGGCGGGAGGTTCGCGGACTAGAGCCTGCGCGCTCTCGCCGCTGATCCAGGGACGCCGGTCATCCAAAAGCTCCCAGGGAAACGCGGCGCTCGCCTCGTCCAAAATCAGTCGACGGTTCCAATCGTTGGCGCTCTGGGTTTTCAGCGACTCCGGCCACAGCAGTTCAAACAGGATGCGCCCCGGCGACGTGGGCGCGCCGTCGACATCGATATTCCTGAACGTCCTGCGCAGAAGCGGCGCGACGAGATCGAGGTCGGCGGCGATCGTCCGCGCCTCCGCCCGCGCAAATCCGCCGCCAATCGTAAAAGAGAGACTGCGATCTGAAGGCGCTTCGGCGCGGGACATCGTGATCTGGATCGGCTGCCACCAGTTCGGATCCCGGCCGATTGGGGCGTGAGGGCGTCCGCCGCCGCACGTCTTCACCTCTTCCGCGAGGTCGAAGACATTCGATAAGGCGGGGTCGCTCTCGACTGCCCTGTTGAGGGCGCGCCACACTTCCAGAGCGCGGTCCTCCCAAAGCTCGACGATCTCGATCGACCCGAGGCGACAGGTCGCCTTGACGCCGGCCCAAATCACATTTGCGTGGTGCGCCGCTTGCAAGAGCGCCAGTACGCAACTATGGCGATCAAGTCCCCCTTCGCCAGCGCCGACGAGAAGCGCGCTCAGTCCCAGCGGCGTCTCCGGCTCCGCCGGATCCGGACACGAGCGGATATGATCCATTTTCTCGGCTAAAAGCGCCAGAGTCCCCTGCCGCAAGGTTTCGCGGAGCGCACCGACGGATAAGTCGGCGGGCTCGCCGAGTCCCACCACGACGGCGCCGGAAGGTCTGCAATTCAAATCGAGCAGCACCGTGCTCGTTCCGATGCGGCCAGGGTACAGTCCGAGCATACGCCGTTCGGACAGACGACCCTCAAGCGCGTGATCGAGCCGCGCCTCCGTCCCTGAAAAGGTATCGCCGCTGTAATGGCCAACGAGAACCGGGAATTGAGCGAACGCGAGATGGCCGTGGACAACCGACAGGGCGATCTTGGGCGACGCCCCTGCTCCCTCCGGATGCATACCGCTCATCACGGCCCCGCCTGAGTTTCGCGGTATCCAACTTGACCGAAACGGGCGATTTCCACAAGCCCTTGGCCGGGCATGACAGTCCAATTGACCGGCGATTGGGTCGCCGTCGCTAGCCAGCCGGGACGAAATCAAACACCCCTGGAAGCCCGAGTTCACGCGAAGCCTTGCCAGCTTGACGCGGGCGTCTGCGGTCGTGAATTGCCAGTTGGCGTGATGTTTGTTGCGGCGCTGTTCCCCGCCACGACTTCGCGCTCAGTAAATCGACGGGCCGTGCGACGATCGGTGACTTTCCAACTGGCGCGAGCTTTCCGGCGACGCGGACAACATGAGTAGGTTGAGCACCCCCGTCGGAGCGAATTCGTAGTCGTGACGCGCGGGTTGTCCTCGCTCGGTGAGACCACGTATTTCTTGACGGAAACCTCTTTGCTAGCCACGAAACATCTCAATCGCTCGATCGCAACAGCACAGATTTATACAATTTCATACAATGCGGTCAAAGGCAACGACGTGAGCCGCTAGCACTGGGCATTGACGGCGGCTGAGTGAGATGAGTAGCATTAATTTTCTTTCCGATAGGCATGCTCATGAATTTCGAGCAAAACCTTTTCATCAGCTATGCTCACATCGACAACGAGCCTCTGAGTCCCGGAGAAAAGGGCTGGATCACGCGCTTCCACGCGACGCTGAAGGCCATTCTGAGCATGCGGCTTGGCCGCGAGGCGAAAATCTGGAGAGACGAAAAACTTCGTGGAAACGATGTTTTCTCGGACGAAATTGTCGCTCAGTTTCGCCAGTCCGCCCTGCTGATGTCCATCGTTACGCCGCGTTACCTGAACTCGGATTGGTGCACGCGAGAGGCGAACGAGTTTTGCCAGAGCGCAGAGCGAAACGGCGGGCTGGTGATCGGAAACAAGTCCCGCGTATTCAAAGTCATCAAAACTCCCGTCGAGGAGCAGGGGCCGCTCCCTCCCCAAATGAAGGATCTTCTCGGATTTGAGTTCTTCATCGTCAAGGACGATGCGCCGCTTGAACTGGATCCGGATTTTGGACCGGAGTACTCCCAGCTTTACAAACAAAAGGTCGCCCTGCTGGCGCAAGATATCGCTCAGGCGCTCAAATCCTTGCAGGCCTCCGAAGGCCCCGCCCCGCATATTCATTCGAACGATCAATGCGAAGCGCCCGCTCCGACCAAGCCGACAGTTTATCTTGCAGAGAGCGGGTACGACCGTAAGCCACAGCGGGAGCTCCTCGAAGGGGAACTGAAGCGCCTCGGCTATCCGGTCCTCCCAGACAGGCGTTTGCCCCAAGATGAAAACGAATACGTCGCCGCGGTGAAGGATCTACTCGCGCAATGCGCGCTTTCAATCCATCTTGTAGGCGAGAACTATAGCGCGGTTCCCGATGGCCCCACCGATAAATCGGTCGGCATCTTGCAGAACGAACTGGCCGTCATGCGTTCTGCGAGCGGCGGCTTGAAGCGTTTGATATGGCTGCCTGAACAAACGGCCTCGAATCATCCGCTCCAGCAAGCGTTCATCGGGGCCCTGCGCCGGGATCCCGAAACCCAGTTCGGAGCCGACCTCATCGCTGGCGACATCGAGGAACTGCGGACCGCGGTCCGCGCCGCGTTGAAGAAGATCGAGACGCCGGAACTCATGCGACGGGAAAGCAGCGCAGCGGATTTGCAGTTCGCTTTAGATCGCAAGAGATTGATTTATTTCATTTGCGACGAAAAGGATCGCAAGGACAGCATTCCTATTCGGAAAGTGTGCAGACAGCTCGGATACGAGGTCGTACTCCCCGCGTTCGAAGGGGACGCCTCGGAGATTCGAAACGCTAACCGTCAAAACCTCGCGGATTGCGATATCGCCTTTCTGTTCTATGGGGCGGGAGATGCAGCATGGAAGCGCGCGATCGATAGCGAACTCCGGAAGATGCCGGGCTACCGGATCGGAAAGCCTTCGCCGCAGATCCTCGTGTATCTGGCTTCTCCGACAACGGCGGACAAGCAGGATCTGCTCGACATGGCCGAGTTGGGTGTCATCGACGGTCTGTCGGGCCTGGCGGAGGAGGAGACGGCCAAATGGCTTCAGAGCCAGCACGAGGTCGGGGCCTCTACATGAACCTTGCGGTCTCATCCTTTCGCACGACCAATCCGTTTCCCGGGCTCCGACCTTTCCGGGAAGACGAGTGTTACCTGTTCTTCGGGCGCGAGAACCAGATCGACGCCATGGTCGACAAACTCGCGGCCACCCGCTTTCTCGCGGTTGTGGGGACGTCCGGCAGCGGCAAGTCCTCACTGGTCAATTGTGGTCTGAGGCCGGCCTTGCGTCAGGGCATGATGGCTCGCGCAGGCACGGCCTGGCGCATCGCCCAATTCCGGCCCGGCGCCGATCCGATCGGCGCAATGTCCCGCGCTCTGGCACAGGACGGCGTCCTTTTTGCAAAAGACGATGCGGATGGTCTGCCTTTAGCGGACATTATCGAAACCACATTACGGATGAGCAAGCTTGGACTGGTCGACATGTTCGAGCAGGCTCGCCTGGAAGGGGGCGTCAACCTTCTGGTGGTGGTCGATCAGTTCGAAGAACTGTTCCGCTATCGGCAATCGGAGACCGGAGAGTACGGCGGACAGGAACGATTGAGCGAGGATGCGCGGGCGTTCGTTGATCTGCTGCTGGAGGTCAAGCACGCGAGTTTCCCGATTTTCGTTGTTCTGACCATGCGCTCGGACTTTCTCGGCGACAGCACCCTTTTTCCAGGACTGGCCGAAGCGATCAACGCCGGACAGTACCTTGTGCCGCGGATGACCCGAGACGAACGCCGCGCCGCTATCGAAGGGCCGGCGAGGGTTGGCGGCGTCGAGATCTCGTCGGTTCTCCTGACGCAACTCGTCAACGACGTCGGCGACAACCCGGACCAGTTGTCGATCCTGCAGCACGCCCTCAATCGCACCTGGGCCCGCTGGCAGGACCAGGGTTGCGTAGGGCCGCTCGATTCAGCGGATTACGAAGCCGTGGGCACGATGGCCCACGCGCTCGATAAGCATGCGGAGCAGGCCTATCTCGATCTCGGTTCGCGGCAAAGGATCTGCGAGAAGCTGTTTAAGGCGCTCACCGACAAGACGAGCGATCCTCGGGGCGTCAGGCGCCCAACTTCCCTGGCCAGACTGTGCGCCCTTGCCGACGCGAGCGAATCGGAAATCACCGAGGTGGTTGACGTGTTCCGGGATCCCAGTCGTTCTTTTCTGGTGCCCCCGGCTGGCGAGCGGCTCCGCGGGGATACAGTGATCGATATTTCGCACGAAAGTCTGATGCGGATATGGCGAAGGCTGATTGAATGGGTGGATGAGGAGGCCAACTCGGCGCGGACCTACCGCCGTCTGGCCGAGGCGGCGGCCTTGCACGCGACCGGCTCCGCGAGCCTGTGGCGCGACCCTGAGTTGCAATTGGCTTTGGACTGGCGTGACACGAACCAGCCAAACGCGTCGTGGGCCTCACGCTACCATCCCGGCTTTGCCGCGGCGATGGGTTTTCTGACGGAAAGCAGCGAGACGCGGGAGGCCGAGAAGGCGGAACGACAGCAGCAGCGCGAGCGCGCGCTCGCTGCCGAGCAGGAAAAGGCGAAGGCTCAGGCGCGATACGCGCACCGCATGCGCGTCGCGGCGATCGCAAGCGGCGCTCTGGCCCTTCTCGCCCTGATCGCCGCCGGCGCCGCGGGTTTGGCCTTCGTCAGGGAGAGCGCCGCTCAAGGGGTTGCGATTGCGAACGAGTCACGCGCCCTCGCGGCTTTGTCGCAGGCGGCGAGGCTCCAGGGCCGTTATACCGACGCGGTAAAGCTGGCGCTCGCCGCATGGCCGCGCTCCGCCGCGGATCGGCGCCCCTTGCTTCCCCAAACGGTCGAAGCGCTGGCGCAGTCTCTGGCTGGACTGCTCCCCATCTCGCCCCCCCTCCCGCACGACGGCAAGGTTCTCCACGCGGCGTTCAGTCCCGATGGCGCGCGGATCGTGACCGCGTCCGCCGATGGAACCGCAAGGGTGTGGGACGCGCAAACCGGGGCGCTGATCGGAACGCCCATGCGGCATGAGGGTGAGGTTGTCGGAGCGGTGTTCAGCCCGGACGGCGCGCGGGTGGCGACCGCGTCTGCTGACAAAACCGCTCGCGTTTGGGACGCGACCACCGGCGCCCCTATCGGGAAACGGCTTGAGCACGACGGCCGGGTGACCAGCGTCGCCTTCAGCCCTGACGGCAAGTGGGTGGTGACCGCATCGGAGGATCACACCGCGCAGGTGTGGGATCCTATAACCGGCGCACGCCTCGGACAACCTTTGACGCATGGGGCGACAGTATACAGCGCGTCTTTCAGCCCGGACGGAAAGCGGGTGCTGACTACGTCTGGCGACCGCACCGCGCGTCTATGGGATGCGTCGACCGGCGCGCCGTTCGGCATTCCGATGCAACATGACGGCCGTGTCTACCGCGCGGAATTCAGTCCCGATGGAGCGCGGGTGGTGACGGCGTCCGCGGACAATACCGCCCGGGTATGGGATGCGGCGACAGGGGCGCCGGTCGGCGCGCCCATGCAGCATGACGATTCGGTTTATGACGCAGAATTCAGCCCAAACGGCAAGTGGGTCGTGACCGCGTCGACCGATGGAACGGCGAGAATTTGGGACGCAGCGACCGGGAATCCGGTCGCCAACCCGATACAGCACAGAGAGGCGGTCAACAGCGCCTCCTTCAGCCCGGATGGCGCCCGGGTGGTGACAGCTTCGGATGACAATACCGCGCGAGTGTGGGACGCAGCGACGGGCGCGCCCGTCGGCAAACCGCTTCAGCACGGCGACGCCGTCCTTAGCGCGGCGTTCGGCCCGCGTGGGGGCCAGGTAGTGACCGCTTCCGCGGACAAGACCGCGCGGGTGTGGAATGCAGTCTATGGCAAGGAATTGCAGCACAATGACCGCGTCTTGTGGGCCGCGTTCAGCCCCGACGGCTCTAGAGTGGTGACCGCCTCGGCAGACATGAGCGCGCAGGTCTGGGACGGAGTTACGGGCGCCCCCATCGGCCAACCCCTTCAGCATTTTGGCCTCGTCTATGACGCCTCGTTCAGCCCTGACGGCTCGCGCGTGGCGACCGCGTCGCAGGATAGGACCGCACAAGTCTGGGACGCCAAGACCGGCACGCCGATCGGTCCGCCCCTGAAGCACAAGGGTTTCGTCTATACCGTGCGCTTCAGCCCAGATGGCGCGCGTGTCGTGACCGCATCCTCGGACAACACCGCGCGCGTGTGGGACGCCCGGACCGGCTTGCCGATCGGACCGCCCTTGCAGCACGACGAGAGCGTCAACTCCGCGTCTTTCAGTCCCGATGGCTCACGGATCGTGACCGCCTCAGACGACGATACGGCCCGGGTGTGGGATGCGACGACCGGCGCGCCGATCGGCCCGGCGCTTCAGCACGACGGACAAGTCTATGACGCGTCATTCAGTCCGGACGGCAAGCGGGTCGTGACGGCGTCGCATGACAAGACCGCGAGGCTGTGGGATGCGGCGAGCGGCGCGCAATTGGGCAAGCCGTTGCAGCACGGAGGATTGGTCTATAGCGCGACGTTCAGCCCCGACGGGACGCAGGTTGTGACAGCGTCTTCGGACTACAGCGCGCGCGTTTGGGACGCGGCCACGGGAACGCCGGTGAGCGCCCCCTTACTGCACGACGATCGCGTCAACAGCGCCGCATTCAGTTCACACGGGAAACGGATCATTACCGCCTCAGCCGACGACACGGCGCGGGTTTGGGACGCGGAGACGGGGGCTCCGATCGGGAATCCGATTTTGCACCTGGGGCCCGTTCACAGTGCGGCTCTCAGCCCCGACGGCCGGTTTGTCCTGACCGCATCCGACGACAAGACCGGACGAATCTCGCCGACCCCCCGCGCCGACCCCGATATCTTTGCGACCGCATGCAAGACGGTGGGTGACCACAACACGATGAGTCTCTCGGCGCGATACGGCGTTGACGTTGGCGAACCGATCTGCCAGCCGGGCGCCCCGGCGCCCGAACTGGCGCGCATGCCGGATCGGTGAAACCGCCCATCTCCTCGTCCCCCGGCCCTATTGGTCGTGTCCCTCGTCAGGCTTCATCAGGCTGTCATAGACCAACTCGAACGAGTCCGGCCCGACGCTCACTTCGCCCCGGAATGGGTGGTCGAGAGCGGCGATCAGGAAGATCACGATCCCGAGAAACAGCGCGAGGACGCCGCCGAGAAGGAGGTGAACGCGAATCTCCATGTCGAGCAACCAGATCAGCAGGATGTTGAGCATGGCGCCGACTCCGACGATCCACCACAAGACGGCCGGTATTCCTATCGTGACGTTGGCGAGCCTTTCGCGTCGGATCTCGAGCAAGGCGTTGAACTCGTGAAGCGCCTCGGCGAAGATGATCTCCTGGCTGCGGTCCTGCGGCTTAAAGGTTATTAACTCGTTGGCAAAAGCGGCTTCCGCGCCGCCGGTAGGAACGATCCCCTTCTGTTGCAGCGGCCACCCCACGTCGATCACATAGCGCGTATACTCGCGAAGCTCCCTCTGAAGGTCGCTCTTGGTCGGCTCCGGAAACCCTCCCGCATCCCGATAAAGCGAAGCGGTCGTAGAAGCCTCCTTGTCCACAACATCAGAAACCGACGAGTAGTTCTGGTAGGCCGCGACCGCCAGAAGGCCGAGCAAAAGGCCATAGAGGACAGACACGCCGGAAAACGCGAAGCCGACCATGTCGTTAGCGCTGCGCTTGCCATGGATCCAGGAACGGATCAAAGGCCGCAATACGATGATTCCGAGCCAGGTGAAGCCGACAAAAACTATCGCAAACAGAACCCCGATCCATGAGCTCGGGTAATCGTAGATCCAATAGAACATGCGCCCCACCTCCGTTTGGGCGAATCTAACAGGCCGGTCAGTATTTTTCGAAGCGAATAATGCTTGGTACGACTAACGATACGCAAACTCTCTACGGAGGCCTGAATGCAGTTCGGTGCGCCGATGCCGCAGAAGCGAGCGATCGAATTATCCTCTCAAGAAGCGAGACGGGCAATATAACGAGGAACGAACTTTTCCAGTTTCTCCAATTGTGGACTGGGCTTGCCGTCCTTGGTCGTGATGGTGCTGATAGGCGCCCTTCCTGCCGCGGACCCGCGATCCAGTAAGTATCCCCAGCAAAGCCTTGGGCTTAGGTTCCTTTTCAAACCGGTATGAGGGCTCGCTTATGCGGCCCCTGCCGGGTCTTCGAGTTGGCCGCGGTTGTTCGGAGACTTGACGTAACCCAGCAGACTTGGCTATCTTCGCCGAGCCGGTTGATTATTTAGAAATGCTCCTCAAACGGGGTAAGTCAACAGAGACGAGGTGGCGACGTTCTCTGGCCAAGCTGGAGTTCTACTGCTATTGCGTTAAGGGAGCTCCAAGCCGCGCTCCTGGTTAGATCAAGAGCAGGTAATTTTAGGTAAGCGTAGAGATTTGCGGGTAAAGCGAAGCTCGCCTGCTCGTAACAGCGCAAACGACGCTGGCGCACTGGAAACGGGAGGACAGAATGGCGGTGTGGAGCAACAAGGCCAATAACGCGATGACTGGAATAGCACAGCGCCCAGAATTCACCAACGCGCAGTTGAGTACGTTCAGGACCGACGTATCAAATTGGGCGAACGCGAACCAAGGGGTTCACTCCCAACTTTTTGACGTTGGCAATTATCACCTCAGGGCTTATGCCAATGGCAATGAAATAACGAACGTAGAAATAGCTGAGTGAACGTCGCGCCGGCCAAGCCGGAATTTCGAGTGACGACTTACGGAACCGGGAAGTTGCGCTCAAAGTGCGGCGAAATCTGGCGTGGCTCGCTCGGCGAAAGAGGCGTCGGCGAGAAAGGCTTTGGCCGCGCCGGGGTTGGGAGCGGAGCGAGGAGCGAGAACGACGGTTGATCAACCCTCAACCGTGGATTGGCGCCGCCTGCCGTGTTCGTCGGGGGGTTATCCTCGCTCTTGTCCCAGTGGAGAGTTCGACCGGCATGATCCGACGCAGGGGCCGCTCAAAATTGCGTTTAGGCATCGCCGGGGCATCCCTAGGCACACGGGAGGCGGCGGGCGCGTCGGTTTGATCCGGTCGGGCTGATCGCACACAGCCGCCGAATGGTGTCCTGCCGGACCAAAGCTCACGAGGCGAAGAGAGCCAACTTTTCTGAGAGGCGAGGTCAGGCAGAAGCGCCCGTCCTGGAGATGTCCTGCCATGAGGCTTGCTCGGGCGAGCGCGTCGCTGCGCGGCTGTTGTCTTGTGATACGGCTCCCAAATGTTCGGTCGCCGACATGCGCAAAACGCCAATGCGCGAAGAGGTTTGTCCCCTGTTAGTAGTTGGAAATACTCTCTACCATCTCGGTGAGTCTCAGCGCCCAGGGGTGTTGAGATAGCGGAAGAGGTTTCTCAACACTCAACCTTACCCAAAACCGAAGGCGGTCTCTGATAATGCCGCCGCTCGCCACACCCATAATCACCAGCGACAACACAAAAGGAGCAAACTATGAAAACTTGCGATGCGCGGTTCAAGCAATTTCTCATGTTCGTTCGGAAGCTAGTCTGCGGCGGCAACGCCGAGGCGACGACGCTCGGATGTGCGCTGCTGGCGCTGGGCCTCACCGCCGGCATCGGCCCAGCGCAGGCTCAGGATGCCCTGATGATCGGAGAAGACGGTAAGGTGACGGTCAACGCACCGCTGGCCGTGACGCGAGAAACGTCGGCGGAGAAGGTCACGGTCAATGGACCGCTGACCGTGATGGGAGAAACAACGGCGGAGAAGGTCACGGTCAATGGACCGCTGGTCACCCACGGCAATGCGACGATGAGCAATGCGTTCGTAGGAGACGTGGGACACAGCGCGGAGTGGGCTGGGTTCAGCCATAGCAAATCGGCAACCAAAGAAGGCTATGGCCTTTTACAGAACAGCAATGGCCAGTTTACGCTTATAAATAAGAAATCCGGTGGCGGCTATATTGGTTTCAGGATCGACAATGTAGACAAAATGGTGCTCGCGGAAAACGGCTATGTCGGTATCGGTACGGCCTCACCAAATACCATGTTGTCCTTGGAAAGTGCCGTAACAAATGGAGCGGCTATAAGATTAGCCAGCGGATCGTTTGCGAGCTATATTGCCCAGAAGAATTATGTCTCTCCAGATCATGCCTTACAATTTTTGAATGCAAATGCCGCTAATAATGATAAGGCATTTGACTTTCTGAACGCCAACACGAGTAGCATACTTACCGTGCTTGCCAACGGCTACGTCGGCGTCGGCACCGACGCTCCCGGCGTCCCGCTCGATGTGGGCGGCTGTAATGCCTACGACATAGGAGGAGGGTTTTGGTTTGCGTTTCAAAATGAATCCCGGATCGCAGCGGGCGGGAGTCTATGTTAATTGCATTTCCATTAGGGCAAATTACGGGATTCAAAGCCGCTTTGGAATGTATGTCACCTCCGACAGCCGAATCAAAAAAAACCTGAGAAGATCTGATCCCACAATGGATTTAGCCATACTAAATCAGCTGCAGATAACGGATTACAATTACTCGGATGTCGCTGCATACGGGGATGAACAAAAAAAGGGACTTATTGCCCAGGAGGTCGAAAAGCTCTTCCCGCAGGCCGTGACCAAATCCACCGACGTCGTGCCCGATATCTATCAAATGGCCCCGATGGAGGACAGGTGGGTGACGCTCGCGACCGATCTCCGCAAAGGCGACCGAGTCCGGCTGATCGACAAGAAGACCGACGGCGTCTATGAGGTGCTGGAGGTCGCCGACGGCAAATTCCGCACCACCTTTGCGGGCGCGGGCGACAACGTCTTTGTCTATGGCCGCGAGGTGAACGATTTCCGCAGCGTCGACTACGACGCCATTGCGATGCTCAATGTCTCGGCAACGCAGGAACTGGCCCGGCGGCTGGAAAATCTGGAGCAGCGCGAAGCGAAGCTGGCCCTGCTGGAACAGCAGGCCGCACGGGTGGCGTCTCTAGAGCAGGACGTCGCCGAATTGAAGAGGATGGTCGCGCAATCGGCCGCCGCCAACCGAGACGCCCAGGCGACGCCGCCATCGAACCAGCGGGCTGCCGCTTCTGGCCCAACTCGGCCAGGCCCAAATTTGTAGAGCATAGCCTCGCCTTGTTTTGCGGCTTCGATCCGGAGGCCGTCACGTTGCCGGCGGCACAACCAGCAACTCGTCACAGAGGTTGTTACCGGTTGGGTTTGAGCTTGCAAAGCGGGTAGGTCCTGGGGAGCGACGAGAACCTCGACGCTTCGCGGGGCGCCGGGCGCTCGGCCGCAAAGCCGTCGCCATGCTCAACCGCCTCGTCGTCGCCCCCGTCCTTCTGCTCGCGCGGAAGCAATTTAGGTGAGGCAACGGCTCAGCATTCAGGCGACGGCGCTCAACGCGGGAGCCCTCGGCCAGGGATTGGCCCAGGCCGGAAGTTCGTTCAGTCCATCAAGCCATCGGACGATGTTCGGGAACGGTTCGAGCGGCATCTCGGCCCGGCGCCAGTAGGTCGCCATTGACGCCAGTTGGAAATCCGCGATCGTCAGACGCTCGCAAGCGGGGTGCGATCGGCCTGCAAGACGCCCGTCGAGCACCTTGGCGTAGCGTGTAACATTGGCGACCTTATCTCGCAGCGACGCGCGGTCGGGGTCGCCCAGCCTGAACGTCCCCTTGACGATATGTTCGAAGTAGAAAGGCCCGACCGCCGGCCCCCAATGCTGATCGTTCCACGACAGCCAGCGCAGCACCTCGACCTGCTCGGCGGGTTCGCGGGCCGGCCACATGTCCGAACCGGCCTTCACGCAAAGATAGGCCATGATCGCAGAGGACTCCCACAGGACAAGATCGCCGTCCACGAGCGTCGGCGCCTTCCTGTTGGGATTGAGCCCGACATATTCGGGCGCTGTCAGCCCGCCCGCCATCATATTGACCTCGATGAGGTCGGCGTCCACGCCGAGGTGTCTGACGAGGGCCAGCACGCGTCGGGGCGCCTGAGCCTCGATCCAGTAGATCTTCATCTTTTTCCTCCCAGTGGATGGAGAGATCGCAACTTTGCTTTGGGCAAAGCGCGGCGAGACGCGCTTGCCCCCTTCGTCAGCGCTTCGGCGCGACCAGGGCGAAAGCCGCGCTCTGCGGATCGAGCGCATGCGCGATCCAGCGTCCGCCGGGAACCTCGTGCGGACCGTTCGTGACCTTGCCGCCGGCGGCTTTCACGCGCTCGATGGCGGCGTCGATCGTCTCGACGTTGAAATAGTATCGCCAGAACGGGTGGGGGGTCTCTGCGTCCTTGGTGAAGACGGCGCCTTCTTGACCGCTCCGGGTTGCAAAAAGCTGATACGCGTTTGATGGGCCCATCGGCATGTCGCCTGTCTTCGTCCAGCCAAACAGGCCCTGATAGAAGGCGAACGCCTTCTGGCCGTCGCGGGCGTTCAGCTCGCGCCAGCCGACGTGGCCCAACCCTGTTGGATCGTAGGGCGGGGCGGAGCTATCGCCTTTGAACAAGAGAAAGCCGGCGCCGTCCGGATCGCCGGCGATGGCGAAGGTCCCGACGTTGGGGATCTCGGTCGGTCCGCGGTGGATCGCGCCGCCTGCAGCTGTCACCTTGTCCGCGTAGGCCGCGACGTCGTCAACGGCGACATAGCCCATCCAGACCGGCGGCACGCCCGCCGCGTGCTCGGGGATCGGCATGAGCCCGGCGATTCCGGTTCCGCCGGCGTTGAGCAGGGTGTAAGGCGCAGCGTTCATCGTGTTCGGCGCAAGCGTCCAGCCGACGACTTTCTCGTAGAAGCGCTCGGAGCCGGACAAGTCGTTCGACATCTGATCGTACCAGACGAACGAGCCCAGCAGGTCTTTGGCGTCACTCATGGCGTCCTCCTTCTTGTGGGTTCGAGGGCCCGTTGCAATTTCGAGAACGCGAGCGAAAGAGGTCGCGCGCTTGCGGCTGAGCCTGCGGTCTCACTCCGGCCATCGACGGGTTGACGTCGGCTTCACTTGCCCTCATAGGCCCGTTGCAGCGTGGCGATGTCGAGCTTCTTCATGGGCATGACGGCCTGCATGACGCGCTCGATGCTGGCGATGTCGCCGTTCTGCATGGTCTTTGCGACGATGCTCGGCACGATCTGCCAGGACACGCCGAATTTGTCGGTGAGCCAGCCGCACTGGCCAGGCTTGCCGCCGTCGCAGAGCCCATCCCAAATCCGGTCGACTTCGTCCTGGGTCGTGCAGTCGACCATGAGCGAGATAGCCGGAGTGAAGGCGAACTGGGGGCCACCATTGAGCGCGAGAATCTTCTGGCCGTCGATCTCGAACAGGATCGTCATGACGGCGCCCTTGGGTCCTGGGCCGGCGTCGCCGTAATGCGAGGTCGACAGGAGCCGGCAGCCATCGAAAACCGCAAGATAGTGGGCGACCGCCTCCTCGGCCTTGAAGTCGAACCAGAGACACGGGGTGATCTTCTGATCGCTCATGCCGCCCTACCTTCGCCTGCCGCCTTTGCGGGGAGCAACGTTTCGAAATATCGCCCAAGATGGTCGAGACAGTCGGCCGCGACCCGCGGCTGATGCTGCGCCTTCGCAAGAATGAACGCGCCCTGCAGCACCGCCTGGGAAAACTGCGCGGCGCCTTTCGGATTCCAGTCCGCATCCGACGCATAAAGCGCCTTCGCCTCGGCGAGGTCGGCTTCGACCCGGGCGGCGTGCTCGCCAATGTAACGGTCACACACGGTGCGGATCGCCGGATGCGTCTCGTAGGCCTCCTGCACCATCGTGCCGAGCAGGCAAGTGAACTGTGGCAACTCGCCTTGCAGGATTGCCTTGCGAAAGGCGACGTAGCCGAGTACGCGCGCCCGCGGGTCCGTTAGCCTGGAGTACGGCGCGGCTTCAAAGACGGCGTCGGCGTTGGCCGCAAAGTGCGCCGCGGCCGCGACCGCACAGGCTTCCTTGCTGGGGAAGTGATGAAAGAAAGCGCCCTTGGTGAGGCCTGCTTCGGCGCAGATGTCCTCCACGCGAGCGGCGGAATAGCCCCGCGAGCGGATGAGATGAACCGCAGCGTCGAGCAGCTTTGCGAGCGAGGTCGCCGAGGCTGTCGCTTTGGCGATCCCGCGCGCCTCCCTGCGCAGAGGCTCTTGCAACAATTGCTGTCATCGCCGTAGCGTACCGACCGGTCGGTATCTAGTCAAGTGCGGAACATGTCCGCGAACTCCTTCGGCATCATCATCTTGGCCACAAAGGTGGGAATAGCGCGCGCGCCTCAAGGCATGACCTTCGGCGGCATCACCCAATCGCTCACGCTTTCCTGCAACCGTTCGTATTCCGCATCGACGCCGTCGACCACGAAATCGAGAATCACGGAACGATTGGCCCCGTTTCGGCGACGCCTTCGCCGTATGCTTGAGTCAACGCGAGCTCCATATGGCTAATCCACCAGTCGAACGGCGAAACCATTCTCGACGAGCTTCTCGCTCACGTCGCCCCGCTCGGCCGGGAGCACGTCGCCTTCAACGGCGATTACGTGTGGCCTGCCGAGCCGCGGAAACACCTTCCGGCCCCTACGAAATCCTCGCGCCGAGTTTCTCGACGCGGCTTAGCGCAGGATTTGGAACAGATTCTGCGATGACCCCATGAAGGACCCTGTCGAGAGAGGGGGATTTGCCGCCTTCGTCCGGCGCAAGCGGTAGCCGACTAATACCCGTTCTGCGCTTGGATCGGCAAAATACGAGCCGGCCATCAGGGCGGATCTCCTACCAGCGAGCGAGGTTGGAGGTGGCGGCGAAGGCGATTTATTCGATGATCCGGGCGCTCGACGAGACGCGGTCCGTCGCTTTTTATCGCGAGGCTTTCGGGCTCGAGGTTGTGAACCGGTATGACTTTCCAGATTTCGTCCTCGTTTACCTGGCAAACGCCTCGACGCCTTTTGAGCTCGAACTGACGATCAACAAGGGACGCGCCGAGCCTTACGCGCTGGCGACGCCTACGGGCATCTCGCCCTCTCGGTCGACGACCTCGACGGCGAGCACGCGCGCTTTACGTCCGCCGGACTCGAGCCGCGTCCGATCGTCGAGTTCAAGCGCGACAACGTCCGGTTTGCGCGATTTTTTTTCGTCCAGGATCCTGATGGCTACAAGATCGAGGTGCTGGAGCGCGGCGGCCGGTTCGCCTGATCGGCGGGCACTCAGCGTTCCAGGTGTTTGTAAATCGTCGTCCGGGAAAGCCGTAGCCGCCGTGCGGTCTCGGCGACATTGCCGCAGGCGAGGCGATGCGCCTCTGTGATCTCCTCGCAGAACCGGCGCTGGATCGGCGAGTTGCGGCATGAGGGACACGCGCGCCCAGTCTCATCCGACCGACCAAGGTCGAGGCGATCCTCCCCTATCGTTTCGCCCTTTCTGCGCAACAACGCGCGCTGGAGCGTATGGCGGAGTTCGCGGATGTTCCCGGGCCACGCGCGCCTCGCCAGCGCCTCGATCGCCGCCTCCGTGATGGAGGCCTGCGGCGCCAGGTCGGCGACGAGGCGCCGCACGATCTCGGCGAAGTCTGTCCGCTTCCTGAGGGGCGGCAGTTCGATGGTGAAGGCGTTCAAACGGAACATCAGGTCTTCGCGGAAAAGCCGCGCCTGAACGAGTTCGGCGAGAGACCGGTTGGTCGCCGAGACGATCTGCACGTCGAGCTTGAGGTCGCCGCGGCCGCCGATGGGCCGGATCTCGCCGCTGTCGAGGAAGCGCAGGAGCGCGGTCTGCGCGGCGAGCGGGATTTCGGACACTTCATCGAGGAACAGCGTGCCGCGGTCGGCCTGACGGGCGAGGCCTGTCGCGCCGTCGGCGCGCGCGTTGGTGAAGGCGCCCCGCTCGTGGCCGAACAGTTCGGCGACGAACAAGCGTCTCCGGCATGGCGCCGCAGTTGACGGCGACAAATTGTCCGCGGCGACCTGTGAGGTCATGGACGTGCCGCGCCATCAGTTCCTTGCCGACGCCGGTTTCGCCGCTGATGTGCACCGGCATTCGCAAGGCGAGCGCCTCGCCGAGGTCTTTCAAGCTTGCTTCGACGCGGGGATCCGATGCGACGAATTTCGGCGCCGCGCGCGTAGCGCTCTGCTGGCTGCGCGAGGCGCCGGCATGCGCGCGGCCAATCCGGCGGCAGGCCATGAACACACCGCTGCCGGCGCGGTCGCGGATGCGGACGATGCAGCCGCTCAGCATCTCCGCCAGCGCTTCGCCGAAGCGGCGGTCGAACAGCGCGGCAAAGTCCGCGCCGCTCTTCGCCGGCAGTCCCGCGAGCAGCGCGGCGCCGGCGCGATTGACCGAAAGCACTTCCCCATCCGCCGACGTCGCAAGCAAGCCCGCCGAGAGGGTGTCGAGAAACTCGCCCCGCGGATGAAAGGCGAGGATGAAACTGTCCGGGCGATCCTGAAAGATCAGGCTGTTCTCGACCTGCACGGCCGCCATCCGCACCAGCGCATGGGTATGCTGCTGACGCGCCTCGTTGGCGCACGACGCGTCAAGGAGGCCGACCAACGCGCCGCGCGGATCGACGATTGGCGCCGCCATGCAGCTCAAGCCCCCGTGCGACGCGAAGAAGTGCTCGCGGCCATAGACCGCGGCGGGAGCCGATGTCGCGAGCGCCAGCCCGAGCGCGTTGGTGCCCCGCGCGCTTTCGAACCAGACGCTGCCCGGGATGATGTCGCGCCCAGCGGCGCTGTCGGAGAAAGCTTGATCGCTCAGCGTATCGAGCACGACGCCCGCTGCGTCTGCGAAGGCGATCATGAAGTTGGATCCGGCGATCTGGGAATGCAGCGCCTGCATTTCCGCGAGCGCAAGACCGCGCAGCGTCCGGAACGCGCTTCGCTTGCGCCTGACCTCGGCGAACGGCGTGACGATCTCGGACGGCGAGGCGTTCGGGTCGAGGCCGAACTCGAGACAGCGGCGCCAGCTCTCGACGATCGCTGGCGGGAGCGCGGCCTCGGGGATCCGCTGACCCCGCTCGAGCGCGAGGCGCGCGCGGTCGACGGGCGTTAGAGGCTGCATAGCCGGCGTCCGCGGAGAATGTCCAGAATTCTGAACGCCGGCGGCCGCCGATTGTTCAGAGCGTTGACGCCAGGACTCCGCCAAATGACGGAAATCGTTTCCTTTTGTCCGAGGCGCCAAGCTTGCGCGAAGGGGGGTCGCGGCGACGGCCGACAAAGGCCCGCAAGAAGGAGGAACGCTCGTGAAGGCTCAGGTTCTCACACGCTATGACGATCCGTTGACCGCTAAGCAATGGGTCGCCGAGGAGACGGTTCCCGACCCGAAGATCGAGAAGTCGACCGACGTCATCGTCCGGATCGGCGGCGCGGGAGTCTGCCGGACGGACCTGCACATCGTCGAGGGCGTCTGGCGCCCGTATACCGACCCCGACCGGCGACAAGCTCCTGCCCCTGATCATGGGCCATGAGAACGCGGGCTGGGTCGAGGCGGTCGGCAAGGAGGTCGAGGGCATCAAGGTTGGCGACCCGGTGATCGTCCATCCCAAGATCACCGGCGGCACCTGCCTCGCCTGCCGCAGAGGCTTCGACATGCATGGGCCCGGCAAGTTTCCCGGACTCGACTCGAACGGTGGCTACGCCCAGTACCTCTGCACCTCGGAGCGCAACATCGTGCCGCTGCCGAAGACGCTCGCGCCCAAGGATGTCGCGCCCTACTCGGACGCGGGCTTGACCGCGTATCGAGCAGTGAAAAAAGCGGCGCGTCAGCTCAACCCCGGGGAAAGCTGCGTCATGATCGGAGCGGGCGGCCTCGGGCACATCGGCATCCAGTGCCTGCGCGCCATGTCGGCGGCCGACATCATCGTCGTCGACAAGTCGGAGGCGTCGCTCGAGCTTGCGAAAAAGGTCGGCGGGCACAAGCTCGTGAAAGCGGACGGCAACGAGGTCGAGGCCGTGCTCGAGATGACGGACGGCCAGGGCGCCGAGGCGGTCGTCGACTTCGTCGGCGAGAAGGGCACGACCGCCAAGGGCCTGAAGATGACCCGCCCGATGGGCAGCTATTACGTCGTCGGCTACGGCGAGGACATCCAGCATTCCGACCGTCGACATGGTCATCACGGAGCGCAACATCATCGGCAATCTCGTCGGCACCTGGGCCGAGCTCGTCGAACTGATGGCGCTCGCCGATCGCGGGCTGATCGAATTGACGACTACCGAGTACAAGCTCAGCAACGCCAACGACGCTTTGCACGATCTGCACAACGGCAAGATCCACGGACGAGCGGTCCTGGTTCCGTAAGCAACGGCGGTTCGCCAGCGCGCCCGCGGTCAGCCGCGGGCGACTGGCGGCCTTGCGGCTAAACGTGGAAACTGTGCTCAAGGACCAGCCATGTGCAAACTCCTGACCAGCAGCAACGCCCAGGATTTTCGCCCCGTCAGCCGATCGATCCGCCTCTGCGGCCATTCGACCAGCCTCCGGCTCGAGGCTTCGTTCTGGCGTGTCCTCGACAATCTCGCCAGGGACGAGGGCCTTTCGACGCCGAAGCTCATCGAGAGCCTGCACGCGGAAGCCTCCGAATTGCTGTATGGAGCAAACGACGCCACCATCAATCTCGCGTCGGTGCTCAGAACCGCCTGTCTCCTGGCCGCTCGTTAGCGGACCGCGCTGTGTCGCCTCGACGATCTTGCAGTCTCATTGCGGTCTCGGCGCCGTGCGCGCAGCGCCGGCCTTGTTCTCGGCCAGCCAACGGGCCGCCAGCAGGAGCGCGCCCATAGCGAAGTCTTTCCCGTGGGCGGCTGACATCTCGTCGGCGATCGCGCCCCAGCCGCTCAAAGAACCGATCCTTACTCTCCTGTTCGTCAGTCATCGGCTGCGGTTCGGCATGCATGTCCGTTCTCCTCATGGCTCGCTCGACTTGAAAAGGGCGTCCGGCAAGGTCGCCAGCGCAACGGCGTCTCGCGCGGCGATCGCCAGCATGCGCCCGTCGGCCGACCAGGCGAGCGCCGCCGGCGTCGCGCCGCTCGCCTTGAGGATCATCTCGTCGCGTCGGCCCGGTTCGGCGATGACAACCTGGCCGTTGGCGTAAGCGGCTGCGACAAGCCGTCGCTTTGGATGCGCGGCGACTTCGACGACCGCGACCATGCCCGTCCGTCCGGTTTCGAGCGCGCCCGAGCGGTCGCCGTCGAAAGGCGGCCGCTCGAGATCCCAAGCGGCGATTCGGTAGGCTCCGGAGGCGACGAGCGCATTCGACGGGCCGCTAAAGGCGATGGACCGAAGCGGAGCGGGGAAGCCGTCGACGCGGCCGATCCGGCCGTCGCGAAGGTCGACAAGGGCGAGGCCGGCGGCGCCGCAGGCCGCGGCGATGTAATCGCCGTCGTCGCGCCATACGATGCGGTCGACGGGACCCGGAGTTGGGCAACGTCGGACGATCTCGCCCGGCGCCGCGGCCTGGGCGAATTCGATCCCCTGCGCTGAGCCGAAGGCGACCGTCCCGCCGTCGGGCGACAGGGAAGCGACGCGGACGCTGGTCGGCGCACGCGCCCGGTTCGCCGGGCCGTCGTCCGGTCGCAGGCTCGCCTCGTCGCTCGTTACGATCATGGTGGTCGCGCCGCGACGGTCGAGCGCGACCAACGGCGCCGGGCCCGGCGGCGCAACGGGGAGGACCGTCCCCGCGCCGTCGAGGCGCCAGAGGCTCGCGTCGCGCCAAGCAATCAGGAAACCCCCGTCGTCAGGGCCGCAAACGACCTCAGCCGGTCCCGGTCCATATGCCGCGAGGATCGTCGCGGGACGGGGCTCGGACCTCCGCGGGGAGATCGTTCGCCGCCCGGAAGCGTCCACGGCGATCCTGCTCTCCGGAGGCTCCGCATCGGCGCAGTCGACGAGCGCGATCGAGCCGTCGGCGAGCGGCGCCGCAACATGGCTTTGCGAGGCGTTGAACGTCAGCCCGACGGCGGACGCCGGGGCCGCCCAGCGTCGGGCGAGCAGCTCAAACATCAGAAGAGCGCTCGGCGTTTCTCGATTTCACTTGGCCGTCCTCCCGACTCGGTCCGCGCTTCATGCGCGAGCGGCCGTTTCGATCTGGCGATCCATCTCGGCGAGGCTCGAACTCGAGGTCGGCGATTTCAGCCTCGCATCGCTCCGTGCCGCGGTCGCTGTCCTCGACGCGCTGTCTCGCGTCGAGCAAGCTCGCCTCCAGCAAACTCGGGCGTTGCAAGTCGCGCGCCATTTCCGCGCGCGGTTCGAGGCCTAAGCCGATCTCGCATCGCTGGGCGTCCATCTCAGCCCCAGAGCGCGCCTGCTGAAGCCTTTGCAGGGCGGAGGTCGCCAGAGACAGTCGTTCGACCAACGCCAGTCGGCGCACGAGTAGATCGCGAAGCGTGGGCGCTGACCCGCTCATCGCGTTTCGCTCGCCCCTTCGACGTCGGACGCTGGAGCGCGATACGTTTCGATCTGCTGGCGCATCCCGGCGACCTGGCGCTGGAACTGGGATTCCGCCGCCGCGATATGGCTCTGCAGCCGGTCCCAGACGTCGACGCGCAGGAGGCCGCCGGAATCGCCGGTCAGCCGCTCAATCTCCTCGATGCGGAACTGATGCGCGATCTCGACGCCGGAGACGACGAAATCGCGCAGCGCCAACGCATGAGTCTCGGCGAAGGCGCTGAGCATCGGGTGGGTTTCCGGAGTCGCGCCGAGCTTCGCGAGTTCGGCGAGGATCAGCGCATGGAAATGCTCGAGGAGCCGGCTCCGGCTTTCACCCAGAAGACGCAGGGCGAACACGGCGTCGCGCGGCATCAGTTCGAACAGCGCATCCGCCACCTCGACCCGTGCCGGCCGAAACGAGGCGGGCGCTGAGGTCTTTTCCTCCCTCGGGCATTTGGCGCCTCTTGCAACTGGTGATTTGTGACCTAGGCGCCGAAGACTACTGCGCATTGCTCATCGTGTCAAAGTAAACACTGATTGCTGTAAAGCTAATCGTAGAAGTAAACTGTAACGACCATACAAGCGTATGCTTTACAGTTGTAAAGTAAACGTTACACTCGGACAGCGCCGAACCGCGACAATTCGTCGCCCCAGGACTTGGCACAGCGCTTGCGTCAGGGGTCAAGAACAATGCGGTCGCCTTGGCGTCGCAGGAAGAACGAAGGACCGGGAAGGACGTCGGAGGGTCGCTTCGACTCTCTGGGATTTCCGCGCCGAGGACCTTCGCCAAACCGACGTGCACGCGTGGGTCGCGGACGGAGCGCTACGCTTCGGCCGCGGACTCCGAAAGGAAACCCGGCTGCGGCGCCCCGCCGCGCCGACAAGGAGATCGAAATGTCCACACTGACGCTGAACAAGATAACGTCGCAGCGAGGCATATCGGTCGGCGAAGCGACCAAGAAGATCGCCGATCTCGGATGGAATCCGAGCTATGTCCAGGAGGCGATGACCTTCCCCACCGACTACAAGATCACCAAGGCGCCGCGCGACCCGATGAAGCAGGTGCTGCGCTCCTACTTCCCGATGCAGGAAGAGAAGGACAACCGCGTCTATGGCGCGCTCGACGCCGCGCTGCGCGGCGACATGTTCCGCAACGTCGAGCCGCGCTGGGTCGAATGGATGAAGCTCTTCCTCGCCATCATCCCGTTCCCGGAGATTTCCGCGGCGCGCTCGATGGCGATGGTGGCGCGGCTTGCGCCCGGCGAAGACCTGCGCACCGGCTTCACCATGCAGATGGTCGATGAGTTTCGCCACTCCACCATTCAGATGAATCTGAAGAAGTGGTACATGGAGAACTACATCGATCCGGCCGGCTTCGATATCACGGAAGAGGCCTTCGGCAAGTGCTACGCGACCACGATCGGGCGCCAGTTCGGTGAAGGCTTCATTACCGGCGATACGATGACCGCGGCCTGCATGTATCTGACGGTCGTGGCCGAGACGGCGTTCACCAACACCCTGTTCGTCGCGATGCCTTCCGAGGCGGCGCGCAATGGCGACTACGCCCTGCCGACGGTGTTCCTGTCGGTCCAGTCCGACGAAAGCCGCCATATCGGCAACGGTCATTCGCTCCTCATGGCGGCGCTCAAGGAGCCGGAGAACCACCTCCTGCTCGAGCGCGATCTGCGCTACGCGTTCTGGCAGAACCACGCGATCGTCGATGCGGCGATCGGCACTTTCATCGAATACGGCACCACCAACCGCGACAAGACCAAGGAGTCCTACGCGGAAATGTGGCACCGCTGGATTTTCGAGGACTACTATCGCACCTACATGCTGCCGCTCGAGAAATACGGCGTGAAGGTGCATCACGACGACGTCCATGAAGCCTGGAATCGCCTGACCAAGAAGTTCTACGTCCACAAGGTCGCGCAGTTCTTCGCGGTCGGCTGGCCGGTGAACTTCTGGCGCATCGAGGCCCAGCGCGACAAGGACTTCGAGTGGTTCGAACACAAGTATCCGGGCTGGTACGCCCAGTTCGGCGAGTTCTGGAAGTGGTACGACAAGCTCAGCAAGCCGGGCGAGACGGTGATCACCTTCAACTCGGACGTCGGCTACGTCTATCCGCACCGCTGCTGGTCGTGCCTGGTGCCCTGCCTGATCCGCGAGGACATCGGTGACGGACGAGATCGACGGGCAGATCTACACGTTCGCCCACGAGCTCGACCGCTGGACCGTTGTTGAGGCCTTCGCCGGTGAGTACCAGGGGCGCCCGACCCCCGCGATGGGCCGCTTCGGCGGCAAGCGCGAGTGGGAGACGGTGTACCACGGCTGGGATCTCGCCGACGCGATCAAGGACCTCAACTTTGTCCGCTCCGACGGCAAGACGCTCGTGCCGCAGCCGCATCTGCGCTTCGACGACAAGGACATGTGGACGCTCGACGACGTGCGCGGCCACACGCTGCTCTCGCCGCTGACGCTGCTGCGCGAGATGTCGCCCGAGGCGCGCGAGGCGAGTCTCGCCGAATACCGCAAGGGCTTCACCATCAACCCCTGCAATTGACACCACACCGCGCGGCGGCGTAGCGCCGCCGCGCTCCCTACTCCCCGACAGTCACTTTGGCGCCACGACACCCGTCGGCGGCGATAGGAGACTTGCGCCGCCTTGAGCCGAAGAGGTCCTGCTGCATGTGCGCATACAGAGTTCGACTGGCGCCGGTCGGCGTGGAGTTTGACGTCGAGCCTGACGAAACCGTGCTCAGCGGGGCGTTCCGTCAGGGCATCGCGCTGCCGCATGGCTGCAAGGAAGGCCAGTGCTCGGCGTGCAAATGCATTCTGACCGACGGCGAGGTCGACATGCTGCGTTACTCGACCTTCGCGCTGAACGACAGCGAGAAGGACAGCGGCCACATTCTGCTCTGCCGCGCGCGCGCATTCTCCGACATCGAGGTCGAACTCCTCAACTACGACGAGGAGCTGTTGGCGCGAGCGATCGCCGTGAAGACGTTCCACGGACGCGTGACGCGCATCGACCGCCTCACCCACGACATCCGCCACATCGAGATCGAGCTCGAGTCCCCCATCAAGTTCTGGGCGGGACAATATGTCGACATCACCGTCACGACCGAAGCGGGGGAGACGATTACGCGCTCGTTTTCCATGGCAAATACGCCGCTCGAAACCCAAAAACTCGAATTCATCATCAAGAAATACCCGCAAGGAAAATTCTCCGGAGAGCTCGACTCCGGAGGAATCAAAGTCGGCGTCGGCGTCAAAGTCGTTGGACCCTACGGCGCCTGTTTCCGACGGGAAAACCGAGAAGGACCGATGATCCTGGTCGGCGCCGGCTCAGGCATGTCGCCGGTATGGTCGATCCTCAACGATCACTTGGCGAGCGGCGAAAAGCGCCCGATCCACTTCTTCTACGGCGCGCGCACGAAGGACGATCTCTTCTATCTCGACGAGATCGCGGCGCTGAGCGACGCGCATCCGGAGGTCGAGTTCATTCCCGTGCTGTCGCACGCCGACGACGACGCAAGCTGGCGCGGGCGACCGCGGCTTCGTGCACGAGCGCGTGAACGCGCGGCTGAAGGAGCTCGCCATCGAGGGCCAGGCCGACGTCTACGCCTGCGGGCCGCCTCCCATGATCGACGCGCTGCAGCCGGTTCTGTTCATGAACGGGTTCGAATCCGAGCGCGTCTTCTTCGACCGATTCACGACCTCTTCCGGCGCTCCGCCGGTCACTGACGGTGCATTCCTTGAGAGCCAACACGAGAGAGCAACCTGACACAAGAGTGAAAGAAAGGGAGTTGACGCGATGGTCGCTACTTCGAGTTCAGTCGGGTCCGGCGCGGCGGGCGCTGCGACGTTTTCCGATTCCGACAGCCGTCGGTTCCGCTATTTCGAGCCCCGCGGTCAGCGGGCGACGCACTACGAGGACGTTACCGTCGACGTACAGCCCGATCCAGAACGCTATCTCATCCAGAGCTGGATCATCAATTTCGCCGACGGCAAAGGCGCGTATGTCAAGGACGCGACCGAGGCGAAGAGCTCGAACTGGCACGCCTTCCGCGCGCCCGATCAGGAATGGGAGCGCACCCACTATCAGCGCCAGTCGAAGATCGAGACGATGGTGCAGGGCGTCATCGCCAACGGCCGCAAGGCCAGCGTTCCGAAGGCCTTCGACAAGGCCTGGATCGCCATCCTCCAGAACGACCTCGGCGCCTGGAAGCATGCGGAATTCGGCCTCGGCGCCGCGCTCATGCAGGCGCAGCGCTACGGCTACACCCAGATGATCAACAATGCGACGCTGACGAACTCGTCCTACAAGCTGAGGCTTGCTCAGGACCTGACGCTCTATCTCGCCGAGATCGGTCTCGACATCCCGAGGTGGAACGACGAGGCGGGCAAGAAGACCTGGCTTGACGATCCCATTTGGCAGGGCGTGCGGACCGCGGTCGAGTCGATCATGGGCGCGACGGACTATCTCGAGCAGTATTTCGCGATCAATGTCGTGTTTGAGCCGTTGGTCGGAGAACTGGTCCGGTCCGGCTTCTTCATTCCCGTGGGCGCGGCGAACAAGGATTCGATGACGCCGTCCGTCGTTTCGGCGGCGGAAGCGGACTACGAGCGCAACCTCGCCAACACCGTCGACCTGATCTACCTGCTGGCGAACGATCCGTCCTACGCCAGCGACAACCGCGCGCTCTTCCAGCGCTGGCTCGCCAAGCACGCCAACCTCGCGGAGAAGGCGGCCGCCCAGCTCCAGCCTCTCTGGTCGAAGCCGCATTCGAAGCCGGTCTCGTTCCAGGACGCGCGATCGAAGTCGCATGAGCGCTTCGGTCAGATTCTCGGCGAACTCGGTCTCAAGCAATAGCAGTCAACAGAGGGAGCAAGAGACATGACCGTTGCGACGACGCCGGCCCACGACGCCGGATATCATCAGCAGAACATCTTCAAGTCGATGAAGGACATCGACTTCAACGATACGATCTCGCACCAGTGCGGAGTCACCATGAACGACTTGGTAGAGGCGCGCGCCATCGCCGAGTTCATGGGCAAAATGGATGGCGTCACGGTCACCTATCAGCCGGCGCTCATCCGAATCGACGGCGAGGGCAAGCTCGTCTTCAAGATGGACGAGATCTCCGAGTATCTCGGCCGCGAGATGACGGCGTCGATCTTCGAGGTGAATACGTCGACCCACTACGGCCGCATGGTGCGTGTCGACGACAATACCGTCGTCCTGTTCGGCAACATGGAAGACGTGTTCGAATACATCTAGGCGCGCGGCGCTAAAGATGCGCCGGGGGGCGAGCCGCCGCCCGGCGGCCCTCGCGAGATCGAACGCACAGGAGGAAGGCATGTTCAAGACGCCGCAAGGCAAAGAGATTTTTGTCGTCGACGGCCACACGCATTTCTGGGACGGCAGCCCGGAGAACCAGAGCAATATCCACGGCAAACAGTTCATCGAGTGCTTCTACGCCTACCACGCGAACCTGAGCCCGAAGGAGCAGCTGTGGGAGAAGGCGAAGTTCGAGAAGTACAGCGCCGACGATCTCTATCACGACCTGTTCATCGACGGGCCGGACGACGTCGCGATCCTGAACTCGACATATCTTCGCGACTTCTACAAGAACGGCTTCAACACCATCGAGCGCAACGCCAGCGTCGCCAAGCGCTATCCCGAACGGTTCATCGTCAACGGCGCGTTTGACCCCCGCGACGGCGAGAAGGCGCTCGAGTACATCCACTACATGAAGGAGACCTACGATATCAAAGGCGTGAAGCTCTATACCGCCGAGTGGAACGGCGCATCGAAGGGCTGGCGGCTCAACGATCCCGACGCCTATCGCTGCTTCGAGCTGTGCGAGAAGCTTGGCATCAAGAACATGCACGTGCATAAAGGGCCGACGATCATCCCCCTGAACAAGGACGCCTTCGACGTTCACGACGTCGACCACGCGGCGACCGACTTCCTGGACCTCAACTGGATCGTCGAGCATTGCGGGCTGCCGCGCCTCGACGACTTCTGCTGGATCGCGGTGCAGGAGAGCAACGTCTATGGCGGGCTGGCGGTCGCCCTCCCGTTCATTCACAGCCGGCCGCGCTACTTCGCCGAGGTCATGGCGGAGCTGCTGTTCTGGATCGGCCCGGACAAGATCCTGTTCGGCTCCGACTATGCGATCTGGACGCCGCGCTGGCTGGTCGAGAAGCTCTGGGCGTTCGAGCTTCCCGACGACATCGCAAAGGAGCGCGGCGTCGAGCTCACGAACGAGGTCAAGGAGAAGATCCTCGGCCTCAATGCGGCGAGGCTCTACAACATCGACATCGCCAAAAAGAAAGCCGCGCTCGCCAAGACGCCGATCGCGCTCGCGGCGGAGTAGCGCCATGGAGCCGTTCAGCGTCAGGAGCGGCCGGATCGCCGAAGTCATGCGCGTCGTCGCACGGGTCCATGACCCGGAGCTCGACGAGCCGGTCACCGACATGGGGTTTGTCGAGCGGGTCGAGATCGCCGACGATGGATCGGTCGAGCTCGATTTCCGGTTGCCGACCTACTGGTGCTCGCCGAACTTCGCGTTTCTGATGCTGGACGGCGTCCGCGAGGCGCTGGAGTCGCTTGTCGTGGCGTCCGCGATTCCACATCACACTCCACGATCACCTGTTTGCCGAAGAGGTGAACACGGGGGTCGCCG
Source organism: uncultured Alphaproteobacteria bacterium (assembly GCA_963724785.1). Lineage (GTDB taxonomy): Bacteria > Pseudomonadota > Alphaproteobacteria > Rhizobiales > Beijerinckiaceae > Roseiarcus. The sequence continues at coordinate 239,084 of CAVRWC010000028.1, read as the reverse complement.
AAGGCAAGGCGTTCGCCGAGATCTTCGAGACGCTGTCGCCGCAAGAGGACCTTGCCGGATTGCGCGAGACCTTCCTGCGCAAGGCGTTCCAGAAACGGCAAGAGGCGGCTCTGATCGGCCTCAGCGCAGGCCGGCTGGGCGGACGACGACATCCTGACGCTGGATTGCGGAACGCTGGACAAGGCGAACGTCGGGCCGGAGCTGACGGTCCGCCTGACGCATTATCTCGACGCGCTCAGGGCGCGCTTCCCTTTGGCCGGCGAGGACGCGGCCGCGTTCGTCGCCTGGGAGGGCGCGCCGCTCTCAGCGGCCGAATTGCCTGACTATCTTGGCAAGCTGCGCGCCGTGCGCATCAACATGGAGTTCAACGGCGCCCTCTGCCGAGGTCTGAAAGAGGCGCGCTATCGGGAGAAGGCAGCGGACCGTAGCGAGCTGACCCTGGTCGATTTCATTCCCGCCGATCGGGGTCGCAGCGGACCCTCCTCCGGCGCTTCGCGCCCCATTCCCCCGAGGGGCGAAGCGGTTTCCCCTTTCCCTCCGGGAGAGGGAAACCGGCCGAAGGCCGCGGGGTGAGGGTTCTCTGGCTCAAGCCTGCTTTACGTTGCGGGAACTACGTGGCCTCGCGAGAGGCGATGGAGACGCCATGCCTAAAGTCCTGCTCCACAGTTCGGCCGCTCGTCAGGCGTTGGCGCGCGGCGTGGCGCGGCTCGCCGCCGCGGTCGAGCCGACGCTCGGCCCCAAAGGCATGAACGCCATGATCGACCGGCCAATCGGAACGCCGATCGTCACCCGGGACGGCGTGTCGATCGCGGCCGAGATCGAGCTGCCTGAGCGCTTCGAGAATATGGGCGCGCAGGTCGTGCGCGAAGTGTCAATGCAGACCAATGCGGTGGCTGGCGACGGAACAACCACGGCGATCGTTCTGGCGAACGCGCTGGTGCAAGGCGGAGCGCAGGCGCTCGACCGCGGCGCGAAGGCGATCGACCTCTGCCGGGGCATCGACCTCGCCGTTGAAAGCGTGCTCGCCGGCCTCAAGGCGTCGGCGCGGACCGCGACCGACGAAGCGACGCTCGCCTCGGTCGCGACCGTCGCGGCGACCGAACCGAAGCTCGGCGCGCTGGTCGCCAAGGCCTTCGCGCTGGTCGGCGAGAAGGGCGTGATCACCACGGAATTTGGCCTGACGACTGAGACGACGCTCGACGTGGTCGAGGGCATGGCGTTTGACCGGGGCTACCTGTCGCATCATATGGTGACCGACCAGGAGACGATGACGGCGGTGCTCGAGCGGCCGCTGATCCTGATGACCGACTTGAAGATCAAGGACCCGGCGTTGCTCGACGCGGCGCGCGCCGTCGCGAGCCAGGCGGGGCGGCCGTTGCTGGTGATCGCCGAAGAGGTCTCGCCGGAGGTTGTCGCCAGCCTGCTCGGCGGCGGGGCGGCGGGCCGCTATCTCATCGTCCATCCGCCCGAGTACGGCCATTGGCGCAAGGCGCTGCTCGAGGACATGGCGATTCTGACCGGCGGGCGGGTGATCGCCCGCGATCTCGGCGGACGTATCGAGGACGTCACGGCGGGCGATCTCGGCGGCGCCGCGCGAGTGAAGACGACCGCCAGCCACACCGCAATTCTGCAAGGCGAGGGAGACGCCGCCGCGATCCGCGCCCGGCGCGCCCAGGTTCAGCGCCTCTACGACAATGCCCCGCCCAACATCGAGCAGGACAAGCTGCGTGAACGGCTGGCCAAACTCAGCGGCGGCACGGCGGTCCTCTATGCCGGCGGGGTCACGCCGGTCGAGCAGAAGCGGACCGCGCAGCTCATCGAAGATGCGCTGAACGCGGTGCGCGCCGCAGCCGAGGAGGGCGTCGTGGCGGGAGGAGGCGCAGCGCTCGCCCATATCGCGCCGACGCTCGAGCCGGTGATCGCCCACGCGAAATCCGACGTCGCCGAAGGCGCCCGCCTCGTTCAGCTGGCCCTGAAGCGTCCGCTTTGGCGGATCGTCACAAACGCCGGCGCCGACGGCGATTCGATCTTGGCCGAGGCGAGCCGCCTGCCCGAGGGGACCGGCTACAATGCGGCGATCGGTCGGTTCCAGGACATGTTCGCGGCCGGCGTCGTCGACCCGGTGCGCGTGACCGCCACGGCGCTGGCGAACGCCGCCTCGGTCGCGACCCTGATCCTGACCACTGAAACACTGGTCGGCGACTTCACCGAAGCCGAAGACCCTACGGCCGGCCCATCGCGTGGCGGCGGGGCCGAGACGCTTCCCGCGAGTCGCGCGGCTTGAGAGCGGCGGGCGCTCAATATCTTCGGATGCGTCAGGGTCGGCGGGAATATTGGCTTGCCTCCGGGAGGACAGTTGCAGGGCGCAAGCCCCGACCCTGCTGCGCCGCCAGGAGCCAACTTCCCGATAAGTATTTGAAATGTATGAGGTTCTGACCAGAGACTCGGCTTCAGCCGGGCCTAATCAGTTGAAATTGCAAGGAATTGGTCCGAAAACGGCGGTCCGCGCGGCCTTCCCCCTGTCAGCTGAAGCTGCGCTGGGCCTGGATGCCGTACAGCTGGATCTTCCGGTAGAGGGTCGGCCTCGATATGCCGAGCCTTTGTGCGACGCGGCTCAGGTTGCCGCGCTCTGCTACGAGGGCGTCCATCACCGCCCGGCGCTCCGCCCGTTCGAGGCTCAGCGCTCGGCCGGAATCGTCCTCAGCGCACGCGGCGGAGGCCGAGGGCGTTCGCCGGCCGCCCCGCACGTCCTGGGGGAGATCCTCGAGGCGGACGAGCGGCGTGCCGGCGAGAAGGCACAGGCGGGACATGAGGTTTCTCAGCTCCCGCACATTGCCGGGCCACCGATAGGCCTCAAGCGCCTCGATCGCTGCAGGGGCGAATTCGAGCGGCGGCTTTCCCATCTGGTTCGCCAGCCGCTCGTTGTAGTGGGCAATGAGGGGCGCGATGTCCTCGCGACGCTCCCTCAGCGGCGGCACGTGAATGGAGACCGTGCTGATGCGATAGTAGAGATCGCTGCGGAACCGCCCCGCTTCGACCTCCTTCATGAGGTCGCGATTGGTCGAGGCGATCAGCCGGACGTCGACCGGCCGTTCGCGCGTGTCGCCGATCCGCCGCACCACGCGCTCCTCGAGGACGCGCAATAGGAACGGCTGGATGTCGAGCGGCATCTCGCCGATCTCGTCGAGACTGAGCACGCCGCCATTGGCGAGCTCGAAGACGCCGGCCTTGCCCTCCTTCGACGAACCCGTGAACGCGCCGCCCACGTGGCCAAAAATCTCGCTGCCGAACAGTTCGCGGGTGATCGCCCCGCAATTCAGCGCCACGAACGGGCTTTCCCGGCGGTCGCTCTCGTGATGGACGAGGCGGGCAAACAGCTCCTTGCCAACGCCTGTCTCCCCTTCAATCAGAAGCGCGATCTCCGGTCCCGAGCGCGCGACGCAGCGGGCAACGTCAACCGCGGTGCGCAGCGCGGGGCACTCGCCGACAATGCGCTCGGGCGCCTTTTCGAGGCGTGCCGGAGCGACGGCGCGCCGGGCCGCACGCGCGCCCGAGGGACCGGACGGGAAGACCAGCGCCGCGCCGCGAACCTCTCCGTCCAGCCGAAGCGGGCGGAAATCGGCTAGACGCAAAACCGCATCGGGAAACGCGCTCCCTTCAGCCTTCGTCAAATCGGTCGGCGGCCCTTCGAGGATCCTGTCCCCGCAGGCGACCAGCGCACTCCTCTGGCGCCGTTCATCCGACAAGGAAGGCATGTTGTTGACATAGGTCGCGCGCCCGAGCCTGTCGACGATGACGAGGCCGTCGCAGTGGCCGTATCCGGGAGAATTGGCGATGAACGCCTCGAGGAGGCGGGTGCGCTCCTCCCGTTGCCGCTGCGCTAGCGCCTGCTCGATCTCGCGCGCGATCGCCGCGACGAAGATCGCATTGTGGGGCTTGAAGATCGTCGAATAGCCGGAGAGGTCGAAGACGCCGACAACTTCGCCGTCGAGCGGATCCCGGATCGGCGCGCCGGCGCAGGTCCAGCTCTTGATGCCCGCACAGAAGTGCTCGGCGGCGTGAACGAAAACGGGCTCGCCGGCCGCGAGCGCGGTGCCGATGCCATTCGTGCCGATCGAACATTCGTCCCACCTGCCGCCGACCGTCAGATGGATGTCGGTCCCCGCCCTCAGCGTGGCCTTGTCCCCAAGCGCTTCGACGAGCACGCCGTCGCCGTCCGTCAGCACGATCATCGCGCCGGTGCCTTCCACCATTCTGGAGACGGTGGTGAAGCAGGGGCGCGCGGCGGCGATCAGGTCGGCGTTCTCGCGGATGAGGCGGTCGATTCGCTCGCGGTCCTGGTCGATGGGCGCGGCCGAGCCGCTCGCGTCGATTCCGCCTTCGAGGCTGCGCCGCCAGGACCTCTGAATGACCGAGCGAACCACCGCTTTCTGCGGAGCGCTCGGGGACCGTCCGCCAACGAAGTCCGCCCAGGCGTCCATCGTTCCATGTTCATCGTAAGACATCGGCTGAACCTCTGGCACGAGGGCCCCAGCCGCCTCGATCGGCGACCGGATCGATCGGTAATTGGGATGGGAAACCCCGTCACTGGCGGCCCCGGGATGCCTGGTCTTGTCGTTCCTGGTTCCTCCGTCGAACCCCCGTAGCGACGCGATTATTCGAATCCGAGGCGCGAGGCGATTTCGGCGACGAGAGCGTCTTCGCCGCCGTCCGGCGCGAGCAGCGCCCGGTCTAGGTCGGCGAGCCGCTCGAGAATTTCATCCGGCGCCGGAGCGGAGAAACCGTTTTCGGAACAGGCGAGGACGAAGACGATCTCGTCGCCTTGTCGTCGAACCTCGCCAAGATGACGCAGCTGCCGCCCCGAATTGTCGTCGACTACGACGACCCGTCCGTTCACGGTGGCGCGGACCGCCGGCCGCGCTTCCCTGGCGGAACTCGACGGGACCCCGCCGACCGCGTGAATGATCGTCTTTTCCTGGGGTTCCTGCGTGTGCGCGTTCGCCCTCTTGCGGGCCGAATATCGGCCCAGCGACAAATGATCCGCGATCTTCGTGATCGTGCCGCGATTCTGATCGAGAAACGCTTTGAGTCGAACGTCCTGAAGCCGCGGCCCATCGCCGCGCGAGAAGATCTCGACCATCATTCCTCCCGGCGCGCGGTTTCGGGAGCCAATCTTGCGCACTGATGCGCTCCCTGGGTCCGCGTCAATATGACGCAACATAGCGCAGTTTCGTCGGCTCTGGCAGTAGGTCATTACCACAATGACCGTGGCGAGTTTGCCAACTATCCTCGAACGTTGACGGCCGCGAGCATCGGTACGCACAGTGGGGATCGGGAGAACTTTTCGCGTGATGATTGGCGGCGCTGCATGTTCCGAGCGGTTCCGTCAGGGTCGACGGCGTCCTTCTACTTCAATGCGACGCTCTCCTACGACGACATCGACCTCTTGAGCGATCGGCTCACGAGCGGACTGGCTGCAAGGGGAGTAACGAAGGGAGATCGGATCGTCGATCATTCTTTACAATACGCCCCACTTCTCGATGGCCGTCGTCGCGAAGTGGAAGCTCGGCGCGATCGTCGTAAGTCTCAACCCGATGCACCGCGCCGCGGAGCTCGTGAAGCTTTTCACCGATTGTGCGCGGAAGGCCATCGTCTGCCATGATTTGCAATGGGCAACGGTCGCCTCCGCCGCAGGCGGCGTTGATCGTGACCTGCCCCCTTCCTGATCCGTCGATTTGAGTGAGAGTCCGTCGACGTCAGGAGACGGACATGAGGACGAGCAGGTTCAGCGACGCGCAGATCATCGGGATCTTGCGGGAGCACGAGGCGGGGAGCGCGACGGCGGAGGTGTGCCGGCGGCACGGCATCAGCGAGCAGACCTTCTATCGCTGGAAGGCGAAGTAAGGTGGGATGCAGGCGTCGGACGCGCAGAAGCTCAAGGCGCTGGAGGACGAGAACCGGCGGCTGAAGAAGCTCTTGGCGGAGTCGATGCTGGACGTGGCGGCGCTGAAGGACCTTTTGGGAAAAAACTGATCGCGCCCGCGACGCGCCGGGAGGCTGCGCTTCGGCTGATGGCCGAGCGCAGTTTCTCCCAAAGGCGCGCCTGCGGGCTGGTTCAGGTTGATCCCAAGACGGACGGGCATGCGGGCGCCCATGACCTTGCCCGACCGCCCCAACCAGCGTTGGAGCTTCGACTTCGTCAGCGACGCCCTCGCTTGGGGCCGCCGGTTCCGGATCCTCGCGGTGGTCGACGACTTCACCCGCGAGGCGCTGGCGCTCGTGGTCGACACCTCGATCGGCGGCCCGCGCCTCGTCCGGGAACTCGACGTCCTCGTCGCGTCCCGCGGCAAGCCGGCGATGATCGTCAGCGACAACGGAACCGAGATGACCAGCCGCGCCGTGCTCGAATGGACCAACCGTGCCGGAATCGAGTGGCATTACATCGCGCGCCGGGCAAGCCCCAGCAGAAGGGCTCAGACTCATACTGCACCTCGTCAGTTGCGTGGGAATGAAGTTGCGGAATTGTACCGATAGTCGAGTTTGTGAGCGAACTTCGCGGGCAGGTCGTCCGACGGGATCTCGTAGAGGAAGTCGCCCCGATCGTTGACCGGATGGGCCCGCAGCAGACCCCGCCGACGCCATAGATGCACAGTGGAGACCACGACGCCATAGCGGGTCGCGACATCCTCAGGGGTCAGCAAGCCCTGCGCCAGCAGTCGCGTACGCCGATCGGCGAGCCGATAGACATGGCGAAGCCGCCCGATGCGGGCTGCGGTCCATGGGGTCGTCACCACCGAGCGCACCCCCCGCTCGTTGAGGAGATCGGCGATCTCCTTGTCGGTGTAGGTATCGACCAGCTGATCGATCTCCTGCACCACGGCGGCGTCCGTCGTGCGCAACTCGACACACGTGTAGTAGCTGGCACTTGATCTGACAATCAGCGTCTGGAGAGGGATCGGGTTTGCCTGTCAGGTGTGATCAGGCTGCAATCATTTTCTCCTTTGCAAGCGGCGTGGCGTCAAGGAAGGTCTGCGTTGGCGTCTTGCCGAAGCACCATCGCCCCTGGTGCGGCCTTTCCTCGTTGTAGCTTTGGACCCAGGCATCGAGGTCGGCCTGGAGTTCGGCGATCGATCGAAAGATCTTCTTGCGGAAGGCTACGCGATAGAACTCATCGAGCACGGTCTTGTGGAACCTCTCGACGATGCCATTCGTTTGCGGGCTCTTGGTCTTGGTGCGCGAATGGTCGACGTCCTCGAGCGCCAGATAGAGCTCGTATTCGTGGTGCTCGGGGTTGCCGCAATATTCCGTGCCGCGGTCGGTCAGCACGCGGCAGAGCTTCACCTCATGGGCGTCGTAGAACGGCACGACCCGGTCGTTGAGCAGGTCGGCGGCGGTGATCGGCGTCTTGCGGTCATAGAGCTTGGCGAAGGCGACCTTGGCGTAGGTGTCGATGAAGGTCTGCTGGTAGATGCGGCCCACCCCCTTCATGTTGCCGACGTAAAACGTGTCCTGAGCCCGCAATAGCCCGGACATTCGCTCTCGAACTCGCCATGCGCCTCCTTTTCGCTCTTGGCCTTTTCCAGCGCGGCAAGCTGGCTTTCGGTCAGAACCAGGCCTTCCTGGGCGACCTTGGCCTCGAGCGCCTTGAGCCGCTTCTTCATCGTCTCCAGGTCGTGACGCTGCCAGACCCCGCGAACGCCAGCCGGCGAGATCGAATGCCCGAGCTTGCGAAGCTCGTTGGCGATGCGGACTTGGCCATAAGCCGGCCGATCCAGCGAAAGCTCGACGATGATCGCTTCGACCTCGGGCGGCGTGCGGTTCTTCAAGATCGGCTTGCGCCGGGTCAACTCCTGCAGCGCCAATTCGCCGCCGGCGTCGTAAAGCTCCTTGAAGCGATAGAAACTGTCGCGGCTATAGCCCATCATCTTGCAGGCCTGACTGACATTGCCGAGCTGCTTGGCCAACTCCAGCAGCCCTACCTTGGCCCGGATAATCTTCTGTTCCTTGGTCATCGTTTGGTGTCCTTTCGAAACGCCGAGGCCGGGCGCTGCGAACCCCGACCACTCCGCGCCCGGCCTCGGCTTTCGCCTCAGCTATGACACCAATTGTCAGATTAAGTCTTAACTACTGCAACACACGACTGTGGCAGCGGCAGATCGAGCGACCGCGTCGCGCCGCCGACGAAGCGGATGTCGATATGGACCGCATCGCCCTTGGCGAGCGTCAAATCCTCGATCAGCAAGCGCAGCATGCGCTTCTTGTCCTTCATCTGTGTCCGCGGGTCGCGCCAGAGGCGCGGGAAGTCGCTGGCGAGAGCCATCAGCTCCGCCCGCTCGGTATCGCCGACGACATTGACATCGGCCGCGGCGGCTTTCTCGTATGCTTCCTGTGCGGCGGCGACCGCCCGCAGCTTCGCGTTCCAGTCGGCTTCCAGCACGTCAGCGACCAACCGGTTGTCGGGATCGACCTTGAGGAAGCGGCGCTGCGCGAGCTCCGCTTCGTACTTCGCCCGCTCCACGTGCGAGCCGGTCGGCCTCTTCCTGACGGCTTGCGAGCTGCTGCTGCACGCCCAGCGCCACTTCGATCGAGAGCGGCGTCATCGCCTCGACGAGGATATCGCCGATCGCGGCGTCGAGGGCGCCGCCGTGTATCGTCTGGCATAGGCCGCTCTCGCCCCGGTGCATCGGGCGGCGGCCGCACCAGTAGGTCGGGATCTCGGCGTTGCCATGCGAGTGGTAGCGCACCGACATGCGTTCCCCGCAGGCGCCGCAGATCACGAGCCCCTGCAGGAGGGCTGGACCCTCGCGGGCGGGACCGCGGCGCCGCTCGGAACTCCAGGCGAGCGCGTTGCTCTTCACGCGCTCGCGGTTCGACAGGTGCTCCTCCCAGCTGATGTAGTCCGGATGCATATCGCGCAGGAGGATCCACTCCTCGCTCGGGACCTGTCGCGAGGCGTACTTGCCGTTCGGCAACCGGCGGTGCTTGGTGCGGCCGAAGACGAAGGCGCCGGCATAGCGGGGATTGTGGATGATCTGTCGCGCGCGACAGTGCAGGAGTTCCGACCAGACGAGCTCGCCCTTGTGCGCGCCGCTTCTCAGGCGGCGCGGGAAGGGCAGCTCTCTTTCGTGGAACTCCTTGACCCCCGCCAAGCAGGAGCCGGTGCGGTTGAAGGTGTCGAAGAACATTCGCACCGCCGCCTGCACCTGGGCGTCCGGATCCAGGATCACGCGATCGTGGGCGTCATGGACGAAGCCGACCGGGACCATCTGCTTGAGTTCGCCGCGGCGGGCGCGATTCAGGATGCCGCCGCGAAGGCGCGCCTTGAGCACATGCAGTTCGGCCTCGCTCATTGCGCCCTTCGAACACACGACATACTCCCCAGCAACAGCCGTTTGAGGTCATCCTCAGGTATCCGCACCATCCGCATGCCGGCGAACGCCTCACGGTCGTTCGGCGTCTCGCCTACGCCGGCGATGCGCACTTTGTCGTCGAGTTGCCGGATGGCGTCAGGCTGATGCTGCCGGCGTGGATGACCGAAGCGTACGCGGCGACGCTGCCGATGATGGCTGCGCCGCGGCTCTCCCTTGCCTGTTTGAGAGAGCTGCGCCGACTGGTGGAACAGCCGGACATATCCTCGTCGCCGGCGAATGACGCGATTCGCACCGGTGGAGGCGACGATGGAGCAGCGGGCCCAGGAACAGCAACTCGAACTTCTCATGTTGACGGCCGGCGAGGTTACGCCGCCGGAGCTGTTCGATTCGACGACCCGCACGGAGATCGTGAACCTGCTCAAAGCCCTGCTGGGCGATCGCCTCAGCCAGGTCGGGACGCCGGCGGAGACGGACGATGACTAAGATCACCAGCGATCATCTGGCGCGCACTGCCTATGTCTATGTGCGGCAATCCAGCATGGATCAACTTCTGCACAATCCGGAGAGCCGACGACGCCAGTACGCGCTGACGACGCGCGCCCGCGACCTTGGCTGGCAGGACGTGATTGTCATCGACGACGATCTCGGCCGCTCAGGAGGCGGGACGGCGCGCCCCGGCTTCGAGCGCCTGCTCGTGGGGATCTGCGGCGGCGAGGCCGGCGCGGTCTTCGCTCTCGAGGCGTCGCGCCTGGCCCGCAACGGCCGCGATTGGCACACCCTCCTGGAGTTCTGCGCCCTGGTCGGCAGCCTGATCATCGATGAGGACGGAGTGTACGATCCGCGGCTCGTCAACGATCGCTTGCTGCTGGGCATGAAAGGCGCTTTCAGCGAGCTCGAGCTTTCGACGTTGCGGCAGCGCTCGCAGGAGGCCTTGCGCCTGAAGGCGGCGCGCGGCGATCTGCACACGACCGTCGCCATCGGCTATCGGCGCAGCGCCGACGATCGCCTGGAACAAGACCCCGACCGGCGCATCCGCGAGGCCCTGTCGTTGGTGTTCCGAAAGTTTCGTGAGATCGGCAGCGTGCGCCAGCTTGTCCTGTGGCTGCGCCAGGAAGGAATCGACGTGCCGACCGCCGTGCATAGTCGGCACGGGCGGACGGTGCGCTGGGACCCGCCACGCTACCATGCCGTCCATCGGCTGTTGACCAATCCGGTCTACGCCGGGGCCTATGTCTTCGGACGGACCCTTTCCCGCACCCGCGTCGAAGGCGGACGCAAAGTCATTATCCACGGCGTGGCGCGCCGGCGCGAGGACTGGACGGTTCTGATCCAGGACCACCATGATGGCTACATCACCTGGGAGGAGTATGATCGCAACCTGGCGATCATCGCCGGGAACGCGAACATGAAGGGGTCGATGGTGGCGGGCGCGGTGCGAAACGGCAGTGCGCTGCTGGTCGGCTTGCTGCGTTGCGGGCGCTGCGGCCGCAAATTCAAGGTGCTGCATCATTCGAGGCGCGATGCCCGCTACGTCTGCGCCAGCCATGTCGACCCGTCGCGCGAAAAGGGCTGCACCGCATTCAACAACATGCGCATCGACGCGTCGGTGTCGGCGGAAGTGTTGCGTGCGATCTCGCCGCTGGCCATCGAGGCGGCGTTGAAGCTGATCGCCGAACGCAAGGAGGCCAGCAGCGAACAGGTACGGCAAAGAGAGTTCGCGCTTGAGCAAGCCCGCTACGAGGCGAAGCATGCGCGCCGGCAATACGACGCGGTCGATCCCGACAACCGGCTTGTCGCCGGCGAGCTCGAACGGCGGTGGAACGACTGTCTTGCGACGGTCACGCGGCTCGAAGAGCAGATCCGGAGCTTGCGCAACGAGGAGCCGAGCGCTGTCGACGACGACGAGCGGGCGACGCTCATGGCGCTCGCCGGAGACCTCCCAGCGCTCTGGAATGACGCCGCTGCTTCCGTCGAGATTCGCAAGCGGATCTTGCGCGCCGTGCTGAAGGAGATCGTGGTGACCGTCGAGCCTGGCCGGCTGCACCTCGTGCTGCACTGGCAGGGTGGAGACCATACGCGGCTCGACGTGCTGAAGAACCGGTCGGGCCAAAACCGCTTCAAGACCGATGCGGCGACCGAGCAGCTGGTGTGCGAACTTGCCCGCCTGCTGCCGGACCACAGCATCGCACCGGTTCTCAATCGGCTGGGCGTCCGCTCGGCCAGAGGCCAGACCTGGACCCAGCTGCGCGTGCGCAATTTCCGCGGGACGCATCGGATTCCGGTCTACCGGGAGGGCGAACGTGAAGAGCGCCAAGAGCTTATTCTGACCGAGGCCGCAAACCGCCTCGGCGTCTGCAACATGACCGTTGTTCGCTTGATCAGAGAGGGACTGTTGCCGGCAAGACAGGTCTGCCCTCGCGCCCCCTATGTCATTCGCGAGAGTGACCTGGATGCTCCGGCCGTCCGACAGGCGGTCGCCAGGGGACGTCCAGTATCATCCGATCCGCGACAAGAAAGTCTTCCTTTTCAATGAGATCATGAGGTACTGCATTATGTCGCCGTCCTGTTCATGCCCAGCAGCAATCGATCGTTGAGAGCCGGCGGGATCGTACAGCCCGTCCTCGTCGAGAATGAGCGTGTCGCTGAGCGCGCAAAGCTCGAGCAGTCGATGCCAGTCGGCGTTGTTGCGCGCGAGCCGCGACACTTCCAATCCCAGCACGATCCCGACGCGCCCGAGGCTGACCTCTGTCACAAGGCGCTGGAAGCCCTCGCGATCGGCCGCGCTGGCGCCGGATTGCCCGAGATCGCAGTCGATGACGACGATCCGGTCGAGCGGCCAACCGAGCGCGACGGCGCGGTCGCGCAGTCCGTACTGGCGGTGGGCGCTCTCGGTGTTCTCGAACACCTGACGCAGTGTCGACCGGCGGACGTACAGATACGCCATGCGTGAGAGGTGCGCTGCGGCAACCTTCTGATGAGCCTCGCTGTTCATCGGCATGACCGAGATCCCTCCCTCGCTGAAGCGTGCTCGACGCGACGCGTCGAAAGAACCAGGTTCGTCAGCAGAGCCGTGAGGTCCTGGCGTTGCATGCTGGACAACCACGGCGACGCGAAGCCGCGCCCGGCGGGGGGCGCGGCCGGCGGCTGCGGAGGAACGCCCATGATCCGCTGGGCTGGTGACGCGCGGATCGCGGTGGCGATCGCGTTGAGCCACCCGGGCATCCCTTCTCGCAGCAGCAAGCCGAGGCCGACACCGTGCGGACGAGCGCCGGGTTCTCCCTGGGCGGCGCCGCCGGCGGCTCCGACGACGTGAGAGCGAAGCAGTTCGTATTGCGCGGTGAGCGGCCCGGCGTCGAGCGGGACCGCATCGACGCTCACCGCAGTTTTTTTTCCTGCCGCGTCAGATACGGAAGCAGTCGTCGCAAGATGCTGCGGGGATGGGCGCTGACGCCGCAGCGTTCGGCCAGCAGCGCGGCCAACTCTGCGCCGCTTGGCATATGTTCGGCCTCGTCGCACAGCCTGTGCGAGGAGGGCGAGGTTTTCCTCCGTGAGCTTGTGCGGGCGCTTCGGTCCGCGTTTGCGGGGCAACAGCCCGGGAAGACCCTCGCGGTCGAACAGATCTCGCGTCACTCATAGTAGACCGGTCGGGACAACCCGAAGGCTTCCGCCGCCTCCGCGACCGCGCGCCCGTCCTTCTCCACGCTGCGCAGCATCTCGTATTTGACCTGGACCAGGTCGTTCGGGTCGAAGAACGCGCTGTCGTGGAAGAGTGGGTCCGCCACCGTCTGGGGATGGGGGTGAGCGGCGCCGTGAGCCTCCAGGGCCTGCTGGCGCTGGGCGCGCTGGCGTGGACCTCTTGCCATCCGGCCTCTCCGCAGAAACGGCTGATGTGTCTTTATAATTATATAGTCATCGAACGGTGGCGCCTCGACGACAACCGCGTCAGGCCCCATTCCGCCCATGGCGGGCTCACGCCGAACGCGGTGCGCCTGAACCCCGCGGCCGGCGGCTGCGAAACCCCGACCATCTCCGCCGCCCGGCCGCTACCCTCGGCGCAGCGGACGCACCCAAGGGCTCTCACAATGAGCGAGGGACCGGAGGGGGCAGGTCAGATCGTCTCGCGGCCGAGATATTCCGTCAGTCGGACGCGAGCGGGAAAGGTGACGTCCGCCGCGGTGTCGCCGATGCGGAGCTTTTCGGGCCGGACTCCGAGCGTCACGGTCGCGCCTTGAGCCAGAGGTTCGACAAGGGCGTTAAAGCTCACGACAAGTCCGCCTTCGCAGACGAGTTTCGCTGAGCTTCCGTCCGCCGCCCGCAACTTTCCCGACCACAAAATTCATGCGTGGCGCGCCGAGGAACCCGCCGACAAAGAGGTTGGCCGGATTTTCGTAGAGCGCGAGCGGCGCGCCGACCTGTTCGATCCTGCCGCGATTGAGGACGACGATCCGGCTCGCCATGGTCATGGCCTCGACCTGAACATGCGTGACGTAGAGCATGGTTGAACCCAATTCCTCGTGCAGGGTTGCCAGTTCGACCCGCATCTGGGTGCGCAGGGCCGCATCGAGGTTGGAAAGCGGTTCGTCGAACAGGAAGACGTCCGGGGAGCGCGTGATGGCGCGTCCAATCGCCACGCGCTGGCGCTGGCCGCCGGAGAGCTGTTTCGGGAACTTTTCAAGCTGCTCCTCCAGCTTGAGAATTCTGGCCGCCCGGCTGACGGCCGCATCGATCTCGGCCTTCGGACGCTTGGCCATGCGCAGCCCGAAGCTCATGTTTTCCGCGACCGTCATGTGCGGGAAGAGCGCGTAGGACTGGAACACCATGGCGATGCCGCGGTCGCCGGGCTCGACATGCGTGACATCGCGGCCCTTGATCAGGATCTGGCCTCCGGTGACCGTTTCGAGGCCGGCGACGGCTTTCAGCAGGGTCGACTTGCCGCAACCGGACGGCCCGACCATCACCGCAAACCCCTTGTCGGCGATGCTCAGCGTGATGTCGCGTAGCGCGTGAAAGCCGCCATAGTGCTTCTCGACACTTTGAATATCGACGCTCGCCATCGGGGGGGCCCTTCGCCCTGGAGATCAGCCCTTCACAGCGCCCATGGTGAGGCCGGCGATGAAGTGACGTTGCATGAGGAAGAACATGACGACGGGCGGGATCGCGACCATGATCGTCGCGGCGGCGACCAGGTTCCAGGCCGACACCCACTCGCCGCGCAGATTGTTGAGGCCGGCGGTCACGGGCTTCACCGAGTCGCTCTGGGTCAGCACGATCGCCCAGAAGTAGTCGTTCCAGACGAATGTGAAGATCAGGATCGCGAGCGCTGCGAGCGCCGGGCGGACCAGGGGCACGGCGACGTGCCGCAGAGTCTGATAGGGCGATGCGCCCTCGGCGTGCGCCGCCTGAAAGAGTTCGTCAGGCAGGGCGGCGATGAAGTTGCGCATGAACAGGGTCGCGAAGCCGGTCTGGAACGCGGTGTGGAACAGGATGAGCGCGAGATAGGTGTCGTAGAGTCCCAGCGTGACCATGAGGTCGCGCACCGGAATCATCATGATCTGCGCCGGCAAGAAATTGCCTCCGACGAAAAGCGCGAACATGATGTTCGCGCCGGGAAAGCGATAGCGCGACAGGACGAACCCCGTCAGCGTCGAGAGGACCAGGACGCCCAGCACCGAGGGAAGAGTTATGATCAGGCTGTTGAGGAAGTAGCGCGCCATTGCGGTCTGCTGAAACACCCCCCGTAGTTCTGCACGAAATTGATGCTGTGGGGCCAGCCCCAGTAATTGCCGGCCATCACCTCCTCGAACGAGCGCAGCGACGTCATGGTGATCGACACCAGCGCCAGCAGACACAGCACGAGCACCAACACGACAAACCCGACATAGGCGGCGCGTCGCAGCGGCGACGTCTCAGGAATGGGCCGGGGATACATCAGGCGCGCTCCTGTTCGGGCGCGAGCAGCGTGCGCACATACCAGACGATGAACGCGGTCATGATCACAAACAGCACCGTCGCGATCGCCGCGCCGTAGCCGAAGCGATCGGAGAAGGTCGAACTCTTCGTACATTTGATAAGCGAGCACCGTCGACGAGCCGAACGGTCCGCCGGACGTCATCACCGCGACCATGTCGAAGGAGCGTAGGGCGCCGATCACCGTGACCGCGAGTGCGATGAAGCTGACTTCGCGCAGTTGCGGCAGCACGACGTTCCAGAGCATCGCCCAGCCGCGCGCGCCGTCGATGCGCCCCGCGCCGATCAGGTCTTCGCTGAGGTTGTTGAGGCCGGCGAGGAAAAGGACGAGGCAGAAGGCGACCTGCGGCCAGAGCGCCGCAAACACCACAGCAAACGTCACGAAATTCTCATCCGAAAGGAGCGCCGGCGCCGTCGCGCCGAAGTGGCCGAAGTGGCCGAAGATCACCGCGAGCAGGCCAAAGCTTGGATCGTAAACCCAGGTGAAAACGACGCCGACCGTCACCGAGGCCAGGACCAGAGGCACGAAGAACAGCGACTTCAGCACGCGCATGCCGGCGATCGGCTGGTTGAGCATCAAGGCGAGCGCCAGTCCGAGTGGAGGCGCAAGCATGAACATGCACAGCCAGATCACATTGTTCTTTAGGGAGACGTAGAACTGCGGGTCGGCGAACAGTTCCTGGTAGTTTTGCAGCCCGACCCAGATTTTCTGCCCGACGCCGTCCCAGCTGTAGAACGAGATCCAGACAGTCAAGACCAGACGCGAGAATGATGACGACGCTGAACAGGACCGCGCCGGGAAGAATGAAGAGCGTCGGTGTGAGCCAAGACCGGTTCCGCCGCCAGGTGCTTGCCTTCGCCCCGGTTAGCCGCGCCAAATCCAAACTCATCACGGCCTCCCGGGCTATGGAGAAATGAACGGGGCGAAGAGAGAGCGCTCCGTCGGCGGAGACGGTCGAGACCTCAGCTCGACCGTCTCATATAAAAAGGTATGCAAACGAAATAAACAACACCCAGGAATTGCCTTTGCGGAAACGGAGCGTGGCGGAGGTGTCGCAAAAAAGTCACGTCGCCGCCACTTATATGTTACGCCGCGTTACCGCAGTTGTTTATCTTGCGCACATACACTAGTCTGATTGCGAGACGCTTCGGGGGTGGTTTGGCCGTGCGCTTTGCCTTGACTATCGCCGCCTTTGTTGCCGCATTTACAGCAACGGCCCTAGGTCGGGCCGCTGAGCAAGGCGACGCGGCCAAGAAATCTGCTGACGCTGCAAAAGGGGCATCGGGTGGGCCGGACAGCACCACGGAGACGTTCGGCGACTGGTCGATCGTATGCTCGGCGCAGGGAGGCAGCGCCGAGCGAGCATGCGAAGTCGACACTTCGGTTCTCCTGCGCGGACAATCCGCCCCGTTCGCACGAATTGCGGTAGTCCGCCCCTCGAAGGACAAGCCCGCCCGAATCGTCGCGCTCGTGCCGGTGAACGTGTCCCTGGGCTCGCCGATCAGGATTACCGGCGAATCCGGCAAGCTCGACCTCGACCTCAGTTTCCGGTCCTGCGTCCCGGGGGGCTGTCTCGCTGATGTAGAACTCAGCAAAGACCAGAGCCAGGTTTTGGCCGGACAGGCCAAGGCGTCCGGTCAGCTTATACTGGTCGACGCTAGTGGAAAAACGGCGACGTTGCCGATCTCGCTGCGCGGTCTCGACCAGGCGCTCGGCGCATATTTCCGGCAACAGGATAAATAATTTTCGCAGGACAAATAACTTAGACGGTAGCGAAATCGGGACGCGGGGGACAATGATGACGCGAATTAAGTCGAACTCGACTCTCGTTGTTTGGCGGTGACGGTTCGCGCAAGACAACTGGTCGAATTGCGATTGTCGCGAGCCTGTTTGTCGGGCTAGGCGTTTCCGTTTTGATCTGGACTTCTCCCGCGACGGCTGGTTGCTCGCAAAGCGGAACGACCTACACTTGCACAGGCGATCTTTCGGGACCGCAAAACTTCAATACGTCATCGGGCGTCAACGATCTCGAGATCAACAACGTGACCACGGGCCCAAGCCAAGCGAGCTTGCAGGGGACGGGGCAGGCGCAGACGGGCTCTGGCGCGAGCGGCACGGCTGCATATTCATGCACGATCACCAACACGGGCTCGAACCCCTCGGGCGCGTCGTGCACTATAAACAATAGCGTTCAGCCTCCGACCTGCACCCCGACGAACGGCAGCAACCAGACGGCCGCCTGCACGCCAAGCCAGACGAGCTTGTCCGGGTCCGGTCCTTCCGGAAATTCTGGCCCGCCCGTGACTGTCCATGTCGTCGCGCCGACCAGCGGCCCGGTGACGATCGGCGGCGGCGGCGGCAACCCGCCCGTCGCGGTCTTCGGCAGCTCTACAGGGTCCCAAGGCGGCGGTGGCGGCAGCGCCACCCTGATAGGCAATGGCGGTCAGGGCGGCGCCGGCGTCGACGGCGGAAACGTGGCGGTCACCTTCACGGGACAGATTTCGACTGGAAACCAGGGCGGCCTTCTGGCTCAGTCCGTGGGGGGCCAAGGCGGCGGCGGCGGCAGCGGCGGCTCGCTCGGAGGAAGCGGCGGCCAGGGCGGTGCGGGCGGCTTTGGCGGCACTGCGACGGCCAATTTTGACGGCGGATCGATTGTGATCTCGGGCGCGAACGCTGTCGGCATTACCGCAATCAGCCAGGGCGGCAATGGCGGCTCAGGCGGCGGCGGCGGCTTTTTCTATTCCGGCGGGGGCGCTGGCAACAACGCCGGCCAGGCCGGAGCCGCGCAGGTCAATACGGCCTTAGGCACCTCGATTTCGACAACCGCCGATAACAGCATTGGCATCGCCGCCTACAGCCTCGGCGGCGCCGGCGGCAGTGGAGCGGGCGGTTTCGGCCTGTTTTATTCCGGCGGCGGCGGCGGCAGCACCGGCGGCAACGGGGGCACTGCTGAGGTCACTTCGGCCAGCACCATCACGACCTTGGGTCGATCCGCGTACGGCATTCTCGCCCAGTCGATCGGCGGCGGCGGCGGCAACGCCGGAAGCGTCTCCGGGACTCTTCGCGCTCGGGGGTAGCGGCGCCGCGGGCGGCAATGGCGGCGCTGTTGCGGTGACCAATTCGGGAGCGATCACGACAGAAGGTTTTGGCTCCCACGCGATCGAGGCGCAGTCGATCGGCGGCGGCGGCGGCAACGGCGCCAATTCCGGCGGCCTATTCGCCATGGGCGGTTCGGGCTCCAACACCACGCCGGGCGGCGCGGTCAGCGTTTCAAACGAAGGCGCCCTGCAGACGTATTCCTCGCAGGCGGATGGCATTCTCGCCCAGTCGATCGGCGGCGGCGGCGGCAATGGCGGCACGTCGGCCGGGCTCTTCTCCTTTGGCGGCTCTGGCGGCGGCGGCGGCGGCGGCGGCGCGGTCACCGTGACCAATGGCGGCGACATTTCAACGGGCACCAATGGGGGCACGGTTTACACGGGCAATTTTGGCGCCGGCATCTCGGCTTCGCCAGGCATTCTCGCGCAATCGATCGGCGGCGGCGGCGGCAACGGCGGCGGCGCCGTGGCGGCGGGACCGGGCCTCGCCGTGGCGTTCGGCGGCGCGGGCGGCGCCGGCGGCAGCGCCAGCGCGGTCAACGTCTTGCGCGACAATCCCAACGCCTCGCTGGCCACCGCCTATAACATCACGACGTACGGCGACCAGTCCGCGGCCATCGTCGCCCAGTCGATCGGCGGCGGCGGCGGCAACGGCGGTTTCGCGATCGCGGCTTCGGTCAATCCCGTTTTCAGCGCCGCTATTGGTATCGCGGCCGGCGGCGGTGGCGGCGGGAGTGGAGGCCCCGTCGAGGTCGACACCAAGGGGAGCTTGATGACCTATGGCTTGAACTCCGACGGCATTCTTGCCCAATCGATCGGCGGCGGCGGCGGCAACGGCGGGTTCTCGGTGGCGGCAAGCCTGTCGCTCGGCGCGGCGATCTCGGCCAGCGTCGGCGGGGCCGGCGGCGGCGGCGGCGGCGCTATGGGCGTGACGGTCTCGAACCTGAGCAACATAACCACGCAAGGCGCGAACTCCTTCGGCATCGCAGCCGAATCGCTGGGCGGCGGCGGCGGCGACGGAGGCTTCTCCGTCGGCGCGTCCGCAGCCATCGGCGCCGTCAGCCTCGGCGTCGGCGGCAAGGGCGGCAGCGGCGGCGCCGCCGGAAATGTCAGCGTGACCAGCGTCGGCAACATCGCGACCATGGGCCAAAACTCGGTCGGCATCGCGGCGCAGTCGATCGGCGGAGGCGGCGGCAACGGCGGTTTCTCGGTCGCCGCGAGCGTCGGCGTCGGCGCGATCAATGTCGGCGTCGGAGGTCGCGGCGCGACCGGCGGTCTCGCCGGCGCGGCGAGCGTCGACAGTTCAGGGTCGATCGAAACCTTGAACGCCAATTCGACGGGCATTCTCGCCCAGTCGCGTTGGCGGGGGCGGCGGCAACGGCGGCTTCGCCGTTGCGGCGGGCGTAGGCATCGGCGGCGCAGTGTCGGTCGGCGTCGGCGGCGGCGGCGGATCGGGCCAGAACGCCATGAGCGCCACTGTCAACGCGGACGGCGGCGGCCAAAATCTGTCCGTCACAGGATATGGGTCCGGATGGACGCTCGTCACCGAAGGCGCCAATTCGTCCGGCATCGTCGCGCAGTCGCTGGGCGGCGGCGGCGGCAACGGCGGATTTGCCGGCACGGCGGCGCTCTCCGGCGGCGCCAGCATCGGCGTGTCAGTCGGCGGCTCCGGTGGCGGCGGCGGCAACGGCATGGACGCCACCGTCAACAGCGGCTTCGGTCGGCCCTTCGCCAACAACATCCTCACGCTCGGCGACTTCTCGTCGGGCATCGTCGCGCAATCGGTAGGGGGCGGCGGCGGCAACGGCGGTTGGGCGGGATCGCTGAGTGGATCGATCTCGAGGGCGGCGCGGTCGCGGTCACGCTTGGCGGCAGCGGCGGCAACGGCGGCACGGGCGGCGCGGCGACCGCCAACAGCGTCGGCGCCATCACGACGGCCGGCAACTTCTCCGACGGCGTGTTCGCCCAGTCGGTCGGCGGCAGCGGCGGCAACGGCGGCATGAGCATCGCCCTCTCGGCGACCACGGGCGCGTTCGGCGGGGCGGTGGCGATCGGCGGAACCGGCGGGCGGCGGCAATAGCGCGGGATCCGCGACGCTGACGAGTCAAGGCGAAATCGTCACCCAGGGCGATCAATCGAACGGCCTTTTCGCCCAATCGGTCGGCGGCGGCGGCGGCAACGGCGGCTTCGCCGGAGCGGGTTCGCTTGCGCTGGGCGGCGTCGCTGCGGCGGTTTCGGTCGGCGGCGGCGGAGCAGGCGGCGGCGACGCCTCGAACGTCAGCCTCACCAATAACGGCGACATCACTACCTCCGGGAACCAATCGAGCGCGATCGTCGCGCAGTCGCTTGGCGGCGGCGGCGGCAATGGCGGCTCGACTATCGGCGTGTCGCTCGGGGCGGCCGGCGGCGTCACCGTGGGCGTCGGCGGCGGCGCAGGCGCAGGCGGCAGTTCCGTCTCCTCGTCGGCCGATCCCGTGGTCATCGTGAACTCTACCGGCAATTTGACCACGGGCTCTGGCAAGTCCGCGGGCGGGATGCAGAACGACGCCTATGGCATTCTCGCGCAGTCGATCGGCGGCGACGGCGGCAATGGCGGCTTTTCGGGCGTCGTGGCGCTCGGCGGCGTCGTCGGCGTCGGCGTCGGCGTCGGCGGGAGCGGCGGCGGCGGCGGCAACGCCGGCGCCGTCCAGGTTACGAGCGCCGGCGACATCGCCACTGTCTTCGACAATTCGGACGGCATCCTTGCGCAGTCGGTCGGCGGCGGCGGCGGCAACGGCGGCTTCAGCATCGCCGTCAGCGGCTCCGGCTCGTTCGACGATATCGGCGGCGCGGCGGCGGTGTCCGTCGGCGGCCACGGCGGCGATGCGGGCGGCGCGTCGGACGTGGTTGTGACCAGCACCGGAACGGTCTGGACGCAGGGCGAGAATTCGAACGGCATCGCAGCGCAGTCGATCGGCGGCGGCGGCGGCAACGGCGGCTTCTCGGTCGGCGCGTCGGCCTCGATCGGCCTGGCGGGCGTCGGCGTCGCCGTCGGCGGCTTCGGCGGCGGCGGCGGCGCGGCCGGCGCGGTGACGGTCGACAGCTACGGCGTCGGGTTCGGACGTCGTGCCTCCATCGGCATCCGCGACGATCGAGACCGACGGCCAAATGTCGAACGGCATTCTTGCCCAGTCGCTCGGCGGCGGCGGCGGCAACGGCGGCTTCGCGGTCGGCGCGGGCGTCGGCTTGGGCGGCGCGGGCCTCGGCGTCTCGGTCGGCGGCTCCGGCGCCGGCGGCGGCAACGCGGCCACCGTGAGCGTCACCAGCTACAACAACATCCTGACCAAGGCGTTCGAGTCGAACGGCATTCTGGCGCAGTCGATCGGCGGCGGCGGCGGCAACGGCGGTTTCGCCATCGCTGCGTCGGGCGGATCGGAACTCGCCGCTTCGGTCGGCGTCGGCGGCTCGGGCATGGGCGGCGGCTCGGCCGGCGCGGTCACCGTCAACAGCTTCGGCTGGATATCGACCGGCGGCGACAGCTCCAACGGCATTCTCGCCCAGTCGATCGGCGGCGGCGGCGGCAATGGCGGCTTCTCGATCACCGGCGCTCTGGGTCTCGGCGTGGGCAGCCTCAGCGCGGCGGTCGGCGGGTCGGGCGGCGGCGGCGGCGCGGCCGGAACGGTCACCGTCAACAGCTATGGCGTCGGCTTCGACACGGTTCCGACCGTCGGCGTGACGACGCTCTATACGACCGGGCAAGGCGCCAACGGCATCCTGGCGCAGTCGATCGGCGGCGGCGGCGGCAATGGCGGATTTGCGATCGGCGCAAATGTTTCGGAGGGCGGCCGCGCTTGGCGCCACGATCGGCGGCACGGGCGCAGGAGGCGGCGCGGCGCAGGACGTCGGCGTCGTCAGCTACAACAACATTTTGACGACGGGCTCGCAATCCGACGGCATTTCCGCCCAATCGATCGGCGGGGGCGGCGGCAACGGCGGCTTCACAGTGTCCGCGAACGGCGCCCAGTACGGGGCGGTGAGCATCTCCCTCGCCGGCGCGGGCGGGACCGGCAACAAGTCGGGCAATGTCTCGGTCGATTCGTTCGGCACGATTACGACCCAGGGCGATCAGTCCAACGGCATCTTTGCCGAGTCGGTGGCCGGCGGCGGCGGCAACGGCGGCTTCGCAGTAGCAGCGACCGTGACGACCGATGAGGAATCCGCCAATGTCGGCCTCGCGATCGGCGGCGCGGGCGGCAACACCAACGTTGCGGGCAACGTCCACGTCGGCAGCACGGGCGATATCTCGACCTCCGGCCTCTCCTCCGACGGCATCCTCGCGCAATCGATCGGCGGTTCGGGCGGCAACGGCGGGTTCAGCGGGGCGCTGACCCTGCAGAACGGCGGCATCGGCGCCGCGCGCAGCATGGGCGGCAACGGCGGAACAGGAAATGCGGCGGGCAATGTCGACGTCGAAAGTGTCGGTAACATCACGACGGGCGTGGCCGGAGGCTCCTTTGCGACGCCGAAGGCGAATTCAAGCGGGATCGTGGCGCAAAGCATCGGCGGCGGCGGCGGCAACGGCGGCTTCTCCCTGCTCGTCTCAGGCTCTTACAATTCGGTCGTGTCCCCGATCACGCCCAAGACCGTCGGCGGCAACGGCGGCTCGGGCGGGGTCGCCGGCGATGTGTCCGTCTCCAGCACGGGCACGGTGCTGACGAACGGCGCGTTGTCCTATGGCATTCTCGCGCAGTCCGTCGGCGGCGGCGGCGGCAACGGCGGGTTTTCGGTCGGGGCGGCCCTCTCCTACAAAGGCGGGGCCGACATCAACAGCGTCGGCGGCAGCGGCGGCGCCGGCAATAACGCAGGCACGGTGACGGTGAACGCGTCGTCGTCGACAGACTCTTCCCTGAGCGGATATTCGATCTACACGCTCGGGGCCGGCTCCGACGGCATTCTTGCACAGTCGATCGGCGGGGGCGGCGGCAACGGCGGCTTCTCGGTCGCCGGCAGCCTCAGCATCAACGATGATTCCAAGGCGCAAAGCGTCGGCGGGTCCGGCAGCAACGCCGGCTCCGGCAATGCGGTCAACGTCACCAATACGGGCGACATTTACACCGGCGGGAACAATTCCGACGGTATCCTTGCGCAGTCGGTCGGCGGCGGCGGCGGCAACGGCGGCTTCTCCGTCGCGGGAGCATTTTCAAAGAGCGGAGGGGCCGAGGCGACGAGCACAGGCGGCGGCGGCGGCAACGGCAACACCGCGGGCGACGTCCAGGTCGTCAACAATTTCACGGCCAACTCGACGAGTTCCCTCGTCACCCAGGGGGACCTGTCGGACGGCATCCTGGCGCAGTCGATCGGCGGCGGTGGCGGCAACGGCGGCTTCAGCGTTTCAGGTTCAGGCTCGATCAACAAGGCCGTCAACGCCAACTCGACCGGCGGCGCGGGCGGCACGGGCGATTTTGCCGGCAACGTGACGGTGCAAAGCGGCGGCATGATCACAACCGGAGTCGGCAGTTTCGTCGGCGGCGCATACGAGGGCGCGATCAGCGGCGAAGGCTCAGACGGCATCCTGGCCCAGTCGATCGGCGGCGGCGGCGGCAACGGCGGCTTCTCGGGCGCGCTGTCGTTCTCGAACGGTGGCGCGGCGGCGACCAATTCTGTCGGCGGCATGGGCGGCACAGGCTCGGACGGCAAGAGCGTAACGGTCGAAACGGCGCTCGGCAGCAACATAACGACGTATGGCGACAGCGCCGCCGGCATTCTGGCGCAATCGGTCGGCGGCGGCGGCGGCAACGGCGGCTTCTCGATCGGCGCTGGCGTCGGCACGGGTTCGGATGCAGCCGGTTCGAGCAACACGGTCGGCGGCAATGGCTCGGGCGGCGGCCTAGGCGGCGCCGTCGACGTCAGCAACCTTGGCGTGATCAATACTTGGGGCATTCTCTCCGATGGCCTTATCGCGCAGTCGATCGGCGGGGGCGGCGGCGACGGCGGCTTCGCTGTTGGCGCCTCCTTCAGCATCAAAGACGACGCCACGACCAACGCGACCGGCGGCCAGGGGAGCGGCGGTGGCGGCGCCGATGCGGTGACGGTCTACAACTCCGGCATGATCACGGTGCATGGCGCGGGGTCGGTCGGCATTCTCGCGCAGTCGGTTGGCGGCGGCGGCGGCAATGGCGGTTTCGCGGGCGGTCTCGCGATCAGCTCGAGCGGCGCCGCCTCGACCAACGCTACCGGCGGCGCTGGCGGCGGGGCTGGGTCCGGCTCTTCGGTGACGGTCACGAATTCGGCCGTTATTATAGCGGCTGGCGATCAGGGCGTCGGCATTCTTGCGCAATCGGTCGGCGGCGGCGGCGGTAACGGGGCCTTCGCGATCGGCGCCTCTGGGTCGCTCCATTCGGACGCGGCAAACCAGAGCACGGGGGGGGCAGGTGGTTCGGCCGGCAACGCCGGCGAAGTGACGGTGAGCAACGAGGCGGGCGGCGCGATCTTAACGGACGGCGCGATGGCCCACGGCATCCTCGCCCAGTCGGTCGGCGGGGGCGGGGGCAATGGCGGCTTTTCCGTCGGCGGCGCGGTCAGCCTCGGCGGCGACGCGAGTTCGACGGTCGGCGGCGGCGGCGGCGGAGGCGGCGGGAACGCTTCCACCGTAACGGTCGGCAACGCCGACGCCATCTTTACGCTCGGCGTCTCCAGCGTGGGCGTCCTCGCCCAGTCGATTGGCGGCGGCGGCGGCGACGGCGGCTTTGCGGCCGGCGCGGCTTTCTCGACGAGCGGCAAGGCCGACAATTCGGTCGGCGGCGGAGCGGGCGGCGGCGGCGGTCTCGCCGGCGATGTGACGGTGACCAATTATGCCGGCGCGATCGTCAAGACATCTCAGGCGAATTCGACGGGCATCCTCGCGCAATCGGTCGGCGGCGGCGGCGGCAACGGCGGCTTCTCGATTTCGGCTTCGGTCTCGACCAGCGCGGACAGCGCCGCGCAGAGCGTCGGGGGCGCGGGCGGCGTCGCGAGCAACGGCGGCAACGTCGCGGTCGACAATGAAGGCGCAGTCCAGACAGACGGCGACTTGTCGAAGGGCATTGTCGCCCAGTCTGTCGGCGGCGGCGGCGGCAACGGCGGCTTTAGCGCCGCCGCGGGCTTTTCAACCTCGGGTGGGGGTGAAGCGTCCTCGGTCGGGGGCTCAGGCGCCGGCGGCGGCGCGGGCGGCGAGGTCAGCGTGCTCAACGGCGTCGCCGGAACAGTGCAGACGAACGGCGCCATGTCGTATGGCATCCTCGCCCAGTCAGTCGGCGGCGGCGGCGGCTCGGGCGGCTTCGCCATCGGCGCGGGCGCGGGCCTCGGCGGCGACGCCAAGTCGACGGTCGGCGGAGGCGCGGGCGGAGGCGGGGGAACCGCATCAAACGTGACAGTCGACAACTACAATTCGGTGAACGCGCTCGGCGTTTCGAGCATCGGCATTCTTGCGCAGTCCATCGGCGGGGGCGGCGGCGCAGGCGGCTTCGCCGTCGGCGCCGGGTTCTCGACCAGCGGCGCGGCCAGCAACACCGTCGGCGGCGGAGCGGGCGGCGGCGGCGGCGCGGCCGGGACGGTCACCGTCACCAATCACGCAGGCGCGATCGTTCACACCGCCGAGGCAAATTCGACCGGCATCCTCGCTCAGTCGATCGGCGGCGGCGGCGGCGCGGGCGCCTTCTCGATCGCGGCTGGCGGCTCGACCGGCGCCGGAGACGGCATGTCGCAAAGCGTCGGCGGCGCGGGCGGCGTGGCGAGCAACGGCGGGACCGTGACGGTCACCAACGCCGGAACGATCGAGACCGACGGCGCGCTATCGCACGGCGTTTACGCGCAGTCGGTCGGCGGCGGCGGCGGCTCGGGCGGCTTCAGCGTCTCGGGCGCCTATTCGAGCGCCGGCGGGGCGACGTCCTCGGTTGGGGGCTCGGGGGCGGGCGGCGGCGCGGGCGGCGACGTCAACGTCACCAACAGCGGAACCATTATCCTGAGGGGCGCGGGCTCGGTCGGAATCTACGCGCAGTCGATCGGCGGCGGCGGCGGCGACGCGGGATTCAGCGGCGCGCTCAATTTCACCGGTGGCGGCAAGCTCACGAACACGGTCGGCGGCGCTGGAGGCGGCGGCGCCGGAGGCAATGTGACGGTCATCAGCACCGGCTCCATCGAGACGCTCGGCGCCGGTTCGGTCGCAGTGGTCGCGCAGTCGATCGGCGGGGGCGGTGGCAGCGGCTCCTTCGCAGTCGCGGTCCAGGACGGTTCGCTTGACGGGTCGGCGCTCCAGGTCGGCGGCAGCGGAAATGGCGCGCAGGGCGCCAACGGGACGGTCAATGTCGAAGTCTCCGGCGGCTCGATCGGCACGATGGGCGACCTCTCCTACGGCCTCCTCTCTCAGGCTGTCGGCGGCGGCGGCGGCAACGGCAGCCTCATCGTGCCCGATCCGCTGATGATCGGGGCGCTCGGAAGCACTCAGGTCGTCGGGGCTTCGGGAACGATTTCCGGCGACGGCAATCCGCTGAACACGCAGAACGCAAACGTCGTCTTTACGAGTGGCGCTGGCGCCATCGGCTTTGCCGGGCAATCGATCGGCGGCGGCGGCGGCACGTCGGGCGTCGCGGGCGACGTGGCCTTCACCGCGGCGGGCCCGCTCTCGCTGGCCGCGGGCGGCAGCACGAGTGGTGGAGGCTCGGGGGGAGCCGCGGTCGTGTCCAATAGCGGCTCGATTTCGACCGGCGGCGGCCCGACCCTGACCAGCGGCGACGCGGCGGTCGGCGTGCTCGGCCAGACGATCGGCGGCGGCGGGGGAAGCGTCCTCTATGCGCTCGGCGCCGTGACCGGCTCGGCAGGCTCCGTCTCGCTCACCCTCGGCGGCTCGGAGGGCGGTACGGATAATGGCGGCGCGCTGACCTTCTCGAGCGCCGGCGCGATCTTGACGGCCGGACGATTCGCGCCTGGCGTGGTGGCTCAGACGATCGGCGGCGGCGGCGGCTTCGGCGCCTTGACCGCCGCAAGCGGGATCAGCGCCGCGGGCGTCTCTTTCCAACTCGGTGCGACCGGCGGCGCCGGCGGCTCGGCCGATCCGACCAACGCCTCGACCTGGACCATCGGCCAGGGGTCGATCACGACCAGCGGCTTGCTTTCCGACGCGCTCGTGGCTCAGGCGATTGGCGCAGGCGGCGGTCTCGCCGGCTTCGTCAGCGACGGCGCGCAAAATCCGACGCTGACCTCGGCTGTTCTCGGCGATCCTGGCGCGTCGGGCGCAGGATCCAAGGTTCTTCTGGCGAGCCAGAGCGCGATCACGACATCAGGCGTCGGCGCGGTCGGCATCATCGCGCAATCGATCGGCGGCGGCGGCGGCGTGGGCCAAGCCTACGGCGTCTCGGCTGGCGGCGCGGTGACGCTTGGCGGCGCGGGCAGCGGCGACGGCGCGGCGGTGACGGTGACGTCGAGCGGCGCGATCGCCACGAGCGGCGCGGAAGCGCACGCGATTCTCGCCCAGTCGATCGGCGGCGGCGGCGGCTTCTTTCAGGCCTTTTCCTCCACGGGCGCTCCGCTGCCCGTCGTGATCGCGGACGGAAGCGGATCAGGCGACGGCGGCGAAGTGACGGTCAACGTCGCGGCGCCGATCGAGACGACCGGCGCCGGCGCGCACGGCGTGATCGCCCAGTCGGTCGCGGGAGGCGGCGGGATCGTCGGCGGCGGCGAGTTCGGCGTCGTATTGCCGGCAAGCGGCGCATTCCTCGGCAGCGCTGGAGGCGCGGGCGCTGCCGGAGCCGTAACCGTGAACGCGGATGCGAACATCCTCGCCACCGGCCCGAATTCGACAGGCGTCGTCGCGGCGTCGACCGATCAGACCGGGCGAGGCGGCCCGATTACCGTCTCGGTAGCGAGCGGCGTCGCGGTGGTCGGCGGTGTCGGTTCGGGAGGGACGCCCGGCAACGGCGACGAGCCTGCGAACGCGGTCCGTTTGATTGGAGGCTCGTCCAATCTGCTGACCAACAACGGCTTCCTCGCCACCCGGTCGAACATCGAAGGATTCGTCGTCACAGGCGGTCTCGGAGACGACTCGATCGTCAATTTCGGCCGGATGGACGGCTCTGTCGATCTATCGGCCGGTCAGAACGCTATCGACAACAAGCCGAGCGGCGTCTTCAATTCCGGCTCCGTTGTCTGGCTCGGGCCGCTCGCCGCGCCGCTCGACACCTTGACCAACGAGGGCCTGTTGTCGCCGGGCGGCTATCAAAACGTCTACACGACCAGCATCGCGGGCAATCTGGTGCAGACGCCGACCGGCGTGTACGGAATGGACCTCGACCTGGAGCCGTCGAACGATCTCATCACGGTCAGCGGGACCGCCAACATGGCTGGCGACGTCTTCGTCAACCTTGTTAATCCGCTGACGGCTCCCGGCTTTGCGCTCCCCGGCGCGCATACGTCGACGATCCTGACTGCGGCGGGCGGCGTGACCAACTCCGGGGTGAGCCTGACGGCGTTCGACACCGCGGTCGTCAACTACTCCCTCATCTACCCGGACCCTCACGACATCGACCTCAAGTATGTCATCGACTATTCACCTCTGGGGCTCACCCAGAACCAGCATTCGGTCGGCAACGCGATCAATGCGATCGAGACCCTGCAGGTGTCGCCGGCCTTCAGGTCGATCGCGACAACGCTGTTCTATCAGCCGAATGTCGCCACGCTCGGCCAGATCTACGACTCGCTGTCCGGCGAGGGCGTGTCGGCCGCGCAGCAGACAGCGTTCAACACGATCGACTTCTATCGATCGACGATGAACAACCAGACCCAGCGCTGGCTCTCCGACGCCTGCGGCGACGACGCCACCGGCAAGACGGTCTACGAGACTCCGCCGGCGCTGCCGACCCGCAAAGGCGAGCCTGCGCCGGTCTCCCCGTGCACGACGGCCCGAACCTGGCGGATTTGGGGGACGGGGTACGGGGGTACGGCGCAATGGCCGGGGGACCCTATCGTCGGATCGGCCTCGGCGACTGAGCATGTTTCCGGCTTCAGCGCCGGTCTCGATTATCAGCTCAATCCGAATGTCCTGCTCGGCGTTTCTGCCGGCGGCGGCCAGTCCAGCTTCGGAGTCCTGAACCGCAGCACATGGGGCTCCGTGGACGGTTGGGAAGGCTCGATCTATGGCGCATGGCGCAACAATCGGGGGCTCTACGCAGCAGGCGACCTCAACTACAGCAACTTTGACAACAAGGAGCAGCGATCTGCCACGATTCCGGGCGTCGTTCTGCCGGCGTCGAATTTCGTCGGCGGCCCGTACATGGCGCCCGGCTTCGCCGAGCAGCCGCAGGGCAGCTTCGGATCGCATGCGTGGAGCGGCTACGGGGAGGTAGGCTACCAGGCCCAATATGGAGCCCTCACAGCCTCACCGTTCGTCGGCCTCGAACTGGCCTCGCTCCGCTCCAGCGGCTTCACCGAGAGCAATTTTGGCACGATTCCGAGCGTGATCGGTCTCACCTACGAGGCCAGAACGATCAACTCGCTGCCGAGCTTTGTCGGTCTGCAACTCGAATCGAACGCGGCGTTGCCCAACGCGATGGACCTCGACTTCTGGGCGCGCGGCGCCTGGAAGCACGAATTCGATCCCAGCCGGTCAACCGAAAGCGCATTCATCTCGGCGCCCGGTTTCGATTTCGTGATCCAGGGCGCGCAGGCTCCACGAGACTTGTTGGTCACGTCGATTGGGTTCAAGCTCAAAGTGACCAAGAACGCCGCCCTGTTCGGCACGTTCGAGGGCCAGTTCGGCTGGAGCGCGCCCTCGGTCGGCGGAACGGGCGGGGTCGTCATATCGTGGTGAGAAAGGCGCGCGAAACAAGAGACCGCACCCCTTCGCCAGTGGGATTCAGCGTTTGGACGCTGCCTTGCCGTCATGGCGGGGGTGGGCTCGCCGCGGAAGGGCAGTCGCAGCTCAAGTTCCCGCACTTCCGCATGTGGCGCCCTCATGCGGCTTTGGCCCAATCCGCTTCGCCGCGGAGCACGGCGCGAAATGCCTGGCTTCGCGTGTCCGCGACAAACCAGTGGTCGTCTCCATTCGCTCCTGCACGACGGCCGCTCGGGAGGTTTTCCAGTCTCCCGGGCGTGGCGCGGTAGCCCGTTTCTTCCACAACGCCCAGGCCGGTCAGACCGCGGTCAACTCCCGCTCCGAGCGATTGTCGCACCGTCGCGCGTGGACTGGGAGCCTGACGGCCCCTCCCCGAAGACGAGACAGCCGGTTCGCAGTCCGCAATGTGACAAAACTCACTGCGCTTTCGCGCGCGTTGTGCTCCTATGCTTGATACGGATTCCGGCTGATTGACTCGACGGGGTGGATTCTCGTTGTCCTTTTCTGCTGATAGATAGGGTAGCCATGATTCGCGGGAGGCGGGCATGGCGCGGGTGGCTGGTCATCTGAGCGTTGAGGCGTTGGAGGCGCGGTACGAGGCTTGCACGGACGTTACGTCATCGCGGCATTTTCAGACGATCTGGCTTTTGGCGAAGGGGCATTCGACCGGCGATGTTGCCGCGATGACGTCGTTTGGCCAGCGCTGGATTGAGCAGCTTTTGGAGCGCTACAACGCGTTTGGGCCTTCGGCCTTGGGGGATCTGCGTCGGGGCAACGGCGCGCCGGCGAGGGTTCTGACGCCCGAACTCTTGCGACGTCTGCGCGTCCGTTTGGGTGAACCTCCGCCCGACGGCGGGGTGTGGACGAGCGGCAAGGTCGCGCGCTGGATGGCGGCCGAGTTGGGCTTGGCCTCGGTAGCGCCGCAACGCGGGTGGGAGGCGTTGCGGGCGATCGATTGGTCGATCCAAAAGCCGCGGCCACGCAATCCGAAGGCGGCGACGCCGGCGGAGCAAGAGGCCTTCAAAAAAAAGTCGCCGAAATCGTCGCCGAGGAAGCCTCGCTCCACCCCGACACGCCGATCGAAGCTTTCGCGACCGACGAGCACCGGCTCGGCCTGAAGCCGGTGACGCGGCGGGTCTGGGCGCCGGTAGGCGAGCGGCCGATCGCGCACGGCCACCATCGCTTCGAATGGCTCTATGTGACGGCGTTCGTGTCTCCGGCCACCGGCGAAAGCTTCTGGTACATCTCGAACGGCGTATCCAAGCCGTTCTTCGAGGCGCTGCTGCGCCTGTTCGCAGAAGAAGCGGGCGCCGGTCGCGACCGACGCATCGTTCTTGTGCTCGACAACGCCGGTTGGCACGGCAAATCCGGCCTTGCCGTGCCGGACGGCCTGCGCCTCCTGTTCCAGCCCGCCTACACTCCCGAAGTGCAGCCGGCCGAGACGCTATGGACCCTGGTCGACGAACCCGTCGTCAACAAGCACATCCCCACCCTCGAGGCTCTCGACGAAACCATCTCGATGCGCTGCGCCGCTCTCGCCAGCGACCGCGAAAAGATCAAAAGCCAGGCCGGCTTCCACTGGTGGCCCAAAATCGCCAATTCGAAGTGATCAGCCGGAAACCGTATGAGAGGTGAAGACCTAACCCCAGTGAACTATATTGCATAAGCGTTCCCTAACGGGAGGCAAAGAAATGCTAAATTTAATTGATCAATATCGCCGGTGCCCGAGTGCGGAAAACGCACGACGTATCAGGGATTACTTTGAACGCAACCCTTCCCGCGTGTGGGTGCTGCAAACCGAGCTTTTGCGCGTGCTGGTAGCGGCGGGAGTACAGGGGCTGAACAGTTGAGGGTCGCCGACGGAAGGACGCGGCCGGCCTCACCGTTCGAGCTTCCGAGCGCGGCAGGGCCAATCTTGAAGTGGGGGCGCTTTTTCTTGGTTAGCCTTCAAATCCCCGCCTCAGCGCCGCAGCGCTCCGCCGGCCCATATCATGCGAACCCCGGTGCAGCCTCGACCGATCGCCGGGGGCCAGCCGGTTATCGACGACGTGTTCGCTTTATGTTCTCCACATATCCGCGGTTTGCAGAGTTTGAACTTTTGTTTAACTGTCGAATGGGAATAAAGTTAACTTTGGGCGATCACAATGACAAGGACCCCGCGTTCTTCCGTGTTGGAAACACGCAACGCCGCCGAAGAATTCGCGGAGCGTAGATCTAAATTACAATCGCTTGAGGCGACTTTATTCGAAGCCCGCTTGGACGCTGACTTAATCGACGGCCCAGAGCTCGTGTATTTTATCGATATGGCGATCGCTGAAGTGCGACGGATAATGACGATCGATCAAGAAACGCAAAGCCCGCAAGACGATCGCAAATCATTGAACTCCGTCAGGCCTGCGAACTCGCCTGCGAAAGTCGCTTGACCAGCTCGATAACTGCAACGCGCACGTGCTTCTGCTCGATTTGCAGGAACGCACGAATGAGATCGGCTCCCTCTCCGGGCGCGGCGAGAGTCAGCCCCGACGAAGCCGAGAAATCTTTTCCCAGAACAACTCTGTTCCGCCGTTCAGTCGTGTCTTCCGCCGTATTACCCATATTGTTCACCTAAATTCAGTTAAAACGAATGCGTCGCAGCGTCTTATTGGCTATAAAGTCGGCCGTGTCGATAGTCCGCATGGCGACGACAGCAGTTTGTCCCAATTATCAGCGATTTTCATTCCACAGTTTCGGGTTGACCGCAGTCGTGGCGGTGGTCGGGCTCCCCGATCGTCTTGCATTCGGGCCTCCTCAGCGAAAACTGTGAGCGCGACAGGTTCACGAGCGGCGGCTGAGCATCCCGTTGGCCACCACGTCTGGCCCAGCGAGGCCGGCGCGCGCGGAAATCCCGGACGACGGACGTTCGCGCCTCGGGCCCTACTGAACGGATGAGCTGGTTGGCGAGTTGAACGATCTGATGCGCTGATCGGCGCGCGAATACCTGATTATGAAGCGCGTCCGGTCCCACACCTCGAAACCCTCAAAAAGTTGACTGCGCTCCGAAAACAGGATGCGTGCTTTTTCAACGGCCTCGTCGTCCGTCAGGCCAGGAAGTTCCTGGACGGCTTGGATGTGCCCGCCCTGCAGAAAATAACAGCGCATGCTATACTCGTAGCGCACCCTTTGAGTATCGCAAGGCCGCTGCTTCGTGAGAAGACGAATTGCACCTTCGTGCGCAAAAAGGGGCCGCATCGAACGCGGCGTCAAAACGCCAGCGCGAGACCCGCCGCCAATGCGAGGAACCAAGCCGCCGCCATGATCCAAACCGGTGGGACCGGCGCGGCGAGCAGGCCCTCCGGCCGGGAGGCCGAGTCGCGCGCCATTTCTGCCTGTCTGGCCCGTCGGCCATTCCGCTCATGCCCGCAGGGTGGGCCTTGGCGCTCTTTTCCGCGTGCCGCATGGCGGCGTCCTGTTCGGCGCCGCCGACGGGCCGGACAGCGATCATTCCGTGTTTCATGTGGTTGGCGACCAACCACCAGTTCATCGGGTAGGCGATGACGAAGCCGACCAGGAGTCCCATCGACATGACGAACCAGAACCGGGCGCTTGTTGGGTCGTCGGCGGACGCGATGCTTCGCCTGAGAGCCGTCACGGTGGGAACCATGCCGGCCATCAGCAGATTCATGGACAGGAACTCTGGAACGACAGCGCTCCTCAACGCGGCAAGATACGCCTGCGCGTCAGCCGTCCAGTTGGGCCTCATATCAGTTTGAGATTGGAGGCCGATTACCTTTTTCGGCGGCATGTCTGGGTGGGTCCAAGCCCTAGCTTTCGGCGGCGGCGGGAGAGGGTCACGTCAACACAAACGCCTCGTTCACACCACCACTGCAGGCTGTCGAGGATCGGTCTTGAGACCTGAGGGACGCCCGCCGTCCCTTCCGATGCCGCTGGCGAGAAGCTTCGCGAAATGTTCGGGAGGCACTGGCCGGCTGAAGCAATAACCCTGGACCTCGTCGCATTGGTTCGCGCGAAGAAAATCCAACTCCTCCTCGGTTTCCACCCCCTCGGCGATGACCCGTAGGTTGAGACCCCGCGCCATATTGATAATTGCGGTCACAATGGACGTATCGCCGCCGCCAGAGGTGCTGATCTCGCGAATGAACGACTGGTCGATTTTGAGAGCGTCAACCGGAAATTTTTGCAGATAGCTTAAGCTTGAATAGCCTGTGCCAAAGTCATCGAGCGCCACCCGAATCCCGCTATCCCGCAGGGTATGCAGGATGACCGCCGCGGACGCCGCATGCTTCATGAGAACGCTCTCGGTCAACTCCAATTCGAGATTTTTCGGGTCCATCCCGGTTTCCTTGAGGACTGCGAACACATCCGCCAGAAAATGCTCGGCCCGAAACTCCATCGCGGAGACATTGACTGCAATGGATACGGCGGGCAGCCCCGCATCCTGCCAGACCCGGGCTTGGGCGCATGCTTCGCGAAGGACCCAGGCGCCAATCTGCAGGATAAGGCCGCAGTCTTCCGCGACGGGGATGAACTGCGCCGGCGAAACGAACCCTCGATGCGGATGCTTCCAGCGTATCAGCGCCTCCGCGCCGGTGATAAGTCCGGTCTCCAGATCGATTTTCGGTTGATAGTGCAGCACGAACTCCCGTCGATCGATCGCGTGCCGAAGATCCTCTTCGATGGATTGTCGCTCCACGGCCAGAACGTTCATGGCCGGCTCGAAGAATTGGAAACTGTTGCGGCGCCCGCTTTCCCGGGCCTGGTACATCGCGGTGTCAGCGTTTTTCAGGAGCGTCTCCGCATCCGGGCCATCCTCCGGATAGACGGTCGCGCCGATGCTGGCGGTGACATGGAGGCCGCGCTGGTCGACCGAATGCGCCTCCGCCACGGCCTGCAGCATTCTTGTGGCGGTAATGGCCGGCGCTTCCCACTGTTCGACTTCGGAAAGAAGCACGACAAATTCGTCGCCTCCCTGGCGGCTCACCGTGTCGGAACTGCGCACGCAGCCGACCAGGCGTGACGCGATCGACTGAAGAAGCCTGTCTCCGGCCGGGTGGCCCAAAAAGTCGTTGATGTGTTTGAAGCCGTCCAAGTCCAAAAAAAGCACCGCAACTCTTTTCGCGTGACGGCGCGCCAAGGCGATTGCCTGATCGATCCGCTCGTTCAGGAGCTTTCGATTGGGCAGCCCGGTCAGGAAGTCGTGTTCCGACGAATGCGCCATCTCCAGGGCCATCGCCCTGGCCTTGCTTACGTCCCGAAAAACGATGACGGCTCCAACAACTCCCCCATCACGATCGTGGATGGGGGAAACAAAGTCTTCGATGGGGATTTCGAAACCGTCTCGCCGAACGAGAATGGAGTTCTCGGGCAGGTGCATTGTTCGGTCGACTCGAACGGCCAGATCCATCGGGTTGGGGATGATCTCGCGATTGGTGTGGTTAAGTATGCGGAAAATCTCCGCCATGGGTCGGCCGGCCGCCTCTTGCCACGTCCAGCCGGTCATTTTTTCCGCGACCGGATTGACGAAGGTGAGATTTCCCAAATTGTCGGTGCAAGCAACGGCGTCGCCTATACAATTGAGGGTGGCCTGGGCGCGCTCCTTTTCAATAAATAGCGTGTCCTCCATGATCTTTCGTTCGATGGCAAAATGCAATGATCGCAAATCCCGCGTGCGGTTCCGTAGCCGTCAAGCTGGCCTTTGATGAGATAGTCTTGCGCGCCTTCGCGAAGAGCTTGCGCCGCCAGCGCCTCGTCATCGAGACCTGTCAGCACCACCAGGGGGACTCTGGGCGCTGCGACTTGCGCACGCCTGATCGCTTCCAGACCTTGCGAATCCGGCAATCCCAAGTCGAGCAGGATAATATCGACGGAATGTTTTGCCAGATATTTCTCGGCCTCGCTCATAAATTCTACGCACGTTAATTGTTCGTCGCCGGACCCTTGCTCAGCGAACATCTCGCGGAGCAGGCGGGCGTCTCCAGGATTGTCTTCGATCAAAAGAACTGTCTTTATCGGGTGCATGTCAGCTGTCTTGTATCTGTTGCGGTAATTTGGCTTTTATTAGCCAGTAATCATTTATGCTCTTCACCAACTCCTCGAAGGCGTCCAGCTCGACCGGCTTGCTCAGGTAGGAATTTGCCTGAAGCTGATAACTCCTGATAATATCGGCTTCCGCATCTGAAGTTGTAAGGATGATTGTCGGAATCGTCTTAAGGCTGTCATCGCCCTTGATCCGCGCCAGAACTTCGCTGCCGTCCAATTTGGGCAGGTTCAGATCCAACAAAATCAGGTCCGGACGTGGAGCGTCGGAGTGACTTCCCTGTTGCCTCAAAAAATCCATGGCCTCGACGCCGTCTGAAGCCACATGCATGAGGATTTCTCTGTTGGCCGCGCGGAAGGCTTCCTGCGTCAGCCGAACATCGCCTGGACTGTCTTCGACCAGGAGAACATGTATGGGCATGCCGTCTGCTCCAATAAATGTCATGAATTCGCCTCGCTTTTCGCAAGCGCAAAACGAAAGGTGGAACCGTGGCCGACTTGCAACTCGACCGAAATGGCGCCGCCATGTCGCTCAACGATTTTCTTGCAAATGGCCAATCCAATCCCAGTGCCGGCAAACTCACTCCGCTTGTGCAGCCGCTGGAACATTCCAAAAATCCTTTCGAAATGCTCCGGGTCAATTCCCAGTCCGTTGTCTTTCACAGCAAAGGACCATTTTGCCGCCCCATTCTCGGTGGCGGAAATGTTGATCATAGGAGTCCCGGATTTTTGGTACTTGATCGCGTTGCCGACAAGGTTCTGAAATAGCTGAACGAGCTGAGTTTCGTCCGCCAGCACATGGGGCAGGGGATCATGCGTCACCTGCGCGCCGCTATCTTCAATGGCGCCCCGCAAATTCAGGATCGCCCGGTTCAGGGCGGCTTCAGCCGACGTGTCGCGCAGATCCTTTCCTTTGCTTCCGACGCGGGAATACGTCAGCAAGTCCTGAATCAACCGCTGCATGCGGTTGGCTCCGTCCACTGCAAAAGCAATAAACTCGTCGGCGTCGCCGTCGAGCTTTCCCTTGTATCTTTTGGAGAGGAGCTGCGTGTAGCTCGCCACCATCCGCAATGGCTCCTGTAAATCGTGAGACGCGATGGCCGCGAACTGCTCCAATTCCTTGTTGGAGCGATTCAATTCCTCCATCTTTGTCGTGAGAAGTTTTTCGGCTGCCTTGCGCGCGGAGATGTCACGGATCGCTGCTGTCACGAGAATTGCGTCGGCGCTGCCGAGTGGGCTCAGCATGAGCTCGATCGGAAACGTGCCGCCATCCTTGCGCCGGCCGTGCAACTCGATCCCGGTGCCGATCTGCTGGGCCAGCGCGTCTTCCGCAGAACGAAGACCGTCCGCCACCAGCCTTTCTGCGAAGCCCTCGGGAATGATGTTGGTCACCTTCTGACCGAGGAGTTCATTGCGGCGGTAGCCGAACTGCTTCTCCGCCTGAACGTTCAACAGGACGATTTCGCCGCCCTGGTTCACGACGACCATCGCGTCCGGCGCCGCCTCGAGGAGCCCGCGGTAACGGCCCTCCATCTGCGCCAGATACTTTTCCGCATCCTTCCGAATGCTGATGTTGCGGATGGCCGCCGTCACCAGAACGCCTTCGGCGCCCTCCAGCGGGCTCAGCATGAGCTCGATCGGAAACGTGCCGCCATCCTTGCGCCGCGCGACGAGTTCGATGCCCGTCCCGATCTGCTGGTCGAGCGCGTCTTCCGCAGAACGAAGATCGTCCGCGACCAGTCGCTCCGCGAAGCCCTCGGGAATGATGTTGGTCACCTTCTGCCCGAGGAGTTCGTCGCGGCGATAGCCGAACTGCTTCTCGGCCTGTATGTTCAACAGGACGATCTCGCCGGCCTGGTTCACCACCACCATCGCGTCCGGCGCCGCCTCGAGGAGCCCGCGGTAACGGCCCTCCACCTGCGCCAGATACTTTTCCGCATCCTTGCGCACGCTGATGTTGCGGATCGCCGCCGTCACCAGAATGCCTTCGGGGCTCTCCAGCGGACTCAGCATGATCTCGATTGGAAACGCGCCGCCATCCTTGCGCCGCGCCACGAGTTCGATGCCCGTCCCGATCTGCTGGTCGAGCGCATCTTCCGTCGAGCGGAGATCGTCCGCGACCAGCCGTTCCGCGAAGCCGTCCGGAATGATGTTGGTCACCTTCTGGCCGAGGAGTTCGTCGCGGCGATAGCCGAACTGCTTCTCCGCCTGAACGTTCACCAGAACGATTTCGCCGCCCTGGTTCACCACCACCATCGCGTCCGGCGCCGCCTCCAGAAGCCCGCGGTAACGGCCCTCCATCTGCGCCAGAAGCGTATCCGCAGCCTTGCGCACGCTGATGTTGCGGATCGCCGCGGTGACCAGAGTTCCTTCGGCGCTCTCGAGCGGGCTCAGCATGATCTCGATCGGAAACGCGCCGCCATCCTTGCGTCGCGCCACGAGTTCGATGCCCGTCCCGATCTGCTGGTCGAGCGCGTCTTCCGTCGAACGGAGATCGTCCGCGATCAGCCGCTCCGCGAAGCCCTCCGGAATGATGTTGGTCACTTTCTGGCCGAGGAGTTCGTCGCGGCGATAGCCGAACTGTTTCTCCGCCTGAACGTTGACCAGGACGATCTCGCCGCCCTGGTTCACCACCACCATCGCGTCCGGCGCCGCCTCCAGAAGCCCGCGGTAACGGCCCTCCATCTGCGCCAGAAGCGTATCCGCAGCCTTGCGCACGCTGATGTTGCGGATCGCCGCGGTGACCAGAGTTCCCTCGGCGCTCTCGAGCGGGCTCAGCATGATCTCGATCGGGAACGTGCCGCCATCCTTGCGCCGCGCGACGAGCTCGATGCCCGTCCCGATCCGCTGGTCGAGCGCATCTTCCGTCGAGCGAAGATCGTCCGCGACCAGCCGTTCCGCGAAGCCCTCCGGAATGATGTTGGTCACCTTCTGCCCGAGCAGCTCGTCGCGGCGATAGCCGAACTGTTTTTCCGCCTGTATGTTCAACAGGACGATCTCGCCGTCCTGGTTCACCACCACCATCGCGTCCGGCGCCGCCTCCAGGAGCCCGCGGTAGCGGCCCTCCATCTGCACGAGATGCTTCTCCACAGCCTCGCGTCTACGGTTGTCCCGTTGTACGCTCCAGCCAGCGGCGGCTGTGATCGCCAAGCCCAGGATGGTTGCGATTAACAAACCGTATGCCGCCTGGAGTGAATTCCAACGCGCGACCGTATCGCGCATTGCCAGCAATCGCAGCTCCTCGCTTTTCGCCGCGTCAACCACGACCAGGAATTCGTTCGTCAACCGTTGTCCCTCGCCCCTCCGTGTGGCGTCCATGGTCGCGTCGAATCCCTGGTCACGGCGTATGCCGATCACCCTTTCTGCCAGTTGGACCTTCGCGGTAGCCAGCCTTGCGAGGTCTGGAAGCTTGCGCTGCTGTACGGGATTGTCGATCGTCAGGCGGCCGAACGCTTCCTGGTCCTGGGCCACCCGCAGGACGCTCGAGCGGTAGTCCCCAAGGTACGAATCGTTGCCGGTGAGTATGAAGCCACGCGCGCTGGATTCGATTGTCCTCATATCGAGGGTCAAGTCTTGAAGGGCCCCGATGACCTCATAGGTGTGGCGGACCCAACGATTGCTTTCAACGGCCGCGACATTGCTGCGATATGACAGCCCCGCAGCAAACAGCAAGATCGCCATCGCGGAAGCAAACGCCAGTTCAACCTTCCGATTTGACATGGATTGCGCCTTCACCCTTTCGCACTGGCGCATTCGCGATTGGGCGGCGAAGCGGTCGCGACTAGACCTAAGTCACATCAAGAGAAACACTGCTTGCCGCCGGCGCGAGAAGCTAGGGTCGGAAACTACCTACAGCAGAAACGGCGCCCGCCCCTTCTTGAGGGCCGCAGTGAACGCCAGCCGTATTGTATCTCTGTTACCATTCCGGCATGATGGTTCGGGAAGGCAACGCGTCTATCGATACGCCATTGAGCTTCACCGGGCGTCGTGGTTACCCGCGCCCCTGCCCAGGACGCGCCTGGGGCGGAAAGAGCGCTACGAATTCGTTAGGGGGCCGTAACATGATCGCAGTCACCGATCTGCTTCCGGGACGCCTGCTGCGTGGTGCTGGTCGCCCCAACACCGTGAAGGGCTTTCGCGGCGTGCAGATCGACGATGAACGGCTATCGAGGGTGATCTCGCCCGATGCTCCGCTCCTGACGCTTTATGAGGGAACGCTCCACGGCGAAGGACCGGCGTGGCAGCCCGCGCTTGACCGTCTTGTCTGGTCGGACGTCCCCAATCGGAGGCTGCTGGGCTGGTATCCCGATGGTCATGTCGAAGTTCTGATCGACGGGACCTGGTTCATGAACGGCAATGCGGTCGAAGCCGACGGCACGCTCGTCCACTGCGAGCATGGCCGGCGCTGCATCAGCAGAGGCGGCGATTATGACCGGGAGCCTGAACCGATCGTGACTCATTATCAGGGCAAGCGCATCAACTCGCCCAACGATATCGCGGTCGCTCCGGACGGGACGATCTGGTTCACCGATCCGACCTTCGGGATCATCATGCCGAGCCAGGGCGCGCTCGCTCAGCCCGAACTTGATCATCGCAGCGTGTATCGGTTTGATCCACAGACCGCCGATCTGAAACGGATGGCGGATTTCGAGGAGCCGAACGGTCTCGCTTTCACCGCCGACGGCGCGACGCTCTATGTGTCCGACACCTCGCTGTCGCTCGGCGAGGTTCCCGGACACGAAGCCGGAACGAAGCACGAGATCGTCGCCTTCGACGTGGACGAGAGCGGCGCGCTTTCGAACCGGCGGTTCTTCTGCCACACCGACCATGGCTATCCCGACGGATTTGCGGTCGATGCGCGCGGCTGGGTGTGGACGAGCGCGGCGGACGGCGTGCATATCTGGTCAGCGGAACGGCGCAAGCTGGGTTTCCTGCCAACGCCCGCGGTCGTCTCCAACTGCACTTTTGGCGGCGCGGACGGACGGCGGCTGTTCCTCGCCGCAACGCAATATCTGTTTGCGATCGACCTTATCGGCTGAGCTGATGCAGATGCCCGTCGGGATCGCGGATCAGCGCCTCGACATTCGACCGCCAGACGATGCGGGTGGCGGCGACGTCGTTGGCGGCCAAAGGGCGAAGCGCACGGCCGACGGGATGGCGATATCCGAGCATTTCGACATGCGGCGGCGTGTCCAAAGGGTTCATCGGAACGACGTCGACTTCGACGCCATCGAGGCCGTCGAGCGCGTCTTGCGTCGGGCCGCCATTGACCGTCGCGCCCGCCTCACTCAGCCCGTGGCGTGCATAGAAGCGCCGGCTGGCCGCGACATCGCTGACCGAGATCGCGCTGTGGTCGATCCCTATGATGCCGGCGCCTTTCCAGGCGGGATTGGCGCCCCGCGGGAACTGGAGGAATTCGAGCGGATGACCTTCCGGATCACGGAACTTGACCGCGTTCAACCCGCCCGCGGACCTGGGAAGCGTCACCGGGCCCCTTCGGCTGATCGAAGCGGCGCCGGCGTCGCGCGCGCGACGCCATGCAGCCTCCACATCGTCCGTGACCAGCGCGAGGTGCTGGAACACGAGATCGCAGGCGGTCGTGTCATCCGGATAGGGGTGACCGGGATGGTCGAACGTCTCCAGCGCTACGCGGCTCCGGCCGAGCGACATCGCGATGCGCGAACCGCCGCCCGAAAGCCCGAGCAGTTTCATCTCCGCGAGGGGGATGGGCGCCGGCTCGCTGACGTCGAAACCGATCGCCCGGTAAAAGGCCGCCAGCCGCGCGGGGTCGTTGGCGACCAGTCGAAAGCCCGCGATCGTCTGGAGCTTCATGTCCGATGACATGGCTGACGTTTCGGTTCGACGTGAAGCTGGACGGTCATCAGGCAGCAGGGTTCGTCGCCGATCGTACCCGACCTGTGGCCTTTTTTGCCATGTGTTTCGGTGCAGCCCTGATCTTCTCCGAACGAGAACTCGCCCGGCCCCTGCTCGATGCGCGCGCCGTCCATGCTTTCGATCCACCAGCGGCCGGACAGCACGACGATCCATTGCGGCGCCGGGTTCTCGTGCCAGTCGCCCACCCAGCCGACGGGCTGCACGGTGAAGACGACGGTCGCCTCGCTGCGCTCCATCCTGTCGTTCCACTGCGGATCGGCGGGGCCTACGGCCTTGAGCTGGTAATCGGTGAGCGCGCATTGCGATTGATGGCTGACGCCATGGGCGTCGACATAAAGATGCCAATAAGGAACGGACGGTCTGGGCCCTGTCTTGTCGGCGTGATCGCTCACGGGTGAACTCCATACGGGCGGCTGGAGGCGAATGGGGCATGCAGAAACGGGGCGAGCCCCGTCCCGTCCGTACCGACGACGATCAACAGCAGGCCCGCGCCAAGCGACAGAATTCTTCAAAAAATCCCACAGCAGCGTCCGGCCCTTGCCGTCGGGGGCGGACCAGAAATCGCCCTGCGCCCAGAATTGCTTGTAGAGAACCGCGGTCGCCGCGCAGTAGCCGGCGATGACGAAGGCGCACGCCCGATCGGCGACGCCCGTGACGACGCCGAGCGTGCAGACGACCTCGACGAACAGCCCGATCAGGATCAACGCGACCGCAATCGGCCGCGGCTTGAATACGCTCTGCGCCTGCTTGACCGCGTGATCGAAACCAAAAACCTTGTCGAGCGCGCTGAACGGCAGGAACAACAGCACCAGGCCATAGCGAACGACGAGGGCGACGATTGCCGCCGCCGTCATAGCCGGGCCTTGATGATATCGGCCACGCGCAGCGCGTTGGCGATGATCGTGAGCGTCGGGTTCACCGCGCCGATCGAGGGGAAGAAGCTTGCGTCGGTCACATAGAGATTGTCGACGTCGTGCGCGCGGCAATCGAGGTCTAGCACCGATGTCGCCGGATCCGCGCCGAAGCGACACGTGCCTGCCTGGTGCGCGGTGCCGGAGAGCGGGATACTCTTGCCTAGGTAAAGCGAGCGTTCGAGCAATACGGCGGGCCAGCCGATCTCCGACAGGACATTCTTGAGCTTGCGCTTCAACTGCTTGAGCGCCTCCGGGTTGGTCGGGGCCAGATCGAGATGCACCCTTCCGTCCTTGTAATAAACGCGGTTGTCCGGACGAGGCAGGTCTTCGGATTGCAACCAAAAATCCATCGAGTGCCGG
The DNA here is from genome assembly GCA_963724785.1 of uncultured Alphaproteobacteria bacterium. Classification (GTDB taxonomy): domain Bacteria; phylum Pseudomonadota; class Alphaproteobacteria; order Rhizobiales; family Beijerinckiaceae; genus Roseiarcus. The sequence goes on along the minus strand of CAVRWC010000028.1, from coordinate 195,606 downwards.
GCGATTTCGTCGAACGGCATGTCCGGCAGCCACTCCAGCCACCCGGGAAGTTCCTCGCCCTTGACCTGGTCGGCATGGCTCGCCGCGCACATCTGGATCAGGCCGAGCGGATAATCCCAGTCGTCGCTGCCGAAGTAAAAATCGCTGAACGCCAATGTCTTCTGAAACACCGTCTCGTTGACGTGGCTCATCACCGCCATGACGATGCTCATCTCGTGACGCATATAGTTGCGTCCCACTTGATCGGAGCCGTTGGCGAGGCCGTTCGGATGCCGGTCGTTGGCGGATCGGAGCAGGAGAAGCGCGGAGGAGAGCGATCCACACGCTACCACCACCGTGTCGGCTGAATAGATCTCCTGCTCTCCGTTCCGCTCCACATGAACGGCGTCGATCCGCCGCCCGCTCGTATCCGTCCCAAGCTTCGCGACGTAGGCGTTGGTCATCAGCGTCACGTTGTCGTGCTTCGCCAGCATCGGGTCGATGCAGATCACCTGTGCGTCCGCCTTGCCGTTCAGGAGGCAGGGAAAGCCGTCGAACGCGCTGCAGCGAATGCAGGTGCTGGTCGGCGTCGCAAAACCGTCCTCCTTCTGGTCGAGGAGAATGCCGAGCGGGAGATGGAAGGGTTTGAGGCCAATGCCCGTCAGCTTGTCGGACAGCTCGGCGACTCTGGGCTCATGCTTTACCGGGGGATACGGATAGGGTTTGGTTGTCGGGGGTTCGGTTGGGTCCTCGCCGCGCGCGCCATGGACATGGAACAGCGCCTCCGCGGCGTCATAGTAGCGGGCGAAGTCGGGGTACTTGAGCGGCCAAGCTGGCGAGACGCCGCCGGCATGGACAATCTCGTCGAAATCGCGCTCACGCAGGCGGAAGAGCGCCGAGCCATAAACCTTGGAATTGCCGCCGACATAGTAATGGAGTTGGGGCCTAAAGGCGTCGCCTTTGGCGTTGGTCCATGTCTCGGCGGCTTGATACCTGCCGTCGACGAAGACGGCCTTCGCGCTCCAGTTCGCCTCTTCCCGCGGCAGATAGCCGCCTCGTTCGAGGATCAGGATGCGCTTTCCGGTCGGGGCAAGCGCTTGGGCGAGGGAGGCTCCGCCGGGGCCGCTGCCGATAACGATCACATCGTAGTGCTGGGGCACTCGATCCTCCAATCGTGATCCCTCGGCAAAGCCGGGGCTTTAAGGTTTGGGGTCCCTAAAGGGGCCCAATTCGCAACCTTCGAAACCGCCCCGAAAATCCGGACTCATAAGGGGACAATTGATCACTCTGTCGGGATCGATTCAGAGGCGGCGCCTAACCCCGCCTTTGTGCAGAACAACGGGCGCGACTGCAAGGGTCGGATTTCTTCATGAGAGGGACCCGCGCGTGCAAACGCCGTGAATATCGAGCCTCTGCTGCGACCGTGGCGGAGCCGGCGATCTCCCTTGCGCTATCGTGTCGACGCCCGGTGATCGACAACTATGGAACGGCGCAGGGGGCGGCGGTTTTTCGCACGGCTGTCGCGATTGCGGACCGTTCGCGGGTCGCGACCCTCTTCTTGGACATCCCCCAGGGTTTCGGCCTCCGGCGCGCCGCAGAAGCAAACCTGATGGCGCCCTCAGACAAGCGCCGGCCGTCGCTCCGACCTAAGCTCCCCGCCAGACTTCGGAAGCGGGACAAAGCGGCGTGGCGCGCTGCGACCGACCGGCCCCTGAAGGTCCGCGACGGCTTGGCTCCGGCCAAAGCCTCGCGGTTGGGACGTCTCTTGTTGAATGCATTGCGCAGGAGCTTGGTCATATCCTCCGACTTGCCCTTCGAATCCCTCAGGACCGTTTCCGACCTCATTCGCAGGCGGAAACTGTCATCGGTCGAAGTGACCGCCGCGATGCTTCAGCGCATCGAGAGGCTTGACGGCGGGTTCCATTCCTACGCCACCGTGCTCGGGGAGCGCGCGCTCGAGCGCGCCAGTGCGGCGGACGCCGAAATCGCGCGCGGCTTTTGGCGCGGGCCGCTGCACGGCGCGCCGATTGCGGTCAAGGATCTCTGCAATACGACCTTCGCGCCCACGGCCGCCGGAACGACGATCTACAAATCGTTCGTTCCTTCATTCAATGCGACCGTCGTCGATCGGCTGGAGGAGAGCGGCGCCGTCATCCTCGGCAAGCTGACAATGACCGAGGGCGCCTACACCTCCCACCATCCAGACGTGCAGGCGCCGCTCAACCCGTGGAATGTCGATTACTGGGTTGGTTCCTCCTCGACCGGGTCGGGGGTCGCGACCAGCCTCGGGCTTTGCTATGGCAGCCTCGGGAGCGACACTGGCGGCTCGATCCGATTCCCCTCCGCCACTTGCGGTCTCACCGGAATCAAACCGACCTGGGGCCGCGTCAGCCGCTATGGCGTATTCCCGCTGGCGGAAACGCTTGACCACGTCGGCCCGATAGCGCGGTCCGCAGCCGACGCGGCGGCGATGCTGGGGGTGATCGCCGGCCCGGACATCCACGATCCGACGGCCTATTCGGCCGCCGTCCCGGACTATCTCGAAACCCTCGGCGACGGCGTGCGCGGACTGAGAATCGGGGTCGATCGCGGCTACGCGACGGACGGCGTCGATGGGCAGGTCGCCGCGGCGCTTGGCGAAGCCGAACGCGTGTTCGTCGAGCTTCGCGCGACCATCCGCGAGGTCCGTTTTCCGTCGTACCAGAAGCTCGTCAGCCAATGGATCACGATGTGCTCCGTTGAAACCGCGGCTGCGCATGTCGAGACCTATCCGGCGCGGCGCTCCGAATATGGGCCCGACCTTGCGGCGCTGATCGACCAGGGGCTTGCCGCCAAGGGAACCGAGATCGCGGCCATCAACCTCGAAAGGTTGAGATTTGCCCGCGAACTGTCGAACCTGTTCGAGACCGTCGACGTCCTGTTGATTCCGACCATGCCGGTCCCCATTCCGAGCCTCGAGTTGATGAAGGCCTATGGCGAGGATCCGAACGTGCTGCTCGGCATATTGCGATTTACCGCGCCGTTCAACTTCACCGGCAGCCCAACTATCACCTTGCCGAACGGCTTCGATCGGGCCAGCATGCCGCTCAGCATGCAAGTCGTCGGTCCCCATCTCTCGGAGGGCGTCCTTGCGCGCGTCGGCCACGCGTTTCAAGCCGTGACCGACTGGCATCAGCGACGGCCGCCAACGGCGTGAGCGAATTGATCCCGCTCACGAAAAGAGGCGCTGCGGGCCGCCGCGTCCGCCCAGGATTTGCAACGTCGGAGGACCTTATGACCGATTGGTTCTCATCATCTTACATGGCGCGAAAGGGGATAGCCCGTGGCGAGCCGGGGCGCACGCATCGGCTCACTGAGACCGTGCAGGGCGCAGTATCAGTTCGTCTACGGGGCTTACGCGAAGCCGGTGCTGACGATCGCCCCCGGCGACATCGTCGTCGCGGAAACGCTCGACGCCTTTGGCGGCGCGATCAAGAGCGTCGACGACCTGCCGTCGCAGAAGCTCAACATGCCGTTCGTCAATCCGCAGAACGGCCCCATTTTCGTCGAAGGCGCGGACAAGGGCGACGTTCTGTGCGTCAAGATCGACCGAATCCTTCCGCGGGGGCCACAGCCGGCGGGCACGTCGGCGCTGATTCCGGAGTTCGGCGGTCTCGCCGCGAACGCGGGCACGCCGATGCTCAACAAGCCGCTGCCGGAACGCGTCATGAAGTACGAGGTGACCGAAAGCGGAGTTCGCTTCAACGACAAGATCCTGCTTCCCTACGAGCCGTTCATCGGCACGCTCGGCGTCAGCCCGCAGATCGAGGCCGTGCTGTCCCTCCAGCCCGACTATTGGGGGGGCAATATGGATTTGCCCGACATGGCCCCCGGCGCGATCGCTTATTTTCCGGTGCAGACGGCCGGGGCCTATCTGTTTCTCGGCGATTGCCATGGGCGCCAGGGCGACGGCGAATTGTGCGGAGTAGCGGTCGAGATCAACTCGACGACGACCATCCAGGTTGACATCATCAAGCGCTGGTCGATCGGCTGGCCCCGGCTCGAGAACGAAGATTTCTTGATGACGATCGGTTCGGCGCGGCCGATGGAGGATGCGGCCCGCATTGCTTATCGCGAGTTGATCCGCTGGCTCGTTGCGGATTTCGGCTTCGACGAACTCGAAGCCTATTTCCTGCTGACCCAGGCCGGCAGGATGCGCGTCGGCAATATGGTTGATCCCAAATACACGTTGGGCGCCTCGATTCGCAAAGCCTTCCTTCCCCAAGCCTAGCGAGGAGACGACGATGGATCTGGGCCTTAAGGGACTGAACGCCGTCGTCACCGGCGGCAGCAGGGGAATCGGCCGCAGCGCAGCAGACATCCTTGCCGATGAGGGGAGCAATGTCGCGATCTGCGCGCGGAACGCCGGCGAGGTCGCCTCGACCGTGGCGGCGCTGAAGACCAAAGGCGTCGTGGCGTTTGGCGCGCCCGTCGACGTGGCGGATAAGGCGGCGCTCGAAAACTTCGTCGCCCAAAGCGCGGAGGCCCTGGGCGGCGTCGACATCGTCGTCGCCAACGTTTCGGCGCTTGCGGTTCAGGACAGCGAGGAGTCGTGGCGGAAAGCGTTCGAGACCGACTTGATGCACACGGTTCGGGCGGTCAACGCCGCGCTGCCCTATCTCGAAGCGTCGAAACATCCGGCGGTCGTCATCGTCTCCTCGGTATCGGGACGGGAGGTCGACTTCACCGGCCCGGCTTACGGCGCGTTCAAGGCCGCGCTTATTCACTATGCGCAGCGGCTGGCGTTCCAGCTTGCGCCCAAATCGATTCGCGTGAACGCGGTCTCGCCGGGCAACACCTATTTCGACGGCGGCGTGTGGCAGCAAATCGAGACGCATAATCCGGACCTGTTCAGGCAAGCGCTGGCGCTCAACCCAACCGGACGGATGGCGAAGCCGGAAGAGATCGCGCGCGGGATCGTTTTTCTGGCGAGCCCGGCGTCGAGCTTCACCACGGGGACCAACCTGGTGATCGACGGCGCGCTGACCCGCGGCGTGCAGCTCTGAGGCTCGAGCCGGGGCAGGCGGGCAAGCAAGCGTCGTGGCAGCCTCAGACAAGCAGCGTCCGCCGGCAGGCGGTAGGGTGGGTGGTTGAGAGAACAATTTGGGCTCCACGGTCCGGCTGATCAACGCGCCGGTATTCGGAGTCCGACTTGCCGCAACAGGAGTTTCAGCATGAGCGTCAATCGTAGACAATTCCTGCAGACAACGGCGGCGACGGCCGCCGCCGGCGTCTTCAGTTCGCGCGCTTTTGCGGCGGATCCGATCCTGGTCGGCAGTCTGCACGACCTTTCGGGAGGCCTCGACATCTATGGCAAGCCGATGGTCGACGCCTTGACCCTGGCGATCGAGGAGGCCAACGCGGCGGGAGGGCTGATCGGCCGGCCCCTCAAGCTGATCAACTACGATACGCAATCGAGCATGCAGCTCTATACGCAGTTCGCGCAGCAGGCGGCGCTCAAGGACAAGGTCGCGGTGGTGCACGGCGGCATCACCTCCGCCTCGCGCGAGGTCATTCGCCCGGTGCTCGACAAATTCAAGACCCTTTATTTCTACAACACGCAATACGAAGGCGGCGTCTGCGACCGCAATCAGTTCGACACCGGTGTGACGCCGGCCCAGACGGTGGAGAAGCTCGTTCCCTATGCGATGAAGAAGTGGGGCAAGAAAATCTATGTGATCGCGGCCGATTACAACTACGGCCAAATCACGTCGCAGTGGGTCAAGAAATACGCGATTGAAAACGGCGGCGAAGTCGTCTCGATCGATTTCTTCCCGCTCGATGTCACCAACTTCGCCTCGACTATTTCCAAGATTCAGGCTGCGAAACCCGATTTTGTCTGGTCGGCGCTGGTCGGCGGCGCCCATATATCCTTCTATCGCCAGTGGGCGGCGGCGGGGATGGGCAAGAGCATTCCCATCGCCTCCACCACATTCGGGGTCGGCAACGAGCAGATTGTCCTGTCGCCCGAAGAGAGCAACGGCATGCTCGTCTGCTACAACTATTTCGAGAGCGTCAAGAACCCGGTCAATACGGCGTTCCTCGATCGCTTCCACAAGCGCTTCGGCGCGGACTATCCCAATGTGACCGAACTCGCGATGGGTACCTATCAGGGCTTCCAGCTTTGGGCCGAGGGCGTCAAGAAGGCCGCCAGCATCGACCGCATGAAGGTGATCGAGGCGCTGGAGACCGGGATCAGCATTGATGCGCCGTCAGGCAAGGTGACGATCGACCCGCCGACGCATCATTGTATTCTCGACGTCCACATTGCGGAGGTGAAAGACAAGAAGTTCGATCTGCTCGAGGATTTCCCGCAGCAGAAGCCGACCGACACCGCCGCCGTCTGCGATCTCATGAAGAACCCGAACGACAATCAGCAGTACGTGATCAAGTTCTGAGTCTCTCGTGGATCTCGCAGCGCTCCTGGCGATCCAGGTTCTCTACGCGATCGCCAGCCTCGCCCTGATCAGCCTCGGGCTGGCGATCATTTTCGGCATGATGAAGGTCATCAATCTCGCGCACGGCGAGTTCCTGATGCTCGGCGGCTACGCTGCGATCGAGGCCGACCGCTTCGGGGTCAACATCTGGGTCGCCATGCTCGTGGTCGCCCCGCTTGTCGTCGGCGCGATCGGCGTCCTCGTCGAGCGCACGATCATCCGCTGGCTCTACGGCCGGATGATCGACACCATGCTCGCGACCTGGGGCCTCAGCCTGTTCCTGGTCGGCCTGACGACGGCCGTGTTCGGCAACACCACAGTGGGCCTCTCGGCGCCGCTGGGGAGCTTTGAGATCGGAAGCTACCGGGTCAGCGGCTACACGCTGTTCGTGATCGCCGTCGCGGTCGTCGCCCTCGGCGGGGTGCTCGCGGTCCTGCGATTCACCCGCCTCGGGCTCATCGCCCGCGGCGCCATGCAGAACGCCAACATGGCGGCCGCCCTCGGCGTCAATCCCAACCGCGTCTATTCCATCACCTTCGCCGCCGGCGCGGCGCTGACGGGTCTTGCCGGAGGCGTGCTCGCGCCGGTCTCCGGCGTCTTCCCGACCATAGGCGTCGCCTATGTGGCCAAGTCCTTCATCACCGTCATCGGCGGCGGCGCCGCGATCGTCACCGGGACCGCCACCGCTTCGGCGCTGTTCGGCGCGGTGAATCAGCTCGCGACCTACGCCACGACCCCCGTCTTCGGCGAGGTCGCCCTGCTCGCGGCGGCGATCGTGTTGATCCGGGTGTTGCCTCAGGGCGTGACCGGACGCTTTTTCCGGAGAAGCCTGTGAGCGGACGCACGTTCGATATCGTCGGGCTCACGCTCGTCGCGGTGATCGGGATCGCGGTCCTGGTGCTGACGCCGCGCCTCTGCGACCTCGACACGGTGCTCAACATCACCGTCTACATGATCATGGCGGTGCTGGCGCTCTCGCTTGCCCTGATCTGGGGCTTCGGCGGCATTCTCTGCTTCGGTCAGGCCGCATTCTTCGGGCTCGGCGCCTACACTTATGCGATCGCGATGATCAATTTCGGCGAGAGCACGCTGCCGCTCGTCCTGGCGGTGCTTGCGCCCGCCGCTTTTGCGGCGCTTCTCGGCTATTTTATCTTCTACGGCCGCATCAGCGACGTCTATCTCGGGGTCATCACGCTGACGGTTACCCTGATCCTGTTCAATTCGGTCAATTCGACCGCCGGACCGGAATTCCATATCGGCGCCGCGCGGCTTGGCGGATTCAATGGCATCCCCGGCATTCCGTCGCTCAACGTGCCTTTCTTCAAGGACTGGCAGATCGACCTCGAAGGCATGTTTTATCTCTCGACGGCCTCCCTGCTGGCGACTTATTTCGGACTGCGCGCGTTGCTGGCGAGCCGTTTCGGACGGATCATGATCGCCATCCGGGAGAACGAGGGCCGGGCCCAGCTTCTCGGCTACGATCCCCGCGCCTACAAGCTCGCGACCTTCACGATCGGGGCGGCGCTCGCCGGCTACGCGGGCTGCCTGTTCGCCAACTGGGGCTCCTTCGTCAGCCCGACGATCTTCGGCCTCGCGCAATCGGCGCAGATCATCATCTGGGTGATCGTCGGCGGGCGGGGCACGCTCATCGGGCCGATCGTCGGCTGCATCGGCATTCAATGGCTGACCGCGGCGCTTGGCGCAAACGCGCCCAGCGGCGCGACGGCGTGGACGGCGCTCCTCGGCAACGTCCCGCTCATTCTGGGCGCCGTTTTGATCGCCTTTGTTCTTCTTGTCCCGAAGGGGGTCGTGCCGTCGATCGGCGATCTTGCCGAAGCCCTGGCCCGCCCGCGCGCGAAGGCGGCGCGATGAGCGCGCCGCTGATCGAGACTCGCGGCCTCGGCATGCGCTTCGGCGGCGTGCAGGCGGTGCGGGAGGTGGATTTCGTGCTCGCCGAACGGGAGCTCCGCTGCCTGATCGGCCCGAACGGAGCCGGCAAGAGCACGTTCTTCAAGATGCTGACCGGACAGCTTCATCCGACCTCCGGCACAGTGCGATTTCGCGGCCAGGACATCTCGCGCGCGGAGCCGCATGAGATCGCGCGGCTCGGCGTCGGCATCAAGACCCAGGTGCCGAGCGTCTTCGACGGATTGACGGTGCGGGAGAACCTGTGGCTTGCGGCGGCCCGCACGAAACGCGGCGCGCGCGCCCGCGCCGTGGTCGACGACATGCTTGAACGGGTCGGGCTGACGGCGATCGCTTCCCGCATCGTCGGCCAGCTCGCCCACGGACAGCGGCAATGGGTCGAGCTCGGCGTGGTGCTCTCGACCGACCCCGAGCTGGTGCTGCTCGACGAGCCCGCGGCGGGCATGACCGACAAGGAAGTGGCGCGCACCGCCGAGCTCGTGGGAGAGATCAATAAGACCAAGGCGCTGATCGTCGTGGAGCACGACATGCAATTCATCCGCATGATCGCCAGCAAGGTCACCGTGTTCAACCAAGGCGCGATCCTGGTCGAGGATGACGTCGAAGCGATTTTGCGCAACCCGACCGTGCGCGACGTCTATCTTGGCAAGAAGATCGCCGCATGATGCTCGAAGTCAGCCAGCTCGCCGCAGGCTACGGGCGCATTCCGATCCTGAGCGACGTGAGCTTCACCGTCTCCGCGGGCGAATTCGTCGGCGTGCTCGGCCACAACGGCATGGGAAAGACCACCCTTCTGCGCACGCTCATGGGCTACCTGCCTGCGACCGCGGGACGCGTGACCTTTGCCGGCGAGGACGTGACGCGCGCCGAGCCCTATCGGCGCGCTCGCGCCGGCATGGGCTACGTGCCGCAGGGCCGCGAGATCTTCCCCGGTCTCAGCGTGCTCGACAATCTGCGCATGGGCGCGGTTGCCCGGAAGGGCGGCGAAGACGCCGCGATCGAGGCGGCGCTCAAGGACTTTCCGCGCCTCAATCGGCTGACCGACCGGCCAGGCGGGGCGCTCTCCGGGGGCGAGCAGCAACTCCTCGCCTTGGCGCGCTGCCTGGTCGGCAGGCCGAAGCTGATCCTCCTCGACGAACCGACCGAAGGCATCCAGCCCTCGATCATCGACGAGATGGTCGAGACGCTTCAGAGGCTCCGCGCCCAGGGCGGCCTGACGATGATCCTCGTCGAGCAAAACCTCGAGTTCATCGCGGCGCTGTCCGAGCGGGTGCTGATCATCCAGAAGGGCGTGATCGTGCGCTCGACCAAACCCGATGAGTTGCACGACCACGGCCTCATCCACGAATTCATTGGCGTGGACGAATGAACGCGGACCGGCGACGACGTCGAAAGACGCCCTCGCTGGCTTGCCGCACCCGGATACGCAGCAAAGAGGAGCGAGCACCATGACCGTCAGACGCCCCACGCTTGAACAGATGATGGAGATCGTCGACAGCTTCGGCATGAGCATGACGCCCGAGCGGGTTGGCGAGTTCCTTTCGCTGATGGAAGGCAACTTCGCAGCCTACGATCTGATTGATCAGATGCCCGACGAAGTGCCCGTCGTTAAGTATCCGCGCACCCCCGGCTATCGGCCGAAGGCGGAGGAGAACCCGCTCAACGCGTGGTATGTGAAGACCGACATCGAGGGCGCGCCGGCGCGGCAAGCTCAAAGGCAAGACGGTCGCGGTCAAGGACAATGTCTGCGTCGCCGGCGTGCCGATGATGAACGGCTCCTCGACGCTCGAAGGCTACGTGCCCAATATCGACGCGACCATCGTCACGCGCCTCCTCGACGCCGGCGCGACCATCAAGGGAAAGGCGCATTGCGAATTGTTCTGCCTTTCCGGCGGCAGCCATACCGGGGCGCTTGGGGCCGGTGCACAACCCTTACAAACGCGGCTATTCCGCCGGCGGCTCCTCCTCGGGGAGCGGCGCGCTGGTCGCGGCCGGCGAGGTCGATTTGGCGATCGGCGGCGACCAGGGCGGATCGATCCGCATGCCGTCCTCCTTCTGCGGCATCTATGGCATGAAGCCGACGCACGGCCTCGTGCCCTACACCGGCGTGATGCCGATCGAATTCGACGATCGATCACACCGGCCCGATGACGGCGACGGTCGCCGACAACGCGCTGATGCTGGAGGTGCTCGCGGGGCCGGACGGCCTCGACCCGAGGCAATACGCGCTGAAGATCGGCGACTACACGGGCGCGCTGAAGCGCGGCGCCAAGGGCCTGAAGATCGGCGTCGTCGCCGAAGGCTTCGGCCACGCCAACAGCGAAGAGGACGTCGACGCCAAGGTGCGCGAGGCGGCGGGCCGCTTCAAGGCGCTCGGCGCCGCGGTCGAGCACATTTCGATCCCGGAGCATCTGATCGCCCCGGCGGTCTGGACGCCGATCGCGCTCGAAGGGCTGCAGGCGCAGATGATGCTCGGCAACGGCATGGGCTTCAACTGGAAGGGCCTCTATACCGTGAGCCTGCTCGACGCGCACGCCAACTGGCGCCAGACGGCGGACAATCTGTCCGACAGCCTCAAGATCTCGATGATGGTCGGGCAGTATTTCATCACCCACTATCGCGGGCGGTTCTACGCCAAGGCCCAGAACCTCGCCCGAGGCGTCCGCGCGGCCTACGACAGGGCGCTCGGAACCTACGACCTCCTGCTGATGCCGACGCTGCCGGTGAAGGCCACGCCCCTGCCGCCGCCCGACGCGCCGCTGGCGCTGTACCTGCAGCGCGCATTTGAAATGATCGGCAACACGGCCCCGTTCGACGTGACCGGCCACCCGGCGATGACCTTGCCCTGCGGCCTTGGCGACGGCCTGCCGATCGGGGCGATGCTGATCGGCAAGCATTTCGACGAGGAGACGATTTACGCCGCCGCCGCGGCTTTCGAGGCCGACGGAGATTGGAAGACCTTCTGACTTTGAGCCCGCGAGGCGCCTAATTATTAACTCCTCGCCGGCCGAACGGTGTCTCCCGACCGACCATCAAACGGGCATTTACGTCAAATAAGCCTTGATAGAATAGCGTGATCCCTATGGCGCGGATTGTTCCGCTTCGGCACAACCTTTGCTTGCAATCTTACGACCGCAATGTGAAGCGTGTGCTGAGGCGGGTCCACCATGAACCATTGCCTGACAACCGACGACAAGACGCCGTCCGAGCGGTTCGAGTTCTGGCAGGAGATCGTCTGCAAGAAATATGTATCCGCATCCGCGGCCACGGATGTCCGCGGCGACGAATTTTCCGGAAGCCTGGTCAGTCGGGAGCTGGGCCCGCTTGTCGCCGCCGAACTTGAGGCGCCGTTGCATTTCTGGTCGCGCAAGCCGCACCATGTGCGCAGCGACGGCCAGGACGTCTTCATCGTCAGCCTGATCCAGAGAGGAGACGGCGAACTTACCCAATTGGGCGGCTCCGCGCGTCTCGTCGCCGGGGACCTTGCGATTTACGATTGCGGCGCGCCCTTCGACTACACGCTGCGGGCCAAGACGCAGCTCATCAAGATCCCCAGGCAGATTTTGGAGAGCAAGCTCGAGCGACCGCGTGACTTCCTCGCGGTGAACATCGATCGCAGCAACCCGCTCATCCCCGTGCTCGGCGAACTGTTGACCCGCGCCCTGACCATTGAACTGTCGCGGCGACCTCGACTCGCCGGTCGCCAAGAGACTCTCGAACGCGATCGTCGAGATCGTCGTGTCGATTTGCGATCTGCGCAGGGACGCTTCCCCGGAAGCACAGAGCCCCCGGGCGCTCGAGAAGGTCAAGCGGTTCGTTCGGGCCAATCTGGATAGTCACGACCTTACGCCGGAGACGCTCGCCGCGGCCGGCGCAGTATCGGTTCGAACTCTCAATCGTCTGTTTGGCGCCATGGGCACGACGCCCGATGCGATGGGTATGGTCGGAGCGACTGGAGGCCAGCCGCGCGGCGCTCGTCCAGGGCCAGGTGCGATCCGTGACCGAGGCGGCGTTCGCCCACGGGTTCAGCGAAGTCGCCCATTTCAGCCGGAGCTTCAAGAGGACCTTTGGACTGTCTCCCCAACGATTGCTGAGGAAGTAGACGGGGACGCGCGGCATACGTTCCCAGTCGCTGACGCTCTGCGGCGTCTGGGCCTGTTTCGAGAAACGCCAGGCTGAGGCGCTGGGACGGCGCGCGGCGCGCATCTTCCCGGGCGCGTCCCGTCCTGGAGGACGCACTATAGGCCGCTCGTTTGCAACGGAGGGCGGGCATCAGAAGGTTTGATTCTGATGGATCGCTTAACAAACCTGCGACCGTTACGCAGAGCCACGGGCGGCGGAAGAGGAGCGGCAGCAGGAGTACATGCTATTATTGGTCAGAACCGGAAGGTATGGCCGACGCCCGTCCGGCCTGACAGCGCATGAACCGCAAATTCGTCTATGCAGCTCCCGGAACGCGCCTTGGAGTGTCAATGGAGAGGTCCGCTTTGGTGCTGTTTTCAGGGGGTCAGGATTCTGCCACCTGCCTGGCTTGGGCGCTCGAGCGGTTTGATTGGGTTGAAACTATCGGTTTCGATTATGGGCAGCGGCACCGCGTTGAACTCGATTGCCGACCGAAGGTATTGAGCGCGATTCGCGGTCAATTTCCTTCCTGGGCGCCTCGTCTGGGCGAGGATCGCGTGATCGATCTGAGCCTGCTGGGTCAGCTCAGCGAGACCGCCCTGACGAGGAACGTCGCGATCGAAATGGAAAAAGGCGGGTTGCCGAATACCTTTGTGCCTGGCCGGAATTTGTTGTTCTTTACTGTGGCCAGTACGGTGGCTTACCGCCGCGGCTTGAAGCATATTGTTGGCGGCATGTGTGAAACGGATTTTTCCGGTTACCCGGATTGCCGGGACGATACGATCAAATCGCTGCAGGCGACGTTAAATCTGGGGATGGAAAGCCGGTTCGTTCTCGAGACGCCGCTCATGTGGATCGATAAAGCCCAGACTTGGTCGTTGGCCGAAGAACTCGGTGGTCCAAAGCTCCTCGAGATAATCACGACGGAGACCCATACGTGCTATTACGGCGATCGAAAAACTCTTAACGCCTGGGGATATGGCTGCGGCTCGTGTCCAGCATGCGAATTGAGAAAACGAGGTTTCGAACAGTTCCTGGCCGAGAAGCCGCTTCGGCCCTCGACCCTCTCGCGTTCAGAGATGGGATTGCCTTAAGGCGCGGGTCGGCGTCGAGAACACGCGCCGAACGAAAGCGGAAATCCGGCCGCAGGGTTTGACCTCGGGCGCCCGGGAATTTCTCGAAAATTGGGTCTTCGGGAACGCTTGGGACCAGTTGATCTTGCGGACGAATTAGCGAAAGAACACCAGCAACTTAGCGCAATCCAATGGCGGAGAGGGAGGGATTCGAACCCCCGGTACGCTTGCACGTACTCCGCATTTCGAGTGCGGCGCGATCGACCACTCTGCCACCTCTCCGGGGCCGTCCGCGAGCATGACATAGCCGTTGGCGGGGTCGCGGCGCGCTTAGCACGGCCCGCCTCGGCCCGCAAGACGTTTGCCTTCACGCCACTTTCACGACGCTTTCCCCTGCCGCCGGGCGCTCAGCCGCCGCGGTCGACCTCCTCCATTGCGAGCTTCGCCATCAGCGGCACGGCTTTGCCCATCTCGCCGGCTCGCTGCGGGTTCGAGGCGTTGCCGTCGAGCGAGCGTTTGTAGACGCCCTGCACGATCGCCGCGACCCGGAAGAAGCTGAAGGCGATGAGGAAGGACCAGTCGGGGACATGGTCGAGCCCGGCCCTGCGGCAATAGCCGGCGACATATTCGGCCTCGGTCGGGATGCCGGCCGCGCCGCGGTCGATCCCGCCGAGGCCGCGAAACGCTCCCGGCGTTCGGCAGCCGCCACTGCATGCACTGATAGGCGAGGTCGGCGAAGGGATGGCCGAGCGTCGAAAGCTCCCAGTCGAGCACCGCAAGCAGCCTCGGCGTATGGGCGTCGAAGATCATGTTGTCGATCCGCCAGTCGCCATGCACCAGCGCGACGCGGCCGTCGTCGTCAGGAACGGATTTGCCGAGCCAGGCGATCAGCCGCTCCATGTCCTCGATCCTGCCCGTCTCGCTCGCCCGATACTGCTCGCTCCAGCGCTGCAGTTGCCGGGCGAAGTAGCTGCCCGGCCTGCCGAAGTCGGAAAGGCCGGCCGCGGCGACGTCGATGGCGTGGAGCCTCGCAAGACCGTCGTTCATCGCTTCGTAAATCGGCGCGCGCTCCCCGCGCTCGAGTTCGGGGAGCGCCGGGTCCCAGAAGATGCGCCCGGCGACATGGGCCATCAGATAGAACGACGTGCCGATGACGCTCTCATCCTCGCACAGCGCGAGCGCGCGCGGCGCCGGAAAGCCGCTCTTCTCAAGCGCCCTCAAAACACGGAACTCGCGCTCGATCATGTGAGCGCTCTTCAGAAGCTTTCCGGGCGGCTTTCGTCGCAGAACGCAGCGGCCGCTTTCCGCTTCGACCAGATAGGTCGGGTTCGATTGGCCGGCTTGAAATTTCGTCGCCTTCGAGGGCCCGCGATAACCTTCGACGTGAGCGCTCGCCCAGGCGTCGAAAGCCCTCGTGTCTTCCGGAAACGTCACGCTCATCGGCCGGCCGTCTCGTTGGAGTAGCGTTTCATTTCGGCCTTGGCGATCACCCTGCGATGCACCGCGTCCGGCCCGTCCGCAAGGCGCAGCGTGCGAACTTGTGTCCACATCCGCGCCAGCGGGAAATCCTGGCTGACGCCGGCGCCGCCGTGCATCTGCACCGCCTGGTCGATCACCTCGAGCGCGACCCGCGGAGCGATCACCTTGATCTGCGAGATCAGCGGCGCCGCGGCGCGAACGCCCTGCGAATCCATCGCCCAGGCCGCCTTGAGGCAGAGCAGGCGCGCCATCTCGATGCTCATGCGGCTTTCCGCGATGATGTCCGGGTTGGCGCCGAGGCGCGCGAGCTTCTGGCCGAAGGCGGTGCGGTTGGCCGCGCGCCGGCACATCGCCTCCAGCGCCCGCTCCGCCTGGCCGATCGCGCGCATGCAATGGTGAATGCGCCCCGGACCGAGGCGCCCTTGCGCGATCTCGAAACCGCGTCCGCGCCCAAGGATCAGCGCCGCCTTCGGCACGCGGACGTCGGTGAAGCGGATGTGCATGTGGCCATGGGGCGCATCGTCAGCGCCGTAGACCTTCATCGCCCGCAGGATCTCGATTCCTTGCATTCCGGCCGGCACGACGAACATCGAGTGGCGCGCGTGCGGACCGGCTTCGGGGTCGGTCAGCGTCATGGTGATGTAGAGCGAGCAGCGCGGATCGCCCGCGCCTGACGACCACCACTTCTCGCCGTTCAGAACCCATTCGTCGCCGTCGAGCCGCGCGTCCATGGCGATGTTGGTCGCGTCCGACGAGGCGACGCCCGGCTCCGTCATCAGATAGGCGGATCGGGCCCGGCCATCGAGAAGATCGGGCAGCCAGCGCGCCTTCTGCTCCGCATCGCCGAATCGCTCCAGCACTTCCATGTTGCCGGTGTCGGGCGCCGAGCAGTTGAACACTTCGGAGGCGAGCGGCGACCAGCCCATCTCCTCGGCGAGATAGGCGTATTCGACGGTGGTCAGGCCGTAGCCCTTGTCGGAGCCGGTCAGCCAGAAGTTCCATAAGCCTTTGCCGCGCGCTTTTGTCTTCAGCGATTCGAGGATATCGATCATGTGCGCCGTCGGCTTGAAGCGGTCGCCTTCGCGCCCGACCTCGGCTTCGTATTCCTCCTCGATCGGCATGATCTCGTCGCGCACCATGGCGCGAACGGCCGCGATCAGCGGGCGCACCTTGTCGGTTATTCCGATATCCACGGCGTCCTCCCTTTGTGAATGAGCGCGTCCGCAGATTTGCCCTGCAAAGTGCGCTCGCGCAAGACGGCGCACGCCCCGGCCCCAAGCCAAAGGCCCGTCGGTGGCGACAATCCTCTATCTGGCGTCCTTCCCGATGGCCATGGCGGTGAGTGGGAGCCCGTGCGTCGTTGCGGCGATGCGGACCTTCGCATGATCGGCGAAGATCGACGTCAATCGATTGCGATTGCGGTCGGATAGAAGGGGACGCCCATCAATGGCGACGGACGCTGGGGTTGCAGACAAGACCCGGTCGGCTTCTGGACGAAGGAGTTCCTTTCGATTTCAAATGGACGCCACGCTCCGATATGTCATTTGCCCGGCGCTCGTTTTAAACACGAAAGACTTGTGCCCAATTTTGCGCTAAGAAACGGGCGGAATCAATCAGAGGTTAGATTACCGCCGCCTTCATCTGCAGGCGCCGGTCACGGGTTTTCCGCTTTGTATTAAGTAAGCTCAGCGTGTTGAGGATAAACTTATTTTGATGTACTTGCGGGCGAATTCGTAATCAAATTGACGAACAGCCGCATCGGCGCGATCGCCCAAGCGGCGTTGCATTGCCACTGATTCAGAATCGGCCTGCTGAACGCGGCGCTTGGCCCGGCGCACGCGCGCGACCAGCTACAGCGTTACCGACCGGGCGTGTCACGCAAGGAGCGCGCACTATGGTGGCCAGTGTCGACCCGGTAAAGGCTCCGGCTTTCAAGCCTTCGGCGGAAGCGGAGCCGAAAATCCGCGGAGCGCCCCGCCGGAGCCGGCGCCTGAAGTCGGCGCGGCGCCGGACGCGTCCGGGCAAGTCGGGGCGCCGCGCATGAAACGCGCCGCCCCTGCCTACGCCCCCCAAGGGACCTCACAAGTTGGATTGACAAGCGACGAGGCCAACCGCCGGCTCGCGGAATTCGGCCCCAACGCGATACCGGACACGAGCCTGCACCCGCTCCGCTCGGCGGTGGAGAAGTTCTGGGCGCCCGTTCCGTGGATGCTCGAAGCAGCCATCGTGCTCGAACTGGCGCTCGGCAAGTGCGTCGAGGCTGCGATCATCGCGATTCTGCTGGTGTTCAACGCCGCGTTTGGGCTGTTCCAGGAAAGTCGCGCCCAGGCGACGCTTGCCGCGCTAAAGTCGCGGCTCGCGCTAACCGCCTCTGTCCAACGCGATGGCGCGTGGAAGACCGTACCCGCAGCAGAGTTGGTTCCAGGCGATGTGGTGAAGTTTTTCTCCTGGCGGATGTGAAGCTTGTCGACGGTGAAGTTCTACTGGATCAGTCCACGCTCACAGGCAAGTCCGTGCCTATCGAAGCCGGCGCAGGAATCCAGACCTTTGCGGGGCGCTGGCTCGGCGTGGCGAGGCGGAGGCAGAGGTCACGGCGACCGGCGCACGCACCAAATTCGGCCGCACCGCCGAACTCGTTCGCACAGCCCACGTCGTGAGCACTCAACAGAAGGCCGTTCTGCGAGTGGTGCGCAATCTCGCCGCCTTCAACGGCGTCGTCATCGTCCTGCTGGTAATCTACGCCCGGCGCATCGAGATGCCGGTCGCCGACATCATACCCCTCGTCCTGACCGCGATCCTGGCGTCGATACCCGTCGCGTTGCCGGCCACGTTTACCCTCGCATCGGCGCTCGGCGCACGGGCTCTGGCAAAGGTGGGCGTCCTGCCGACACAACTCTCCGCAGTGGACGAAGCAGCATCGATGGTTGTCCTATGCGCCGACAAGACCGGCACGCTGACCCAAAACGCGCTGACGGTTACAGCCGTTCGACCTATGTCGGGATTCGACGAGGCGCAGGTTCTCGCATTTGCTGCGCTCGCCAGTTCGGATGGCGGGCAAGACCCGGTTGATGGAGCCATACGCGCAGCGGCCGCAAGCAATGCGGCGCCCGACGCGCCGACGCTGATCACGTTTTGCCGCCTTCGACCCCGCCAAGAAAATGTCCGAGGCGACCGCGACGGATGCGACGGGTGGCGCGCAGCGTATCGTGAAGGGCGCTTTCGCCGTCGTCATCTGCCTGGTTCAGCCGTCGCCGACTGCGGCGGCGGCGGCCAAGGAACTCGAAGAAAAAGGCTTCCGAGTGCTGGCGGTCGCCGCCGGACCGACGACGGCGATGAAACTCGCGGAACTCATTGCGCTCAGCGCCCCGCTTCGCAAAGACTCCGCGGCGCTCATCGGTGAGTTGCGCGACCTCGGTGTCCGCACCGTGATGGTGACAGGCGATGCGCCGGCGACGGCGGCCATCGTCGCAAGGGCGGTGGGACTTGACGGCGCCATCTGCCCGCTGGGGCCGATCCCCGACGCTGTCCATCCCGAGCAATTCGCGGTCTTCGCCGGCGTCCTCCCAGAGGACAAGTACAAGCTCGTCAAAGCATTCCAGAAGGGAGGCCACACCGTCGGCATGTGCGGCGACGGTGCTAACGATGCGCCTGCGTTACGCCAAGCCCAGATGGGAATCGCCGTCTCCACGGCGACCGACGTGGCGAAATCGGCGGCCGGCATGGTGCTGACGGAGCCGGGGCTCGCCGGGATCGTTGCTGCGGTCAAAGAGGGGCGAACGACCTTCCAGCGCGTCCTTAGCTACACGCTGAACTCAGTTACCAAGAAAGTCGTCCAGGTGCTGTTTCTGGCGGTCGGTCTGCTTATGACCGGCCATGCAGTCCTGACGCCGTTGCTGATGGTCCTTATCATGATCACCGGCGACTTCCTCGGCATGTCGTTGACGACCGACAATGTCCGGCCGTCGGCGACACCGAACGCCTGGCGCATCGGCAACTTGACGATCGCCGGCGTGCTCATGGGTCTCGGCCAGCTGATTTTCTGTACAGCCATTCTCATCTTTGGTGTCTACCGGATGGGATTCGCTATAGGAGCGCTACAGACCCTCGGCTTCGTGGTCATCGAATTCGGCAACCAGGCGACGACCTATTCCAATCGTGACCGTCGTCATCTCTGGTCCTCTCGCCCCAGCATTTGGCTCATCATTTCGTCCGTCGTCGACATCCTGATCGCCTCGACCTTGGCTCTGGAAGGCATTGCAATGACGCCTTTGCCGGCATGGGTGGTGGGCGGCACGCTTGCCGCCGCCGCCGTCTTTGCCTTCCTGCTGGATTTCGTGAAGGCGCCGGTTTTCCGCCGCCTCGGTCGCTTAGCTAGTCGCAGCCTCGGCGGCGTGAGGACCATGGGGTAGGTTTTCGGTCTCCGGAAAAGCTCGTGCGCCAACGACATCTATGTTGAGGCCGCCTTTTCTCTACGTCCCTATTCACGTGGTTTGGTGACTAGTGGGTCGCGACGGGCCGCTGCACAGACCCCTGCTTTAACGCCTCTGGCTCTCACAAATCCAACGTGGTTGACAGCGCCGTGAGTAGATTCCGGGTCTGGCGCCCGTCCGATCAACAGCTCATCTGGATCGTGTGCGAGACAGGAGGCGAGCATGGACTGGCGACAAATCGTGAAGGGCTGGAAGCGGCTGATAGCCAACGCTCCTTCCCCGCAAAGCTGCGAGCAGGAGAACGACTCCCAGGCCGATCATGCAATCCTCGCCGCCCCCTCCGGCGGCGACGGACACGACGAGGCGCGAATGACGCCCTACACGCCGGATAGCAGCGGCGAGCGAAACGATTCCTCGCTGCATTTGAGCTGCTAGCGCCGACATGTCGATGCTCCGATGCGCTGTGCGCGATCCGCGCAGTGAGCGCCGTCGGCAACCGCGCCCTTCCGAGGGTCAGACCGCGACGGCGCCGCCGTGGGCGCGCCACTGCGCCATTCCGCCCGCGTAGTGCTTCAAGTCGCTTCGTCCGGCAGCTTGCGCCTGATTCAGCGCCTTGCGCGAGCGGACGCCCGCCTGGCAGATGATGACGACCGTCCCGTCTGACGCTGAGGGCAGGTTTCTCGGGTCAAAGCGCGACAGGGGCAGGTTCACGGATTCGGGGATATGGCCGGCGGCGAACTCGTGCGGCTCACGGACATCGACGACCGTGACCTCGCCGGCCTCGACCGCCCTGGCGAAAGTCTCAAGATCGAGATCGACCACTTTAGACGAAGGCAATATGTTGGTGCTGTCCAGTAACATAGCTTCTCCGTTCTATTCTGTCGCTACGACGCCGTCGAACAATGTGGCGACCGGGACACCCTTACGTGAGCGCTACGCCGGGGTCCACCGCGGATGCAACTCTCGCCATATAGATTGACTTACTCGACAATTCCAGCCCCCTGATCGCTGCGGCGATTCGCCCTCCAATAGTCGATGGCTCCCCAACCGCCGTTTCCCGATGCGCCGCCCCATCAGGGCCAAGACGTCAGCGAAATCGTCGTGCGCGCGCGCACTTGCGCGGCGCCGCTCTCCGCCCATACATCGGCGCCTGCCGACGAAGGACGATAAGCCGATGCGAGATGAAAACGCCGCCCGCCTGCCGGGCTGGCACGCGACGACCATCCTCATGGTGCGCAAGGGCGACAAGGTGGTCATCGGCGGCGACGGCCAGGTCAGCATGGGCCAGACGGTCGTCAAGGCGAACGCCCGCAAGGTGCGCCGGCTCGCCAAGGGCGAGGTGATCGCCGGTTTCGCCGGCGCGACCGCCGACGCCTTCACCCTGTTCGAGCGGCTCGAAGCCAAGCTCGAGCAATATCCCGGGCAGCTCGCCCGCGCCTGCGTCGAGCTCGCCAAGGACTGGCGCACCGACCGCTACCTGCGCCGCCTCGAGGCGATGCTGCTCGTCGCCGACAAGGGCACGGGCTTCACGCTGTCGGGCGCGGGCGACGTGCTCGAGCCGGAGGCGGACGAGAACGGCTCGGCGATGGCGATCGGCTCGGGCGGCAATTACGCGCTCGCCGCCGCGCGCGCGCTGATGCCGATGGCGCTCGACGCCGAGGAGATCGTGCGCCGCTCGATGCGCATCGCCGCCGACATCTGCGTCTACACCAACACCAATCTGATCGTCGAAAGCCTCTGACCTCATGACGGAACTCAGCCCGCGCGAAATCGTCTCCGAGCTCGACCGCTACATCGTCGGCCAGGACGAGGCCAAGCGGGCGGTCGCCATCGCGTTGCGCAACCGCTGGCGGCGCCTGCGCCTCGGCTCGCCGATGCGCGAGGAGGTCATGCCGAAGAACATCCTGATGATCGGCCCGACCGGCTGCGGCAAGACCGAGATCGCGCGGCGCCTCGCCAGGCTCGCCGGCGCCCCGTTCCTCAAGGTCGAGGCGACCAAGTTCACCGAGGTCGGCTATGTCGGGCGCGACGTCGAGCAGATCGTCCGCGACCTCGTCGAGGTCGGCATCGCGCTCACCAAGAGCGAAGAAGCGCAAGGACATCGAGGCCAAGGCCGAGCTCGCCGCCGAGGAGCGGATGCTCGACGCGCTGGTCGGCGCGACCTCGTCGGCGGCGACGCGCGAAGCGTTCCGGCGCAAGCTGCGCGCCGGCGAACTCGACGACAAGGAGGTCGAGATCGAGCTGCCGCAGACGGCGGCCGGGCACGCCGATGTTCGAATTGCCCAACATGCCCGGCGCCTCGATCGGCGCGATCAACATCGCCGACATTTTCGGCAAGGGTCAGCGGACGAAGCCGAAGCGCATGACGGTCGCCGAGGCGCGCGAGCCGCTGGTCGCGGCGGAGGCCGACAAGCTGCTCGACCAGGACGCGATCGTGCGCGACGCGATCGCCGAGGTCGAGAGCAACGGCATCGTCTTCCTCGACGAGATCGACAAGATCTGCGCCCGCGAGGGCCGCGGCGGCGCCGACGTCTCGCGCGAGGGCGTGCAGCGCGACCTGCTGCCGCTGATCGAGGGCACGACGGTCGCCACCAAGCACGGCGCGGTCAAGACCGACCACATCCTGTTCATCGCCTCCGGCGCCTTCCACATCTCGCGGCCCTCCGACCTCCTGCCCGAGCTGCAGGGCCGCCTGCCGATCCGCGTCGAGCTCAAGTCGCTGACCGAGGACGACTTCAAGCGCATCCTGACCGACACCGAGGCGAGCCTGATCAAGCAATATGTGGCGCTGATGCAGACCGAGGGCGTGTCGCTCGAGTTCTCCGACGACGCGATCGCGGCGATCGCCCGCATCGCCGCCAAGGTCAACGGCTCGGTCGAGAACATCGGCGCGCGCCGGCTGCAGACGGTGATGGAGCGCGCGCTCGACGAGGTGAGCTTCACCGCCGCCGACCGCTCCGGCGAGACGGTGCAGATCGACGCCGCCTTCATCGAGCGCACCGTCGGCGACCTCGCCGGCAACGCGGACCTGAGCCGGTTCATTCTGTGATCCGGTTGCGCCGGCCGGTCGCATGCGACCTACGCGATGACTGCGTCGCGCCGCTTCGCCGGTCCCGAGGAGCCTCCCATGATCCCGCTCGTTCTGACCTATGTCGGCGACGACAGGCCCGGACTTGTCAACGCGGTCTCGGAGAAGATCGCCGCCTTTGGCGGGACGCTGGCTCGAGAGCCGCTCGGTCCGGCTCGCCGGCAAGTTCGCCGGCATCGTGCGCGTCAACGTGCCCGAGGCCGAATGTCTCGGCGCTCGAGCGCGCCCTGCGCGACCTTGCGCCGGCGGGACTCGTACCTGACGATCGAGCGCGGCGCGCACGACGAGGCCGCGCCGACGGCGCGCCTGATCACGCTCGACATTCTCGGCAACGAGCGGCCCGGCATCGTGCGCGACGTGACCCAGGCGCTGAACGCGCTCGGCGTCAATATCGAGGAATTCGAGAGCGGCCTCGAAAGCGCCGCCTTCACCGGGGTCGAGATGTTCCGCGCCCACGCCCGGCTGCGCGCGCTCCGGAAACCCTGCCGCTCGACGACCTGCGCAAGGCGCTCGAGCGGCTCGCCGGCGAGATCATGGTCGACCTGACCGTCGGCGAGGCCGACGGCGCGCCTGACGCTGCGTCGCGCCGCCCCTTGCGCGGCCGGACGGGCGTTGCGATAAGGCCGCCCTCACGAAAAAACCACCGACCCGAAGCGAATGACGATGGCGACCTTTCCTGAGCTGGTGTTTTCCGGCGTTCAGCCGACCGGCAATCTCCACCTCGGCAATTATCTCGGCGCGATCAAGCGCTTCGTGGCGCTGCAGGAGACCCGGCCGTGCGTCTACTGCGTGGTCGATCTGCACGCGATGACCCTGCCGCACGAGCCGGCGCAGCTCGCCCGCACGACGCGCGAGGTGACCGCGGCGTTTCTCGCCTGCGGCATCGACCCGAAGGTCAACGTGGTCTTCAACCAGAGTCGGGTCGCCGAGCACGCCGAACTCGCCTGGGCGCTCGATTGCGTGGCGCGCATGGGCTGGCTCAACCGCATGATCCAGTTCAAGGAGAAGGCGGGCAAGGACCGCGAGAACGCTTCGGTCGGCCTGTTCAACTATCCGGTGCTGATGGCGGCCGACATCCTGATCTATCGCGCGACCCACGTTCCGGTCGGCGACGACCAGAAGCAGCATCTCGAGCTTGCCCGCGACGTCGCCCAGAAATTCAACAACGACTATGCCGAATTGATCGCCGCCAACGGCCACGGCGACGCGTTCTTCCCGCTGCCCGAGCCGCTGATCCAGGGCCCGGCGACGCGGGTGATGAGCCTGCGCGACGGCTCGAAGAAAATGTCGAAGTCCGACACGTCGGAGAATTCCTACATCGCGCTGACCGACGATGCCGGACACGATCGCGCAGAAGATCCGCAAGGCCAAGACCGATCCGGAGCCGCTGCCGGGCCATCTCGACGGCCTCGCCGGCCGCCCCGAGGCGGAGAACCTGGTCGGCATCTTCGCCGCGCTGACCGACCGCTCCAAGGCCGACGTCGTGCACGAGTTCGGCGGCAGCCCGTTCTCGGCCTTCAAGACGGCGCTCGCCGACGTGACGATCGAGAAGCTCGCGCCGATCCGGGCCGAGATTCTGCGGCTTGCGGCCGATCCCGGCTATGTCGACGCGGTGCTCGCCGACGGCGCGGAGAAGGCGCGCGCCATCGCGCGGCCGAACATGGACGCGGTCAAGGACATTCTCGGGCTCGTTCGCTGAGCGTCGGCGCGCGGCCGACCGTCAAAATCTTTTCGCGGGCCGTCTCGCGGAGGCGACTGTCGCGCCGCGTCGCGGCATTTCATAGATATTGAGATCGAGCTTGCGCGTGCCACTCTATATATTGAATTTCGCCGCCTTTTCGCCGGGCGTCCGCCCAGGATCATGGTTAACGACTTTCGGGCGAACATTTCGTAAGCCTGTTCGTGAGCTGATTCGGACCTTCCTGGCGGAGGGAGCCGGTCGGCGCGACGGCCGGACGCGATTGCGCCGCCGGGCTCTCGAGGAGGCTTGTCGTTGCGGGGGTTCAGCGGTGGAATATTCGCCGGACCTGCAAGGCGGACGCGAACGGCGCCGCCGAGCGCACGCCGTCGCCGTGGCGACGCTGTCGTTGCTCCTGACCGCCGCCGCGCGCGCAGCGCCGACGAAGCGCTTCGCGGCCTCGATGCGCCCGCGCCGCCTCCGGCCGGCCTGACCTCGACCCAGATCGCCGTCATCGCGTTCGGCCGTCCTGTTCGTCGCCGCTCGCGACGGTGGCGCTGTTGCATCTGGCCGCGCGGCGCGCGCTGGGCGCGGCGCATCGGCGAGATGGAGGCGGAGCTCGCGGACGCCGCAGCCCGGGTCGACCGCGCGACGCTTGATCGTCCGCAGCGAGCCGCAGATCGTCATCGCCTGGGACCGGCCGGACGCCGAGCCGTCGATCGAGGGCGATTTCGGCGTCGTCGCCGACGCGGCCTGCGCCGCGCCGCGTCCTCAGCTTCGCTGCGTGGCTCGAGCCTGCGAGGCGGCGACAGGCCGAGGAGGCGGTCGCGCGTCTCCTCAGCCGCGGCGAGGCCTTCTGCCTGCCCGCCGTCGAGCCAGCGCGGACGCCACCTCGAGATCGTCGGCCGCCCCGTTTCGGGCAGCGCGGTGGTGCGCATTCGCGAAGTGTCCGGCGACCGGCTGGAGGCGACCCGGATGCGCGAGAAGCTCGCCGAGACGGAGGCGACCGTCAGCGCCGCGCGTCTGGCGCACGAGCAGGCCGGCGATCCTCGCCTGGGGCCGGGACGACGACGGGCGGATGCTTTGGTGCAACGCGCCTTATGCGCGGGCGGTCGAAGCCGCCGACGAGAACGCCGCGGTCGATCAGTCCGCCGAACTGTTCGATCCCGGCTTGCGCCGCGAGGCGGCGGCGGCGCTCCGCCAGTCGGGGGTCTGGAAACGCCGCGCCGGCGCGGTGGTCGGCGGCGAGCGCCGAACCTTCGAGGCCGCCGAAGTCCGCACGCCGTTCGGATCGGCCGGCGTCGCCTACGACGTCTCCGAGGCCGCCGCGCTCAAGGCCGAGATGGAGCGCAACGAAGACGACTATTCCCGCATGATCGACCGCCTGTCGACGGCGGTGGCGATCTTCGACAAGTCGAAGCGGCTCACCTTCTACAACGCCGCCTACAGCCAGATGTGGTCGCTCGAGCCGGCGTTTCTCGACACCCATCCGACCGACGGCGAGGTCCTCGACCGGCTCCGCACCAAGCGGCAACTGCCCGAGCAGGTCGGACTTCCGCACCTGGAAGGCCCAGCTGATGGAGGCCTATCAGGCGATCGAGTCGAGCGAGACGGTCTGGTACCTGCCGGACGGTCGGGCGCTGCGCGTCGTCACCAGCCCCAATCCGAAAGGCGGCGTGACCTATCTCTACGACGACGCCACGCAGAGCTACGCGCTCGCCTCGCAGGTCACGGCGCTCACCCACGTGCAGGGCGAGACGCTCGACGCGCTCAAGGAAGGCGTGGCGGTGTTCGGCGCCGACGGGCGCATGAAGCTGTTCAACCCGGTGTTCGCCGCGATGTGGGGCATCGATCCGGCGCTGCCTCGGCGACCATCCGCATATCGACGCGATCGCCGGAGGGCTGCCGCGCCTTGTGCGGCGAGCCCGCCCTGTGGGACGAGCTCAGAGGCATGGTCGTCGGCCTGCACGAGCATCGCGAGACCCTCGCGGTCCGGATCGAGCGGACCGACGACCTCACGCTTCGACTGCGCCGCGCTGCCGCTGCCCGACGGCGCGACGCTGCTTGACCTTCCTCGACGTGACGGCGAGCGCCAACGTCGAGCGGGCGCTGACCGAGCGCAACGAGGCGCTGGTGGCGGCCGAGAAGCTGCGCAACGACTTCGTCAACCACGTGTCCTACGAGCTGCGCACGCCGCTGACCAACATCATCGGCTTCACCCAGCTGCTCGCGGCCGGCGGCGTCGGGCCGCTCAACCCGAAGCAGCTCGAGTACGCCGGCTTCATCACCAATTCCTCGCACGCGCTGCTGGCGATCATCGACGACATCCTCGATCTCGCCTCGATCGACGCCGGCGCGCTGGAGCTGCGCCTCGAGCCGGTCGACGTCGCCGAGGCGATGCGGGCCGCCGCGGCCGGGGTGCAGGACCGGCTGGACGAGGCGTCGATCGAGCTTCGGATGGTGATCACCGACGGCGTCGGCGCCTTCGCCGCCGACGGCCGGCGCGTCCGCCAGGTGCTGTTCAACCTGCTGTCGAACGCCATCAACTATTCCGAGCCCGGCCAGACGGTGACGCTTGGCGGCGATGCGGCGCATGGACGAGATCGTCTTCAAGGTCAGCGACCGCGGCCGCGGCATTCCCGCCGGAGATGATCGACCGGGTGTTCGACCGGTTCGAGACCTTCCCCAACGGCTCGCGCCATCGCGGACCCGGCCTCGGCCTGTCGATCGTCAAGGCGATGGTCGAACTGCACGGCGGCAGGGTGCTGATCGACACCGCGCCCGAACGAGGGCACGACCATCACCTGTATTTTTCCCGTCGACCCCGCGGCGACCGCGGCCGGCGCCGAGGACGCCCGGCCGCCGCCATGACGAAGCCGAAAATGGCGCGGTAGAGGATTGAGATGACGATGGATCGAACCGCGCCGCATCTCCTCGTCCGGTCCACCGCGTCAGCACCGCCGATGGGCCGATGCCCGACCGCCCGCAGGACGACAAGGAGCCGAAGGTCTGGCGCTTCGACGCGGCGGACGAGGCCTCGACGCTGGCGCTCGCCGCCGCGCAGGCCGCGTGGCTCGAGCCCGGCGACTTCGTCGCGCTCTCCGGCGATCTCGGCGCGGGCAAGACGCTGTTCGCCCGAGGCCTCGATCCGCGCGCTCACCGAGGAGCCTTCGCTCGAGGCGCCGAGCCCGACCTTCACGCTGATGCAGATCTACGACGCGCCGCGCGGGCCGGTGGTCCATGCGGACTTCTATCGCCTGCGCGGCGCGATGGAGCTCGAAAACCTCGGCTGGGACGAGGCGATCGACGGACGCGATCGCGATCGTCGAATGGCCGGAGCGAATTCCCGAGGCGCTGCCCGCCCGACCGGCTCGAGGTCACGATCCGCTTCGACGCGCGCGCGCGGCCCCGACTTCCGCGTGCTGGAGATGCGCGGCCGCGGCCGGATGGGCCGGCGGCTCGCCCGGGCGCTGAGCGTCGGAACGCTCCTGCACGGCGCCGGCTGGATCGAGGCGCGGCGCGAGTTCGTGCAGGGCGACGCCTCGGTGCGCCTGTACGAGCGCCTGACCAAAGCCGACGGGACGACCGCGATCCTGATGGTGTCGCCGCCCCGGCCGGAGGGGCCGATCATCCGCTTCGGCAAGCCCTACGCGGCGATCGCCAAGCTCTCGCCCGACATCCGCGCCTTCCTCGCCATGGCCGAGGGCCTGCGAGGCCTTGGGCTATTCGACCCCGAGCGTTCTCGCCGCCAGCGTCGAGGACGGGCTGGCGCTGATCGAGGATTTCGGCGACCGAGACCGTGGTCGAGAACGGCGCGCCGAACCCCGGCCGCTACGCCGAGGCGGTCGCGCTGATCGCCGACCTGCATGGCCGCGACCTGCCCGACGCGCTTGCCGTCGGCGACGACCTCTATCGCCTGCCGACCTACGACATCGAGGCGATGCTGATCGAGGTCGAGCTGGTCATCGACTGGTACGGCTCCGGCGATCGCGCGGACCGCCGTGCCCTCCGGCGCGCGCATGCAGTTTCTCGGCGTCGTGGCGCGAGATCCTCGCGCCGATCCTCGCCGAGCCGACCACCTGGACGCTGCGCGACTTCCACTCGCCGAACCTGCACTGGCTGCCCGAGCGGCGAGGGAATCGCCCGGATCGGCCTGATCGACTTCCAGGACGCGGTGATCGGCCCGCCGGCCTACGATCTCGCCTCGCTCCTGCAGGATGCGCGGATCGACGTGCCGGACGACCTCGAGATGCGGCTGATGGCGCTCTATGTGCGCCGGCGCACGGCGGCCGATCCCGGCCTTCGACGCCGAGCGCTTCGCGGCGTCCTACGCCGCCATGGGCGCGCAGCGCGCGACCAAGATCCTCGGCATCTTCGCCCGGCTCGACAAGCGCGACGGCAAGCCGCAGTACCTCCGCCACCTGCCGCGGATCGAGCGCTACCTCGGCGAGAACCTCGCCCATCCGTTGCTTGCGCCCGCTGGCGCTCTGGTATCAGACCCACCTGCCGCGGGCGCTCGGCCCCGAGCCGGAGCCGTCCGGACGCCTTAACGCGCGGCGTTCGGGAACGATTCGACGATGAGCGCGCCGATTCCCGAAAACGGCCATGGTTTTCGCCGCCGGCCTCGGCCAGCGCATGCGCCCGATCACCGAGACGCTGCCGAAGCCGCTGGTGAAGGTCCGCGGCCGCACGCTTATCGACCATTGCCTCGACCGGCTGGCCGAGAACGGCGTCGAGACGGCGATCGTCAACGTCCACTGGCTCGCCGAGCAGATCGAGGCGCATCTCGATGCGTCGCGAGCGCCCGCGCATCGTCATCTCCGACGAGCGCGGCCAGCTGCTCGACCAGGGCGGCGGGATCAAGCGCGCCCTGCCGCTGATCGGCGAGGAGCCGTTCCTCGATCTGCAACACCGACGCCTTCTGGATCGAGGGGCCGCGCTCGAACATCGCCCGCCTCGCCGAGGCGTTCGACCCGGAGACGATGGACATCGCGCTCCTCGTGGCGGCGAGCGCGAGCGCGGTCGGCGTCGACTGGCCGGGCGACTTCACCATGACCGCGCGACGGCCGGCTCGAGTTGCGCGTGGACCGCCATGTCGCGCCGTTCGTCTACACCGGCGTCGGGATCGTGAAGCCGGAGCTGTTCGCCGACGCGCCGCGAGGACGTCTTCCGCCTCGCCCCGTTTTTCCACGCCGCCGCGGCCGAAGGCCGCCTCTACGGCGTCCGCCTCGACGGCCTGTGGCTGCACGTCGGCCGGCCCGGAGATCGATCGCCGAGGCGGAGGGGGCGATCGAGCGTTCGATTTTGTGAGCGGCGATTCCCCCGGCCGCAGGCGGGGCGAAGGAACCCACCGCCACTTCGGCTCCCGAATCGAGGATTGTCAAAGGCCTACGGGGACTTTGGGTTCCGGCGCGCGGCGAGACCGCTTCTCCCGCGTGGGCGCGTCGGCGGGGGCGAAGCCGTGGCGGAGTTCCCGCTCGCGCGACCGCAATCTCGGCGATCGACACGCCCCGGTTTGGAAGATCGACGATTCGCCGCTCCCGCTCGGCCTTCTTCCGCCGCGCCGCGCTTCGCGCGGCCGGCGAGCGGTCACGGCCCATTTCCGGGCGGGCGGGTTCGATCGAGTCTGGCACGTCCGGGTGTCCCTGTTTCGGTCTACGGAACAAACATAGAACACGGTTCCGGCCTGGGCAAGACATTGTCGAAATCGTCCCGAAGCCTGCGCTCCGGGGGCCGGGGACGAAGTCCAACGCGGGACGACCCCGTGAGCATAGAAGGGACGGGCCCCCGGAGGTCGCCGGAGAACCAGGACGCCCGCCTCGGAGGGAACGGGTCACAAAACTGAAAGCCGCAAATCGACGGGAAGCTGGCGTTGCGGACCGCGGTGCGGCGAGGATTCGAAATCGAGCGACCGTGCCGTCTCAAACCTCAAAGTTGTCGATCACCGCATCGGCTATCGCCCTCTTGGTGACGACCCCGACGACGTCGCGCGCCCGGGGACGTCCCGCGCCGTGAAAAACGATCGCAGCGCTGGCTCGATGGCGCTTAAGACGAGACAGGACGAGGCTGAGGAGATCGGTCTCGCGGCAGACCGCCGGCGGCTGTTCGACGAAGCGATCGATCAGCGCATCCGGATTGGTCCTGGCTTCGCGCCATAGCCCCGAGCGCGGCGGCACAAGCCCAATGATCCGGCCCTCTCGCTCCACGACAATGGCCCGCAGATCATCCGCGACATCTTCCTTGAGCGCGTCCTTAAGCGGCGTGCCGGCCTCGACGAGGTGAAAGCGGCGCTCCATGATGTCCTGCGCCTGCATCACAAGATAGAGATTGTAGTGGCGCTCCTTGGGGATGCGATGGCCTCGATGGCGCAGCTTAATGGTGTAGATTGTCTCGCCGACCAGCGCGCGCCGAACGCCGGACGCCACCGCGACCGCGACGATCACCGGAATGATGATCGCGTAGTCACGGGTCATCTCGAACATCATGACGATGGCGGTCATCACGCCGCCCGTTCCAGCGCCGACCATCGCAGCCATCCCGACGATCGCGGCCGACGGCACGGTGAGGCCAGCGTGCGGAAGAGCGACGCCGACCGCCGCGGCGAACGCGCCGCCCAGCGTCGCTCCGAGGTAAAGTGACGGCGAGAAAATGCCGCCCGAGGCTCCGCAGCCGAGGCTGACGGTCGTGGCGACGAGCTTGAGGGCGAACAGCAGCGCCAGCAACCCCACTGCGGTCATCTGGTTGTCCAACACCGCCTGGATGACGCCGTAGCCCACGCCGTCGACATAAGGTTCGCCGAATGCCCGAGTGAGCCCGACCATCATCAGTGCCGATAATGGCCATGCCAATGACGTTCTGCACATAAGGGCCGCCGGGCAGCCTGGGAAAGCCGTCCTCCATCACGACGAGCAGACGGATGAAGGCCCAGGAGGCGAGCCCGCAGAGCGCTCCGAGCAGCACGAAGGCGAGGCCCTCCTCGATGCTGAACGAATGGTGCGGATGGAAACCGAATTTCCGGCACGGTGAAAGCCGGGTCCGGGCCGATCAGCATCCGTCCGACCAGCGTAGCCGAGCCGGTGGCGATCACGACCGGCAGAAAGGTCCGATTGGATACCTCCGGCAGCAAGATTTCGACAGCGAACAGCACCCCGCCGAGCGGCGTGTTGAAGGTCGCTGCGATGCCTGCGCCCGCGCCGGCGGAAAGCAGGGTGACCTTCTGCCATCTTGCGAGCCCGATAAGTTGCGAGAAGGCCGAGCCGAGCGCCGCGCCGATCTGGATGATCGGGCCTTCGCGTCCGACCGCCGCGCCGGTGCCGATCGAGAGGGCGGAGGCGAGCGACTTCACCACCGCGACCTGCCAGCGGATGTTGCCGTCTTGGTAAAAAACCGAATCCATCACCTCAGGCACGCCGTGGCCCTTCGCTTCCGGCGCGAACTTTTGAACAAGGTAGATGACGATCAGGCCGCCGATGATCGGCGAAAAGAACACCCAGGACCCCCAGCGGCTCGGACCTTCGAGCAGATTGGCGTCATAGCGGAAGCTGAAGACGCCGAGATACGACGCGTTGTGGAAGAACGCGATCAGCGCGCGCAAGGCAACGGCGCCGACCCCAGTGACGATCCCGACCGCGAGCGCGAGCAGACAAAGGGCGAGCAAGCCGACCCGCCGCTCGTCGCGCCGAATGTGCGGCGTCGCGGGGACAGGCCGCCCGGCGAGGTCGGCGGAATGGGGTGCGGCGTCAGCCATCGCGGTTACCGATAAAGGACGGAACGACTTGCGCCGGCAATCCATGCGACGCGAACGCAATGAGGGAATCCAGCGTTCGCCCGGCAAAGGCAAGACAATAATGGCGGAACCTTGACGCTTGAAAAGTTGACCGTCGCGCCCCCAGCCGGGCTCGGGCCCGCGCCGTCTAAGCGCCCGCCTCGCGAAATCGCGGCCGCCCGATCTGGCCCGAGCACGCTGCGCGACCCGCTCGCATTTTCAGGCCAAGGCGCTGGCGCGGGCGGCTCGCGGGCTCTTCATGCGAGCTTCGGAGCAGCGATTCCCGATCGCGGCGTGGGTGATCCTTCGGCGCGGACGTGACTTTCGTGGGATCCAAGAAGCGATAAGCGAGCAGCTTGATCGGGTCCGTCACGAGGAACCACGTCAGAGCGTAGCCCCACACCAAGGCCGCCCAACCCCACCAGAGCGGGGTCACAAGGAACCCGAAGACGCAGATCAGAGTCGCCGCGGCCTGCGTTCCGCCAACCGCCAGCAAGAGAATTCTCGCCGGGCGTATGGACCACCAGGGCCCGCGCGTTCGCGTCTGGAAGATCGTCAGATGTCCCGCGACCGACAAGAGGAGATACATCATGGTCTGGACTTGCGGGCGGTCGATATGAAGGACGCGGTCCGCGAGGTAGAACAATCCAAACGCGGCGACCGGCCCGACGACGCCCAGAACGGTCGCGATCCCCAGAACCGTGCGCATGTCCCAGACTTCGGGCTTGTCCCTGGAAATGACGTTGTCATAGGCGATGGAAAGGATGGCCGCGTCGTTGAGCAGCGCCAGCATGACGATCATGATCGCTGTCAAGGGATAGAAATTGAAGATGACGATCGAGAGCGTCATGAACAGGAGAACGCGGAGCGTCTCGGCGATGCGATAGATCGCGTAGCTGTTCATGCGCTGGAAGATGCGGCGGCTTTCCTTGATCGCGTCGATGATGACCGAGAGGCCTGGCGTGAGCAGCACGATGGCCGCCGCTGCGCGCGCCGCATCGGTTGCGCCGGAGACGGCGATTCCGCAGTCGGCCTTCTTAAGCGCAGGAGCGTCGTTGACCCCGTCGCCGGTCATGCCGACGATGTGGCCATGCTTCTGCAGAACGTCGACGATGTGGAACTTGTGCTCGGGGAACACCTGGGCGAAGCCGTCGGCGTCTTCGATGGTCTTGGCCATCGCCGCGGTCTCGTCGGTCTTGGAGTCGCCAAGGGTGTTGGCGTCGAGAATGTTCGAACCCATCCCGAGGGTCTTGGCCATTTCGCGGGCGATCGCGAGGGCGTCGCCGGTCACCATCTTGATCTTCACGCCCATCTCGGCCGCGGTCGCCACGGTGGATTTGGCGTCTACGCGGGGCGGATCGAAAAGCGGCAAGACGCCGAGAAGCCGCCATTTGCCGTCGCCATCCGCCCGCGCCACGCCGAGCGCACGAAAGCCGCGCCCGGCGAAGTCGTTGACCGCCTTGTCGACGGCGGACTTCACTGCGGCCGCGTTCGCCGACAGCGCCAGGATCACCTGCGGCGCGCCCTTGGTCACCTTGAATGTTTTACCGTCCGCGCCCTTGACCGTGGCCTCGGTCCGCTTGTGCACGGGATCGAACGGCGTGAAATGCGTGACCTGATAGGGCTTCAGCGCCTCCTTGTTTTTCAGGCCGCCGAGGACCGCGAGATCGATGGTGTCGTTGTTCGCCGCCTCTGACGCCAGCGCGCCGGCGAGGATGAGTTCGTCGGCGGTGATCGCGTCGAGACAGAAGGGATCGCCAAGCGTCAGCTTGTTCTGGGTCAGGGTCCCGGTCTTGTCGGCGCACAGGACATCGACCCCGGCCAGTTCCTCGATCGCGACCAGCTTGCTCACGATCGCCTGTTTCTTGGCGAGCAGGCGCGCGCCGACCGCCATTGTCACCGAGAGAACCGTCGGCATGGCCACGGGGATCGCCGCGACGGTCAGCACGAGGGCGAACTGCAGCAGGGTCAGGATCGGCTCGCCGCGATAGATCCCAAGTGCCGATAATGACCGCCACGAGGATCAGCGCGAGGACAATCAGGTAGTTGCCGATCTTCAGCACGGCTTTCTGGAAGTGGCTGACGGTGACCGCCGTCTCCACCAGTTCCGCCGTCTTGCCGAAGTAGGTTTTGCCGCCCGTCGCGTAGACGAGCGCGTCGATTTCGCCGCGACGAACGATCGATCCGGAGAAGACCGCGTCGCCGGATTTGCGCGTGGCGGGCAAGGATTCCCCGGTCAGCGCCGACTGGTCGACGGATATCTCGTCGCCGTCCAGCAAGCGCGCGTCGGCCGGCACGATGTCGCCAAGGCGGAGTCGGATCGCGTCGCCGGGCACGAGTTCACGCGCCGCTGGGGTGACCCACTTGCCATCGCGTTTCACCCTGGCCTTGATCGCGAGCGTCGCCTTCAGGGCGGCGATGGCGTTGCCCGCCTCATGTTCCTCCCAGAATCCGACCACGGCGTTGGCGAGAAGAAGAATGAGGATGATGGCGAAATCCGGCCAGTGCTGGGCCGACGCCGACAGGATCACCGCCGCTTCGATCATCCAGGGGATCGGTCCCCAGAAATAGGAGAGGAATTTCAGGATCTCGTTGGTCTTCTTCTCGGCGATCTCGTTCGGACCATATTGAGCGAGCCGCTTCTGCGCCTCCGCCTCGGTCAGGCCGTCCGGCGACGAGGCCAATTCTTTCTCGACCTCCGCCAGAGGCAGGGTTTGCAGGTTGTCCTTGGCGACGGGCTTCGATTGCGGCTTGGAGTTTTGAGCTTCGAGTTGAGCCTCATGAGCGTCCATGACCGAAATCCTCTTTGCGGTTGCGGCGCGCCGCTTTCACGCGTCTTTTTCGGACTTCTGACGTCGATGTCGCATCTGTCCGCCATGATCATTGGCGCCAACGACGGTGCGACAACAGGTTCGGAAACTACTCACCGTCTGGAGTTATGGGCGCCAAGCCCCGTCAAACCCTTCCAGACGTGGCAACGCCAACGCTATGGTGGCAGCGGCTCACGGAATCTCACGGACGCGACCTGCAGGGATGGGCTTTATGAGGCGCTTGCCGGGCCGGGAGCGACCAGCCCTAATGCAGCTGCGTCCCTGCGTCGTCGCCTCGGGCGAGGTTGATGGTGGTGATCGCGACCAGCATCTCGCCGCGCGCCCGCAAATCCTGCGCCTCGAGCAGCGCCTGTTTCTCTCGCGGCCCGCACGGGCTCATCATCGACAGGCCGTTGACCAGCGCCTCGTTCGACGCCTTCTTGATGTCGCTCCAGGCGACCTTGACGTCGTTGACCTCGGCGAAGCGCCGGAGCGTCGCGAGCAGCGAGTCGCGGTCGACCGCCGCCTCGCCCGCGCCCTCGGTGAAGTCCTCGGCGAACGGCGCGTAATCGGCGGCGGCGACGCGATACGGGGTCGCGTAGTGCATCTCCTCGGCGATGCGGAACCGGGCGACGCCCATCAGCGTCACAAAGCAGCGGCCGTCGCCGACTTCGGCGTATTGCACGATCCGGCCCGCGCATCCGATCGGGTAGAGGTCCGGCGGCGGCCCGGCCGTCATTTCCGGCGCCGTCGGCTGGATGACGCCGATCAGCCGCTCCCCGCTCAGCGCGTCGTCGAGCATGGCGAGATAGCGCGGCTCGAACACGGTGAGTTGCAGCGGGCGGCGCGGCAACAGGAGCGCGCCCTCCAGCGGAAACAGCGGCATCGTGGCGGGCATGTCCGCCGGCGAGGCGTAGTTGCGATTGAGCTTCATCGCTTCACATTCCATCAGCTCGCGGCGGCCGGCTCAAGCCCTCCGCAAGTCCTGTATGCTTAGAACCAGATCGCGGACAGTTTGCGGCGGGCGGCGACCGAGGCCGGGTCCATCAGGCCCCAGGCTTCGAAAAGCTGCAACAGCTGCTTGCGCGCCGCCTCGTCGTTCCACTTGCGGTCGCGCCGGATGATTTCGAGTAGGTGATCGGCCGCCGCGTCCCGTTCGCCCTTGGCCGACAGCGCAACCGCGAGATCGAACCGGGCCTGATGGTCGTCGGGATTCGCCGCGAGGGCGGCCTCGAGCGGACCGAGCTCGCCGACGTTGGAAGCCTGCTCGGCGAGGTTGACCGCAGCTAGGGCGGCGGCGATCGCCGGATCGGGCTCCTTGCCGGGCGCTGGCGCCGGGGCGGTCGCGATCAGCGCCTTCGCCTCTTCGACGTTTCCGGCGGCGACATGGAGCTTGGCGAGGCCGCCGATCGCCTTCACGTCCTCCGGGGTCTCGGCCAGAATCTCGGCGTAGATCGACGCCGCGCCGGCCGCGTCGCCCTTGGCGGCGGCCTCTTCGGCCTCGGCCAGGAGATCCGCCGTCCCGCCCTTCAGCGGCCCGACCAGACGCTCGATGAAGCCGCGGATCTGCCCCTCCGGCAACGCGCCGACGAAGCCGTCGACCGGCTGGCCGCGATCGAAGGCGATCACCGCCGGGATCGACTGGATGCCGAGCTGGCCGGCGATCTGCGGGTGCTCGTCGATGTTCATCTTGACCAGCGCGACCTTGCCGCCCGAGTCCTTGACCGCCTTTTCCAGCGCCGGGCCGAGTTGCTTGCACGGGCCGCACCACGGCGCCCAGAAGTCGACCAGCACCGGCTTTTGCTGCGAAGCGGACAGGACGTCCGCGCGGAACGAAGCCGTCGTCACGTCCTTGACCGGCGTCGCGGTCGCCACCGCCCCGTTTGCGTTCGCCATCTTGACCCTCATCTCCAGCCCGGACGCGGCAAGCGCCTCGCAGATATTCATGTTTCGCGGCTCTAGATGGAGGCGCGCCGCGCCTTATGCAACTGTTTCCGTCTCCCGGCCGAGCGCCACGACCAGGGGCTCATGCCCGGTCGCGCGCAGGAATTTCACCAGATCGGCGCTCGGGAGACCCGTCGTGCGGGTGTTGACCAGCGGATGGAAATTGAGGCGCTCGTGCGCGAGCATCGCCGCGTCCAGGACGACGCTGACCCGGCCCTCGGCGTCGTTGATCGCGCCGAACGGCGTCACCGCGCCGGGCCGCACGCCCCAGACCTCCTCGAGCAGGTCTGCCGAGCCGAATGAAACCCGCCCCTGACCGCCGATCCGCTCATGCACGCGCTTCAGGTCGACCTCGGTCTCCTCGCCC
This sequence comes from uncultured Alphaproteobacteria bacterium, assembly GCA_963724785.1. GTDB lineage: Bacteria > Pseudomonadota > Alphaproteobacteria > Rhizobiales > Beijerinckiaceae > Roseiarcus. The sequence goes on along the minus strand of CAVRWC010000028.1, from coordinate 158,469 downwards.
AGCACCAGAAGGAAGAGCCGGCTCTTCTTGTCCTTGAGAAACAGGTTCTTGGTATGGCCGCCCGGGATTTCTCCACGGAGCGCCCGCGATTCCTCGACCGTGAACAGCGGCGGGTGCTCGACCGTCGCGGTCGCGATGCCGAGATCGGCGAGATAGGCGAGAAGGTCTTCGGGGGAGGCGGGCATGGGTCGGAAGGGAGGATCGGGGGAGCCGGCCGCTTCGTAGCCGTTTCGGTCCGGCCCGGCAACAGGGGCCAGCGGCCGGGCCGGTCCCGGCCGGCCGTTCCGATTGACGCCTGTCCACCAGAAAACGCTGGCGCGGCGGCGCGAAATCTGTATAAGCGCGCGATCCCGCCGCGTTACAGTCCGGCGGATTTCACCACGACCGACCTGGACGACATCCCGGCTCGGCCGCCGTTCTCGACAAGGGGCTGGCTTAAAAGCCGCCGAAAATCTAAGGAAAACTCGATGTCGATCACCGCCGAGCGCAAGATTGCGCTCATCAACCAGTATGCCCGCAAGGTCGGCGACACGGGTTCGCCGGAGGTGCAGGTCGCGATCCTTACCGAGCGGATCTCCAACCTGACCGGTCACTTCAAGACCCATGTCAAGGACAACCACTCCCGCCGCGGCCTGCTCAAGATGGTCTCGCAGCGCCGCACGCTGCTCGACTACGTCAAGAAGCTGGACGAAGCGCGCTACAAGACCCTGATCGAGCGCCTCGGCATCCGCCGCTAAGTCTCGAAACCCACCGGGCGCGCCTCGCGAGGCGCTCCCTCAACCCCAAGCGGGCGGCGGCAGGGGCCGGCGCCCGCATCGACATGCGAAGGCCTCGCGTCATGGCAGGATCGCCGAGGGCTGGCGCGAAAGATTCCGCCCAGCCCCCCGCCGTCTTGCCGATGACGAGCCCGAAATCACGGGCGGCATGAACCGCAGGCTTTCGCATCCCAACCAGGATGATGAAAGATGTTTGATATTCAACGTGAAGAACTCGACTGGTGCGGGCGCAAGCTCGTGCTGGAAACCGGCCGCATCGCCCGTCAGGCCGACGGCGCCGTGCTGGCGACCTGGGGCGAGACCACCGTTCTCGCCACCGTCGTCGCCGCGAAGCAGCGCCAAGCCCGGCCAGGACTTCTTCCCCCTGACCGTCCATTACCAGGAGAAGACCTTCGCGGCCGGCCGCATTCCCGGCGGCTACCTCAAGCGCGAAGGCCGCCCGTCCGACCGCGAGACGCTGACCTCGCGCCTGATCGACCGCCCGATCCGCCCGCTGTTCCCCGACGAGTTCCGCTACGACACGCAGGTCATCGCGACCGTGCTCTCCTATGACCTCGAGTCGGATTCCGACATTCTCGCGCTGGTCGCCTCCTCGGCGGCGCTGACCCTCTCGGGCGTGCCGTTCATGGGCCCGGTCGGCGCCGCCCGCGTCGGCTTCATCAAGGGCGAGGTCAAGGTCAACCCGACGGTCGAGGAGATGAAGGACTCGACCCTCGACCTCGTCGTCGCCGGCACCGCCGACGCCGTGCTGATGGTCGAATCGGAGGCCCAGGAACTCAGCGAAGAGACGATGCTGAAGGCGGTGATGGCCGGCCACGCCAGCTTCCAGCCGGTGATCGCGGCGATCATCCGCCTCGCCGAGAAGGCGGCCAAGGAGCCGCGCGACCTTCCCGCGAGCGATCGCGCCGAGGTCGAGAAGGCGGTGCTCGAGGTCGGCGAAGGCGATCTGCGCGCCGCCTATTCGCTCACCCAGAAGCAGGAGCGCTACGCCGCCGTCGACGCCGTCAAGGCCAAGGTGACGGCCGCGCTCGCGCCGGAAGGCGGCGAGGCCAAGTTCCCGGCCTCCGAGGTCGCCGAGGCGTTCCACAACGCCCAGGCCAAGGTCGTGCGCTGGAACATCCTCGACCACGGCCGCCGCATCGACGGGCGCGACCTGACGACCGTCCGCCCGATTCTGGCGCAGGTCGGCGTGCTGCCGCGCACCCACGGCTCGTCGCTCTTCACCCGCGGCGAGACGCAGGCGCTGGTGGTGGCGACGCTCGGCACCGGCGAGGACGAGCAGTACATCGACTCGCTCGACGGCACCTACAAGGAGCGCTTCCTGCTCCACTACAACTTCCCCCCCTACTCGGTCGGCGAGACCGGCCGCATGGGCACGCCCGGGCCGGCGCGAGATCGGCCACGGCAAGCTCGCCTGGCGCGCGATCCGCCCGATGCTGCCGACCGCGGAGGAGTTCCCCTACACGATCCGCGTCGTCTCGGAGATCACCGAGTCGAACGGCTCGTCCTCGATGGCGACGGTGTGCGGCGGCTCGCTCGCGCTGATGGACGCCGGCGTTCCCCTGAAGCGCCCGACCGCCGGCATCGCGATGGGCCTCATCCTCGAAGGCGCGCGCTTCGCCGTCCTCTCCGACATCCTCGGCGACGAGGACCACCTCGGCGACATGGACTTCAAGGTCGCCGGCACCAGCGAAGGCGTCACCTCGCTGCAGATGGACATCAAGATCGCCGGCATCACCGAGGAGATCATGCAGGTCGCGCTCGCCCAGGCGCGCGACGGCCGGCTGCACATCCTCGGCGAGATGAGCAAGGCGATCACCGGCGCGCGCGCCGAACTCGGCGAGTTCGCCCCGCGCATCGAGACGATGAAGATCCCGACCGACAAGATCCGCGAAGTGATCGGCACCGGCGGCAAGGTGATCCGCGAGATCGTCGAGAAGACCGGCGCCAAGATCAACATCGAGGACGACGGCACGGTGAAGATCGCCTCCAGCGACGGCGCCAAGATCAAGGCGGCGATCAACTGGATCAAGTCGATCGCCTCCGAGCCCGGAGGTCGGCGCAGATCTACGACGGCACGGTCGTCAAGACCGTCGAGTTCGGCGCCTTCGTCAATTTCTTCGGCTCCAAGGACGGCCTCGTCCACATCTCCCAGCTCGCCAAGGGCCGGGTCGCCAAGACGACCGACGTCGTCAAGGAAGGCGACAAGGTCAAGGTCAAGGTCCTCGGCCACGACGATCGCGGCAAGGTCAAGCTGTCGATGCGCGTCGTCGATCAGCAGACCGGCGCCGATCTCGAGAAGGCGCAGGCCGCCGAGACGGCGAACAGCGCCGCCGACTGACGCCGAGCAACGCATCCTCTCCGGCAAGCGGCGCCCCTCGGGGCGCCGTTTTGCTTCCTTGGCCCGAGCCCGATCGTTTCGGCGCCGGGAACCGACGCCGCTCATGACGTTGTTGACGTTGTGCTTAACGGACCGGAAAGGCCGCAGCGCTATCAAAGCTCCTGCGCTGGGCACAGAATGGACAACCCTCATGAAAGTCAGTTTTGCCGCCAGCCTCGACGACGGCCGCGCGTTGACCCCGATCGGGCGGGTCAAGGCGACCACGCGCTGGCGGGCCGCGGACGCAGCCGGGAACCGAGGACGAGCGGCAGGCGGCGATCGGGTCGCTCATGCGTGAAGCCGCCGAATACGACGCCGACGCCATCGTCGACGTCCGGTTCGAGGTGGACGGCGTCAAGGGCGTCGACATCGAGGGCGTCGCGCTTCAGCGCGTGACCGTGACCGGGCTGGCGGTCCGCTTCGCACAAGGCGGCCTGACGTCCGCTGCCGCCGTGCCGGGTTCGAGCCCTCGGTCCAAAGGCGGTCGGAAGATCCGTCTGGGCTATCGACCGGGTCTAAAGCGAGCTATTCGGCGGCCTGACGCAGCAGGGGCTGCGCCGCCTCCCTGCGGCGCAAGCGCGTCCTCGCGCTCGGGGATGTAATTCGCGGGTCAGCGGAACGGCGTCCTGGCGCTTGGCGAGCTGGATCTGGAAGACCATGTGGCCGTCGACGCGGAACGCGGTCTCCGAGCCGGCGAGATAGAACTCCCACATCCGGCAGAACCGCTCGCCGGCGATCTGCGCCGCCTTGTCCCAGTTCGCCATGAACCGCTCGCGCCAGGCGCGCAGCGTCTCGGCGTAGTGCAGCCGCAGGATCTCGATGTCCGTGACGTAGAGCCCCGCCCGTTCGATCGCCGGCAGCACCTCCGACAGGCTCGGAATGTAGCCGCCGGGGAAAATGTACTTGCGGATCCAGGCGTTGGTCGCGCCGGGAACCGAATTGCGCCCGATCGAGTGGAGCACCATCACCCCGTCGTCCTTGAGCAGGCGGCGGACGTTCTGGAAATATTCGTCGTAACGGCTGACGCCGACATGCTCGAACATGCCGACCGAAACGATCCGGTCGAAAGTCTCCGGTCACGTCGCGATAGTCCTGCAGGCGGAAATCGAGCCGCTCGGCGAAACCCGAGGCCTCGGCCCGCTCCTTCGCCACCGCAAAGCTGCTCCTGAGACAGCGTGACGCCGGTCGCCCTTGCCCGCGCCGGCGACGCCGGCGAGATAGAGCGCCATGCCGCCGAAGCCGCAGCCGATGTCGAGCACGGTCGGCGCCCTCGTCGACGAGGAGCTTGGCGGCGATGTGACGCTTCTTCGCTCTCTGGGCGTCCTCCAGCGACTGCCCGGGCTGCTCGAAATAGGCGCAGGAATACTGCTTGTCGGCGTCGAGAAAGAGATCGTAGATCCGCCGGTCGTGATCGTAGTGGCGGGCGATGTTCGCCTTGCGCCCGCTCGCGGTCGTTGCGCTGATGGAAGCCGCGGAAAGCGACGCGGGCCTTCTCGATCGCCTTGACCCAGGGCAGCGATCTCGATTGTCGCCAGGTTTCTGCGCGCCGAGCTCGAGAATGTCATAGAGCGAGCCTTCGGTGACGACGAAGCGCCCGTCCATATAGAGCTCGCCGAGATAGAAGGACGGATCGATCAGCAGCTCCCGTTCGGCCGCCCGATCGACCAGGCGCGCGCCGAGCTTCGGGCCCCGTGCCGTCGCCAAACCTGTGCCGGACGCCGTCCGCCGTCTCCAACTCCAGATTGCCCGTCCGAACCAGCTTGCCGAGCAGCGTCGCGAACGTCCCGACCATACCTGACACTCCTTATCGTTTCAGCGGACCTCCCGACCGCTGCGCCCCACCAGACTCCTTAAGGTAAGGAAAGTTCACCTCGTATTTCAAGACCATTCTACGTCCTCCCGATCGACGCACGCAAAATCCGGCCGTGTCTTGGTTTGGCCCCATTCGTCAGCGCATGTCCGCCGCCGTTTTCCTTTCGCGGCTTTTGCGATAGACGACGAGCAAAACGGCTAAGGATTTCCAGTTCGTGCATTATGTTTCGACGCGCGGGACGGCGCCGACACTCGGCTTTGCGGAAGCGCTCCTGACCGGCCTGGCCCGCGACGGCGGGCTCTATGCGCCGCTCGCCCTCCCCGAATGGCGCCCGAATCGATCCGCGCGCTTGCGCGGGCTGCGCTACGCCGACGCCGCCGTACGCGTCATGTCCGAATTCATCGGCGGCGATTTCGGTTCGACCGAGCTCGAGGCGATGACCGCCGGCGCCTACGCCGGCTTCCGCCACGCGGCGACCGCGCCGCTCGTCCAGATCGAGCCCAATCTGTTCGCGCTCGAACTCTTCCACGGACCGACCCTGGCGTTCAAGGACTTCGCGATGCAGTGGCTCGGCCGCGCCATGAACCGCGTCCTTGACGACGCGGGGCGAGCGGGCGACCATTCTCGGCGCGACCTCCGGCGACACCGGCGCGGCGGCGATCGAGGCTTTCGGCGGACTGGCCCGGACCGACGTCTATCATTCTCTACCCGCACGGACGCGTGTCGGATGTCCAGCGCCGACAGATGACGACGGTCGGCAAGGCCAACGTCCATGCGCTGGCGATCGACGGCACGTTCGACGACTGCCAGCGCATCGTCAAGGACCTGTTCGGCGACCTGGGTCTCCGCGACGACATGCGCCTGTCGGGCGTCAATTCGATCAACTGGGCCCGCATCCTCGCCCAGATCGTCTATTATTTCGTCGCCGCGGCCGCGCTCGGCGCGCCGGACCGGGCCGTGTCCTTCGCCGTTCCGACCGGAAATTTCGGCGACATCCTGGCCGGCTACTACGCCAAGCGCATGGGGCTGCCGGTCGAGCGCCTGATCATCGCCACCAACGAGAACGACATTCTCGCGCGCACGCTGGCTTCGGGCCGCTACGAGCCGCGCGGCGTGAAGGCGACGCAGTCGCCGTCGATGGACATTCAGGTCTCCTCCAACTTCGAGCGCCTGCTGTTCGAGGCGTCGGGACAGGACCCGGAAGCGGTGCGCAAGCTGATGGCCGATTTCGCCTCCGAGGGTCGGTTCGCGATTCCCCCGGCGATGCTCGGGCGGATCCGCGCCGATTTCGTCGCCGAGCGCGTCGACGAGGCGGAATGCGCCGCGGAAATGACGCGGGTCTATCGCGACTGCGAGCTTGTCGTCGACCCGCACAGCGCCGTCGGCGTCGCCGCGGCGCGGCGGGCGCTCGCCGCCGATCCGGAGACCCCGGTGGTGGCGCTCGGCACCGCGCATCCGGCGAAATTCCCCGACGCGGTCGAGCGGGCGACCGGCGTGCGGCCCGCCTTGCCGCCCCATCTCGCCGACCTCATGGACGCGGCGCGAGACGATCGTCGCGCTGCCGAACGACGCCGCCGCCGTGGCCGATTATCTTGCGCCAGACCGCGAGAGCGCCGGCGTGAGCGCGCAGACCACGACGCTCCCCTCGGGCCTCGCCATCGTCACCGACGCGAGCGCCCACGTGCGCACGGCCTCCGTCGGCGTCTACGTCGCCGCCGGCTCGCGCCACGAGAGCGTCGCCGAGCACGGCCTGTCGCATCTGCTCGAGCACATGGCGTTCAAGGGCACGCGGCGGCGCAGCGCGCGCGATATCGCCGAGGCGATCGAGGACGTCGGCGGCGACCTCAACGCCGAGACCGGGGTCGAACGGACCGGCTATTTCGCCCGGGTGATCGGCAGCGACGTCGGCCTCGCGCTCGACGTCATCGGCGACATCCTGACCGACAGCCTGTTCGATCCGGCGGAGCTCGAGCGCGAGAAGAACGTCATCGTCCAGGAGATCGGCGCTGTCGAGGACACGCCGGACGACTACGTGTTCGACCTCTCTGACCGCCGCCGCCTGGCCCGGACCAGGCGATCGGCCGCCCGATTCTCGGCACCCGCGAAGGGGTCGGCGCCTTCGACCGCGACGCGATCGACGGCTATCTGCGCCGGCATTACGGCGCCGTCCTCGATCGTGGTCGCGGCGGCCGGCGCGGTCGAGCACGACTGAGATCGTCGCGCTCGCCGAGTCGCGGCTCGCCGGCCTGCCGAGCGCCGCGCCCGCGCACGCTCGCGGCCGCCGTTTACCGCGGCGGCGAGGCGCGGCTCAAGCGCAAGCTCGAGCAGACGCATGTCGTCGTGGCCTTCGAGGGCCGGCCGATCGGCGCGCCCGATCACGACGCGGCGCATGTGTTCGCGGCGGCCGCGGGCGGCGGCATGTCGTCGCGCCTGTTCCAGGAAGTGCGGGAGAAGCGCGGTCTCGCCTATTCCATCTACGCGTTCCACTGGGACTATTCCGACGCCGGGCTGTTCGGCTTCTACGCCGGCTCGGCCGACAAGGACGCTGCCGAGGTGGTCGCCGCCTCGCTGGACTGCCTGGCCGAGGCGGCGCAGCGGCTCGACGACAAGGAGATCCGGCGCGCCAAGGCGCAGATGAAGGTCTCGATCCTGGCGGCGCTGGAATTGTCGGGAGCGCGCGCCCAGCAGACTCGCCCGGCAGATGCAGATTTACGGCCGTCCGCTGTCGCTCGACGAGATGATCGCCCGCGTGGAGGCGATCTCCGTCGACGACGTTCGCAAAACCGGCGCCGCCATGCTTAGATCGCCGCCGACGATCGCGACGATCGGCGCCGTCGCCAAGGTTCCCGGCAGGGCCAAGGTCGCCGAAGCGCTGAGGGGAGTCTGATGGCGCTTTTCGGCCTGACACGAACGGTCAATCCCGAGCCGCTTCTGCGCGGCGACGGGCTCTATCTGCGCCCGGCGACGGCCGCCGGACTATCCGCGCCTGGTCGCAGCTCCGGCGCGGCGAGCCGCGCCTTCCTCGAGCCCTGGGAGCCGACCTGGCCGGACGACGACCTGACGCAGGCGGCGTTTCGCCGCCGCCTCAAGCGCCAGGAGGAGGACATCGCGCGCGACGAGGCCTACGCCCTGCCTGATTTTCGACCAGACGTCCGACCAGCTGCTCGGCGGCGTCACGCTCGGCGGGGTGCGGCGGGGCGTCTCGCAGACCGGCACGCTCGGCTACTGGATGGGCGCGCCAGCACGCGGGCAAGGGACGCATGACCCGCGCGGTCGCCGCAACCGTCGAGTTCGCCTTCGCCAGGCTGAGGCTGCATCGGGTCGAGGCCGCCTGCATCCCCGACAACGCGCCCTCGATCGCGCTGCTCATGCGCAACGGCTTCCAGCGCGAAGGCTACGCGCGCGGCTATCTCAAAATCGATGGCGCCTGGCGCGACCATGTTCTGTTCGGGCTCGTCGAGGGCGACGCGCGGACGAGACCGACGGCGGGCTGAATTGTTGGGTCAAAACGTGTTCGCGGTCGGGAGGACGCCCTCCAAACGCACGCCCCGGCGGCCACGGCGCGCGCGTCGGCTCTTAGCCGCCGCGCTGCGCCTCGTGGTTCTGATCGCGCTCGTCCTTTCGGCATGCCGGCCGGCGCTGGCGGTCCAGTCGGTGCGGGTTTCGGCCGATTCCGACGCCATCGATCTGACCCGCGCCGTCGAGCACTACAGCGCGCAGGGCGATCGCATTCAGGTCTCCACCGCGCCGGGCGCCGACGGCATCGTCCGCCGCATCGAGGTCAGCGCGCTCGAAGCCGGGCGCGCAGCCGGCCTGGATCGTGTTCGCGCTGACCAACGATTTCGACGAGCAACTGACCCGCCTGATCGTCGCGCCCCACTTCCGCCTGGTCGGCTCGGGCATCGTCTGGCCGGACCTCGGCTCCTCGCGCATCACCACGATCACCGCGAGCCAGGGCCAGGCGCCGGAGCGGGAGGACAACGCCGCAGGCGGACGTTTTCCGGCTGACCCTCGATCCGGGCACGACCGTGACCTACGTCGCCGAACTGCGCACGCCCTCGCTGCCGCAGCTCTATCTGTGGGAGCCGGACGCCTTCAAGGACAAGTCGACCAGCCTCACGCTGTACGAAGGCATTCTGATCGGCATCGCCGGGCTGCTTGCGCTTTTCCTGACGATCGTGTTCGTCGTGCGCGGGGCGATGATCTTTCCGGCGGCCGCGGCGCTCGCCTGGGCGGTGTTCGTCTATGTCTGCATCGACTTCGGCTTCTGGCGGAAGATGTTCGGCCTCGAGGACGCCTCGGAGCGGATCTGGCGCGCCGGCGTCGAGGCGACCATCGCCGCGACCCTGATCGTGTTCCTGTTCGCCTATCTCAACCTGCGCCGCTGGCACGTGCGCTACATGCATTTCGCGCTCGCCTGGCTCGTGCTCATGGCGGCGGTCGTCGCCCTTTCGGTGTTCAACGCGCCGGTCGCCGCCGGCGTCGCCCGCATCTCGATCGCGACCGTCGCAGGGATCGGCCTTCTGCTGATCCTCAGCCTCGCGGCGCGCGGTTCCGATCGGGCGGTGATGCTGATCCCGACCTGGTATCTGCTCGCCGTCTGGGTGGTGGCGGCCGGCGCCGCGGCGCTCGGCTACCTCACCAACGACCTCGCCGCTCCCGGCCTCGTCGGCGGCCTGGTGCTGATCGTCATGCTGATCGGCTTCACCGTGATGCAGTTCGCCTTCTCCGGCGCGCGAGGCGGCGGGGACGGCGGCGGCGACGGGGAGCGCCGCTCGCTGGCGATGGCCGGCTCGGGCGAAGCGATCTTCGACTGGAACGTGGTCAACGACGAGATCAGCGGCAGCGAGTCGCTCGAAAACCAGCTCGGCCTCAGGCGCGGCGCGCTCGAAGGATCGGCCGCCGGCTGGCTGGACGTGCTGCATCCGCTCGACCGCGACCGCTATTCGCTTGCGCTCGACGGGCTCCTGCACCAGCGCTCCGGACGGATCAACCACGAGCTGAGGCTGCGCGGCGCCGACGGCCACTACTTCTGGTACATGCTGAAGGCCCGGCCGGTGGTCAGCGCCGACGGCGAGGTCGTGCGCGTCATCGGCTCGCTCGCCGACGTCACCGAGCTCAAGTCGGCCGAGGAGCGCATGCTCCACGACGCCATTCACGACAACCTGACCGGCCTGCCGAACCGCGAACTGTTCCACGACCGCCTCGATACGGCCGTCCACCTGGCGCAGAAGCCCGGCGCCGCCGCGCCGATCACGCTCGTCATCGATATCGACGACTTCAAGCGGGTCAACGATTCCTACGGGCTGTCGATGGGCGATTCGACGCTGCTCGCGATCGCCCGCCGGATCGCGCGCGACCTGAAGCCCGGCGACACGCTGGCGCGCCTCGCGGGCGACCAGTTCGGCGTCGTCGATCCTCTCCGATTCGCCCAGCCTGCCGAGACAAGACCGATCTTCACGCCCGGCTCGACGCCTTGCGGGCGGCGCTCGCGGCGCCGATCAGCTTCGGCGAGCGCGAGATCGCGCTCACCGTGTCGATCGGAGCCGCCGTCTACGATCCGAAGCTCCACGTCAAGGGCGGCGATCTGGTCGCCGACGCGCAGCTCGCGCTGGCCAACGCCAAGAAGGCGGGCGGCGACCGGGTCGAGCTTTTCACGCCGATCATGCGCTCACTGCGCTCGGACCGGCGGACGCTCGAGAACGATCTGCGCCACGCGCTCGAGCGCGGCGAGATCATGGTGCTGTTCCGCCCGGTCGTGCGCCTCGAGGACAGGACGGTCGCCGGGTTCCAGGCGCTGACCCGCTGGCGCCATCCGCGGCTCGGCGTCCTCGAGGAGAGCGAGTTCGGCGCGGCGGCCGAATCGACCGGCGCCGCGATCGAGATCGGCGCCTTCGCGCTGGAGACGACGGCGCGCGAACTCGCCGCCTGGCAGAAGGCGCTCGAGGTCAATCCGCCGATCTTCGCCACCGTCGGCGCGTCGTCGCCCCAGATGCTGGGACACGATCTCCTGACCGACGTGCGCGCCGCGCTCAGCCGCCATTTCGTCCAGCGCGGCTCGCTGAAGATCGCCGTCGCCGAGAACCTGGTGATGGAGAACCCGGAATACGCCGCCGTCCTCCTGAGGCGGGTGCGGGAGATCGGCGCGGCGCTGATGCTCGACCGGTTCGGCGCCGGCTACACCTCGCTCGGGCACCTGCCCCAGTACCGCTTCGACGCCATGCGGATCGACGCCTCGCTGGTGCAGGCCAAACGCCTTCGGCCAGCGCTCCCCGATCCTGCGCTCGATCGTCGCCATGGCGCAGGAGATGGGCATGGACGTCATCTCCGAGGGGGCGGACACCGAATCGGACGCGGTCGAACTCGCCCAGATCGGCTGCCAGTTCGCGCAAGGGGCGGCGTTCGGCCAGCCGATGAGCGCGGCCGCGGCGCGCAAGCTCATGGGCGCGGAGCCGGGTTGACGCGTGTGAAAGCCGGGGACAACCGCGTCCGCGTGCTTGCCAAAACCGCGCGCGCGGCCAATCTGAGCCCCATGAAATTCCCGCCCGAGTTCCTCGACGAGATCCGGGCCCGGCTTCCGGTCTCGGAAGTCGTGGCGCGGCGGGTCAAGCTGCGCAAGCAGGGGCGGGAATGGGCGGGCCTGTCGCCGTTCAACGCCGAGAAGACGCCGTCGTTCTTCGTCAACGACCAGAAGGGCTTCTATCACGACTTCTCGTCCGGCAAGCACGGCGACGTCTTCCGGTTCCTGATGGAGACGGAGGGCCTGAGCTTCCCCGACGCGGTCGAGCGGCTCGCGGGGCAGGCGGGCGTGCCGATGCCGCGCATGACCAGCGCCGACGTCGAGCAGGAGAAGAAGCGCGCGAGCCTTCTCGACGTCCTGGCGATGGCCGCGCGCCTGTTCGAGGCCAATCTCCACGGGCCGGTCGGGGCGAAGGCGCGCGGCTACCTCTCCGACCGCGGGCTCGGCCCCGCCGTGCAGCAGCGGTTTCAGCTCGGCTATTCCGCGCCCGACCGCTTCGCCCTGCGCGACGCGCTGGCGGCCCAGGGCGTGGGCGCCGACCAGATGATCGAGGCGGGGCTCCTCATCCACGGCGAAGGGATCGCCGTCCCCTACGACCGCTTCCGCGATCGGGTGATGTTCCCGATCCACGACCGCGCCGGCAAGGTCGATCGCCTTCGGCGGCCGGGCGATGGAGCCGGGCGCCAAGGCCAAGTACCTCAATTCGCCGGAGACGCCGCTCTTCCACAAGGGCTCGCTGCTGTTCAACCACCACCGGGCGCGAAAGGCCGCGCACGATTCCGGCGCAGATCGTCGTGGTCGAGGGCTACATCGACGCGATCGCGATGAGCGAGGCGGGCTTCCCGAACGTCGTCGCGCCGCTCGGCACGGCGCTGACCGCCGACCAGTGCGCGCTCCTGTGGGCGATGGCGGACGAGCCGATCCTGTGCTTCGACGGCGACAACGCCGGCCGCAAGGCCGCCTTTCGCGCCATCGAGACCGCGCTGCCGCTGATCGGCGCCGGAAAGAGCCTGCGCTTCGCGCTGCTTCCCGAGGGCCAGGACCCGGACGATCTGATCCGCGCGAGCGGCGCGCCGGCGATGGCCGAGGCCCTGAAGGCCGCGCGGCCGTTCGCCGACATGCTGTTTCTGCGCGAGGGCGAGGACAAGCCGCTCGACACGCCGGAGAGCCGCGCGGCGCTGGAGCGCCGGCTCTCCGAAGCGGTCGCGCAGATCGCCGACGAGACGCTGCGCCGCCACTATCAGGCCGACATGAAGCGCCGGCTCGCGGCGCTGTTCGGCGACGAGCGCCCGCCGGCCCGGCGGGCGCGGCGGACGGCCGCGGTCCGTCGGCGGCGAGCGGCGCGGCGGACCGTTTCCGCCGCGCGGGCCCGCGCGTCGGCGTCGGCCGAGGCGCCCCTGCCGCCGCAGGAGCGGCTTGCTCGCCGGCCGCGCGAAGCCCGCGCGCGAGATCGCGATCCTGGCGATCGCGCTCGGCCATCCCGGCATTGCTCGAGGCCCATTGGGAGGAATTCGCGACGCTCGAATTCGCCGCGCCCAAGCTCGCGGCCTTCCGCGACGCCCTTCTCGCCGCGCCGGCCGAGGCGCTCGATTCGCCCGAGGCGCTGGCCGAGGCGCTCCGCGGCGGCGGGCCGGGGCGCGGAGCGCGAGCGCATTCTCGCCGAGGCGGCGAAGACGCCGACCTGGTGGTGCGTGCGCGCCGAGGCCGCGCCGACCGACGCCGAGCATGTCCTCCGGCAGAGCCTGGCCTTGCATCGGCGGGCGGGCGCGTTAAATAGGGAGTTGAAAATCGCGGAGCGGTCGCTGGCCGAGGAGCCAAACGAGCGGAATTTCGCCCGATTGCTGGATATCAAAGCGCATTTGGCCGATCTCGCGCACGCCGAGGCGGCCATCGACGGCTTTGGCGATCTGTCCGGGCGCCCCTCGTCGTCGATCTGACCGCTGGACCGATCGGTGGATATCGACGGGCGCTTCAGGGGGCGAGCGAAATGCTTGAACGCCGTCGGCTCCGGCAATGGCCCGGGACCGGCGGCGCATTGACGTATTGAACGGGCCGCGCTGAAGTCTGCGCCGCCTGATGACTGAAGCGGAACAATTCCGCGCTTGGCGGCGCGGGCGCACGGAGATCTCATGGCCAAGAAGGACGAGGCGAAGGGCGAAGGCGAAGCCGCAGCCGTCGAAACGACCGACAGCCCTCTTCTCGATCTGACCGACGCCGCCGTCAAGCGGCTGCTCAAGCTCGCCAAGAAGCGCGGCTGGGTGACGCAGGACGAGTTGAACGCCGTCCTGCCGTCGGAAGAGATCTCCTCCGACCAGATCGAGGACATGAACGCGATGCTCAGCGAGATGGGCATCAACGTCGTCGACAGCGAGGACGCGGAGGAGGCGGAGAAGGAGCCCGCCGAACCGGAAGAGGAAGAGGCCGAGGGCGGCGAGATCGTCGAGGCGAGCCGCACGACCGCGGTCGCCACCCGCACCTCCGAGCCGAGCGAGCGAACCGACGATCCGGTGCGCATGTACCTGCGCGAGATGGGCTCGGTCGAGCTTCTGTCGCGCGAGGGCGAGATCGCCATCGCCAAGCGGATCGAGGCCGGCCGCGAGGCGATGATCGCGGGCCTGTGCGAGAGCCCCCTCACCTTCCAGGCGATCATCATCTGGCGGGACGAGCTCAACGAGGGCAAGATCCTGCTGCGCGACATCATCGATCTCGAAGCGTCCTACACCGGGCCCGGACGGCAAGAAGCCGCCGAAGGTGGACTATACCGCGCCCGGCGCGCCGCCCGCGCCAAATCCGGTGCGCGACCGGCTCGCGCCCGCGACCGCGCCCGCCGCGCCTCCGGAAGGCTTCGAAGGCGAGGGCGCGCCCGTCCCCGACAATTTCGAGGACGAGGACGATCTCGAAAACTCGATGTCGCTCTCCGCGATGGAGGCCGACCTCAAGCCGCGCGTGCTCACGACCTTCGACCGCATCGCCGAGGCCTACAAGAAGCTGCGCCGCCTGCAGGACCAGAACGTCGAGAACAAGCTCCGCAGCGAGTTGCTCTCGCCGGCCCAGGAGCGCAAGTACAAGGCGCTGAAGAAAGAGATCGTCACCGACGTCAAGTCGCTGTCGCTCAACCAGAACCGCATCGACGCGCTGGTCGAGCAGCTCTACGACATCAACAAGCGGCTGATCAGCCTCGACGTGCGCCTGATGCGCATGGCGGAGACGCACCGCGTCAGCCGCGAAGACTTCCTGCGCAACTACCAGAACTCGGAGCTCGATCCGAAGTGGCTCCTGCGCGTCTCGAAGCTCACCACGCGCGGCTGGAAGGAGTTCATCTGCGGAAGACAAGACGGCGATCAAGGACATCCGCTCCGAGATCCAGTCGCTCGCCCAGGAGACGGGCCTCGAGATCCAGGAGTTCCGCAACCTCGTCCAGATGGTGCAGAAGGGCGAGCGCGAGGCGCGTCAGGCCAAGAAGGAGATGGTGGAGGCGAATCTCCGCCTCGTCATCTCGATCGCCAAGAAATACACCAACCGCGGCCTGCAGTTCCTCGACCTGATCCAGGAAGGCAACATCGGCCTGATGAAGGCGGTCGACAAGTTCGAGTACCGCCGCGGCTACAAGTTCTCGACCTACGCCACCTGGTGGATCCGGCAGGCGATCACCCGCAGCATTGCCGATCAGGCGAGGACGATCCGCATTCCCGTCCACATGATCGAGACGATCAACAAGATCGTGCGCACTTCGCGCCAGATGCTGCACGAGATCGGCCGCGAGCCCACGCCCGAGGAGCTTTCCGAAAAGCTCGCGATGCCGCTCGAGAAGGTGCGCAAGGTCCTGAAGATCGCCAAGGAGCCGATCAGCCTCGAGACGCCGATCGGCGACGAGGAGGATTCGCACCTCGGCGACTTCATCGAGGACAAGAACGCCGTCCTGCCGATCGACGCGGCGATCCAGTCGAACCTGCGCGAGACGACCACGCGCGTGCTGGCGTCGCTCACGCCGCGCGAGGAGCGCGTGCTGCGCATGCGCTTCGGCATCGGCATGAACACCGACCACACGCTCGAGGAGGTCGGCCAGCAGTTCTCGGTCACCCGCGAGCGCATCCGCCAGATCGAGGCCAAGGCGCTGCGCAAGCTGAAGCACCCGAGCGCGCACCAGAAAGCTGCGGAGTTTTCTGGACAACTGAGGCCTTGGCTCCCGGGCTTTCGTGGCTCGAGCGCGAAGCCGAGCAGGCAACGATGGGACCGACGCCTGAACGTCGGCCCGCGACCTCGCGTCGCCTTCGCCGCGCTGCGCTGGCATGCTACACTGCGCCGCGAAGCTACGGGGGGCCGGCTCATCGGAGGATGCGATGGCTTACAAGGACATTCTGGTCTACCTCGACCCCACAGCCGAGTCGGACGAGCGGCTGAAATTCGCCGCCGAACTCGCCAGGACAAGCGGCGCGCGGTTGATCGGGGTCGATGCGAGCGCCTCGACCGGCGCCCTCGCCGCGGACGAAGGGGCCGTCACCAAGAAGGACTTTCTCGACATCACCAGCCAGGCGGGGCTCACGGCGGTGTTCGTGCCGGCGGAAAGGCCGGGCGCCGGCGACGCCTTCACCCATTGCGTCGATCTCATCATCGCGCCCGCTCCGGGCGGCGCGTCGCGCGACGTGGTCCAGCGCGGGACGCTCGACCGGGCGCTTGTCGAATCCGGCGCGCCGATGCTGATCCTGCCCCCCGACTGGACGGGCGGCCCGGTCGGAACCGACGTCGTCATCGCCTGGAACGGCGGACGGGAGGCGCTGCGCGCGGTGCATGACGCCATGCCCTTCCTGAAGACGGCGAAGAAGACGACCGTATTCTGCTTCTCGTCGCGCCCGAGCGATCTGCGCGCCTCCGCGCAGATGCTGGTCGACCATCTCGCGACGCATGGCGTCGTCGCGCACATCTCGGACTGGACCAATACCGGCGATCTCACCGCGATCGAGGCGCTCTTCGCCAGTCTCGACACGCAGGACGCCGACCTGATCGTCGCCGGCGCCTTCGGCCATTCCCGGCTTTACGAGGGCCTGTTCGGCGGCGTGAGCCTCGACCTCATGCGCCAGCAATCGCTGCCGGTGCTGATGTCGCATTGATCCAGAACGGATCGCGGTCTCCGAGTTCAGAATTCCGGCGCGCCGTGCGGGTCGGCGAGGCGATGCAGGCGGTCGGCCGCGGCCTGGGCGAAGCGCAGGAGCATCGCCCGGCGCGTCGCCGACGCCATGCGCCGCATGTCCGCCTCGCGCAGGATTTCGGCGCCGTAGGGGTCGGCGACGATCAGTCCGGCCTCTGCCGGCATGATCTCGGCCGGCGTCTGCTCGGAGATCGCGAAGTAGAGCCGATCGCAGGCGGCAAAATAATCGCGCCATTTCCGGTCGGCCCTGAGGTCGGCCGACGAGGATTTGACCTCGACGATCAGCACCTCCCCTTCGCCGTTGACCGCGACGATGTCGGCGCGCCGGCCGTCGACGAGCGGCAGCTCCGTCAGGCTGGAGAAGCCGCGCGCCCGCAACAGCCGGCGGACGCCGCGCGCGATCATCAGCGCCGTCTCGGACTGCCGGCCGTCCGGGCGGGGCGCAAGACGTTCGTTCGACATCATGAGCCGGCCTTTGCGTCGGCGAGCAATCATCTCCGCCGCCCGCTCCGCGATCATCATGGTCGGCGAAGCCGTGTTGCCGGAGACGATCCGCGGCATGACCGAGGCGTCGACGACCCTGAGGCCGGGGACGCCGATCACCCTGAGGCGCGTGTCGACGACCGCAAGCGGATCGTCCCGGCGGCCCATCTTCGCCGTGCCGACCGGATGGAAGATGGTCGTGCCGATGTCGCCAGCCGCCTTTTCGAGCGCCTCTTCGCTGGTGCGTTCGGCGCCCGGTGTCCGTTCGATCGGCCGATATTTCGCGAGCGCCGGAGCGGCGGCGAGGCGGCGCGCGAGGCGGATCGAACTCGACGGCGACGCGCCGGTCCTCGGGCGTCGACAGATAGTTCGGCCGGATCGCCGGCGCGGCGTGCGGGTCGGCGCTCGTCGCATGGGTCGAGCCGACGCTGGTCGGGCGCAGGTTGCAGACGCTGATCGTGATCGCCGGGAAATCGTGCAGCGGCTCGCCGAACCGGTCGAGCGACAGCGGCTGGACGTGGAACTCGACGTTGGCGGTGGCGTAGTCTGGAGACGACTTCGCGAACATGCCGAGTTGCGACGGCGCCATGGTCAGCGGCCCGCGACGGCGCAGCGCGTAGTCGAGGCCCATCAGGGCGCGCTTGCGATAGGACTGGGAGTCGACGTTGAGCGTGCGCGCCCCCTCGATCCGGAAGACCGTGCGCAATTGCAGATGATCCTGCAGGTTCTCGCCGACGCCGGGCAGGGCGCGCCGCAGCCTTGCGCCGACCGCCTGCACCGCGTCCGGACGGCCGAGGCCGGAGATCTCCATGAGCCGCGGCGTGCCGATCGCGCCGGCCGCCAGCAGCACTTCGCCGCGCGCCCGCGCCTTGAAAGGCTCCCCTTCCCGGACATAGGCGAGGCCGGCCGCGCGACCCTCCTCGAACAGGATGGCTTCGGCGTGCGCACGGTCGACCACCCTGAGGTTGGGCCGGCGGAGGACCGGCTTCAGGAAGGCGGTCGCCGCGCTCCAGCGGCGGCCGCGCCGCTGGTTGATCTCGAAATAGTCAGATCCCTCGTTGTCGCCGCGATTGAAGTCGCCTGACCTTCGGGATGCCGATCTCGACGCCCGCGTCGCGGGCCGCGTCGAGGATCGGCCAGGAGATGCGCGGTCGCTCGACCCGCCATTCCCCGCCGGCGCCATGGAACTCCGAAGGCCCCGCGTGGTGATCCTCGTGGCGCAGGAAATAGGGCAGCACGTCGTCCCAGCCCCAGCCCTCGAGTCCGAGCTGGCGCCAGCCGTCGTAGTCGGCCGCCTGGCCGCGCATGTAGATCATGCCGTTGATCGCCGAACAGCCGCCGATCACCTTGCCGCGCGGATAGGCGATGGAGCGGCCGTTAAGGCCGGCCTCGTCTTCGGTCGTGAACATCCAGTCGGCGCGCGGATTGTTGAGCGCGTAGAGATAACCGACCGGGATGTGGAGCCAGATCCAGTCGTCCTTGCCGCCGGCCTCGATCAGGAGGACGCGATGGCGCGGATCCGCCGTCAGCCGATTCGCCAGGACGCAGCCGGCCGAGCCCGCGCCGACGATGATGTAGTCGTAAGTTTCGGCCTCGCTCACGGGGTCACCGCCCAGCACGCGACTTCGCGGCCCGCGCTTCGTCTCGACCGGCGGCTTTTCGCTCCGACAGCGGTCGAAGACCAGCGGACAGCGGGGATGGAACGGGCAGCCCGGGGGCGGGGCGATCGGCGACGGCGGCTCGCCGGTCAAGCAGGATGCGCTCGCGCCTGGCGGTCGGATCGGCGACAGGCGTCGCCGACAACAGCGCCCGCGTATAGGGGTGCTGCGGGCTCTCGAAGATGGCGTCGCGCGAGCCCGTCTCGACCGCATGGCCGAGATAGACGACCATCACGTCGTCGGCGATGTGGCGCACCACCGACAGGTCGTGCGAGACGAAGACGTAGGCGAGCCCGAACTCTTCCTGAATGGCCGCGAGCAGGTTGAGCACCTGGGCGCGGATCGAGACGTCGAGCGCCGAGACCGGCTCGTCGAGCACCAGGATCTTCGGCCGCAGCACCAGGGCGCGGGCGATGGCGATGCGCTGCCGCTGTCCGCCGGAGAACATGTGCGGATAGCGGTGGTAATACTCCGGCCTGCAGGCCGACCTTGTCCATGATCGCCAGCGCCGCGGCCCGGCGCTCGGCCCGATTCATGTCGGTGTTGACCAGCAGCGGCTCCTCGAGCGCCTTGCCGATCGTCTGGCGCGGGTTCAGCGAGCCATAGGGGTTCTGGAACACCATCTGGATCTCGCGCCTCAGACGCCTGCGCGTCGCGGAGCTCGCGTGGGCGACGTCCTCGCCGTCGATGATCAGCGCGCCGGCGGTCGGCGCTTCGATCAGGGTCAGGAGGCGAGCGAGGGTCGACTTGCCCGAGCCGGATTCGCCGACCACCGCCAGCGTTCGCCCGACTTCGAGCGAGAATGACACGCCCGCCAGCGCCTTCACCGTCGCCGGCGGCCGGAAGGCGCCGCGCGCGACGGCGTAGTCGCGGACGAGGCCTCGGGCTTCGAGCGTCGCGGTCATGGGGCCGCCTCCTGCAAGGCGCTCGGCTCAGGCACGCCCGCCTTCAGCGGCGTGTGGCAGAGCGCGGCGCCGAGCGCCAAGCCGGCTCGGCGCGGCGCGACGACGATGACAGGCGTCGAAGACGAAGGCGCAGCGCGGCGCGAACAGGCAGCCCTTCGGCCGGTCGAACTGCCCGGGCACGACGCCGGGAATCGCCGGGCAGGCGCCGCTCCGTCGCTCGTTCCGGCAGGGCGGCGAGCAGGGCCGCGGTATACGGATGGTGCGGATCGTCGAACAGCGCGAGCCGTCGCGTTCGCCTCGACCTGCTGGCCGGCGTACTGGACGATCACGCGGTCGGCGGTCTCGGCGACGACCCCCATGTCGTGGGTGATCAGCACCAGCCCCATGCCGTTGTCGCGCCTGAGCCGAAGCAGGAGATCGAGGATCTGCGCCTGGATGGTGACGTCGAGCGCGGTGGTCGGCTCGTCGGCGATCAGGAGCTTCGGCCGGCAGGCGAGCGCCATGGCGATCATCACGCGCTGGCTCATGCCGCCGGAAAGCTGGTGGGGAAAGGCCCGCGCCCGTCGGGCGGGATCGGGGATGCCGACCTCGGCCAAGAGTTCGACGACGCGCGCCTCGCACGCCTTGCGGCCGAGGCCGAGGTGGGCCTTCAGCGGCTCGCCGATCTGGAATCCGACGGTGAAGCAGGGATTGAGCGACGACATCGGCTCCTGGAAGATCATCGCCATGTCCTTGCCGGCGAGGCGGCGGCGCTGATCGGCGGAAAGGGTCGTCAGTTCGACGCCGTCGAACGCCATCCGGTCGGCGGTGACGGTCGCGGTCGGCGGCAGGAGGCCCATCGCCGCCAGCATCGCCACCGACTTGCCCGAGCCCAACTCGCCGACGATCGCCAGCACCTCGTTGCGGTCGACCGTGACGTCGACGCCGTCGACCGCCGTGAACGCGCCGCGCCGGGTGGCGAAGGAGACGGTGAGGTTACGGATGTCGAGGAGGGGCATCTTTAGCCCCGCCGCATCTTCGGGTCGAGCGCGTCGCGCAGGCCGTCGCCGGCGAGATTGATGGCGACGACGGTGATCAGGATGGCGAGGCCCGGCAGCGTGACGATCCAGGGATCGGACCGGATGAACTCGCGCGAATCCGCCAGCATCGAGCCCCATTCCGGCGTCGGCGGCTGGGCGCCGAGGCCGAGAAAGCCCAGGCCCGCCGCCTCGAGGATCGCGTCGGAGACGCCGAGCGCCGCCATTACGATGAGCGGCGCAAGGCAGTTCGGCAGCACCGTCGACCACGCGAGCCGGAACGGGCCGACGCCCGCGACCTTGGCCGCCGTCACATAGTCCTTGTTGAGTTCGCCGAGCGCGGAGGCGCGCACGAGGCGGACATAGCGCGGGAGATAGACGATCGTCACCGCAACGATGGTGTTGGTGAGGCTTGGCCCGAGCACCGCGACGACGAGGATCGCCAGAACGAGGCTCGGCACCGCCATGATCAGGTCCATCAGCCGCGTAATCGCGACGTCGGCGATCGGACCGGTCATGGCGGCGACGAGCCCGAGCGCCGCGCCGACGACGAACGACACCGCCATCACCGAGAAGCCGATGAACAGCGACACCCGGGCGCCGTAGATGAGGCGCGAGAGCATGTCGTGGCCGTCCCCATCGGTGCCGAGGATGAAACGCCACGAGCCGCCCTGCTCCCAGACCGGCGGCGCGCGCACCGCGTCGCGGAACTGCTCGATCGGCGAATAGGGCGCGATCAGGTTCGCCGCCAGCGCCATGAGGAGCACGAGGCCGAAGACCGCGATGCCGAAGACCGCGCCCCTGTTCTCGCGAAAGGCGGCCCAGAAGGCGGCGAGCGGCGAAGGCTGCGCGAGAACCTCCGCA
This sequence comes from uncultured Alphaproteobacteria bacterium, assembly GCA_963724785.1. Classification (GTDB taxonomy): domain Bacteria; phylum Pseudomonadota; class Alphaproteobacteria; order Rhizobiales; family Beijerinckiaceae; genus Roseiarcus. Next base: position 136,908 of record CAVRWC010000028.1, on the reverse strand, counting down.
TCGCCCGGATCGGCCATCGCGGGCTCGGGAAGGGCGACGTCAGCGGCCATGGCTGATCCTCGGATCGATCGCGCCGTAGATCAGGTCGACGAGAAGGTTCACCAGGATGACCACCGCCGAGACCAGCATCACGCCGCCCTGCAGGGCCGGATAGTCGCGCCGCCCGATCGATTCGATCAGCCACTTGCCGACGCCGGGCCAGGAGAAGATCGTCTCGGTCAGCACGGCGCCGGCCAACAGTCCCGAGACCGAGAGCCCGATCACGGTCACGACCGGAAGCAGCGCGTTGCGCAGCGCGTGGACGCCGATGACGCGGGCAGGCGACAGCCCCTTGGCGCGCGCGGTGCGGACATAGTCCTCGCCCAGCACCTCGAGCATCGAGGAGCGCGTCATGCGCGCGATCACGCCGAGCGGCACGGTGCCGAGCACGATCGCCGGCAGGACGAGATGGCGCAGCGCGTCGAGGAACGCGCCCGGCTGGTCGGAGAGCAGCGCGTCGATGGTCATGAAGCCGGTCGGCTGGTCGAAATAATAGGTGATGAGGTCGATCCGGCCGGACACCGGCAGAAGCCCGAGCCGCACCGAGACGAACATGATGAGCAGCAGGCCCCACCAGAAGATCGGCATCGAATAGCCGAACAGCGAAATCGGTCATCAGCGCCTGATCGAACACGCTGCCGCGCTTGACCGCCGCGATCGCCCCGGCCGGCACGCCGACGAGGACGGCGAACAGCATCGCGAAGAACGACAGTTCGAGCGTCGCCGGGAACAGCGTCAGGAACTCGGTCAGCACCTTCTGCTGGGTCGAGAGCGACACGCCGAAATCGCCGTGCAGGAGCTTCCAGACGTAGTCGAGGAACTGCCTCCACACCGGCTGGTCGAGGCCGAGCTCGTGCCGAAAGTAGGCCAGCCGCTCGGGCGAGATGCCGTGCTCGCCGACCCGCACCTCCACCGGATCGCCCGGCACGAGGCGGATCGCGATGAAGGTCAGAAACATCAGCGCGAAGAACGTCGGGATCGTCAGCGCGACGCGGCGGAGAAAATAGCCGAGCATGAAGGGGTCCGAAGAGCCGGGCCCCGCCGGTCGCGGCGGAGCCCGAGCCGGCCTTACTTGAATGTCGACGCCTTCGAACGCGTGCGTGCCGAGCGGGCTCTGCTTGTAGCCCGTGACGTTGGCGCGCGTCGCTTCGTAGACGATCGAATGCGCGATCAGCAGCTCGGGCGCGTCCTCGTGCTCGATCTCCTGCATCCGCTGATAGAGCTTCGCGCGCTCGGCCTGGTCGGCGACCGTTCGGGCCTTGACCAGAAGGTCGTTGAACTCGGCGTTGCACCATTTCGGGATATTGTTCTCGGCGGGCTTGCCGTCGGGGCAGCCGAGAAGGAAGAAGAAATTGTCCGGATCGCCGTTGTCGCCGGTCCAGCCCATCTGGCCGGTCATCGACTCCCCAGCCTCCAGCCGCTTGCGGTACTCGCCCCATTCGTAGGTCTGGAGCTTGGCGTTGACGCCGATCTTGGCGAGATCCGCCTGCATCATCTCGCCGATCCGCTTGCCGTTCGGGTTATACGGGCCGCGCCACCGGCTGGTACCAGAGGTCGATCTCGAGCGGCGTCTTGACGCCCGCGGCTGCGAGCAGCGCCTTCGCCTTCTCGGGGTCGTAAGGCACGTCCGGGATCTTGTCGTCGAACGACCACATGGTCGGCGGGATCAGCGTCGTCGCCTTCTCGCCGGCGCCGAGATAGACGTCCTTGATGATCGCGTCGCGATCGATCGCCATCGACAGCGCCTGCCGCACCTCCTTCTTGTCGAACGGCGGCTTCGTGTTGTTGAACGCCCAGTAGGCGACGTTGAGCCCGGGCGCGTGGATGACCTTGAGCGACGGATCCTTCTCCATCTCGGCGAGGTCGGCCGGGCGCGGATAGGCGTTGACGTGGCATTCGCCCGCCTTGAGCTTGGCGTAGCGGGCGGTCGCGTCGGGCGTGATGGCGAAGACGAGGTCGTCGACCAGCGGCTTCTCGCCGTAATAGTCCTTGTTCGCCTTGTAGCGGATGACCGAATCCTTCTGATAGGCGACGAAGGAGAAGGGTCCGGTGCCGACCGGCGCCTGGTCGAACTGCTCGGGCGTCCCCTTCTTGAGGAGGAAGTCGGCGTATTCCTTCGAGCCGATCGCCATGAAGTCCATCGCGAGGTTCGCGAGGATGGCGACGTTCGGCTCCTTGAGCTTCATCACGACCGTGTCGTCGTCGGTCTTGGTCACGGAATTCGAGCAGGTTCGGCATGTCCATGTCGTTGAAGTAGTCGTACTTGCCGCCGGAGACCTTGGAATAAGGATGATCCGGCTTCCACTGCCGCTCGATCGACCAGATGCACGTCGTCGGCGTTGAAATCCCGGGTCGGCTTGAAGTCCTTGAGCGAATGGAACTTGACGCCCTTGCGCAGGTGGAAGGTGATCGTCTTGCCGCCATCGGCGATGTCCCAGCTTTCGGCGAGGCCCGGGACCACCTCGGTCGTGCCGCGCTTGAACTCGGTCAGCCGGTTGTAGACCGGCCGCGCCGCATCGAAGCTGGTTCCGGTCGTGTTGATCGCCGGGGTGAAGTTCTCCGGGCTGCCCTCCGAGCAATAGACGAGCGTCTTGGCGGAAGACGCGCTCGCGCCCGCGACGCAGAGCCGCCAGCGCGACCCCGGCGAATATGACTGATTTCATGCGTATCCTCCTGAACAAACAGCGTTCGCTGAAAACGCGCCGCCCCGCGGCGCGAGCCCTTCTGACGCCGAGCAAACTCCCGTCGGCATCGAAGCCCTTTTTCCCCGCAAGCGCAATGGCGCGCGCGGCGAGCCTTGCTCATGTCAAAGCGCCCGCAGCCGGGCGATCAGCGCCTCGGGATCGCCGCCGACCGCGACCTGCTTTCAGCCGGCTCTTCGCGCCGGCGGCCAGCCGGACCCGCGACGCCGGGCGCGCCGAGCCTCGCCGCGATGAGCGCGCAGAGCGCGTCGTTGGCGCGGCCGTCCTCGGGCGCGCGCGCGCACGCGCGCCAGCAGCACGGTCGTGCCGTCCGACAGCCGCGCCGACGCCGTCGATCGCGTCGCGCCCGCCCTTCGGCGTCAGGCGGCAGGCGACGACGACGCCGTCCGGAGTCGCGCGCCAGGGCTCGTCGGTCACGCCGTCTCGTCGTCCTCGTCGTTCATCGGGTGCAGGTCGCGCACCATCGCCTTCGCCCGCTCGTCGAGCACGTGGGTGTAGATCTGGGTGGTGGAGATGTCGGCGTGGCCGAGCAGGTCCTGGACCACGCGCAGATCGGCGCCGTTCTGCAGGAGGTGGCTCGCGAAGGCGTGGCGCAGGACGTGCGGGCTGATGCGCGCCGGCGGGAATTCCCGCCGCAGAGGCCGCGACCTTGAGGTCGCGCGCGAAAGCCTGCCGCGTCAGATGGCCGCTTTCGCTGTCGGCGGGAAAGAGCCACGGCGAGGCGGCGAGGCCCGGCGCCGCCTCGTTCAGGACGCGCCCGGTAGGCGGTCGATCGCGGCGCGGGCCGGGTTCGACATCGGCGCGAGCCGCTCCTTGCCGCCCTTGCCGCGCACGGCGACGAACGGCTCCTTCGCGTCCGGGCGACCGACTTCGGCAGGCTCGAGCACCTCCGAGACGCGCAGGCCCGAGGCGTAGATGAGCTCGACGAGGCAGGTCATGCGCGCGAGCGCGAGGCGTTCGCGGACCGGCCGTTCGGGATCGTCGAGCCCCTGTCGGGCCGCCTCGATCAGCCGCGCCACGTCCTCGACCGTCAGCACCTTCGGCAGCGGCCGGCCGCGGCGCGGACCCTCGATCGCGAGCGTCGGATCGTCCGTTCGCATCCCTTCGGCGTAGAGATGCTTGTGGAACTGCCGGATGGCGGACAGGCGGCGCGCGAGCGACGAGGCCTTGAGGCCCTCCGCGCCGCGCGCGGCGAGGTAGGCGCGCACGTCGGCGCCGCGACAGCCGTCAGCGGGCTCCGCGCCGTTCGCCCTGAGATGCGCGACGATAGTCGGAGAGGTCGCGTCGATAGGCCTCGATCGTGTTGACGCTCGCGCCGCGCTCGGCGGCGAGCGCTTCGAGGAAGCCGATCGACGAGATCGCCCGCGGCGGCGGTCATGGGCTGCCTTCGGCAGCTGGATCGTCTCGGTGATCTCGCGCGGCTTCACCGGGACGAAGTTCGCGAGCGCGTAGAGGCCGGCGTAGACGAGGCCCGCGAGCACGGCGACGACGACCAGAAAGCGGATGAGGCTCGGCAAGGCGAGATCCTGCAACGACGGCGCGCGACTGGGATTACCGCCTCATTCGTCGTCGAACAAGCTCGGCGGCGGCGCCCTCGCGCCGCGGCTCGGCGAGGCCGAGATGGCGGAAGGCGTGCGGCGTCAGCAGGCGCCCGCGCGGCGTCCGCTGCACGAAGCCCTGCTGGATGAGATAGGGCTCGATGATGTCCTCGATCGCGTCGCGCGGCTCCGAGAGCGCGGCGGCGATGGTCTCGACCCCGACCGGGCCGCCGCCGAACTTCAGCGCGATGGCGTCGAGATAGCGGCGATCCATCTGGTCGAGCCCGATCGAATCGACGTCGAGCAGCCGCAAGGCCTCGTCGGCGAGCGTCCGCGTCACTTCGCTCGCGCCCTCGACGACGGCGAAATCGCGCACCCGGCGCAGGAGCCGGCCGGCGATGCGCGGCGTGCCGCGCGAGCGGCGCGCGATCTCGTTCGCGCCCTCCTCGGCGAGCGCGAGGCCGATCACGCGCGCGCCGCGCGCGACGATGCTCTGCAATTCCTCGGCCGTATAGAAATTGAGCCGCACCGGAATGCCGAACCGGTCGCGCAACGGCGTCGTCGAGCAGCCCCGCGCGCGTCGTCGCGCCGATCAGGGTGAATTTGGCGAGGTCGATCTTGACCGAGCGCGCCGCCGGGCCCGGCCCCGATGATGAGGTCGAGCTGAAAGTCCTCCATCGCCGGATAGAGGATCTCCTCGACCGCCGGGTTCAGCCGATGGATCTCGTCGATGAACAGGACGTCGCGCGGCTCGAGATTGGTGAGCTGCGCGGCGAGATCGCCGGCCTTGGCGATCACCGGGCCGGAGGTCGAGCGGAAATTGACGCCGAGCTCGCGCGCCACGATCTGGGCGAGCGTCGTCTTGCCGAGGCCGGGCGGCCCGACGAACAGCACGTGGTCGAGCGCCTCGCCGCGCGCCTTGGCCGAATTCGATGAACACCTTGAGGTTCTTGCGCGCCGCCTCCTGCCCGGTGAAGTCGGCCAGAACCTGCGGGCGCAGGGCCGCGTCGTCCTCGGGACGCTTTTCGGCGGAGACGAGGCGGCGCGGCGCGTCGGCCATCAGGCGGCTCCCTCGGCGCCCGAGCGCGAACGGGGTCGGCTGCATGGTCAGGCCGAGCAGACTGGCGGCCATGGCGCAGACGAGGCCGGCGACCGCGCCGCTGGCGACGAAGGCGCGGACGAGCCCGCTCCCGCCGAGACGGGCTCCGTCGCGGACAGGCGCCGTCAGGCTGATCGACTGCACGGTCGGAGCGTCGAAGTCGGTCTCGAACATCATGTCGAGCGAGGCGCCGAGCGCGGCGAGGCGCAGCGCGACCGCATAGGCCACGCAGCCGCCGATGACGGCGGCGGCGAGCGCGCGCGGCCAACGCTCGCGGCGCCGCGGCGTCCCAGAGGGCGTAGAGGACGCCGGTCGCGACCGCCGGCCCGAGACCGACCGCATAAGCGGCGATGAGCAGGATCCAGTGGCCGAACAGCGACGCGATCACGGCCGAGAAGGCGAAAGCGCCCGCGGCGGCCGGCGCCTTGAGGAGAAGCGCGAGCGGGACGAACGTCGCCCCTCCGATCGGCGGCCCGAGCGCCGCGAACACGAGCGCGATGCCGATGAAGGGGCCGACAAAGCGCCGCGGCGGGGCTGGATCGCTCATTGCGCCAGCGCCTTCGAGTCCGATCGGCTAAGTTCGCGTCTCCAGCATCAAGACGCGAGCGCCCGCGACCGTCATTGCGGATGCTTCGCGAGGTAGACAACTTGAGGCAATTTGTCGAAATGCGCGTCGCAGGTCAGCAAATCCGCCCCGGAATCCATGGCTGTCGTGTAGATGATCGAATCCGCCATCGCGAGTTTATGAAGCACTGCGTATTCCGCCGCTCTCGTCGCCAGGTCGGTCGTCAGAGGAATGACGACCAGCTCCGTCGTGAACGCCATCAATCGTGACGCCGCCTCATCGGACAATTCGCGCGCAACCCAACGCGCAAGCTCGTATTGGACGATGGTCGGGACGATCCACTCGCCGTTGCGCGGGAGTTCGGGGGCCAGACGCTCTCCAAGCGGCGAACCCTGTATCCACTCGATCCAGACCGACGTATCGACGACTCTCATCAGAAGCGGTCGTTTCGATCGCGATAGCCCTCCGAATTTGTTCCGCGGCCCATGCCCGCAATCTCGTCGCGCTCAGGCACGGGAACCATCAGCATGCCTTCAATCCTGGCGATGAAGGCCACCTTCTGTCCCGGCCGCAGCCCCATCCGCTCGCGAACCTCCTTCGGGATAGAGAGCTGGAATTTCGAGGAGACCGTCGCTGTCGCGGACATGTCTCTTACCTTCTTGTCATCGATGGCAATATAGTAAGAACGGACTCACTGCGCCAGCGCCTTCAGCCCGGCGCGGATCAGCGCGGACGTCTGCGCCTCGGCCCCCAGCTCGCCGGAAGCCCTGGCGATCGCCGCCGCCGCCTGCGCCTGGGCGTAGCCGAGGCCGACGAGGGCGAGGATGGCGTCCTGCGCCGCCTTCGGCAGCCCAGGGTCGCGCTCGACGCTCGCGGGCCGCGTCGCCGAAGCCCGCCGCGCCCGACGCCGGCGCCTTGTCCTTGAGTTCGAGCACGAGGCGCGCGGCGAGTTTCGGGCCGACGCCGGGGGCCCGCGCCATCATCGCCTTGTCCTGCCGGGCGATGGCGGCCGACAGCGCATCGGCGGTCAGCGCGCCAAGAATCCCGAGCGCGACCTTGGCGCCGACGCCCTGAACGCTCTGCAACAGACGGAACCAGTCGCGCTCGGCAGCGGTTAGAAACCCGTAGAGTCGGATCGCGTCCTCGCGCACATGCGTCTCGATCAAGAGCTCCGCCGTCTCGCCCCGCGGCGGCAGCGCCCGGAGCGTCCGCGCCGAAGCGGAGACGAGATAGCCGACGCCGTTGACGTCGAGGATGAGTTCGTCCGCGTCGAAACTGTCGACGATCCCGCGCAATTTGCCGATCATGCCGCGCCCCTCGCCCGCGCCGCGCGGTGCTGGGCGTGGCAGATCGCGACCGCGAGCGCGTCGGCGGCGTCGGGGCTCATGGCGTTGGAGGCCGGCAGCAGCATCCTGACCATCATCGCCACCTGGGTCTTCTCGGCGTGGCCGACGCCCACCACCGTCTTCTTGATCAGATTGGCGGCGTATTCCGACACCGGCAGATCTTTCAGCGCCAGCGCCGTGATCGCCGCGCCTCGCGCCTGGCCGAGCTTCAGGGTCGATTGCGGATCGCGGTTGACGAAAGTCTCCTCGACCGCCGCTTCGTGCGGCCCGTTCGCCGTCGATCAGGTCGGCGAGCGCCGCGATGGATCGCCGCCAGCCGCTCGGCGAGCGAGGTTTGCGCGTCGGTTCGGATCGAGCCGCAGCCGAGGAAGCTCAGCCGGGAGCCGGCGGACTCGATCATCCCCCAGCCCGTGTTCCTCAGGCCGGGGTCGATGCCGAGAATGCGAATCGGGCCGAGCGTCATGCGATCAGCTTATACGATTCGCGCGGGGTCTCGGACGCCCGGCTGCTCGTTCGCCGGACAAGTTTGGCAAAATGCGGAGCAGTCGACCCGACGGAAAAAATGGAGGGCCGTCCTGCCGCGCGCCGTCCTCGCCTCCTCAATGGCCGCTCGATACTTCGCCAAAGCGCAGGCCTAGAGTGTGCTATGATTGCGGACCCTCGACATAGGGAAAACAAACGCTCCGCGCCGAAATGGAACCCGACAAACTCGCCAGAATGTAAAAATTTGCACAGAGATTTGATCGGGGCGGCTTGGCGGCGGTGACGCAGAACGCGCATAGTCAGGCAGGCGCCGTCGATCGTTTGGCGCCGAGCGAGTTGCTGCAGAAAATGTACGTAAGCATCCTCGGGAGGAAAGTCATGAAGGTAAAGGCCGTCGTCCTTGAGGGCATTGGCGAGATTTGCCTTCGTGACATAGAGGTCCCGGGGACGGCGGAGCCGGCGGACAACGAGGTGCGGATCGCAATCAAGGCGGTCGGCATCTGCGGCAGCGACGTTCATTATTACAAGCACGGTCGGATCGGCGATTTCGTCGTCAAGGAGCCGATGATTCTCGGCCACGAGGCGGCCGGCGTCGTCTCGGCCGTTGGCGCGAATGTCGCCCATCTCAAGGTCGGCGACCGCGTCTGCATGGAGCCAGGCGTTCCCGACTTCCGATCGCGGGAAACGCTCGGGGGCCATTACAACCTCGACCCGTCGGTGCGTTTCTGGGCGACGCCACCGATCCATGGCTGCCTGACGCCGGAGGTGGTCCACCCGGCGGCCCTGACCTATCGGCTGCCCGACACCGTCAGCTTCGCCGAGGGCGCCATGGTCGAACCGCTGGCGATCGGCGTTTACGCCGCCTTCAAGGGCGCCGTCATCCCGGCGACGTGGCTGTCGTGGCCGGCGCCGGCACGATCGGCATGATGGTCGCATTTGCGTCACTGGCCGCCGGCTGCGCGAAAGTCATCGTCAGCGATGTGGCCACGGCCAAGCTCGATCTTATCGCGGGCCCGCCGGGCGTCGTCACCGTCGACCTCAACCGGGAGAAGCTCGCCGACGTGGTGGCGGACGCACACCGACGGACGCGGCGCCGACCTGTTCTTCGAGGCGAGCGGCAACCCGCGTGCGTTCGACGATCTGATGGAGGTGGTCGGACGCGGCGGACGCGTGGTTCTGGTCGGCATGCCGCAGGATCGCGTTCCGCTGGACGTCGTGGCTCTCGAGGTCAAAGAGATCAGCGTGACCGGCATCTTCCGCTACGCCAACGTCTGGGAGCGGACGCTCGCGTTGCTCGGGTCCGGCAAGATCGATCTCAAGCCGCTGATCTCGGCGAGCTACCCGTTTGACCAGTCGGTGGCGGCGTTCCAACGCGCTGCGCAGCAGAATTCGTCGGACGTGAAAATCCAAATTACGTTATGACCGGGAGAGACGACGCGGCGCTGCTGGAAACAGCGGGAAGGCTCGCACGATGAAGATAAGGCCCGTACTTGAGGTGATCCAGACGCCGCTGGAGCGCACGTTCCGCGTCTACGCCCACGACTACCCTTTCGCCTACTCGGGATGGCACCATCACCCGGAATACGAACTGCATCTGATCCGCCGGAGCCGCGGGCATTTCTACGTCGGAACCTACGCCGGCGAGTTCGGCCCGGGCAATCTGGTCATGACCGGCCCCAACCTGCCGCACATGTGGGTTTCTGATTCCGATGATCGCGACGCCCAGGGTTGCATCGGCGGGCGGGATCTGGTCCTCCAACTGAGCGCGGGCTTCGCCGAGCGCTGCGTCGCCGCGTTCTCCGACTGCTCCGGCCTTATTGGACTCATCGAGGCGTCGCGGGCCGGCATCGAATTCTCGCCGGCCGCGTCGGCGGAGGCCGCGAGACTCATGGAAGCCCTGCTCGCCGCCAGCGGCCTCGAGCGGATGGCGCTTTTTTTCACTCTGCTCAAGATTCTGGACGAAGACCGCGAGCGGAAGTCGCTGTCGCTCAAGGGGGCGGACCACGAATGCGCCCAGCCCAAGCGGCTCGAACGAATCCTCGCCTACATCGCTGCAAACTTCAACCGTCCGAACTTGTCGTGCCGCGAGATCGCCAACGTTGAAGGGATGGGCCTTCCAGCCTTCTCAAGGCTGTTCGAACGGCACGTCCGGTGCACCTGCGGCGAATACATCAATCATTTGAGGATTTACAAGGCCTGTCAGCTTTTGGTGGAGACGGACGACGCCATCACAACGATCGGTCTGGAGGTCGGATACGACACGCTATCCACCTTCAACCGCAATTTCAGGCGACTGATCGGAAAAACGCCGTCAGCGTTCCGGGCTGAACGCAAGTCCGGCGATCCAGCCAGCTTCGAACGGCGTCCGACCGCTGGGCATGGGAGGGAAGGTCAAATGCATATCGGGGTCAACTGCGGAAAGCAGGGGACGAACGCTCCTGCCATCGACCCTTCAGGCGCGGCGCCGGAGACGCCTTCCCTGCTCTGATCGAGCCCCGACAGCGTCTTTTCGCAGGCGTGGCGGGCGCGCATGGCGCCGGCCCGTGCGCGCCGGGCTCGGCGAACGCCTCCTGCGCCTGACCTCAACGTAACCGCAAGCTAACCGCGCGGATTGGCGTTGGGGGAGACGCTCGCCGTCTGGGAAAACGAAGATGACGCAAGAGACCGTCCTGGAAGTCAAGCACATAAGCAAGTCGTTTCCCGGCGTGAAAGCGCTCGATGACGTCTCGTTCTCCGTCCAGAAGGGCTCTGTTCACGTGCTGTGCGGCGAAAACGGCGCGGGCAAGTCGACATTGATGAAGATCATCAACGGCATGTACCAACCCGATTTTGGGGAAACTCTGATACGCGGTGAACAGGTCAGGATCGAGTCTCCCATCAAGGCGGGGGAACTCGGCATATCCATGATATTCCAAGAATTAAATTATACGCCGGAAATGTCCGTCGAAGAGAGCCTGTTCGCCGGACGCTGGCCGACGAAGTCTTTCGGTCGCATCGATTGGAGCGCTATTCGAGAGAGGACTCTTCACCTTCTCAAGCAGGAAAACCTGCCGTTCGATCCAGAGACCAAACTGAAGGCCCTGTCGATCTCCAATCTTCAGATGCTGGAAATCCTCAAAGCTATTTCCCGCGACGCAGACATCATCATTATGGATGAGCCCACTTCGTCGATCAGCAATAAAGAGATCGAAATCCTGTTCCAGAAGATTGCCGATCTTCGCGCTCGCGGGAAGGCTATTGTCTATATCTCTCATAAAATGGATGAAATCTTTCGGATCGCCGACGAGATCTCAATTCTTCGAGACGGAAAAGTTGTTGAAACCCGCCCCAAGGACCAATTCGACATCGACTCTGTCATCGCCCTCATGGTGGGGCGGGTCCTCGGACACGGGTACCCCAAGGAGGACGTGCGTCTTGGCGAACCGGTCCTCGAAGTGGAGCACTTCAGCGGACCCACCGGGTTCAATGACGTTTCCTTCCGGGTGAGAGAAGGCGAAATCGTCGGCTTCGCAGGTCTCGTCGGCGCCGGACGCACCGAGACGGCGCGGGCGCTGTTTGGGCTCGATGACCATAGCCAGGGGACGATAAAGGTCCGCGGACGGACGTCAAAAATCGGCGGCGTACAAGACAGCGTCAACAACGGAATCGTAATGCTATCGGAGGACCGGAGGCGGTTCGGCATCGTTCCGGTGCGCGACGTGAAGGAAAACGTCACCCTCGCCTCAATGGCGCAATTCTTCCGAAACGGCCATCTCCATAACGCCCTGGAGCGAAGCAAAGCGGAAGAAATCTGCAACCGAATCAATGTCAAGATGCCGTCGATTGATTTATCGGTCGGGACGTTAAGCGGCGGGAATCAGCAAAAAGTCGTCCTGTCTAAATGGATGCTGTGCAACCCCGACATCCTCATTCTGGACGAGCCCACGCGAGGGATCGACGTTGGCGCAAAGTTTGAGATCTACAAACTTATGACTTCTTTTGTGAAGGAGGGAAAATCAATCGTGATGATCTCCTCCGAACTTCCTGAGCTGATCGGAATGTGTGATCGCATCTACGTTATGGCCGGGGGGCAAATAACCGGAGAACTCGCGCGGGCGAAATTCTCTCAAGAAACGATCATGCGATATGCAATGAATATGCCGAAAGCAGGGTGAGATCGGCGGAAGCGGAAGATCGGCAAAGGTGTTGGTGATGACCGGCGTGATGTCAAGAGAAACGTGGCAGAAGCTAAAGACGCGATACTCCATATATATGGTCGTAATCGTGATGATTATTGTATGCAACGCACTTAATCCAAATTTTCTTTCTACAAGAAATATCGCGAATATCGCCGCTCAAATTTCGGTCACCACCATTTTAGCCTTTGGCGAAACATTACTGGTAATTTGTGGTTTGCTAGACCTCTCTTGCGGATCGGTTTTGGCCTTGGCTGGCGTCCTGTCCGTATATGTCTTTAAAGAAACTGGGTCGATGGTGATTTGCTTTGGCTCCGGGCTCTTCTTTGGAGTCGTTTGTAATTATATAAATGGTATTCTGGTTAGATATTTCAGCATCCCGGCGTTTATCGCAACTCTTGCAATGATGACCATGGCGAGAGGATGCGCGCTTCTGTTTACCAGGGGCCAAAACATCTATCAGATTGGCGACTATGTCTGGTTTGGTCAGGGGCAAATAGGCTTCATCCCTGTTCCGGTACTCTTTATGGTCGTTATAGGTATCTTAACTTGGTACATTCTCGGTCATACTAAATTTGGGCGCTCATTGTACGCCGTCGGCGGAAACGAGGAGGCTGCCAGAGCTTCGGGAATCAATATTGGGCGAATAAAAATCGAAGCCTATCTGATCAACGGCGCGTTTGTCGGTCTTGCGGGCATTCTCTTGATGTCGCGAACGAATGTCGGCGCCCCCAATGCCGGGCAAGGTTACGAGTTCGAAGCGCTGACGGCCGCGATCATAGGCGGAACGAGCTTTTCCGGAGGTCTTGGCACCGCGGGAGGAACTATGGCCGGCGCCTTCATCGTTGGTTTCTTGAATAACATTATGAATTTGCTTGGCGTCGATTCGTACCTGCAGCAAGTCATCAAGGGCGCGATCATCGCGCTGGCGGTCGGCTACGACATGTGGGCCAAAGTGAACCGCACAAAGAAGATGCTTGGCGCGGCGCAGATTTCCAACAAACCAAAGGAGGCGAAGTCGTAGATGAACGAAAGCGTAGAGTTGTTGGTAAATTAAGAACATGCCTCCCGGTGGAGACAAACGTAGAGGAGAAGATCGTGCACACGCTTTTGAAAACTATAAAGACAATCGCGGCCGTCGGCGCGCTGTGCCTGGCGACAACGACGATTGCTCAAGCAGCCGAGTATAAGGTTGCGTTCATCGCCCGGGCTCAAGCGGACTCGTTTGCGGCGTGGCTGGCCAACGCGATTCAGGATGAAGCGAAGAAATATCCTGACCTGAAAGTGGACGTGATGGATTCTCAGGCTGATGACGCCAAAGAGAACGCCTTCATCGAGAACGCGGTGGCGAACAAATATGACCTGATCATCGTTCAACCCAACAACGGCGAGGCGCAGCGGCCTTACGTCGAAAGGGCCGTGAAGGACGGCGTTAAAGTCATCACGACGAATGCGCGCATCAAGAATATCCCTGGTTCGTCTTCCGTCGACGCAGATCCCTATGCGCAGGCGGCCGTGAACGCGCGCCTGGCTCTCAAGCAGGTCCCGCAGAACGCCAATGTTGTTGTGCTGGACGGCCCTTCCGGGAACATGCACGCCGACATGCGGCGCGACGCGTGGCAGAAGGAATTCTTCGCGAAGCGTCCTGACGTCAAGATTGTCGGTGAGCAGATCGCTCATTGGAACAAAGAAGAAGCCATGCGTTACATGGAGGACTGGGTTCAAGCCAATCCCAAGATCGACGCCATTGTTTCCATGAATGACAACATGGCCGCCGGCGCGCTCGAGGCGATCAAAGCGGATCCGAGATTTAAGGACGTCCTCGCCTATGGGGTCGATGGCACGGCCGAAGCGATGTTGCTTATTCAGTCGGGCAGAATGACGTCGACAGCGTTGCAGAACGCCTATGATTTGGCGGCAAAGAATATCAGTGTGGCGCACGACCTCGTGACGGGAAAGGTGAAGCAAATCGACACCGATATCGACTGCCCGCTGGTGACCAAGGATAACGTCGCGGACTTCATCGCAATTCACAAGAGGTCCGGCGCAATCAAGTGATCTGTAGTCAAGTGATCTGAGAGTGGCGGTTGGGATGGTTATCCCGCCCGCCACATTCAAATGGAGGCCCTGTCGCCTCCCGCCTAAACGAGCAGTGCCGCAACCCGGAGAGGTGGAGGCCCGGACGGATCTGCGTCAAGTTCGCCGATCCTTCGGCTTCCTGCGGCCTACGTCCCCAGTCCGCCCATCAGCAGGTATTTCATCTCGACATATTCCTCGACGCCGTGGCGCGAGCCTTCGCGGCCGATGCCGCTCGCCTTCACGCCGCCGAACGGCGCCTCGGCGGTCGAGATGATGCCCTCGTTGATGCCGACCATGCCGTATTCGAGGGCTTCGGCGACCCGCCAGACCCGGCCGATGTCGCGGGCGTAGAAATAGCAGGCGAGGCCGAATTCGGTGTCGTTGGCCATCGCGATCGCCTCGTCTTCGGTCCTGAAGCGGAACAGCGGCGCGACCGGCCCGAACGTTTCCTCGCGCGCCACCGCCATCTCCGGCGTCACGTCGGTAAGCACCGTCGGCTCGAAGAAATTGCCGCCGAGCGCCTTGCCGCCGACCACGACCTTCGCGCCCTTCGCCAGCGCGTCGGCTACATGCTCCTTCACCTTGGCGACCGCCGCCTCGTTGATCAGCGGCCCGGTGGTGACGCCGGCCTCGAAGCCGTCGCCGACCTTGAGCTTCGTCACCGCGTCGGCAAGCTTCGCGGCGAAGGCGTCGTAGACGCCGTCCTGGACGAGAAGGCGGTTGGCGCAGACGCAGGTCTGCCCGGCGTTGCGGTACTTCGAGGCCATCGCGCCCTCGACCGCGGCGTCGAGGTCGGCGTCGTCGAACACGATGAACGGCGCGTTGCCGCCGAGCTCGAGCCCGAGCTTCTTGATCGGTCGGCGCGCATTGCGCCATCAGCACCCGTCCGACCTCGGTCGAGCCGGTGAAAGTGAGGCCGCGCACGATCGGGTTCGACGTCATCTCCGCGCCGATCTCGCGCGCCGAGCCGGTGATCACCGAGAAGACGCCCGGCGGAAGGCCGGCGCGTTCGCCAAGCTCGGCGAGCGCCAGCGCCGAAAGCGGCGTCTCGGCGGCCGGCTTCACCACGAAGGCGCAGCCGGCGGCGAGCGCCGGTCCGGCCTTGCGGGTGATCATCGCGTTGGGGAAGTTCCACGGCGTGATCGCGGCGACCACGCCGATCGGCTGCTTGATCACGACCATGCGCGCGTTCGGCCAGGGCGAGGGGATGGTCTCGCCGTAGATGCGCTTGGCCTCCTCGGCGAAGAACTCGATGAAGGAGGCGCCGTAGGCGATCTCGCCGCGCGATTCGGCGAGGGGCTTGCCCTGCTCGGCGGTCATGATCCGCGCGAGGTCCTCCTGATTGTCCATCATCAGGTCGAACCACTTGCGCAGAATCGCCGGCGCGCTCCTTGGCGGTCTTCTTCGCCCAGCCCTTCTGCGCCGTCTCGGCGGCCTCGATCGCGCGCCGGGTCTCTTCCGCGCCGAGCTTCGGCACGCGACCGACCACGCTGCCGTCGACCGGGTTGGTGACAGCAATCGTCGCCGCGCCGCCGATCCATTCGCCGGCGACGTAGCATTTGTCCTTGAGGAGGGTCGGGTCTTTCAACGTCAGGGTCTGTCGCGCGGCGGCGGTCATCTGGCGCCTTTCCTTTCGTTCTTGCTCAAGCCGACACTCTGGAGCCGCTGGCGAACGCCTCCGGTTGATGGTGTCTGACGGTCCGGCCGAACGCGCCACTCGGGCTTCCCGGCCTCATGTGGCGCAGGTCCAGCCGCATCAAGCTTTCAACGCGCTTCGAGCAGGTCGAGTCCCTCGTCGACGATTGCGTCCGAGGCGGTGAGAGGCGTCAGGATTCGGATCGTGTTCGCCGTCACTCCGCAAGAGAGGAGAATGAGACCGAGGTCGCAGGCGCGCTGCACCACGGCTTTGGTTGCGTTCGGGTCCGGCGCATCCGCGCCGCGCTCCTTCACGATGTCGAATGCAACCATCCCCCCGATCCCACGGATCCCCGCTATCGGCAGGCTCGAATTCGAGGCGGCGATCGTCTCCAGTCGCGCCTTTACCCGTGCGCCGATGGCGTTCGATCGTTCAAGCAGGTTTTCTTCCTTGAAAATGTCCAGCACGGCGAGGGCCGCTGCGCAGGCGAGCGGATTCCCGCCATAGGTCCCCCCCAAAGCGCCCGGATCGGCGGCGTCCATGATCGAAGACAGTCCGATCACCCCGGACAGCGGAAAGCCGCCCGCGAGGCTTTTCGCGACGCAGATCAGGTCCGGCCGAACGGAGTAGTGCTCCATCGCGAACATCTTGCCTGTACGACCGAATCCCGTCTGAACCTCGTCAACGATCAAGACGATGCCGTGCTCGTCGCAGATCCGGCGCAGGCCCGTCATCAGTTCGGGCGGGGCGACGTGGAATCCGCCCTCTCCCTGCACCGGCTCGACGATGATCGCGGCGACGCGCGCCGGATCGATGTCGGCCTTGAACAGAAACGCAATATGCCTGAGCGAGTCTTCGACCGTTACGCCGAGCTGCGGCGCCGGGAACGGCGCGTGGTAGATCTCCGGCAGCGCCGGGCCGAGACCTTTCTTGTAAGGGACGACCTTGCCGGTCATGTTCATCGCCATGAACGTCCGGCCGTGGAAGGCGCCGGTGAAGGCGATGACGCCGGAGCGCCCTGTCGCCGCACGAGCGATCTTGATCGCGTTCTCGGTCGCCTCGGCGCCGGTGGTGAAAAGGGCCGTCTTCGCCGGCCCATCGATCGGAGCCAGCGCGTTCAGCTTCTCCGCAAGCTCGACGTAGCTGTCGTAGAGCGTGACCTGGAAACACGTGTGGGTAAAGCGGTCCATCTGCTCGCGAACCGCAGCCATCACCTTGGGATGGCGGTGGCCGGTGTTCAGGACGGCGATGCCGCCGGCAAAGTCGACATAGCGCTTGCCTTCGACGTCCCAGATCTCGGCATTGAGCGCGCGTTCGGTGAACACCTCCGTCGTATGCCCGATCCCACGGGCGACCGCCCCCTGCCGCCGCTTCATCCATCCGGCATTGCTGCGCGATTCCGCGATCGCGTCTTCGACCAAAACCATATCTCAAGCCCTTTCCAAGCTCTTAAGCAGCCAAACGCGCGGTCAGGACGCACCCCGAGTCGCGGGTGAGCCATCGCCGATCGCACGGACCGTCTCCTCGAGCGGCCATGACAGTAGCCAGATCCTCAGGCGCCCACCAGCAAGCGGTAGCGAATTTGGTCGACGATCACGGCCAGGATCAGCAGCACGCCGAGCAGCACCATCTGCATGTACGAGCCGATCTGCATAAGATCCATGCCGTTCTCGATAAGCACGATGAAGAAGGCCCCCAGCACGACGCTTTCGACCCGCCCGATGCCGCCACGCAACGAAACGCCGCCGATGACGCAAGCGGCGATCGATTCGAGTGCGATCGAGCCGCCAAGGTTGGGCTCGCCGGATTCCGTCCGCGCGGTGAGAAGGAGCCCCGTCAGGGCGGCGAGGAGCGCGCTCGCGCTGTAAGCGAGGAGCAATGCCCCGGTCGTGTTGATGCCTGACAATTTGGCGGCCTTGACATTGCCGCCGACCGCGTAGACGTAACGGCCATATTTCGTGCCGTAGAGAAAGACAGCGACGACGAGGATCGCAGCAATCGCAACTGCGACCGGAACGGGAACGCCAAACAGGCGCCCAAACCCAAATGTGTCTCCAAACGCGTGTGGAAAACCCGTGATCGGGACACCGCCGGTGAGGAACAGCGCAATCCCTGCGCCGACCGATTGAACGCCGAGCGTCATGATGAAGGGCGAAACCCCGAAGACTGCGACGCCGACCCCATTGACAAGACCGACCAAGAGGGCGACGGCCATCGCGCCGATGCAGCCCGCCAAAACGATCAGGACAACGGAGTCGGGCATAGACGGCGCGACGAACGTCATGATGAGTCCGGACAAGACGGACGTGAGCGCGATTGTCGTTCCGACCGAAAGGTCAAAGCCGCCAGTCAGCAGCACGATCATCTGCCCGAGGGAAACCAGGACGAGATAGACGGACTGCCGTGCGACGTTGACGATATTTTCCGCGGTCAGAAACTGCGAGGAGGCCAGCGTGAAGACGATGAGAGCCGCGAGCAGGAAAATAGGCAACACGCCCAACCGCATGAACAGCGCCTTGAAGGCATGGCCCGCGCGGAACGACATGTGGCTCGGAGTCGTGATTTCGGCGCTCATGCGACCTCCCTTCGGCGCTCGAAGAAGTGCTGAAGCACGCTTGCCTCGTTGATCTCCTCGCCTTCGAGTTCTGCGTTGATCTGACCGGCTGAAAAAACGAGCAACCGATGCGAGAGGTTCATGACCTCCTGCAGGTCGGAAGAGATCACGATGACCGCTTTGCCCGCTTCGGTAAGTTCCTGAATGAGACGATAGAGCTGACTGCGTGTGCCCATATCGACGCCGACCGTCGGTTCGTCGAACACGTAGACGGAATAGTCCTTCCCGAACCCTTTGCCGAAGAGCACCTTTTGCTGGTTGCCTCCCGACAGTTGCGAGGTGAGACGCCTCACCATGCGATGGTCGAGGCGGACCCGCTGGGCGATCGCCTTGATCGCCTCCAGCGCGCGCCTTCCGCGTGGTGGACGACGGGCCGCAAGGAGCCCCAGCGCGATGTTGTCGGAGGCGCTGGCGGACAACACCAGTCCCTCATTCTTGCGGTCCGGCGACAGGTAGTGCAGGCCGGCGGCGATCATCGCCGGCGTGCCGGCTCCGGTCATGTCGCGGCCGTTGACGACGAGCTTTCCCCCCAGAGTCGGGTTGAGGCCCATGACCGCCCGCCAGACGCGCGAGTTGCCGGAGCCGACGAGTCCGGCAAAGCCCGTCACCTCGCCGGCCCGTATCGAAAAACTCACGCCTTTGACGCTCTTGGCGCGGAAGTTCTCGAGCCGCAGCACTTCCGGACCACCGGGCCGCCCAATTACCGGATAAATTGCGCCATGCGAGCGCCCGGTCATCATCGAAACGAGTTGGCCCTCGGAAAGCCCCTTGGCGGGGACCGTCGCGCAATGGCGGCCGTCGCGCAGCACCGTGATGCGGTCGGCGATGCGCTCGAACTCGTGGATGCGGTGCGAGATGTAGATGACGCCGACGCCCTGCGCCTTGAGCCGGTCGACGAGCGCAAACAGGACTTCAGTCTCCCGGTCGGTCAAGGATGCGGTGGGTTCGTCGAGAATGAGCACGCGCAGTTCGCGGCGCATTCCCTTCGCGATCTCGACAAGCTGCTGTTCGCCCCGCGACAGCTGGGAGACGACGCGGTCGAGGTTGATGTAGCACTCGAGCGCGTCGAACAGCGCGCGAGCGCGGCGCCGCCCCGCCCCGGGGTGAAGGAAGCCTGCTGTCGCCGGCTCGTCGCCCAGGATGAGATTCTGGAGCACCGACTGGGTCGGAACCAGCGAGAATTCCTGAAAGACCGCCGACACGCCTAGGCTCAGGGCGTGTCGGACGGAGAACGTCGTTACCGGCTCGCCGGCGATCTTGAGGGAGCCGGAGGTCGGGGCCGTCACACCGGCTATGATCGAGATCAACGTCGATTTTCCGGCGCCGTTCTCGCCGAAGACGACGTGAACCTCTCCCGCTTCAAGGGTGAAGTCGACGTTGTCGAGCGCGACGACGCCCGGATAGCGCTTGGTCAGACCGCGCGCCTGGACGACTGGGATCAGCGGATGAGCCATAGGTGCAGAGTACCTTGGGACGCCGGCACGAAATGCCGGCGTCCCTCATTCTGTTCAGTTCACCGAGAAGACGGGCTTGAAGTCGGCGGGCGGCAGGATGTTGGCGCGCGGCACGGACTTGACGTTCGACTGGTCGACCACGAAAATCTTGGGGCCGACATGTTTGACGAAGTCCTTGCCTTCGAGAATTCGCACGGCCTGGTCAACCGCGATACGGCCCTGAATGACCATCGAATCGGCCGGTGCGGCGGTGATGAACCCGCGCTGGATGCCGTCGTAGACGCCGGGCGTCATGTAGAAGGCGAGCAACCCAACCTTGTCGGTGAGCCCGCGCTCGCGCAGAAGGCCGGTCGCGGCTTCCGCCGTCACCGCCGTTCCGGCGACGTATTTGAGGTCGGGATTGGCCTGCAGCACGTCTTCAACGAGCCTGAGCTGGACCTCCTTGCCGGTGTCGCCGTACTTCGGTTCCAGAACCTGCACCGCCGTGCCCTTCACCGCGTCGAGGAAGCCTTTGTTGGCGGCCTCGACCCAGCCGGCGCCGGCAGGCCCTGGGAACCAGCCCACCTTCACCGGCGGCGAGCCGGCAGGGTGCTTGGCGGCGAGATATTCGCCGGTCGAATGACCCATCGTGTAGAACGACACCAGCGACTTCGCGGAGATGTCCGGCGAGTTGATGCCGTTGATGACGTCGATGACGGGGATCTTCTTTGCGGCGAGTTCTTTGACGAGATTGTTGAGGCCATCCGCCGAAATTGCGCCAATGATCACCGCCTGGGAGCCATTGGCGACGCAGTCCTCGATCTGCGAGATCTGCTTGTTAAGCTCGGTATAGCCGCCCGCCTCGACGACGTTGAGCTTCACGCCGAGATCCTTGGCCTCCGCGATGACGCCGTAGTCGACTCCGAGCCAATAGGCGTCCTTCATGTGCGGGAAAGAGACACAGATCTTCCAGGGCTGGGAGGCCTTCTGGAGCGGAACATATTCGACCGGCGAGACCTTTCCGTCAGGCGAGAAGGCCGGAGTCACCTCTTCGGCCTTGTAGGGGTACCATTGGTCCGCAATCGCCGTCCCGCCCAGCGTCAGACTCGCCAAGCCTATGGACAATACACGCGAAATTACCTTCATGATTCGTCTCCAGTGTTGTCGGTCGATACCCTCGTCCGGACCGGCGCCCTCGATCCCGAACGGGTCGAATCGGGCGCCGCCGCTCACGAAAGACTTTCTTTCAGGCGAGCAAGCCGCGCGTGGCGCTCGGTTCGAGCCCTGAGCGCCGCGTCCAGATCGACTTTGACAAATCGAGCCTTTTGGTGCGGCTGAAGTTGGCCAATCAGGTCCATGTCCGCTGAGATCACGGTCCCCAGCATGAAATAGCCGCCGCCTGAAACGGCGTCCCGATGGAGGACGATCGGCTCCGCCCCCCCGGGGATCTGAACCGAGCCGTAGGGATAGCAGCTGTCGACGATGTTCGACGGGTCAGATCCCGCGCCGAACGGTTGTTCCCTCGGCACAAAGGACATCGGGCGACCGCCGCGGAAACGATAGCCGATCCGGTCCGCCTCCGGCGCCACTTTCCATGTGTCTTCGAAGAAGGTTGCTCCGGCCTCTTCCGTCAGGCGATGCGCATAGAGGCCCGGCAGTACGCGCAACTCGACCACCTTCTCCGCCGACGGCCGCAGCTCCGGCGCGACCGAGCGCCCCGGCGCCGTCGCCGCAGCTTCGGGCGCGCCCAATTTGAGCTGTGTCTCCCGCCCTCAACGGCCGCCCGTCCAATCCACCGAGCGCGCCCAACGGATAGGTCGAGCGGGAGCCGAGCACGACTGGCACGTCGATGCCGCCGGCGACCGCGATATACCCACGCGCGCCCGCCTTGAGATGGCCGAAGGAAAGCGTCTGGCCGGACTTGACGGCGAACGAAGTCCAGGTCGGTTGTTCGATTCCATCAACTTTGGGAGGAAGCTCCGCGCCGCAGACGGCGACGATCGCGTCCCGGCCGAACGAATCTCCGGCCCCTGAAACGACGCCTCCAGGGTCGCTGCGTCTTCGGGATTGCCGACAAGCAGGTTCGCGGCGATCAGAGCGTAGCGATCCATGCCCCCCGATTCAGGGATCCCGAGATGATAATAGCCCGGCCGACCAAGGTCCTGGACAGTCGTCGACAATCCCGGCTTCAGGATATCAAGCGCCATGAAGAACTCCCAGAAGCTTGTCGTTGGTGGCGGTCGGGTTGGCGTGGAAATCGTCGAGCGAGAAGCTAATCTGCCGGATCGGCGGTTCGAACTTCCCGGCGTCCACCGCTTCCACTGCGGCGTCGTAGCCGGAGCGGTCTACGGGCTTGAACTTCACGATGTCGCCCGGCTTGAAGAAGATCATGAAGTCACGGAGGTAGGACACTTCCTGCTTGGGATCGTAGATCGGCATCGGCGTTATGCCGAACAACTGATAGCCGCCGGCGCCGCGGACGGAATAGATGCAACCAAAGCAGCCGCCGTGCCCGACCGTGAGCTTCGGCGTGTCTGTGCGCGGCCGCAGATATTTCGGGACTTCAATCTGCTTCTGTCGTTCAACCATCTGGTACATGAACGGCAGGCCGGCGACGAAACCGACCATCGAGACAAACCAGGGGGCGTCCGAATGCGCCTTCACGAAGGCTTCGACGCGGTCGTAACCGTTGAGCCGGGCGGCGTATTCGAGGTCCGTCGATTGGGGCTCCTGATGGCGCTCGCGGAAGCGCATCAGCGTCTCGTGCGTCCACGGGTCGTTATAATAGACGGGGATCTCGATGATTCGGGTCTGGAGCGTGTGATCGCCCCGCGCCGCCGCGGCTTCGAGACTCTTGAGTTCGGCCAGCAGGTCATTCGGGGCGATCAAATCCGGATCGAATCGCACCTGCAGAGACGCGTTGGCCGGACAAATTTCGGTGACCCCCTTGATGCGACTCTCGCGCACAGCGTTGGTCATTGAGAGCGAGGTAAAAAAGGCGTCGAGCGACATTCCCTCGTCGATCTCGACAAAAATGTGCTCGTCGCCGCCGAACGAATATCTGGTCACCATCCTGTCTCTCCTGCAGCTCTCAAGCGGCTTTCCCCGACGCGACAAACTCTTGCTCGAGCCAGGCTTCCAGCCATCGCGTATGCACCTCGCCGCTCTGAATTTCTTCAACCTCCAGCAGCGCCAAATGCAGCGGCCGGGTCGTCGGCACGCCCTCAATTGACAGGGCGTCGAGAGCGGAACGAAGCCGGTCGAGAGCCGCGCTGCGCGTCTCGCTCCTGACGATCAGCTTGCCGAGCAGGCTGTCATAGAAGGGCGGCACCACGTAGCCCTCGTAGAGCAGGGTGTCGAAGCGGACGTGCTCGGATTCGGGAAGAGTGAAGCTCGCGATCCGCCCAGGCGCGGGCCTGAAGTCCTTCGAGGGGTCCTCGGCGTTGATGCGAACTTCGATCGCATGCCCGGAGATCACGATGTCCGACTGGCTGTACGGCAAAGGCTCTCCGCCGGCGATACGGATCATGGTCTGCACGATATCGACGCCGGTGATCATCTCGGTGATCGGATGCTCGACCTGGATGCGCGTGTTCATCTCGATGAAGAAGAACGCGCCGCTGGCTTCGTCGTAAAGGTATTCAAGCGTGCCGGCGCCGCGATAGCCGACGCTTTGAGCGAGCCTCACCGCAGAGGCGCAAACCGCTTCGCGCTGAACGGCGGTGAGACAGGAGGCGGGAGCCTCTTCCCATACCTTCTGGCGCCGCCGCTGGAGCGAGCATTCGCGCTCATAAAGGTGGATCGCCCTCTCGCCGTCCCCGATGATTTGAACTTCGACGTGGCGCGCGCGCGCCACGAAGTCGCTCGAGATAAAGCCCCCCGTCGCGGAACGCCGCCTGCGCCTCGGCGCTCGCGAGCGGGATCATCGTCTCCAACTCCGCGTCGTTGTGCGCCACGCGAATACCGCGTCCGCCGCCGCCCGCCGCCGCCTTGATCATGATGGGGTAGCCGATCGCAGGCGCCGCACGCAAAGCCGCTTCGACGCCCTCGATCCGACCCTCGGATCCCGGCACGGTGGGCACGCCCGCGCGAGCCGCCATCTGTCGGGCGACCGCCTTGTCGCCCATCGCGCGGATTGTCTCCGGCTTCGGCCCCACAAAGATCAAGCCGGCGGCCTCGACCTTCTCTGCAAAATCCGCATTTTCGGCCAGGAATCCGTAACCGGGATGGACAGCATCGGCGCCGCTCGCGATCGCCGCGGCGACGACCGCCTCCTGGTTCAGATAGGATTTGGTGGCGTGCGCCGGCCCGATTTCGACAACGGAGTCGGCCAGACGCGCCGCCAGCATGTCCTTGTCGGCGGCGCTGACCGCCTGGATCGTGCGGACGCCAAGCGCCTTCGCCGCCTTTATGATCCGGACCGCGATCTCGCCGCGGTTCGCGATGAAAAGAGCCTTGATCGCCATGGCCGGGTCAGACCTCGATATCGTAGAGAGGTTCGCCCGCCATCACGGGTTCCTCGTTCTCGACATGGAAGGCGACGAGTTTGCCGGCCTCTTCGGCGACGACAGGCGTGAAAGTCTTCATCAACTCGATAAGGCCCACCGTATCGCCGATCGCGACAGCGTCGCCCTCTCCTTTGTAAGGGGGCTTGTCGGCGGCCGGCTTGCGATAGAACGTCCCGGGAATGTGAGCCTCGATCGTCTTAACGGGCATGTTGGAGTCCTGTTGGCGAGTAATCAGCGCGAAGCGGAGCGCGGCGCGATGAAGCCTTCGGCGACAAGCCGATCGTGAACAGTCTGAACGAGAACATGGGCTCCCGGCGTGTCGGAATGAACGCAAATCGTCTCGGCGCGAACGGGAACATCCTTGCCGCCCAACGAGCGCACGACTCCTTCCTTGAGCGCGCGAACAGCGCGGTCGGCGGCCACCGCAGGCTCGACTGGGTCGTGCTCTCGCGTGATGATCAACCCGCCGTCGTCGGTGTAGTCGAGGTCGACGTAGAACTCCGCGATGAAGCGATGACCGCGGGCGGTGTAGACTCGCTCATGCTCGGTGTTGATCATTCCAAGAATGGGCGTCTTGAAGACGTCAGCCGCGTCGCAGATTGCGTTGGCGACCTCAGGGTCGCGAGCAGCCATCCCGTAAAGCGATCCGTGCGGCTTGATGTGATGAAGCGGCATATCCTCGGCTTCGAGAAAACCCTTTAGCGCGCCGATCTGATAAATCAGGCAGTTCGCCAACTCATCCCGGCCGATCTTCATTTCGCGACGGCCGAAACCCTGCCGATCGGGCAGGGACGGATGTGCGCCGACGCGCACCTTGTGAGCCTTGGCGAGACGAACGGTCGCTCGCATGTGGTTGAAGTCGGACGCGTGAAAGCCACAGGCGACGTTCGCAATGTGGATGGCCGGCATGATCCGTTGGTCGTCGCCGAGCCGCCAAATGCCAAAACTTTCACCCATATCGCAGTTCAGAAGCGTCATTAACCTCTCCGAAACATTCGGTTTGGTCACACTCGCAACCGGCGCAGATATTGTAAAATGGTAAATTTTCGTATTGGATATTAGAAAAACCGATATAGGCGCCGGTAAATGCGGCGCCTAGGCAAGTGCCACCAAACTAGGCAAGGGCGTGAGATTCCTAATGACCTTCTCTCTGAAGCAAATTCGCTACTTCATCGCGGCGGCCGAGACCGGGCAGGTTTCGCATGCCGCAATGGAACTGAACGTATCGCAGTCTGCCGTCACGGCGGCCATTCAGCAACTCGAAACGACGATCGATCTCAGGCTGCTTGACCGGCGGCCAAATGGAAGTTCTCCCTCACCGCAGGCGGAGCGCGCTTCCTGCATCATGCCCGCAACATCATGGCCGCGGTCAATGAAGCCCTCCATATGCCGCGCGCTTCTCCCGCCTTGACCGCTGGAACTGTCAGGGTCGGCGTGACCTACACGGTCGCCGGCTATTTCTTTCCCCGGCACCATGCCAGGTTTCAGCGCAACTACCCGCAGGTGCGCCTCGAGCTTTTCGAATTGCCTCGTCAGGCGCTCGAACAGGCGGTGATCAACGGGTCGATCGACCTTGCGGTCATGCTCGTTTCAAACCTCGAGGCAGGCGATCGAATCCAGTCGGAGATCTTGATACGGTCGCGCCGCCGCCTCTGGACCCCTCCCGATCATCCTCTCCTGAAAGCCCCGGCGACCGCGCTCGCGGATGTCGTAAGCTACCCATTCGTCATGCTGACGGTGGACGAGGCCGACGAGACCGCGGGTCGGTATTGGAAGCGCACGCCGCACCGGCCGAACATCATCTTTCAGACCTCATCGGTCGAGGCGGTGCGAAGCATGGTCGCTGCGGGGATGGGCGTGACGATCCTCTCGGATATGGTCTATCGTCCCTGGTCTCTCGAGGGTCAGAGGCTCGAAACGCGTCTCCTGGTGGATGAGATCCCGACGATGGACGTCGGTCTCGCCTGGGCGCGCGGGAGGGGAGTGAGTTCCGCCGGCCCGCGCGTTCATGGATTTCCTGCGCCTCGCCTTTACCGGCGGCGGCCATTCGCTGACGGAGTAGGGCCGGCGGTGAGAATGCGCGTTTCGATCACGCCGTGGCCGCGCCGGCGCGGCGCTGACTGCCCAATGAAGAAGGTTTTTATTAACCACAAAGGACACGAAGTCCCACTAAGGCTTCGTGTCCTTTGTGGCTTTGCGGTGGAATCCGGCCCCGCCTGTCGAACGCCGACGCGCGGGGCAGGGTATCAGTCGCGCGGCTCAGGGGGCGGCGAAGCCGGCTCCGAGGGGCGCTGCCGCCGTTCGGCCATGAACTGATCGAACTCGGCGCGGTCCCGGGCGACACGCAGCCGCGCGAGGAAATCCTTGAACTCGCGCTGCTCGTCCTCGAGGCGCTTCAGCGTCTCGGAACGATAATCGTCGAAAGCGCGGTTGCCGCTCGTCGCCGGACCGAACCAATCGCTGCGGCTCCGGACGCGGTCCATTCTGGTGCGCAGGCATTTCCATTTTTTCCTGCATGCGGGCCACCTTGCGCTCCCACCGGTCCCGACCGTGCTCCCGGTCGGGCATGGCTCCATCCCAATCGGCCGAGTGACGCCAGGAGCCGACATAGAT
This sequence comes from uncultured Alphaproteobacteria bacterium, assembly GCA_963724785.1. Lineage (GTDB taxonomy): Bacteria > Pseudomonadota > Alphaproteobacteria > Rhizobiales > Beijerinckiaceae > Roseiarcus. The sequence goes on along the minus strand of CAVRWC010000028.1, from coordinate 110,078 downwards.
GGGGTGACGCCAAAAGCCGAATCGTCCTCGCGCGATCAGGAGGCCGAGAATGCAGAAGTCCCAGCGGCCACCACCACAAGAACCCCAAGACCGTCAGTAGGAGAGGCATAGCGCGTCCTCACGTGTGAATGTAATGAACATTTACTTCGCTGGAAGCGGTTGTCAAGTCCCTTGTCGCAGGCCTTCGATTCCGACTGCGGCGGCCGGCGGGCGTCGAACGGCCGCCGGGGCTTTACGGCCGCGCCGCATTCACTCCGAGCCCCCGCAGATAGACCAGCATGTCGGCTTCCAGCAGTTCCGCCGGCGACATCGGCAGTCGCGCGCTGGGCGCCGTCGCCACGGCCAAACAGCGAAGCGACGCCGTGCGCCATCGCCCAGAGGTGGAGCGCGACCATCAAGGCCGGCGGGCGGCCGGCCGCGGGCATTGCGGCGCAAACCTGGTCGGCGGCGCCGCGCAATACGGCGAAGGCCCGTTCGCCGGCTTCCCGCAGAGAGGGGCTGGCGGCGACGGGAATGCCGGCTTCGAACATCGCCGAGTAGAACACCGGCTGCGCGCGGGCAAATTCGAGATAGGCCCTGCCCAGTCGGTCCAGCGCAACGAATGCGTCGGGGCGTCCGCCGTCCCAGGCGCGCGCCAACGCAGCCTCGAAATGCTCGAAGCCGCGCTGCGCCACACTTGCCATCAGTTCGTCGCGGTCGCGGAAATGCCGGTATGGCGCCGCCGGGCTGACGCCGGCAAAGCGCGCGGCCTCGGCGAAAGTGAACCCCGCTATCCCCTTCCGCGCGATCAGTTCCAGCGCCGCGCGGATCAGCGCCTCGCGCAGATTGCCGTGGTGATAGCCGCGCGGCGCATCGCGCTCGCCGGGTTCGTCCTTGCGCCAACTCATGTAAGGCGTACTTACATCACGAGGCCCGGGGTGTCGATGCGGTCGGGCTCAGCGCGCGGCTGCGGACGGAGCCGCACGCCCCAGGAGGGCGCGCGTCTCGCGCGCCACAGCCCCCGCGGTAAGCGGACGCCCCTTGGGCGGCGAGACGCCGCCCCTCCGACCTAACAGTTCCTCGGCGGAGCGCCTCAGGAGGGCGCACGTCTCGCGCGCCACAGCCCCGTGGCAAAGCGGGCGCCCTTGGGGCGGCGAGACGCCGCCCCCGCCCCTCCGACCTCCGGTTTACCGCGGCGAAAACAGTTCCTCGACGAAGAACGCCAGCCCGGGCGGGTCGAGGCGCAGCGGTCCATCGGTCAGCACGCGGGACTCGATCCCGCCGCCGTCTCCGCGCCAGTGGTGGACGACTTCGCGGCGCTCCGGATCGAGGATCAGATAATGCGCCACGCTCGGCAGGGAGAAATAGCCCGCAAGCTTCGGCCCCTGATCGCGCGCCGCGGTGCCGTCCGACAGGACCTCGACCACGATCACCGGCTCGGGGATTTCGACCCGTTCGGGCGACAGGCGCGGACTGCAATAGACCACTCCGTCCGGCTCGAACGCCGAGTTCGCCGAGATGCGGACGATCGCGCCGTCCTTGGTCACGTGGCACGGGGCGCCGAGCATTGCGGATCGCGCTCTTCAGGGCGGACGCCACCTCCCGTTTCGTCTCCGTGTGAGCCGGGCGCTCCGGCCTCTTTTCGACGAGTTCGCCCTCGAACAACTCCCAGCGCCCTTCGCGCCCCTCGATCCAGGCAAGGAATTCGTCTACGGTCATGGGCCTCTTCGCGTCGGGCAAAAGCGGGCTTTTAACATTGTCCGCGACGGCGGAAAACCGCCTTGGCGTCGCTACAGGTTGCCGAAAATCTTGTCGAGAAAGGCGTTGGTCTTACGCCCCGGCTCGGCGTCGGGCACGTTCGCCGGCGGGACGGGCGCGTCGGAGGCCGCCGGCGCGGGGCGGCCGCGGCCGGCGGGCGCCGGCCGGGGCGGCGGTCGGAGTGAGGTCGAGCGGCGCGCCGCCGCGCCATGGGCTGGCCGCCGCCCCGGCCGCCGGAAGGCGGGATCAGCCCGGGCGGCTGCGGCGGCGCGCCGCCGCCGCCGCCGAACGGCGCGAACAGCGGCGCGAACGGGTTCGACGGCGCGGCCTGCCAGGTCCCGAGCGGCAAGGGCGCGACGGGCGACGCCCTGGTGCGCCGCCTTCATGAACCGGCTCCAGACCTCCACCGGCAGGTTGCCGCCGGAGACCTTCTTGGTCGGGCTGTCGTCGTCGTTGCCGAGCCAGACGGCGGTGACGAGATAGCTGGTGTAGCCGACGAACCAGGCGTCGCGGAAATCCTGGCTCGTGCCGGTCTTGCCGGCCGCCTGCCAGCCCGGCAGCTCCGCCTTGCGCGCGGTGCCGGTCAGCAGCGTCTCCTGCATCATCGTGTTCATCATCGCCACATATTGCGGCTCGATCACCCGGCCGAAATTGGCGTTGCGCCGGGTGTAGAGCAGCTTGCCGTCCGCCGTGCGCACCTTGGTGATCACGTGCGGCTGCACGCCGACGCCGCCGTTGGCGAAGGCGGCGTAGGCCGAGGCCATCTCGAGCGGCGCCACCGCCGAGGTGCCGAGCGCGATGGTGGCGTTCGGCTCGAGCTCGGAGGTGATGCCCGAGGCGGTGGGCGGTCGCGCACACCGTCTTCGGGCCCGACTTCGAGGCCGAGCCGCACCGCGACGGTGTTCAGCGACAGCGACAGCCCCTTGGTCAGGGTCACGGGCCCGAAATATTCGCGGCTGTAGTTCTCCGGGTTCCAGCCATTGACCGAGATCGGCGCGTCGTCGCGCACCGTGTCGGGCGTCAGGCCCTTTTCCAGCGCCGCCAGGTAGACGAACGGCTTGAACGACGAGCCCGGCTGGCGCTTGGCGGCGACGGCGCGGTTGAACTGGCTCTCGGCGTAGCTCTTGCCGCCGACCAGCGCCTTGACCCCGCCGGTCGGATCGAGCGCCACCAGCGCCCCCTGCTCGACGCCGAACTTCGCCCCCTTGGCGGTGAGTTCGTCGGCGAGCGCGTGCTCCGCCTCGGCCTGCATCGCGGCGTTGATCGTGGTCGTGACCACGATGTCCTCGTCGATCGCGCCGACCGTGTCGTCGAGCGCGTCCATCACGTAGTCGGCGGCGTAGTTGATCGAGCCCGCGGTCTTGTCGCGCCACACCTGGGCCGGGATTGGCGAGCGCCATCTTGGCCTGCGCCTCGGTGATGTGGCCCTGCTCGGCCATGGCGGTGATGACCTGGGTCGCGCGCTCGGCGGCGCCGGCCGGATTGCGGGTCGGGGCGAGCTTCGAGGGCGATTTCATCAGCCCGGCGAGGAGGGCGGCTTCCGACAGGCTATCGAAGCGGGCGCTCTTGCCGAAGTACTTCTGCGACGCGCCTTCGACCCCGTAGGCGCCCGAGCCGAAATAGACCCGGTTCAGATAGAGTTCGAGGATCTGGTCCTTGGAATAGCGGCGCTCGAGCCAGACGGCGAGAATCGCCTCCTGGATTTTGCGCGACAGCGTCCGCTCCTGGGTCAGGAACAGGTTCTTGGCGAGCTGCTGGGTGAGGGTCGAGCCGCCTTCGACCGCGCCGCGGCCGGCGATGTCGCGCACCAGAGCGCGCGCAATGCCGAGCGGATCGACGCCATAGTGGGAATAGAAGCGCCGGTCCTCGATGGCGATGAAGGCCTTGGGCAGATAGGGCGGCAGATCGATCAGCCGCACCGCCGGGCCGCCGGAATCGCCGCGGTTGACGAGCAGCGTCCCGTCGTCGGCGAGGATGGCGATGTTCGGCGGCCTCTTCGGCACCGCGAGCTGGTCGATCGGCGGAAGCTGGCTGGCGTAATAGGCGAACACGCCCGCGAGCGCGACGACCATCCAGACGGCCGCGACCGCGCCCCAATAGGCGAGACGCCCGAGAAGCGAGCCGAACCGCGGAGACTTTCGCCCTTTCTTGCCGCGCGCCGGCGCCTTGGCCGGGTTGCGGCGGCCTTGGCGGCCGACTTGCGGCGGGCGGTCGGCGGGGTCGGCGCGCAAATCGTCCTCGTCTTCGCGGCGCCCGCCCGGCCAGTCGAGGCGCGGCTCGATCCGCGCCCGGGTTTTCCTGCCGCCTCGGCCGAACATGGTTTTCCCGCTCGTCCGCGCCGCCCGGAACCCGGGCCGATGCGCCTCACGCAGGGGGAGAGGGTAAAGGGGGCGATTTAAGGGCTGGTAAAGGTTTGGAAAGAATGGGCGAGGCCGCAAGGCTTTGGCTGACTTTGCATCTCGCCTCGTCCTCCAGGCGCCGGGAAGCGGCCTCGAAGGGCTCCGGGAGATCGGCAAAGCGCCACGTTCGCCTTCTCGAAACGACGTTCGAGACGCCCGCTGCGCGGGCGCCTCAGGACGACATGGTCTCTCGATCTGGGACAACTCGCTGAAATCGACAATCCACCTGCCAGCTCGGCCTTGCTTTGCCGCGAGCGCCTTGGCAAAGTCCGGCCCCCTTCTGCACGGCGCGTTTCGCGCCGGTCGAGTTTTGGAAGCCTCACGATGAAAGTCACCATCGAGCGTTCGGTCCTGCTCAAGGCCCTGGGGCACGTTCATCGCATTGTCGAGCGCCGCAACACCATTCCGATCCTGGCCAACGTGCTGATCGAGGCGGCCGAGGGAAAACTGGCGCTGAAAAGCACCGATCTCGACCTCGAGGCGACCGAACAGGCGCCTGCCGACGTCGCTCAGCCCGGCGCGACCACCGTCCCGGCCCATGTCATCTACGACATCGTGCGCAAGCTCCCGGAAGGCGCCCAGGCGAGCCTCGAAATCGCCGGCGACACCGGCCAGTTGCTGCTGCGCTCCGGCCGCTCGCGCTTCTATCTTCAGGCGCTTCCCGCCTCGGATTTCCCCGACCTCACGTCCGGGGAATTCTCCCACCGCTTCACGCTGCCGGCGGTCGAGCTCAAGCGCCTGATCGAGAACACCCAATTCGCCATCTCGACCGAGGAGACGCGCTACTATCTCAACGGCATCTACCTGCACACGGTCGACGTCGACGGGACGGCCAAGCTCAGGGCGGTCGCGACCGACGGCCACCGCCTCGCCCGGGTCGAGACGGCCGCGCCGCAGGGCGCCGTCGGCATGCCGGGCGTGATCGCCCCGCGCAAGGCGGTGAACGAAATCCTGAAGCTGCTCGAGGACCCGACCCAGGACGTGCAGATCGAGATTTCCGTCAGCAAGGCGCGCTTCCAGTTCGGCGACGTGGTGCTGACCACCAAGCTGATCGACGGCACCTTCCCCGACTATCAGCGCGTCATTCCGGCCGGCAACGACAAGCGCCTCGTGGTCGACAAGGACCCGTTCGAGAAGGCGGTCGACCGCGTCTCGACCCTGTCGTCCGAGCGGGGCCGGGCGATCAAGCTGTCGATCGCCGACGGCAAGATGACGCTTTCGGTCAACAATCCCGACTCGGGCTCCGCGAGCGAGGAGATCGAAGTCGACTACGATTCCGCCCCGATCGACATCGGTTTCAACGCCCGCTATCTGCTCGACATCATCGGCCAGCTCTCGGGCGACACGGCCCTCATCCGCATGGCCGACCCCGGCTCGCCGACCCTGATCCAGGACCGCGACGGCGCGAACGCGCTCTACGTGCTGATGCCGCTGCGAGTGTAACCGGCGGCCCGCCAACGGGCGTTTGATTTCACCACAAGGGACACGAAGAGCGGGAAGAGGTCCTGTCTGTCTCTTCGGGGCGACTGGCGCCTCGCGATGCCGGTCATGCGATTGTAACGCGCGAAGTTTACCTTGAGGCGGCGGGCAAACCATGGCGCTCGGGGGAGCGCCGCCTCGGGAACCTCATCCTGCTGACGTTGCCACCACCGGGAGGGGTCCCTCGGTAAAGTCGAGAGGAACGACTGTCATGGCGAAGGACAAGCATCCAGCGAGTGAGCATCATCATCAGGCGGCCGCTCATCACGCCGCTGCGGCCCATCATCATCTCCAGGCCGCTCATCTCCACAATGTCGGCGAGCACGAGGACGCGAGCGAGCACGCCGACGCCGCTCACGAGCACAGCGAGCAGAGTCACAAGCACTCGACGACCGCCAAGGAACACTCCGGCAAAGCCGCGTGAAGGTTGGAGGGGACGACGGCGCCGTCGTCCCCTCCGCATTCGCCGGCGACCGGCCGACCGGCGTTTAATCCCTCAGCGCAAGTCCGCTCCCGTTGTCGCCGGCGCAGTGTAGCGGCGCTCGATCGCCTCGCGCATGGCTTTGCGAGACCTCGCCGAATCCGGGGCGGCGTCCTCGATCCGCTTTGCCTCGGACGCCAGATCCTCGTCCTTGATCGCCTCGCGAATCCAGCGCGAGACGTCGTGGCGTCTTCAAGTGGTGCCGCCAGGTGCGGTCGTCCACGCCGTCGGCCATCTGCAAAAAAATCGTCAGGTTTTGCGCGCGCAGATTGAGCGCGTTGTCGGGGCCGCGAAAGTAGAAACTCTTGTCCTCGCCGAGCTCGCCCTCGGCGTATTTGCGCGTGTGGCGCTCCATCTTGGCCGCGGGCGCGCGGGGCTCGACGAATTCCGGCGGCTCGGCCGAGCGCCTTCGCCACAATAGCGCCCGGCCGCCTTCCTGCGGCGGCGCCGGGAGCGTCGGAGGATCGATCGACAGGGCCTTGCAAAAGGCGCGGATCGTCTCCGCGGGCTTGGTTCCGACGGCGAAGACGTCGTCGACTCGCTGCAGGGCGTGGGCGGCGACCGCTTCCGGATCGACGGTGACGAAAATCGTCGGCAGGGCCGGGGGCCCCGCGCTGGCGTTGACGTTCCACTCGGCGGGCAGCACATGATGCGCCTCGTCCACCACGATCCAGTGCGGCCGGCCGGTTCGCGCGTGCATCTCGACCAGCGCGCCGACGAACCCGCGGAACGCCGCCGGCCGGTCCTCGACGCTGATCGCGAGCATGTTGACGACCAGGCTTTCCCCCGGGCGCTCGATCGCCTTGATGATCTCGGAAAGACGAGGCGGCGCCTTCGCGTCGCCGATCGAAACAGCGGCCGGAAGGCTGCCGTAATCGCCCTCCGGATCGAACACGCAAACCTGGAAGCCGCCCGCGAGCATGCCCTCGATCAGCGCCGTCGCGAGGCTCGACTTGCCGCCGCCGGAGAGGCCGGCGATCAGCGCGCCTCCCCCGTGCGGACGGATGAAGACCGGCCCCCGATCCGCGCTGACCGCGGCCTGGACGAGGCCGTGCTCCTTGAACGGCGCGAAGGCGTCGACGTCTTTTCAAGGAGCAGCGCAATCAGTTCGGCGACGCCCTCGCCTCGCTCGCCCGCGGTGACGAGGTCGGCCGCCTCTCTCAGCGCCGGCAGCGCATTGGCGACCGCGACCGAAAAGCCCGCGGCCTGCATGAACGCATGGTCGTTCTCCGCGTCGCCGACCGCGACCACGTTATGGGCCGAGATCGAAAGGTCGTCGAGCGCGGCCTTGAGCCCGCTCGCCTTGTTGATCCCGGCGGGCAGGACCATCACGGCGCCTTTGTTGAAAACGATCTGGAGCTCGAGCCCGAGGTCGCGAATGGCTTCGAGCACCGCGGCTTCGTTGGGCTCCCAGGTGGCGACGATCGACCGTCCGACCGACAGCGGCGCGACGCCCTTCGCCCGCAGCAAGGCGACGAATTCGGGCGACGGCTCGGGCGCCAGCGGCCGCTCCTGCCTGGTCGCCGGATTGAACAGGAGCGCGCCGTTTTCCGCCACCACGCGGTCGAACAGGTCGAGATGCGCAAAGGTCGCAACGAGGTCGGGAAGCTCCCGCCCCGTGACCAGAACGAGCCTGCGGCCCGAGCGCTTGAGCTGAATGAGCGCGTCGACGGTCGCCGGATCGACCGAGCCGTCATGCGCCAGCGTCCCGTCGTAATCGGTCGCAAGACAGATGAGGTACATGGCTGACCCCTCTCCCGCACGGGCGAGAACGCGCCGGCGATCGGAGAGGTTCCGACGTCCTGGCAAACGAATTCCGCCGAGCGGCAAGCTGGCGCTGATTCAGGAGAAAAGGACACGAAGACCATCGTGTCCTGATGGCGAGAACTACGGGGGCGAAGCGCAGGCAACGATGGCGCGAAGGCCTCTAACCCTTGGCCGCGGCCGCCACCGACCCGGAAGCGCCCTCGCGAAACTGGCGCACGGTGATTCGGGCGACGTCGGCGGCGGGGATTCCGCCTGCCGGGTCGCGGCCAAACTTCTTGAGGGTCTCGGCGACCCAGCTGGGCGAGACCGCGTTGACCCGGACGGCGATTGCGGGCTCCGCCGCGGCCGCGCGCACGAACGCCTCGACCGCGGAGTTGACCGTGGTGATGATCGCGCTGCCGGGCGCGGGATATTGCGCTGCAAGCCCCGTCGTCAGGGTGATCGCGCCGCCCGCGCGCACGCGCCTCGGCGCCGTAGCGGACGACATTGACCTGGCCCAGGAGCTTGTTGGCGAGCGAGAACGTCCAGTCCTCGTCGGTCAGTTGATCCCAGGGCTTGAACCGCGCCGCGCCGCCCGTGCAGACGATCCCGTCGAGGTCGTCGACCCGGGCGAATAGCGCTTGGAGCGACGCCGGATCGGAGATGTCGACCTTTTCGTCGGAGCTGCGCGAGGCGCGGATGCAATTCTCCGCGCCGAACGCCTTGACGACTTCCGCGCCGATCAAGCCGGCCGCGCCGATGACCAGAATCTTGCCCATTGTCGCGTCCTCCCCTCGGCCGCCGGCTTGTCCCGGCGTCTCATTTCACCACAAAGGACACGAAGGAGCACGAAGAAATCGTGGTCCCTTCGCGTCCTTCGTGGAAAGGCCCTAGGCCGCCTCGACCATCGGCGCGGGGGCGCGCATCAGGCAGTCGAAGGCGGACAGCGCGGCCTTGGCGCCGTCGCCCATGGCGATCACGATCTGCTTGAACGGCGCGGTCGTCGCGTCGCCGGCGGCGAACACGCCGTAGGCCGAGGTCTCGCCGCGCGCGTCGACCTCGATCTCGCCGCGCCCGGTCAGCCTGACTGCGCCCTTCAGCCATTCGGTGTTGGGGACGAGGCCGATCTGGACGAAGATCCCGTCAAGCTCGAGCCGATGCGGGACGCCGGTCGTCCGGTCCTTGTAAGCCAGGCCGACGACCTTGGCGCCGTCGCCGAAAACCTCGGTGGACTGCGCCGAGGTCAGCACCGACACGTTCGGCAGGGAGCGCAGCTTCACCTGCAGCACCTCGTCAGCGCGCAGCCTCGGATCGAACTCGATCAGAGTCACGTGCGAGGCGAGGCCCGCGAGGTCTATCGCCGCCTCGACGCCCGAATTGCCGCCGCCGATCACCGCAACGCGCTTGCCCTTGAACAAGGGCCCGTCGCAATGGGGGCAATAGGCGACGCCCCGGTTGCGATACTCGGCCTCGCCGGGGACGTTCATCGGCCGCCAGCGCGCGCCGGTCGAGAGGACGACGGCGCGGGCTTTCAGCGACGCGCCGCTGGCGAGGCGCACTTCGGCGAGACCGCCCGGCGCCGCCGGCGCCAGCGCCGTCGCAGTCTGGGCGGCGATCACGTCGACGTCGTGGGCGCGGACCAGGGTCTCGAGCTCGCGGGCGAGCGTCGGCCCCTCGGTATGAGCGACGGTGATCAGGTTCTCGATGCCGAGCGTGTCGAGCGTCTGGCCGCCGAACCGCTCGGCCACGACGCCGGTGCGGATGCCTTTGCGCGCCGCATAGATCGCGGCGGCCGCGCCCGCCGGGCCGCCGCCGACGATCAGCACGTCGTAGGGCGCCCGCGCGTTCAGCCGCTCGGCGTCGCGCGCGCCCGAACCGCTGTCGAGCTTGGCCAGGATCTCCTCGAGGCTCATGCGCCCGCTGCCGAACGGCTTGCCGTTCAGAAAAACCGTCGGAACCGCCATGATCTCGCGCGCCTCCGTCTCGGCGGGGAAGGCCGCGCCGTCGATCGCCACATGGCGGACACGGGGGTTGAGCACGCTGATCGCATTCAGCGCCTGAACGACCTCGGGGCAGTTCTGGCAGGACTGGGAGAAATAGGTCTCGAACCGGTATTCGTCCTCGAGCCCACTTGATCCGCTCGACTGTCTCGGCTGCGATTTTGGGGGGATGTCCGCCGGCTTGCAGCAGGGCGAGGACAAGCGAGTTGAATTCATGGCCCATCGGCAGGCCGGCGAAGGCGATCACGGCGTCCTCGCCGGACGGGCGGATGGCGAACGACGGCCGGCGCGGATCGTCGCCGTCGGCGATCAGCGCAATGCGGTCGGACAGCGCGGCGATCTCCTCGAGAAGCTCAAGCGTCTCTCGGGACGCCTCGCCGTCGTCGATCGAGGCGACGAGTTCGATCGGACGCTGGATGCGCTCGAAATAGCCCTTGAGCTGGGTCTTGATCGGATCATCGAGCATGGATGGGGCCCCTCTGAGCTTTTTGCAGGTTTGCGGGGACTTAAGGCGTCCCCGTCTTGTCTGGCGGTTGAGCGTATGGGCGGGAGCCGCGCGGACGGCTCCCGTTATTTCAGGGTCAGATCGCGCCGACGAGATCGAGCGAGGGCGCCAGGGTCTTGCGGCCCTCTTCCCACTTGGCCGGGCAAACCTCGCCCGGGTGGGCCGCGACGTACTGCGCCGCCTTGATCTTGCGAATCAGCTCGACCGCGTTGCGGCCAACGCCTCCGGCGGTGATCTCCAGGATCTGGATCACGCCGTTCGGGTCGACGACGAACGTGCCGCGGTCCGCAAGACCCGCCTCTTCGATGTAGACGTCGAAGTTGCGCGACAGACGGCCGGTCGGGTCGCCGATCAGCGCATATTTGATCTTGCCGATCGCCTTCGACGTTCCGTGCCAGGCCTTGTGGCTGAAATGGGTGTCGGTCGAGACGCCGTAGATCTCGACGCCGAGCTTGTCGAACTCGGCCTGGTTGTCGGCGAGGTCTTCGAGCTCGGTCGGGCAGACGAAGGTGAAGTCGGCCGGATAGAAAAAGAAGACCGACCACTTGCCCTTCACCGACTCGTTCGAGACGTCGATGAATTTGCCGGCCTTGAATGCGGTCGCCTTGAACGGCTTGATTTCGGTGTTAATGAGCGACATGACGCGTCCTTGCTGATGCGAGTGAGAGAATTCGGATTGTCGGTGTTATGCCTTCCCTGGGCCACCCAGCGCGGCTCCACGAAGGCAGTACGTGTGTAACCTATTTCTCTAATCGAAAGAAGAAGGAAAAAACGATTGCTATGATCGATAAAAACGATTAACGATGTCCGGATGAAAGTCATGCCCACGCTCCGCCAGCTCAAGTTCCTGGTCGCGCTCGCCGAGCGCCGTCATTTCGGTCATGCGGCGGAGGCGTGCTTTGTCAGCCAGTCGACGCTGAGCGCGGCGATCCAGGAACTCGAGGAGGGACTCGGCGTCATCCTGTTCGACCGTACGCGCCGCTCGGTTGCGCCGACCGGCATCGGCCTCGAGATCGCCGAGCGGGCGCGGGCGATTCTGAGGCAGGCCGAAGACCTGGTCGATATCGCGGTCGCCGCGCACGATCCGCTGTCCGGTCCGCTGCGGGTCGGCGTCATCCCGACCATTGGCCCGTTTCTTCTGCCGCGCATGCTGTCGAAGCTGCGCGAGGCGGCGCCCGAGCTGAAGCTGTTTCTCCGCGAGGAGCAGACGGCGCCGCTTCTTGCCCGCCTCGAAGCGGGCCAGCTTGACGCCGCCATCCTGGCCCTTCCCGTGGCGCTGAACGACGCCGAGAGCGAGGATCTCGGCCTCGATCCGTTTTTCGTCGTCTGCCCGACGCGGCCATCGGCTGGCGTCGCTCGAGACCGTCCACCCGAGCGACATGGCGACGGAGGACCTGCTGCTGCTCGAGGACGGCCATTGCATGCGGGAGCACGCGCTGGCCGCCTGCCAGCTCGAGGGCGCTCGCCGCAACGCCGCGCTTCAGGGGACGAGCCTGCATACGCTGGTGCAGATGGCGGCGATCGGGCTCGGCGTGACCCTGGTCCCGGAGATGGCGATCGCCTCGGGCCTCCTCGCCGGCCTCGACCTGCATGTCGCGCCGCTCGGCGGAGACCGGCCCTGGCGACGGATCGCGCTCGTCTGGCGCAGGACCTCAGGGCGCAAGGAGACGTTTCGACAGCTCGCCGAACTCCTGCGCGCGGCGGCCGCGCCCACGGGAAAGCCCGCGCAGGCGTCGGGCTGATTTCCCCGAAATTTTGACAACGGCCGGGGACGCCCCTTACCTTGCCGCGCCGTGGGGTGGGGTCGATTCAGGAGTTCGGCCGATGGCGCTGCGTTATCTCGACATGGAGGCGCTGAAGGCGGCGCCCGTGACGAAGGAGCCGTTCGAGTTCCTGGTCGTCCCGGGATTTGTCAGGCCCGAGGCCCAGGCCGACATCAACCGCGACTATCCGAAGATCGCCGAGAGCGGCAGCTTCCCCGTGGCCCAGCTTTCCTACGGGCCCTATTTCCGCGAACTCATCGACGAAATGGCGAGCGACGCCTTCCGCGAGACATTCGAGGACAAGTTCGGCGTCGATCTCGCCGGCCGGCCGCATACCGTCACGGTCCGCGGCCAGTGCAGCCCGAAGGATGGGCGCATCCATACCGACACCCGGTCGAAGATCATCACCCTGCTCATCTACATGAATCCGGAATGGGAGCACGCCGGCGGGCGGCTCAGGCTGTTGCGGTCGGCCGACAACCTCGACGATGCGATCATGGAAGTCCCGCCAACGGCCGGAACCCTGCTCGCGTTCAAGCGGGCCGAAAATTCCTGGCACGGCCACAAGCCGTTTTCCGGCGAACGCAGAGTCATCCAGTTCAACTGGGTCACCTCGGAGGGCGACCGCCGCCTCGTCATGCTGCGCCACCACGTCTCGGCCTCGTTCAAGCGCCTGTTCGGCAAGGGGACGGACCAGCCGGCAGCCTGAGCGGGCGCCGCTAAGCGGCCTTATCCCCCCACAGCCGCCGATAGACATCGGCGATCTCGTCCGCCTCGCGGTCGCGGCTGAAGTCGCGCTCGACCCGGGCGCGGGCCTTCGCACCGATCGCCGGCGATGCGCTCAGGCTCCCGCATCATCGGCTCGATCGCCGCCGTCAGGGCGTCGACGTCGTCGATCGGCGCCAGAAACCCGGTCTCGCCGTCCTCGATCACCATCTCGGCCGCGCCGGCGCGGGTCGCGATCACCGCGTCGCCCGCCGCCATCGCCTCCAGCATGGTGAGGCCGAAGCCCTCGACGCGCGAGGCGAACACGTAGATCGAGATCCGCTGATACCAGAGCGGCACCTCCTCGATCGGGAGTTCGCCGAGGAAGCGGATGCGCTCGGTGAGGCCCGCCGCGGCGATGCGGCTCTTCAGCTTCTCGACGAACGACAGGTTGTCGACCGAGACGTGGCCGACGATCACGGCGGTGAAGTCGGGGTAATTCGGCAGGAGCCGGCACATCGCCTCGACGAACAGGTCGCTGCCCTTCTGCTTGCGCACCCGGCCGAAGGTCCCGATCCCGTACTTCCCGGGCAGGCCGGTCGCGGCGAAGGCGGCGGCCCGATCGGCGGGCGGCTTGTAGGCGTCGAGGTCGATGCCGTGATGGATCACGGTCGCCGGGCCGTTCGACGAACGAGGCCGAGACGTCGCTCGTCGCGATGACCGCGTCCATGCGCGTCGATCAGGAAGCTGGTGTAGGCCGTCTTCCGCCGCTGCCCGGCCGAGTTGAAAATCAGCTTCAGCCGCCAGCCGAGGCTCTTGAGGATCAGCCCCATCAGCATCTCGGTGTTGCGGCGCGTGTGCCAGATGCGCGCCGGGCGTCCGTTCCGGCGGCCGGAAGCGCAGCCGCAAAAGGTCGATGAGGCTCAGGCCGGCGATCCCCTCCGGCCGGTCGGGGCCGAACCAGACCGCGCGTCGCAGCGCTCGGCGATCAGCGGCGCGATCGTGCGGTTGACCGCCGTGCCGCCGGAATAGCGCTTCTTGAGGTTCGGAATGATGACCTCGATCGCGTCGAGGTCGATGGCGCCCGGCGCGCTCATCGAGCGCTTCCGGGCGATATAGAACTGACGATGCATCGCTTCGGTCATGAAGGAATAGGTCGCCCCCGTCATGGCGTGGATGAATCCCGCCCAGCCGCACAAGAAGAACCGGTTCCAGAAGAAGATGCGCAGGAAATAGATCGGCGGATTGAAGAACAGCTTCGCCCATGAGGGCTTCCGCCCTCGCTCGATGCCGCTGCTCGGCCTTGAGCTTCGCGTAGACGATCTCCTTGCGCATCTGCTGGTCGAGCGGCAGGCCGCGCTCGTGGCGCAGCAGGCCCTTGCCGGCGATCTCCGTCCGGCCCTCGACGATCAGGCCCTCATGCACGATCAGCGCCTCGTCGAAATGCGCCCGGCCTCGCCGGACGAGCCGCAAGATATGCTCCGGCCGCGTCCACAGGCTCACCGGCTTACGGGTTCCGTACAGCGTCAGGGTGCGGCGAAGCTGCCAGCCGACGATCGACTCGTCGGCGGCGATCAGGCGCGGCAGGTCGGCCGCGAAGCGCGTCGTCGAGCCACTCGTCGGCGTCGATGCTGAGCACCCAGGGCTCGCGCGCGCAATCGAGCGCGAACTGCTTCTGCCCCGCGTAGCCGAGCCAGTCCTGGTGGATGAGCCGGATCGGCAGGCCGGCGCGGGCGAGCTGCGTCGACGATGGCGAGCGTGCGGTCGGTCGAGCCGGAATCGACGACGACGATCTCGGCGAGGCCCGCGAGGCTCTCGAGGCACTTGCCGATGCAGGCTTCCTCGTTCTTGCAGATGACCGTCGCGGAAATCGGCAGGAGGGCGGGCTTTGGCGGGTTCGCGGGCATGCTGGCGGGCGGCAGCGGTCGTCCCGGGCCGGGATGACGCGTGCGGGATGACCTGCGGATAACTCTTGGCGGGCCGGCGCGGTAGAACGCCGCTCAGCCCGTTCGCCGGGCGCATTATCAGGTCTTTGCAGGATCGGCCAGTGTTGAGCGCTCCAAAGGCTTTCGTCATCCACCTCGAGCGCGCGGCCGGGCGGCGGCAGAAGCGTCGAGGCGCTGCGGAGCGCGCTGCCCGATTCCGAGCGAGATCCTGCCCGCGGTCGACGGCCGGCTGCTGGCGGTCGGAGGCGGCGAACGCGGCTTACGTGCGCGCCCGCTACGCGCCGCGCTATCCGTTCGCGCTGACGCTGTCGGAGATCGGGGCCTTCCTGAGCCATCGCGCCGCCTGGCGGCGGATCGTCGACGACGGGCTCGACCATGCGGTGGTGTTCGAGGACGACGCCGCGATCGACCCCGACCGCTTCGCCGCGCTGCTCGACTTTCTCGCTGCCGAGCGGGCGCGCTGGTCCTACATCCTGATGCCGGCGGCCGGGCTCGAGCCGGCGGGCGCTGCCGCTGGCGCGGCGGGGCGATGCGACGCTGCTCAGGCCCCATTCCCCGCCGCTGCGGGCGATCGGGCAGGTCGTTTCGCGCGAGGCGGCGGAAAGACTGCTCGCCGTCACCGCGCCGTTCGACCGGCCGGTCGACACCTTCCTGCAGATGAACTGGATCACCGGCGTCACCGTGCTCGTCGCCTTGCCGACCCCGATCCGCGACGTCTCGCGCGAGACCGGCGGAACGACCGTGCAGCGGAAACGGCATGGGCCTTGTCTCCCGCCTGCATCACGAGGCGATGCGGCCGATCTACCGGGCGCAGGTGCTCAAGCGCTATCGTCGGCAGCTCGCCGGCGCCGCCGACATGAAAACGTGACCCGAGCGACGCTAAGAAGCGGTCGGGCGCGCGATCTCAACCCAAGGAAACGGAGCAACAACATGAGCGATCTGGTTTTCATCGCCTTCGACACCGAGCAGCACGCCGAGGAGGTGCGCGAGAAGGTGCTCGACATGCAGAAGGAGTACCTCATCGACATCGAGGATGCGGTGATCGCCACCCGCGACGAAAGCGGCCGGGTGAAGCTCAACCAGCTCATCCATCCGGCCAAGAGCGGCGCGGTTTCGGGCGCCTTCTGGGGCATGCTGATCGGCTGGCTGTTCATGATGCCGCTCGCCGGCGCCGCGGTCGGCGCGGCCGGCGGCGCGCTCGGCGGGTCGCTGGTCGACGTCGGCATCGACGACGACGACATGCGAAAGCAGGCCAACGAGGCGCTGAAGCCCGGAACGGCCGGGCTCTTCCTGCTGATCCGCAAGATGACCACCGACAAGGTGCTCGAGGACCTCAAGGGCGTCGGCGGCACGGTGGTCAAGACGTCGTTCGACAACGCCAAGGAAGAGGCGCTGAGGGCCGCGCTCGCGGCGCCGGTTCCGACGCCGCCGACTGCGCCCGCGCCCGCCGCCGGCGCCGGGGCGGTCGAAGCGCCGACGGGGTAGCGGACGAGCGCGACGGGCGGCTTTTTTTCGCCCCGGCTGACGTGGATCAATGAAGTGTTCGCGCCGCCCGTTAACCTCCGCGTTGGTTCCGGCGGAGCGGCGCGGCAATTCGGCGGCCGCAAGGGAGGGAGGTCGGAAGGCCTGGTTGTAAGGATGCCGACGATGCATGAACATGTCAGCTTGCGGATGGCGCGAGCCCCGCCGCGGATGCGGGCGTCGCACAAGCGCGCCGCCGTTCAGCGGCCAGCGTTCGAACCGCCCGCGGCGGTAGCGGATTTCTGGATAAGAATTCACCGCCAAGCATGGATGACCGAGGAGGCCGCCCGCGCCTACCGGCGGCTCTCCCTGCTGCAGGACAATCCGACGGCCGGGTGAGATGCGTGAGAGAAGGCGCTAGCTTTGCTTGGCGTCAGCGACCGATAGCCCCTGAACCAAAATCGCCGCCGGCTGTGTCCTGAGACGGCGTAAGCTTGGGCGTCGTGGAGCCACCGCAATGCCATGGCGCGCCTCGAAGCGTTGATGCGACGGATAGGCGGGGTTCAGCGCGGCGTTCCTTGCGGCCGCGGGACAAGCCCGGCCATGACGGCCGGAGCGGCGGCTCGCGAAGCGGCCCCCCTGTCTTCAGAACTCGCCTGCCCTCAAAACAAAAAATACCTCTGCGCCATCGGCAGCTTGTCCGCCGGCTCGCACACCAGAAGCTCGCCGTCCGCCGTCACCGCGTAGGTCTCGGCGTCGATCTCGATCTTCGGCGTCGCGCCGTTGTGGATCATGCTCTTCTTGCGCAATCCCCCGCGGGTGTTCTCGACCGCGACCAGCCGCTTCTGAACTTTCAGCTTCCGCGCGATCCCGCCTTCGAGCGCCGCGTCCGAGACGAAGGTCAGCGAAGTGGCTGTGCGGGCGCGCCCGTAGGCGCCGAACATCGGGCGGTAGTGGACCGGCTGCGGGGTCGGGATCGAGGCGTTGGGGTCGCCCATCGGCGCGGCCGCGATCATGCCGCCCTTGATCACGCAGTCCGGCTTCACCCCGAAGAAGGCGGGGGTCCAGAGCACGAGGTCGGCGAGCTTGCCCTTCTCGATCGAGCCGATGTGTTTCGAGACGCCGTGGGCGATGGCGGGGTTGATGGTGTATTTCGCCACGTAGCGCTTGGCGCGCTGCATTGTCGTTGCGGGGGCCGTCGCCGGCGAGCGCCCCCCGCTGGCGCTTCATCTTGTCGGCCGTCTGCCAGGTGCGGATGATCACCTCGCCGATGCGGCCCATCGCCTGGGAATCGCTCGACATCATCGAGAGCGCGCCGAGATCGTGCAGAATGTCCTCCGCCGCGATCGTCTCCTTGCGGATGCGGCTCTCGGCGAAGGCGAGATCCTCGGGGATGCTCGAATCGAGGTGATGGCAGACCATCAGCATGTCGAGGTGCTCGTCGAGCGTGTTCCTGGTGTAGGGCCGGGTCGGGTTGGTCGACGACGGCAGCACGTTTGTCGAGGCCCGCGACCTTCATGATGTCGGGCGCATGGCCGCCGCCCGCGCCCTCGGTGTGGAAGGCGTGGATGGTGCGGCCCTTGAAGGCCTTGATCGTGTCCTCGACGAAGCCCGAATTCGTTCAGCGTGTCGGAGTGCAGCATCACCTGCACGTCGTAGTCGTCGGCGACGCGAGAGGCAGCAGTCGATCGCGGCCGGGGTCGTGCCCCAGTCCTCGTGCAGTTTCAGCGCGCAGGCGCCCGCCTTGACCTGCTCGACGAGGCCGGCGGGCTTCGAGGCGTTGCCCTTGCCGGCGAAGCCGAGGTTCATCGGGAACGCGTCGGCCGCCTCGATCATCCGGGCGATGTGCCAGGGGCCGGGGGTGCAGGTGGTGGCGAGCGTGCCGGTCGCGGGGCCGGTGCCGCCGCCGAGCATCGAGGTCACGCCCGACATCAGCGCCTCCTCGATCTGCTGCGGGCAGATGAAGTGGATGTGGGTGTCGAAGCCGCCGGCGGTAAGGATCTTGCCTTCGCCGGCGATCACCTCGGTGCCCGGGCCGACGATGATGGTCACGCCCGGCTGGATGTCCGGGTTGCCGGCCTTGCCGATCGCGTGAATGAGCCCGTCCCTGATCCCGACGTCGGCCTTCACGATCCCCCAGTGATCGAGGATGACGGCGTTGGTGATGACCGTGTCGACCGCGCCGCGCGCCCGCGTCGTCTGCGCCTGCCCCATGCCGTCGCGGATCACCTTGCCGCCGCCGAACTTCACCTCCTCGCCATAGGTGGTGAAATCCTTCTCGATCTCGATCAGGAGCTCGGTGTCGGCGAGCCGGACGCGATCGCCGGTCGTGGGGCCGAACATGTCGGCGTAGGCGGCGCGGGGGAGGGAGGTCGTCATGGGCGGGCTCACGGCACTGGAGAGAACGAAGGCGCATCGAGCGCGGCTGCATCGAATGTCGCCGTCGAAGCGCATCCGAGTTCTGAATTGATTTCCGCGATGAAATAGTCGGGAAAGTCGGCCTTGCCGGTGCGATACGCCAGGAGGGCGTCGCGCGCGGCCCGCCGATGGGGGATTTCGAGATCGTCAGCGGAGAGGACTTCGTCGACGAGATGCGCAACTTCCGAACGCTTCCGTTTCAGTTTCGTTGCGAGCACCCAAGCGAATTCGGCAAGCACGACCGGATTGACGAGGCAAGGCCTCTCGGCCGCCGCGGCGCCGACCAAGCGTCGCGCGCGCTCGCATTGGGCGGGATCGTCCTCGATGAACAGACGCAGAAGGACGTTGGTGTCCAACCCGATCATCCGCCGCCACCCCCTTGACGACTTCTCCGATCGCGCTCGGTGACCGCAGCCGTTATTGCTTCCTTGATGGTCTTGTCGAGATCGATGCCCGCCTCGCCGGCGCGAAAGGCGTTGGCCCGAGCGATGTCGACGATGCGGCGCCGCTTCCGGGCCTCGAGCCTGATCGACCCATCCGCCGCCTGAACAAAACGAAGTCGATCGCCGGGCGTGACGCCTAGCGCTCGGCGCAAAGCGTTCGGCACGGTGATTTGCCCTTTGCTGGTCACCGTCGCTTCGCCGAAGTCCTGTTCGGCCTTAGGTTGAGCGGTCATGGGGCCTCCGTTGGTTTCCTTACTTCTCGAGAGGTAAGGAACGCGGGGCTGTAATGCAAGCCGCCGGGTCTCATCCCGGTCACACCTTCCCCATGACCTCCTGGCGAAAACCGTAGACCTCGCGCTTGCCCGCCAGCGCGACGAGGCGGACGGTGCGGGACTGGCCGGGCTCGAAGCGGACGGCGGTGCCGGCGGGAATGTCGAGGCGGAAGCCCTTCGCCTTCCTGCGCTCGAACTTCAGCGCCGGGTTGGTCTCGAAGAAATGGTAGTGCGAGCCGACCTGGATCGGCCGGTCGCCGGTGTTGGAGACGTCGAGCTCCACCGTCTCGCGCCCGACGTTCATCTCGATGTCGCCGGGCTCCGCCAGGACTTCGCCGGGAGCATGGGATTCGTCGGCGCCGCGGATCGGGTGATGCACCGTGACGAGCTTGGTGCCGTCGGGGAAGGTCGCCTCGATCTGGATGTCGTAGATCATCGAAGCGACGCCCTCCATCACCTGGTCGGCGGTCAGCACATGGGCGCCGGCCTGCATCAGTTCGGCGACCGAACGGCCGTCGCGCGCGCCCTCGACGACGAAGTCGGTGATCAGGGCCACCGCCTCCGGATGGTTCAGCTTGACGCCCCGTTCGAGCCGCCGCCTCGCCACCGATGGCGGCCATGGCGATCAAAAGCTTGTCCTTTTCCCGCGGCGTCAGATTCATGCCCGTCTCTCGTTGCTTCCCGCTCGTCGTCCCCAAGGCCGCGCGCCGCGATTGCGCCGCTCCTCTCGAGCACGAGGATGTTTTGGCCCCCGGACGCTTCGCCCTATCGCCACAGGCGCGGCGGCTGGCGTCCGCTCAACGCAACAATGGCCGCGATCGCGGTTACGCGCAATCGGCTCGGCGAGGCCGAAATGAGGCGGCAGACGATCAGCCCGTCGAAGGCGCTCGCGCCGGCCTCGACATCCGGCTTCGCGCGTTTCGAGCGCCGCCCGCAGATTCGGGCAGGCGCGCCTCGATGTCGGGCGCCGCGGCGAGGAGGTCGCGACCGCGCGCGCGCCTGCGCCGCAGGCCGGGCGATCGAGGCGTCGCGCCCGCATGGTCGAGCCGGGTCGCGTCGGCGAAAACCAGCCGGCCGGCGCGCGTGAGGCGCCAGGAATCGCGAAGCGACGCCTCGATGCGCGTCTCCCCCATCGCGAGACGGCCGAACACCAGCGTCTCGACGGCGAGCAGGTTCGGCGTCGGCGGCCATGTCGATCGTCAGCGTGCGGTCGAGCCTGGCGCGCCGTCGAACAGGATCGTCTCCTGCGGCAGCCAGGCGAGGCGCGCGCCGGGCCCGAGCGTCAGCGCGGTCGCGATGCGGGCGGACGGGCCGTCGCTGCGGTAGATCTTTTCCGCCGCCGTGGTGGTCGCTTCGACCGCGGCGCCGTCGTCGAGCGTCGAGCGCGATCTCGTAGGAATCGCCCGCCGCGACGCCGCCGCCGGTGTTGACGATCACCGCCTCGCAGGGGTCGGTCGAGCGGGGAAAGCGCCAGCGCAAGCCCCCGGTCTCGAACAGCCGGCTCGGCTCGGTGCGAGCGCCGGCCCGGGCGAAGGCGGCGCGCGCCCACGGCCTGCGCCCGCTGGCGGGTCGCGGGGGTCGACCGGTTCGCCGGTCACGGCCGGCAGTTCCGCTCGAGTTCGACCTCGGCGCTCGGGCAGGGCGGTTCGAGCACGGCGGCGCAAGGGTCGGCGACGCGGAAGAGTTCGTAAGTCTCGACCGGGCGGCCTGCTGCGGCGACGCTCGATCGTTCCGGCCGGCTCGACGGAACGAAAGCGCATCTTGAGCACGAGCTCGAACCAGGCGTCCGGCCTCGGCGATCGCGACGCCCGGGCGAGGCAAACAGGCGTCTCCGGCGGCGAGGGCTCGAAGATCCAGCGGATGCGCTGCTCCGGCTGGACCACGGCGATCGTCGGCTCGCCGTAATACGGTCATCAGGGACGTCAGCGCGTAGCCCTGGGTCAGGAGGTACCCGGCGCCCGTCGGCCCTGCGCGCGGGCGTCGACCTCGCGGGCGAGGTCGCGGAAGCCTTCGAGCCGGGCGGTCGGGTCGGCCGCGCCGAGCGGCAGGACGCCGGTCAGCGCCTGGACGAAGCCGACCAGCATGACGGCGAACGCGAGCGGCGCCGCCCACAGCGCGGCGCGGGCGAGGCGGCCGCGGAAGGCCGCCGAGCGCCGCGCGCCGGGCGACCCAGTCGCCGGCGAGCAGGGCCGCAGGCGGGAAACAGCGGCGCGAGCCAGTTGCCCTGCACGCGGTCGTGCAGGGCGTGGACGAGGAAGTAGACCGCCGCCGGAGCGATCGTGCCGATCAGCAGTCGACGGCGCTTCGTCGGCGGAGCCCGGCGCGCGACCGGCTTCCGCCAGGAAACGCCCGCGATCGCGGCGACGAGCGCGGCGAACACCAGCGGGTTCATCAGCAGGATCTGGGCGACGACGAACTCGACGACAATAGTAGGGCGCGAAGCCGTCCGCCGCCGCCCGGCCGCCCTGCTTCAGGAACGTCGCCCAGCCGTGCTCCGCGTTCCAGACGACGAACGGCGAAAAAATCGCAGCCGCCAGCGCGAGCGCCAGCCCACGAGCGCCGGCGAGCGCAGCCAGCGCCGCAGCGACGGCGTCGTCAAGAAGGCGAGGCCCACGCCCGCGGCGAAGAAGGCGGCGGTGAATTTCGACAGGAGCATGAGGCCGAGCATGAGCCCCATGGCGAACAGCCAGCGCGCCTCGACCGGTCCGCCACAGCTCGACGAGCGCCGCCGAGCCCCAGCGTCCAGAACAGGACGAGCGGCGCGTCCGGCGTCACGAACACCGCGCCCGCGATCACCAGCGGCGCCGCAATCCACATCAGCGACCGCGAGCGCGGCGGTCTCGGCCGAGCGAAACAGGCGCCAGGCGATCCAGGCGATGAGCGCCGGCAGCGCGCCGATCGAGCGCGAGCGACAGCGCACGGACGCCGAGCTCGGAATCGCCGAACAGGGTCAGTCGACGCGCGGATGAAAAACGCGACCATCGGCGGATGGTCGAGATAGCCGAACGCCAGGGCGCGCGACCACAGGGTGTAATAGGCTTCGTCGAAGCGTGAGTTCGAGCCGCGACGCGGCGAACGCCTGCATGGCGAGCAGGACGAGCGCGCCGCCCGCCGCCCAGGCGACGAGCCGCCGGGTGCGGCGGCTCGGCCAACGGGCGCGCCTCGGCGACGATGGAAGCCTCCGTCACGTCGTCGCCTTCTCCTCGCGGCCCTCTTCGCTCGAACCGGGCTCCCAGTCGCACGGCGGCGGGCCGAGGGTCAATCGCAGCAAGTCGCCGGAGCGCCGGTCCTGTCAATTGCTTCGCAGGTGTGGCGCCCTTCACACAGCCCTTGCCGCGGCCACCGTCGTATAACATTCACCAAAGGTTTACGAGTTGGCGGCGCGGCGCCGGGACGGCGGATATGGCATCGAGGGCAGAGGAGACACGGCTGGCGCGGTCCGGCCGCGACGACGCGGCGGACGCGTCGCGGTTCTTTGCCCGTGTCGGCTACGCCGCTCTGGCGATCGGCGCGCCGGTCGCCGTCGTCGTTCATCCGCTCGCCCTGTTCATCGTCTTTCCCGATCGGCGTCGCCATGATCGTGCTGGCCGCGGCGCTCGAGGGCAAGCCGGGATTCGCGGCCGCGCGCGCGTCGGGCCTTCACCGCCCCGACGTTCCTCGCCCTCATCGCCGGCTTCGGCTGGGCGGCGCTGTCGATCCTGTGGACGCCCTACCCCGTCTCGGCGCTGCAGCACGCCCTGAAGCTCGGCCTCCTGATCCTGGCGACGCTGCTGGCGGTCGCGGCGCCGCGCGACAACGCGCGCGCGACCGACCTCTACATGTTCCCGATCGGCGTCGTCCTCGGCATGATCGCCATGGCCGCCAAGGGCCTCGCCGGCGTGGTCGGCCACGTCCCCGACGACGGCGGCGTCGCGGCCGGCGAGGTCGCGCTGGCGGTGCTGCTGTTTCCGGCGCTCGGCGGCCTGACGGCGCGCGGCCGCAACGGCTATGCGCGGCTCCTGCTGATCCTCGCGCTGGCCTTCGCCTATATCGCCGGCTATGCGCCGCTCACCATCGCGCTTTTCGCCGGCTATCTGGCGATGTCGTTCGCCATCTCCGACCTGAAGCGCTCGGCGCGCGAATTCGCCTGGGCCGCTGCGGCGCTCGTCCTGCTGTCGCCGCTGATCCCCGCCTTCGCGCCGACGGTCGCGGCCTGGGTGTTCGACGTCAAGCTGGCCAGCCTGCCGCCGCCCTACGCGTCGCTTTCGGTCGCGGCCGACATCTTCACCCACGACAAGCTCAGGCTGCTCACCGGCCACGGCTTCGCGACGGTGGCCCGCGGCGTGCGCGACATGATCCTGCCGCCTTACACGCCGCGCTCGTTCGCGTTCACGGTCTGGTACGAGCTGGGAGTCGTGGGCGCCGTCATCGCCGCGGCCGGCGTCTGGTTCGGCTTTCACGATCTCGACAAGGCGCCGCCGCGGCTCGCGCCGTTCATGGCTGCGGGCTTCGCCGCCTTCGTCGCGCTCGCGTTCTTGCAACGTCGACTTCGACGACATGACGGCCCCGACCCTGATCGGGGTGGCGGTCATTGCGACCGACGTCGCCGCCCGCAGCCAGTACCGCACCACCCGTCCGTCCGCGGCGAGCCTCGCCAATCTCTGAGGGCGCGCGGAACGCGCTGAAACGCGATGCGATCGCAGCTCGTTCGGCCTTTCAAGACGCGAGATGATCGCGAAGTCTCGTTCGCGCCTCCGGCGGATCAGCGCTTGCGCGTCAGATCGATCGTCGGCCGGATGGTCCGCGGGCGCTTGTATTCCACGACCACCGCGCGGGTGCGGCCGGCGACCAGGCTCGCGCGGCCGCGGGTCCTGGCGGCCTGCTTGGCGGCGAGCACCTGCACTTCCTCGACCGGCACGCCCATCAGCGTCGCCGCAATCTGGGCGCGCTGCGCCGGATCGTCCGCCAGGCTCTCGGCGGCGATCAGCGCTTCTTCGATGGTGGGCGTGTCGCGGCGTACGCGGCGCATCCCCCATTTCGTCTTCCACGTCGTGGCGCCCACAGGCCCCTCCAAACCAATCTCTCCGCGCAGTATAACGGAAATGCTGCACTGCACAATAGAATTTACAGGTCCGCCCATTCGCTGACAAGGGCACACGTTGGCGCACCACCCGAAACTTCGTGCCAGATCCCTGGGTCATCGGCTTTCGTCCACGCCACGCCCGCGCCGCGGCGGCGCCCGAGCGGACGGCGTTCTCGATCCCGTCGGGCAGGTCGCGGCCGACATGGCCCCCCGCCAGGAAGAGGTTGCGCCAGGCGGTGCGGCAAGCGGCCGCCGGGCGGTCTCCGCGGGCGTCGCCAGCGCGGCCGCGCGGCGCGACGGCGCGACCCGCCAGGCCGGCAGCGCGTCGGAAAGGCCGGTCACAGCGGCGACCGCGCGCCAGCAATCGGCGGCGAGTTTTTCGCGGGGCGCGTCGAGCCGCGTCGCCGGCGTTCTTGATTGCGACCGAGATTCGATCGGGCTGGACGAACAGCCAGTCGAACGGACCGTTGAGCGCGCCGAGCGCCGTCGGGGCGGCCGGCGGGGGCCGCGGCGGCGAAATGGATGGTCAGCGCCGCGCGAGGAGCGCTTCCGGCGGCGGCGTTCCCGGCGCGAGCGCCGCCGTCGTCGCCCAGGGCGTCGCCAGAATCGCCGCGTCGTGCGGCCCGAGATCGACCCGGTCGTGCTCGAATTCGAGGCTCGCGACGCGATCCGAATCGAGCCCGAGGCCGGCGAGCCGCCGCCCGAAGCGGAGCGTCGCCCCGTCCCGCGTCGAGGCTCCGCGCCAGCGGCTCGACAAAGGCGCGCCCGAACCCGCGGCTCGGCGTCAGGATCCTGCAGGCCCGCCGCCGCCGGCCTCGACGACCTCGCGAAACACGGCGCCGAGCAGCCGCGCCGAAGCCGTCTCGGGCGGGCAGTTGAGCGCGGCGAGCGTCAGCGGCCGCCACAGCCGCTCCATCGCCGACGCCTTTGGGCGCGACGCTCGCAACCGTCGCCTCGGGCCGGCGCGGACAGAAGGCGCCGGGCGCTCCAATAGTCGGCGAAGCGCAGGTTCGGGCCGCGCCGCCGCGGATCGAGGAGCCACCACGGCAGCGGCCGGCGTTGGGCGCAAGCCGCCAGCGCTCCCCGGTGGCGAAATCGGCGAAGGCGACGCCCGGCCTGGCTTCCGTCCGCCATTCGCCGCGCGCGCCGGACGCGTCGATCAGCGCGAGCGTCGACGTCCAGCACGACAGAAGCGGAAAGACCCCGGTGTCGAATTCGCACGCCGAGCGGTTCGTCCTGGAACGAGCGACGCCGTCCGCCCGGATGGGCCTGCGCCTCGTGCAGGACGACGTCGCAGGCGCCGCCGTCGATCAGCGCGCGCGCCGCCGACAGGCCGCCCGCGCCCGCTCCGACCACATGGACCACCGCGCGCTTCATGCTCCTTGGCTCGCTTGTCATTGGGCCGCCCGCAGCGGCGGCGAATCACCTGGCGAAGCTTAAGCGGGATGCGAAAAGGGAATGCCGGTTTTTCACAGAATCCCGCGTTTTCAAGGAGCCTGGAGCAAATTGCGAATCGACCGAATCGCATTTCGCTCCCGCTCCCGGCAGCGGCAGGGAAGAACCGTTGCGGCAGCCGTTGGCGTCCGGACGAACGGGCTGGCCTTCGCCGAGAAAATGTCGGATGGAGATTTCGCCAAGCCCATCAGGCCTTAACGAGTGACCAGGAATGCAGTTCGCGGTCTTTGCGGCGAACGGACGCGGGGCGCCGGATGACCGAGGCGCCCCTCTGGTTCGTCGGCGTCGACGGCGGGGCGACGCGGTGCCGCGCGCGCGTCCGCGACGCCGGGGGCCGCGCGCTCGCCGAGGCCACCGGCGCCGCCGCCAACGTCCATGTCGATTTCGCCGCGGCGATCGCGGTCATGCGCGACGTCGTCGGCGACGCGCTGAAAAATGCCGGGCTCGGACCCGCCGACCAGCCCGCGGATCGCGCTCGGCTTCGGGCTTGCCGGCGTCAACGACGGCGCGGATGCGGAGCGGGTCGTCGCCGCCTTTCCCGGTTATGCGCGGGTGTCGGCCGCCAACGACGCTTCGACCGCCTGCATCGGCGCGCATGCGGGCGCGGACGGCGGGCTGGTGATCGCCGGAACCGGCTCGGCGGCGATCGCCCGCGTCGCGGGCCGCGAGACCATCGTCGGCGGGCGCGGCTTTGCGCTCGGCGACGACGGCTCGGGCGCGCATGTCGGGCTCGACGCTCTGCGCGCCGCGACGCGCGCGCACGACGGCCTCGGGCCGGAGAGCGCCCTCACCCGCGATCTTCTCGCCGATTTCGGCGGCGACGTCGTCGCGCTCGTCCGCTGGGCGCGCACGGCGAAGCCCGGCGACTACGGCGCCTTCGCCCCGCGCGTGTTCGCCCACGCCGCCCGGGGCGACGCGATCGCGCTCGCGGTCGTCGGCTCGGCCGCTCAGGCGCTCGGCGCGCTCGCGCGGCGCGCGGTCGCCCTCGGCGCCGGGCGCGTCGCGCTGGTCGGCGGCGTCGGCGAGGCCCTGCGGCCCTATCTCGCCCCGGAGGTCGCCGAGCTCCTGACGCAGCCCCTGCATGACGCGACCGACGGGGCCATCCTGATGGCCGGCGGTCGCGTCGCAACCGGGAAGGAAGCCTCGCGATGACTGTGTTCCTTCGGCGCGCGCCTGTTCGACGGCGAGCGGTTCCTCGACGATCACGCGCTCGTCGTCGAAGACGGCGTCATTCGCGCCCTCGTCGACGTCGAGGCGCGGCCGCGCGGCGGCGAGCAGATCGACTGCGGCGGCGGGATCCTCGCGCCCGGCCTGATCGACTGGCAGATCAACGGCGGCGGCGGCGTCCTGTTCAACGCCGAGCCGACCGTCGAGGGGATCGCGCGCATCGCCCGCGCGCACCGGCGCGAGGGCGTCACCGGCTTCCTGCCGACCGTCGTCACCGACGCGCCGGCAGGTGCTCGCTGCGGCGCTGGCCGCCGCGCGCGAGGCGCAGACCCAGGTGCCCGGCGCGCTCGGCGTTCATGTCGAGGGCCCGTTCATCGATCCGCGACGCAAGGGCGTCCACCCGCCGCAATGGATCCGTCCGATGCGCGAGGCCGACGCCGATGCGCTGATCGCGGCGCGCACGGGCGCAATGGTCGTCACGCTCGCGCCCGCCTCCGTTCCGCTGGCGCTCGTCGCGCGGCTCGCCCAATCGGGGATCGTCGTCTCCCTCGGCCATTCGGAGGCGAGCGCGGAGGAGGCGCAGGCCGTGTTCGACGCCGGCGCGCGGGCGTCGACCCACCTCTTCAACGCGATGAGCCAGCTGAACTCCCGCGCGCCGGGCGTCGTCGGCGCTGTCCTCTCCGATCCGCGCGTCATCTGCGGCCTGATCGCGGACGGCGAGCACGTCCATCCCCTCGCCTGCCGCGCCGCCATCGCGGCCAAGGGCGTCGGGCGGGATCGCGCTGGTCTCGGACGCGATGCCCCCGGCCGCCGGCGGCCCGGATTCCTTCGAACTGCAAGGCCGCCGGATGACGCCGCGTCGGGCCGAAAGCTCGTCGACGACAGCGGCACGCTCGCCGGCGCGGCGATCACGCCTCATCGACGCCGTCCGCTATGTCGTGAACACGCTCGGCCTGCCGCTCGCCTCTGCGCTCGCCATGGCGACCGCGACGCCGGCGCGCCTGCTTGGACCTCGACGATCGCATCGGCCGCCTCGCGCCGGGCTTCGAAGCAAACCTCGTCCATCTCACCGACGCGCTCGACGTCGCAGGCGTATGGATCAACGGGCGCGCCGTCGCGGAGGACGGCGAGCTACGCTGACAGTCCTCGAAGGGCGGAATTTCGTCTCCCGCTCCAGCTCAGCCCGCGCGTTCCCTCATCGCCATCCGCGCCGCGTCCGCGCCGGACTTCATCGCGCCGCTGAAGCCGCCCGACTGGGCGAACGACGAGGCGAGATAGACCCCCGGCAGCGGCGTCTTCGGCGAGCGGGGCACGCCCGCCCAGATCGGCCGCTCGAACGGCAGCGGCGCGAAGCCGTAGACCGCGCCGCCCGGCGTGTTCATGAAACTCGCCATCGAGCGGGCGTTGAGGAACATCCGTTCGACGACCGCCGCGCTGAAGCCCGGATAGTCGCGGTCGAGCGCCGCCTGGAAGGCGTCGAGCCAGCGCTCGCGCCGGTCCTTCTCGTCCTGCGGCGACAGCGCCGACCAGTTGTCGAAGCGGTCGACGCCGACGACCGTCACCAGCGTCGGCCCGTCGCCGGCGAGCCCGCTGTCGATCGCGCCGTAATTGGCGATCCCGTAGCCTGGCAGCCGATCGCCGGGGTTTTCGGCGAACAGCCGGGCGCTGTCGGCAAGATCGCTCTGCTTTGTCGCCCATTCCGGCAGAACGCTGTAGGTGAAACGGTCGAGTCCCAGTTCGGACGGCGGACGGCTCAGGCCGAAATGGGCCGAGAACAGCGAGATCGACAGCGGCCTTGCCCCATAGGCCTCCTCGATCTTCGCGCGCTCGGCGTCGGGCAGCATGCGGGCGAGCGCGTGGGGCGCGCAATTGGCGAGCACCTGCTTGGCTTCGATGCGCTGCTCGTCCCCCTTGGTCTTCGAGTCGACGTGCCGCACGGCGGCCGCATGGCCCGACGTGTCGAGATCGACGCCGCTCGCGTCGCGGCCGAGAAGGACCGAGCCGCCCGCCTTGGTGACGACCTTGGCGAGCTTCATCGACAGCACGCGCGAGCCGCCCTTGACGAACACGCCGCCCGACTTGAAGTAGCCGGCCTGCGCCACGGCGAAGAACGGCCACGCAAGGTTGCGGGCGTCGTCGGCGTAATAGGCGATCGTGCCGGCGACCGCGCATTTCGCGCCCTCGTCGTCGCCGAAGAACCGCTCGAGCATGTCGGCGGTCGAGGCGCGCCAGTCGCGGGCGAGCGGCCTCAATTCGAACGCGGCGCGCGCGAGCCTGCCGAGCGACCGTTCCTCGCCGGCTTTGGAGAGATGCGTCACCGCGTCATGGATCTGCTCGATCGCGCCGAAGAACCGCGCCGAGCCCTCGCGACTGTTCGGGAACCGCCGGCTCAGCGCGTGATGCGCCGCGTCGTAACCGACCGGCATATCGAACATCTCGCCGACCGGCCCGCCCTTGACCGAATAGAACGGGCGAACCGGAACCCATTCGATCTCGTCGAGAATTCCGAGTTCAGTCAGGATCGCGTGCTTGACCTCGGTCGGGTCGCGCGGATCGGCGGTCTGGTGAAGCGCCGGCTCGATCGTCAAGGCGCCCTTCTTGAACGCCGAGGCGGCGCCCCCGACGCTGTGATTGCGCTCGATCACGCAGACCTTGCGGCCGCTCTTGGCGAGCAGCGCGGCTGCGGTGAGGCCGCCGAGGCCGGATCCGATGACGACGGCGTCGAAACTGTTTTCGCTCATCCTCCACCTCACGCGGGCCGGGCGCCCGCCCGTCCGATCGGCTCAAATTTGCCCGGCAGTTTAGCGGAAGCCAGGCGGAAGGGTTTGATCGTCGTCAATCGGCCCAAGCGTGTCATGCCTTCGTCCCTGTGGATCGAAGGCCATGCCTCTCGAAGGACGCCCCAGCGGGCGGCGGCGCGATCTGAAGCGTCCTGCGGCCCTGGCGCTGGACGGCGGCGCCATTCGCCCTGGCCCCCCAAGCGTCTGGGGCAGCCCGAATGTTGACGACCGCCCCAAAAGGCGCCGTATTTGCATGAATAGTGCTTCAGCGGCGACCGAGCGGGAATGGGGCATTGATCCGGGAATGAAGGTTTCTCTGCTCGAAGGAGCCTTTGGCCGGATTCGGCCCGAGCTTGACGGCGGAACGAGTCCGGACTCCGCCCGGGCCGGGCGTCCCGCCGCCGCCTGGCCGTGGAGCCGGATGCGGCGCTGGATGATCGTGGCCGCGCTCGCGGCGCCGACCGTTTTTTCGGCTTTCTACTATGGGCTCGTGGCCGCGCCGCGTTACGAATCCGAGACCGAGCTGATCGTCCGCGGCATTCACGGCGCCCGCGCCGCTCCCGGCCTGGAAAGCCTGATGCAGGCGTTCGGGATCGCGCGGTCGAACGACGACGCCAACGTGGTTCTCGAATATCTCGGGTCGCGCGACGCGGTCGCTGGGCTCGAATCGGCGCTGCCGTTGCGCAAGGTCTACGGCCGGGAGGAGGCGGACCTGCTATCGCGTTTCCCGCGTCTCTACCTCGGCGACAGTTTCGAACGGCTTTATTGGTATTACGGGGACCGGGTTCATGCCGTTGCGGATACCGACACCGGGATCATCACGGTGAAGGCGCAGGCTTTCCGCGCGGAGGACGCCCAGGCGATCGCGCGGCAGTTGCTGTCGCAGGCGGAAGCGCAGGTCAATGCGATGAACGCCCGGCTTGAAGCCGACACCGTGCACGCCGCTGAAACCGTGGTCGCCGAGGCGACCCACGCCGTCATGGAGTCGCACGACGAAGTGAGCCGCTTCCGCAATGCGGAAACAGTCGTCGACCCCTCGCAGAATGCGATCGCCCAGTTGGGCACGATCTCCAACTTGTCGGGGCAGGTCGACAGGGTGTTGGCGCAGATTTCGGAGACCAGCAGGCTGTCTCCGTCGAGTCCCGCTGTCGCCGGCCTGAAGGCCAAGGCCGATGCGCTCACGGCGCAGATCGCCGCCGAGCAAAACGCGCTTGCCGGATCGCATTCGGGGGTCGCCGACAAGGTGTCCACCTACGAGCGGCTGATGCTGTTACGCAATCTTGCCGACATGGGCCTCGAAGCGGCGACGACGTCCTTGACCGCGGCGCGCGCCGACGCGCGGCGACAGCACGTCTATGTCGAAGTGATTGCGACCCCGAACCTGCCTGATGAGGCGACCGAGCCGCGGCGGCTGCGTTCCGTGGCGACGGCTTTCGCCGTGTCCGCCGCCGGGCTCGCGGTCCTGTGGTTGGTCTCGGTCGGGGTCAGGGAGCATGGCCGGTGAGCGACAGCGATCTGACCAAGCCGATCGCCACCCTGGCGGACTCGCGCTCCGGCGAGGTCGCGGTTGCGAGCGAAGCCGGCCCGATCGTCGCGGAAGTCGAACTGAAGCCGCTGGCGATCCGCTCGCAATTCTTTCCTGCCCCAATCGATGCGACGCAGCTCGCGCCGCCGGCCGCGAAAGGCGGCTGGCGGCGGCTGTTCCTCGTGACGGTCGTCCTGCCGATGGCCGCCGCCTCCGTCTACCTGCTGGCGATCGCCGCGCCACGCTTCACCTCGTCGGCGAGCTTCATTGTCCGCTCGGCCGAGCAGCACAGTCAGGACCCGCTCGCCGCGCTTTCCGAGGAATTCGGCAAGCACCATCGCGCGCGACGAGACCCATGCGGTCAACGCTTATCTGACGTCACGCGACCTTGTCGCCGCACTGGCGAAGAACAACGATTTGCGAACGATTCTGAGTCGTCCGGCCGGGGACTTTCTGTTTCGCTATCCGACCTTCTGGCTGCCGAACAACAACGAATACCTCTACCAGCGCTTTCAATGGATGGCGGAGGCCAATGTCGATCCGATCACCAATATCAGCACGATCGAGGTGAACGCCTTCTCGGCCGAGGACGCCAGAACGATCGTCGTGGCGATGCTGGGCTATGCGGAAGCGCTGGTGAATCAGATGAACGAGCGCGCCTACAACGACGGATTGGAGAACGCCGACCAGTTCGCGGCCGAGGCGCGAAAGCAACTGGATTTGGTCGAGGACAGCGCTGAAAGCCTATCGAAACGCGTCGGGCTCGGTCGATCCCAACGTCGTCGCGCAATCCAAACTGAAGGTGATCGAAGGCCTGTCGACCGAACTCGCCCACATTGACGCAACGATCGCGCAGCAGACGGCGATCGCGCCGACTTCGCCCGCGCTCTCCGGACTTCGCGCGCAGGCGGATTCCTACCGCAAGGAAATCGAAAAGCGGAAACTGGAGATTGCGGGGTCCGCCGGATCTGAGGCGGTCAAGCTCGAGCTTTACGAGAAGCTCGTCCTTCAGCGCGACCTTGCGGCCAAGGCGTTGGCCGCCGCCGAGGCGGAACGGAGCCTGGCGCGCCAGGACGCGGAGCGCCAGCACCTTTACGTTCAGTTGATCGGCCGGCCGAACCTGTCGGCCGATTTTGCCCGCTATCCGCGCGTTACGTTGGATCTTCTGGCGCTCCTCGCCGTGTGCCTGGGACTCTTCCAGCTATTGCGTCTGCTCGGCGGGATCACGGCGGAGCATCGCGCATGACCGGCCACACCGCGCTTTCGATCGTCGGCGGCGCAGGCGGCGCGGTCGCCGTCGCGGACCGAACGCATAGCGGCGCCATGCCGAGGTCGCTCCGAGTCGATCGGCTGACGAAGGACTACCATACCCACATCGGCGTGCGGCGGGTGCTCGACGGCGTCTCGTTCGAGTTGCGCGAAGGCGAGAAGATCGCCGTGCTTGGGCGCAACGGCTCGGGAAAATCGACGCTGGTCAAATTGATTGGCGGCGTCGAGAGCGCCGACCTCGGGCGCAATCAGCCGCGGCTTGTCGATGTGCTGGCCGCTCGGTTTCGCCGGCGGCGTGACCGGCTACATGACCGGCGCGGCGAGCGCTCGCTTCATGGCGCGGCTTTACAATCGGAACGAAAGGGACGTCGCTCGAATTCGTCGACGACTTCGCGGAACTCGGGCGGCAGCTTTATCTCCCGATCGACGCCTACTCCTCCGGAATGCGCGCCCGGCTCATGTTCGCGCTGACGCTGGCGATCGATTTCGAGTGCCTGCTGATCGACGAGGTGCTGGCGGTCGGCGACCAGCGGTTTCACGCCAAATGCCACGCGGCGCTGTTCGAACAGCGCCGCGACCGGGCCATGCTCCTCGTCAGTCACGACGCGAATATCATCCGCGAATATTGTCGCAGCGCTCTGGTCCTCAAGGCGGGGCGGGGCAGGGTGTTCGAAGACCTCGAACTGGCGCTGAGCATCTATGCGACGTTGTGACTTGTCGCGCGGCGGCGGCGCGCAACGTTTCGCGCGGCGCCTCCGGCGCGACAACCTCAGCGCAGACTCTCGTGCAAGTCGCGTTTGCAGGCGCGAAGCAGGGCGATCGGTCGTAGACCCCGACCGTTGTGGTCGAGACGTCGCCCGACCGGTCTAGGTCTGTTGTTTACCAAGTTCTATATATGATATAAGTCATAATCGAATTGTCTCCGACGATCTTTGGGTGATGTGATGTGGCCGGTCAGTAAGCTGTTCGGAGAGGATCGAAACGAGCCGCAGGCGGCGGCCGCGACGCCGGCAGCCGGCCCGCTGACCGCCAAGGACTATGACGAGCAATATTACCGTGAGCATGCTGATGCAGGGCTCGATTATCTGAACCATGGTTTCTGGCATGAAAGCTACGCAGCGATGGTGTCGGAGGCGACCCTGCAGGATGCCTACCCCAGGCCGTTCATCGTTGACGCCGGCTGCGCTTGCGGTTCTATCCTCAAAGGGTTCAAGGACCTACCAATCTACGATCGCGTCCTCGGCGTCGATTTGTCGGATCATATGGTCGCGCTCGGCCGACGCAATTTCAACTTTACGGCCCAATGAACTGGTAGCCGGGTCGATCGCCGAGATTCCCGCGGAGTCGGAGAGCGTCAGTCTTCTGCACTCTGCGCAAGTCCTCGAACACGTTCCTGACGCGCTCGTCGATTCCATTTTGGACGAGTTCGCCCGGATATTGCGGCCCGGAGGTCGCGCCTTCCTCTGCCTGGATGCAATACGGCACGGCGAGCACAAAGAAATGTACATGGGTGATCCGACGCACCTGAACGTTCAGCCGGTTATGTACTGGACCGGCAAGCTTCAGAGACGGGGATTATTGTTCGATATCGAGGCTTTCAATCGCTTTGCGCGGTCTCGCTTCGGTCCCACGGCAGGGGATCCGCGCTCATTTTTCGAGTCCTACCCGAATTGGAGCGCCTGGACCCTGGTTCGGGCCGGTTGAGCGGCAGCAGACGCGCGTCTGAGGTTGCGCAACAGGAAAAGGGCCCGTCCATGAGCAGACTGATTTCGCTGATCGGGACGCCGTCGCCTGTCTTCTATTCAACGCTGAGCGTTGTGCGGGCGCTTGTGACGATCGCTGTGGGAGAGCACGAGGTCGTTTGTGCGAATACGATCGCCGATCTCGGGGCGCAGCTATCCCGCCTCACACGACCGCTTGAGGCTTGCGTCATATTGTATTCCGATTACCCTCAGGCGGATATATTGCCGGCCTACACGGCGATTGGTTCGCCGCTGGTGATATGCGCTGATGATTTCCTCACCATTGCGCATTTTTCGGTGGTTTCGCGGGCCTATGGCGGCGTCGATGCGGCGCGCTTCGCCTCGATGGGACTGGTCAACATTGAACCGGTGATCTCGGCCCCTCCGGGTTTGTGTCTGGTCGTCAACGATTTCGACGCCCGATTGAGCGACTTTGTCGTCCGGCTTGCGCACTTCTACGGGCTGCCGTTGGACGGCTTGGATCTTCAACGCGTCCTTGGCGCGTTGGGGCAGATGGGGAGCGGCGACGAAAGCCTCTACAGTTACGGCGCGCGAACGCTGCCGGCTCCCGGCCCGGCCCGGGCCATTCTCGAACGCCGCGGCCCCCTCGAAAACGAGCTCATTGATCTTCTGGCGCAGCAATATGGGCCTATCGTCGCAGGCGAGAGGCTGGAGAGGTTGGAGTGGCCGCCATTCTCGCTTCTGCGTCCGGACTTTCCCGATCGTCTGACAGTCGGATCGATCGATCTGACTGGTCCCGCGCGATTCATTTTTTACGGCCCCTATTTTGCGCTTCCGCGGGGCTGCTGGCGGGCGGATTTGGCTCTTGAGGTCAGCAATTGCCTTTCCGACAATCAGATCGCGATCGACGTCGTCTCCGGAGGCGTCCTCGCGGCGATCAAGGCGAACCTTCCGCCCCAGGGGGTCTTCGGGTGCGCGATCCAGTTCGAGATCCGTACGCCGACGAACCCGGTGGAGATACGCCTGCAACTCCTCACCGGCGCGATCGAAGGTCTCCTCATGCTGCGCAGCATCCATCTGACCCTGATCGCGTCTCTGGACGGCGACGATCCGCGGACCTCCAAGGCGGCTTCATGACCTCGGCGCCAGATCAGGGCCGGACTTTGGCGTCGCATCAGCCGATCGACAGATCGAATTTCGCATTGCGGGCGCCGGCATGAATCAAAAAGAGGCCCCGCACGGCGCGCCAACGCCCCGTTTTCGCATGAAGGAAGCAGTCGCGGAGCTTGAGGCCTCGGACCTCGATCCGGGCCGAGATTTCGGACTTTGTCGCCAAGCTTCTCGATGAGTTCGACGCGCTAGAGTTCCGCACCGCAGAACGGATTCTCGACGCCCTGGAGCGTCAGGGTCGAACCATCGCCGGATATCCGCGGGTTCGCCCGGCCGATTGCGCCCATTTCCTTAGCGCGATGCGCCTCGTGTTCGAGTTCCTGTCGTCGTTCCTTCATCACCGCCGACCCTCGGATTGTCCGGCGCTTCGAAGAAATCCTCGAGGCTTTCGAGAAGACCGACGTACGTTCGTATCCGCGCGAACTGATGCGCGCCCGGACGCTGCAGGCCGAGGCGCGGCTTCTGCTCAACAATCCGACCGGCGCTCGCGCGCTGATTCGTCCCTACGCCGACCGCATCTACAAGATCGAAGGGGATCGCGACGACATTCTGCGGATCATGCGGCTGGACTGCGAGGCGCAGGCCTCGATGGGCTCGATCGACGACCTCGGAACGGTCGCCGTCGCCCGGGCGAAGGCGGTGGCGCGACTGTGGCCGCGGGCGGTCCGCAGCATCGCTTCGGCCTTCGTCGACTTCATCGGTTTCGATCGCTCCGCGCGACCCGGCGAGGGAGTGCTGGCCTGGCTGCTCGTTCGCTTCGCCCGCCTGGCCGCGCGAGCCCGCGTGCCAGGCGGTTCGCTTCTGCGCCGGGCCGGGCGGTCCGCGGTGTCATCGGCGGGCGTGACGATGGCGGGGGCGTGCCTGTTTTTGCTTCGCTGGGGCGATCTTCACTGGGCTCCACCGGCAGGCGCCGGTCGGCATGCGCGGCAGCGGGACGTCGTCGTCACGCGGGCGATGGGCGGCATCGGCGACCTGCTGATCATGACCGCCGGCCTGCGGGCGCTGTCGGAGCGACGGAAGACCCGGGTCAAGCTGATCGTCGAACGCAAGTTCTTCGATCTGTTCCGCAACAACCCCTATGTCGAGGCGATCGACATCGATGGGCCGCCGGTCGACGTGATCGGCTGCGAGACCTGGCACAACCTGACCCTTTGCCCGGCCGCGCGATACGAGTTGAAGCGGCGCCCGTTCGTTCGAAAGGGGCGAGCGGAACTGTTCGCCGCCGGCATGGGCGTCGGCAAGCGTCTCCTGAACACCCACGGGTGGCATGTCGAATACGTGCTGGACGAGGCGCAGAATCAGTTTTGCGACGACTTTCTTCGCCAGAAGAATCTAGGCTCGCGGCCCCTTGTCGGCATCCAGCCCTACGCACGCGAACTCGTACAAGGATCACCAGGAGATCGAGCGTTTTGCCGAGGCGATCCGCGAGCGCTACGACGTCATCGTCTTTCATCATGTGGAGACCCGCCTCGCGGGACCCGGAATCGCGTCGACGGCGGGCCTTGCGCTCGCCGAGTTGATCGCGCTGGTCTCTGCGCTCGATGCGATGGTGTGCGTCGACTTCGGGCTTTCTCCATGCGGCCGCCGCCTTCGACGTTCCTGTGGTGGCCCTGTTCGGTCCGACCGACGGCGAATTGTTCACCCGGCACCATCGGCGCGCGACCGTGATCACCGCCAACGAAAGCTTCGCCTGCGCGCCCTGTTGGCGCAACGAAGATCTGCCTTGCAGCCTGACGGGCAAATTTGGGCCGAGCCCCTGCGTGGCCGCCATCAAGGTCGATTCGGTGATCGCCGCGCTCGAAGCCGCGCTGCGGCAGCAAGTCTGAAGTGGGCTTTCTGAGAATTGCCGTCATTGGCGGGGGGCGCAATCGCGCCGCGCCCCCCGGGCTAAAATTCCGTCAGGTCTGCGGCTGAGGCTCGAGGCCGCCGGCCTCGGGTCCGAGCGGCCGCGGCTTGCCGGTCGAGGGCACTGCAGCGCGCGGCGGCGCCGGCGGCTCGCGGTCGGCGGCCGATTCGCGCACCGGCCGGACGCCCTGCAGCAGGCCGACGATCTCGTCGCCGGTCAGCGTCTCGAA
Source organism: uncultured Alphaproteobacteria bacterium (assembly GCA_963724785.1). Classification (GTDB taxonomy): domain Bacteria; phylum Pseudomonadota; class Alphaproteobacteria; order Rhizobiales; family Beijerinckiaceae; genus Roseiarcus. The sequence goes on along the minus strand of CAVRWC010000028.1, from coordinate 72,517 downwards.
CTCCATCAGCCCGTTGGCCAGCGCCTCGAGGTCGGCGCGCCGTTCGGTCAGGATGCGGGTCGCGGTCTCGTGCGCTTCCTGCACCAGACGCCGGACCTCCTGGTCGATCGTCTCGGCGGTCGCCTCGGAGATGTTCTGCTGGCGGCCGAGCGAATAGCCGAGGAACACCTCGTCCTGGTTCTCGCCGTACATGACGGTGCCGAGCTTCTCGGAGAAGCCGAGCCGGGTGACCATGGCGCGGGCGATCTTGGTCACCTGCTGGATGTCGCCGGCGGCGCCCGAGGTCACCTTGTCCTTGCCGAACACCAGCTCCTCGGCGACGCGTCCGCCCATCGACATGGCGAGCATGGCGATCAGCTGCTCGTAGCTCTGCGAGATCTGGTCGCGCTCCGGCAGCGACTGGACCATGCCGAGCGCGCGGCCGCGCGGAATGATCGTCGCCTTGTGGATCGGGGTCGAGGCCGGCATCGAGACGGAGACCAGCGCATGGCCCGCCTCGTGATAGGCGGTGAGGCGCTTCTCCTCCTCGGTCATGATCAGGGTGCGCCGCTCGGCGCCCATCATGATCTTGTCGCGCGAATCCTCGAACTCGGCCCGGGTGACGACCCGCTTGCCGCGGCGGGCGGCGAGCAGCGCCGCCTCGTTGACGAGGTTCATCAGATCCGCGCCGGAGAAGCCGGGCGTGCCGCGCGCGACGACCTTGAGGTCGACGTCGGGCGCGAGCGGAACCTTGCGCACGTGGACCTTGAGGATCTTCTCGCGGCCGATGAAGTCCGGGTTGGAGATGACGATCTGCCGGTCGAAGCGGCCGGGACGCAGCAGCGCCGGATCGAGCACGTCGGGCCGGTTGGTCGCGGCGATGATGATGATGCCTTCGTTCTGCTCGAAGCCGTCCATCTCGACGAGCAACTGGTTCAGGGTCTGCTCGCGCTCGTCGTTGCCGCCGCCGAGGCCCGCGCCGCGATGGCGGCCGACCGCGTCGATTTCGTCGATGAAGATGATGCAGGGCGCGTTCTTCTTGGCCTGCTCGAACATGTCGCGCACGCGGCTCGCGCCGACGCCGACGAACATCTCGACGAAGTCCGAGCCGGAAATGGTGAAGAACGGCACGTTGGCCTCGCCCGCGACGGCGCGCGCGGTCAGCGTCTTGCCGGTGCCGGGAGGGCCGACCAGCAGCACGCCGCGCGGGATCCGGCCGCCGAGCTTCTGGAATTTCTGCGGGTCGCGCAGGAACTCGACGATCTCCTGCAGGTCCTCCTTGGCCTCGTCGACGCCGGCGACGTCCTCGAAGGTGACGCGGCCCTGCGCCTCGGTCAGAAGCTTGGCCTTCGACTTGCCGAAGCCCATCGCCTTGCCGGCGCCGCCCTGCATCTGCCGGGTCATGTAGATCCACAGGCCGAGGAACAGCAGCACCGGCAGGACGCTGGAGACGATCGTGAGCAGCCAGTTGTTGCCGTCGGACGGCGGCTTGGCCGTGATCGTCACGTCCTTCTTGAACAGGGTCTGGACGAGGCGTCGGATCGTTCGGCGCGTAGGTCTGGAACGCGCGCCCGTCCTTCATGTGGCCGGTGATCTCCGGCCCCGCGATCGTCACGTCGCGAATGTTGCCCGCGTCGGCGTCGGTGAGAAGCTGGCTGAAGGTGATCTCGCTCGACGGCGCTTTCTGCCCTGGGCTCTGGAACAGGGTGACCAGGGCCAGCACGAGCAGGAAAATGATCACCCACAGGGCGAAGTTGCGATAATTTGCGTTCATCGTCTTCCCGTGACGGACGGAGAAGCCCTGCTGGGCCCGTCCCGACGCCGTCGATCTCGCACATTTAAGCGCGCCAGCCCGGATTGCCAAGAGAACGGCAATCTTAAGGATACTGAGACGAATCCGAAAATTGCAGCCTTTTGGCGGCGGTCGAGGCGGGACTGGTTGGCGCCAGGGCGGATCCGGGAAAAATCTGACGCGCGGCCCCGTGACGCCGCCCGGCTGGGTCTCGCGACTCGAGCAGCGGCGCCACTCGCCGTGACGCGAAACGCGCTGAAGAGCGTCACGCCGTCTTCTCCTCCGCCAGCGCCAGTTCGTCCATCATCGCCTTGCGCATCAAAAATTTCTGCGCCTTGCCGGTCACCGTCATCGGGAAACTCGTCGACGAAGCGGACGTAGCGCGGGACCTTGTAATGGGCGATCGAGGCCCGGCAGAAGGCGACCACTTCCTGCTCGTTGAGCTGGCCCCCTCGCGGCGGCGGATCCAGACGCAGAGCTCCTCGCCGTATTTGTGGTCGGGCACGCCGAAGGCCTGGACGTCGGCGATCGCCGGGTGGGTGTAAAGGAATTCCTCGATCTCGCGCGGATAAATGTTCTCGCCGCCGCGAATCACCATGTCCTTCAGCCGGCCGACGATGTTGCAATAGCCCTCGGCGTCGATCGTCGCGAGGTCGCCGGTATGCATGAAGCGCGCCTCGTCGATCGCTTTCGCGGTCCCCGCCGGATCGTCCCAGTAGCCGCGCATGACGCTGTAGCCGCGGGTGAGCAGTTCGCCCGGAACGCCGGGCGGGACGATGCGCCCTGCCTGATCGACGATCTTGACCTCGAGATGCGGCTGGATGCGCCCGACCGTCGAGACCCGCCGCTCGATCGGGTCGTCGTAGGCGCTCTGGAAGCTCACCGGGCTCGTCTCCGTCATGCCGTAGGCGATGGTCACCTCGCGCATGTGCATCTTGTCGACCACCCGCCGCATCACCTCGACCGGACAGGGCGAGCCCGCCATGATCCCGGTCCGAAGCGTCTTGAGGTCGAAGCGGCCGAACTCGGGGTGCTCGAGCATGGCGATGAACATGGTCGGCACGCCGTGCAGGCCGGTGCAGCCTTCGGCCTCGACCGCCTCGAGCGTCGGCGATCGGATCGAAGCCTTCGGACGGGCTCACCATCGCGGCGCCGTGGGTGACGCAGGCGAGGTTGCCGAGCACCATGCCGAAGCAGTGATAGTAAGGCACGGGGATGCAGAGCCTGTCTTCCGGGGTCAGGCGCATCGCCTCGCCGATGAAGTAGCCGTTGTTGACGATGTTGTGGTGGGTCAGCGTCGCGCCCTTCGGCGCGCCGGTGGTGCCCGAGGTGAACTGGATGTTGATCGGGTCGTCGAACTGCAGCGTCGCGCCGAAATCGGCGAGCGCCTTGCGTTCCGCCTCGGTCGCCGGCGCGCGCCGACCTCGTCGAAATTGATCATGCCCGGCGGTCTTGTCCGCGCCGAGGCGGATGACGATCTCGAGCTTCAGGAGGCGCGCCGCCTTGAGGCGGCCGGGCTCGGCCGCGTCGATTTCCGGCGCAAGCGCGCGAAGCGAGGCGAAATAATCGTTGGTCTTGTGGCCCGGGCTCAGGATCAGCGCCCGGCAGCCGGACTTCCGGACCGCGTGCTCGAACTCGTGGACCCGATAGGCGGGGTTGATGTTGACCAGGATCAGCCCGGCGAGCGCGGTGCCGAACTGGGCGAGCACCCATTCGCTGCAATTGGCCGCCCAGATGCCGATCCGGTCGCCCTTCTGTGAGGCCGAGCGCCTGGAGCCCGACGGCGAGGTCCTCGGAGCGCTGGAGAAGCTCGGCGTAGGTCCAGCGCACGTTCTGATGACGGGTGATCTGCGCGATCCGCTCCGGGCCCTCGCCGTCACGCGGCGCAGCAGCGCCCCGATCGTCTCGCCGAGCAGCGGCGTCGCGCTCGCGCCATGAACGTAGGATTGGGTCAGTTCGGCCATGGCGTTCGCTCCCTCGTTGCGGCGCCGGCCGCCTTTCCTCAAGCCGCGGTCGATCGGGCGTCGCATGACGCCCGTCTTCCGACGGGCTATCGACCGTGACGGGCGCCGGCTCACATCCGATTTTTCGTATCACAACTCGCGCAAGATACGCCGCCGGCTTCTGACCGAGGATGCGCCAGGCGCCGATCATGCCGAGGATCACGGTGAAGGCGAGCCCGCCGCCGGCGGCGGCGAGCGCCGAGACCCAGTCGAAGGCGAAGTCGGCGAACATGATCCGGGTGACGACCGCCCATGCGATCAGCGCGCCCGCGCCGACCGCGAACAGGGCGGTCGCCGCGCCGAGAATAGCGTATTCGATCAGGAACATAGCGCTGAGGCGGGTCCGCGTCGCGCCGAGGATCTTCAGGATCGTCGCGTCGGCGAGCCGGGCGCGCCGGTTGGCGGCGAGCGCGCCGGCGAGCACCAGCACGGAGGTCAGCGAGCGCGACGCCGGTCGCGGCGCGGATCGCCAGCGCGAGCTTCGCCACCAGCCCCTCGATCGTCTCGATCGCGTCGCGGACGCGGACGCTGACGACGGTGGGGAAGTCGCGCGCGGCGGCGCGCAGGAGCGCGATCTCCTTCGTCCGGCCCGTCGCCCGGCGGCAGCGCGGTCGAGACGAGCTCGCTGAACGGCGCGCCCCGAAAGGTGTTGGGCGAGTAGACGAGCACGAAATTGATGGCGTAGCTGCGCCAGTTGACCTTGCGGAAATTCGCGACGGTCGCGGAAATGTCGCGGCCGAGCACGTTGACCACGACGGTATCGCCGATCTTGACGCCGAGGCCTTCGGCGACCTCCTGCTCCATCGAGACGAGCGGCGGCCCGGAATAGTCCTTCGCCCACCATTGTCCCGCCACGACCTCGGAGCCCTCGGGCGGGCTCGCGGCGAAGGTCACGCCGCGGTCGCCTTCGAGCGCCCAGGCGACCTTTTCGCTCGCCTTCACCTCGTCGACCGGCGTTCCGGCGAGCTTGACGAACCGCCCGCGCATCATCGGCGTCTCGCTGATCTTCGCGCCCGGCGCCTCGCGCGTTCAGGAAGTCGAGGAAGCGCGGCGCCTCGGCGCTGCGCAGGTCGAGGAAGAAGAAGCTCGGCGTCACGCCCGGCAGGGTCTCGCTGAGCTCGTGGCGCATGTTGAAGTCGATCAGGCTCAGCGCCACCAGCGCGGCGAGCCCGAGGCCGAGCGACAGCACGATCGAAGGCGGTCAGCGCGCCCGGCCGATGGATGGCGGAGAGCGCCATGCGCAATTCCACCAGCCGCGTCGCGGGCGCGCGGCGCGCCGCGAAGCGCGAGGCCGAACGCGACCAGCCGAAGCACGCCGAACGCGGCGAGCGTGGCGCCGGCGACGGCGAGCGCAATCGTCGGCTGCGGGCTCGTGAGAACCGCGAGCGCTGACCAGCGCGGCCGCGGCGAGCGCGGAGACAGCGAGATAGCGGGCGCGCGGCCACCCTTGCCGCTCCTCGGCGAGGTCGCGGATCAGCGTCGTGACCGGCAGGTCGTGGGCGCGGGAGAGCGGCGGCAGGGCGAAGGCGAGCGCGGTCAGGAGGCCGTAGGCGAGGCCGAGCGCGACGATCGCCCCAGCCGACCGAGGGCGCGAGCGGGATCGGAATAAGGTCGGCGAAGAAAAAATCGATCGCGAACGGAATGGCGGCGCCGAGCGCCGCGCCCGCGCAGCGCGCCGATGAGCGCCACGGCCAGGAATTCGACGACGGCGAGCGCGACGACGCTCGTTCCGGTCGCCCCGATCGCCTTCAGGATCGCCAGCGTCGCGCGCTTCTGCTCGACGAACCCTTGCGCCGCATTGGCGACGCCGACCCCGCCGACGACCAGCGACAGGAGCCCGGCGAGCGTCAGGAACTCGGCGAAACGGTCGATGTTGCGGCTGAAGTCGGGCGAGACGGCGAGGCGCGAGCGCGTCTCCCAGCCGGCCTCGGGGAAGGCGCGGCCGGCCGCGGCGAGGAAGCCGTTGACGGCGGCCTCGTCCGGCGGCCCGCCGGCCCCGCCCATGACCACCCGGGTCGTCCAGCGCACCAGCGACCCCGGCTGCACGAGCCGCGTCGCCTCCAGCGCCGCCTGAGAAATCAGCACGCGCGGCCCGAAGCCGACGCCGACCGCGAGCCGGTCGGGCTCGCTCGCGACGACCGCGTTGAGGACGAATGTCGCCTCGCCGAGACGAAACGTGTCGCCGATCTTGAGGTCGAGTCGGGCGAGCAGCGCCTCTTCCGCCGCCGCGCCGAACACGCCGTCCTTTTCGGCGAGCGCCTCGGCCGGCGCGAGCGGCGGAGCGAGGCTCGCCGCGCCGAGCGACGGGCCATGACGGCTCGACCGCCTTGACCTCGACCAGCGCCGCGTCGCCGTTCTCGGCGCGCGCCATCGCCCGCAAGGTCGCGATGGTCGAAAGGTTTCCGTAGCGCTCGAGAAACGCCTGCTCGTCGGGCGCGAGACGGCGATGGATCAGCGAAAACGACGCGTCGCCGCCGAGGATCACGCGTCCCTGACGCGCCATCCCGTCGCCGAGCGCCTTCGCCAGGCTCTCGACGCCGACGATCGCGGTGACGCCGAGCGCGATGCAGACGAGGAAGATCCACAAGCCCGCGAGGCCGCCGCGCAGGTCGCGCAGCGCGAAGCGCAGGATCGGCGCGCGGGCCTGCGGAAGCGGCGGGGCGACGGGCGCGTTCATGCCGGCACGAGCGCCGCATCCTCGACCGCGCCGGAGCGCATCCGGATGACGCGGTCGCAGCGGGCGGCGAGCGCCGGGTCGTGGGTGACGAGCGCGAGCGTCGCGCCGCGCCGGGCGGGCAGCGCGAAGATCAGGTCCATGATCGCGCGTCCGGTCGCCTCGTCGAGATTGCCGGTCGGCTCGTCGGCGATCAGCAGCGACGGATTGGGCGACGAGCGCGCGGGCGAGCGCCACCCGCTGCTGCTCGCCGCCGGAAAGCTGGGCGGGATAGTGGCTCATCCGTTCGCCGAAGCCGACCTGCTCGAGCTCCGCGCGGGCGCGGGCGAAGGCGTCGCGGACGCCGGCGAGTTCGAGCGGCGCGGCGACGTTCTCGAGCGCCGTCATGGTCGGGATGAGGTGGAAGGACTGGAACACGATGCCGATGCGGGCGCCGCGAAAGCGCGCGAGCGCGTCCTCGCTCAAGGCCGCCGAGGCTCACGCCGTCGATCGCGACCTCGCCGCGGTCGGGACGTTCGAGCCCGGCCATGATCATGAGCAGCGTCGACTTGCCGGAGCCGGACGGCCCGACGATCCCGACCGCCTCGCCCTTGGCGATTGTCAGGCCGACGTCGCGCAATATATGCACCCGGGCGGCGCCTCGGCCGAGGCTGAGGTCGACGCCGCGCATCGCGACTGCGGGAAGGCTCATCGTGTCGGAAATCCTGAAGGCGGGGCCGCCCTCATATGGTCATTGGCGGCCGATCGTCCAGGCGGCGGCCTTCGCCGCGGCTCTGGCGCTGGCTTTCGCCGCCCCGGCCTCGGCGCGAACCTTGAAGCTCGTCGCGCTCGGCGACAGCCTGACCGCTGGCTACGGCCTGCCGCCCGGCAAGGCTTTTCCCGACCAGCTCGAGGCGGCGCTGAAGGCGAAGGGCTTTGACGTGACGGTGGTCAACGCCGGCGTCTCGGGCGACACCGCCGAGGACGGCCTCGCGCGCTACGACTGGGCGGTTCCGCCCGACGCCGACGCGCTGATCGTCGAACTCGGCGCCAACGACATGCTGCGCGGCCTCAAGCCCGAGGAGACGAAAACGACGCTGGCCGCGATCCTCGACCGGGCGAAGGCCGCGCATCTGCCGACGCTGCTGGCCGGCATGCGCGCCGCGCCGAACCTCGGCGCCGATTACGACAGGGCGTTCGACGCGATCTATCCGGCGCTGGCCGAACAGTACGGCGCGGTCCTCTATCCCGTTCTACCTCGACGGCGTCGCCGGCGACCCGAAGCTCAACCAGCCGGACGGCCTGCACCCGACAGCGGCGGGGGTGAGCGTGATCGTCCGGCGCATCCTGCCGTCGGTGGAAGATGTGCTCGGCCGGGCGGCCGCCGCCTCAAGGGTTCGTCCGTAGCTCCCATGGTCCACATCGAACCGAGGGGATTCACTCCGCCAGGCTCTCCAGCAGTCGCGCCGCCTGCGGCTTGAGGGCGTCGCAGGTCATCGCTCGCGCGAAGCTTTCCGCGTCGCCTCGATCGGGGTCCGTGCGAATGCGGGCGAGTTCATCGGCCTCTCTCTTACAGGCGACGGGCTCGGCGGCTATGTTCAGGCTTTCCAGCAGCAGGCGAACCTGAGGACGCAGCCGTTCGCACTGAAGGTCTTGCCAGAACTGCTGGGCGGTATCGGGGGAAGGTTGCGCGCGGATGCGGTCCAACCTCTCCTGCTCGGAAACACAGTCGCTCGCCACTTTCAGCCCCGGAGCTGAAGTTCTAGTAGCCGAAACAGACGCCGCGGCTGGCGCGTAGCCCAGGCTCTCCATCAGACGCGCCAATTGAGGCCGCAATTTCTCGCAGCGCAAGGCGCTGGCGAAGCGCGCAGCCTCTTCGCTCGTGGGCGCTGGAGCGCAGCCGCTCCAGGCGCTCCTCGTCGCCTTTGCAAACGTCGTCAAGCGTGGAAGACGCGGTTTCGCTTGCTACGGCGGGCGCGGCCGGCGGCGCGGCCTCGATCGTCGGCTTCGCGTCCGGCGAGACGCCGTTCGCGACCTCTACAGCCGCCGGCGCGGGAGCCGAAGGGGCGGTTTCGCTTGCTAAGACGGGCGCGGCGGGCGGCGTGGCCTCGACCGTCGTCCTCCTGTCCGACGACACGCCGTTCGCGCTCTCCATGGCGGCCGGCGCCGGAGCCGGCGGCGCGGCTTCGGCCGCCGCGGGGGGCGTGGCCGGCGGCGCGGCCTCGATCGTCGTCTTCGCGTCCGGCGACACGCCGTTCGAGACCTTTGCAGCGGCCGGCGCCCCAGCCAAGGGACCCAAGGTCCCCATCAGGGCCAAAAGCTGCGGTCGCAATTTCTCGCAGCGCAAGGCGTTGTCGAAACGTGCGGCCTCATCGCTCGACGGGTTGCTGCGCAGCCGCTCCAGCCGCTCCTCGTCGCTCTTGCAGATTTCATCAGGCGAGGAAGACGCGACTTCGGCTGCCGCGGCGGGCGCGGCCGGCGGCCCGGACTCGATCGTCTTCCTCGCGGCCGGCGACTCCCCGTTCGGGGCCTTCGCAACGGCCGGCGCCGAAGCCTGCTCGCCGTGAAGCAGCCTTTCGATCTCCGCCTGCGCCGATTGCGCATGGGGACCGTTCCCGTGAGCGTCGAGGAATGCGCGCCATCCGTTGAGCGATCCGAGTTTTCGGGCGACCATATAATCCAGATCGTCAGCGAAATCGGCCTGGGAGGCCGGGGTCATCGGCGCCCCCGGCGCTTCCGCGCTGGGCGTGGCGGGGTTTGCGGCGACGCCGGTAAGGCGCGCTTCCCACGTCGATCGCGCGAAGGTGACGTAGTCATCAAAAAGCGACGGGCGGTAGAGATAAACGCCGATCGCAATCGCCAGAACACCAAAGATCGAGAATTTGAAGAGCGCGCTCATGCGACCGCCTCCAACCTGTCCATGTCAATTCAGGTCTCGCGCCACCCGGAAGCCGTTGGCGTAGTACCGGACATCCTCGTCATAGCGAAAGCGTGCGGAAGACCGCACGGCGATCGCCTTGTCCCCGAACGAACCTCCCCTCAGAACCCGAAGGGAGCAATCGCCGCTCGTCCAGGCCGACCCGTCATTGGGCGCGCCGCGATAGGATGGGTTCCAGCAATCCTCGACCCATTCGGCGGCGTTGCCCGCAGTGTCGTACAATCCGAAGGCGTTCGGCCGGAACGAACCGGCCGGCGCGGTCCCGCGGGTTTCGCTCGGCCCGCACTCCGCGCACTGAGCATGTCCCGTTCCGACGTCCTTGCCCCACCAGTAGGGCGTGGTCGACCCTCCTCGCGCCGCATATTCCCACTCCGCCTCGGTGGGCAGCCGATAGGGCTTTCCCGTCGTCTTGGTCAGCCAGGCGATGAACTCCTTGGCGTCGTCCCAGCTGACGTCGGTGACCGGGCGATCCCCCCGCCCCCAACCCTGGTCAGGCGGATTGAACTTGCAACCGCCGGCGGCGACGCACCGGTCCCATTCGGCAAATGTGACGTCCCGGCGGCCGATCGCGAAATTCTTGCGTATGCTGACGTTGTGAGCCGGCTGCTCGCTCGGCTTTGCGTTCGAGCCCATTTCGAATTCGCCAGATGGCACGATGACAAGCTCCGTGCAGTCCGGACAGTCGCGAAACACCTCTCCGGCAAGGCGTTCCCCGTCCGACCCCGCAGCGCTTGACGATCCGGACGCCCAGATCGACAACGCGACGCCGATCAGCGCCGCTGCAACGCACTCCGAACCACTCCTGAACCGGCTCTGCACGATGCTCGATCTCCGCAATTCGCGTCAAACGATCCCGAGACGGACTTCTTGCGATAACAACTATCGCTTCCAACAAGAAGGTTGGAGAGCGGGCGGACCCGCGCCGACCTGTTTAGCTCGGAAGTAATCCAATATATAACTTGTCGTGCGAACCAATGTTTTGTCCATCCCCCATAAGGGGGAGGAATACCTCTTTCGCGACCGACTACCCTTGATGCGCAGAGCGGGCGCTTTACAATTATCCCGGTACTGATAACAGAAGATACCGATGCGAAGCATGGACATCTGTAGCAATCTGTCAAGCGTCGACTTGGCTTGAAGATGGTTGGGAGATCGGCATGAAGCTGAACGCGTGGGCAATGTTGGCGCTGATCACGAGCGTTGTTTACAGCTTAAACGCCTTTGCTCAATCCACCGCCGTTGGGGGGCCAACTCCGTCGCCGCCCGGAGCGAAGGTCGAATTTGTCGACCTCAAGGACGGCGCGGTCATCGGCGCCAAGACGATAATTCACTTCGGGCTGCACGGAATGGGCGTTGCGCCGGCGGGAACGAAGAAGGCCAATTCGGGCCATCATCACCTGCTGATCGATACGGATCTGCCGCCGCTCGATCAGCCGATCCCGAACGACGAGAACCATCTCCACTTCGGCGGCGGCCAGACCGAAGTCGAACTGACGTTGCCGCCGGGTCCCCACACCCTGCAATTGCTGCTCGGCGACGAAAATCACATCCCGCACACGCCGCCGGTCTATTCCGACAAGATTCACGTCACCGTGGCTGAAGCTGCGCCAGCGCCAGCCGTAGCCGCGCCAGCCCCCGCCCCTGGAGCTCGCCATCCTTCGCCGCAGGGCGCCCGCGTTTACATCATTTCTCCGGAGAACGGCGCCTATGTGCCGACCACTTTCACGGTTCGGTTCGGACTCGAGAAGATGGGCGTCGCGCCGGCCGGTATCGACAAGCCGAACTCCGGCCATCACCACCTTCTGGTCGACGCGCCGCTGCCGCCCCTGGATCAGCCGATCCCGAACGATGAGAACCACCTGCATTTCGGCGGCGGTCAAACGGAGGCGACCCTGACCTTGCCGAAAGGGCGTCACACTCTGCAACTCCTTCTGGGGGACGCCTATCACGTGCCCCACCAGCCTCCGATCTACTCCGATCCCGTCGTCGTCTACGTCGGCATGTCCCCGCCTCCCCCTTCGCCGCCGGCCGTTCGACGCCATCGTCGCCATCACCGCCATCACCCCGGTTAGGGTCACGGGCTCAATGCGAACTTTGCCGGATGCGACGGGCCTTCCCCGGACATTCGGCGCCGCCCTGACGGCCCGCAGGAGGACGAAGGCGAGGCGGATGAATCGGAAGCCGCCGATAAAGTCGTTTGTCTTCGTTCTCTCCGTGAGCGCGCTCACGGCGTCGACGGCCGACGCGCGATCTCTGCAAATTCATGGCGTGACAGGGTATCTCAGCGAGTATGACCTGAACGCAAATGTTTCGGGCGAGGCGTTCAACGGAAGAGAGGAATTGTCCGGTCCGCTGCGCATCAAACACGTTGGCGTCTGCACCCACGACGGTCCCGTCGAGACGGTGAGTGACCTCAAGCTCGAATTCGTCGACATGGCCTCTCCGGTCACCGCGACGCTGAATTTCGATGGCCACGCGTGCAGCTATCGCGGCCACTTGTCGGAAACCGAAGTCGGCGCCCTGATCTGCGCCGACGGTCTGCGCCTGCCGCTCAGGCTTTGGGCGGATGAACCCCATGTGGATTGATCGGACAATCCTGAAGTTCAGGGATTGGGGGCTTTTGTGACGGATGAGAAACTCTGCCTGTCTATTGCTCAATGCGCGGACTCGTCAGTTGTAATCTTGTAAATCTCGATTGTAGGGGCGGCACTATCGAACACGACCGCCAATTCACCAGTCGCCGCTGAGAAACTGGCGGCGTAGGGCCTCGAATGGAGATCGAAATCGAGGTAAGGGGTTCCCCCTTGCTCTAACGGTTGGTAAACGCGCAAATGTCCGTCGGTCGTCAGCGCCAAAAGGTATTGCCCTGCCCATTCGACGTCGGCCGGCGTGCTGATCGTAAAATCATAGGCAATGAATTTTTTGGCCACGACATCCCATACCTTCAGATGGGCTAAATCATTCTTCTCCTCCTCCGTTTCGCCCCCATCGTTACGCGGATAGGTGTCCAACGTCAGCGACACGCCAAGCGCAAGGAGACGGCCATCCGGACTGAAAGCCAATAATCCGACGCCACGCAAGCCAGTCTTCCGAGCGTTGAGAATAAACCCTGCGTTCGAGGGCGTGACTGCGGGGTCCATGAACAAGACGCCGTTCATAAAACCGATCGCAAGGAAATTCTGTAGAGACCAGGCGACCGACACCGGGTATTGACCGGTCGCCGGCGTCTTATCGTTGTGGTAGTCGATTGCAGTCCAATTGCGCGTCGAATATATCATTACATTTGCGGGGGCTACGCTAAACGCCACCAGCGATCCATCGGGCGACAGCGCAAATGACCGCGGTCTATTGCTCAGAGGATCGCCATCGGGTGACGGTCCGGGCACAAGGCGTTCGATGTCGCCCGTATCGGCATTCCAAAGAGCGAGAGAGTTTTTCTGCCGTCCCGGAATTGCGGTTGGCGCTGGTCCGAGCAACAGGTGGCTCTCGGGCATGAAAGCGATCGGGCCGATGTAGGGTCCAAGCGTTTCGTCGCGCTTGATCTTGCGCAACAAATTGCCGGCGTCGTCCCATATTGATATTGATGCCCCCAAGGTTCGAATTGCTGCAGAGTCTTGTTCCGTCTTGCGACCACGCGATTCCGCCCGTGCTTCTGTCCGGAAGCGGGATGGTACGGATATGAGAAATTTTCACGCCCAGCTCCTCAGTCCTCGCTGAGGGGCAAAAGACAATCGGCGCCGCGATGAGAAACAGCGCGACAGAGGCCGCCTTCGTCAGCTCTCTGGACGGAGCCCGCTTGCCGGTTGTCAGTGCCCTCATGTTCCTCAGACCTTTGGCTGCTATGTGATATTGCCGCGACGCTATTCGGTTGATCACTAAAGAGCGGTGAGGCTCCTAACTACGGTAATCTGTTTTGAGCGCGTTTCAGATTCATCTGGGTCTATGATTATTTTCCATTCGACCGTTATAAAAAACCCGGAACCACTTCCCGGATGTTGGTAGTCGCATTCGTAATAAATGTCTGTCTTAAACTGCCCTCAGCCACACTCAGCACCGGCCTCGGTAAACTCTTTGGTAATCGTCTTCAGGTCGGCTCCCGCCGGGAAGCGCTCATCAACAAATTTCTGAGCTCTGGGAATTATCTCTTTTTCTGGAAAAGTCTCAAAATATCTAAAGTTAAAATGTACGGGAGGTGACGTCACCCGAGGTCCATTTATCAACAGAAACAGCGCTCCAAGTGTCGCCAAAAGCAAAAATACAACCCTGACGCGAGTTGAGCGATACCAAGGTCCATCCATTGGGCGCGAACCCTTTTCGGTTTCCGATGTTGTTGCAGAAACGGGAGACTCGGGACCTACCGCCCATGCGCCGCTGATAGATTGTATAATCTGACATCGTGTCGGAAATGGCGCCGGCGCTGCGTGGATGGATGGGGCGAGCCAGGACGAGCACTCGGCAGCGTCAGAACTCGCGCCCGCCGAACTACGGCATTCGGTCATCCCGGCGTTAACGACAAATTATTGCGGAATTTCAAAAGCAGGGTAGGCTTATCCATAGGGGTAGGCCTATCCCAAGTGACATCAGGTCGCGCCGGAAACCATTGAAAGCAGCCGCGCCCGCGTCCAAAAGGAGACAGTCGAATGGCCAAGAGGGGCGATGTTGGCGCGAGCTTCTGAGATAAAATCATATCGCATTTCCTCGCGCGGCTCCGCGCGAGGATCCCGGAAGCCGAGAGGATATATAACAAGTTATGTATGTATTTAGTATCGGCCGACGGTCCTTGCGGCAAGGGGAGCCGCCGGCGACGCCTTTCGCAGGACGACGTCGAGCCGAATCGCAAATGGCGCCGCAAGTTCCTGAAAAGGCAAAAAACGGAATCGGAATTGGCAGGGCGGGCGCCGCGACGCGGCCCGGAAAGGGACGGGCGGCCGACGGGAGGCGCCGGTCGACGCCGGGACGCGTGAACCATGGGTGACGCCATCAAGAGCTCGGGCCGCGCGGGCCCGGAGCGTTACATCCTCACCCTGTCCTGCGCCAACCAGCCAGGCATCGTCGCCAAAGTCTCGGCGAAGCTGTTCGACAGCGGGTTCAACATTCTCGACGCGCAGCAGTTCGACGACACGCAGACCGGCACGTTCTTCATGCGGGTCGTGTTCAACGCCGCGAACCCGAGGCGGAGGTCGCCGCGCTCCGTGAGGGCTTCGCGGCGCTCGCCGAGTCTTTCGGCATGACCTGGTCGATGCGCTCGGCGCGCGAGCGCAAGCGGGTCGCGCTGATGGTGTCGAAATTCGACCATTGCCTCGTCGATCTTCTCTACCGCTGGCGCAGCGGAGAACTGCCGATGGAGCCGGTCGCGATCCTCGCCAACTATCCGCGCGAGACCTACGCCCACATCGATCTCGACGACATTCCCTTCCACTACCTGCCGGTCGTCAAGGAGACCAAGATGGAGCAGGAGGCCGAAGCCTGGGAGATCATCCGGTCGTCGAAGGCCGACGTCGTGGTGCTGGCGCGCTACATGCAGGTCCTGTCGGACGGTTTCGCCGCCAAGCTCAAGGGACGCTGCATCAATATCCACCATTCGTTCCTGCCCGGATTCAAGGGGGCGAAGCCCTACCACCAGGCGCACGATCGCGGCGTGAAGCTGATCGGCGCGACGGCGCATTTCGTCACCTCCGACCTCGACGAGGGTCCGATCATCGAGCAGGACGTCGAGCGGATCAGCCACCGCGACACGCCCGAGGTGCTGGTGCGCAAGGGCCGCGACATCGAACGCCGGGTGCTCGCGCGCGCGCTCGGCCACGTGCTCGCGGACCGCGTCCTCCTGAACCACGGCAAGACGGTGGTCTTCCCGGACTGAAGCGGCGAACTCGCCCCTTCCCTTGGGGCGGCGATTTGGACATGATTTCCGGGCGCGAGCGATCGGCGCGTCCTTGACCCGCAGCGAGACTTCAAGGCAGCGAGACTTCAAGAATGAGCAATGTCGCATTCATCGGCCTCGGCGTGATGGGCTTTCCCATGGCGGGGCATCTCAAGCGCGCCGGTCACGACGTCGTCGTCTACAACCGGACCGCCGCCGTCGCCGCGAGATGGGTCGAGACCTTCGGCGGGCGGAGCGCGGCGACGCCGCGGGAGGCGGCGGCGCGATCGCGACTTCGTTTTCGCCTGCGTCGGCAACGACGACGACCTTCGGTCGGTCTGCCTCGGGGAAGACGGGGCCTTCGCCGGGCATGCGCGCGGGCGCGCAGTTCATCGATCACACGACCGCCTCGGCGACCGTCGCGCGCGATCTCGACGGCGCGGCGAGAGCGCGCGGTCTCGCTTTCATCGATGCGCCGGTCTCCGGCGGCCAGGCCGGCGCGGAAAACGGACAGCTGACCGTCATGTGCGGCGGGGACGAAGACCGCCTTCGCCGAGGCGAAGCCGGTGATCGACGCCTACGCGCGCGTCCTGCCGGCTCATGGGACCGGTCGGCGCGGGGCAGCTGACCAAGATGGTCAATCAGATCTGCATCGCCGGACTGGTGCAGGCCCTCTCGGAAGGCCTCCGTTTTGCCGAGCTGGCCGGCCTCGACCCCAAGCGCGTCGTGGAGGTGATCTCCAAGGGCGCCGCGCAGTCCTGGCAAATGGAAAACCGCCACGAGACGATGATCGCAAGAAAGTTCGACTTCGGCTTTGCGGTCGACTGGATGCGCAAGGACCTGGCGATCTGTCTCGACGAAGCGCGGCGAAACGGCGCCTCGCTTCCCGTGACGGCGCTCGTCGACCAATTCTATAGCGATATCCAATCGAAGGGCGGGCGACGACTGGATACCTCGAGCCTCATCACCCGACTCTAGGATCGCTCGTTGCTGGGCCAGCGCCGGGTCCGAGGCGCCGCGTCATGGGCGCGCGCCGACTGGCTGATTCGGCCGACGGGTCGCTCAGACCGATCGGCGGCACGAGGACGCGTTTCTCGCGCGCGCAGCCGCTTAGGTCGGACGAATTCCGATTCCTCTACTATTGGCAGCGGCGTGCGGGTCGGATAAGGAGTGCGGCGCTCGAACCTTCACGAGCCGAGGCCCCTATTCAAATCCTTGACGTAAGGCGCAGAGCCACATGGTGATAGACGGAGACGCGATGTCCGTCGAAGAACGGTTGTCTCCTGGAGATAACCAGCCGGTCCAGGACTTTTCCAGCCTACACGGTTTCCAGTTTGTTGGCGCGAGGGACGGATCCCCGGACGAGGGCGCGTCCTCGGACGACGAGCAGCGACGCGCGGCCCTCGCGCTGGAACTGGACGCCCGCGCGGCTCGCTTTCACCAGGCTGTCGATTCCGCGATCGTTCTTGCAAGCGACGGAACGATCCGCTGGCTGGGCGACTCCGTGGCGAAACTGGCGACCGGGGACGACCTGCTGGCGCCCGCGCACGATTCTGCTCGTCGACGAGGCCATGTCCGCCGACGCGCAGAAGTTGGTCCTTACGCGTCTTGAACTGTGGGTCAGCGCGACCATCCAGCGCCTGCTCGGGCCGCTCTTCTCGCTTCGCGGAATGCAGGAAGGCTCGCCGCAGTTGCAGGAGCTGGCTGTCAAGATCGCCAATGCATTGGGCGTTCTGGAGCGGCAACCGGTCCGCAACATCGTCAGAGGGCTCGACCAGAACTCAAGAGCCGTGCTGAGAAAGCACGGCGTCCGGTTCGGCTCGTACTATCTCTACGTCCCCTCCACGCTTCGTCCGGCCTCCAGAGCGCTGGCGCTGCAATTGTGGTGCCTTCAGAAGAAAGACGAAGAATTCAGCGCGGCGGCTCAGGGGCTGATCCCGATGGCCTCGTCAGGACGAACTTCGGCGCCGCCAGATGTCCGGGTGAGCGGGGACACCTATCGGGTCGGCGGGTTTCGTTCCTGCGGCGACCGGGTCGTTCGGGTCGATATCGTCGAACGCCTGGCCGACATGATCCGCGCCGCCTCGACGCTGCGCGTCGTGAACGGATCGCCATCCGGTCCGGCGGCGTTCCAGGTCACGAGCCAGATGACGTCCCTGACCGGTTGTTCCGGGGAGGGGTTCGCCTCGATCCTGAAAGCCCTCGGATTTGAGAGCCTGACGGTTCGGCGCGGCGAGATCGTCTGGCCCGCGGCTGCGGCGCCGGTCGCTCGCGCCGGCGGAGACGACCGACGCTCCCAGTCCGGAGGCCGAAACCGCAGACGGCGACCCTGACGGCAATCCGGACATCGCGCCGGACGCTACGCCGGAAACCGTGCCGGACGCTATGCCCGACGTTGCGGCATTGGCGGCGGCAGACGCGTCGCCGCCATCTGACCTGGGTTCGGATGCGGACGAAGCGCCGCCGGCCGTCGAACTCTTCGGTCGGCGAACCGGTCGGGATTTCGAGCGACTCCGACGCTTCGCCCCCCGGCCCGCCGACCGAGATCGAAACGGCGGCGCAAATCGACGTCGAAATGCAGCCAGAGCCCAATTCTGTGACGACGGACAACGAGACCGTCACGATTTGGCGCTTCGCGCGGCCGCCGGCCCCAAGTCATCCGCGGCCCGCACGTCAGCCCCGACGGAGGTTTCCGGCTCCGGCCGAGCAGCGCGTCCAGTCGCAGGCCGGCGCGGAAGCGCCAGATGGCCTTGCCCCGGGCGTCGAGAGCCGCGCTAATGGTCCCGCCCCGCAAGAACGGCGCCCGCCGCCGTCGGAGAGGCCATTCCACGAGGGTAAGCGCAAGACCTGGAGCGCCACGAAACCGCAGCGCAGGCCAGACGACAAACGCGAGGCGCGGGCCGCGTCGGGAGACCGTCCGGATGGGGAGAAGAAACCCGCAGTCGACCCCATGTCGCCCTTCGCAAAGTTGCTGGAGTTGCGTTCCATCCTGGAATCGGAGAGCAAGAAACGGAGCTGAGCCAGACGCGGCCAGGGTTTCGGGTTCAAGGCGAGGCCGAACCCGCGCCGCAAACGGCGGAGGACCTAAAATTCCTTATCTGGACCAGATCAAGACGAGGCGTGGCAAATGACCTATGTTGTTGTCGAGAATTGTATCAAGTGCAAATATATGGACTGCGTCGAGGTCTGCCCGGTCGATTGTTTTTATGAGGGTGAAAATATGCTGGTTATACACCCTGACGAGTGCATCGACTGTGGTGTATGTGAGCCGGAATGCCCAGCCGAAGCAATCAAGCCCGATACTGAACCGGGATTGACAACTTGGTTGACACTGAATTCCGAGTATTCGAAGCTATGGCCAAACATCACTGCAAAGCGTGAATCTCCTGCGGAGGCCAAAGAATTTGACGGTCGACCTAACAAGCTTGCAGATTTCTTTTCTCCGGAACCGGGGCAGGGCGATTAATCGAAAGCTTCGTTCGCATCGACTAGGCGATGTCTCATTGCACCGGTCAATACACACTATTGAATTGTTGTTCTCACCCTTTGATATTTCGATAGAATTGTGCTAAACACCATTCGGTTCACGGAATGGCGTGTTGCGCGGATCGTCCTGGGCCGGCGGCGCGGGGGGGAGTGGTGTTGCTGTTTTAATGGTCCGTGCTGATGCGGAATTCGGTACGCAGCATGGCGCGTGGTGGAGTGTTGGACGATGGCGGCGCGTAAGCAGTCGGCAAAAACTGGACGTGCGAAGAAAGTTCGTAAAAAGAGCGTCGCCTCGGTAGAACGGCCACAGCGTCCAAGCCGCGCCGCGCCAAAGAAAAAGGGCAAATCCTCGAACAGGGCTGCAGCCTCGAAAAAGGCGGCTCGGACTAACACCGCGGCAGGCAAGAAACCGCCCGCGTCCGTGAAGAACGTGAACCGGCGGAAGAGCGTGAAGTCGGCCAAACCGGCCGAGGGACGTAAGGAAACGCCTCGGAGGGATAGGACAACCCCAACCGGCGGAGCGAAGACGACATTGAACCCCGCAGCAACTGCTCTTGCCGTCGACGACAAATCGAACGGAAAAGTGGTGGACGGAACGTTGCAGACAAAGAGCCCGCAAAAACTCAAAGCGCAAGTCGGAAGCGAGGAAATAAAATTGAAGGTTGAAAAGACTGGCGCAGCGACAGTACCGGGGGCAAAGGCGGTGGAGGCAAGTCCGGCCGCGGGCGCGACGACGCAGCCCCAAGCGGCGACGCCGCAGAGCGCGAAGCAAAAGCCGACAGCGAAGGACGAGCATCGGCGGTCGAAGGCCGGCAAGCCCGCAAGTCAGCGCCAGGGTTTCAAATTGAACGAGTTCGTCGTCTACCCGGCGCATGGCGTCGGGCAGATCGTCGCCATCGAGGAGCAGGAAGTCGTCGGCTTCAGGCTGGAGTTGTTCGTCATCAGTTTCTCCAAGGACAAGATGACATTGCGCGTGCCGACTTCAAAGGTTGCCGGCGTCGGGATGCGGAAGATCTCAGACCCCGACACCGCGAAACGGTCCTTGGACATCCTGAGCGGTCGGGCGCGCATCAAACGAACGATGTGGTCGCGTCGAGCGCAGGAGTACGAGACCAAGATCAATTCCGGCGACATCGCTGCGATCGCGGAGGTGGTTCGGGACCTTTACCGATCAGAGGCGCAGCCCGAGCAATCGTATTCCGAGCGTCAGCTTTACGAGGCGGCCTTGGATCGGATGGTGCGGGAAATAGCTGCCGTTCAGAAGTCGAATGAAATCGATGCGCTGAAAGCGATCGAAGCCCAGCTGCAAAAGACCCACAACCGCCCCGCCAAGGCGGGCGCGCCGGAAGCCTCCGATCCGGAAATCGAGGAGGCGGCGTAGGGATAAGCCGGCACCCTGCCTCAGAAGGGGGGCCGCGTCGAGTGGGGGTCGGGCGCATGGCAGGCGCGAACTGGCGCGATGGACACCAGGCTCAGTGGCCTCAAGCGGATGGCGGGGTGGTTGTTCAGTCGTCGTGGTCGGCGATCGAGGACGTCGGTGAGGGATCGACGCTGTAGCCCGCGCCGGCGGGCAGGACCGGCGGGGCCGGATCGGTTTCGCCGACGGGCGGCGGAATGGCGCCGTCGGGCCCCGAGCCCGGCCCGGTGAGCGGGGCCGGCGGGGACGAGACGCCGGGGCGAGCGCGACCGCGCGCGGGTCGCCGACATGGGCGATGTCGAGCGGTTCCTCGATCTCCGGCGCAGGCGGCAGGCCGTCCGGGGGCCGGCGGCGGCAGGAGGTTCGGCTCGGGCGCCGGCTTGCAGATGCGGCGTGGGCCCGTGTTGGTCGCGCCGTGATTGGCGAGATCGAGATGGATATGGTTGTAGTGGAACACGTCCGAGCCCGGCCCAAGCACGGTGGTGAAATACTGGCAGGCGCCGGCGTGCGCCTCGTGCAGGAATGCGGCCTCCTGCGTGCCGGCGCTCTTCCAGTCGCGCACATATTGCAGCGTCCGCCCGTCGGCGAGGGTGAAGCCTGCGACGTCGACGGCATTGCCGAAGGCGTGCTCTGAGAGCCGCGCGCCGGGCTCGTTGTCGATCGGACGACAGGAATAGGCGCCGAACACGTTGACCGTCGCGACCCTTTGGCCGAAGCGCGCCTCGGCGTCCGGTTGAACGATGTCGCGCAGCCACGCCTCGAGCGCCGGGATCATCGGGCAGTCGATGGTCAGGATCTTGTCGACGGCGACCTTGCCGTCGTCGAGCGCCGAGACCTTGAGCGGCCTCGTCATGCCGCAGATGCCCGGGCCGTCGATTTCGTGGGACGGGACGATGACGTCCGAAAGCTTGACGAGGTTGCGGGCGAAGCAGGCGTTTTCCGCCTGGGCCCGCCAAACCGGCCGTTCCGGACGGCCGATGAAGCCGCAGCCCGACAGGGTCAGGGCGGCAAGCGACGCAACAACCAATGGCCGAACGCAACGCGCCATGCCGTGACTTTGAAACGACTGTTTTAAGATTTGCTGAAGGATAACAGGCTTGAGCAGGCGCCGCGCCCGCCATCGCGGCCGCCGCACTTTGCCCGCAAGAGGCGCCCACGTTAGAGTTGCGTGTCGGCGTGAGGAGCAGGGATTCGTTGGGCTTGGCGGCAAAGGGCAGGGGACGGCGCGCGCTCTGGCGGTTGCGCTCGCGACGCGCGCCCTCGCCCGCCGCCGCGCACCCGCACGTCTGGGTGACGGTGGAGAGCGCGCTCACTTTCACGCCGGACGGCAAGATCGCGGCAGTGGTGCACGACTGGGTGTTCGACGAGATGTATTCGTCGTTCGCGACGCAGGGCCTCGCCAAGCCGGGCGAACTCGTCAAGCGCGAGCAGTTCGCGCCGCTCGCCAGGGAGAACGCCGGCGGCCTCGCCGACGTCGGCTATTTCACCACCCTCAAGATCGGCGGCAAGTCGATCGATTTCGGCTCGGTGACCGACTACTGGATGGAGGAGCGGCCCGACCACCTCGTCCAGTTCCACGTCACCGTGCCGCTCAAGGAGCCGGCGCCGCCCTCGAAATTCGTGACGCTGCGCGTCGCCGATCCCGGAGTATTTCATCGACTTCGAATACGACGACAAGTCGCCGATCACGCTCGTCTCGGCGCCCGCAGGCTGCTCGGCCTCGGTCGCTAGGCCCAAGCCGCTCGAGCCGGGCGACAAGTCGAAGCTTTCCGAATCCTTCTTCACCAACCTCTCGCCGGGGGCCAATTTCGGGTTCAAGATGGCGAGCACCGCGATCGTCGCCTGCCCATGACGAAGGCGCCCCCGATCGTGGTCACGCGCTTTGTTCGCCGTCGCTCGTCCCGGCCGCCGCGCTCGCGCAATTGGCCCATCGTCCGTTCGCGGTCGGCAGGCGGCGAAGGAGGCGGCGGCGCGGAAGGCGGCGTCACCGGCTTCCTGCTCGGCGAGCAGTCGCGCCTGACGCATCTGATGGCGAGCCAGGTGCACGCGCTGCACGCGCGACCCGGCGGCGCTTTGGGGGCTCGTGGCGCTCGGGCTCGGCTACGGCGTTTTTCACGCCGCGGGACCAGGACACGGCAAGGCGCTGATCGCCTCCTACATGATGGCCAACGAGAGCTCGCTCAGGCGCGGCATGGTGATGGCGCTGCTCGCGGCCCTCCTGCAGGCGGCGGTCGCCGTCGCGCTCGTCGGCGTCGCGGCGCTGATCGTCAACGCGACCGCCTCGCAGATGAACGCCGCCGCCGATTGGCTGGATATCGCAAGCTGCGCGGGCGTCGCCGCGCTCGGCCTGTGGCTGTCCTGGCGCAAGGGACGGGCGCTGATCGCGGCGCTCCGCCAGCGCGTCGCGCGCCGTCGAGGCGGTGGCCGCGGCGCCGGCTTTCGCCGGGATCGCCTGGAGCGCAGCCGCCGCGCACGCTGTCGGCGGCGGCCTACCGGGCCGCTCGAGCCGGGCGCCGACGCGAAGCCGGATCTGTGCTGCGCGCCCGACGCCGCGGCGATTGCGGGTCCGCTGTCCTGGCGCGACGCGGCGGGAACGGTGATCGCCGCCGGATCGCGGCCCTGCTCGGGCGCGATCCTCGTTCTCGTCTTCGCCCTCGCTCAGGGCGTGTTCGCCGGCCGGGATCGCCGCGACCTTCGCTATGGCGCTCGGCGTCGCCGTGACGACCGGCGCGCTCGCCTCGATGGCGGTGTTTGCCAAGTCGGTCGCGATGCGCTTCGCCTCCGGCGAGGAGACGCGCTCGGCGCTGGTCGCGCGAGCCTTCGAATTCGCCGCCTCGCTCGCGGTGCTCGCCTTCGGCCTTCTGCTGCTGCTCGGCGCGCGCGGCAGCGCCTGAGCCGGGAGAGATCGGCTTCGCGCCACGGGTTCCGGGCGGTCAGAACACCAGCTTGCCGCCGACCAGCGCCAGCGTTCCGGCCATCAGCGGTCGGAGCACACGGTCGGGCACGCGCGAGGCGAAATGGCTGCCGATCGCGATGCCGGGAAGCGAACCGGTCAGCAGCGAGACGAGCAGCACCCAGTCGATCGAGCCGATCAGCCAGTGTCCCGGCGCCGGCGAGCAGCGTCAGCGGCACAGCATGGGCGATGTCGGTGCCGACGATGCGCACGGTCGGCATCCGCGGATAAAGCATCAGCAGCACGGTCACGCCGATCGCCCCCGCGCCGACCGAGGAGATCGAAACCAGCACGCCGAGAACCGCGCCGAGCGTCACCGTCAGCGCAGCGATCTCCTTGTCCGAGCGCCGGTCGAGGAACGCGGCGGTCGCCTGCAGCAAGCGGCGTCGGAAGACCAGCGTGACCGCAGTCAGCATGAGCGCAAAGCCGAGCGTCGTCGTGATCGCCGTGTTGGTTCCCTTCGAATTCGACGCCGAAATGCGCCAGCGTCCAGAGCGCCAGCGCCGCGGCAGGCACGCTGCCCGTCGCCAGCAGCCGGACCACGCGCCAGTCGATCGCGTTGTTGCGGCTGTGGACGGCCGAGCCGCAGATCTTGGTCAGGCCCGGCGTAAAGGAGGTCGGTGCCGACCGCGGTCGCGGGATGGATGCCGAACAGCAGCACCAGCAACGGCGTCATCAGCGAGCCGCCGCCGACGCCGGTGAATCCCACCAGAGCGCCGACGGCGAGGCCCGACAGCGCGTACAGCGGATTGATCAGATGGAGAACATCCAAAAGCGAACGATCCTTGTCGGCTGAGAAAGTTAGGCCGCGAGGCCCTTCTCGTCGAACAGGCCCTCGAACAGGACGGTGCTGAGATAGCGCTCGCCGGAATCGGGCAGGATGACGACGATCGTCTTGCCGGCGTTCTCCGGGCGCTTGGCGAGGCGCACGGCGACCGCCGCCGCCGCGCCGCTCGAGATGCCGGAGAGGATGCCCTCCTCGCGCGTCAGGCGGCGCGCGTATTCGACCGCCTCCTCGTTGCTGACCTGCTCGACCGCGTCGACCAGCGAGAGGTCGAGCACGTCCGGCACGAAGCCCGCGCCGATGCCCTGGATCTTGTGCGGACCGGGCTTCAGCGGCTCGCCCGCGCGCTTCTGGGTGAGGATCGGGCTCGCGGTCGGCTCGACCGCGACCGACTGGATCGCCTTGCCCTTGGTCCCCTTGATGAAGCGCGAGACGCCGGTGATCGTGCCGCCGGTGCCGACGCCGGAGACGAGAATGTCGATCGCGCCCTCGGTGTCGTCCCAGATCTCCGGGCCGGTGGTCTTCTCGTGGATCGCCGGATTGGCCGGGTTCTTGAACTGCTGCAGGAGCACGTAGCGGTCCGGATCGGAGGCGGCGATCTCCTCGGCCTTGGCGATCGCGCCGCTCATGCCCTTCGGGCCCTCGGTCAGGACGAGCTTCGCGCCGTAGGCGACGAGAAGCTTGCGCCGCTCGATGCTCATCGTCTCGGGCATGGTGAGCGTGATCGGGATGCCGCGGGCGGCGGCGACGAAGGCGAGCGCGATGCCGGTGTTGCCGCTGGTCGGCTCGACGATCTCCTTGCCGGGCCCGAGCAGGCCGCGCTGCTCGGCGTCCCAGATCATCGCCGCGCCGATGCGGCACTTGACCGAATAGGCCGGATTGCGGCCCTCGATCTTGGCGAGCACGGTCGCCGGCGCGCCGTCGGTGACGCGGTTCAGGCGGACGAGCGGCGTGTGGCCGATCGAGAGGGAGTTGTCGGCGAACCAGTGCGGCATGATCATCGGCCCTTCATGAATGCGATGAATTTACTGGACTTTTGCTTTGAACGCAAGCGAGTTGGCAGATCGCATCATCATACACATTCCGTATGCGATAACGTTGTCGCCCTGCCGCGACGCCAGTAGGAAATCGACAACTCGGGGGACATCGCGCAGGCTTCACGATGACGCTGGTCCAGCATAACCTGTGCGGCAGTCCGCGTCCGATGAGCGCAGCCGTCATGACGCCGCCGTCCGACCGGGGCAGGACGGAGTCAGACGGCAGACGGCGATTGCAACGAGGGCCGGCTCGCCTTCGGGCGCCGCTCGGGGAACGGAGGAGAGCGACGATGCAACTCGGCATGATCGGACTTGGGTCGCATGGGCGCGAACATGGTCGAGCGCCTGATGAAGGCCGGCCACGACCTCGTCGTCTACGACGCCCATCGCGGACGCGGTGGCGCGGCTCGCCGGCCTCGGCGCGACCGGCGCGAGCAGCATGAAGGACTTCGTCGGCCAAGCTCGCCAAGCCGCGCGCCGTCTGGCTGATGGTCCCCGCCGCCGTGGTCGAGCCCATCCTCGCCGAAGTCGACGGGACTGCTCGAACCCGGCGACATCGTGATCGACGGCGGCAATTCCTACTATCACGACGACATCCGCCGCGCGGCCGAACTCAAGCCGAAGGGGCTGCATTACGTCGACGTCGGCGTCAGCGGCGGCGTCTGGGGCAAGGAGCGCGGCTACTGCCACATGATCGGCGGCGAGAACGGAGATCGTCGCCCATCTCGACCCGATCTTCCGCGCGCTCGCGCCGGGCGTCGCCGGCCGCACCGAGGACGCCGGGAGCGACGGGAGAACCGGAGCAGGCGGAGTGGGGATATCTCCACTGCGGCCCGAACGGCGCCGGCCACTTCGTCAAGATGGTCCACAACGGCATCGAATACGGCCTCATGGCCGCCTACGCCGAGGGCATGAACGTGCTCCGCCACGCCAACGTCGGCCTCGAGAAGCAGGCGGCCGACGCGGAGACGACGCCGCTGCGCCATCCCGAACTCTACCAGTTCGACATCGACGTGGCGCGGGTGGCGGAGGTCTGGCGGCGCGGCAGCGTGGTCGGCTCGTGGCTGCTCGACCTGACCGCCGCGGCGCTGCGCGCGGACGCCGAACTCAAGGAATTCGCCGGACGCGTCTCGGATTCCGGCGAGGGCCGCTGGACGCTCGAGGCGGCGATCGACGAAGGCGTGCCGGCGCCCGTGCTGAGCGCGGCGCTGTTCGGCCGGTTCGGGTCGCGCGGCGCGGCCGAATACGCCGACAAGCTGATGTCGGCGATGCGCTTCGAGTTCGGCGGCCACCACGAAAAGCCGGAGGGAACCTGAATGAGCGAGGCCCAGTCCGACGCGATCGTCTTTTTCGGCGCGACCGGCGATCTCGCCTACAAGCAGATCTTTCCCGCCCTCCTCGGCCTCGTGCGCGACGAGGGCGTGAACGTGCCGATCGTCGGGGTCGCCAAGGCGGGCTGGACGCTCGACCAGTTCCAGGCGCGCGCCAAGGACAGCCTCGACCATCACGGCGGCGCCGACCCGGCGAGCTTCGCCAAGCTCGTTTCGCTGCTGCGCTATGTCGACGGCGACTACAACGATCCGCAGACCTTCGCGCAGCTCAAGCAGGCGCTCGGCGGCGCCAAGCGGCCGCTGCACTATCTGGCGATCCCGCCGTCGCTGTTCGGCGTCGTCGTCTCGGCGCTGGCCGCGGCGGGCTTGAGCGAGAACGCCCGGCTGGTGGTGGAAAAGCCGTTCGGGCGCGACCGGCAATCGGCCGCCGAGCTCAACCGCATCCTGCTCGCGCATTTTCCCGAGGAGTCGATCTTCCGCATCGACCACTACCTCGGCAAGGAGCCGGTCCAGAACATCGTCTACACCCGCTTCGCCAACTCGATCTTCGAGCCGCTCTGGAACCGCCACTACGTGCGCAGCATCCAGATCACCATGGCCGAGTCGTTCGGCGTGCAGGACCGCGGCGCGTTCTACGATTTCGACCGGGGCGCTGCGCGACGTGGTGCAGAACCACATGCTGCAGGTGCTCGCCAACCTGATGATGGATCCGCCGACCGGGGAGGACCACGAGGCCTCGCGCGACCAGAAGGCGGCGCTTCTGAAGGCGGTGCGCCCGCTCGACGCGGCGTCCATCGTGCGCGGCCAGTATCGCGGCTACCATGGCGTGCCCGGCGTCAAGCCCGAACTCCGGGGTGGAGACCTTCGTCGCGGTCAAGCTGACCGTCGACAGCTGGCGCTGGGCGGGCGTGCCGATCTACATCCGGGCCGGCAAATGCCTGCCGGTGACGGCGGCCGAGGTGCTGGTCGAGTTCCACGCTCCGCCGCGCCCCGTGTTCGACGAGCGGGGCCGGCGGTCGGCCACATGCGCATGCGCATGAGCCCGGACGTCAGCGTGGCGTTGGGCCTCAGGGTCAAGCGTCCGGGCGAGAAGATGATCGGCGAGTCGGTCGAGCTGGCCTTGAACGAGCAGCCCGGCTGCCTGACTGCCGCCCTATCAGCGCCTGCTTGGCGACGCGATGCGCGGCGACGGCGAGCTGTTCGGCCGGGAGGACATCGTCGACGCGCAGTGGCGGATCGTCGAGCCGATTCTCGGCCAGCCCTCCGGCATGCGTCGAGTACCAGCCGGGGACCTGGGGCCCAGAGGCGGCGGACGCGCTGATCGGCGCCGACGGACCTTGGCGCAATCCCGGAGCCGTCGACGTGAAGGGGCGCCATGGACGACACCGTCTTCCTGTTCGACGTCGACAACACGCTGATCGACAACGACCGCGTCCAGCACGACCTCGACGCCCATCTCGGCGGAGCGATACGGCGAAGCGGCGCGGACCCGGTACTGGGCGATTTTCGACGCGCTGTGGTCCGACGCTCGGCTACGCCGACTATCTCGGCGCGCTCGGGCGCTATCGGCTCGAGGCGTTGCAGGATCCCAGCGTGCTCAGGCTTGGCGAACTGGCTGATCGACTATCCTTTTGCCGAGCGGCTCTATTCCGGCGCGCTGGAGGCGGTCAGCCACGCCCGGCAATGGGGCCGGGTCGTCCTGCTGTCCGACGGCGACGCGGTCTACCAGCCGCGCAAGGTCGAGCGGTCGGGCCTCTGGAGCGCCTTCGACGGCGAGGTGCTGATCTTCGTTCACAAGGAAAAGGAGCTCGACCTCGTCGAGCGGCTCTACCCGGCGCGCCGCTACGTGCTGATCGACGACAAGCTGCGCATCCTTTCCGCGGTCAAGAGCGTATGGGGCGACAGGGTCACGACCGTCTTTCCGCGGCAGGGGCGCTACGCCCACGACGCCAAGGCGGTCGAGGCTTATCCCCCGCCCGATGTCGCGATCGAAGCGATCCGCGACATCGTCGCTCTCGACCGCGCGGCGTTTGCGCCTTAGGGGTTCCTCGCGTTTTCGGATGAGGAGTGAAGGCGATGACGGTCAAGGCGACGCTGGCGGCCACGCCGGAGTGGGAGGCGCTTGAAGCGCACTACGGAAGCGTCAAGGACAAGCGCCTGCGCAGCCTGTTCGCCGCCGATCCGGGCCGCGCCGAACGCTTCTCGGTCGAGGCGGCCGGGCTCTTTCTCGACTATTCGAAGAACCGCATCGACCGACGAGACCGTCCGGCTGCTCGCAGCGCTCGCCCGCGCCCGCGGCGTCGAGGCCAGGCGCGACGCGATGTTCGCCGGCGAGAAGATCAACGTGAGCGAGGACCGAGCCGTGCTGCACGTGGCGCTGCGCGCGCCGCGCGACTGGACGATCGTCGTCGACGGCGAGGACGTCATCCCCGAGGTTCACGCCGTGCTCGACCAGATGGCCGCCTTCTCCGACCAGGTGCGCTCCGGCGCCTGGAAGGGCCACACCGGCAAGCGCATCCGCAATGTCGTCAACATCGGCATCGGCGGCTCGCATCTCGGCCCGGAGATGGCCTATCGCGCGCTGCACGCCTTCAGCGACAAGGCGCTGACCTTCCGCTTCGTCGCCAATGTCGACGGCGCGGCCTTCACCGAGGCGACGCAGGACCTCGATCCGCACGAGACCCTGTTCATCATCGCCTCCAAGACCTTCACGACGCTCGAGACGATGTCCAACGCGGCGGCGGCGCGGCGCTGGTCGCTCGCCGCGCTCGGCGACGAGGCGGCGGTCGCGCGCCATTTCGTGGCGCTCTCGACCAACGCCGAGGCGGTCAAGGCGTTCGGCATCGACACGGCCAACATGTTCGGCTTCTGGGACTGGGTCGGCGGCCGCTATTCGATGGACTCGGCGATCGGCCTGTCGACCATGATCGCGGTCGGGCCGGACAATTTCCGCGCCATGCTCGCCGGCTTCCACGCCATGGACGAGCACTTCCGCACCGCGCCGATCGAGCGCAACATGCCGATGCTGATGGGGCTGCTTGCGGTCTGGTACAACAACTTCTTCGGCGCCGCAGACGATCGGCGTGATGCCCTATGCCGCCAATCTCGCCCGCTTTCCCGCCTATCTCCAGCAACTGCAGATGGAGAGCAACGGCAAGCACGTCGACATCGACGGCCGTCACGTCGACGTCCAGACCGGCCCTGTCTACTGGGGCGAGCCGGGCACCGACGCCCAGCATTCCTTCTACCAGCTCATCCACCAGGGCACGAAGCTGATCCCGGTCGACATGATCGGCTTTTGCGCGCCGTTGAGCCCGATCGCCAGCCAGCACGACCTCCTGATGGCGAACCTGTTCGCCCAGGCCGAGGCGCTCGCCTTCGGCAAGACCGCCGAGGAGCTCGCGGCCGAAGGCGTCCGACCCCAAACAGACGCCGTTCCGCGTTTGCGAGGGCAACCGGCCGACCAACATGATCCTCGCCGACCGCCTGACGCCGCATACGCTCGGCGCGCTGGTGGCGCTCTACGAGCACAGCGCCTTCACCCAGGGGGCGATCTGGGGGATCGATTCGTTCGACCAGTGGGGCGTCGAGCTCGGCAAGGTCCTGGCCAAGCGCATCGTTCCCGAGCTCACCGTCGGCCGGCGAGCCGCCGCTCGCGCACGACGGCTCGACCAACGCCCTGATCCGCCGCTATCGCCGCCTTCGCGGCGCTGCCTGATCGCGCCCGGAAGCGCGCCGCATGTCCGAGACGATGTCCATCGCCGCGCCAGACGGCTCGATCGCCGAGGCGATCGCCTACCCCGACTTCTCCTCGCTGATCGCGGGCGCGGCCGACACCATCGCCGCCGCGGCGTCAGAGGCGATCGCCGAGCGCGGCCGGTTCACCATCGCGCTCTCGGGCGGCAACACGCCGCGGCCGGTCTATCAGCGCCTCGCCGCGGCGCCGATCGACTGGTCGCACGTCCACGTGTTCTTCGGCGACGAGCGCTGCGTCTCGCCGCGCGACGCGCGCAGCAACTACCACATGGCGAAGGTCGCGCTGCTCGACCGCGTGCCGATCCCGTCCGAACAGGTGCTGCGCATGCGCGGCGAGGACCCGCCGGAGGCGGCGGCCGACGCGTTACGCAGTCGAACTCCGCCGGGCTCTGGGCGACGACGGGCGGCTCGATCTCGTTCTGCTCGGACTCGGCCACGACGGGCATACCGCGTCGCTGTTTCCGGGCCTCGCCGCGGTGACCGAGACGCGTCGGACGGTGATGGCGTCCTACGTCGAGTTCGTCGGCATGTGGCGGCTGTCGCTGACGCCGGCCGCCATCAATGCGGCGCGCCGCGCCGTATTCGTCGTGACCGGCGACGACAAGGCGGAAATCCTCAATCGCGTGCTGCAGGGGCCGCGCGAGCCGGTCGTCCTGCCCGCCCAGGCGATCCGCCCGTCAGAGCGACCCGCGATCTGGCTGCTCGACCGGGCGGCGGCGGCGAAACTGAAGGGGACGCACTGACTTTTCACGCGTCCGCGCGGAAGCGGTCCCGCAGCCACCAGTAGGCGAACAGGAGCGCGATCAGCACGACTCCGATCATCAGAGCAGCAGCGCCGCGTCCTGAAGCCAGGCGATCGCGGGAACCGAGACGGCGAGGAAGGCGCCGGTGACGCACAGCTTCCAGGTCCGGAGGTTCAGTCCGGCGACGAAGACGCCGAGTGCGAGCAAGCGTCAGGATCATCAGGCCGAGCGCATTGGCGTTGAGCGAGCGCTCGACGTCGCTGACCGTCAGGAGATACATCGCGATCAGCACGGCCGCCCATTGCAGCACCTGCGTGACCGCCATGCCGATGCGCTCGCCGCTCAGCGTGTGGCGCCACCCGGTGAAGATGCAGATGAGCGCGATGATCGGGGTGACGATCACCCAGTAGGTCGCCGTCGGGGTGCGCGGGAGAGGCCCGTCCAGCTGATGCCGATGAGCCCCAGCACGATGATCACGACAAAGGGCAGGTTGTCGCTCAGGCCTCGCCAGATCCAGTTCGGCTTGGCTTCGTCGTATTCAGTGCTGGACGTCATGATGGGCTCTCTCGCCGTGGGACCGACGGCTACCGGATTCTGCTGGCGGCGGACGTTATCAAAAAACAACGCCGCTGGAACTCTCTTTGCAACCAGCGACTGGGTATTCGGGCGCCGGTCCTGAGGAGCGCGGTTTTCTGACGAGAGCCGTGCGATTTCAAGGGCTTATTGCCTGTCGAGCCCGATTCTTCACACCACGACTCAATGTTTTCAAGGGCTTACGAGAGACTGCGGCCGGGCGCCGCCCAAGTCGTCCAGTCGGGCCGCCTCAGCCGCCGGCGCGGAGCGAGGCGAGATAGCCCCGCCAGCCGCCGAACTTCGAAATGTCTGTCGCCCCGGCGACCCCCTCGGGCTCGACCAGGAAGCCCTTGACGGTCGAGCCGTCCGCCAGCCGCACGGTCCCCACGCCGAGCGGCGCCGGTATCCTGGCGACGAAGGCCCCGAAGCTCTCGGGATCGAGCGCCCAGACCTCCGCCTTGATCGCCGCGCCCGCGCCGTCCGCCACCCGCAGAAGGCCGGGCTTGTCGGGCTTCGCGCCCGCGAGCGCATAGAGCCGGTAGTCCGGCGCGGTCTCGACCTCGCTGACGAACGACGCGCCCAGCGCGACGAGTTCGGGGTTGAGCGGCAGCCCGGCGAGATGCGCGCCGACCACGGCGAGCCCGATGCGGCCCGACGGCGCGGTCGCCGGCGCCTTCGGCAGCCTGGGGGCAGGCCGCCCGGTCGCGCCCATGGGCGCCTCGGAGCGGGCGTGAATCGCCGCCGCGAGGCCGGCGACGAGACCGTCGTCGCCGGCTGGCGCGATCAGCGTCACGCTCGAGGGCAGGCCGTCGCCCCGCATGCCCGCGGGCGCGGCGATCGCGCACAGATCGAGCAGGTTGACGAAATTGGTGTAGGTCCCGAGCCGGGAATTGAGCAGCACCGGCTCGGCCTCGACCTCGGCGAGCGTATAGGGCCGCGGAATGGTCGGGAGCAGCATGACGTCGAAGGCGGACCACGCCCCCTCCGCCGTCCGCCGCCGGTCGGCGAGCTTGTAGAACGCCTCGAACGTCGCCACCGCGTCGAATTTCCTGGCGCCCTCGATGATCGCGCGCGTGACGGGATGCAGCGCCTCGGGATGCGTCTCGATCAGCGGCTTCGTCGCCGCGTAGCGCTCGGCGACCCACGGGCCCTCGTAGAGCAGGCGGGCGACCTCGGCGAACGGCTCGAAGTCGAATTCGACCAGCCTCATGCCGAGCGCTTCGACGCTCTCGCCGTCGCGGGCGAAGGCGGCCTCGGCGTCGGCGTCGCCGAAGAACTGCAACTGGTCGGCCCGCGGCACGCCGATCCGCAGGCCCTTCTCCAGGCCGGACAGTTCCGGCCGCGGAAAGCGGCGGGAATATCCGTCCTGCTCGTCATAGCCGCAGGCCGCCTGGAACGCGGCGAAGGCGTCGACGACGTCGAGCGCGAAGATCGAGATCGTATCGAGCGTGCGGCAGGCCGGAACGAGGCCGGTCGCCGACAGCGCGCCAAGCGACGGTTTTAGCCCGACGATCCCGTTGAGCGCGGCCGGGACCCGGCCCGAGCCGGCGGTGTCCGTTCCGAGCGAAAAGGGCACGAGCCCCGCCGCGACCGCTGTCGCCGATCCGGAGCTCGATCCGCCGGGAATGAGATCGCGCTTAAGCGCGTTGCGCGGGACGCCGTAGGGCGAGCGGACGCCGACGAGGCCGGTGGCGAACTGATCCAGGTTGGTCTTGCCGACGACGATCGCGCCGGCGCGATTCAAGGCCTCGACGACGAAGGCCGACCGTTCCGGCGTATAGGCGAAGGCCGGGCAGGCCGCCGTGGTCGGCAGCCCCGCGACGTCGATATTGTCCTTGACCGCGAACGGGACTCCATAGAGCGGCTTGCCGTCCGGCCCCTCGGCGTCGAGGCGCCGGGCCTCGGCGAGCGCTGCGGCCTTGGGTCTCAGCGAGATGAACAGGGCCGGATCCTTGTGGGCGGCGATGCGCGCGTAAGTCTCTTCGATGGTCGCGGCTATCGGCTTCCCGCCCGCGTGGGCGGCGACAAGCGCGGCGATCGATTCGGTCATGGGCGAAACTCCTCGGGCCAGCGCCGATCCTGACGCCGGCGCCCGACTTACCGCCAATGCAAAAGGCGGGCTAGCGTCTACCCACCTTGCAGTTGGCCCGAGAACAACCGGGAGAGCGAACGGCGCCGCGGACGACGGTCAGGCTGCCCGCTCACGTCTCGCATCGACCGCGACGGCCGTCGCAAAGGTCAAATCCAGCTCCAGACCGTCTGGCAGCATGATCACGGACTGGGGGCGGCTTTGGCATTCGTACATTGCGAACCGAATCGCCGCCGTGCGGTCGGCGAACAGCCCGCCGCACAGGCCGCGCCCGTCTTTGACGACCCAGTGTCCACAATGATCCTGTCCGATGAACAGGCAGGCGTCGGTCGCCACCTTGATGTCCTGATGAATCATCGAGGCCTCCTGTGCTTCGCGAGCCGCGATCAATGAGGAGCACCGAGACCAGGCTGGGCGGCGATGCCGAGACCGAAGACGATGAGCAGCAGCAACCCGATACGGCCGAGCGCCCCCGCGGTGATCAGCGGCTCGTGATGGCTCTGCGGACGAGGTCCAGGCAACGCATGGGGGCGACCGTGGGACCCGAGCGGATGGGATTGAAAGCTACGCACGGAACAACTCCTTTGTTTCCGGCGCATTTTTGCTGGGGGCCCGTAAGCGAACAAGACGGGACTCGGCCTTCCGCCGTTAGCAATCGATAAAGGTCGGGGGGAAATGGACGCGCTGCGGGACCGCTTGAATTGGTCTCTCACAGACTGCCAGGCTGTTCCCGGAAAGGGCGAGAGATCAGGAAGCGATTGGCGATCCGCCCTTCGTCCAAATGCACGGAATCCGTACTTCTCTAGTTCGCAAGTCTTCCGCCTGGAAACAATTTTTGCGTTGTGCCCGCCGCATCCATCAGCCCTCGAAAATGCTCGAACGTCAACTCGAGGGCGATCCGTTCGCCGGTTCGCGAAAGGACAAGCAATCGGAAAATAAAATCATCAGATGTTGGCCCTGTATCGACCTCGATCTGCGGTATTTCTATAGCGCGTACTTGTTGGTAGACATCACGACGTTCCGCTTCGTGCCGCTTCGATCGTCTCGGACGATTTTGGTGCACAGTGACCCGCCAATATGGCTCTAATCCACAATCGGATAAATTATTACAAATAATTAACACGTTTCTTGCTGCCTGCAAATAGCTTTTTCGTGATACAGGGACAGTGAAACCCAGGGTCGACAAAATATGCATGGATCACAATCGCCGCTTTGTTTCTTTGTCTGGCGGAGCGAACCAAACTCCAGCGGGGGGTAGCGCGTGCGAAAGCGCTATTGGAGCGGTCGAGAGGACAGACTTGCTCGGGATTTTATCCTATCCTGTTCTAAAGCCTAAGCGTTTGAGCCGCTCTCCGGGCCATCGGCCTGCCCGCGCCGCCTTGTGGAGCCGGGCGCAAGGGGGCGCCCTGACCTCAGGAGGGGGCAATTCTCCGTTACCGCGGCTTGAGCCGAGCAATCCGGACAGGAGCGCCGCACCCTTCCGCCCGCCAGCGGCGCACAACAATGAGGCATGCCGCCGAGGTTCAAGGCATATGATCATTCGTCGCCTCGAAAACGTTGCGACAATCGGCCGCAGTTTACGGCATGTTCTTTGCAACTCCGCGTGCGGGGAATGGCGCGGCATTCGCGTCGCTTGCAAACCATGAGGACGCATAAGATGGCAGCACCGGAAGTCTCTCGCCGCACGCTGATCAAGACGGCCGCCCTGGGACTGGCTGGCGCGACGCTGAACGTCGGCGCGCTCGGCCGCGCCTTCGCCGCCACGGACCTGACCGTCGGCGTCGTCTATGTCGGCGCTCGCGACGACTTCGGCTGGAACCAGGCGCACGCGGTGGCGATCAAGGCGCTGAAAGAGGTGCCGGGCGTCAAGGTGGTCGAGGAAGAGAACGTGCCCGAGACCGACGCGGTGTCGAAGTCGATGGAATCGATGATCAACCTCGACGGGGCCGGCCTGATTCTGGCGACGTCGTTCGGCTATTACACGCCGTTCGTCGTCGATCTCGCCAAGAAATATCCGGACGTCCAGTTCCGCCACGCGGCGCCGCTTTGGAACAAGGACAAGGATCCGAAGAACGCCGGCTCCTATTTCGGCTATCTGAATCAGGCCCACTACGTCGACGGCGTCGCTGCGGGCCTTTGCACCAAGACCAACAAGATCGGCTTCGTCGCCGCGAAGCCGATCGCCAGCGTGCTGTCGAACATCAATTCGGTGCTGCTCGGCGCGCGCTCGACCAATCCCAAGGCGACGGTGCAGGTCATCTTCACCGGCGACTGGTCGCTGCCGGTGCGCGAGGCCGAAGCCGCCAACGCGCTGGTCGACGCCGGCTGCGACGTCATCACCTGCCACGTCGATGGTCCGAAAGTGGTCATCGAGACGGCGGAGAAGCGCGGCGTGATGAGCTGCGGCCACAACGCCAGCCAGGCGCCGCTCGCGCCCAAGGGCTTCATCACCGGCGCGGAATACAAGTGGGAGACGATCTACAAGGGCTACGCCGCGGACATCGCGGCCGGCAAGACTCCGCCGAATTTCCTCGCCGGCGGCTACGAGGTCGACTATGTGCGCAACACGCCGTTCGGCGCCGCCGCGACGCCGGAAGCGCAGAAGGCCGCGCTCGCCGCCATCGAGGGCCTCAAGGCGGGCAAGCCGATCTATGTCGGGCCGCTCAAGGACAACAAGGGCAAGGTCGTGATCGACAAGACCTACGGCAACCTCGACCCGTTCCTCGACAAGATGGACTACCTGCTCGAAGGCGTCAGCGGGTCGACGACCTGACGCCGCCGGACCGGAGCGAACGGCCCATGTCGGACGCCCCCGTCACCGCCAAGGCCGCCTCGGACCTGACCCAGCCCGTCGGGCCGGAGGCGGCGCGCTCGGATTGGGCGCTGCGCCTGCGCGTCAATTCGGAATATGTCGCCATCCCCCTGCTCGCGATCGCGGTCGCGGCGGCGCTGTTCGCCGTGTTCCTGATCGCGATCGGCAAGTCGCCGGTCGATTTCGTGTCCTACGTCTGGCGGGGCGGCTTCGGCACCCCCTTTTCGTTCCAGAACACGCTGCAGCGCTCCTCCCCGCTGATCATGACCGCGCTCGCCGTCGCCATTCCCGCGCGTATCGGCCTCATCATGATCGGCGGCGAGGGCGCGCTGGTGATCGGCGGCTTCGCCGCCGCCGCGCTGGCGATCCCGATGATCGGGGTCGCGCCGCCGCTGGTCACGCTCATCGTGATGGCGATCACGGCCATGCTGGTCGGCGGCTTCTGGGTCGGGATCGCCGGCTTCCTGCGCTATGCGCGCGGGGTCAACGAGACGATCTCGTCGCTGTTGCTGACCTATATCGGCATCGCGATCATGAACTTCTTCGTCGAAGGGGCGCTGCGCGACATCTCCAATCCGAACAAGCCGTCGACCAAGCCGCTGACCGACGCCTACATGGTCGGCATGATCCCCGGCACCGAAGTGCATTGGGGAATCGTCGCCGGCGTCGCGCTGTGCGTCCTGCTTTACCTTCTGCTCGAGCGGACGACCTTCGGCTTCGCCGCCCGCGTCACCGGCGGCAACTATCGCGCCGCGCTCGCGCAAGGGCTGCCGGTCGGCAAGCTGATCGTCGCCTGCTCGGCGATCGCGGGCGCCTCGGCCGGGCTCGCCGGCTTCTTCGAGGTCGCGGCGATCCAGGGCAGCGCCAACGCTTCGCTCGCCGCGGGCTACGGCTTCACCGGCATCCTGGTGTCCTTCCTCGCGCGTCACAATCCGCTGGTCATTCCGCCGGTTGCGATCCTGTTCGGCGGAATCGTCGCCGCGGGCGGGCTGATCCAGCGGCGCATGGGGCTGCCCGATGCGACCGTGCAGGTGCTCGAAGGTCTGATCTTCGTGGTCCTTCTGACCTCCGAAACGCTTTATGGCCGCTTCTCGATCTTCAAGCCGCCCCCCGCGAGGGATCGAACATGAACGACGCGGTCCTTACCGTTCTCATCGCCATGCTCGGGGGCGCCATTCGCGTCTCGACGCCCTTCATGTTCGTCGCGCTCGGCGAGTGCCTGACCGAGAAGTCGGGGCGGGTGAACCTCGGCCTCGAAGGCACGCTGGTCATGGGCGCGATGGTCGCCTACGCCGCGTCCTACCACACCGGCTCCCCATGGCTCGGCGTGCTCGCGGCGGGCGTCGCGGGCTCGGCGCTCGGGGCGATGCACGGCTCGATCTGCGGCCTGCCCAAGGTCAACGACGTCGCGGTCGGCATCGCGATGATGCTGTTCGGCGTTGGGGTCGCCTTCTTCTTCGGCAAGCCCTACATCCAGCCGACGGCGCCGCGCCTCGATTCCATCCCGCTCGGCTTCTGGAGCGACAGCCCGAATCTCAAGAGCGCGCTGCAGGTCAATCCGCTGTTCTTCGTCGGCATCGTCATCGCGCTTCTGCTCGCCTGGGCCTTGCGCAACACGCGCTGGGGCCTCGTGGTGCGCACGGTCGGCGACAGCGCCCCCGCCGCCCGCGCCATGGGCATCTCGGTCAATCTGGTGCGCCTCCTGACGACCACGGTCGGCGGCTTTCTCGCCGGCGTCGGCGGCGCGTTTCTCTCGCTCTCCTATCCCGGCTCATGGAACCAGGGCCTGTCGTCCGGGCAGGGCCTGATGGCGGTGGCGCTGGTGATCTTCGCCCGCTGGAGCCCCGTGCGCTGCGTCTACGCCGCGCTCCTGTTCGGGGCCGCCGGCGCGCTCGGCCCATCGCTGCAGTCGATCGGCGTTACGCAGGGCTACTACTTCTTCAACGCCGCGCCCTACATCCTGACGCTCGCCATCATGATCGCGACCTCGAGCGCGACCCATTCGGCGCGCGACATGCCGGGCGAATTGTCGATGGCCAAGTGACGGAGCGCGTTGATGAGCGGACTGGGCGGCCTCAACAAGTCTCCAAACGGCGTGGTGATCGGACTCGTCCAGCTTCAGCTGCCGGTCGTCGTCACGCCGCATGATCTCAAGGCGCAGACCGACAGGATCGTGGCGATGGTCGGCAAGGCGCGCCGGAACATGGCGACGATGGACCTCGTCGTTTTCCCGGAATATTCGCTGCACGGTCTTTCGATGGACATGAACCCGGCGATCCTGTGCACGCTCGACGGGCCGGAGATCGCAGCCTTCAAGGCGGCGTGCCGCGACAACCGAATCTGGGGCTGCTTCTCCCTGATGGAGCTGAATCCGCATGGAAACCCGTACAATTCCGGCGTCATCATCGACGACGTCGGGAGCCTGAGGCTCTACTACCGGAAAATGCATCCCTGGACGCCGGTCGAACCCTGGGAGCCGGGCGACATCGGGGTTCCCGTGTGCGACGGGCCGAAGGGAGCCAGGATCGCGCTCATCATCTGCCACGACGGGATGTTCCCCGAGATGGCGCGCGAGTGCGCCTACAAGGGCGCGGAGATCATGATCCGGACCGCCGGATACACGGCGCCGATCCGGGAGGCGTGGCGCTTCACCAACCAGGCGAACAGTTTCCAGAACCTGATGGCGACAGCCAACGTTTGCATGTGCGGATCGGACGGAACCTTCGACTCGATGGGGCAGGGCATGATCGTCAATTTCGACGGCGCGATCCTCGCCGAAGGCGCGACCGGCCGCCCCGACGAGATCGTTACCGCCGAGGTTCGGCCCGATCTTATCCGCGAGGCGCGCAGGCACTGGGCGGTCGAAAACAACATCTACCAGTTCGGCCACCGCGGTATGGTCGCGGTCGCGGGCGGCGCGGGCGACTGCCCTTATACCTACATGCAGGATCTCGTGGCCGGGCGCTATCGGCTGCCGTGGGAG
This sequence comes from uncultured Alphaproteobacteria bacterium, assembly GCA_963724785.1. Taxonomy (GTDB): domain Bacteria; phylum Pseudomonadota; class Alphaproteobacteria; order Rhizobiales; family Beijerinckiaceae; genus Roseiarcus. The sequence goes on along the minus strand of CAVRWC010000028.1, from coordinate 33,328 downwards.
GACGAGGTCGTCCACAGGGACGGCGTGGCCTACGGCTTTCCCAAGCCGACGCGGCGCTACGGCGACAAACTCTCCAACGCTGCGGAATAGACGATGCCGACCCTCGCCGCCAACCCCTATCCCTGGCCCTGGAACGGCGACTGGCGGCCGGCGAACACCGCCGTCATCGTCATCGACATGCAGACCGATTTCTGCGGCAAGGGCGGCTATGTCGACACCATGGGCTACGACCTCGCCCTGACCCGCGCGCCGATCGAGCCGATCAGGGCGCTGCTCGCGGCGGCGCGGGCGAAGGGCTACACGTCATCCACACCCGCGAGGGCCACCGGCCCGATCTCGCCGACCTGCCCCCCAACAAGCGCTGGCGTTCGCAGCGGATCGGCGCCGGCATCGGCGACGCCGGCCCTTGCGGAAAGATCCTCGTCCGCGGCGAGCCGGGCTGGGAGATCATCGAGGAGCTGAAGCCGCTCCCCGGCGAGCCGATCATCGACAAGCCGGGCAAGGGCTCGTTCTGCGCCACCGACCTCGAACTCATCCTGCGCACGCGCGGCATCGACAACCTCGTGCTGACCGGCATCACCACCGACGTCTGCGTCCACACCACCATGCGCGAGGCCAACGACCGCGGCTTCGAATGCCTGCTGCTCGAGGACTGCTGCGGCGCGACCGACCCCGGCAACCACGCCGCCGCGATCAAGATGGTGACGATGCAGGGCGGCGTGTTCGGCGCGGTGGCTTCGTCGAAGGCCTTCATCGAGGCTTTGCCGTGAGCGAGCGCCTTCAGTCCTTCTCTCCGCGAAGGGCGTCGAAGACGCCGTCCTTCGACGGGCCGAAGGGCGTCGAAAGACGCCCGTCCTTCGACCGGCTATGCGGGGAGAAGGCTAGGATGACGGGCGGGGCGAGGAGCCGTGGCGGCGGCCAATCGCCGAGGCCTCTCACCCCCGCCCTCTCCCCGCAAGCGGGGCGAGGGAGAATTGGGACCCCAGCATGAACGCCCATCCCGCCCGCGGCCCGTCGCTCGAAACCATCGGCATGAGCAAGCACTTCGGCGCGCTGAAGGCGCTGCAGGACGTGTCGATCTATGTGCCGGCGGGCTCGTTCCATGCGCTGCTCGGCGAGAACGGCGCGGGCAAGTCGACGCTGGTCAAATGCATCATGGGCTTCTACACGCCCGACAGGGGCCAGCTCGAGATCGACGGCGTCGGAGGTCGCGGTGCGCAATCCGCGCGACGCGCAGGCGCTCGGCGTCGGCATGGTCTACCAGCACTTCACCCTGGTGCCGGCGCTGACCGCGGCCGAGAACCTCGTCGTCAGCCGCGCCGACGCGCCGGCCTTCATCGACTGGCGCAAGGAGCGCCGGGCGCTCGAAGCCTTCCTCGAGCGGATGCCGTTTCGCGTCCCGCTCGACCGGCCGGTCTCGGGCCTCGCGGCGGGCGAGAAGCAGAAGCTCGAAATCCTGAAGCTCCTCTATCTCGACCAGCGCTTCCTCATCCTCGACGAGCCGACCTCGGTGCTGACGCCGGGCGAGGCGGACGAGATCCTCGGGCTCCTGCGCGAGATGGCGCATCGCGGCGAGATCACGGTCGCGATGATCAGCCACAAGTTCCGCGAGGTCGAGGCGTTCTGCGACGACTTCACCGTGCTCCGGCGCGGCGCGCAAGGTCGGCGGCGGCAAGGTCGGCGCGGTCTCGACCCGCGAGATGGCGGCGATGATGATCGGCGACGCCGTCGTGCGCCCCTCGGCCGCGCGCGATCGAAGGCGCCGAAGGACGGCGTGACGCTCGAGATCGCGGGCCTGTTCGCCGAGAACGACGAGGGCCGCGACGCGGTCGCCGGCTTCGACATCAAGGTCAAGGCCGGCGAGATCGTCGGCATCGCCGGGCGTCTCCGGCAACGGCCAGAGCGAGCTCGTCGAGGCGCTCTCCGGCCAGCGGCCGATCAAGCTCGGCCAGGTGCTGATCCGCGACCAGAATTTCGAGCCGAAGCGCGACCATTTCGACCGCTTCAAGGTGTTCGGCCTGCCGGAGGAGCCGCTGAAGAACGCCTCCGTCGCCGACCATGTCGGTGGCCGAGAACATGGCCTTCCGCAACTTCGACAAGCCGCCGATGGCCCGGCTCGGCTTCTGGCTGTCGCGCGAGCCGATGCCGCGCCGAGGCGCGCGAACTGATCGCGCGCTACAACGTCAAGACGCCCTCGACCGAGACGCCGATCCGCGACCTCTCCGGCGGCAACGTGCAGCGCGCGGTGCTCGCGCGCGAACTCTCCGGCGACGTCGACGTGCTGATCGTCGCCAATCCCTGCTTCGGCCTCGACTTCGCCTCCGTCGCCGACATCCGCGCCCAGATCATGGAGCAGCGCAACCGCGGCGCGGCGGTGCTGCTCGTCTCCGAGGACCTCGACGAAATCCTCGAACTCTCCGACCGCATCGCCGTCATGTCGGGCGGCAAGGTCGCCTATCTCACCGACGCCGCGAGCGCCGACCGCGACGACGATCGGCCGCCACATGGCGGGGCACTGAGCGATGATCGAAGTCGCCGCCGAGCCCTTCGCCTTCCGCTTCGATCCGGCGCGCACGGCGCTGGTCGTCATCGACATGCAGCGCGACTTTCTCGAGCCCGGCGGCTTCGGCGAGACGCTCGGCAACGATCTGACGCCCGTCGTCGCGATCGTGCCGACCGTCGCGGCGCTGATCGCGACTCTTCCGCGCCAAGGGCTGGACCGATCCTGCACACCCGCGAGAGCCACGCGCCCGACCTCTCCGACTGCCCGCCCGCCAAGCGCGCCGCGCGGCGACCCGTCGCTGCGCATCGGCGACGTCGGGCCGATGGGGCGCATTCTGGTGCGCGGCGAACCGGGCGCCGCGATCGTCGCGGCCTGCGCGCCGGCGCCGGGCGAGATCGTCGTCGACAAGCCCGGCAAGGGCATGTTCTACGCCACCGACGTCGCCGGCGATGCTCAAGGCGCGCGGCATCACGCATCTCGTCTTCGCCGGCGTCACCACGGAGGTCTGCGTGCAGACCTCGATGCGCGAGGCCAACGATCGCGGCTACGAATGCCTGCTGATCGAGGACGCGACCGCGAGCTACTTTCCCGACTTCAAGGCCGCGACGCTCGAGATGATCCGCGCCCAGGGCGCCATCGTCGGCTGGACGACGCCGCTCGCGGCCTTCGAGAAGGCGATCGCATGACCGAACGCCCTTCGACGCCGACGCGCTGTCGACGCCGTCGCTGCCGCTGCTCGGGCATCGCGCTGACGCCGGAGTCGCGCGCCGAGTCGTCAAGCTGCATCTCGAGATCGCGGCGCGAGCAGGCGCGAGCTCTGTTCTGCGAGTCGCGATCGACGACGAGGACGAGCCCGCGCCGGTGTTCCGGCCGTGACGCCGCTGCTCGACGGATCCGCGCATGGCGATCGCGACGGCGGTCAAGGGCGGCGCGGCGAGCGCGCGCGAGGTCATCGCGCGCCGCGCTCGGCGCGCATCGAGGCGCGCGACGACGCCTACGGCGCCTTCACCGACGTGATCGCCGGAGCGCGCGCTCGCCAAGGCCGCCGCGATCGACGCGCGCGCGCGCGCGCGGGCGAGACGCTCGGGCCGCTCGCCGGCGCGCCGTTCGCGGTCAAGAACCTGTTCGACGTCGAAGGGCCTGCCGACCCGCGCCGGGCTCGAAGATCAATCGCGAGCGGCCGCCGGCGCGAGGCCGACGCGACGCTGGTCGCGCGGCTCGAAGGCGGCCGGCGCGATGCTGGTCGGCGCGCTCAACATGGGCGAATACGCCTATGACTTCACCGGCGAGAACGCGCACGACGGCCCGTCGCGCAATCCGCACGACCTCGCGCACATGACCGGCGGCTCGTCCGGCGGCTCGGGCGCGGCGGTCGCCGGCGGCCTCGTGCCGATCGCGCTCGGCTCCGACACCAACGGCTCGATCCGCGTGCCGAGCTCGTTCTGCGGCATCTTCGGCCTGAAGCCGACCTACGGCCGGCTGTCGCGCGCGCGCACGTTTCCCGTTCGTCGTCGAGCCTCGACCATCTCGGGCCGTTCGCGCGCAGCGTCGCCGATCTCGCGCTAGCCTACGACGCGATGCAGGGCCGCGACGCCGACGATCCGGCGCAGGCCGACGTCGCGCCGATGCCCGCCGCGCTGACGCCTCGACGACGGCGTCGGCGGGCTTGCGCATCGCGCAGGCTCGGCGGCTATTTCGCGCGCGGCGGCGACGCCTGCGGCGTTCGAGGCGGTCGACCGCGTCGCCGCGCGCGCTGAACGCCGACGCGCACGGTCGAACTCGCCGAGGCCGCAGCGGGCGCGCGCGGCCGCCTATCTCATCACCATGGTCGAAGGCGCGGCGCTGCATCTCGAGCGCCTGCGCGACGCGCGCCGAGCGATTTCGATCCCGACGTGCGCGACCGCCTGATCGCCGGCGCGATGCTGCCGGGCGCCTGGGTCGTCGCAGGCGCAGAAATTCCGCCGCTGGTTTCGCGCCGCAGGCGCTCGACCTGTTCGCGGACGTCGACATCCTGCTCGCGCCGGCGACGCCCGTGCCGCGCGCCGCAGCTCGGCCAGAAGACCTTCGTGCTCGACGGCAAGGAGATGCTGGTGCGGCCGAACATCGGCGTCTTCACCCAGCCGATCTCGTTCATCGGCCTGCCGGTCGCGGCCGTTCCGGTCTGGACCGAGGGCGAGACGCTGCCGATCGGCGTGCAGGTCATCGCGCCGCCCTGGCGCGAGGACCTTGCGCTGCGGGTCGCGCGCGCCTCGAGCGCGAGGGCGTCGGCCGCCGCGCCGGTCGCCGCCAGCGGCCTGAGAGGGCGCGATGATGACCGAAGGCCAATCGCGCTGGGCGGGGCGGAACGAGCGCCAAGGCCGCCGTGCGCAACCGGGTGTGGGAGCGGCTCGTCGCGACGGGCGTCAACGTCGGGCCGGCCTTCGACCGCATCCCCAATTTCGTCGGCGCCGACGCCGCCGCCAAGCGGCTGAGCGAGCTCGACGCCTGGAAGCAGGCGCGGGTCGTCAAATGCAATCCCGATCCGCCGCAGATCCCGGTGCGCCTGCGGGCGCTCTACGACGGCAAGCTGCTGTTCGCGCCGGTGCCCTATCTGACCAAGGGCTTCCCCTATCTGCGCATCGATCCCGAAAAGCTCGCCGCCAAGTGCGTCGATTTCGAGACCGCGGCGACCGCGCAAGGGTTCATGGCGCATGGCGAGCCGGTGCGCTTCGAGGACATGCCGAAGCTCGACTTCTGCGTCGTCGGCTGCGTCGCGGTGACCCGGCGCGGCGGGCGCACCGGCAAGGGCGCGGGCTTCGCCGACCTCGAGCAGGGGATCTTTCGCGAGCTCGGCCTCGTCGACGACTACGACCCCGATCGCGACCACGGTCCATTCCTCGCAGGTCGTCGACGAAGCCGAGGTCGTCATGGAGAGCCACGACATTCGGCGCTTGTCTATATCGCGACCGAACTCGAGCTGATCGAGACCGGGACGCCGTTCCGCCAGCCGGCCGGCGTCGCACTGGGACAAGGTGCGGCCCGACCAGTTCGCCGATATTCCCTTCCTCGCCGACTTGCGCGCCTCGCTCGAAGCCCGCAGGCGGGCGAACATGATCGTCGACGATCCCGAGTGTCAGGGCCGAGGTCGAGGCCGCCTTCGCCGCCTACGAGCGGGCGCTGGTCGCCAACGACGTCGCGGCGCTCGACGGCTTCTTCCTGCCGAGCGCGGAGGCGATCCGCTACGGCGTGGCCGAGAACCTCTACGGCATACGAGGCGATCCGGGCGTTTCGCGCGGCGCGCTCGCCGGCCGGCCTCGCGCGAACGCTGGAGAAGACCGCGCATCGCCACCTACGGCCGCGACCTCGCCATCGCCGCGACGCTGTTCCGGCGCGACAGCGCGCCGGGCAAGGTCGGGCGGCAGATGCAGACCTGGGTGCGCTTTCCCGAGGGCTGGCGGATCGTCGCCGCCCATGTCAGCGTCATCGACGAACCGCCGCAAGCATGAAGATCGACGGCGTCGTTCTCCTGCCGACCGACGGCGCGCCTGCCGGGCCGCCGGTCGACATCGTCGATCGAGGACGGCCGCATCGCCGCGATCGTCCCGGCCGCGCGCGCGCGCCGGAGCGACGGCTGCTCGCCCTGCCGGCGCTCGCCAACGCGCACGACCATTGCCGCCCGCTGTCGCCGACCTCGTTCGGCGCGGCCGCCAAGCCGCTCGAGACCTGGCTCCTGCGCCTGGCCGCGATGCCGCCGATCGACCCCTATCTCGGCGCGCTCGCCGCTTTCGGCCGGGCGGCGCGCGGCGGCGCGGCCTCGGTCATGGCCCATTACACCCGCTTCCAGGGCCCCATGTCGCCGGTGGAGGAGGCGCGCGCGGTTGCGCGCGCGGCGGACGAGGTCGGCGTGCGCGTGACCTTCGCCGTCTTCATGCGCGACCGCAATCCGCTCGTCTACGGCGACCACGGCGGCGCTCCTTGCGGCGCTGCCCGAAGCCGCGCGCGCGCGACCGTCGCAGCCACCTTCCTCAGCGCCATGCCGAGCGTCGAGGAGCAGATCGCTCGCGTCGAGGCGATCGCCGAGGCGGTCGAGAGCCCGACGTTCACCGTCCAGTTCGGCCCCAACGGGCCGCAATGGTGCTCGGACGCGCTGCTCGCGGCGATCGCCGAGCGATCGCGAGCCACCGGACGGCGCGTGCACATGCATCTTCTGGAGACGCGCTATCAGCGCGCCTTCGCCGACAGCGCCTATCCCGAAGGCGTGGTCGAACGTCTGAAGACGCTCGGCCTCCTCATCGCCGCGCCTGACCCTCGCCCATTGCGTCTATGCGCGGGAGGCGGAACTCGACGCCATCGCGTCGGCCGGCGCGGTCATCGCCACCAACCCGAGTTCGAACCTGCATCTGGCGAGCGGCGTCGCGCCGATCGGCGAAGCGATCCGGCGCGGCTGCCGCGTCGCGCTCGGGGTCGACGCCTCCGCGCTCGACGAGGACGACGACATCGTGCGCGAGATGCGGCTCGGCCATTTCCTGCATGGCGGCTGGGGCTTCGAGACCGTCATCGAGCGCGGCGACTGGCTCGCCCGGATCGTCGCCGACGGACGCTTCGCCAACGGCGCGCCGGGAGACGGCCGGCTTGCGGTCGGCGCGCCCGCCGACATTCTCGTGCTCGACCTCGACCGGCTCGATCGCGACGCCATCATGCGCCGGTCGAGCCGATCGATCTCCTGTTCGCGCGGGCGAGCGCCGCCCATGTCGACCGCCTCGTCGTGGCGGGCCAGGAAATCGCACGAGACGGCCGGCTGACGCGCGTCGATCTCGACGGCGCCGAGACCGCGCTGCGGCAGGACTATCGGGACAAGATGCGGCTCGCGCGGCGCGTTCCTCGACGCCTGGCCCGCTCTCGAACCGGCCGCGATCGCCCATTACCGCGGCGGCTTCGGCTGCTGTTGAACTTCAGGACCTCGAAGCATGACCGACGCGCTGCCGATCATCGACCTGACCCCGCTCGGAGAGGGCGAAGCGGGGCTCGCGCGCGTCGCGGCCGCAATCGGCGCCGCCTGTCGCGACGTCGGCTTCTTCTATGTGGTGAACCACGGCGTGCCGCGCGCGCTGATGGACGAGGCCTTCGCGACGTCACGGCGCTTCTTCGCCCTGCCGCTTGCCGAAAAGCAGGCGATCGCGATCGACACGGTCGGCGGGAACCGCGGCTATTCCGCCCTGCTGCGCGAAGCGCTCGATCCGACGCAAGGCCCGGACCTGAAGGAGGCTTTCAACGTCGGCCTCGACCTTGCGCCCGACGATCCGGAGCTTCTCGCCGGCAAGCCCTTCCGCGCGCTGAACGCCTGGCCGGACGTCCCGGGCTTCCGCGCGACGCTGCTCGCCTATTTCGACGCTTGCTCCAGGCTCGCCGGGCGCCTCCATCACGCCTTCGCCCGCGATCTCGGACTGCGGCTCGACTTTTTCGACGACAAGTTCGACCGGCCGATGGCGACGCTGCGGCTGCTGCGGTATCCCGCCCCTGCCGAAGGTCTCGGCGTGGAAATCGGCGCGGGCGCGCACACCGACTACGGCAACCTGACGCTGCTCGCGACCGACGACGCCGGCGGGCTTCAGGTGCGCCGGCGCGACGGGCGCTGGATCGACGCGCCGCCGCTCGCGGGCGCCTATGTGGTCAACATCGGCGACTGCCTGATGCGCTGGACCAACGACGTCTACGTCTCGACGCCGCACCGCGTGGTCAACAGGAGACCGCGCGAGCGCTACTCGATCGCCTTCTTCTTCGACCCCAATCCGGACGCCCTGGTCGCGGCGATCAAGTCCTGCGTCGGCGACGGTACGCCGAAATACCCGCCGATCCTCGCCGCCGATTATCTGAAGTTCCGCCTCGACACGAGTGTGAGGCGATAGTCCGGCGAGCCTGCGAGGGGCCCGGACTCCCGGAGACCAGCCGCTTTCTCAGAACTCTCCTGGACTTGGTCGGCGGCGAACCCGCAGGGATGACCGTCTTCGGCTCATAGGGACAGATGTCCAGGAGCACGCACCGCCAGCACTCGGGCTTGCGCGCCTTGCAGACATAGCGACCGTGCAGGATCAGCCAGTGATGGGCGTGGGGGAGAAAACGCGGCGGCACGACCGTCATCAGCGCGTCCTCGACCTCTCGCGGCGTTTTGCCCGGCGCTATGCCGAGCCGGTTGGCGACACGGAAGACGTGGGTGTCGACCGCGAGCGTCGGCTCGCCGAAGGCGGTGTTGAGGACGACGCTCGCGGTCTTGCGTCCGACGCCCGGTAAGGTCTCGAGCGCCTCCCGGTCGGGGGGACCTCGCCGCCGATAGCGCTCGATCAGCGCCTTCGACAGCGCGATGACGTGCCGCGCCTTCGACCGGTAGAGTCCGATCGTCCTGATCCTCTCGGCCAGTCCTTCCTCGCCGAGCGCGACCATTTTCGCCGGCGTGTCGGCGACCGCAAACAGCGGCTTCGTCGCCCTGTTCACCCCGGCGTCGGTCGCCTGCGCCGACAGCACGACCGCGACGAGCAGGGTGAACGGATTGAGCGACTGCAAGCTCGCCCTTGGGCTCGGGATTGGCGGCGGCCAACCGCTCGAACACCGCTTCGGCCAGGGCGGCGCGTTTCGCGCGAGATGCTTTTGCTGTCATGGCGCCGTCGTCGTTCCTCAAGCCGTCACGCGTCTCGCCGCGCCTTGCCTTGAGCGGCGGCGGCAAGCAATATGCACACATGGTTCGGGGTCTGAAAGGCAGTCGACTCTGCGATTCCGCCAGCCTTAGTCAGGGAGGAAAACGGTGAGACATTTCAAACGCATGCTAGCCGCGGTCGGAGCGCTGTGCGCGCTCCTCGCCGCCGGAGCGGCCGAGGCCGCGTCGGACAAGGTGGTGATCGGCGACATCGACGACATGTCGGGCCCCTACGCCGACGTCATCGGCGCGGGCGGCGTCGAGGCGATCAAGATGGCGATCGCGGACTTCGGCGGCACGGTGCTCGGCAAGCCGATCGACATCCTGACCGCCGACCACCAGAACAAGCCCGACATCGGCCAGCAGAAGTTCCGCGAGTGGGCCGACACCGCCGGCCTGACCATGGTGCTCGGCGGCTCCAACACCGGCGTCAGCCTCGCAATGGCGTCCGCCGCCAAGGAAAAGCACATCCCGTTCTTCGCCATCGGCGCGGCGGGCGCCTCGCTCACCGGCGCGAACTGCAATTCCTACACCATCCATTACGGCTACGACACGACCGCGCTCGCCAACGGCACGGCCAAGACGATCCTCGCCGAGGGCGGCAAGAGCTGGTTCTTCCTCACCGCCGACTACGCCTTCGGCACGCAGCTCGAGAAAGGCGCATCCGAGGTCGTGAAGGCGGGCGGCGGAACCGTGGTCGGCGACGTGCGCGTGCCGCTCGGCACGTCGGACTTCGCCTCCTACCTGTTGCAGGCGCAGGGGTCGGGCGCGCAGGTGCTCGGCCTCGCCAACGCCGGCCAGCGACTTCTCCAATTCGCTCAAGGCCGCCGCCGAGTTCGGGCTGACGAAGAGCATGAAGCCGGCGGCGCTGCTGGTCTTCCTGACCGACATCCACGCCGTCGGGCTCGACATCGCGCAAGGCCTGATCCTGACGACCGCCTGGTACTGGGACCTCGATGACCGCTCGCGCGCCTTCGCCGACAAGTTCTACGAAAGGGTCAAGCGCCGGCCGACCTTCCCGCAGGCGGCCTTCTATTCGGCGACGCTGACCTATCTGAACGCGGTCAAGGCGGCCGGCACGACCGACGCGGACAAGGTGATGGATGAACTGCACAAGGCGACCATCAACGACGCGTTCGTCCAGAAGGGGACCATCCGCCCGGACGGCCTGCTGCTGCGCGACATGTACATCGCCCAGGTCAAGTCGCCCTCCGAATCGAAGGGCGAGTGGGACTACTACAAGATCATCAAGACGATGAGCGGCGAGGAGGCCTTCGGCAAGCTTGCCGAATTCGACCTGCCCGCTGGTGAAGAAGTAGCGGCCGTGCAGGGCGCGACGCTTGACGACGCGCGTCGCGCCCTTCGGGTTCAGGGGCGCGTCTGGCCGTCGCCGTGAACGCGGTACTTGAAGGTGCAGAGCTGCTCGACCCCGACCGGCCCGCGCGCGTGCATGCGGCCGGTCGCGATGCCGATCTCCGCCCCGAAGCCGAACTCGCCGCCGTCGGCGAACTGGGTCGAGGCGTTGTGCAGCACGATCGCCGAGATCGACCTCCTTCAGGAACCTCTCGGCCGCCGCCTTGTCCTCGGTGACGATGCAGTCGGTGTGATGCGACCCGAAGGTCTCGATGTGGTCGATCGCCGCCTCGAGGCTGTCCACCACCCGGACCGAGATGATCGCGTCGAGATATTCGGTGCGCCAGTCCTCCTCGGTCGCCGGCTTCACCCGGGCGTCGCTCCTTGCGCGGCCGCGTCGCCGCGCACCTCGCAGCCGGCGTCGATCAGGGCGTCGATCAGCGGCTCCAGCATGCGATCGGCGACCGCGTCGATGGACGAGCAGGGTCTCCGCGGCGCCGCAGACGCCGGTGCGGCGCATCTTGGCGTTGACGACGATCTTCACCGCCTTGTCGAGGTCGGCCGCCCGGTCGACGTAGACGTGCACGATGCCCTCGAGATGGGCGAAGACCGGCACGCGCGCCTCGCGCTGCACCCGCTCGACCAGGCTCTTGCCGCCGCGCGGCACGATGACGTCGAGCGTTCCGCCGAGGCCCTCGAGCATCTCGCCGACGGCGGCGCGCGAGGCGAACGGCGCGCGCGCGATCGCCGCTTCCGGCAGCCCGGCCTCCCGCAGCCCCGCGACCAGGCAGGCGTGGATCGCCGCCGACGAGTGGAAACTGTCCGAGCCGCCGCGCAGCACGACGGCGTTGCCGCTCTTCAGGCAGAGCGCGCCGGCGTCCGCGGTGACGTTCGGGCGGCTCTCGTAGATGACGCCCACGACGCCGAGCGGCGTCGCGACCCGCTCGATGACGAGGCCGTTGGGGCGGTTGAAGGTCGCGAGCACGCGGCCGACCGGATCGGGCAGCGCCGCGACGTCCTCGAGGCCGCGGGCGATCGCCTCGATCCGCGCCTCGTTCAGCGCGAGGCGATCGAGGAACGCCGGCGTCAGGCCCTTCGCCTTGCCTTCGGCGAGGTCGCGCGCGTTGGCGGCCAGGATTTCCGGCGCGCGTTCGCGCAGAATTCGCGCCGCCGCCGTCAGCGCCCGGTTCTTTTGCGCGGCCGGCGCATTGGCGAGGGCGCGCGCGGCCGACCGCGCCTCGGCGCCGATGGCGCGCATCGCGGCGCGGACTTCCGCTTCGGTCTCGAGTCGCTGAACGGCGGCGGACATGAACGGGCTCCGGTTGAGCGGTCCTGATTACAGGAGCGGCGACGGAAAAACCACCATTCCGCAGCGGGCCGTCACGCGCCGCGGTCCTTTCGCCCCGGCCTCGGCGCGCAGAGCGCGGCGCCGGGCCCGCTCGCCCCGACGCCTCACTGGGAGAAGCGTGCGCCCCCTCACGATTTCGGCCGGAACGCCACGCAAAACTCCGGGTTCGTCTCGAGGCGGGCGCCGCCGATGAGGTCGATGCAATAGGGCGCCGCGGCGAAGACGGCGTCGAGGCACGTGCGGATCGCTGCCGGCTTGCCCGGCAGGTTGATGATGAGGCTTGAGCCGCGCGTGCCGGCGATCTGGCGCGACAGGATCGCGGTCGGGACCTCGACGAGGCTCTTCGATCCGCATGAGTTCGCCGAACCCCGGCAGCACGCGGTCGCATACCGCCTCGGTCGCCTCGGGCGTCACGTCGCGGGGGCTCGGCCCGGTGCCGCCGGTCGTCAGGATGAGCGGGCAGCCCTCGACGTCGGCGAGTTCGACGAGCGCGGCCTCGATCTTCGGGCGCTCGTCCGGGACGAGCCGTCGAACCGGCGCCACGGCGAAGCGAGAAGTTCAGCGAGCGCCGCCTCGATGCCCGGGCCGCCCTTGTCCTCATAGACGCCCTGCGAGGCTCGGTCCGAAATGGTGACGACGCCAATGGGAAGTTCGGACAAGGCGTTCCTCGCAAGTCTTGCGGCGATCTCGCGCCGAAGCGCGTCAATGGCGCACGATGATGTAGGTGTAACCGATTCCCGGCCACGATCAGAACGATCGCAAGCGCGTTCAGCAAAGTGTTGCCGCCTTGCAGGCCCGCGTTTCCGACCTGGTTCGCGATGGCAAAGGCGGCCGCCGGCAGCATGAAATGCGCGAGCGTCTTCATCCCGCCCTCGGTGAACATGAAATACGTGAGCACCATGCACGCAAAACATGTCACCGTCACGATGTCATAAACAGTACTCATTGCGCCGCCGCCCCGAACTCGCCTCACACGCCGGTCTGCACATCACAGAGCCGCCCCCGACCCCTATGGACCATAAAGACCTCCGAAAACCAAGTCTACGCTCCCGGCCGGCGCTATGTCCCGCGGCGGCGCCCCGACCATGAACGTCCCCGGCCTCTTGTCGGCCAAGGCGCGCGAGCGGACTCAGGCCTGTTTGGGCGCGCCGTGCGAAGCCGATGTCGCCCGGCGAATCAAATACCCGGCGCCTATGAGCAAGCTGTCGAGGAGGAAGAACAGGACAAGCGCAAACACGAACAGCGCAATGCCGGTCATGTCGTGGAACAGCCCTTCGACGTTGTCGACGCCAAAATAGTACGAGCCCAGCACCAGCGCGAGAACGCGGAACAGGTTCGCCATGATGGTGATCGGAACAATCGACAGGATCAGGATGATTCTTCCTGATCCAGCTGTCTCGTGACAAATTCGTAGACGTAAAAAATCCCGATCGCCGACAACGCGAAGATCGAGTTCATTCCGGAACAAGCGTCCTTCACCATCAGCTCATACGAACCGATCATGATCATCACGCCGTTCTGGGCGATCGGATATCCGAGCGCGTAAAGAAAGTTCGTGACGACATCGGAAACCCAGGCCTTCAGCGGCACCGTGAAGGCGTCCAGAATCCAACCTGGCGGCGGCACCGAAAAGATCAGGAACGCCAGCGGAAAGCGAAGACGCGGGCGAGAGGCCAGCCTCCAATCAGCAAAAGGCAGCCCAGCAGAACAGGGATCTGCGTCGCCGTTTCGATCATCAGGATGTCCTGCGACCGGGTGACCGCCATGAGCAGCAACGACACGATCAGGATGACCCAGCCCGCGATCGGCGCGGGCTTTTGCACAGATTTGCGCGAGCTTTCCCCGCTGCTGCCAGGCCAGCCAGGCGGCCGCCAGCATGATCAGCGGCCCATGCCCCTCCTGCTCGGTCTGCCATGGACCGTTCGCCAGCCTGATATACGTCGGCAGGTAAGCGACGACGAAAGCGACCGCCATCGCGCCCAGAGACAAACAGCCGGAAATTGCCGACCTCCGCCCTGCACAGCCATGGCGGCGGTCGCCCGCAACCTCAGGCTTCATCGAGTCCACCGACATTTCCGACCCCTTCTCCCGCAAATGCAGCCGCAGTCGTTTGGCCAGTCCATACTGCCAAGCAGCAACGCTTGTGTAAGACCGCATCAATGGGCGTTCTCCGCGGCAAAGACAACAAATACTGTTCTGATCATGATCGAAAAATCCAACCAAATGCTCCAGTTGTTGATATACCAGAGGTCCAGCTCGACTCGACGCTGCATCTTGTCGAGCGTGTCCGTTTCTCCTCTTGCCCCGCACACCTGCGCCCAGCCCGTTATGCCTGACTTAACATGATGCCTGAATGCATATTTCTCTATCGTCGAGGTAAAGTAGCGGTCGTGGGCGGACGCGTGCGGTCGCGGCCCGACAATCGACATGTCGCCATAAACGACATTCAGAAGTTGCGGCAGTTCATCGATGCTCAGCCTTCGGATCCAATATCCGACGCGCGTGACGCGATCGTCGTTCCTCTTCGCCTGACGCACGACGTCGCCATCTTCCATGACGGTCATCGAGCGGAACTTGTAGATGCCGAATGGACGGCCGTTGAACCCATGGCGCGTCTGGCGGAAGAAAACCGGACCTTCGGAATCGAGCTTGATGGCGATCGCGACAGACGACCATCAGCGGCGCCAGGATGACCAGCGCCGTCACCGCCACGACGATGTCGACAAGCCGCTTCACCGCTTGCTCGGCTCGGGGACAAGCGCCGCTCGTCTGAAGCTCGATCGCGACCGTGTCGCCGATATCGCTGTGGGCCCTCTGGAAGAGTTGCGCCAGCGTGCCGAACGGCACCAGCGTCACCGGCAAGGGGAGCACCCGCAGACGCTTGGCGATTGATCGAAGATGAGGCATGCGTTCGGGATCGACGAACAGCAGAACTTCCTCGATATCGGACGTTCGGCACATGGAGATGACGTTGTCGATCACCTCATCAGTGCCCGGATCGCCGGGCGGAACATGGAAGTGAGCGAGAATGTGGTATCCGTGGCGGCTCAGGTTCTCGACGAACCGCTGCGGGACGGTGTCCTCGCAGGTCATGCTGACAACCGTGCGGCCGCGCAGCGCGCCGCTCTCGAGCGCGCGCGGCAGAATTGCGCGCCAAACGGCCCGGTGAACGAGCAGCGCGACCGCTCCCGTCGCCCAAAACAGCAAAATGTCGCCGCGCGACAGATCGTGACTGACGCCCCAGGTAAACACGCCGGACGCCAGAATGAGGAAGGCTCCGCACCATGCGCTCAGCACGCTTCTCGCCTGATCGTCGATCACGACGAGCCGCGTGGGACTGTAAAGCTTCTGAATGCGCATCGCGGCGACGAACAGGACGGCCACGAACATTGCCGCAGCGATGGTGTGCGAAAATTCGCCTTCGAATTCCGACGGGATATCGTGGTATAGAAATTCCGCGCCGATCGCGGAGACGACGATGATGGCCAGGTCAACCAGGATCGCAATCGTCGGTATCGCTCGATAAGCGATCGGCAATCGCCACCGGCGTTCCGCTGAACGGCGAGAAGCGGACGGCGGTGGAGAGCCGCGCATGAGGCTTAGGCGCTACTTCGGTGTCCGTTCTCATCCCCATCGCTCGCAGCTCGTCTGGTCCCACCCAACATGACGGGCGTCGGCTCCCGCTTAGCACAATTCTTTACGTTCCTTACATCGTCGTTCTTTATGCCGTCGCGGTCGTAATTTCTGGCGCCCTGATCCGGGGTTGCCCTCTCAGACGGCTTCAGCTTATGCGAATCAAGTCGCAAAAAAAAGCGGATCGGGATCCCTCGATCGCGCTATGGACCCTTGTCAGAATCGCAAGAGGGGTAGGCTTCAATGCGGCGGCAAACGGAACCGCGGCGGCGCACGTCAGACCCAATGCAATCCTAGCGGCTCGCCGTGTCAACCCTGATTGTGTGTGTTGGTAGGAATCAATGATGTATGGCGCCTTGGTTTTCATTGTCCGCGTGGTTATCGGGTTTGGCGTATTGTTTTTTACCTGGTTCGTATTCGATCGGATTCATGATAGAAACACCGAGATAATAGCGGCCATTTTAGGTTTACAGTATTCATTTATATTCCTAATTTCTCGTAGGCTTGACTATTTTGGACTATCAATATTCTCGTTCTTCGGGCGTACGACTTCCTATATACGGAAGACGCCCTATGACCAGGTTCTGCGTGACGACGTCGGCCTGGAATCACGCAATCATCATCTTTATCTGAACGTGATCTTCGCCGCGTTGATCGAGCTTCTCTGCATTGTTCGACTTCTCACCTCCCTCGTCGGCCACGGTTGGCAGGCGCTTTCCGATCCCATTAATAATTTGATCTCGATCCCTTTCTGAAGGTTGACCGCCATGCGGCGCGACCCGGTGCGCACCACGACCCTCTGGCGCCTGGCGCACGGGTTCGCCCGAATGCGCGCGTTTGCCGTCATCCTGTGGCTCGCCCTCTGCCCGCACGCGATCGCGCAGGGCGCTTCCGGCGCCGCCTCACTCGACGACGATCTCCGCGCCTACGCCGTACATATAAACCGCACGCCCGCGCAGCCTTGGCCAGGCTACGGAATGTACCTCGGCAACGGCTTGGTCGTCACCGCCGCTCATGTGCCGGGAAACGTCGCAATCACCAAGCCGCACGTGGTCCTTGGCGGAGTGGATCGGCCGACGCATCTCGTCAAGCAGGGGTCCCTGGACGGCGTCGATTTGACGCTTCTTTCCGTTGACGTGGATACGCTTCCGGT
Source organism: uncultured Alphaproteobacteria bacterium (assembly GCA_963724785.1). Taxonomy (GTDB): domain Bacteria; phylum Pseudomonadota; class Alphaproteobacteria; order Rhizobiales; family Beijerinckiaceae; genus Roseiarcus. Next base: position 16,671 of record CAVRWC010000028.1, on the reverse strand, counting down.
GCGCTTGCGAATGCGGCGTCTGCCGATCTGTGAAAACGCCCCGGTCGCTGGAGAAAGCGTCGTCGTCGTGACGCCGGAGCGTGTCGCGCCTTCTCATGTCCTTCCGCCCTCCGCGGTTCCGCAGGACGTGAGGGTGCGTTTCGGCACCGTGATCGGCGATGTCGCGACTACCGGCAATTCCGGGTCCGGGGTCCTCGACGTCCGCAAGACGTGCCTGTTGGGGATCATCAGCCGCAAGATCACGGTCGGTCCGGCTGGCGCTCGTCTTGGAGCGCCCGTTCGAACCCAAGATATCGCCAAATACTTCGTGCCTGCCAACGATATCCACGCCTTCATTCCGGCGGGCGTCTCGTTTTAGCGCCCGTGCGGCCCGGATTCGGCGGACGCGGCGTCCGGTCACATATTTTTGAACCCAATTTCCGTCTGGCAGATTGATGGCGCTTGCCTCCAACCGGTAGCATGCGCAAGACGATTTAGCGCTGGCGGGGTAAAAAGGCCTTTTGGGCATGGGTTTTGGTCGGACGATCGGGGTTGTCGGTTTGGCGCTTCTCGCGGCGGCCGGCTACGGACTTTATGCGCCGGAGGCCGTCGACCGATGGTCGCCCGGACTAGGCCCGATCGCACACCGCTATCATGATCAGATCTGGGGCGGCGAAAGGCGGACGGCTTCCTCCAATGCTCAGCCGAAACCGGGCGAAAGCGTCGCGCCGATCGTTGTTTCGGTCACGCCGGCGAAGCGGGCGGATTTTCCGATCGTGCTCGAGAGCCTCGGTCAGGTTCAGCCGTACAATACGGTGCTTGTCCGAGCGCGGGTGGACGGCGAGATCGTCACGATCGCATTCAAGGAGGGGCAAATTGTCCAGCGGGGCGACCTCCTCGCCCAGATCGATCCGCGGCCTTTCCAGGCCGCACTCGATCAGGCCACGGCGAAAAAGGCTCAGGACGAGGCGACCGTCGCCAACGCCAGGCTGGACCTGACGCGCTATTCGACGCTCGCGAAACAAAATTTCGCCACCGAACAGCAGCTCGACACGCAGAACGCCCTGGTTAATCAGTTGACCGCGACGATCGCGGCCGACGCGGCGGCGATCGACGCAGCGAAAGTCCAACTCGGCTACACGACGATCCGCGCGCCGTTGACCGGGCGCGCCGGCTTCCGCCTGATCGATGAGGGCAACCTGGTGAACGCCGGCCAGCAGACCGGCATCGTCAGCATCGCCCAGCTGCAGCCGATCGCGGTGATCTTCACCGAACCTCAGGAATATGTCGACCGTATCAACCAGGAGCTCGCGGCGGGCGCTCCAGCCGTCACCGTGCTGAACGCCGACGGCGCCAGGATCGCAACCGGCAAGCTGACGATCAGCGACAACCAGGTCGACCTCGCGACCGGAACGATCCGATTGAAGGCGGAATTCGAGAATACGGACAATGCGCTGTGGCCCGGTCTGGCGGTGACGACGCGATTGCAGCTCGGGGTTATGAAGGATGTCGTGGTCATCCCTGCCGATACGGTCCAGCATGGCGATAAGGGCCGTTACGTCTATATTATCGGGGACGACAGCCGGGCTGCGGTCCGCCCGGTGAAGGTCGCCAGACAGGACGCCTCGACGGCGGTCGTCACCGAAGGCCTCAAAGAGGGTGAGCGGGTGGTGACGCCGGGCGAGTTTCTGTTGCAGCCCGGCGTCGATGGTCTCCATCGACAACGCGAGCGGGAGCTGACGCCGATGTTCGGCGGCATTTCCGCTCCCTTCATCCATCGCCCTGTCGCGACCACGCTGATCATGGTCGCGATCTTCCTCGTCGGCCTCGTCGCGTTTCCGTCGCTTCCTGTCGCCCCGCTGCCGCAGGTCGACTTTCCGACGATCTCGGTTTCGGCATCGCTGCCGGGCGCCTCGCCGGAGACCATGGCCGCGTCGGTCGCGCAGCCGCTCGAACGCCAGATCGCCCAGATCCCGGGCGTCTCCCAGATGACCTCGACGAGTTCGCTCGGCGCGACCGCCATCACCGTCCAGTTCGATCTCGACCGCAACATCGATGCGGCGGCCAACGACATCCAGGCCGCAATCAACGCGGCGTCGGGCCAATTGCCCAAGGACCTGCCGAGCCCGCCGACCTATCGCAAGGTCAACCCGTCCGACACGCCCATTCTGATCCTGTCGGTCGCGTCGGACGTCACCCCGATTATCGACGTCGACGATGCGGCGGAAAACATCCTCGCCCAGCGGATCAGCCAGATTTCCGGGGTGTCCCTGGTGCGGGTCGGCGGCCAGCAGACGCCCGCGATCCGCATCCAGATCGATCCGGCCAAGCTGGTCGAGAAGAACCTCCAGCTCGAGGACGTACGGGCGCAGATCGGCATTGCCACCGTCGACAGCCCCAAAGGCGCGATTATCGGAAACAAACAGGATTTCACGATTTTCGACAACGACCAGCTGACGACGGCCGAGCCGTGGAACGACGTTATCATCGCGTTTCGGAACGGCGCCCCGGTCCGGGTGCGCGACATCGGCCAGGCCGTCATGGGCCCGACCGACACCACTCAGGCCGCATGGTCCAACGGCAAGCGCAGCGTGTTTCTTGTCGTGTTCAAAGTGCCCGGCGTCGAACGTCATCAATACGGTGGAAGCGATCAAGAAGACGCTGACGAGCCTCGAGGCCGCCATTCCGCCGACCATCCACGTCCAGTTGCTCTCCGACCGCACCACCACCATCCGCGCTTCGGTCAAGGACGTCGAGTTCACCCTGATGCTCACCATCGCCCTGGTCGTGATGGTGATCTTCGTCTTCCTGCGGAGTTTCTGGGCGACGATCATCCCGAGCGTCACGGTCCCGCTTGCGCTGCTCGGCGCCTGCGCGCTGATGTGGGCGGCGAGCTATAGCCTCGACAATCTGTCCCTTATGGCCTTCACCATAGCGGTCGGCTTCGTTGTCGACGACGCGATCGTGATGCTGGAAAACATAACCCGCCACATCGAGGAGGGGGAGAAACCCTTCGAGGCGGCGCTGAAGGGCTCGTCCGAGATCGGATTCACCATCATTTCGATCTCCATTTCGCTGGTGGCGGTGCTGATCCCGCTCCTGATGATGGGCGGCATCATCGGCCGCCTGTTCCGCGAGTTCTCCGTCACGGTCGCCATGACGATCGCAGTGTCCGCTTTCGTCTCGCTGACGCTGACGCCGATGATGGCGTCCCGATTGCTCAAAAGCCACGACGAGGAGCACCACGGCAGGCTCTTCAACATGAGTGAAATGGGGTTCGTGGCGCTCCATCGTGGGTACGAGCGCGGCGTGGACTTCGTCCTGCGCCACCGATTCGCAACGCTGGTGACGTTCTTTGCGACCCTTGCGGCGACCGTCTACCTCTTTACGGTCATCCCCAAGGGGTTCTTCCCTCAGCAGGACACCGGCATCCTGTATCGGCACGACCGAGGCCGGTCAGGACATTTCGTTCCCGGCCATGTACAAGCTGCAGGAACAGGCCGGCGCGATCATCATGAAGCGATCCGGCCGTCGGCACGATGGCGATGGGCCTCGGCGTCGGCGTCGGAAACTCCGCGCAAAACAACGGCCGGATGTTCATCACGCTCAAGCCGGAGGAGGAGCGCGACGCGAGCGTCTTCCAGGTTATCGCCCGCCTCCGGCCGCAACTGGCGAAGATTCCCGGTCTCAGGGTCTACCTGCAGGCCGCGCAGGACGTGACCGTCGGCGGCCGCTTCTCCAGGACCCAGTTCCAGTACACGCTGCAGGACGCCAACCTCGGCGAACTCAACGCCTGGGCGCCGAAGATCCTGGACAGCCTGAAATCCCTGCCGGAACTGCGCGACGTCGCCACCGACCAGCAGAACTCGGGCACGACGCTGACGCTGAAGATCGACCGCGACATGGCCTCGCGCTACGGCATCCAGCCGCAACTGATCGACGACACGCTCTACGACGCCTTCGGCCAGCGGCAGGTGACGCAGTATTTCACCCAGGTGAACACCTACGAGGTGATCGAGGAGGTCTCGCCGGCGCTCCAGGCCGACCCGGCGACGCTCGACAAGCTCTACGTCCGCTCGCCGGTCACCAATGCGATGGTGCCGCTGAGCGCTTTCGCCAAATGGACGACTGCGCCGGTTCAGCCGCTGTCGATCAGCCACCAGGGCCAGTTTCCGGCGATCACCATCAGCTTCAACCTCGCCCAGGGCGTCGCGCTCGGCACGGCGACCTTGGCGATCCAGAAGGTGATGGACGAACTCCAGCTGCCGCGCAGCCTGACCACGACATTCCAGGGCAACGCGCAGGCGTTCCAGGACTCGCTGACGAGCGTCCCGCTGCTCATCCTCGCCGCGCTGGTCACGGTCTATATTATCCTCGGCATCCTCTACGAGAGCTTCGTCCACCCGCTGACCATCCTCTCGACCCTGCCGTCGGCGGGGCTGGGCGCGCTCGCGACGCTTATGCTGTTCGGCTACGAATTCAGCCTGATCGCGCTGATCGGGACGATCCTCTTGATCGGCATCGTCAAGAAGAACGGCATCATGATGGTCGACTTCGCCATCACCGCCCAGCGCGACGAGGGCCTTTCGACCGTGGAGGCGATCCGCAAGGCGGCCCTCCTGCGCTTCCGGCCGATCATGATGACGACCATGGCGGCGCTGCTCGGGGCGGTGCCGCTGATGCTGAGCCGGGGAACGGGCTCGGAGCTGCGCCAGCCGCTCGGCTTCACCATGTTCGGCGGGCTCGTGGTCAGCCAGGCGCTGACCCTGTTCACCACCCCGGTGATCTACCTCTACCTCGACAGCCTGGCGCAGTGGCTGTCCGGCAAGTCGGGCAAACCGAAGCCGAAAGTCGAGCCTGAGCCCCCCGAGGGCAAGCCAGCGCCCCCCGAGGACCTCACGCCCGCCTGGGCCGAAGAGCATGCGAAGGCGGCCGAGTGAGCGCAGGCTTCGGACAACAGGCCTTTGCTTTCAATGACGAGACGCCAGTTTAGGGCGCGCTTCATGCGGCGCCGGTGACTCGCGGCGGCCTGAGATCCTGAGCTTACGGCGCGCTTGCGGCGGGCCGGGCTTGAGCTAATATCGCCCCTCGTGCAGGGCTCGTTTCCCTGCACGGTTTTCCGCATCTTCGACCCTAAGTTCGTAAAGCGGAGGAGGAAGCGTCTCTCGGTGACCGGATCTGCCGGACGTCCATGCCCTGTCTCAGCTAGCCGCTCAGGACCGCGAGTTCGTTCCGCACCCTGACGCGGAGCCGGGAGGCGCGGCTTGGACGCCGCATGCATCGAGCGGACGGCGTCTTAAGCCTTTTGCTTTGGCCAAGACCATTCCACCGCCTTTAAAACGGTCTAAGACTGTGGATAAAGATGTGACGGCTTCGGTATGGGACGGTTCGGCGGCATTGTCGGTTCGTTGGTCGCCCCGTTCTCGGCATCCTTGCCGTTCCCGCAGGCTGTGCAGCTCTCGCCATCGCCTCAACGCGCCCTGTCGATGGAAGCCGGCGCATTAACGAGGAGGACGCGGACGATGCCGAAGCCGAGGTTTGACGTCTTGACGTCTCTCCTCGCAACATCCGTATATCTTTCGACGCACTGGGAGGCGCTGCCTTGATCATCGACTGTCCACGGCCATTACACGACCGCTCCGAAGCAGCTCGAGGCCTGGCGCAACCAGCAGATCGCCGGGATCAAGGACCCGGCCGTCATGCCGAAGGTCGCCGACCTCAAGATCAGCGACGACGAGCTGCGCGAGTCGATCGAGGCGAACCAGCTCCGGTTCATGAGGGAGCGCGGCGCGGACCTGACGATCTTCTCGCCGCGCGCGAGCTTCATGGCCCATCACATCGGCGATTTCGCGGTGAGCTCGACCTGGGCGGCGATCTGCAACGAGCTCTGCCATCGCGTGGCGAAGCTCTTCCCCGACAATTTCATCGGCGCGGCGATGCTGCCGCAGAGCCCGGGCGTCGACCCGAGGACCTGCATCCCCGAGCTGGAAAAGTGCGTGAAGGACTATGGCTTCGTCGGGATCAACCTCAACCCCGACCCGTCCGGCGGCCACTGGACGAGCCCGCCGCTGACCGACCGGCACTGGTATCCGATCTACGAGAAGATGGTCGAATACGACATCCCGGCGATGGTGCATGTCTCGACGAGCTGCAACGCCTGCTTCCACACCACCGGCGCCCATTACATCAACGCCGACACGACGGCGGTGATGCAGCTGATCCAGGGCGATCTGTTCAAGGATTTCCCGACCCTGCGCTTCGTCATTCCGCATGGCGGCGGCGCCGCGCCCTATCACTGGGGCCGCTATCGCGGACTCGCGCAGGAGCTGAAGAAGCCGCTGCTCAAGGACCACCTGCTGAAAAACGTGTTCTTCGACACCTGCGTCTATCACCAGCCGGGGATCGACCTGCTGACCAAGGTGATCCCGGTCGACAACATCCTGTTCGCCAGCGAGATGATCGGGGCGGTGCGCGGGATCGACCCGGAGACCGGCCACAACTACGACGACACCAAGCGCTACATCGAGGCGACGGCGAACCTGACGCCCGAGGAGCGCCACAAGGTCTACGAAGGCAACGCCCGCCGCGTCTATCCGCGCCTCGACGCCGCGCTCAAGGCCAGAGGCCGATAAGGAGGAGCCCGATGACCGAACTCGGAGTGGTCCACCGCAAGATCGAGCGCGCCGACCGCGCCGCGACGGACAAGCTCGCGGCGCTCGGCGTCGCCACCGTCCACGAGGCGATGGGCCGCGTCGGCCTGATGCAGCCCTACATGCGGCCGATCTATCCCGGCGCGTCCGTGTCGGGCACGGCGGTCACGGTGCTGCTGCATCCCGGCGACAACTGGATGATGCATGTGGCCGCCGAGCAGATCCAGCCCGGCGACGTGGTCGTGGCCGCGATCACCGCCGAATGCACCGACGGCTTCTTCGGCGACCTGCTGGCGACCTCGTTCAAGGCGCGCGGCGCGCGGGCGCTGATCATCGACGCGGGCGTGCGCGACGTGAAGACGCTGACCGAGATGGGCTTTCCGGTATGGAGCAAGTGCGTCAGCGCCAAGGGCACGGTCAAGGCGACGCTCGGCTCGGTCAACATTCCGGTCGTCTGCGCGGGCGCGCTCGTCAATCCGGGCGATGCGATCGTCGCCGACGACGACGGCGTGGTCGGTCGTGCCGCGCGCGTGGGCGGAGAAGACGCTCGCGGCGGCGGCGGCGCGCGAGGCCAACGAGGGCGACAAGCGGCAAAAACTCGCCTCCGGCGTGCTCGGCCTCGACATGTACAAGATGCGCGAGCCCCTGGAAAAAGCCGGCCTGAAATACATCGACTGAGGCCGAACCGATGAGCGCGACAGGCAAAGCCCGTCACCGGGCCGTTCGAGAAGACCAAGGGCTGGCTCGACTGGTTCGACGGGCCGAGCAAGCCGAAGTTCAAGCTGCCGGCCGGGCAGCGTCGATGCGCACTGCCACGTGTTCGGCCCGGGCGCGGAGCTTCCCCTACGCGCCCGAGCGCAAGTACACGCCCTGCGACGCGAGCAAGGCGGAGCTGTTCGCGCTGCGCGACCATCTCGGCTTCGCGCGCAACGTCGTCGTGCAGGCGACCTGCCACGGCGCCGACAACAGCGCGATGGTCGACGCCTGCCTTTCGAGCGGCGGCCGCGCCCGCGGCGTCGCGACGGTCAGGCGCAGCGTCGGCGACGACGACCTGCAGCGCCTCCATGACGCGGGCGTGCGCGGCGTGCGCTTCAATTTCGTCAAGCGCCTCGTCGACTTCACGCCGAAGGACGAACTGATGGAGATCGCCGGCCGGATCCAGAAGCTCGGCTGGCACGTCGTCATCTATTTCGAGGCGGTCGACCTGCCGGAGCTCTGGGACTTCTTCACCGCCCTGCCGACGACGGTCGTCGTCGACCACATGGGCCGGCCCGACGTGACGAAGCCGATCGACGGCCCCGAGTTCTCGCTGTTCCTCAAGTTCATGCGCGACCACGCCAACGTCTGGAGCAAGGTGTCGCTGCCCCGAGCGCCTCTCGGTCTCCGGGCCGCCGGCGCTGAACGGCGAACAGCACGCCTATCGCGACGTCGTGCCTTTCGCCCGCCGGGTGGTCGAAGAATTCCCGGACCGCGTCCTCTGGGGAACCGACTGGCCCCACCCGAACCTCAAGGGCCACATGCCCGACGACGGCCTGCTGGTCGATTTCATCCCCGCATATCGCGACAACGCCCGAATTGCAGAGGAAGCTCCTGGTCGACAATCCGATGCGGCTCTACTGGCCGGAGGAAGCGGGAGGATGACGCATGGCGCTCGACAAGGAGTTCAACGAAATTCCCGGCACGATCGTCTTCGACGCCGAGCAATCGCGCAAGGGCTACTGGCTCAACCAGTTCTGCATGTCGCTGATGAAGGCCGAGAACCGCGCGAAGTTCAAGGCGGACGAGCGCGCCTATCTCGACGGCTGGAAGCTGACCGAGGAGCAGAAGCAGGCGGTGATCGACCGCGATCTCAACCGCATGATGGCGCTCGGCGGCAACATCTACTTCCTGTCGAAGATCGGCGCGACCGACGGCAAGAGCTTCCAGCAGATGGCCGGCTCGATGACCGGAATGAGCGAGGAAGACTACCGCGCCATGATGGTCAAGGGCGGCCGCAAGATCGACGGCAACCGCCGGATCGGCGAGGACGGCGACGCGCAGCGTCCCCCGAAGGACTGAGCTTCTTAAGACCTTCACCGATTTTGAGGACAAGGCACCCATGGCCCGCATCACCGCCTCCCTCTACACCTCGCACATCCCCGCCGTCGGCGCCGCCTTCGACCTCGGCAGGACGAAGGAGGACTACTGGAAGCCCGTGTTCGCCGGCTACGACTTCACCAAGGAATGGGTGAAGGCGCACAAGCCCGACGTGGTCTTTCTCGTCTACAACGACCACGCCACCGCCTTCAGCCTCGCGATGATCCCGACCTTCGCGATCATGACCGGCCCGGAATTCAACCCGGCGGACGAAGGCTATGGCGCGCGCCCGGTGCCGAAGGTCATCGGCCATCCGGAGCTCGCCTCGCACATCGCCTCGGAGGTGATCCAGCAGGATTTCGACCTGACCATGGTCAACGAGATCGACGTCGATCACGGCCTCACCGTCCCCTTGAGCTGCGTTTTCGGCAAGGTCGACGCGTGGCCGTGCAAGATCATCCCCTTCGCCGTCAACGTCGTGCAGCACCCCGTGCCCTCGGGGGCGCGCTGCTTCGCCCTCGGCCAGGCGATCCGCAAGGCGATCGAGAGCTATCCCGAGGACCTCAACGTCCATATCTGGGGCACCGGCGGCATGAGCCATCAGCTCCAGGGGCCGCGCGCCGGCCTGATCAACCGGGAGTGGGACAACAAGTTCCTCGACGAGCTGATCGACGATCCCGAAGGACCTCGCGAAGACGCCGAACATCGAATATGTCCGCGAAGCGGGATCGGAGGGCATCGAACTCGTGATGTGGCTGATCGCCCGCGGCGCGATGGCCGACGTCGCCGGCGGCCCGAAGCCGAAGGTGGCGCACCGCTTCTACCATGTGCCGGCGTCGAACACCGCCGTCGGCCATCTCATTCTGGAAAACGCCGCCTGAGACATGCTTTCAGTCCGACCGGCCACCTCGTCATTGCGAGCGAAGCAAAGCCTTCCCTGTCGCAGGGCGGAGCGGAGGCATGGATGGCCTCGTCGCTCACGCTCCTCGCAATGACGGTCTCAATCGATCTTCAGCTCTCGGAGTTCTTTCTGTGACCAAGACCATCAAAGTCGCGCTGGCGGGCGCAGGCGCCTTCGGCCTCAAGCATCTCGACGCGATCAAGCTGATCGACGGGGTCGAGGTGATCTCGCTGGTCGGGCGCGAGATCGACAAGACGGAGGAGGCGGCGACGAAATACGGCGTCGGCCACGCGACCATGGAGCTCGCCGAGACGCTGAAGCTCCCGGGCCTCGACGCCGTGATCCTGGCGACGCCGACCCAGATGCACGCCGCCCAGACGATCGCAGTGCCTGGAGGCCGGCAAGCACGTGCAGGTCGAGATCCCCCTCGCCGACAGCCTGAGGGACGCCGAGGCGGTTGTCGCGGCGCAAAAGAAGGCCGGTCTCGTCGCCATGGTCGGCCACACCCGCCGCTTCAACCCGAGCCACCAGTTCGTCCACAAGCGAATTCTCGCCGACGAATTCCATATCCAGCAGATGGACGTGCAGACCTATTTCTTCCGCCGCACCAACATGAACGCGCTCGGCCAGCCGCGCTCGTGGACCGACCATCTGCTCTGGCACCACGCCGCGCACACGGTCGATCTCTTCGCCTATCAGGTCCGCTCGCCGATCGTGAAGGCGAACGCGGTCCAGGGGCCGATCCACCCGACCCTCGGCATCGCCATGGACATGAGCATCCAGCTCAAGGCGGCCAACGGGGCGATCTGCACGCTGTCGCTGTCGTTCAACAACGACGGGCCGCTCGGCACCTTCTTCCGCTACATCGGCGACACCGCCACCTACATCGCCCGCTACGACGACCTCTTTACCGGCAAGGACGAGAAGATCGACGTCTCACATGGTCGACGTGTCGATGAACGGCATCGAGCTTCAGGACCGCGAGTTCTTCGCCGCCATCCGCGAGGGCCGCGAGCCCAACGCCAGCCTCGCGCAGGTGCTGCCCTGCTATCAAGTGCTGGGCGCGCTGGAGAAGCAACTCGCGGCGGGGTGAGCGCGCTGCCCCTCATGCTCATTCGAACGTCACCACCTGCCTGACCCCGATCCCTTCCCGCAACCGGTCGAAACCTTCATTGATGTCGTCGAGCTTCAGCCGATGGGTCAAGAGCGCGTCGACCGCGAGCTTGCCGGCCTTGAACAGGGCGATCAGGCGCGGCACGTCCCGTAAGGGTGTGGCCGAGCCGATGTAGGAGCCTTTGAGCGTCCGCTCTTCGGCGACCAGCGTGACCGGGGCGAGCGCCATCCGCTTGTCCGGATGGGGCAGGCCGGCCGTCACCGTCGTGCCGCCGCGGGCGGTGACGGCGTAGGCGAGTTCGAGCGCCGGCACGGCGCCGGCCATGTCGAAGGCGACCTCGACCCCGCCGCCTGACAGCGCGCGGATCGCCTCAGCGGCGTCGGGCGCGCCGGCGTTGATGGTGTCGCTCGCCCCGAGCGCGCGGGCGAAGGCGAGCTTCTCGTCCGACAGGTCGACGGCGACGATCTGGCGCGCGCCCGCTGCGTTCGCGCCCAGAACCGCGCTCAGGCCCACGCCGCCGAGCCCCACCACCGCGACCGAGGCGCCGGGCGAGAGCTTGGCCGTGTTGAACACCGCGCCGACCCCGGTCAGCACCGCGCAGCCGAACAGGGCCGCAAGTTCGAGCGGCAGGTCCGGGTCGATCTGTCACGCAGGATTCGCGGGCGACGACCGCGTGAGTCGGCGAAGGCCGAGACGCCGAGATGATGGTTGACCGGCTCGGCCTTGAATGTGAGGCGCCGCGCGCCTGAAAGAAGCGTCCCGGCGCCGTTCGCCTTCGCGCCCGGCTCGCAGAGCGCCGGACGCCCGGCGGCGCACGGGCCGCATCGCCCGCAACTCGGCACGAACACCAGCACCACATGATCGCCGACGGCGAGATCGGCCACACCCTCGCCGAGCGCCGCGACCACGCCCGCCGCCTCGTGTCCAAGCGCCATCGGCATGGGGCGCGGCCGCGAGCCGTCGATCACCGACAGGTCGGAATGGCACAGGCCCGCGGCCGCGATTTTCACCAGAACCTCGCCGCGGCCGGGGGGCGCGAGCTCCAGCTCCACCACGTCGAGCGGCTGCGACTGGGCGTAGGGCGGCGGCAGGCCGATTGTCCTGAGGACGGCGGCTCGGATGCGCATGGGGGGTTCCTCGCAGGAGTTGTTCGACGGCTGTTGCAAGCGGATGCTAGCAACCCTCGAGCGCCCTCGCCATCGTCGCGGAGGCGCGCGCGCCAGCCGCCCTTGCGCGTCGCCGCGCCGCGCGCCACATAGCGGCTGCGTCGCGGCCCTTTTGGCGGCAGCCGGCGCGAAACCGGAGTCCCCCATGCCGCAGACCAACAGCCGTTTCTTCGACGATCTCTCCCGCCTGATGACCGACGCGGCGGGCCTTGCCGACGGCGCGCGGCGGGAGGCGCAGACCTTCGCCCGCGAGCCAACTCGAGCGCGTGATAGCCGGCATGGACCTGGTCAGCCGCGAGGAGTTCGAGGCGGTGCGCGAGATGGCGGCCAAGGCCCGCGACGAGAACGAAAAGCTCGCCGCCCGCATCGTGGCGCTCGAGGCGAGGCTTGCCGAGCCAAAGCCCTGACAGGTCAGCATAAACTTCGCAGAGTTTTGATTCGGTTCGCAGATTCTGTGGACGGCGGAGTTCGGGCGGGTTTACGATTCGTCGCGAATCAACGAGGTTGCGGCTGTCGCTTCGAAAACGGGGCGGCCCGCATCGGGCGGCGAGGCGGCGCCTCGAGCCTGCCTCGTTGCGTCGCGTCCCGTATCCCGCTCCGAAAGATCCGTGATGACCTTGATCGAGACTGTCGCCGACGATCGACCCGAGCACCCCGTCGACGTGGTGGAGCGGCTGGCCGCCATCAACGAATGGACGTTCGACCGCGCGCAGGAGGACGAGATCTCGATCCTCGTCGCCGGCGAGTGGGCCAACTACGACGTGGCTTTCACCTGGATTCCCGACATCGAGTTGCTGCACGTCGCCTGCTCGTTCGACCTCAAGGCGCCGCAGCGCAAGCGCGCGGCGGTCGGCGAACTGATCCAGCTCGTCAACGCGCAGCTCTGGCTCGGCCATTTCGACCTGTGGCGCGAGCAGGACCTCGTGATGTTCCGCCATTCGCTCTGCCTGGCCGGCGGCGCGAGCGCGAGCGACGCCCAATGCTCGGCGGTGGTCAAGGCGGCGGTTTCCGCCTGCGAGACTTATTTTCAGGCGTTCCAGTTCGTGCTCTGGGCCGATCGAACGCCTCACGAGGCGATCGCCTTCGCCGCCTTCGAGACCCGCGGCGCGGCCTGACTCCCCCACGCCTCCGGCCTGAGGAACCGGAGGAGCAGACCCTTGGAAGGTGGGCGGGCGGGAGGTGCTGCGTCTCGGTTAAGCTACAATTTTATGATGGTAAACGTGCCTCATGACAGTGCTGACTTCTGCCGATCGCCTCAGACTGATCTTCAACAGTCCGCGGAGCCAAGTTTTTGATCCTGCGCACAAAAAGCGTGCGGCGACGCGGGCGTGGCACTACAAAACGGGAGAATGATGTAAATCAGGCGTCCGCGATCGGCCTCAGCGTGGGCGGCAAGGTGACGCCGAGGGCGGAGAGGGCGAGGCTGGCTCCGGGGCGCGGGGCCGAGCGCATGAGGATGCGCTTGCCGTCCTGCTCGACCTCGGTCTCGGTGAGCGAGTTGAGGTCGGCGATCACGGCGGCCCAGGAGGCGCGGGCGCTATTAGCGGCCGATGTGAGGCGGTCCTCCAGCTCCTTCTTCAGAACGAGGGCGAGGAAGCTGCAGGCGACGTGGCCGCGGATCGTTTCGTCCAGCTTGTGATAGATCGGCCGCGTCTCGAGTGTTGCCCGGCCACATCTCCGTGCACACCGGCCGGCCGTCGCCGTCGAGCAGCACGGCCAAAATCATCTGGTTGAGGTCGGGCCGGTGGTCCTTGGAGAAGCCGCGCCGCCCGAGCGTCTGGCCGCCGGCGCCCTCGGAATAGAGGCTGGTGGTGTCCATGAACACGATGTCGAGCGTGGTCAGTAGGTCGCGCCGGGCATCGAACAGGTCCTCCTCCAGGACGTCCTTCACGCAGCGCGGCGCAAACGGCGTCGCGCCATCCTGCTGGTCCTCGGGAAGCTCCTCGCCCAGCCACGCCATCGTGCGATAAAGATGATGCAACTCGAGCCCGTCGACGCCGTCGATGCGGTAGTCCTCGCGCCAGCGGTCGGCGGCGCGGTCCGAGCCGCCGCAGACGAGGCGGTGCAGCACGGTCAAAAACGCCGCGCGCTCCAGTGAGAACTCATGCCCGCGGTTGCTCGCCAGGCGCTCGATCACGCCCCGGCAACCCGTCTCCTCCCATACCCGCTCGAAGGCGAGCGCCGGACCGATCCGGCGCGTCGAAACGACCGTCGCCTCGCCGCGGTCGAGTGCGTCGAGCACGATCGCCTTCTCGGCGAAACGCGCGCCCGAGCGCAAAAGCCGCTCCAGTTGCCCGCTCTCCTGCAGATCCTCGATCCGCCCGAGCGTCGCAATCACCTGCTGGCGCACCGCGGCGCCCTCGCGCCGGCTCTCCACGATCTGGAGATAGGCGCGGCCGCCGGAGGTTTCTTGCGGAAATACATGGCGGGGAGCTCGACGCCGACTCGATCGTGGCCCGCACAGACTCCTCCAGCACTCCAAAGAAATCAAGACACATATACCGAATACGTGGCACTACATTCCTATGTCCGCTACCCCTCGCTCATAGTCATATCAAAAGCTTACGAGCCGCACACATGCGTCAACTGTCGAAGATCAGTCAGAAACACTACTCCGCCGCAGCGGGCGCCGCCTGGGCGACGCCTGTCGGCTGATCGGCGCGGTCCTCGTCTGGACGATGGAAGATGAGCACGACGAGCACGGACGACAGCGCCAATGCGGCCATGAGCAGGAAGGCGTACTGGAACGATCCGGACGTATCGACCACCCAACCGGTGATCACCGGCGCCAGGAAGCCCGAAATTGCGAAGCCCGTGTCCATGATGCCGAGCGCCGTGGCTGCCCGCACCGGCACGATATCGACGTTGACCGCGTAATACGCGGCGTTGGCGCCCATGCTGAAAGCCACAGCCACGGTGATACCAGCGATCGCCACCGGCAGGCTGTGGATGAAGGCGACGGGGATCACCGCGATCGCCGCGAGAAGCTGGGTGACGCCGATCAGCAAGCTCCGCGATATCCGAAAACTGCTCGTGCGTTTTAGCAGATAATCGGAAAGATAGCCGAGCGACACCAGCATTACGGCGGCGCAGGCCCAAGGCAGGATTGCGAAGAGGCCCACTTCCCGAACGTTCAACTTGTAGGTGACTTGCAGATAGTTCGGCAGCCAGCCCATGAAGAAAAAGAGGAAGTAGCCGAACACGAAAAACGCCCAGTAGTTTGCCAGCAGCGTCCGGTTGGAGAGCAACAGGCGCCAGTCGGTGAAGCCATGGCGCACGTGCCTGGCGGTGCGATTGCGCGCGGCCTGGACCCCGCCGCGGATATGCTTCAACTCCGCGTCGCCGACGAACGACGACTGCTCCGGGTCGTTGCGGAAAAAAATAAGCCAGACTGGCACCCAAATTCCGCTCAGCGCCGTCAGCGTGAAGAACATGCCGCGCCAGCCGAACACATGGATCAACTGCGTTACGATCGGCGCGCCGATTGCAAGCGCAAGCGGCACGGCGACAAGCGTATTGCCAAGGGCGATGGCGCGCTCGTGCGGCGGAAGCCAACGGCTCACCGCTCCAGTCAGCGCGGGGAAGTTCGGTCCCTCCGCCACCCCGAGCACGGTGCGCGCGACGTAGAGGGTGAGGAACCCGCCGGCAAAACCCGTGGCGCCGATCGATGCTGTCCAAAGCACAGCGGCGGTGAGGAGCACAGCACGAGCGCCCCACCAATCAACCGCGATCCCGCCAAGGAATGTGGTGACCGCGTAGCCCAGCCCGAAGGCTCCGAGGATCAGCCCGATTTCGCCCGGTCCAAGTTCCAGCTCTGTCTTGATATCGCTTATCGCGAAAGCGATCGCCGACCGATCGATATAGTTCGCGACAGTGATATAGAAGAGAAGAGCAATGACGATCCAGCGAAAGCCACCCTTGGCAGCCATGATTTCCTCCAACTCGTGATTGGGCTTCTTGCGGCCCTAATGCACGCCGTAAAGGGCTACGTTGCGGGTCTGCCATAACGACATACCTGCTACACCCTACGTCCGTCGTCACGATCAGCTGGGTGCAGCTGTCCGGGCGGCTGCCACAGGATGTTTGCTCCCGAGCATCGTCGCAACCATTCTTTCGGATCAGATCGCCCGCTCGGAGCCAACGTTCTCTTCAACGGCCAGGGCGCGATTGCATGGGGCCGCGAAGCGGTAAACCACCTAATGGCGGAAGAAAACGGGCCTCCGGATGCGCCTGACGAACGTGAGAAGGCGCGATGGCGGTACGGGGGGTGGCAGGACCGACGTTTCGAAAAATAGAGCAAATTCAGTCGGTCGAAAAGGGGTTTCAAAACACCATGCGTGGCGTGTACTCGAAGGTGGCGTTCGAGGGGGAGACCAGGAGCGGCAATTGGCAAAACGAGTATAGGCGATACGCTGAAGACATCGGACGTATCCTTGGCGGCATTCCAGTACTCGCGCCGGTGAACCTGCCTCTGCGAGATCGGTGATCGAGATGGCGTGGGTCTGCAGAGCGCAATATGGTAAAGTCGCTGACCCCCGACAAAAATACACAGGAGCGACTTGACTTGGCTCTCGCCAGCGCCAAGCAGGTATGAAAAACAGTGCTGTTTTCCCCACTCCCGGACTTCGGGTTTGGCGATTTGGCGGTCGGCGCTTGATAAGAGGTCAAATGAACGTTGGTCTACTCCAGTTCAAGGGCCTCGCTGAATTCCTCGCGTAGGAGGAAAGACAGGAGCTGCGCTACGAGTTCGACGGCTCACACGCGATCTAAAAAAATTCGAGGATG
>CAVRWC010000027.1:0-26249 GCA_963724785.1 uncultured Alphaproteobacteria bacterium | reverse complement strand
CGCTCCCGTCCTTTGAACCAATAGGAGGCGCGCATGCGACGCGTAATCGGGATAGATACTACTGAACCTTTAAAGAGGTGGTTTTCTGGCAGCAAGGTCGGCTTCGACGGGCAGGTCGTGTCGATATGAACTCCAACGGCATTGGAAGGCTTCGGCAAAAGCCTTCTGGCATCGTATGAGGTGGTGATCGAGGGTGGTGATGGGCACTGCATGGCCGGTGGACCTCGGGTGTCTTTTGCCATTCGTGCAGCGTGTGGTGATTGCCGGAGCCGCTCCAGGTGAAAGCCATCGCGCACGCCCATGTGAAGACCGACAAGATCGACGTCGGCATTCCGGCGATCTTCACGCCGCCAGGCAGCCGCCAGTAGAGGTTCCGGATGCCGGATGCGGTCACTGAGCGCAATCGTCGGTTGAACGCACGGCGCTATCAGCTCGTCCGTCATCGTACGCGGGTCAAATAACGCAAGGCCACGCGCATCCTGGCGCAGGTGAATACTAACTGGAGGCGACGCCCGCCGCCGACGCCCCTCGGGATTTCAGGTGCGATTTGCGGATGAGTCCTGTGCGTCGGGTCGACCTCGCCGCACGTCGCTGCGTAGATCATGTCGCGGTAGCTCGTTCGAGATTTCCTCTGTGCAAGCGCTCAGGGGCATGGGCGAGGAGATTGCGATGCTTGTGCACGGTGCAGCGCTGGACAGCCATGTCGGGCCACAGCGCCGCCAGCGCCTTTTCCAGGCCCTGTACGCCGTCCACCACCACCAGCTCGGCGTCGGGCCATCCTTGCCCACCGGACGACATCGTCCGAACAGCGCGGCGCCAGGCCGCCTCTGCTCTCACCGCCCATGCTCTTGATCGCCAGCAGCATTTTCTCCCGGCGTCCGCCACGCCACCTAATCTTAGCTGCCTCACTTTTCGTGCTGATTGGCGAGTGGAGAGGTAACATACGAGCGCGTAGCAGTTCGGCGCCGGCTCGACCGTACATCGCGCGCTTCAGAGTCTTCAGACGATTGATCTGTCCTTCGGTCTGGCCGTTGCTCCATCCCTCGGTCACAGCGTTGTTATGGCGTCGAGATCTCTGCGCACCGTTCGAGCAAAGCGCTGCATTGCGTAAATTCCCGATTGCTGCGCGTCGTCGAGCCAGACGCCGATTTCTCGAATGTCCCGGCCTCGAAGAATCCCTCGGAACCGCATGGCCAGCCGGCGCATAGCTGTGAATTCTGGCGAGGCGCTTTTCAGAGCGTCGACCTTCGCCGCCTGATTTGGCGTAAGCAAACCATGCGGCTTGATGCATAGCGAAGCCGCAACGATCGGCGAGATCGTCCACCCCGTCGCGGGATCGACGACGCAGTGACGCCGCCATCGATCGTCGGCTTCGGCTCCATCTTTGGCTCCCGACCACCGCCGGCGACGCTTTAGCGTCGGCAGCGCCTCGCCACTTCGCGAGTAGCCTTTCCAAATGGGAGAAGCTCCCAGTATAGCCGCGAAGCTTGATCTCGTGGAACAGCTCTCGACCGCGAACGCAACCCTTCGGCCCAACGGCGCGAAGATAATCTATGAAATAGTTAGGCGAGCAGGGCTTCGGCGCCGTGGCGCGTCGCTCCGGCGGCGCGTCGCATTTCAGCCATTTCCTGATGGTCCGCGATCCGAATCCGGTCTGGCGGGCAACGATCGCCGATAGAGGTTCCTGCCTCGCGCAGACTGTGGATCCGATCAAAGATAGCTTGCCTCGAACGACGTTGGGCCTGGCGGGTCAGGTGTCGGTGTTCTGCCGCGTCGCTCGACCACCCGGACCCGATGTGATCATCACGACATGCTCATCGCCGGATCCGGCAATAAGGCTCGACCCGTTGATCGATCGACACGGCTTAGCTGGGCCTCGATCGTTTCGCGCAAGTTCTGAAGGAGATGGAAACGGTCAGCGACCTGCCGCGCTTGAGACGCGCCCTCCCGCGCGCCCTGCGCATAAAGGCCACAGCGATCGCGACTGACGATTTCGACCTCTGGATGCCGGCCGAGCCATTCGGCTGTCCCGGTGACCGTGCGGTCCTGCAGCAGATCGACGACCTCGCGCCGCTCCAGATCGACGATTATGGTCCCGTATGTGTGACCCTTTCGCCAGCTCCAGTCGTCGATGCCAGCCACCCGTACGGCCGTCTTCGCGCGAAGACGGGCGACCTGCCGTTTCAGATGCCGAAGAATGGTGTCGTCGCTGACGGGCATGCCAAGACGCTTCATCAGCCTCTCTCCCGGTCGGCCGCCCGTTCCGTGCCCGAACAAATGAACAAGTTCAGCGATTCGATCGGTTCGGCGGCCGTGAGGACGAACAATCTTCCGGCAGTTGATCCGCAAATGTCAGACGCTCGCATTCCCGGTTCAGACATCGCCACCGGCTCACCTCTATCCTCACCGTCACGGCAGACGCCCTGCACGGGAAGGTCTTGAAGAGCACCGGATATATCGGCTGTGCCGACGTATCGACTGCTTGCTGCATTCGGGACAAACGCCTACTTCCGGTCCCACGGCGGAGATCGCCCAGCGGTCGCCATCCCGCTCCACGCTAACAATTCGTATGCTCGGCGCCGGAGCCCAATCCATGTTCTTTCGCATTCTCCGGTTATCGGAAAGGCGCGGGGTCAGTCCAATCAGCACGGAAAGTGAGGCAGACCCAGTTTAAGTGCGGAGTGTGACAGCCGGCGATCAAGGCGTCAGGGGTATTTCTGGTGTGCCAATAGCAAGCCCAGCGTTCCGCGAATGGCGCGGAGGCGGTCCGCCGACGGCGTCATCTCAGCGAGGGGATCAGATTGCGGTTTCCAGTGCGGGTTCGGACTCCGCCTGGAGGTGCGGCGGTTCGCCCTTCCGAGTGGGTTTCGCAGCCGCGCCCGTCGGATTGTCCGCGACCGGCGCCTTGATCCGGAACCAGGTCACGTAGAGCGCCGGCAGGAAGACGAGCGTCAGCAGCGTCGCGACCGCCAGGCCGCCCATGATCGCGTAGGCCATCGGACCCCAGAAGATGGTCGGCGCGATCGGGATCATGCCGAGGATCGCGGCGGACGCGGTGAGCAGGATCGGGCGGAACGCGGTGCGCGGTGGCCTCGACGACCGCATCCCACGGGTCGAGGCCCTTGCGCCTTCTCCTTCTCGATCTGGTCGATGAGGATCACCGAGTTGCGCGCGATCATGCCGGTCAGCGCGAGCACGCCGAGGATCGCCACGAAGCCCAGGGGCTTGTCCGCGAGCAGAAGCGCCGCGACGACGCCGATGAGGCCCAGCGGGGCCACGCTGAGCACCAGGAACAGGCGGCTGAAGCTCTGGAGCTGGATCATCAGCACCGTGAGCATGAGGACGAGCATCAGCGGCAGCGACGGCGGCGACCGACGTCTGCGCCTTGCCGCTCTCCTCGACCGTTCCGCCGACGTCGATGTGGTATCCGCTCGGCAGGCTGGCATTCAGCGCCGCGATCTTCGGCGCCAGCGCCTGCACGACCGTCGCGGCCTGCATGCCCGGCGCGACATCGGCCTGCACCGTCACCGTCGGCAGCCGGTCCCGGCGCCAGACGATGGGATATTCCTGGCCGTAATCGACGGAGGCGATCTGGCTCAGCGGAACGGTCTGCCCGTTCGGCAGCGGCACCTGAAGCGTCCGGATCGTCGACGAGCGACATGCGCTGCTCGGCGGAGGCCCGGACCAGCACGTCG
Organism: uncultured Alphaproteobacteria bacterium; assembly: GCA_963724785.1. Lineage (GTDB taxonomy): Bacteria > Pseudomonadota > Alphaproteobacteria > Rhizobiales > Beijerinckiaceae > Roseiarcus. Next base: position 22,554 of record CAVRWC010000027.1, on the reverse strand, counting down.
ACGAGATAGATCCCGCTGCGCATCTGGGTGGCGGTGACGCCGGACACGACCGTGTTCACAGCCTGGCCAGATTGCCTGCGAGCTCAGCCCGAGGAGGCGCGCCTGGTCCTGGTCGACCCGGATCCTCATCGTGCGCGCCGGCTCCATCCAGTTGTAGTTGACGTTCGCGGGCGCCGGGGTCGGATCCGATGATGCTCGCGCCACCCTGAAGGCGATCGCGCGCACCTGCTCCGGCTCCGCGTCCGCTCACCCGGTATTGCAGCGGCCATCCGACCGGCGGGCCGAGCTCCAGCGGATAGACGCGCCCGACGACGCTCGGGAACTCGGTCGCCAGCGCCTGCTCCAGCTTCGCCTTTACGCGCTCGCGCTGCTCGCAGCCCCTTGGTGACGACCACGACCTGGGCGAAGAAATCGTTGGGGAGCTGGACGTTCAGCGGCAGGTAGAAGCGGACGGCGCCCTGGCCGACATAGGTGCTCCAATGGTCGACGTCCTGATCGCCCTTCAGGAGCTTGTCCAGCCGGGCCGAGACGTCCTGCGTCGCGTAGATCGAGGCGTTCTCGGGCAACTGCAGGTCGACCAGCAGTTCCGGCCGGTCGGATGACGGAAAGAATTGCTGCGGAACGAAGCGCATGCCATAGAGCGCCGCCGCGAACAGGCCGAGCGTGGCGACGATCGTCACCCAGCGCGCCCGCATCGCCAGCACGAGGAAGCGGCGGAACACGCGCATGATCGGGCCGGGCTCCTCCGCGTGCGCCGCCTTGGGCTTCTTGAGCATCCAGACGCCGAGCAAGGGCGCGAACAGCGCCGCGACGCATCCACGACGCGATCAGCGCGATGGCGACGACGGCGAAGATCGAGAAGGTGTATTCGCCCGCGGCGCTGCGCGCGAAGCCGATCGGGCACGAATCCCGCGACCGTGACCAGCGTGCCGGTGAGCCTCGGAAAGGCGGTCGAGTGTAGGCGAAGGTGGCGGCCTGCTCCTTCTCGTCGCCGCGTTCCAGCCGCGTGACCATCGACTCGATCGTGATCATGGCGTCGTCGACCAGCAGGCCGAGCGCGATGATGAGCGCGCCCAGCGAAATTCGCTGAAGGTCGATCCCGAACATCATCATCGCCACGAACACCGCGGCGAGGACGAGCGGGATCGAGAGCGCCACCACGGCGCCGGCGCGCAGGCCGAGGCTGACCAGGCTGACCGCAAGGACGATGGCGATGGCCTCCCACAGCGCCTCCATGAAGTCGTCCACCGCATGCTCGACGGTGACGGGCTGGTCGGCGACGAGCGTCGGCTCGATCCCGACCGGCAGGTTCGCCGTGATCTCCGTCATGGCGTGCTCGACGTTGCGCCCGAGGGCGAGGACGTCGCCGCCCTTGCGCATGGCGATGGCGAGCCCGATGCCCTCGTCGTCCATTGACGCGGAACATCGGCTGCGCCGGGTCGGCGGGGCCGCGCGTGACATGCGCGATGTCGCCGAGGCGGATGATCCGGCCGTTCGCGACGAAATTGACGGCGAGGATGTCCTGCTCGGACCGGAACGCGCCCGAGACGCGGACAAGGATCTTCTCGTCGCCGGTCTGCACGACGCCCGCGGGGTGACGGCGTTCTGCGCCTGCAGCGCGGCGACCAGCGCGGCGCGGTCGATCCCGAGGCCCGCCAGCTGCTCGGTCGAGAACTCGACGTAGACGCGCTCGTCCTGCGCGCCGAGGATGTCGATCTTCGAGATGTCCGGCAGCTCGAGGAGCTGCTTGCGGACATCGTCGACGTAGTCCCGCAGCTCCCGCTGCGTGAATCCGTCGGCGGTGAAGCCGTAGACGATGCCGTAGGTGTCGCCGAACTCGTCGTTGAAGCCGGGGCCGACGATGCCTTGCGGCAGGTCGTTGCGGATGTCGTCGACCTTCTTGCGCACCTGATACCAGATGTCCGGCACCTGAGCCGGGGGCGTCGAGTCCTTCAGGTTGACGAAGATCGTCGCCTTGCCCGGGGTCGTGTAGCTCTTCAGGTAATCGAGGTTCGGCGTCTCCTGGAGCTTGCTCTCGATGCGGTCGGTGATCTGCTCGAGCGTGTCGCTGACGGTGGCGCCCGGCCATCCGACCTGCACCACCATGGTCTTGACGGTGAAGTCCGGATCCTCGCTCCGCCCGAGCCGCAGGTAGGACCAGACGCCCGCGACCACGATGACGAGCATGAAATAGATCACGAGCGAACGGTGCCGGATCGCCCATTCGGAGAGGTTGAAGCGCTCATCACGGCGGCTCCCAGCAGGCGGACCTTCTGGCCCGGACGCAGCGTCTGCACGCCGGCGGTGACGACGACGTCGCCCGCTTCCAGCCCCTGCGAGATCACGACGCTCGCCGGATCGTATCGCGCGACGTCCACGTTGCGCAGCGACACGGTCTGGCTCTGCGGATCGACCACCCAGACGGCGGGGCGCCGTCGGCCTCGGTGAGCGCGCTCGCCGGAACCTCGACGCCGGGCGGCGCGGACAGCCTGATGCGGCCGGTGACGGTGGAGCCGAGCCGCATCGCCGCGGGCGGATCGATGATGCCGACCTTGACCTGGAACGTTCGCGTCGCGGGATCCGCCTGCGGCGCAACCTCGCGCACGCGGCCGGTCGCCTTCACGCTGCGGGTCGTTGGTCAGCGCGATCTCGACCGCGGGATCGCGCGGGCCCGTCCGGATGAGCTGCTCGGGCACGTCGAAGACGGCGTCGCGTCCGCCCTGGCGCGCGACCTGCACGATCATCTGCCCGGCATGGACCACCTCGCCCGGCTCGGCGCCGGTCGCGGTGACCGCGCCGGGCGCGTCGGCGAACAACTCGTGTAGCTCTGCTGCTCCTGCGCGATCCGCACCTGCGCCTGAGCGGACGTCGACCTGGGCCTCGGCGGTCAGAAGCGCCTGCTGCGCCTCGTCGAACTTGGCGCGGGCGGTCCAGCCGCCCTTGCAAGAGCTCCTGCTGCCGCGAGAAGGTGAGACGCGCCTGCGTCAGCACCGCCTGGCCGACGCGAGATTGGCCTGCGCGCGGTGCAGCGCGTTCTGCTGGATCTGCGGGTCGAGCCGAGCGACGATCTGGCCGGCCTTGAGCACGTCGCCGACATTGACGGGCCGCTCGATCATCCGTCCGTCGAGGCGAAAGGCGAGGCTGACCTGGTCCTTTGCGCGAACCTGGCCGGTCAGCGAGACGGTCTCGCCCTCCGCAGGCGCGCTCGATCGGTGACCGTCCGGACGGGCCGGGCCTCGGCGATGGGCGGCGCTTCCTTGTGCAGCCCGCGACGCTGGCGGCGATCAAGGCGAGCTGGGCGATGCGTAATCTTGAACATGATCGCGGCCTTCCGGAGAGGCGGAATAGAGTTCGGCTTGGAGACGGGGCGGCCCGGGCTTGCGACAGGTCGCCGCATATCCAGTCCGCGCTTGCATTGCACGGTGCAATATATTATAATGCACTGATTAGTGCAACACAGAATATTTAGATGGAGCGGCGTATGGAATTCGAACGTGCTCGCCTCGAAGGTTCCACGAGGCGGATCGCGAGGCAGGCCATCGTCGAGGCCGCCGCGCGCCTGTTCCTGGAGCGCGGCTTCGGCGCAGTCAGCATGGACGAACTTGCCGAGGCCGCGGGCGTCGCGCGGCGGACGCTCTACAACCAGTTCGCCAGCAAGGAGGAAATCTTCCGGGAGATGCTTCTCAGGGTGTCGCGTCAGCTCGAGGACGCGTTTCCGCCAGGCGTCGAAACCCAAGGCGACGTCGAGGACGTCCTCCGCCTCGTCGCGCGCATGATTCTGGAGCTCCACAAGAACCCGGAATACCTCGGGTTCTTCCGCATGGTGGTGGCGGACTCCCGCCAGTTTCCTTGGATCGCCGAGGAGTTCGCCGCCGTGATGGACCCTCAGACCGAGCGCTTCGCGCGATATCTCGCCCATCTGACCGTCATGGGCGTCCTGAACTGCCGCAACCCGACGCTCGCGGCGCACCAGTTCATGGGCGTGCTCAACGAGTTCGCGCTGTGGCCCTGGATGATAGGCCGCCAAAGCCTCGAGGCGCCGACCGAGGAGGTCGTCGAAGGGGCTGTCGAGATGTTCCTGAAACACTACGGGCGTCAGGGATAGCCCGAGCGCGGTCGCGACCAAAGCTGCCTGCGATCTTTCTGCTTTGGATGCGCCACGACCGGGCGGCGCCCGCCTGCGGCTCGATGGTTCGTCGTCGACCCGAAAGCTGCCGATCGCAACCGAGCAGCGTGTTCGCTGGGAAACGTCTTCGTCGAAAAGCCGATGAGCCCCATTTGAGCTACGGCAGGGCGGCGCAAGACCGGCGATCGACGCCGCAGCGGCTCCGCCTTGTCAAGAGTCGGCGACGAGATTTTCCGCGAAAGAGGGCGCGACGCGCAGCAAGAGGGGAAGAAAGCGCGTCTGTCCGGGATAGACCTCCTTCGCGCCCTTCAAAGCCGCTGCGAGGGTCTGCTCGACGACGTCCTTCGCCGATATCTTCGCGACTTTGCGATGCGCGACGGCCGGCGTGTCGACGACGGGCGGCGCGACCTCGGTCAAGGAAATGTTCAGCGGCGCCAACTGACGCCGGAGCGACTTGCTGAGGCTGTGCAGCGCGGCCTTGGAGGCCGAGTAGATCGGCGCCCGGGTCGAGGGCGCAAGACCGTAGCCGGAAGTGACGATCACGATCGACGCCCGCCCGGCGCGCTTCAGTCCCGGCAGGAAGCCGCTGATGAGGTGGATCGCGCCGTCGAGATTGGAGCGGATCTCGGCCGTGAGATCGAGGTCTTGCAGGTTCTCGCTGGTGAAGTTGATCTCCCGCAGGCCGCCCGCATTGCTGATCAGGAGATCGATCCTTGGATGGGCCGCGAGAACTTCGCTCGCGAAGGCGCGCATCGCGGCGGCGCCGGAAACGTCGACCGCGTGACACTCCACGCCGGGAACTTCGGCTTCGAGCCGCCTAAGCTTCTCCTGATCGCGCCCGCAGGTGACGACCGCGTAGCCGCGCGCCCGCAGAGCCGTCACGAACGCCTTGCCGATTCCCGACGATCCCCCGCTCACAACGGCGACGGGCGGGGACTTTGTCTTGGTTGCCTCAGTCATGTTCTCTGTCTCCTGTGTCCGCGCTCCCGGCGCGCAGCTCCAAAACTTGTGCACGAGGCGCCCGCGGACGCGGCTCGCGGAACAAGGCGCCGCAGCGCCTCGGCATGGTGCGTCTATTGATCTCAGGCCTGCCCCTTCTTCGAGCGGAGGCCTCTCAACAGCGACAGCGCCGCCGGAACGAGGAGCCTTTCCGTCGCCGCGTTCAGCGGATTTTGGACGAAGCCGGCAATGCTGTTCCTGGTTTGCTGGATGTCCTGTCGGATCGAGTCGACCGTAATCCTGACGTCGGCTGTGTCCGACAGAAGCGACGCCATCGCCATCTTGCGGACTTCGAGCGCCAGATCGAGTTCTTGTCCGGGCTCTCTCGACGCCAGCCACAGGACGATCGCGGCGAGAACGAAGTCGACGACCGCGACGATCGCGGCCGACCAGACGAACCCGTAGGCGGGCTGCAACCCATAGAAGCCGGCGACATTCGCCATGCCCAGCCCGAACACGGCGACCAGCGCGGCGAAGACGGACAGCGCAAAACGCCGCGCCAAGACGTTGAGCCAGATTCGCCCGATGAGCGAATCCGCTTTCCACAAGACCTGCAGGTCCCGCATGAGATCATCCATCATTGTCCATCTCCCTATCGACGCGCGAGCATCCGGCCGATGACCATGCCGACGACGATGCCGCCGATCGCGATCGCGACCGGATGCGCGCCCATGTCGCTCTCCCTCTCTTCGAAAAATCTTGCGGCCTCGCGCATGAGCTCGCCGATCTCGTCGTGAGGCGCCTCTCTGTCAGCGGCGTCATCCGGCCCGGCGGCCGCCGCCGCGGGCTTCCGGCGTTCGGCGCGAGGCTCAGCCGTTGCCGGCGACGGCGCGTCCCTTGGCCTGCGCGCAGTCGAAAGCTCGTCCCTGAGCGAACGCAATTCTTCGAGCGTTCCGGACTTGGAAGCCATTGGGGTCTCCCGTGGTTGAGTGTGCGGCGTTCCGGCCGGCGACGTTCATCAAGGGCCAAGCGCCGTCGTCACTTCCGACGCGAATGCGTAGCGATCGAGCGCCGCCTTGAGACCCGCGCCGTCGGCTTGACTTCACGACGATGGCTCGAAGACCTCTTTGCGGGTCGCGCACGACGCTGATCGAGGCGATTGCAACGCCGGCCCTCTCGGCTTCGGCGCGCACGGTCTCCTCGATCTCGCGCTCGACGAGCGCCGTCTTGAAGAGCTTGCCGACCGCCGTCGTCGGCAAAGACGTCGCAATCTTGACGCGCTTCGGGATCGCAGCTTTCTCCGGGATCGAGCGCGCCGCGTGCTCAAGGAGCTCCGCCTCGGTGGCGGAGGCGCCGGCCTTGAGCTGAACATAGGCGACGGGCACCTCGCCGGCGTGCGCGTCCGGGCTCCCGATGGCGGCGGCCAGGGCGACGGCCGGGATGCGATTGCAAGGGCTCCTCGATCAGCTTCGGATCGATATTGTGCCCGCCGCGAATGATCAGTTCCTTCTTGCGGCCGGTGAGCCAGAAATAATCGTCCGCGTCCTGTCGGCCGAGATCGCCGGTGTTCAGCCAGAGTCTCGCCCCCCGTTCGATCCAGATCCCTTTGTTGTGAGCGGGATCGAGATAGCCGGCGAACACGTTCGGGCCGCGGATCGCGATGACGCCGATCTCGTCGGTCTCCGCGTCGCGAACGTATTTGTTCTCGGCGTCGAGGATCAGCGCGCGCATGTCCTGATAGGGATAGCGGATGCCGATCGAGCCGATGCGCGGCGGGGCTTCGAGCCGGATCTGCCGCTCGAAACGCAGGCGCCTTCGGTGAGGCCGTAACCTTCGAGGATGCGCACGCCCGTCTGGTCCTGAAACGAATGGAACAGTTGCGTGGGCATTGGAGCCGCGCCGCAGATGGCGACTTCGAGGCTGCTTGATGTTCCGCCCGGCGATCGGGACCTGCAGCAAGCGCAGAATAGACGGTCGGAACGCCCGAGAACATGGTGATGCGGAAATGCTCGACCATCGGACCAGAAATTCGCGATCACGCCCTCGCCGCGATAGCCCTGCGGCGTCCCCATGACGACATGGGCGCCCTTCGACCAGGGCGCGAGGCCGGTCACCAATTGCCCGTTCACGTGAAACAGCGGCAGGCCGCAAAAGATCGTCTTGCCGGGCCCGAAGCGGCCCTCCGCGAACTTGTCATCGCCCAGCGTCGAAGGCTTCCGAGAAATGGGTGCGGCGCGCGATCTTCGGGGCGCCGGTCGTGCCGCCGGTGCAGAAGTAGGAGGAGATGGCTTCGGGTTTCGGTCCCTCGAAACTCGAGCGCGTCGCCGCTCTCATTTTCGCATCGCCTCCGCGAAATTCAAATACCGGGACCGTCGCCGTCTGACGTCTCGACCGGCGCGGCTCGAAATGCGCAGCGCCGCGCTTCGACGCCGAAATAAGGCGCCATGTCGACCGCCAGCACAGCGCGCAGTCGCGTCAGCCTGGCAGCGGTCGCGGTCGCTTTTTCCCAGAGATCAGTCCCTGGCGTCGGACGCCAGCGTCACGATAACCTTCGGCTCGACCGCCTTGAGCAGACCGGCGATCTGCTCGACCTTCGGGAGAGGACTGATTGCGAAGGCGATGCCCGCCGCCTCCCCACCCCAGATCACCAGATGCGTTTCCGGCAAATTGGGAAGGATGAAGGCGACCGCATCGCCGCGCTCGACGCCGAGGCGGCGAAAGAGATTGCCCGCCCGAGTGATGCGCTGGAAGAGCTCGCGATGCGACCAGACCGTCGCTTCGCCGAACCGCGCTCGCCTGAAAGAAGAACGTCAGCGCGGGCGCGTCCGGCGCGATCGCCGCGCCGGCGCGCAGCATTTCATAGGGGTGGCGGGAATGTTCCGCTCCGAAAGCGGCACGCGCTCGATGGCCAGAATGTCTTGTAAGTCGCGACCTTCATCGCTCAGCCCCTCCCGCGGTCATATGTTGAGATTTCCGACATGCGCTGCTCCTGCCTGATGGTTCTCGCGTCTGGGATCGGCGTCGCTCGCGGCCTTCAAGCCTCGGGAAGCGGCGGCAGGTCCTCTGACGCGAGCGCCCTGGCCTCCCCAGCCCCCAATCCGATCGAGCACAGCATCAACTCGGCCGCGTCCGAACCCGCCTCGCGCCAGGTCTTTTCGCCGTTCAGAACGAGCCACATCGCCGCGAGCGTGACGGAGCCGACGAACGCGAGAACCGACCGCATCTGATCGGGACGGAAGCTGTACCGGCCCTTCGCCAGACCGTCCTCGAGATCGCGGGCCGGAGGGCCGGAGAGCAGGGACCGCATCGTCGAGGTCGTGAAGGCGAAGCGGACGATGAAGCGGCCCCAGTGCGGCTCCTCGTGGGCGCGACGGACGAAGAAACGGATGCCGCAGGCGAGGCGGCGCGCCGGATCGTCCATCGATTCGAAGCTCGCCAGGATTCGCCCGTGCATCTCATCGCCCAGCGCGGTGGCGACCTCCTCGAACAGCGAGTCCAAATTCTCGACGTTATTGTAAATCGTGCCTCGGGCCAGTCCCGCTGCGTGCGCGAGCTCGGTCACGCTCGCGTGCGTCGTCCCGCGCTCCGCGAAGAAGCGCACCGCAGCCTCGTAGATACGAACTTGGGCTGGCGCGAGTGATTTCATTTGAACACCTCTTGACAAGATTAAACACTTATGTTCAAAACGAGTCAAGCCCGTTCTGCAGGCGACTGGAGAATGGGCAGGGCAAGCCTGGCGGCCGGTCTGCAAAGGATCGTCGCCGCGACCGGGAGGAAAGAGGGCGATGGATAAGGATTTGAACGCTTCGCAAGAAGAAGTCGCCGATACGGGCGCTCCCGTCGACATTCCGTCGGACACCGACGTTCTGGTGGTCGGGCACGGCCCGGTCGGCGCGACGATCGCCAACCTTTTGGGGCGCTACGGCGTGCGCACGCTTGTCGTCGACAAGGCCAAGGACATCTTCATGGCGCCGAGGGCCATCGCCCTGGACAACGAGGCGCTCAGAGTTCTGCAACTGGCCGGGATCGAAGACAACGATTTCGAAAAAGTCGCGATCCCCTATGTCCGCATGCATTCGCCTTGGCTCGGCGAGTTCGGTCGGATCAACACGCTCGGCCAAATCGACGGGCATCCCAAACTCGTGACCTTCTACCAGCCCGAGCTCGAAGCGGCGCTGCGGCGGCGCGCGTCGCAGGGCGGCAGGGTTCACACCGCGCTCGGCGTCGCCCTGACCGCTTTCGTCGAGAGCGCCGATGGCGTCGTCGCAACCCTCGAGGACGGCGACGGGGCGACGTCCACGGTGCGCGCCCGCTATCTCGTCGGAGCCGACGGCGCGAGTTCGCTCGTCCGCCAGCTCATCGGGCAGGAGTTTACGGGAGAGACCTACGGCGAGGACTGGCTGGTCGTCGACGCGCGGGGCGCGCAAAAGCCGATCGACCATGTCGAATTCCTCTGCGACTACCGGCGACCGACGCCCCACATGACCGCGCCCGGCGGCCGCGAGCGGTGGGAGTTCATGCTTCGACCCGGCGAGACCCGGGCGGAAATGGAAAGCGAAGCCAAGATCAGCGAGCTGCTTGCCCCGTGGGGCGGCCCGACCGCGATGCGCATCGAGCGGAAGGCGGTCTATCGCTTCCACGCCCGGACGGCCAATGCGTTCAGCAAGGGGCGGGTCTTTCTCGCGGGCGATGCGGCCCACATCACGCCCCCCTTCGCCGGCCAGGGACTGGTCGCCGGCTTGCGCGATGCGGCGAACCTGTCCTGGAAGCTCGCCTGGGTCCTCCAGGGCCGCGCCTCGCCGAAGAATTCTGGACAGCTATGACGAAGAGCGTCGCCCTCACGCCAAGGCGATGATCGACCTGGCGAAGTTCATGGGCCGGCTGATCATGCCGCAGAGCGCCGCGAAAGCGCTGCTCACCCATGGAACGCTGCGTCTCATGCGCCTCACCGCGGCGATGCGCCGGTATTTCGACGATCTCGGGATCAAGCCCAAGAACGTGTTTCGGCGCGGATTGTTCGTTTCGGGCCGCTCGGGGTCGAAGCTGACGCGCGGCGGTCCGCTGCCTCAAGGCTGGGTTCGCGCGTCCCGACGGCGCGGTTCGCCTGAGCGACGAAGCCCTGGGTCCCGCGCTTGACCCTGGTCGGGTTCGGTCGAGACCCGCGCGAAGGTCTCGACGCGAACACGGCGCGCGCCTTCGCCGCCTGCGGCGGCAAGGTCGTTCGATCGCTCATCGCGGGCAGGCTCGCCACCTTCGTCGCGAGGACGGTTGGGAGGATCTCGACGGGACCTTCCTGCCCGGCGTCGCGCCCTTCGGCTGGGCCGCGGTCGTTCGCCCCGACCGCACAGTCCTCCACGACGGCCCCGTGACGGAGGTCGACCGAATCGTCAGCGAAAGCCTTGCGCTGATCGGAACGCCGGTTCGGGCCGAGGCCCCGTTGGGCGCCGTGCCCGCCTTTTCCGCCTGAAGGATTTCACACCCATGCAGCTCACCACTCCGCAACCCGCCCGCCACCCCAATCCGACCACAAAAGCGTCCGCGCTCGCCTATGCGATCTTCGAGCGTCCGGATCTGAAGAAGGCCGAAGAATATCTGATCGACTTCGGGCTGCGCCCCGTCTCGAACGACGGCCAGACTCTCTTCATGCGCGGCACGGGGCCGTCGCCCTATCTGCTATGTCGTCCGAAGGCCGAAAAGCCGCGCTTCGTCGGCCTTGGCCTCGAGGTCGACACGCGCGCCGACCTCGAAGCGCTGTCGAAGCTTCCGGGCGCGTCCGCGATCGAGACAGTCGACCTGGCCGGGCGGCGGACAGCGCGTTCGTCTCACCGACCCGTCCGGCTTTCGCGTCGATGCGATTTTCGGTCGGTCCGCCGCGCCGGAACTGCCGCATCGGCCGCCCTTGCCGCTGAACTCGGTCGACTGCGCCGGCGCGCGTCAACGGCACGCAGCGCCCGCCGTTCACGCCTCCGGACGTGATCCGGCTCGGTCATGTCGCGCTCGAGCTCGCCGACTACCAGGCGACCTCAGCCTGGTACACCCAGCATTTCGGCTTCATTCCGAGCGACGTGCAGGCGCTTCCCGACGGCTCGCCCGCGGTCGCCTTCATGCGGCTCGATCGCGGCGACAAGCCGACCGACCACCATACCCTCGCGCTCGCGCAGACGTTCGCGCCGGCCCTCAACCATATCTCGTTCGAACTCGTCGATGCCGACGCCGTCGGCATGGGCCAGCGCGCTGCTGCGCAAGAGAGGCTGGAAACACGCCTGGGGCATTGGCCGGCACATTCTCGGCAGCCAGATCTTCGACTATTGGGAGGACCCCTGGGGCGACAAGCACGAGCATTATTGCGACGGCGACCTCTTTACCGCCGACCAGCCGACCGGCGTCCACCCCGCGAGCCGCGAGGGCATGGCGCAGTGGGGCCAGCCATGCCGCAAGCTTCACGCGGCCGAAATCGACCCTTCGACGCTGAAGGCGCTCGTCCACGGTCTGCGGGCCCAGCCCCGACGTCAACTGACGAAGCTGATCACGCTGATGAAGCTGTTCGCTTGAGAGCCCCGCGCCGTGGTCCAATCGTTCGGTTCCTTCAACCCGGATTGGTCATGGCTCTCAATGTTCTGCGTTTCAAACATCAGGGGCGCGCGCAGTGGGGCGTGGTGCGCGACGGGCGGATCACGCCCGTTCCCGGCGACTTCCCGACGACGCGCGCTTTCCTCGACCCCAATCCGCTCGAGTCGCTGGCCCGGTCTGAGCGGACCGACGGTCGAAGGAAGCGATGTCGAACTTCTGTCGCCGGTCACCGCAGAATCAGCAGTTCCTCTGCCAGGGCGCGAACTACCGCCAGCACATGATCGAGTCCGGCATGGATCCCGACGCGAAAACATTCAACATGATCTTCACCAAGGCGCTCGAGCTGCATCGCGCCAGCCAACACGCACGTCGTGAGGCCGTCGCGCGTCCGGTTCCTCGACTACGAGATCGAGCTCGGACTGGTGCTCAAGCGCGACGTGACGTCCGCCCAGACAGGTGACCGACGCCAACCTGCACGAATTCATCGCCGGCGCCGTGATCGTCAACGACTATTCGGCGCGCGACGTGCAGATCCCGCAGATGCAGTTCTACAAGGGAAAGAGCTTTCGGACCTTCGGCCCGGTCGGCCCTTATCTGTGCCTGCTCGACCAGGCGACTTCGGCCGGCTCGGCGAGCTGCAGCTGACGCTGACGGTGAACGGCGAGGTCCGGCAGAAGGACACGTCGCGAACCTCGTCTTCGGGCCGGCCGAGACGCTGACCGAACTTCGGGCGTGCAGGACCTCCATGCCGGCGACCTGCTCTCGACCGGCACGCCGGCCGGCTGCGCACTCAGCGTTCCGTCACCCGGCACGACAGCGGATCGCCGCGCTGGTGCCGGAAGCGACGAAGTGGAAGATCTTCATGAAGATCCAGGCCGGCCGGGAGCAGTATCTGAAAGCCGGAGACGTCGTCGAAGCGCGCATCGCGACTGCCGACGGCGCGATCGATCTCGGCGTGCAGCGCAACCGGATCGTCGACGCAACTTAGGTCTTCCAAACGGTCAGAATGGACACGTTTCGGGCCTTCGCTGCGGCTCGAAACGATGGTCCTTCAGGCCGCCAGTCCGGCCTTTTCGCCTGCCTTGGCGACGGCCGGCTCAACGGCGCCGGGCCTTGGCGCGGCGTCGCCGTAGACCTCGAGCGCTCGGTTCACGACCGCGGCGAGTTGCGTCGCCGGCGTCAGGGCGTAGACGAACTTGTCTGGGCGGACGAGGGCGACATGGCCCTTCCTCGCGCCTGCCCCGCGGAACCAGGCGATCCCTTCGCCGCCAAGGTCCTCCACCTCCGTCAGCGCGCCCGCCGCGGCCCCTCGGTTGACCGCGCCGCCCTGCGGGCGCCCGCCGAAGGGGTACAGCGCTACGAACCGTGCGCCGAGCGCTCTGAGCCGGGCAACGGTTCTGGCGTCGAGGCTCGCGCGCGGATCGCAGGCGTAGCCCACGAGCGCGTAGTCTTCGCCGAGAAGCTCGTCGAGTAACGTCCGGCGTCCATCGTAGGTGCGCACCTGCGGCTGCGGGAATGGGCCGCCCTTCGGCGCCGTTCCGTCGACTTCGCGGGAGCCCGAAATAGTCGCCGTTCGGATAGGTCGGCGGCGGCTTGAAGCGCGCCTTCGCGAATGTAGTCGCCGACTTTCGGCATCATCGAGAAGAGTCCTGACGACGACGTTGCGGGTCGCGGCCAGGACCGGATTCGCCAGCGATACAAAATCCTTCATCTTCACCGAGATGTCGATCATCTCCTTGGCGTGCGGCTTGCGCTCGCTCTGATACGTGTCGATCAGCTTCGGATCTGCGCCCTTGCGCAAGACGGCCTCGAGCTTCCAGGCGAGATTGTGGGCGTCGCGCACGCCCGAGCTCATGCCCTGGCCCATGAACTGCGGCGTCATATGCGCCGCGTCGCCCGCCAGCAGCACCCGCCCGTCGCGCCAGCGCTCGGCAACCAGCGCGTTGAAGGTGTAGACGAGCTCGCCGAGCACCTCGACCTTGTCGACGTCGACATATTGGGCGAGCAGCCGCTGCACTGTCGCCGGGTCCTCCATCTCATCCTTGGTCTGGCCCGGCATCAGCAGGAACTCGAAGCGGTGGTGGCCGTTCGGCTGCGGGCAGGAGACGGTGGGCTGCTTCGGGATCGCAGTGGAAGTTGAAATAGGGCATGTGGCGGAAGCAGTCCTCGCCCTCTTTCGCCTTGATGTCGACGACGAGCCACGGCTCGGGGAAGCTCTTGCCGGCCATCTTGATCCCGAGGCGGGCGCGCACGCAGCTGCGGCCGCCGTCGCAGGCGACAAGCCATTGCGCCCGCGCACGAGCTATCTCGCCGCAAGGCTTCGAGTTCGGCGCTCGCCTGGCCGTATCGCACGGCCCGGCTCGCGGCGTGCTCGACTGTGACGCCCGTGTCGTCCTGCGAGAAGCCGACGACGTCGCGGCCGCGCAGCGCCGTCACGTTCGGATGGCGTTCCAGCAGCTTCTCCATCTTGGTTTCGAGATAGGGCTGATAGAAGAAATTGCTGACCGCCCAGCCATAGGGCTTGTCCATCCGCCGAAGCTGGCTCGAGCACCGATCCGTCTTCCAGCACCCATTGGACCGGCGTGTCGACGAGCATGTCGGCTTCGAGCTCCGCCGCGACGCCCGCCGCCTGAAAGACCCGCATGCATTCGTCGTCGGTATAGACGGCGCGGGCGTTGCCGTAGAACTGCGGCTCGCGCTCGAGCGCCAGCACGCGCAAGCCCCTGAGCCCGAGCAGATGCGCGAGCGTCAGACCCGTCGGGCCGAGCCCGACGATCACAACCTCCTATTGATCCTTGCGACTTAGAGACGCGTTCATGTTCCTCCCTCTCTCGTGAATTTGCGGCTTCCCCCGTGCGCTCAGCGAAAGTCGGCAGCTCACCCCACCGCATGCGCCAAAGTCGGCCTCGACTCTGTCGCCCGCCTTCACCGGCGCGGTCGGTCCTAGCGCGCCCGAAAGAATGATCTCGCCCGCCCGCAGCGCTTCGCCTCGTTCGGCGAGCGCGCAAGCGAGCCAATAGGCCGCGCGCAGCGGATGGCCGAGACAGGCGCGAGCCCTGGCCGCTTCGAGACGATCTCCCCGTTCACGCGCATCCGCATGCTCGACCTCGGCGAGTTGAACAGCACCGATCGTCGACAGGCTGGTCGCCGAGCACGTAGAGGCCGGCCGAGGCGTTGTCGGCGATGGTGTCGGCGATCGTGATCTTCCAGTCGGCGATCGCGCTGTCGACGATCTCGATCGCGGGGAGCGCGAAGTCGATCGCGTCCATGAAACTCGCCCCACGAGGGCTTGCGGCCGCGGGCAAGGTCTCGAGAGATGACCAGGGCGATCTCAGCCTCCACTTTCGGCTGGATCAAAGTCGCCATCACCGCGGTCGCGCCGTTGATAAGCTCCATGTCATCGAACAGCGCGCCGAAATCCGGCTGATCAACGCCAAGCTGGCGCTGAACCGCCTTCGAAGTAAGTCCGATCTTCCTCCCGGTAAGCGCGCCGCCCGATCGGCGAGTCGGGCTTTCGCGTTGAGCGTTGCAGCTGCGTAGGCGGCCTCCACCGTGTCAACCCGGTAGGTCTGCGAGACGGCGGGTATCGCCGGCGTCTCGAAATTCGCGCTTCACGCAGCGCTAGCGCTGCGCCTTTCGATCTGCTCAACCGTATCCATCGTGGCTTCCCTCAGAACGGCGCGTATTCGTTGGCGGAACAGCGAGGTCAGGCCGTTGCGGAGCTGACCGAGCTTGTCGCCGAGCGTCTGGTCCTGCGGCTTATGTCCCCAGAGGCTGACGCCCTGGTAGGTCGTCTGCGGCGGCGATTCGATGTCCTCGTCGCCCTTGGAGCTCCAGCCGAGCTCGAAATAGAAGCCGGACGGGCTCATCGCATAGAAAGAGACGTCGCGGTCGTTGGGGTGCTGGCCGACCGCCATCATGATCCGGAATCCGAGCGCGCGGCAGCGGCGGTAGGCCTCGCCGACATCGTCCAGCGTCGCCACCTGCATCTCCATGTGCTGGATCTTGGTGGCGAACGGGTCCATCGCGAGGCCCTTTGTCGCGGCGACGGCGATCGAGTGATGGCGCGGATTGACCCTCAGGAAGGTGAACTTGAGATTGACGCCGCCGATCCGGTCCTCGATGAAGTCCGAGATCCTGGCGTCGAAGATCTCGCGCCAGAAGGCGATCATCGCGTCCGGCTTGAGGGTGGTGATGGCGACGTGACCCATGCCGCGTGCGCCGGTCACGAAGCCGCGGCCGAGAACCTTCGGCGGCTCGGCGGCGAGCCGGGGCTCGAGTGAACAGCTCGAACGCCGTGCTCTTCGGCCCAATGAAGCGCCAGATCCGCTCGACCCCGCGCAAAGCCGCCTCGTCCCCGCCGACCTCTTCGACCTTGACGCCGCGCGCGGCGAGCCGGCCGAGGATCGTGTCGAGCTCGTCCGGCGCCGCCGATCTGCCAGCCGAGCGCGAGGTCTTCCTTCGGGCTCTTGCGGACGATGAGGCGGCGGGCGTGGGCGTCGGTCCGGAAGGCGAGCGTGTCGGGCTCGCTGCCGGCGAGCGCCATGCCGATTCCCTCGGCGCCGAAGCGCTTCCACTCGGCAAGACGCGGCGAGTTGACGAGCGCGTAGCCGAGCTGGACCGCGCCGTAGACGGCGAGGTCGTCGTGGGCCGGTGCTGTCGATGGCGTTCATGGCGGAATCCTTTGAGCAAGGGGTCGGGTCAGACGATCGCCGACGAGCGACAGGTGGGCGATCGTCGCCGCGTTGAATTCGGCGGCGCGCTCCCACTGCACCCAATGGCCGGTGCGGCTGAACAGGTAGAGGTCGCAGTTCGGCATCCGCCCCTGCAGCGATGCGGCCGCCGCTCGCCGGGTTGACGCGATCCTCGACGCCCCAGAGGACCAGCGTCGGCGTCTCCAGCGCCGCTCAGCCGCGGGTCGAGCGTGAGATCGAGCACGCGGGGGTCGGGCATGTCCTTCGGCCGCACCAGCGGCGGATTGGCGACGACCTCGGGATCGAGGCTCGCGGCGTAGCGCGCGTCGATCACTGCGTCGGGCAGCGCCGCGCCGTCGAACACCAGATCCTTGCGCAGAAACTGCTCGCATTTCGCGCGCGTCGGGCCTTCGCCCGAATAATAGTCGAGCAAGTGCAGCAGCCCCTCCGTCGGCGGCCTGCGGCTGGTGTCGATCCCGCCGGGCCCGAGCAGCACGAGGCGATCGACCCGTTCCGGCGCCTCGAGCGCCAGGCGCAGCGCGCAGGCGCCGCCGAGCGAATTGCCGAGCAGCATGCGCCTTGCCGACGTCGAGCGCGTCGAGAAGACCGAGCATTGAGCGCGCGAGGTCGCCGAACGGGTCGTTCCGGTCGAGCGCCCTTGGTCGATCGGCCGTAGCCCGGCATGTCGGGAACGATCAGACGGAAACGCCCGGCGAGAGCACGGAGGCGTTCCGGGCGAAATTGGGCATTCCGCTCGCGCCCGGGCCCGCCGCCGTGCAGCATGACGAGCGGCGGCCCGTCGCCCATCTCGACGACGTAGATGTCCCGCTCGCCAACCCGAACGGTTCGGCCGCTGCGCGGCTCAACGGCCTCGACGAATCCATTGCGCTCCTCCCACTGTCCGGGACCCATGATCGCCCCGACGCGGTCTATATGACAGCAACTGTCATTATGACACAAGTGTCATTTTGAAAATAATGTTGGGCGTGCTATGGCCGGCCGCGGAGGACCTCGCGCGTGCTGGAATCGCCCGTTTTCCCTGACCACCGGACGCGCGTCGCGGCCGAGCGGCGGGCGCGCATGCACCGCAAGCTGGTGGAAAGCGCGCTGCTGGTTTTTGCCGAAAAGGGCGTCGACGCCTCGGTGATCGAGGACGTGATCGCGGCCGCGGACGTCTCGCGCGGCACCTTCTACAACTACTTTCGCACCAACGGCGAGCTGCTGGCCGCGGCGATTCGAGGAGCTCGGCAACGAACTCGTCGAGCACATCGAAGAACGGGTGAAGTCGATTCCCTCGCCTGCGGCGCGGGTCTTCACCGGCCTGCGGCTCTACATGGACGCAGCGCGACAGTTTCCGCTGTTCGCGCGTTCGTCGCGCGGATCGGCCCGCAGGCGATCGGCCCTGACAACCTGGTCAACGCCTACATCCCGGTCCACATCGCGGAGGCCGTCGAGGCCGGCGAATTCGTGGGCGCAGCCCGTTGGCATCTTCGCTCGACATCGTCGTCGCCGTAGGCGTGATGATCGTATCGCGCATCGCCGCCGGCGACGCCGACGATGCCTATGTGAACGCCATGCTGCTCGCTCTCGCTCGGACCCTCGGGTTCGACCTCGCACGAGCCGAGGCGCTGTTGTCGGCGCCGCTGGCGCCACTAAGGCTCAATGCGGACTCCCTTCTCGTGCGAAGCCAAACCCGCTTCAGGAAACAAAAGCGTCGCTGATTTCGGCGCGATCGCCTCATCATCCTCGCCCCCGATTCCCCGCGCGCGGTTTCCGGCGCTGGATGTGTGCTAAAGATGCGGCAAGATATTAGAGGAACCAAGGCAATGGGTCGCTGGGCTGCCCTGGGCATCGCTGCTGGCCTGATGGGGACCGCCTGTCTCAGCGCGTGCTCGCCCAACGGAGGCCTCAAGCCGACGCCCGCGCTTTTCGCGACTGCACCGAATTGGGCAATAGTCGATAGCGCAGAACCGGTTCACACAGCCGACGATCTCGATCTTCTTTACGTCACCGACCGGGCGCCGATTACGGATCCCCAAACCAATGCGCTCTCCTATGGCTCGGAGCGCTCACGCACGATGAGCTTTGGGTCGATCGAGATCCGCGTCGAGCCGGATTTAATCGGGGACATCGGAGGAATGAAAGTCGGCGCAATTACGGAAATTGGCCGGTTTCCCGAGGTTCCCTATCCAGCGAAGATCACTTCCGCCGGCTATATTCGCGCACCAGACGTTGTGGCCGCGCACGAACAGGCCGTCGCCTCGCTTCAACGAGAAATTCGTCGCCGCCTGGTCAACACTAAGCGAAAGGAAGTCGTCGTCTTCGTCCATGGCTACAACAACACGTTCAACGACGCGGCCAATGCGACGGGGAGCATCTGTCGCCTCCTCGGGCCGGATTTCGTTTGCGTGGTGCTGACATGGCCGGCCGGCGGGTCGCGCGGCGCCTTCATGGGCTACAACGTCGACCGCGAAAGTGGGGAATTCGCGGTTGCCGACATCCGGAAGGCGATCCGCGCGATCGGCCAGACTGCTGGTGTGCGCGGGGTCGATATCATCGCCCACAGCCGCGGCACCGACGTGTTGGCGTCGGCTTTTCAGCAACTGAGCGCCGAGGCGTATGTTTCGCGCTTTTCGACCACCGAGAATCTTAAGGTAAGGAACATCGTTCTGTTCGCGCCGGATATCGACATCGACGTCGCGGCGACGAAAATATTTGACGTGGTTTCCGATCCGGATGCGCCCTACGGCGACAACAAGGCCCCGAACGCAGCGATCAGGCAGGGATCGTTCCATCTGACGATCTATTCGTCTCCCGGCGACCAGGCTTTGGGCCTTTCGAGCAGTATTTTTGGCAGCAGGCTACGCCTCGGCCAGCTCGACCTCAGCGGGCAGGAGGCGAGAGCGCTGCGCGCGGATCCCGGCCATCTCGTCGACCTGATCGAAGTCGATGAAAACACCGGCGCCTTCGGACACGGATACTTCCTGTCAAATCCGGCAGTCCGTTCTGATTTGGTCGCTTTGATCCGCGACCGACTGAAGCCGGGCGATCCTGGCAGGCCGCTGGTCGCACTTCACAAATCGTTTTGGCGCATATCCCGCGCGGATACGGAGGCCCGGCAGTAAGCCAATCCGCTACGTGTAGGCTTGGTCGGCTCATGCTCCCGTCGACGTCGCGAATGTGGGCATTAAATTGAGCGCGCATCGCTCCGCGGCGATGCCACGAACGCGATCGGCCAGCTCCAGCCCCAGAGGCGCCGGGCGCATCACGGGCGGCGCGACTCTACCTGGCGGTTCGGAAGACGCTGTCCAAGTCGGCCCGACAGATCTGACTGAAGGACTGGAGCGGATCGGGTTCCATGCTCTTGGAGAGCGCGTCTTTCGCAAGCCGGCGGAGCTCGATACTCGGCTCGAGCGAGATCTTGAGTATCGACCGAAGCACCGCTTCCGCTCCGTCGACGACCTCCGGAGTGGCAAAGAGCCTCATTCGGTTGATGAGCCCGATCAAGTGCTGCTCATCGCCGCCGAGGGCGATGTCGTCATGGACATACGCGTTCAAGAGCAAATTCGACGCGCTCATCACGAAGTCGGCGTAGACCGCCTCCCGCTTTGCAACCTCGCCGGCGACACGCTGAAGGCGATTCTGAGTTTGCTGCGTATAGACGGCGGCGATTAGAGACGCGCCGCCGCCGATGAGGGCGCCGAGGAGCGCTGAAATCGGACTGAGGAGAGCCGGTTCGATGAACATGTCGCCTCTTGGGATGGCGCGCTGAAAGACCGATCAACGTGTCCGTCGGCGTCTTCGACAGGCTGGCTCGGCAATCGGTCTGTTCACGCGCACACAGCGCGAGCGTTCGCGCGGAGGAACTTTGCGCTTCCGCTTGGGGCTCCTCCCACACCGAGCGCCCTCTTAACGGATCTGAGAGGTCGCCGCTTTGCGCCGCGCCGCCGCCGCCATCACGGCGACGGCGCAGGAGGCGAGGCGGGTCAGAAGCGAGTCCGCGCGGCTCGTCAGAATGATCGGCACGCGGGCCCCGAGCACGATCCCGGCGGCGTCAGCCTCGGCCAGGAACGACAGGCTCTTTGCGAGCATGTTGCCGGCCTCGAGGTCCGGAACGACGAGAACGTTCGCGCGTCCGGCGACAGGAGACGCAATCTTCTTGATCGCCGCCGCCTCCAAGCTGATCGCATTGTCCAATGCAAGCGGGCCATCGAGAAGCGCTCCCGTGATCTGACCCCGTTCCGCCATTTTACACAATGCGGCGGCTTCGATCGTGGAGGGAACCTTCGCCGTCACCGTCTCCATGGCGCTCAGGATCGCCACGCGCACCTCGCGCGCCCATGGCATGCGCAAGATCGATCGCGTTCTGGATGATGTCGACCTTCGCGTCGAGGTCGGGCGCGATGTTGACCGCAGCGTCGGTGATGATGAGAGGATCCGGATGGCTCGGCACGTCCATGATGAAGCAGTGGCTGATCCGCCGCTCGGTCCGTATGCCGCCATCGCGCGCGAGCACTGCTCCCATTAACTCGTCGGTGTGGAGACTGCCCTTCATCAACGCTTCAACCCGGCCCGAGGTCACGAGGCCGACCGCCTTCGCGGCGGAATCGTGGCTATGCGCAGACGCGACGAGCTCGAACCCGCTGATGTCGAGGTGAGCCTCTTTGGCTACGTTTCCGAGGCGTTCCGGCGGGGCGACGAGGATCGGCTCGATCAAACCGAGCTTGTAGGCTTCGATCGCGCCGCGAAGCGAGACGTCGTCGCAAGGGTGCACGACGGCGACCTTGATCCTCGTCTGGCTCTGCGCGGCGGCGATCAGGCGCTGATACTTTTCTCGCCCAATCGGTTCTCCGGTTTTGGACTCGTCTCTCATGTCCGCTCTCCTGTTCCGGCCTTCACAAGCGTCACGCCGAACGCCTTTTCGCGGGCTTCACGAACTCATTTCTCACTCCGCAGCGCATAGAGACGGACGGGCCGTCCCTGCAACCGGCTCAACGAGAACGAAACCGCGCCCGCCGAGCGTCAGGCCGAACTCAGATCAGCGAGCCACCGCGCAATCGTCGGCCACGTGTCCTTGAGCGTGCGCGAGCCCATGAAGAGGCCGATGTGTCCGCCGGGCGCCAGCTTCTTCTCGATCCGGCCTTTCGGGGTTCCGACGAGGGTCTCCGCTGCGAACACCTGCTCCTTGGTGGTGATGTCGTCGCTCTCGCCGGCCAAAAGATAAACGGGGCACACGATCGACTTGAGGTTCAGGCGCCGGCCGAGCCCAACGAATTCACCCTTCGCGAGGCGGTTCTCCTTGAAGAGCTGGCGGATCGCCTGCAGGTACCAGCGCCCGGGCAGGTCGAGCGGATCTTCGTACCAGCTGTCGAACACCTCGACCCTCTCTCTATACGCCGGATCTTCCATGTGCTGATAGAATTCGAGGTCCTCGGTGAGATAGTGCTTCTCGGGATGCATGTTCTTCCACCCCGCGAGCATGATCTTGCCCCTCATTAGTCCGTCCCCCGAGCCTGACGAGATCCTCGTAAGCCGACATCGGAGTGTCATGAGCCATGCTCTTGATCGGGCCGTCGCCCGCGTCCGTGTCGATCGGCGACCCGGCGAGAACGAGCGCGTTCACCTTTTCGGGAAAGCGCGCCGCGACCATCGCCGAGGACCAGCCGCCCTGGCAAAGCCCGACGAGATTGACCCGGCCGCCGAGGTCGTCGATGGCGACGATCAGCTCCTCGAGGTAGTTGTCGATTTCGAAGTCCTTCATGTCGTCGCTCGCAGACCTCCAGTCGGTCAGCGCGACGTGGCCGACGCCGCCCTCGAGCAGCGTCGCGACCAGGCTCTGGCCCTGGTGGTAGTCGGCGATCATCGCCCTGTGCCCCGCGAAGGGCGCATTGACGAGGGTTGGGATGCCGCCCGGGCGCCCATAGTCGCGCAAAACCATAGTGCGAAGATCGAGGCGTACGACATTGGGCGACGCCACCTTCGCCTTGAGCCCGCCGTGGAGCTTGATCTCCTCCTGGACGAATTCGAGATTTCTGAGCGCCAGTTCGGCCTTCGCTTTCTCCATTCCCGCGACTATGGCGACGGGCCAGAAGAGTGGGGGACTGAGCGGCGGCGGCAACGGGAAGAGGGGTGCGCTGGAATCGGTCATGACAGCCTCCTAAGGAGTGTGGATGCTATTGAAGGACGACGAGCGTGCGGCGGAAACGGACGCCGGAAATGGCCAGA
>CAVRWC010000026.1:0-6858 GCA_963724785.1 uncultured Alphaproteobacteria bacterium | reverse complement strand
GCGCTCACCGGCATCGATCCAGGCATAGGGGTCAAGCGCGGTCTCGGGTTCACGGGAGGGACGATCGAGCATCGGTCCCTCTCACTTCGGACAATGGCGCGCGCCGCGCCACACGCCTGCGTCCGCCCTGAGGCCCGGTTGCGCCGTGATGGTGACAATCCGGTCGCCTGCCCGCAGTTCGCCGCCGCCGCCGTCGACGGTCTCCTGCTTCGTTGCGACGTTTGGCCTGGCGACGACGCCGGCCCGCAGCAGGACTCGGTAGCGGGCCATGCCGGTGATGTCGCGCTGCAGTCGTCCAAGGTCGTTGAGGAAAATTTCGACCGCCTGCCACTCGCCCTCGGCCCAGCCCTCCGCGACATACTTGTTCCAGTACTGGACCTCCTGCTCGGTCCGCGGCAGCACGGCGTCGGCTGGACGGCTCGGTTGCTCCCAGGTCCGGACGAGATAGGTGCGCCAGTTCGGCGGCGCGGAACCGAGCTGGGCGACCTTGGAAATCGAATAGACGCAAGCCGTCTCGCGGGCGATCTGGCCGCCGTCGCCGAGCGCCAGAGCCATCTCGGCTTCCGAGATGACGGGCGGACGCATGATGATCTGGCTGCCCTTCCGCCGCAGGATTACGTCATCGAAATTGTAGACGCCGTCGAGCGTGCCTTCGTAGCGGCGCAGCATCTCGTTGATGGCGAAAGCGCGCGCGGCGAGCCCTCCGCGCGCGCCATAGGCGAGACCCGCCTGATAGAGGATGTCCTGACGCCCCGGCTCGAGACCGTCGGCCGCAAGCCCGCTTCCCGGCCTCGAGGCCTGCAGGGATTCGAGCGACAGCGGCCGCCCGAGGCCAACCACCTCCGGCTCGATCGAGGCCCCCGTGACGGGCTTGTTGATCGGATTGCCCGTTTGACGGGCCGCCGCGTCGACTGTCGCCGCCGAGGGCTGCGGCGGGATCGGCATGACGATGAGGCTGTTGTCGCGCGCCGAAGGCGCTGTAGTCGTGATCGGAACAGCGAGGGGCGCCGGCGCGACATAGGGTTGCGAGGGGGCTGGCGTCGTCGCCACGTCGGCGGCTTCGGCCGGCGCCGTGAGGCCGAGAGCGGCCAGGGAGACGGCCGCGAGCAGAAGGGAACGGCGCTTAGCCATGATAGATGACCTCGAGGAGCTGATGTTGCTGATCGACGCGCACCGTCGCGGCGTCCCCGGCCTGATCGCCGAGGCCGTGAAGGATGTCGTAGACGCGCTGCGGGGCCGGATCGACCACGACATTCACGCCCGCCTGCGGCGCCGTGCCGGTGACGGCCGTGCGGTAGCCGATCGTCTCGCCGAGGCGTCGGACCGCGCCGTCGAGCCCGCCGTTCCACGACATCGACACCACGCGGTCGAGCTCACCCGAGACGACCTTCGGCTTCGCCGCGACGGAGGCGCTCGGCTCGATCGCCCCGATCCGGGCCATCTCGCGCGCCGTGTCGTCCATGCTCTTTTGCAAAGCGACCTCGGCGTTCGGCATCCCGGGCGTATCGACATTGGGCGCGACCGGCGTCACGCCGCAGCCGGCGAGCGACAGGGCCAGAAGTCCGGCGCCGGCCAGTCGCGCTTTTGAACTCAGGGTCATTTGTTACGGGCTCCCTTTTCGAAGGGGGAGCCTCGCTGCCGACGGCGCGAACAAGAACGGGTCGCCGCGAGATTTTCTCGGCGCGATGCCAAGTCCGGTAGCTAAGCGACCTATGCTCCGGTCGGTCGATGTTTGGTCTCGGACCACCGAGTTGTTTAGTCGGCTCGTCCGCGGCGGACGGCTCAGAGCGCCAGCGGCCCGGCAACGTTGAGCGACATCGCACCTCGTGAACGCGAACGTCGCAAGTGGCACGGGAAGCGGGCTCGGCCGTGGGCGCGGTCTCCGCCTGAAGCAGTTGGTGCGGCGACTTTCAGACCGCCGGACTATTGCCTATTGGATTGCCGCCCCCCAAGATCGCGTCGAATTCTTGGCGCGGTCAAGCGTTCGACAATGGCGCCGGCCTCTGCCGTCGCACAGATGTGGAAATTGACAATGGATATGCGCGCGCCAAGTTTGCTAATTGTGTGCGCTTTTGGCTTGGCCGCGTGCGGGCCGACGAATGGGCCCTCGGCGGGCGCTGTCCAGCGCCCCATCGTAACCACGACGCCGCCGCTCGGCGCTCCCCCTGGGCCGACGCAGGCAGAGTCCGGCCCGGCGCCGCCCGCGTTCGATCGCTACGGCAACGCCAACTACGATTCCAGCGGCGTTTATACGGGCGGCCACGGCGTCGGGACGCTGGTCGACAATCCTGACGCCTCGAGCATGGGCATCCCGAAGGCCGATATGCCCGACATGTCGAACATGCACTGCACGGGGTCCAGCGGCGCAAATGCTGGAACGATGAACTGCAGCAGCAACTGAGCGTCGTTTGAGGCTGGGGAACGGAACATGAGTTCGAAACGCTGTCGCTGTCTGTGCCTTGCTGATTTGCGCGTTCGGACTTGCGGCGTGCGGGCCGACGAGCGGCCCTTCTGCGGTCGCCGTCCAACACCCGGTAGTGACGACGACGCCGCCACTCGGCGCGAACCCCGTTCCGACCCCCTCCCAGTCGGGCCCGGCGCCCCGGCCTTCGACCGTTACGGCAACGCGAATTACGATTCCAGCGGGACCTATATCGGCGGTCACGGCGTGGGCACGCTGGTCGACAACCCGGACATACCCAAGCCGCAGCAGACGCCGAGCGACATAGTCAAGAGCGACCAGCAAAACATCGACAACGCCATGTGTAAGGAGATCAAGGCGGGCGATCCAAATGCTGCCTGCTGAAACAACGCCTCGGCTAGTCTGTTTTGGGCATCCATCATGAACCGCTTGGCTTCCGGCATCACCGTATGTCTTGCGGCGTGGTTCATTGTGACCGGAGCAGCGCGGCTCAGCGCCGCGGAAATGAACCAGCCGCTGCCGAACGAGATCAAAGCCGGTCCGATCTGGAACGAGGGAGACGCGCAGAAAAAGTGTCCCAACGTTTGCGCCCAGGTTCATCAGCCCTGGTCCGGGCTCTGGCGTACGACGGTTTGGGGAACAATGTCTGTGTGCTCCTGTGGCGCATCGTCGGGAGGAATGCCGATGCCAGGCGGCGTCGGCACGTCGTGCTCGGCGCCCGCCAATGCGGCCTGCGGGGGATGCAGCGTTCAATGCCCGCCGGGCAAACAGGCTCTATGCAAAGAGGGGGAAGACCACGGAGTCACGTCTCCCCTTTGCTGGACGAAAGCCTCATGCGAATGCCAATAGACGGGGTCGAGCGATGAGGGTGCTGTCTTACTTGGCGGTCCTGATTGTCGGACTGATCATCGGGGCCATCGGCGGTGGGCTGGTGGGGGAGATGGGCGGCGCTGCTCTCGGCGGTGTGGCGGCAGTTTGCAAGACAATCGACGCGGGGGTTGGCCAATCGCTCATGACGCAGGATCAGGCGAACCGCCTGGCAAAATCCTTGGTGACCGAATTCAAGATCAAGGAGGACGACTTGAAGGGCGCTGTTGCGCAGTTCAAGACGAGACCCGACAAGACGCCTTGCTCAGTGGCTCTGGATGCGCTTTAGGCGCCTGTCGATCAGGCCCTCCCGCACGGCGTTGTCTTTGAAGGTCTGAGCATCGCTTGATCGACCTCTCTCGCGAACGCGCGAGCCCGGCGATGTGCTTCCGATAACGGGACGAAACGCATGGGCCGCTCTTGGCCGCAAAGCGGCCAATTTCTGCCCATTTCATAAAAATGCCTCGGCATCCATGTCACCGTCGATTCGCATGCGCCTCGACGCTTAGCCGCTCATTGCGCCGCGACAAAGTATTCGGCCACAAGGTTCTCGCGCGGCCGCAGCATGAGGGCGACGCCGCGACCGTCGATGAGTTCCGCGGTCAGCCCTTCGACCACGCTCTGCGTTGCATGCGCCTCCATCTCGCCGCCCCGCAGGCGCTCGACGCGCCGGCGCTCGATCTCCTTCTGCGCCGAGCCGGTCGGAAACACCTTGGCGAGGCGGCGTAACGCCTCGCGGAATCCGACCGCCTCGTAGAGACGATTGCGCAACGCCGCGTCGTCCGGCGTTGTCGAAAGCGCCCAGAGCTCGATGGGTCCCAGATTATTGACGAGCAGCTGCTCGTATTTGGAATTGTCGATCTGCATGATCGCCAGGAACGGCGCGCCTTTCGGGCCTGGTCCATGGAGGCCGTGGCGCACCACAGCGGCCGAGGCCGGCGTCAGGTTGAAACGCTCGATGACTTCCTCGGCCTCACGCTCGTCGCCGGCGCGCAGCACGAACCGGCCGGTCGACTGGCTGATCAGCGCATCGCCCATGTCGGAGAGACGCTGGCTCGCGAAGCCGAGCTGGATATTGTGCTTGCGGCCCTCGCGCGAATCGAGCTCGGCCTGCGCGCGCACTTGCGGGCTCCCCTGGGTGCGATGCCATTCGTCGTAGTCGAGCCGTTTGACCGTCTCGTAGGCCTCCCGGAAGCGCTTCGCGTGATAAGGCCGGACCGCTTCGGGAACGTGATGCACGTAATCCGGCCGCAGGAAGAAGTTTCGGGCGAGGATATGCCGCCCGAGCAGATACATCATCTCGGTCTGGCGATTGGACGCCGCCGAGCCGGTCGGGGCGACTTCCTGAAGGTTGAGGACGATGATCCGGGCCGACCCGAAGTCGAGCTTCGTCGGCTGGTTGAGGGTCGGGTATTTGCGAATCGCATCGTAGATATAGCGTTCGAACGCGGCGGAGACGGTTTCGGCCGTGGTCTGGATCTTGAGCTCAGAAAACATGTCCTGGACCTGTTCGGACCGGGACGCCGCGATCAGGTCCTCGAGCACCGGCACGGCGTACCGCTGCGCGATCTCGGCCAGACGGAACTCCTCGACTTCGCAGAGCGCCGTCACGACGTCCCGCCAGATCGCGTCCGCGCCCTCGAGCCTGACGTGATATTTGTCGATTGCCGCGTCGACCAGCGGTTCGACGCTCTTGCGGTAACGCTTTGGCGCGCCGTCCGGGACTTCCGTACAGCGGCGATAGGCCTCGTCGATCACAAGCGAGATCATCTGCGCCATGCCCTCGAACGGCTGCGTCTCTTCCGGCGGAAGCGTCAGGAGCGCCAGGAAATTCTGCAGGAAGGCCTTTTCGAGCGGCAAGGGGTACTCGCAGCCGACTTGAAGATCGAAGGCGTTGAATTCGTAGCCTGGCGCAAACTGCATCGTGGTATAGATCGCCTCATGCCGGCGCTCCGGCCCGACCGCCTCTTGGATGAGGCGTACGAACCCTTCGGCAGACGAGCCGATGTCGAGCTTGCCGATCAGCGGCAGTTTCGCCTTGGCGCTTCCAAGGACCGCCGAGGACAGGCAGAGACCGATATTGATGGTGTTGGCGAGCACCGACTTGCCGGAGCCCGGCGGGGCCACGAAAATGTCGATCACCAGCGGCCGCATCGAGCCTCCGCTCGGATCATAGGGCCAGATCGCTCCGTTCGGGAGTCGGAACAGCACCGATCCCCGCTCCCAGGGCGAGATCGTGTGCGACCACGGCAGGAGCGGCAACGCCTCGCCGATCGGGGCGAGCGAGGGATTTCCGGTCGAGGCGAGCGCGAGGCCCGGCACGGAGCTCATCACGCCATCGAGCGGATCGCCGGCGATGCGGGCGGTCTTGCAATTGCCCCACCCCTCGATCCTTTGCGCCAGCGTCGAGGCGCGACGCCGGAGCTTCCGCGTTTCGCCAAGAGGCGCCCAGGTCGCAAAAGAAGCGCGCAGCTTGACCGAGATATGGTTCTCCTGTTCGCGTAAGTTGCGGAGCGACGCAAAGGCGCGCTGCAGGTCGCGGTTGGCCGGAAAGATCGAGAGGAACGACGATCCGATCTCCTTGAACGCCATGCCTGTCTTCCCGCCGCCCTCGAGGATGAACGCGCAGCGCCACGGCAGTCGATCCTGGCCAAGCCAGCTTGCGAGCTCGACGAAGGGACGCGGATCTTCCGGCCCGATCATCATGTCGACGCTGGCGTATTCGTTCTCGCCGATCTCGACTCGCTGGCCGCCATGCGTCATGGCGTCGACCCGGAAGATCTGGCTGCGCAGCGACGGCCATAGGAGACCTTCCTTGCCCGGATGCCTGACGTGCTCCTCGGGAAGACGCGGCATGACCTTGTCGCCGATCAGGGTCGGCTTCCATTGCGAGCCGGCGGTCTCCCGGTAGAGCGCCTCGCGCGCGAGGACGAGGGCTTCCCGGGCCGTGAGTTCGGTCGCCGCGACTTCGGCCCCGCGAAGCGCCGCCATGATCCGGTTGACGAAACCGGTATGATGGGCGGCCATCAGCTCGGAGCGGAGGAAGAAGCGTTGGGCGTCGCCGATCCGCGGGACCTCTCTCGCGGCCGCCGCCTTCTCCTCCTTCATCTGCTTCAGCTCTTCCTTGGTCAGGACCGCGCGTCGCGTCCAGAGGATGAAGCAGGAGGTCTCCCAGCGCATCGTCTCGCCCCAGAGACGCAGGCGCTCGTCGAGAATGTCGGAGAGATCGAGACCGACCTCGCGTCCGACGCGGCGGCAGGAGTCCATGTTGATCCGTTCGATCTCGCGCGCGGCCATGTCGGGATCGGAGAGGTACCAGCCGACGATCGCATGACCTTTGCTTTCGAGGGCCCCGGAAAGATCGAGGCGAAGCGCATTGGCGAGCCGTGTGATGTCGTCGCGCGTCGCCATGCGCTTCATGCCGCCGATCCGGATGAAGGTGCGGTAATCGCCCTGCTTCGTGACCAGCGCGTCGCCATGCGTCGTCTGGACGTCGCAGTAGCCGGCGAGCGGCTGCTTCAGCGCCAGCGACAGGCTGGCCAACAAGCTCGAAACGGCGCTCAGCATCC
>CAVRWC010000025.1:0-972054 GCA_963724785.1 uncultured Alphaproteobacteria bacterium | reverse complement strand
AAGCGAACGATATAAAGCGGGACAGCCGTGTCCGGTCGAATCGATCGGGAACGCGTTTGATCAGGTCGTCCCAGATTGGCGGGAGATCGACAGCGCGCTTCCTCCGGATAAGATTTGCCCCGGTCAGTTCGAGAGCGGCGGCCTGGAGCGCGCGCACATTGGCCAATCGGCCCTCGGACATACCCGCGGCCGCAGGGCTCAGGATGACGAGCCTGCGCCGCAGCGCTTCAGGGGGAGCCCTCTACTCGCCGACATCCTCATCTACGACTCCTGGTTCGTCGGAATATCGGCGGGCTCGCCGCCGAGTAGGCGCGCGACCCGACGGACGGCGGGCATGAGATCCTGTCGCCTCTGGTAACCCAGATTCTCTAGGCCGAACTTCCGAGCGGGTTAAGACCGGGAGCTGAGGTTTTGTGCGGCGTTGGGGGGATTTGCGGCGATTTTGTAGGCATGTAAGAGGCGGCTTGATTTCGGCCGGAGGCCGTGATTCAAGCTGATCATGTACGTCACGCGCATCCCGAACCGCGATTCGCGCCCCGCCGTGCTCTTGCGCGAGAGCTACCGCGAGGACGGCAAGGTCAAGTCGCGCACCCTCGCCAACATCTCGGACTGGCCGGAGGCGAAGGTCGAAAGTCTGCGCCGGGTGCTGGCGGGCGAGACCCTCGTGCCGCTCGAAGCCCAGCGCTTCGAGATCGCCCGGGCTCTGGCGCACGGCCACGTCGCCGCCGCGCTCGGGACGGCGCGCCGGCTCGGGCTCGACAAGATCCTGCCGAAGGGGCCGGAGCGCCGGGCCAGGCTGATCCTGGCCATGATCGTGGCGCGGATCATCGAGCCGGCTGCCAAGCTCGCCACCGCCCGCCAACTCAGCGAGGCGACCGCCGCCCACTCGCTCGGCGCCGTGCTGGGCCTCGGCGAGGTCGACGAGGACGAGCTTTACGCCGCCCTCGACCTTCTGGGCCGCAGCCAGACCGAACGTCGAGAAGGCCCTCGCCAAGCGCCACCTGAAGGACGGCGTGCTCGTGCTCTACGACGTCACCTCGAGCTATCTGGAGGGGCGGCGCTGCGAACTGGCGCAATTCGGCTACAGCCGCGATCATCGCCCCGACCGGCCGCAGATCGTCTTCGGCCTCATGTGCACCCCGGAAGGCTGCCCGGTCGCCGTCGAGGTGTTCGAAGGCAATCTCGGCGATCCGAGCACGCTGGCCGCCAGGTCAAGAAGCTGCGCACCCGCTTTCGGCTGAAGCGCGTCGTCCTCGTGGGCGACCGCGGCCTGATCACCAAGGCGCGCATCGACGCCGATCTCGCGCCCGCCGGCCTCGACTGGATCACCGCGCTGCGCGCGCCGGCGATCAAGGCCCTCGCCGCCGAGGGCGGCCCCCTGCAGCTCTCGCTGTTCGACGAGCGCGACATGGCCGAGATCGTCTCGGACGACTATCCCGGCGAGCGGCTCGTCGTCTGCCGCAACCCGGAACTCGCGGCCGAGCGGGCGCGCAAGCGCGTCGAACTGCTCGACGCGACCGAGACCGCGCTGATCAAAATCCGCGCCACCACCGAGAAAAAGCGCAATCCGCTCCGCGGCCAGGACAAGATCGCCCTCAAGGTCGGCGCCGTGCTCGATCGCCGCCACATGGCCAAGCATTTCGACCTCGCCATCACCGACACGGGCCTCTCATGGTCGCGCAAGGCCGAGGCCATCGCCGCCGAGGCCGCCCTCGACGGCATCTACGTGATCCGGAGCTCTCTTCCGGCGGACGGCTTTGGAGCCGCCGACCTCGTCCTCGCCTACAAGGGCCTCAGCCATGCCGAGCGCGGCTTCCGCGACATCAAATCGGGCGACCTCGACGTCCGCCCGATCCACCACCGCCGGGCCCATCGCGTCCGCGCCCACGTCTTCCTGTGCATGCTGGCCTACTACGTCGTCTGGCACATGAAGCGAGACCTCGCCCCGATGCTGTTCAAGGACGACGACCCGGCCGCAGCCGCCGCGCAGCGCTCCTCCCCCGTCGCCAAAGCCAAGGTCTCGCCAGCGGCGCGTCGCAAGGCCATCAGCAGGCGCACTGAAGACGGCCAGCCCGTCCACAGCTTCCGCACCCTCCTGCACGACCTCGCCAACCTGACCCGAAACAGCGTCCGCTTCGGCGACGCCCGCCCCACGACAATTCTGTCGAGGCCAACCCCAACCCAGACCCGCGCCTTCGACCTCCTCGGCCTCAAGATCGCCGCGTAGGCAGAAACCCGATACACTCATCGAGTCACATCAACTACTTATGCCAAAAAGCGCCGGAAGTTCGGTCTTTGCCTATCCGGTTAACGCAGACACCCACTAGATGTAGGGTGGGTCCACGCGCGGGAATAAAGGTCAGCCATAGGTCGGCGCCTCAACGCCGCCCGCGATGCCGAGCAGCGAGCGGAACGCGTTGAACGGGTAGAAGCGCCGGTTGAAGCGGAACGTGAGCTCATTGAGGTAGGCTTGCAGATGCTTGGCGCTCACGCCGTGATGGATGCCGTTGAGCCAGGTCTTCAGATTGGCGAACACGAGGTGGATCATCGGCATGAACTGTTCGACAATTTCGGGGTCGCCGCTTTCGGCAATGGCATGGTGGTCGTAGCCCCGCTTGCGTAAGCTGGCATAGCCGCTCCAATCGTCAGTGACGATCAGCGAGCCTGGCATGACGGCATTCTCGACAAAGCCGCACAAGGAATTGGCGCTGCGGTCAGCGGCGATGGCCAGTCGCACGCGACCGGCATAGCGGCCATCTTTCCGCTTGTCTTGCGCCGTGCCCGGCTTCCGATGGCGAACCTCGACAGCGGCGGTCACCAGCGTTTTGTGGTGGATGCCCCGGCCTTCGCCGCGCGTCCTTCCGCCGATCCACGCCTCATCGACCTCGACATGCTCTTTCGGCCGACCCCCGATACGGTCCTGGTCCGGCCGCACCATACCCGCGCGCAGTTTGTGCAGGATGCCGAAGGCGGTTTCATATCGTGTCAGCCCAAGTTGCCGCTGAAACTGCACCGCCGACATCCCCGGCGTCTGGCTGGCGACGAGGTAGGCGGCCCAGAACCAGACGCTGAGCGGCGTATGACTGCGTTCCATGACCGTGCCGACCAGGAGGCCGGCTTGGCGGCGACACGCACGGCACTCCAAAACGCCGGGTCGGGTGACAATGCGGAAAGGCTCGGCGATCTGGCCGCAATGCGGGCAGACAAAGCCGTCAGGCCAACGGGCGCGCTCAAGATAGGCAGCACATGCCGCGTCATCGGGAAACAGCCGCTGAAACTCAGGGAGCGACTGGGAAAAGCCAGATTGTCAGGCTGGCGGATGTCCATCCCTGCCATGACGGCCAACGCTAGCCGTGGTGGGTGTCTGTGTCAACAGGATAGGCAAGCTTGCATCGTCGCGAGCTGCACGCCTTGCGATTTATCCGGGACCGTTTCCCGGTCGGGCCAGCGGGTCGCCGCCAAGCGACGGCGCAGATCCACGAGGAACTCATCCGGTACGTCGACGCGGAAAGGCCGGATTGCGTCGGTCATCGATGTCACTCCATTGATTGCGTCGGGAGCCGCGGCGAGGTGATTCCGGCAAGAGACTAGCGGCAGCCGCGGCGGCTGAGATGGCAAGAGCGCCTCGCCGGGTCGGCTGGATCACAGACATGACATTCTCCTCGCTTCGACTTGACAACCCACAGATCCGCTTACCTTCACGCGATTGGATTTTCCTCGAACAGACGCGCCACCAACGCCGAGTTGACGTAGGAGCGACCGCGGACGATGGTCTCGCCATCGAATGCGAGCACCATGCAGTAGCGGTTGTCGAACCGCATCCCATTGATTGCCGTCGCCAGAGACCGAAGCTCGACGACCGCTTCGTCGTCCTTCACCAGGACGTGCTCGACGTGTAGCTGGGCGCCCTGCGGCAAGACCTTGCCCAACTTGGCGAACGTGCCGGCGTAGTCGGCCCTGCTGCGGTAGTGACCCGCCAGCGGGTGCGTGCCCATCACCGTCCAGTCGACGTCGTCGGCGACGTGGGCGAAAAAGGCGGCGCCGTCGCCGGTCTCGAGAGCCTTAAAGATCTGGCGGATGCGGTCGGGGGTCATGGTGCTGCTCCTGGTTTCCGTCTGCGGTGTCAGCCGTCAACTAAGCAGACAATAGCCGTCGCGCTATTTCTGCGAATGCTGCGGGGCGGGAGTGACATCGGCCTGCTCAGCGCGCGTATATGGTTCGCCGAAATACGGGAACTCGCTGCGAATGCGCGCCTTGTCGGGAACTACGCCGTCACCGAGCGCGGTGTTCGATGCCAATGTCAGGATCACGTCCACGACATCGTCCCCCAGCGCGCGTCCATTGAAGCTCGCGAAATCGAAGGCGGCCGGGGTGCCGATGACATAAGGCAGCATCGTCGGGCAGAGGCGCGCGATCACCTTGCGGGCATAGTCGCCGGGTCTGGTTGCGGAGCCGGCAAGCGCGGACAGCTTCTCTGCAACTCCGCCGATTTGTCCGGAGAAGCGCGCAAGATCGTCGGCCGGCGCCGCCCGGTTATATTGCTCGCGCATCTCCTGGTCCGGAATGAACAGTTGGGTGATCAGTGGCAGTCCCCAGCGGGACACCTGCACCTCCGGTGCGTGTCCATGCAACGAGGCGGATGCCCAGGCATGGACCAAGCCGTCGCCGATCGTCGCGTTGGGCAGTTCGATGACAATGGCGGTGACATTGCGCTTTGCAAAGAAGTTTTTGCCATTGAGAAACGCGGCCGGTTCGAACCTGTTCTCGTTGAACAGCGCCGTCCTGAAGGCACGGAAGGCGGCAGCGTCAACCGCAAACAAATCGGGCGCCAAACCGGCAAACGCCGTGACGCCCGATTTGGACTTGACCACCGCACCGGTCGTGCCGGCGGCGATGAGATCGCCGTTCGCCCCTTTCAAAGCGGCCGCGCCAGGCGAACGGCGGACCTCGAAGGTCTGCTCATGCTTGTGATCATCCCCGTCGGCATGGGACGGCGGGCCAAATGTCACTTTGAATGCAAGCTCCTCACGCGCATCGCCGTCGAGATCGAAACGGAAGGCGTAAAGCCCTTCCTCGCGGAAGGTGTCCGGAGCGGACAGTCCGGCGTCGGGATTGACGGTCATCGCCATCACCGTCGAAGCCGGCCCGCCGGAGAAGAGATAAAAGTCGCAGAGGTTGATGCGCGGATCTTCGCGTGCGGTCGGCGTGTCGAAATGATGGGACATCGGCAACCTCGCCAAGGTGCTTATTCATAGACCGAGCATTGGCAGACAATTAACGTCACGCGTGACCGCCTCACTTGGGGTCGCGATGATTTCGACCTCTTCGCGCCACATCGGGTCCGATTAGCGCGGTGACAAGCTCTGTTGCGGCGCCAGACGCCGTTCGACGCTCAGTCGGGCTGCGTTGCATTCAGCGTCGCCCGCCGGCCCGAGCGCAGGGAGATAGCTGGCCGAAGTTCAATTCGAAGTCGCTCGGAACGTCCGTAGCCGATGCCACGGAGCTTGGCGCGGCGCGCCTGCGCGCTGGGCAAGGCCACCATCGGAAAGATCATGTCGTTGCTCGACTCGAAGCTCGCAGGCTGTCGGCATCCCGAACCGATTGATCTGGGCTTTTGCCGTGGCGAGCGGTTCACGGTCGAACGAGGCCAGACGCCGGACGAGCGCATCGACAAACGAGTCGAGGTCGTCATCGTCCAGCGTGCGGTTCACCCAGCCATAGCGCTCGGCGATGTCTGCATCGAAATCGTCCGCGCTAAGAACGAACTCAAGCGCGCGCGAGCGGCCGACCAAGCGCGGGAGCCATTCCATCGCTCCGCCGCCCGGGACGAGTCCGACGCCGACCTCGGGATTGCCGAATAGGGCGTTCTGCCGGCTGGCGAAGCGCATGTCGCAGGCCAGCACGAACTCGTTGCCGATGCCGCGAGTGCGGCCGCGAATCTTGGCGATGCTGACGACTGGAGCGGACGCGAGACGCAGCACAACGTCCCGCCAAAGGCCCAGCACCTCCGGTTGTTCAACCGCCTTGGCGACGTCGAGATGGGCAACGAAGAAATCGGGATTCGCCGACTGAAACACCACGACCTTTAGGGTCGGGTCCGAACTCGAGTTCGGCCATCAACTCTGCTCAATTCGACGATCGTCGCCGGAACAAACATGTTGATCGGCGGATTGTTGAAGGTGACTGTCCATCGGCCCGGATCGGTGCGGTCTGTCTCGAATTGCGGGGGCTCAGGCATGGCGCATCTCCTCATCCGAGTGCGACGTCATAGACCTCTTGTCGTAGTCGGGCGGCCGTAGATGTGCCCGAAAGCCGGCGGCGATCCTGGTCGACTTCGGCGATGCCGGTCCTATCGATGGCTCTCTTCTTGCGCCGCTGGTTCGTTCGAGATGCTTTGCGTGCTTCGAACGCGTATCGCAGTACCTCCAGATTTCTTGCGAACTTTGTCGAAGGTAAGGCTAATATACGGCGCGGCTGGGAAAGGGCGGCAAGTCGCTGAAGTCTTGACTGTTGGGTCGTCCCATTCCTCTGCGACCGAAGCTTACGCCTCAAACCATGGTCTTGCTTCTAGCTGGTTCGTTGAACGGACTTGAAGGCCCGCTCGGGTTGGATCCGAGGCGTTCGC
Source organism: uncultured Alphaproteobacteria bacterium (assembly GCA_963724785.1). Classification (GTDB taxonomy): domain Bacteria; phylum Pseudomonadota; class Alphaproteobacteria; order Rhizobiales; family Beijerinckiaceae; genus Roseiarcus. The sequence continues at coordinate 965,429 of CAVRWC010000025.1, read as the reverse complement.
CAGTCTCGATCAGAAACGCCCGCACTTGGCGCTCCCTTCCCGCACCGGAGCGAGCGGAAAGGAGGCAAAGGATTGGATATGACGCGTTCGCCAAGTCGTCCGGCGACGACCGCATGTGCGCACTCCACACGGTCAGAGTCCGTTAAGCGGGAGATTTGACAGGCTGCGGGACGGCTTTCCGTCGGAGTACGTGCCACACCTCCATATTGTCGGCGCCCTTCATCTTCATGGTCCCGCGGGATTCGCAGTCGAATTGGTCCTTGATCAGGTCGTAGGTACTGCGGGTGATCTGGATGGTCCCGCTCTCGCCCGTGCGATTCCATACGGCTCGCCAGATTCACGGCCGCGCCCCAGAGATCATAGATAAACTTCTTGCGGCCGATGACGCCGGCCACCACGGGGCCGGAGTTGATGCCAATGCGGAAGGCGAGCTTCTGGTCCCCGAATGTCCGGCTCGCCACCGCCTCCCGCATGTCGAGCGCGAGCTGGACGAGGGCGGACGCATGGTCCGGTCTCTCGCTTGGCACCCCGGCGGCGACCATGTAGCAGTCGCCGATCGTCTTGATCTTCTCGAGGTCATATTTCTCTACGAGATCGTCGAGGCAGTGGAAGACTTCGTTGAGGAGATTGACGACACGCAGCGGGGGCATTGCCGCGGCCATCGGCGTGAATCCGACGATGTCGGCGAAGAGGACGCTGGCGGACTTCGTAATGCGCGGCGATGGCGCTCTTGTCGGTCTTGAGCGCCTCCGAGATTTCCTTCGGCAGGATATTGAGCAGCAGCGTCTCAGAGCGATCCTGAAAGAAATTTCGCTGCCCGACGAAATAGTAGAGTAGCGCAAAGACGATGGCGATCACCGAGCCGAGGTTTAGCACGAAGAACCAGGTGACGAACGCCTCCGGCAATGCCGCGGGCTTGAGATAAGGCTGCAGGATAGCGCTCACGATCAGAAGCAGGACGAAGCCCACGATCCAGACAACGGTCTGGCGCAGATTCTCGACCAGCAGCGAGCAGATCGGACAGAGCGCCGCCCAAACGATCACGACGCTTGATTGCCTGAAGCCGCCCAGGCTCATCATCACGAGCCACGGCAGCACGAGGGTCATCAAAAGCTGGGTGAAGCGATAGAGATGGAAGTTGCGCGTCCAGCCAAGCAGCGCCGTGTTGATCGGGGTGACCACAGAATAAACCGCCGGCGCCAAGGCAGCGAGGGGCGCCCCGGCGGCGAAGTAGGTCACCGACCAGAGCAGGGTCAACGGAAGGGTTCCGACGGCCAAGAGGACGAGCAGCCGCCGTTGCAACGCCGCGTCGCCGCTCTCATGCGGGTCGGCGCCGACCCGCCCGGCCAGCGAGACCAGCCTCGCGGCAGCGCCGGTATGCCAGCGGAGCCGATGAGTATCCGGCGCTTCGTCCCTCTCCATCTACGCCCTCATAGCGTCGACAGCGAACTGGCGTGTGGCTTCAGCTTACTCTGAGCTCAACGCCTTGTCGTCAAACTCGCACGACCGTCCCCGCTCCAGTCCGCAGCAAGAGTCCGACCGTTCCCTGCGTCGTCGGGCAATGACCGCGCAGAGCCGGCGGCCGCGGTGGGGCGCAGGGCCGGCTGATATGACTTGTTCGGATGTCCACCGGGCCGCGCGAAATTGACTGGACCGCAGAGGTAGCCCGCACTGACCTTTCGCCCAGGCATCTTCGCAAGAGCTTGCGGCCGAGCGCGCGTGGTCGCGGTCAGCGTGTGGCCATTTCGGCCCGCAAAGCGTCGCGTCGCGCGAATCTCCTAGCGAATAAGACATTTCCTTGTTCTGGGTCGCCAATGAAGGCGCGTTCAACAATGATGCCGGCGCGAATTTTCTTCGCGTTGGTTACGCCGCTGATGAAGAATTTCTGCTCGTCGTCGCTGTACATCATCTCTACCAATTCGACGCCGAACGCCGGCGGAACTTTGCCCTTGTAAGTCAGCGAACCCTCGCCGCCATGTTCGATCGCAACCTTTCCATGGGCGTCGAGGACATGCGCGATCTCGCCTACATCGACGTTGACCTTGTTCGAGCTGCTATCCTCGGCGCTGACAGTAATGGACTGACTTCGCACGACGCCGACTGTGACGAAATACTGGTTGCCAGGAGCCACCCAGCCCTGGCGTTCGTTCAACCGGCACGGGATCAGGGCCTCCCCGAACGCGAAGGGGTCGACCGAATCGCGCGTAGCGTTCTTCAAGCTGTAACGCAGCTTTCCTACCGCCTTGCGCTGATACTACGCCATAACCTTGTTGTTTCCGAGTTCTGCACCGATGGCGCTAAAGAAACCCTCGAGAAGCTTCATGCCGACCTTTAAATCAAGGCCGCGCGTATCCTTGCCCGCGATGCGCGACTCGCATCTGCTAAGGTCGTCCCAATGGACCCTGGTCTTGTTTATGGCAATCCAGCAATCTCTTTCGTCGAAACTGTTATGACAGGCAAAATGCAAGAGATTGACGACAGCCTTGCGGAAAAGCGCGAGCAATTCGGTCGCCTCCTCAATTCGGCCTTGGGCAACAGCGAGAGCGCGGGTGTTCAGCAAGGTGGTTATCACCAAGATCTCTTCGGTCGCCTTGTCTAGTTCGCCGTCGGAGGCGATGACGAAATCCGCGCGTTTGATCGGAATTCGAACCGGCGGTTTATTGCCGTACGTCCAACGGCAAAGCTCGACCCTTTGGATCAGGAAGCCGCGCTCGAAAACGCGGCTGGGCTCGAAATGGATAAAGTAGTTCCCACCGGAACGGATCGTCCCGGGAAAGAATCGTCAGGCGCTTGATCTTCTTATAATTTTGGATGAATCGGTTCCTGATCTCTTCAGGGAATCAACTCTTGCCACAAGGAAGCGCCGCTGTTTCTGATTTTTTCTTTGGCGAACTGTGGGTTGATGGGATAATCGTCTCTCACGATGGCCTGAATCTTGTTGACCGCATTCTGTGTCGCCGTCTGCACCTCGCTCAGCGTCTTTTTCAAGAATGCCTGCTCAGAGCCCTCGTCGTCTTCCAAAATGAAGTCGTAGGCGTTGGCTTCCTTGTTGAAGGACAGCGTCAAATGGGCGTCGCCGTCCCGCCTCCGCGTGGTCGGGAGCCCATGCGCCGCCGAGCGCGGGGTCGGCGCTGCGTCGGCCTCGGTCCCGATGAAGGTCGAAAGGGTAAGCGCCCCGATGCGCGTTCCGCCATTGAATGCCTCGATGTGAATCTCGGCCCGTCCGGAGCCGGTCGCTTTCAGCCGGAACCCACAACTCCTTCGGGAACCGAGATGTCTAGCGGCGTAGAACGGCCTTCGGGCGTAAGTGCGACATAGACATTGAGAATTGTGGTGCTTTCTTTTGCGACGCGGTCGGGAAACGAGCCGACGAGGTGGCGCGAAGTCCGAGCGGGTTGTCCCGCGTCGCCGGCATGGCCTGAAGCGACCGGCCTCGCCTTTCCGTCGCCGAGCCCGCCATCCTCGGACCCTTGACTGATCTTCAACAGTCGGCGGAGCCAAGTTTTTGATCCTGCGCACAAAAAGCGCGCGGCGACGCGGGCGTGGCACTACAAAACGGGAGAATGATGTAAATGAGGCGTCCGCGATCGGCCTCAGCGTCGGCGGCAAGGTGACGCCGAGGGCGGAGAGGGCGAGGCTGGCTCCGGGGCGCGGGGCCGAGCGCATGAGGATGCGCTTGCCGTCCTGCTCGACCTCGGTCTCGGTGAGCGAGTTGAGGTCGGCGATCACGGCGGCCCAGGAGGCGCGGGCGCTATTAGCGGCCGATGTGAGGCGGTCCTCCAGCTCCTTCTTCAGAACGAGGGCGAGGAAGCTGCAGGCGACGTGGCCGCGGATCGTTTCGTCCAGCTTGTGATAGATCGGCCGCGTCTCGAGCAGACTTTTTGTCGTGCGGAAGGTTCTTTCCACGGTCCAGAGTTGTTTGTAGACGAGCATCGCCTCGGGGGCCGAGAGATGCGCGTGGGTCTGCAACACGAACACGCCGTCGAACTTCGCATCCTCCTCGACCCTGGCGCGGTCGATGGCGAAACCGTCGCCCTCCGGGTTCTTGAGGAAACGGCGGTATCCCTTGTTGCCAACGAGGCTCTTGTCGCCCCTCTTCAACTGCCGCTCCAGCGCGGCGACGATTGTTCCGCGATTGGCGGCGTCCTTCTTCATCGCGTTGAGGTTGCGGCACACGATATAGCGCCGCCCGGCGAGCGCGACCGCCTTGGCCTCGTATTCGACCTCGCGCCTTTCTTTCCTCAGGACGAAGGGAACGAATGGCGCGGGATCGTCGAGGACGAGGTCGCGCACGAGCCTGTCGGTCCGCTCGCGCACGCCCAGCACATAGAGGAGCATCAACAAAACTTGAATAAGGCCCGCGCGCCATGCCGCCGCCCCCTTACAATCACGAACTCTTAGCATTACGGGCTGGGGCCGCAAACCTCGAAGCTTTTTCGACGTGCACGCTTGGACAAAGGCCAAATCCGCCCTTCAGTCTGTTGAAACTGGTGCGACGCGGGAATTCCGAAGGGGGCCGAACCGCTCCGCAAGGGCAGGAACGAGTCGAATAGGTCTCGTTCGCCAAGGCCTCGCTGACCGCCGCCCGCTCCTTGCGCACTCCGTACCCAAGCCAGAGTGAACGGCAGCAATAACCGCATCGGTCACGTTCATCAAGCCGCCCGGTAGCGCCCGCTCCGTGCGCGTCTGTCTCGTTCGGCCATCGACTGCAGTCGGGCGTATCGGTCGCGTTCGTCGGCCCGAAGCGGATGTTCCGGCCTGTTGCCAGACTGCTGGGGCTAAGCAGAGATTCGTGATTTGGCCAACGGAACGGGCATGCGCTCTTGATTGAGATCGGAGACGGTGTTGTGGATGGCTCGGTCGAGAGCGTCGGCGTCGGTGAAGGTCTGGTGGGCGAGGTGATGGGCCTTGAGGTCGCGCCAGACCGTCTCGATGTCATTGAGTTCGGGCGCGTACTTGGGCAGCCATTCCACGGTCAGCCAGTGCGCCCGGGCGGACAGTGCGGCGCGCGAGCGCTTGCTGGCGTGGATCGGGCCATTGTCCTCGACCAGCACGACCGGCTTTGTCTGGCGTCCGGGCTGCGGGCCGTAGAGATGATCGATCTGCTCGAGATGGGCGATGAAGTCGCTGCTGCGTTTGGTCGGGCTGGTATGCACGATGAGCCGGCGGGTCAGATGATCGAGCGATCCCAGGATCGCGACCTTCCTGGCCTGTCCCGGCGCCGGCACACGCAGGTCCGCTCCCGACTTCGCCCAGGCGCGGGCGAGATAGGGATGCGTCAACGCCTCGCTCTCGTCGCCGTAAAGAAGCACGATGTCGCCGGCTTCGGCCTGCCGTTTGCGCAGTTGCAGGCGCAGGCCGATCCGCTCCACCTCGCTGGCGATCTGGCGTCCCTTCAGCGTGTGCCGGGGCCGCCGCCAGCGGAAGTTTTTTTTCGCAACGCCTTGGACAGTTGCGAACGACTGATGCGCACGCCTTCACGCGCCTCGATCTCGGCGCGCAGCCGAGGGATCGTCCAGTTGATGCGGTCGGCCACGGGCGCTTCGAGCAACGGCGTGACCACGCGCAACGCCGCTTCGCTCTTCACCGGAACGGGACCCGGCGCGACCCTCGCCTTCAAGGCTTCGACGCCGCCGGCGAGGAAAGCGCCTCGCCAGAAGCGAACCGTGTCCTCCCGAACCCCAAACGCCTCGGCGATCTTCGGACTGGTCCAGCCCGCCAGCGTCAGCAACATCGCCCGAGCCCGGTCCGCTTCCCCACGCTCGGGCGAGACGGAAAGAGCCAGCAGGGCCGCGCGTTGCGGCTCGCTTGCAGTAACTGGAGACTTTCCCGCCATGACGCATACCCCCGAATCAGCCGTCACAGCGAATCCCAATACACACCCGTTGGTCAACCAACCGGAAGCTGCTTAGGCCCACGGACGCGCGAGGCTTCGGGACGCGCGAGGCTTCGGAGGGGCGGCGTCTCGCCGCCCACACGGCGACCGAAAGGACGCCCATCTTTCGACGGGCCTTGGGTGCGCGAGACGCGCACCCTCCGACCGAGCAAAGCAAGGTCGAGGCCGGCGACCTGCCGGGCAATATAGCGTGGCGGCGCCTACGTCGCTCCGATCGGCGCTCACACAAGCGCGGACCTGATGCGACCGATGCGACGGAGGGGCTGATGCGGCCAAAGATCGTCTGCCACATGATGAGCTCGATCGACGGGCGACTGCTTCCCGATCGCTGGACGCCGCCCGCACACGGCGTCGACCGCGCGGCGCAGTTTCGCCATTACGACGCGACCGCGGCGCGGTTCGCGGCGGACGGATGGATCGTCGGCCGGAAGACCATGGGACCCTACGCCAAGGGCGCGACGCGACCGGCGCGCGCCCTCGGCGCGATTCCGCGCGCACCGCACCTCGCCGACCGCAAGGGCCGCGACCTTGCCGTCGCGCTCGATCCGCGCGGGGTTCTGCACTACGGCCAGGACAATGCTGGCGGCGACGCCATCGTTGCGGTTCTCGGCGAGAACGTTCCCGACGGCTACCTCGCGGAGCTCCGCGACGACGGGGTCTCCTATTGCTTCGCCGGCCCGGACGGCAAGGACCTCGGCGTCGCGCTGGAGACGCTGGGCGATGTCTTTGGCGCGAGCACCCTGCTGCTCGAAGGCGGCGGCATCGTCAACGGCGCCTTCCTGAAAGCGCGCCTCATCGACGAAATCAGCCTGCTCGTTTATCCTGGCCTCGATGGACTGTCCGGAAGCCCCGGCATTTTTGAGGGCGAAGGCGCGCCTGAAGCCATGCCCTCCGCCGGCCAGGCGCTTCGACCCGTGGCCACCGAGGTGCTGGATGGCGGCGTCGTTTGGCTTCGCTATGCGGTCGAGCGCGCCTGATGTCCCCACGCCAATGGACGGCTCGCTTCCCGTGCGCCCATCGAAAGACGGCGTCGGTCCGGACGCCCTATAGGGCGGCGAGACGCCGCCCCTCCTCTCGCCCGGCGCGGTCGCGACCGAACTCACGCAGACCATCACCGACCCGGCGGTCGCGGAGGGCGTGAAGAAGGTCTATCAGATCGCGATTCCGGCCGACTCGTTCGCCCGCGCCGTCGTCTTCGCGATGAGCCAGCCGGACGACGTCGATATCAACGAGATCCTGTTCCGGCCGACGGCGCAGGTTTATTGACGACAGCCCGTCGAAAGATGGGCTTTCGGACGCCGTGTGGGCGGCGAGACGCCGCCCCTTCGGCTGGAACGCGACGAGGCCGAACCAGTCCTCGGAACGGCGAAAGAGCCTCCGCTGCGAAGCGCCGCGGCCATTGACGTTATATACCGATCGGTATAAACAAATGAGCCATGCCCGCCTCGTCAGACGACACGCGCGCCGAGCTTCTCGACCGCGCCCTCGATCTCTTCGCCGCCTATGGCTACGACGGCGTCGGCGTACAGCAGATCTGCAGCGCCGCGGGCGTGACCAAGCCGACCCTCTATCACCACTTCGGCAGCAAGCGCGGCCTGCTCGAGACGCTGATGGAGCAGCGACTCGAGGCGCTGCACGCGGCGCTCGCGGAAAGTCGCGCGTCGCCCGGCGACCTTGCCGCCGCGCTGACCGCGGTTGCCGAGGCGACCTTCGCCTTCGCCGCCGCGGAGCGGACCTTTTACCGGCTTTATCTCACGCTCTGGTTCGCGCCGATCCGCAGCGAGGCCTATGACGTCGCAAGGGTGTTCCACGAGCGCCATTTCATGGCGGTCGAGCGGCTGTTTCGTGAGGCCATCGAGGGGGAAAGCGCGCTCCAGGGCCGCAGCCGTGCGCTCGCCGCCGCCTTTCTCGGCCTGCTCAACAACCATGTCGGCCTCGCCCTCAACAACTACGCGGCGCTGACCGCCGGGCTCGCGCGCGAGACGGCGCACGCCTTCCTCTACGGCGTGACGCGGAGGCCCGAACTGGGCGCGTCGAAGGCCGGCCGGAGGCCGTCACGAAAACTACCAACTGGTATATAGGAGCGGCCGTCATGCCCGCATGGGTCGAGCACGCAATCTTCTGGCAGGTCTATCCGCTGGGCTTCGTCGGGCGCCGAAATCCGCCCCGAGCGCCTCCCGTCGCTCGTCCATTCGCTCGGCCGGCTGACGGGCTGGCTCGATTACGCGATCGAACTCGGCGCCTCCGGCCTCATGCTCGGTCCGATCTTCGCGTCCGCCACCCACGGCTACGACACGATCGACCATTTCCGCATCGACCCAAGGCTCGGCGACGATTCCGATTTCGACGCGCTGATCGAAGCCGCCCGCGGGCGCGGGATCAAGGTCGTGCTCGACGGCGTGTTCAACCACGTCTCGCGCCGCCATCCCGCCTTCGAGCAGGTCCTCGCGCAAGGTCCGATCGCGCCCACCGCCTCGTGGTTCCGTCTTTCCTGGCCGCCCGACCGACCGGGGCCGGAGGCCGCGACCTTCGAGGGCCATCACGAACTCGTCGCGCTGAACCACGACGCCCCCGAGGTCGAAACCCTCGTCGCCAACATCATGAACCACTGGCTCGACCGCGGCGCGGGCGGCTGGCGGCTCGACGCCGCCTATGCGGTCCCGACGCGGTTCTGGGCGCGGGTGCTGCCGCGCGTGCGCGCCGGGCATCCCGACGCCTACCTCTTCGGCGAAGTCATCCACGGTGACTTCGTCGAATTCGTGAAGGAGAGCCGCGTCGACGCAGTAACCCAATACGAGCTGTGGAAGGCGATCTGGAGCGCGCTCAACGACCGCAATTTCTTCGAGCTCGCCTGGGCGCTCGATCGCCACAACACGTTCCTCAACGCCTTCGTTCCGCAGACTTTCGTCGGCAATCACGACGTCACGCGGCTCGCGAGCCAACTTGTCGACCCGCGCACCATCGACCACGCGCTCGCCGTGATGTTCGCCTGCGGCGGGACGCCCTCGATCTACGCCGGCGACGAGCAGGCGTTTCGCGGGATCAAGGAGAACCGGCTCGGCGGCGACGACGCCGTCCGCCCTGCCTTCCCCGACCGGCCCGAGGCGCTGTCGCCGGCGGGCCTGCCCATCTACCGCCGCCATCAGGAGCTGATAGGCATGCGCCGACGCAACCCCTGGCTGCATCGGGCCAGGACCCGTGTCGTGCATCTCGCCAACGAGGCCTTCGCCTTCGAGGCGTTCGACGGCGACCGGCGGATCATGGTCGCCCTCAATCTCGGCAAGGAGACGGCGCTGCCGGCGCCCGGCATGCGCGTGATCCTGTTCGGGCGCGACGCCGCGCTCCATGGGCCAAACGTGGAACTGGGCGAAGCGGGCTGGGCGGTCCTCTCGCCCGAGACGACTCCGCGATCCGAAGCCCGTTGAAAGAAGGCCGTTCTCCAAACGCACTTCCGGCCGCAGCGAAAATCGCGGTCGGTCTCGGGAACGACCTGCCGAATGTCCTCGTTTGAGGAGCGGACCACTCGAATGGACGTGGTTCTTGCGCCAGACAGTCGGAGGCTGCGCCGTTGAAACTCCCAATTCTCGTTCTTGCCGTTCTGGCGGCGTCGCCGGCCTATCCGCAAACGGTGTCGCCGGAGGCTGACGCGTGCCAGGCGAGCGGCCTGATCGCCCTCAAGCAGAAGACGCCTCAGGTCAAAGACGTCAGAATCGATCTCGACAGCGCGAAAGTCATCAGCGCCGACACGACCATCGAGAACGTTCCGGTGAAAACCGTCGTCATCGCCGACGCCTATGTCGAACGGGCCGCCAAGGACAAGCCGCAAACGCTTGTCTGCATCATCGGCGACAAGGGCAAGGTTTTGCTGACGCTGTTTTCGAACCGGTGACGGTTCGCGCCGGTCGCGCGATCGTCTCCCTGTCCGCGACGTGTGTTTTCAACCCGCGCGCTTTGTCTGCCTCGCTTGATCTTACTTGATCAAGGCGACGGCCTCGCGGAATCGCGGGTGCTCGGCGGTCCCCAGTCCTTCGAAAACGACCATTTCGGTGGTCGCGATTTCGACGCCGTTCCGCTCCATGCGGGCAAGCGCGGCCGCCTTGCTCTCGGGACGGCGTGAGCCAACTGCGTCCGCCACGACGAACACGCGCCGTCCCCTCGCGATCAGCCCCAGCGCGGTCTGCAGCACGCACACATGCGCCTCGACGCCAGCCACGATCAGCGCATGCCCCTCGGGCAGACGTTCTGAAAAACCGGGCGCCCGGCCGGCGTCGAACGTCATCTTGGAAAAGACAGGGCTCTCCCCCGGCCGAAGCTCCGGCACGGTCGGCCCCAGCCGCGCGGGATTCTGCTCGGTGAACAGCGCCGGAACGCCGAGCAGCGCCGCCGCCTCGACGAGCCGCCGGGCGTTAGCGATGACGACATCCCCTTCGTCGATGGCGGGCATCAAACGCGCCTGGAAGTCGATCATGAGAAGCGTCGCGTTTCGTACGTCCATGATCGGCATTGCCGCCTCCGCTCGCAAAAAGGAACGGGTCGCAGTCTAATCCGAGAGTCTCCGCGCCTCCAACGGATGGCGTCAGCGCTGCGCGTTAGCACAGCGACAGCATGATGAATTGCGCGTCGGGCCCGCCAGCGAGAAAACCCCTCCGTGGGATAGTTCGGTCAAACCAGCTCGGGCGCGCAGTCCTGTGGGCGGGGGGGGGCCGGGCGCCTTGCATTTGCCATGGCGCAGCCGGCACTTTCGCGCCGCAACCTTGCGAGCGACTCGATGTCGATTGAACTGCCGCGCGCCTCGCTTCACCGCTCGCTGTGGCAACGCCTGCGGTCGTGGTTCTTCACCGGCCTGGTCGTGTTCGGCCCGGTGGCGGTGACCGCCTACGTCGCCTGGTTCGTCATCGACACGATCGACAACTGGGTGAAGCCGCTGCTTCCCCGGAGCCTCTCGCCGGACGCCTACCTGCCGGTCCACGTTCCCGGGCTCGGCGTCCTGATCGGCGTCGTCGGGCTCACGCTGCTCGGCTTCCTCACCGCCAACATCATCGGCCGCACCGTGGTCGGGTTCAGCGAGGCGATGCTCGACCGCACGCCCATGGTGCGAGGGCTCTACAAGGGCCTGAAGCAGGTGTTCGAGACGGTGTTCAGCAAATCCGGCTCGCAATTTCGCAAGGTCGGGCTGGTCGAGTTCCCGATCAAGGGCAGCTGGTCGATCGTCTTCCTGTCCTCCGACCCGGGCCCGGTCGTTTCGGACGCCCTGCCGGGCGAAAAGCCGATGGTGTCGGTGTTCATGCCCTGCACGCCCAATCCGACCACCGGCTTCTTCTTCTACATCGCGGCCGACGACGTGATCGAGCTGCCGATCACCGCCGACGAGGCGGCCAAGCTCATCATGTCGGCCGGACATGATCCAGCCCGACAGGCCAGGCGGCGCTGGCGGCGATGGCTGAGGCGGCGAGGCTCGAGAAAATGCAGGCCGGTTAGGGATGCGCGGCCGACATTCTTCGCTGTCACAACCGAGAAGCTATGCTAATGAGGCCGATGGCCGCCCGGAAAGAAGGCGGCCGAGCCGCGTTGCCGCGCTTCGCGCGGGCGGTTTGAAGGAGCAACGTGTAGGACCACCATGGCGCAATTGCCCAAATTCGATCTCGAGGATCTCAAGCGGCGCATGCAGGCCGCCCACGCCTCGCTCAAGCACGAACTCGGAGGCCTGAGAACCGGCCGCGCGAGCGCGAGCCTGCTCGAGCCGGTCTATGTCGAGGCCTACGGGCAGCGGATGCCGATCAACCAGGTCGCCACCATCAGCGTCCCCGAGTCGCGCGCGCTCGCCGTCTCCGTCTGGGACAAGAGCATGGTGCACGCGGTCGACAAGGCGATCCGCGACTCCAATCTCGGCCTGAGCCCGACGGTCGAGGGCACGACGCTGCGCATCCGCATTCCGGAGCTGAACGAGCAGCGCCGCAAGGAGATGGTGAAGATCGCCCACAAATACGCCGAGGATGCGCGCGTCGCCGTGCGCCACGTGCGCCGCGACGGCATCGACGTTCTCAAGAAGCTCCTCAAGGAGCACGCGATCAGCGAGGACGACGAGACGAAGCACGAGGCCGAGGTGCAGAAGGCGACCGATCTCGCCATCAAGGAGATCGACGCCTCGCTCGCCGCCAAGGAAAAGGAGATCATGCAGGTCTAGGCGAAGCGCTCGTTCTCGCGAGGACCCTCGCATGCCTCACGCTCGCTCCCCGGCCGGCCCGCGCACCGACCAGACGCCCACGCACGTCGGCATCATCATGGACGGCAACGGCCGCTGGGCGAAGGCGCATGGGCTGCCCCGGTTCGAGGGCCATCGGCGCGGCGTCGAGGCGGTGCGCCGCGCCGTGCGGTCGTCGATCGAACACGACGTGCGCTATCTGACCATCTACAGCTTCTCCTCCGAGAACTGGCGCCGTCCGGCCGGACGAGGTGGCGATGCTGATGGGCCTGCTGAAGCGGTATCATCCGCAACGACCTCGCCGAGCTGCACCGCAACGGCGTGCGCGTGCGCGTCATCGGCGAGCGCGAGGGCCTGGCGCCCGACATCCGCATGCTGCTCGACGAGGCGGAGGCGGTCACGCGCGACAATTGCGGCCTGACCCTGGTCGTCGCCTTCAACTACGGCTCGCGCCACGAGATCGTCGCCGCGGCGCGGCGTCTGGCGGAGGACGTCCGGCTGGGGCGGATCGATCCGGATGCGATCCGCGAGGAGGACTTCGCCGCGCGGCTCGACACCGCGGACATTCCCGATCCGGATCTGATCATCCGGACCTCCGGCGAAATGCGGCTGTCGAACTTCCTGCTCTGGCAGGCCGCCTACGCCGAGCTTGTCTTCCTGCCGATTCTCTGGCCCGATTTCGACGACGCGGCCTTTGTCGCGGCGCTTCAGCAGTACGCGGCGCGGGAGCGCCGTTTCGGCGCGGCCGTCGAATCGTCCGCAGTCATGACCGCATCGTGACGGACGCGCGGATGAACCGCAAACCCGACGACGCCGACGCCCGGCCGGAGCAGGGCAGGGGCCTTCCGCGCATCGGGCCGGATTTATGGCCCCGCGTCGCCGCGGCCGTCGTCATGGGGCTCGCCGCGCTCGCGGTCGCCTGGATCGGCGGGATCGTGTTCGTCGCCTTCTGGTGGATCGTTTCGGTCGTTCGTGCTGTGGGAATGGGAGCGGATCGTCGGCGCGTGAGCGGCTCGTCCTGCGCGCGTCGCCGTGGGCGCGCTCGTTCTCGCCGTCGCCGCGCTGCTGGCCTTGCACAATCACGCGCTCCTCGCCGTCGTCGCGCTCGCCGCCGCCGCCGTCGCGGTCGGCTTCGCCGGCGGCGCCGGAAAGTCGGGTCTGGGCGGGCGCGGGCGCGCTCTACGCCGGCGCGCTGGTCGTCAGCCTCGGCCTCCTGCAGGCGAGCCCGACCTACGGATTGTCCGCGATTCTGTGGCTGTTCGCCATCGTCTGGGGCGCCGACGTCGCCGCCTATTTCGCCGGCCGCGCGATCGGCGGACCGAGGCTGTGGCCGAGCGTCTCGCCGGGGAAGACCTGGTCGGGCGCCGTCGCCGGCGCGCTCGCCGGCGCAGCGCTCGGTCTTGCGCTGAGCCTCGTTCTGGTTCCCGGTCCGCTCCCGATCGGACCGGTCTTCGCCCTGGGTTTCGCCGCGGCGGTGGTGTCGGAACTGGGCGACCTGTTCGAATCGGCGGTCAAGCGGCGTTTCGGGGTCAAGGATTCGAGCCGTCTCATTCCCGGCCACGGCGGTCTGATGGACAGGCTGGATTCGTTCATCGCGGCGTCGACTTTCGCCGCCCTCGTCGCCGCGACCAATTCCCGCGGCTCCTTCATTGCAAGCGGACTTTTCCAATGGTGATCGCTGCCGAACGCCGTCGCTCCCGCGCCCGCGCCGCGCTCCGGATCGCAAAGCCGCGCCGAGGCGGCTCGCCATCCTCGGCGCGACCGGGTCGATCGGCGGCTCCTGCGCCCAGGTGATCGCCGCCGCGCCCGGGACGCTTCTCGGTCGATGTCGGTCGCCGGCGGGCGGGACGGCGCGGCGCTGGCCCGGCGCGCCATCGAGCTCGGCGCCGAATTCGCGGCGATCGCCGATCCGGCCGCTTACGCCGACCTCAAGGCGGCGCTGGCGGGGTCGGGGATCGAAGTCCGCGGCCGGACCGGAGGCGGTGCGCGAGGCGGCGTTGCGCGAGGCCGACCTCGTCGTCTCGGCGATCGTCGGCGCCGCGGGCCTCGAGCCGACCTTCGCCGCGGTCGCGAGCGGGACGCACGGTCGCGCTCGCCAACAAGGAGACGCTGGTGTGCGCCGGCGCGGTGGTGATGGAGACCGCGGCGAGCGCCGGCGCCCTTCTGCTGCCGATGGATTCGGAGCACAACGCGCTTTTCCAGGCGATCGGATCACGCGATCCGGACACGATCGCGACGATGACGATCACCGCCTCCGGCGGCCCGTTCCGCGAATGGAGCGCCGAGCGCATCGCGGCCGCGACCCGCGCCGAGGCGCTCGCCCACCCGAACTGGGTGATGGGGCCCAAGGTGACGATCGATTCGGCCGAGCCTGATGAACAAGGGCCTCGAGCTGATCGAGGCCCATTTCCTGTTCGGCGTCCCGCCCGAGCGGCTCGACGTGGTCGTCCATCCGCAGTCGATCGTCCATGGGCTCATCGCCTTCGTCGACGGCTCGCTGATCGCCGGCATGGCCTCGCCCGACATGCGCACGCCGATCGCCCACTGCCTCGCCTATCCGGAGCGCATCGCCTCGGGCGTTCGGGGGCCGGATCTCGCCGCGCTCGGCCGTCTGACCTTCGAGCGGGCGGACCTCGAGCGGTTCCCCGCGCTCGGCATCGCCATCGACGCGCTGCGGGCGGGCGGAGGCGCGCCGACCGCCCTGAACGCCGCCAACGAGGTCGCGGTCGCCGCCTTCCTCGGCGGCCGGATCGGCTTCGGCGAGATCGCCCGCCTGGTCGAGCGGACGGTCACCAGCATGCACGCGGCGGGCGAGCTGGCGACGCCCCGCAGCGTTGCGCAGGCGCTCGCGATACACCATATCGCCGGCGAACGGACCCGCGCGCTCTTGGCCTGAACGCCGCAGTCCGGCTAACCATTTCGGCGAACACGGCCCGGTCATTCGCCGGCGAAGGCGCGCCCTTGCGCGCGCGGAGACGTTGATGGCGCTTCTGCACTCGGTTTCGGACCTCCTGTCCTGGCTCGGATGGTACGTCCTGCCGTTCATCGTGATTCTCAGCGCGATCGTGTTCATCCACGAACTCGGGCACTATCTGGTCGGCCGGTGGTGCGGCGTGCGGATCGACGCCTTTTCCATCGGCTTCGGGCCCGAATTGTTCGCGCGGGTCGATTCGCACGGCACGCGCTGGCGGGTCGGGGCGCTGCCGCTCGGCGGCTACGTCAAGTTCCACGGCGACGCCAACGCCGCCAGCGTCGGCGTCAGGCTCGCCGACCCGTCGGTCGATCGGGCGCGGACCCTGGCCGCCCAGCCGGTGGCCAATCGCGCCGCGATCGTGCTCGCCGGCCCGGTCGCCAATTTCATCCTGGCGTTCGTGATCTTCACCGGCTTTTTCCTGGCCTTCGGGCGCGTCGAGCACATGCGCGCGGATCGGCCGGGTGGAGTCGAACAGCCCGGCCGCCGCGGCCGGCTTCATGCCCGGCGACCTCGTCAAGTCGGTCGACGGCGATCCGATCGGCAGCTTCGAGGCGCTGCAGGAAGCCACGCTGATGAGCACCGGGCTGCCGATGACCTTCGTGGTCGATCGCAGACGGGAGCGACGTCGCGCTGACCGCGACGCCGCAGGTCAGCGTGGTCGATCAGGGCGTGTTCGGCAAACGCCGCATGGGCCATCTGGGCCTGGCGTCCTCGGCCAACCCGCAGCGACGTCAAGACTCGAGCGCTGCAGCCCGCCGGTCTGCGCCGGCTGGGGGGCGTCGCAGGTGTAGTTCATCGTCAAGGCGACGACGCGCTTACATCGGCGGCGTGTTCGCCGGGCGCGAGTCGACCGACCAGGTTTCGGGGCTGATCGGCGCGGCGCAGATGGCCGGAGAAATGGCCAAGATCAGCCTATGGGAACTGTTCAGCCTCGCCGCCTGGTTCTCGGTCTCGGTCGGCTTCATGAACCTGCTGCCGATCCCGCTGCTCGACGGCGGCCATCTGGTCTTCTACGCCTTCGAGGCGGCGCTGGGGCGGCCGCTGAGCCAGCGGATGCAGGAAATCGGCCTGAAAATCGGCATCGTGCTGGTCGCGATGCTGCTGGTGTTCACCACCTCGCACGACATCCTGCGCCTGGTCGCCGACACGGCAATTAACGAATGGTCGACCATCTTTGCGTGTCCTCGCGGCAACGCCCTCGCGAAATGGTGTAGGGTTGCCGAATAGAGGTTTGCAGGAGTGGTCGAAAACGCTAAAAGGCCGTTAAACGTGCCGTTCCCTCTCATGCGGGGATCGCAAGGGCGTCGCGCGCCGTGCGTCGCAAGAAAGTGGTCGCGGATCGAACCGCGGTCGTAGCGTAAGTGCGGAGCTGGAGCGGCGCGGATGGCCGTCGCCGCAGCGACGCGAAGAGGGACTATGAGCGACATGAGTTGGATTCGCGGTTTCTTCGGCGCTCTGGTTCTGGCGATGGCGATCGCCTTCAGTGGACTTCTCCCGGCCTCGCCGGCTTTCGCGCAGCAGATCGTGGTCGAAGGGCGGTCGGGCGTCGACGCGGCAAGCCTCAAGCCCTATTTCACCGGAACCGATCCGGCTTCGGTCCAGCGCGGCGTGGACGACCTGAAGGCGACCGGTATTTATTGCGCGGTCAGCGCCAGGGTGGTCGACGGGCGGATCGTGGTGTCGCTCAGCGTCGGCAAGCAGATCCTCAATCGCGTCGCTTTCGAGGGCGAGAGCAAGATCACCAAGGAACAGCTCGAGGTCGAGGTGCAGTCGAAGCCGGGCACGACCTATAACGAGGCGACGGCGGAAGGCGACATCGGCCGCATCAAGGACGCCTACAAGAAGTACGGCCGCAACGAGGCCCGGGTGACCAAGCGGCTCGTCCAATTGCCGAACGGACGCGTCGATCTCGTGTTCACCATCGACGAAGGCGACAAGACCGGCATTCGGGAGATCAAGTTCGTCGGCAACCACGCGGTCTCGGACTATCGTCTGCACAACATGATGCAGACGAGCACGATGAACCTTCTGTCCTTCATCAAGAGCACGGACGTCTACGATCCGGACCGCCTCGCCTCCGACGAGGAGACGATCCGCCGCTACTACATGAAGAACGGCTACGCCGACTTCCGCATCACCAACACCGACGTCGCCTATCAGGCGAACCCGCCCGGCTACGTAGTCACGATCACGATGGACGAGGGTCCGCAGTACCACGTCTCCGGCGTTTCGGTGGACTCGCACATCGCCAGGGTGGACGGGCCGGCGCTGCTCCGGTTCTCCGCCCTGCGCGCGGGCGACGTCTACGACGCCGGCGCGGTCGACAAGACGGTCGATTCCATGACCCGCGACGTTGCCCGTCAGGGCTACGCCTTCTCGGAAGTCCGTCCGCACGGCGAGCGCGACGCGAACAACCACACCATCGCCTTGAACTACTCGGTCGACGACGGCCCGAAGGTCTACATCGAGCGGATCGACATCACCGGCAACACCCGGACCCGCGACTACGTCATTCGCCGCGAGTTCGACATCGGCGAAGGCGACCCCTACAACCACGTCCTGATCGAACGGGCGGAGCGCCGGCTCAACGGGCTTGGCTACTTCAAGAAGGTCCACATCTCGAACCGCCCCGGATCGTCGCCCGATCGCGTCATCGTCGTGGTCGACGTCGAGGATCAGCCGACCGGCTCGATCAGCCTCAGCGGCGGCTATTCGACCACCCAGGGCATCATGGCGGAACTCGCCTACACCGAGACCAACTTCCTCGGCCGCGGCCAGTATGTCCGCCTGAGCGTTTCCGACGGCCAGTACAGCCAGGGCTGGAAGGCGTCGTTCACCGAGCCGTATTTCCTCGGCCAGCGTCTGGCGGCGGGCTTCGACCTCTACCACCAGGTCAACCTGCAGAACCAGTACGCGCTGTATGAGAACTGGACGACGGGCGGCACGCTCCGGCTGGGCATCCCGGTCACCGACGACCTGACGTTCCAGCCGAACTACGCGCTCTATCAGTCGAAGATCACCATCCCCAACACCTCTTCGCAGCCCTACGACGACTGCTCCGGCCCGAACTCGCCGTGGTACATCGGCGGAACGTTCTACTCCGTCACGCCGACCGCGTTCATCAACTGCTTGACCAACGGCGAGGCGCCGGTGGAAATCAAGCAGGCGGCGGCCCAGGGCGCGATCGTCACGTCGCTGGTCGGCTTCTCGCTGAGCTACAACAACCTCGACAACCGCAAGGACCCGACCAGCGGCTGGTCGGCGACCTACAAGCAGGACTTCGCCGGCGTCGGCGGCCAGTCCGACTTCATCCGCGAGACGGCCGGACGCGCCGCTGGTTCCATCCGATCACCGAGGACTTCATCGGACAGATCCACCTGCAGGCGGGCCAGATCAACGGCTTCGGCTCGAAGCAGCTCGACATCATCAACAACTTCATGATGGGGCCGACGCTGGTGCGCGGCTTTGCGCCGGGCGGCATCGGCCCGCGCGACGTCGCGAGTGGTCTGGACAACATCGCAGGGTTCGGCGATCGGCGGCACCACCTACTACGGCGCGTCGGCGGAAGTCGATTTCCCGATCTTCGGCCTGCCGAAGGAAATCGGCCTCAAGGGCGCGCTGTTCGCCGACGCGGGCAACCTGATCGGCTACAGCGGGCAGACGAACTTCTCGAACTTCCTCGGCTACACCTATTGCCCGGGACAGAACGTGTTCCTGATCACCCAGCCGAGCTGCGCCAAGGTCTGGGACCCGAACCTGATCCGCACTTCGGTCGGCGCGAGCCTGATCTGGGCGTCGCCGATGGGTCCGATCCGGTTCGATTTCGCCTTCCCGCTCTCGAAGGGCAAGTACGACCAGACGCAGATCTTCAACTTCTCGGGCGGCGCGACGTTCTAGCCTCGAACTTCCCTGTCTCCCAAATATGCGGGCGCGTCACGGGCTGACGCGCCCGTCGTCGCATCTGACGGAACCGCTCGTTTGGCCAAGATCCGCTTCTTTCCGCAAAGCTGCGCGCCGACGCTGGCCGAGGTCGCGGACTGGTGCGGCGCGACCCTCGCCGCCGGAGCGGACGGAAGCCGCGTCGTCCACGACGTCGCCGCGCTCGATCAGGCCGGGCCGGGCGACCTGACCTTCCTCGACAATCCCGAGATACCTCGACGCTTTCCGGGCGACGCGGGCGGCGGCGGCGCTGGTCGCGCCGCGGTTCGCCGAGGCAGCGCCGGCCGGCTGCGCCGCGCTCATTTCGCGCGAGCCGTACCGCGCCATGGCTCTAGGTGATGGCGAAGCTCTACCCGTCGGCGGCGAAGCCGGGATCGGTCGTTCGACCAGACCGGCGTGTCGCCCGCCGCGCATGTCCATCCCGTCGGCGCGGCTCGAGGCCGGCGTCGTCGTCGACCCGGGCGCGGTGATCGGGCGCGGCGCCGAGATCGGCGCCGGCACGCTGATCGGCGCCAACGCGGTCATCGGACCGGGCGTGCGCATCGGCCGCAACGGCGCGGTCGGCGCGACCTCGACGATCCATGGCGGCGCTGATCGGCGACCGGGTCATCATCCATCCGGGCGTGCATATCGGCCAGGACGGTTTCGGTTTCGCGCTCGGCGCGCGCGGCCATCTGAAGGTGCCGCAGGTCGGCCGGGTCATCATTCAGGACGACGTGGAGATCGGCGCGGGCGTGACGATCGACCGCGGCGCCAACCGCGACACGGTGATCGGCGAGGGCGCGAAGATCGATAATCTCGTGCATGATCGCCCATAACGTCGTCATCGGACGCCATGCCGTGCTCGTCTCGCAGTCCGGCGTGTCCGGCTCGAGCGTGATCGGCGACTTCGCCGCGCTCGGCGGCCAGGCCGGGATCGCCGGCCACCTGAGGATCGGCGCCGGCGCCCAGGTCGCGGCGGCGGCGGGCGTGATGACCGACATTCCCGCGGGCGAGCGCTGGGGCGGCGCGCCGGCCAAGCCGATCCGCGAATTCTTTCGCGAGGTCGCGGCGGTGAAGAAGCTCGCCGCCGCCCGCGCGGACGTCGAGCCATTCGGAAGAACGATCAACATGGCGCGAACGCGTCGGACGGAAAGGGGGACGGAATGAACGAGACGACGGGTCAGGTCATCGAGAGCTACGACATTCAGAAGCTCCTGACGCTGTTGCCGCACCGCTATCCGTTCCTGCTCGTCGATCGGATCGTCGAGGCGCGCGCCGACGAATACGGCGTCGGGATCAAGAACGTGACGGTGAACGAGCCGCATTTCCAGGGCCACTTTCCCGGTCGCCCGGTGATGCCCGGCGTGCTGCTGATCGAGGCGATGGCCCAGACGGCCGGCGCGCTCTGCGTCGCCTCCCAGCCGACCGGCAGCGCGCCGAGCGTCGTCTACCTGATGACCATCGACAAGGCGAAGTTCCGCAAGCCCGTCGTGCCGGGCGATCAGGTGCGGTTTCATCTGACCCGGATCGCCAAGAAGCGGAACATGTGGTGGTTCCGCGGCGAGGCCAAGGTCGACGGCGTCGCTGGTGTGCGAGGCCGAGGTCTCGGCGATGCTGGTGCGCGAATGAGCGTCACGGTTCATCCGAGCTCGGTCGTCGAGGACGGCGCGACGCTCGGCGTCGACGTCGAGATCGGCCCGTTCTGCCATGTCGGGCCGAAGGTGACGCTCGGCGACGGCGTCCGGCTCGTTTCGCACGTCAGCCTCGCCGGCGACACCGACCATCGGCGCGCGCACGCGCATCTTCCCCTTCGCCGCCATCGGCCATCAGCCGCAGGACCTCAAGTACCGGGGCGAGCCGGTCCGCCTCGTCGTCGGCGAGGACTGCCTGATCCGCGAGCATGTGACGATGAACCCGGGCACCGAAGGCGGCGGGGCCGAGACCGTCGTCGGCCCGCGCTGCGTGTTCCTCACCAACGCCCATGTCGCCCACGACTGCCGGGTCGGCGAGGGCGTCATCCTGTCCAACAACGTGATGCTGGCCGGCCATGTGCAGGTCGGCGACTTCGCCATCGTCAGCGGCGGCGCGGCGGCGCATCAGTTCGTCCGGATCGGCGCGCACGCCTTCGTCGGCGGTCTCGCGGGCGTCGAGCACGACCTCATTCCGTTCGGCATGGCGCTCGGCAATCGCGCCTCGCTCGCCGGACTGAACTTCGTCGGCCTCAAGCGGCGCGGCTTTTCGCACGAGGCGATCCACGAGCTTCGGCGCGCCTACCGGATGCTGTTCTCCGGCAAGGGGACGCTGAAGGAGCGCGTCGGCGACGTCGCCGAGGCCTTCCCCGATCAGGAGGCGGTGCAGCAGATCGTCGCCTTCCTGCGCGCGGGCGGCGACCGCGCGATCTGCGTGCCGCGCGACGGGAAGGGCGAGGAGGCGTGAACGCCGGCGAGCGGCGGGCCAGCGGCCGCAGCCGCCGCTCGCCATCCTGTGCGGCGCCGGCGCGTTTCCGCTCGAGGTCGCCGCCGACGCCCGCGGAGGCCGGGCGCGAGCCGCTCATGATCGGCGTCGTCGGCGTGTCCGACGCCGCCATCGAGGCCTATCCGCACGCCTGGGTCCGGCTGGGGGAGGTCGGCAAGCTGTTCGCCGCCCTGAGGGGGCATGGCGCCGGCGAGTTGGCCATGGTCGGCGCGATCACCCGGCCGGAACTCTCCGACCTGCGGCTCGACTGGGGCGCGATCAAGCGCGCCGGCGAGCTTGCGCAACTGTTTCGCCGTGGCGACAACGGCCTGCTCGTCGGCCTCGCCGCGATCTTCGAGCGCGAGGGCGTGCGCATCGTCGGCGCGCACGAGATCGCGCCGCGCCTGGTCGCGCCCGACGGGCGCGCTCGCCGGACGCGGCCCGACGCCCGAGGACGAGGCCGACATCGCCTTCGGCGCCCGGCTCCTCGCAGCGCTGTCCGACTTCGACGCGGGACAATGCGCGGTCGTCGCGGCGGGCCGGGTGCTGGCGATCGAGGCGGCCGAAGGCACCGACGCGATGCTCGCCCGCGTCGCCGAGATGCGCGCAAGCGGCCGGCTGCGGCACAAGGGCCCGGCGGGCGTGCTGGTCAAGGCGCCGAAGCGCGGGCAGGACCTGCGGCTCGACATGCCGGCGATCGGCCCCGACACGGTCGCGGGCGCGGCGCGGGCCGAGTTGCGCGGGCTGGCGCTGGCGGCCGGCGCCGTCCTCGTCGCCGGGCGCGAGCGCTGCATCCGCGAGGCCGACGCGGCGGGCCTGTTCATCGCCGGGTTTTCGGCGTGAGCGACGCGACGCCTCGGCCCGCTGCGCATCGCGCTGGTCGCGGGCGAGCATTCCGGCGACCAGCTCGGCTTCAAGCTGATGCGGGCGCTTCGCGAGGCGCATCCCGCGGGGGTCGCGTTTTCCGGCGTCGGCGGCGAGGCGATGGAGGCCGAGGGCCTGAAGAGCCTGTTCCCGATCGGCGACATCGCGGTGATGGGCATCCTGCCGGTGATCGCGCGCCTCGAGGACGCTCTTGAAGCGCATCCGGCAGACGGCGGAGGCGATCGTCGCGGAGCGTCCCGACGCGCTCGTCATCATCGACAGTCCGGACTTCACCCATCGCGTCGCACGCCGGGTCGCGCAAGGCGCTGCCCGACCTGGCCGTCGTCGACTACGTCAGCCCGAGCGTCTGGGCCTGGCGGCCGGGCCGGGCCAGGGCGATGCTGTCTTACGTCGACTGCGTGCTCGGCCTCCTGCCGTTCGAGCCCGAAGCGTATCAGCGGCTCGGCGGCCCGCGCTGCGTCTATGTCGGCCATCCGCTGATCGAGCGGCTCGCCGAGCTCAGGCCCAACGAGGACGAGGCGCGCCGTCGCAACGCCGAGCCGCCGGTGCTGGTGGTTCTGCCAGGCTCGCGCCGGTCGGAGATCCGCCGGCTGATGGCGGATTTCGGCGGCGCGCTCGGCGCCTTGCAGGAGACGATCGGGCCGTTCACCGCCATCCTGCCGACCCTGCCGCATATCGAGGAGGAGGTGCGCGCGCGCGCGGCGCTGTGGCCGGTCGCGCCACGGATCGTGCTCGGCGAAGCGGCGAAATTCGAGGCGTTCCGCACGGCGCGCGCGGCGCTCGCCGCCTCCGGCACGGTGACGCTGGAGCTTGCGCTTGCGGGCGTCCCGCTGGTCGGCGCCTACAAGGTGGGAATCGTCGAGGAGCAGCTCAAGTTTCTGATCAAGGTCCCCTCGATCCTGCTGCCGAACCTGATCCTCGCGGACCGAACGATCCCGGAGAAACTGCAGCGCGACTGCAATCCCGCGACGCTCAGCCGCCGATCTCGCCGCGATCATGCGTGACGGTCCCGAGCGAACGGCGCAGATCGACGCGCTCGCGCGCCTCGACGCGGCGATGCGCCTTTCCGACGGCGGCGCGCCGAGCGCCCATGCGGCCCGCGCGGTGCTGGAGACGATTGGGGCGGCGCGCGGTCTGCAATGCGACGCCGAGGCTCGGCGTTCGCTGCGCCCGTCGAAGAGCGTTCGCGCGACCGCGCTCGGGGAAAAATGACGAATGGAGAATGATTATCGCGCCAGGATAATCCCCAGGGGAACGCCCGAATCGGCGGCGATGTTGGCGAACGTGAAACGGGCCATGGCGATCACCGCCACTCTCAACCGCTTGACGTTCAACGATATGGACGAAGTCCGGGCCTTGTTCAGCGATCTGATCGGCAAGAAGGTGGACGACAGCTTTGTGCTGATTCCGCCGTTCTACACAACCGGTGGAACCGACATCCGTGTCGGGCGCAACGTATTCGTCAATCAAAACTGCACTTTTTATGATCTTGGCGGGCTCGACATTGCCGACGATGTGATGATCGGGCCGAACGTGAGCATCATCACGTCTGGCCATCCCGTCGAACCGTCGCGGCGGCGCGCCTTCACAATCGCAAAGCCGATCGTGATTGCAAGAAACGTCTGGATCGCAGCCGGCGCAACGATCATCGGCGGAGTGACGGTCGGGGAAAACTCTGTAGTTGCGGCCGGCTCCGTCGTCACCAAGGACGTTCCCCCCAAAGCTCTTGTCGGAGGAAACCCTGCAAAGGTCATTCGTTCGATTGCTGATTGACGGCTACCGCATCGCACGACGCCGAGCGTGCGGCTGGTCCTTCACACCGAACGGGCGGATGAACGTACGCGTCCGTGCAACCCGGCCGGAGTTGGCGCGCCGTAGACGACCAGCGTCAGGCGTGGATCGTCATTGGCCTGGAATGTCGCGTAGTTGACTTTGATCGCGCCGAGCGTCGGATGCCGCATGACCTTCTCGCCGGACGACCTGGCGCGGACGCCGTGATCCGTCCACCACCGCTGGAATTCAGGACTTAGCCGTTTGAGGTCCGAGACCAATTCATTGAATTCCGGCGCGTCGGACCAAAAGTCGTAATTGGCGCGGAAGCTCTCCAACAGGCTGCGCGCTTCTTCCTCCCATTCGGGATAGCGGTCCTTCATCTCCGGCGCGGCGAACATCTGATAGAGCGAATTGCGCTCAGCGGCGGGAAATCTTGGAATAGTCGCGGAACAGCGCGGCCGCGTGCTGATTCCAGCACAACAGGTCGAAGCGCGCGCCGATGATGTAGGCCGGGGCGTTCATGTCCGCGACCATGCGGACGAGATGCGGTGGTGCGGTTTCTTTTTCGAACTGGCGCCGGGGTGGTCCGAGGGCGAGGCTGACGAGGTGGGCGCGATCGGCCGGGGAGAGCCGAAGCGCCTTCGCCAGCGCATCCACCGTGGCGCGCGATGGAAGCAAGTCCCGCCCTTGCTCCAGCCGGACATACCAGTCGACCGATATGCCAGAGAGTTCGGCCACCTCCTCGCGCCGGAGGCCAGGCGTGCGCCGGCGGCCCGTGACGGGCAGCCCGCAATCAGCGGGGTTCAACCGCTCGCGTCTCTGACGCAACAATTCGCCGATCTGCCTGTTGGCCGTGTGCATTCCGAGCCGTCCTACCCTGGCATTATCCTAGGATAGTCCGCCCCCTGAATAAGGTCCACGTCCGACGCTATTTTCGTCCGGAAGCATGGGCGAGAAGGAGAGCCGAAAATGAAAGCGTGGCAGATCGAGCGCCTCGGCGGAGCGACAGCGCTCAATGATGTGCCGATGCCGGAGCCTCGTGCCGGGAGCGTCGTCGTCAAGATCGAGGCCTCCGTCCTGATGTCGTACATGAAGGATTACGTAGACGGAAAACTCCCGATCTACGATCCGCCCGCAGGGTGGTTCACCCCGGGCGGAAACGCGATCGGGACGGTTCATGCGATCGGCCGGGACGTCTGGCACATCGCCCCTGGCGCCCGGGTTCTCATCTCCTCCCACATTGTGGCCGAGGAGCGTGTCGCCGACCCGGCGCAGATCCTCCTCGGGGTGACCGCGGCCGGGGCGGCCGGCAAGGCGATCCAGAACGACTGGCGCGACGGCACGCTCGCGCAATATGCGCTGACGCCGAAATCGGCCGTCACGCCGTTGGAAGGTCTGGACGCCTTCGAGGCGCCACAGCTTGCGGCGCTGACGCGATTTGCCGTGCCTTACGGCGGGCTGCTGCGCGGGCGTCTGGCCGCAGGGGAGACGCTGATCGTGACAGGAGCGACAGGGGCCTATGGCAGCGCCGCCGTCCTGCTGGCGATTGCGCTTGGAGCGGCGCGTGTCGTGGCTGCAGGGCGCAACGCCGAGAAGCTCGATCGTGTCACTCGGGTTGGCGGATCGCGCGTCGTGCCGGTCGTATTGTCGGGCGACACGGAAGCCGATGCAGCGAAGTTGCGCATAGCCGCCGACGGCGGCGCGGACATCGCCTTCGATATGGTCGGCAACGCGAGCGACGCGAATGCGACATTGGCGGCGCTGCGGGCCTTGAGGCGAGCAGGGCCGGCTGGTGCTGATGGGCAGCATGTCATCGCCGCTGCCGATCTCATACATGGAGGTGATGATGAACAGCCTCGAAATCATCGGGCAATTCATGTATCCGCGCGACGCCTACCTCAAGCTCGTCGGGTTGGTTCGCGCCGGGCAGCTGGACATCCGCGCCATCCGCGCGTGCTGCTTTCCTCTTGAGAACATGGCCGACGCTATGGACGCCGCCGCAAAGGCCGACGCCCTTGAATACGTCGTCGTCACTCCGTCCTGACAGTTCAAGCGAGGGGGTTCTGCTCCATGCGCATTCTGCAGCAAGCTTTTCGGATCTATGTCGACACCGACGCTCTCGACGCGACCGTCGCGTTCTACGAGCAAGCGCAAGGCATGAAATGCGAGCGACGCGTCATAATTGTGGAAACCGGCGTCGTCGCGGCGAAGGTCGGAGGGTTCCTCATCCTGTCAGGCCGTCGCGAAAACCTCGCGCCTGTTCGGGATGTGTATGCGATCTTCTATGTGGATTCGCTCGATGCATTTGTTCCGTGGCTTCGCGACAAGGGCGCGGAGATTTCTTGCGGGGCCGCATGTTGTCACCGCCGGTCGGAATCTGACGGCTCGAAATCCGGATGGCCTCGTTGTCGAATATTTCGAGGCGACGCCCTGACGCTCATTTCGAATGTGGCCAACCATGCAGCCCGTCATGCCTTCCGATGCACGGATGAGGCCGGCGATCTTGGCGGGCGCGACCCGCTCAACGAGAAATCGATCGAATGCGACCCCTCGTCATCAAAACGCCGCGCCTGATTCTCCGACCTTGGCGGGATGAGGACTACCTGCCCTATGCCGCGCTGAACGCCGATCCGGAAGTGCGTCGCTACTGGCCCACAACGCTGAGCCGCGAGGAAAGCGACGCGCAGGCGGCTGCGTTCCAGAAACACATCGAAGCGCACGGGTTCGGCTTTTGGGCCGCTGAAGCGCCGGGCGTCGCCCGCTTCATCGGCTTCATCGGCCTGCTGCATGTCGGATCTGATCTGCCATTCGGGCCGGCGGTCGAGGCCGGATGGCGTCTTGCCCGCAACGCTTGGGGCTACGGCTATGCCACAGAAGGCGCCCGCGCGGCCCTCGCCGATGGCTTCGGCAGGCTTGGACTGGCGGAAATTGTCGCTTACGCGGTTGCCGTCAACACGCCTTCACGGCGCGTGATGGAGCGGATCGGCATGACGCATGACCCAGCCGACGATTTCGACCGAAAAGATCGCAAGCCGGAAGATCCTCTCCGCCGCTACGTCGTCTACCGCAAGAAGAGGGTCGAGCGATAAGCCTCGTCCGCCGCTCTCTTAAAGAGTTCCTCGATTTTCCGCGTAACGCAGTCCGTTCTTGCAGGCCGTCTCTTGCTCACGCGAACGCTTGCGCCGCCGCCTTGTGCCGGGCGATCAGCGCCTCGAGGTCGACGCCCTCGGGCCGCCCGTCGATCACCCGCCAGCGGCCGGCGACCATGACGCGGTCGGCGTGGGTCGCGCCGCAGAGCACGAGCGCGGCGATCGGGTCTTGCGCGCCGGAGAAACGCGGTTCGTCGAGGCGGTAGAGGGCGAGGTCGGCCTGGAGGCCTGGCGCCGATGCGGCCGATGTCGTCGCGGCCGAGGCAGCGTGCGCCGCCTTCCGTTCGCCCAGCGCAGCGCGTCGTACGGGCCGACCGCGGCGTGGCCGTAGCGCAGGCGCTGCAGCATGAGCGCATGGCGCGCCGCCTCCATGATGTTCGAAGAGTCGTTCGACGCCGAGCCGTCGACCCCGAGGCCGACCGCCGCGCCGGCCGCCTCCCATTCCTTCGTCGGACAGATCCCGACGCCGAAGGCCATGTCGGACGCCGCAAGATGGCTGACGCCGACGCCCGCCCGGCCCAACCGGCCGATCTCGTCTTCGTTGGCGTGGATCGCGTGCGCGACCCAGGTCCGCGGGGTTAGCCAGCCGGCGTCCTCGAGAAGGTCGACCGAGCGCTTGCCGAACGTCTGCATCGCATAAGCGTCCTCGTCCGGCGACTGGCAGAGATGGCAGTGCAGGCGGGCGTCGTACCGCTCGGCCAGCGCCGCCGAATTCGGCGAGCACGCGTTGCGGCACGGCGAGCGGCGAGCAGGGCGCGAGCGCGACGCGAATGAGCGCGCCGGGCTCCCGGTCGTGGTAGGCCGCGAGCACCCGCTCGCTGTCCCGGAGGATCGCGTCCGAGTTCTGGACGATCGAATCGGGCTGCAGGCCGCCGTCCTTCTCGGAAATGCCCATCGAGCCGCGGGTCACCGTCATCCGCACGCCGAGGGCCTTCGCCTCTTCGACCTCGATGTCGATCGCGTTCTCGAGGCCCGGCGGGAACAGGTTGTGGTGGTCCGCCGCGGTGGTGCAGCCCGACATCAGGAGTTCGACCAGCGCCATGCGGACCGCGAGTCTGAGCGCGTCCGGCGTCATCCGGTCCCACAGCCGCTCCATCGCCACCAGCCAGGGAATGAGGTCCTTGCCCTCGCCGGCCGGGTGAGCGCGGGTCAGCGTCTGATAGAAATGATGGTGCGTATTGACGAGGCCCGGCAGCACGACATGGCGGGAGGCGTCGAACGTCGCCCCGCAAGGCGCCGTTGGCGAGTGTCCGCGCGGGATACATTCGACGATCTCCGCGCCGTCGACAACGATCCCGCGCTCGGCTTCGGGCGCGAGGATCGCGAGCGGGTCCTTGATCCAGATTCGCATGGGCGAACTCCAGGCTGATCGCGTTTGAGACCTTCCGGCCACGGGGACAAGGTTTCGTCAACTTTGGATTCGACGCGAGCGAATCGCATTCGTATGGTACTCCCTCGAGGGGGGCTCGCAGAGCGCCGCACGCCAGGGCGCGGGCGGAAGGCGACGCCTCTTCGAAAGGAAATAGGGGAGGCATCGCATGCGTTTCGGCGCCTCCGGAGCGGAATGTAAGGAGAACTTTTCGATGCGCGTTGCGATCATCGCCGGCTTGCTCGGAACCCTGGGTCTCGCCGCGCCGGCCCTGGCGCTCGACAAGGTGACGTTCGGCACCAACTGGCTCGCCGACCCGGAAGCGGGCGGCTACTACCAGGCGTTCGGTCGACGGCACCTACGAGAAATACGGTCTCGACGTCACCATCCTGCCGGGCGGGCCAAGCGCCAACGGCGGCATGCTGCTCATCGCCGGCAAGATCGAGTTCTTCATGGGCGGCGACATGATCGGCGACTTTCTGAACGCTGCAGAACAACATCCCGACCGTGACCGTCGCCGCCGACTTCCAGAAGAACCCGCAGTGCTTCATGTCCCATCCCGGCGTCGGGCTTGACAAGTGGGAGGACCTGACCGAAGCCAACCCGGCCTTCGTCAGCGCCGGCGCGATCAACACCTTCTGGGCCTGGATGCGCGTCGCGTACGGCTTCAAGGACGAGAACATCAAGCCCTACAATTTCAACTCGGCGCCGTTCATCGTCGACAAGCATTCGATCCAGCAGGGCTACGCCACCTCCGAGCCGTTCGAGGTCGAGCGCCAGGGCGGGTTCAAGCCGAACGTCTTCCTGCTCGCCGACTACGGCTACACGACCTATGCGACCCAGATCATGACGCGCCGCGAGATTGTCGAGAAGAACCCGGATCTCGTCCAGCGCTTCGTCAGCGCCTCGGCCATCGGCTGGTATCATTACCTCTATGGCGACAACACCAAGGCGAACGCGGAGATCAAGAAGCAGAACCCGGAACTGACCGACGACCAGATCGCGTTCTCGATCGCCAAGATCAAGGAATACGGCATCGTCGATTCGGGCGACACCCTGACCAAGGGCATCGGCGCGATGACCGACGAGCGCTGGCAGGATTTCTACGAGAAGATGGTCAAGGCCGGCGTCGTCAAGCCGGGCCTCGACATCAAGGAGGCCTATACTCTGCAATTCGTCAACAAGGGCGTCGGGCTCGATCTCAGGCCGAAGAACTGACCAAGCCTCCCCTCAAGCCTGCAGCACAGACCCCCTTCAGACGTCACGAACTGACGGCGAGAGGCGGCGGGCGCCGACCGCTCCCCCTATTTCTGCGACGCGGGCAGGGCGTTGTAGACCTTGGGCGGCAGCACTGCTGAGACCGCAATCGGAACCGTATCCGACGACTTGAAGGACACGATCTTGTTGCGGACCGGCGGCAGGCTCTGCAGGAAGGCCGCGATGGCGTTGGCGTCGTCGTCGGTGAGATGCGCGAAAGACGCCGAGGGCATCACGCCGCTGAGTTCGCTCCCGTCGGGCCGCTTGCCCTTGCGGATCGCGGTGACGATCTGCTCGGCGGTCCATTTGCCGAGGCCCGTCTCGGCGTCCGGGGTCAGGTTGCTGCCGACGAACACGCCCTGGCCGGGAATGGAGAAGCCGACGTCCGAGCCGCCGAGGTAGCGCTTCATGTCCGGGCTGCCGAGCATGCCGCCCGGCGTGTGGCAGTCCGAGCAACCGGCGATCGACACGAGATACTTGCCG
The DNA here is from genome assembly GCA_963724785.1 of uncultured Alphaproteobacteria bacterium. Classification (GTDB taxonomy): domain Bacteria; phylum Pseudomonadota; class Alphaproteobacteria; order Rhizobiales; family Beijerinckiaceae; genus Roseiarcus. The sequence continues at coordinate 935,066 of CAVRWC010000025.1, read as the reverse complement.
CGCGCGATCTCAAACTCATTGGCGAGCGCCGGGGCCGCGAGCGCGCAAAGCGCGGCCGCCGTCCGAAGGGCCCTGCTGGCAAAAGCCGCAACCATGCTCACCTCCCTTTCTATGTCGGCGCCTTCAGCGTCACGCGACGCCGGCGATCGGAATTCCGCTCAGGTGTTCCGGGACGCTCCAGTTCTGCGTCGGGTCCGGCGCGTGCGCGACGGGCGCGACGTCGCCGCGCCAGGCGACGCCGACCATCTGCGCGGTCTGATAGGCCATGATGCGCCAGCCAGCCGTTTCAAACGCCCGCAAGCCCCTGGCGACATGGGGCGAGACGAGGTCGTGGAACAGGACCATCGCCGTCGGTTCGAGATAAGGCATGGCAGGCGAGCGCGTCGCGCGTCGGCGCCTCGCCGTCATGGTCGCCGTCGATGAAGGCGAAGGACCAGCGCGCGCCGGACGCCCCGAGGCGGACGATCGCCTCCGGGCTCGGCTCGGGGACGAGGATGGTCATCTTGGCGCCGCCGGCGCCGCGAACCACCGCTTCGAACTCGCCGCGCCATTCGGGGTCGGCGAGCAGCGGCTCGACCACATGCAAGCGAGCCGAGCCCCGAGGCGATGAGATGGGCGGTCGACCAGCCGCGCCAGGCGCCGATCTCGAGCCCGGCCCGCCCCGCAAATAGCCGCGCGCTGGCGTAGAGGATCGAGGCCTCGTCACGGTTGATGAACCCGACGATCGGATTGCGCCGGTCCGCCCGGTACGGATGATCGATGTCGCGCCTGAGCCAGGGCCAGGTCGTCACGCTTCGGTCGAACTCCGCCATATTGGGAAACAAGCGGTCGAGTTGCGGGGTTTCGAGATTGTCGGCGACGTAGTCTCTGGCCATCGATCCGGACCTTCCGCCACCGGCCGCGAGGGGAGTGCGGTCGACCGCGGATCGCACGCGGCGGAGTTGGTCGTCAAGGACCGCGCCGGGCGCACGACGGGGGCACGGCGCAGTTTGACCGTGCCGCCTTCACCTCGATAGAGTTTAAGTTTACTCGTCGAGCGATGCGTCCGGGGACGCAGCCAATCAAAGGGGGCGGAATGTCGGCGATCAAAGGATGCGGGCCGCCCGGGCGAGGGTGGCGGAACTCTAGTGTTCGACTGGAGTTGCTCCCGCAGCCGCACGACCCGCCGCCGTTGGTCAGCGGGCTTGCGGTTCAGGTAGGCGAATGACCAAAGTGGTCACGTTTCCGTCCGGGGTAGGGCAGTCGCCGGCCAAGGCGCGCGCGCCGGCGCTGGCGACATTCAGGAAGGTCGACAAGGTCTTCGGCAACCAGGTCGTGGCCCTCACCGGTCTCGACCTCGAAATCCGCTCGGGCGAGTTTCTCGCCCTGCTCGGACCTTCGGGCTGCGGCAAGTCCACGGTGCTGCGCCTGCTTTCGGGCCTCGCCGAGCCGACGCGAGGCGAGATCGCCTGGAGCTGCGAGCGACCTCAGTTCGGATTCGTCTTCCAGGAGCCGACCTTGATGCCGTGGTCGGACGTCTTCACCAACGTCTGGCTGCCGCTGCGGCTCGCCGGCGTGTCGAAGGAGAAGGCGCGGCCGCAGATCGAGGAGGCGCTGGCGCAGGTTGGGCTCTCGGGCTTCGCCAAGGCCTATCCCCGTCAGCTTTCGGGCGGCATGAAGATGCGCGTCTCCATCGCCCGGGCGCTCGTCACCCGTCCCGCAGGTGCTGCTGATGGACGAGCCCTTCGCCGCACTCGACGAGATCACGCGCCTCAAGCTCAATGACGATCTGGCGGACCTGCAGGCGTCGCTCGACGCGACCGTGGTGTTCGTCACCCATTCGGTGTTCGAAAGCGTCTATCTCGCCGACCGCATCGTGGTCATGGCGGCCCGTCCGGGCCGGGCGTTCGCAGAGATCAATGTCGAGGCGCCGCCGATCCGGCGCGAAGTCTTCCGCCTGTCGCCGACCTATGCGGAAACGTGCCGCCGCACGTCCGCAAGCGCTGCACGAGGCGATGGGCGAGGCGCCGCCGAGCGAGTTCATGGAATGAACCGCGACGATTTTTTCGGCTACGCCGTCCCCGCCTTCACCCTCGGCTGCGGGCTCCTCGCCTGGGAAGGCGTGGTCCGTTATTTCGCCATCCCGCCCTATCTTCTGCCGGCGCCGAGCGTCATCATCGCGACGCTGTTCAACGACTGGCCGACGCTTTCGAGCTCGCTGTGGGTGACGCTGTCCATCACGCTCAAGGCGCTGCTCGCGGCGGTGATCGGCAGCGTGACGCTGGCGATCATTTTCGCCCAGTCGCGATTGGTCGAACGCGCGTTCTACCCGTTCGCGGTCGCGATGCAGGTGACGCCGATCGTGGCGATCGCGCCGCTCTTGCTGATCTATCTGACGCCGAACGTCGCGGTGCTGGTGTGCGCCTTCCTGGTGGCGTTCTTTCCGCTGCTCGCCAACACCACGCTCGGCCTGTCGTCGGCGGACCACAACCTCGTCGACCTCTTCGCCATGTACCGCGCGTCGCGTCTCCAGCAGTTCATGCTGCTCAGACTTCCCGGCGCGTTGCCGTATTTCCTGGCCGGACTGCGCATCAGCGGCGGCCTCGCGCTGATCGGCGCCATCGTCGCGGAGATCGCCGCGGGCTCGGCCGGGCAGGGTTCCGGGCCTCGCCTACCGCATCGTCGAGTCCGGATTTCGGCTGAATATTCCCAGAATGTTCGCAGCGCTCCTCTTGATCTCGGTCGCCGGCATCACAATTCATGTGGTTCTGACGGCGCTGTCGCACTGGCTGCTGTCCGATTGGCACGAGAGCGAGCGCGGACGGGAAGGCTGAACCGGCCGCAGGAGCGGACGTTGACGCAAGACGCCCCCGGCCGACTTTCGCTCGGTCGCAAACAGGCCTAAGGGGGAAGCGCGCCAATCCATTAAAGGCGAACGCCATGAATATTCAGTACCGGGTCGGCGCGAGGCAGTCCGTCCTTCGCAAGCTGGGCCTGGCCGAACTGGTGAATACGTCGGTTTTCGACATCGCCGCCGCCCATGACGCCCTGGTCCGCCGTCAGGCCGTGCCCGAGCGCATCCTGACCGACGGCCTGGTGATCGACGTCCCGGCCGGGGTCTATCATCCGCTTCCCGAACTCGAGCTCGGAATTCTTCATCCGCAACATCAAGGCGATGGACCAGAGCCGGATCAGGAAGACGCTCGAGATCGGCGCGGGCTGCGGCATCATCTCGCTCTACATGGCGGCCAACTGGACGTCGAAGACGGTCGCCGCCGACATCTCGCCGATCGCCGTCCAGGCGACGCTCGACAACGCCGAACTCAACGGGCTTGAGCCTGACGGCGTTCCAGTCCGACCTGTTCGAGAAGATCGAGGAAGTGGGATTTCGACCTCATCGTGTTCAACACGCCGATGATCGACAAGACCCCGGAGAACGACATCGAGAAATACAGCCTGTGCGATCCGCACGGCCTGATCACCGACGCCTACCTTCGCCAGGCGCGCCATCACGTGTCGAAGCGACGGGCTGATCATCTTCTCGATCTGCAACAATTCCGCCTATGAAGTGATGGATTCGATCGACCTCGACTATTCGATCGTCGGCTTCGAACTCGGCTTCAGCGGCTTCTGGCGGGCGATCGTCGGCGCGCGCCTCTGAGGCCCCGGGAGGGGCGGCGTCTCGCGGCCCAAAGGTTCTCAGGGAGGGGCGGCCCGCCGCCCAAAGGTGCGCGGGGAGGGGCGGCGTCTCGCCGCCCAAAGGTGCGCCCGCCAGGCGGTCTCCCGCTGTTGACTCGCCCCGGCCCGCGGGCCAAGTTTCGCCCCTATCTCAAGACGGGCGGAGGGCCTCGTGATCGATCGGAAAATTGCGGTGTTTGCGGGGCTGGCGGCGCTTGCGGGGCTGGCGGGCTGCGCCAGCGTCGGGGCGCAGGAGAAGGAGGGCCAGCTTTCGGCCGCAGGCTTCGTCCGGCTCCAGGCCGACACGCCCGCGAAGGCCGCCAAGCTCGCGGCTTTGCCGCAGAATGCGATCGTGTTCGCCCAGCGCAAGGCGGGGCCGGTCTACATCTACGCCGACGCCGCAGGCTGCAACTGCGCCTTCGTCGGCAGCCCGGCCGCCTATCAGCAGTACCAGGAGATCCGGACCGCCAACAACATCGCCCAGATGCAGGAGGTGACGGCGCAGCTCAACATGGCGTCTGCGGAGGACTGGGGCGGCGCCTGGGGACCGTGGGCGCCCGGCTGGTACTGACCGCCGCGCCCGCGAGCCGAACCGGACGCGGGATGGGAGGGGGCGAATGTCCGATCGTTCCAACTTGCGCGCCGTGGCGGGGCTGTCGACTGGAAGTCATGCTCGGCGTCGTCGTCGCGTCGGCTCAGGCGCTGGAGTGTCCTGAGCCGCAGAGGGCCGGCGAGCCCGGCGTGATCACGGAGACGCCGGGCCAGATCGCCGACCTCGCGCCCGTGCTCGCGGGGGGCGACGTCAGCGCCGAGATTGCGAAAATCGTCGCGGCGCTGCAAAAGCGCTACCCGACCGCCGGCCCCGGCGAGGTCGCCAATTATCTGATCGCCGCCTATTGCCCCGGCGTCGCCAAGGCGGCGGGCGTCAGCGACGCCGAGAAGACGGCGCGGGTGCGGGCCTTTTCCAAGGCGGTCCTCGCCGTCCTCTATTAGGCTCACGGCTCACGGCGCCCCCCGCGTGCGCTTCAGCAGGGCCTCGCGCAAGGTGTCGTAGATCGGCGCATTGCGCAAAAGCGCCGGGACCAGCATGGCGAGGGCGCAGGCGCCGAGCGTCGGCTGCAGCAGCGAGACGTTTCCGGTCATCTCGCTGACCAAAACCATGCCGGTCAGCGGCGTCCGCACGACGCCGGTGAAGAAGGCCGCCATGCCGACCAGCGCGAAGGACGCGGTCGGCGTCTCGAGGCCGGGAAACGCCCAGTTGCACCCCGCGCCGAACAGAAAGCCGAGTTCCGCGCCGAGCACCAGGAGCGGCGCGAACAGCCCGCCCGGCGTCGCGGCGGCGTAGGAAATCGCCCCGAGGCCGAACCGGACGACGAACAGGACCGCAACCAGCGTCAAACCCGGGCCGCCCGCCAGGACCTCGGCCGTCAGGGGATCGCCGCCGCCGACCACCCCAGGCCAGGCGAAGGCGAGCGCGCCGACCCCCATGCCGATCAGTCCAGCGCGCGCCTCGACCGGCAGGGGAAGTCTTTCGACCGCCGCGATGGCGCCGATCAGGGTCCGGTTGTAGGCGACCGCGGCGAGGCCCGCCGCCGCCCCGAGCGCCAGGAACAGAGGGTGCGCCGCGAGCGACACGGAGGGCAGGGCGCCGACCAGGAAGTCTGGCCGGTCGCCGAGCGCTTCGCGGGCGACCGAGATCGCCGCGGACGAGGCGGCGAGCGCCGCGACGGCGATGCGCGGATCGAAGCTCTGGACCAGCTCCTCGAGCACGAAGGCCGCGCCGGCGAGCGGCGCGTTGAAGGCGGTGGCGAGGCCGGCGCCGGCGCCCGCCGCGAGCAGCGCGCGGCGGTCGCGCCAGTCGAGGCGGGACGCCCTGCCGATGGCCTCGGCGAGGGTCGCCCCCATTTGCACCGTCGGGCCCTCGCGGCCGAGCGCCAGACCCGCGCCGATCGCCAGCACGCCGCCGATGAACTTGATCGGCGCAAGCAAAAAGGGCGCGGGCGGCAGCCCGCCGCGCAGCATCGCCTCGACCTGCGGAATGCCGCTCCCGCCGGCGTATGGCTGAAAACGGCGGACCAGCCAGGCGGCGACGGTCGCCGCGGCGCCGCACGCGGCGACGACGATCAGGACGCCGGGCATCGGCGCCGCCTGCGCCTCGGCGACGAGAAGCTCGCGAAACCGGTCGGCGGCTCCGAGCGCGAGCCGGAACGCCGCCCCGACCGCCCCCGTGGCGGCGCCGGCGACCAGCGCCAGCAGCGTCAGCCGCGCAATCCCGAGCGCTGGGCTGCGTTCGGGCGGCGTTTCCGTCTCGTCCATCGCCACACCCGTCAGTCTGGAATCGTCGCGGCCGCGCGACCGTCCTTCGGACCGAGCCCCTTCGCAGGGGAGGACGGCGCCGATCCGCCCTGCCGCCAAGCGGCGGCCGAGGGGCAAGAGCGTAAGCGCGGTCGGGGGAGCGGTCGAGGCGCCCCGGCCCTAAATCCCCATCTCCTCGAACGGGATCACCCGGCAGGGATCGCCGGCCCGCGCCGCGTCGGCGTACGGCGGCCGGACGATCAGCCCTCCGGCGCGCGCCATCACCTTGACCAGCGACGAATCCTGCAGCTCCGCCGGGGTCGCGACGAGGGCGCCGTCCGCGTCGCGGGCGAGCGCGCAGCGGGCGTAGTCCTGCCGGGCGCCGTTGGGCTTCATCGCCGCGCCGAGGCGGCCCGGCCGCGTCGGGTCGGCGCCGGGGTCCGGCTCCCCGTGGAGGGCGCGGATGCAGCGGCAGCAGGAACAGGACCGCGCAGACCGTCGAGGAGGTCGGATTGCCCGGAAGCCCGAGGACCCGAACTTCGCCGAGGCGGCCGTGCATCAACGGCTTGCCGGGACGCATGGCGATCTTCCAGAAGCCGAGCTCCATGCCGGCCGCAACCAGCGCCTTCTGCACGAGGTCGTGGTCGCCGACCGAGGCGCCGCCGAGCGTCACCAGCACGTCGACCTTCGCCTCGATCGCCTCGCGGATCGCGGCGTCGAGCTCGGCCATGTTGTCGCGGGCGATGCCGAAATCGATCGGAATGCCGCCGCAGGCCTCGACGATCCCGGCGACGGTGAAATTGTTGGAGGCGACGATCTGCGAGGGGCCGAGCGTTCCGCCGGGCGCGACCAGTTCGTCGCCGGTGGCGAGGATCGCGACCCGGGCGTGGCGGCGTACCGGCAGCCGTGACGTGGTTGGCCGCGGCCGCCAGCGCCACGTCGCGGGGCGTGAGCCGCCGTCCGGCCGGCAGACAGCGCCTCGCCGTCGCGGAAATCCAGGCCCTCAGGGCGCAGGTTTTCGCCGGCGCGGACGGTCGCCGCGAGCGTGATCCGGTCGCCTTCGCGCCGGACGTCCTCCTGCACGACGATCGCGTTCGGCGCCCGCCGGCATCGGCGCGCCGGTGAAGATGCGCACGGCCTCGCCGGCGCCGACGGCGCCGTCGAAGGCGCGCCCGGCCGCCGCCTCGCCGATCACCCGGAGGGACGCGGCGCGGCGGCCGTGTCGGCGGCGCGCAGCGCATAGCCGTCCATCGCCGAATTGGCGAACGGCGGCTGGGTGCGCAGCGCGACGAGATCGCGCGCCAGCACGCGGTCGTAGGCCTCTTCGAGCGCGACCTGCTCTTCGCCGAGCGGCGTCGTCGGCCGAGGCCAGCACGCGCGCGAGCGCCTCCTCGACGGTGATCATGCCGCTCATGAGTTCCTGCTCCTCCGCGCGCCAATCGCCCGACTTGCCGCCGCGCTTTTCCAACAGCCTGACGCCTTCGACGACCATGCCGCGGTCGATCGCCTTGGCCATGTCGTAGATGGTGAGGCAGGCGACCGCGACGGCGGTCAGCGCCTCCATCTCGACGCCGGTCGGCCCGACGGAGCGCGCCTCGGCGCGGACCGCGAGGCCGGGCAGGGCCTCGTCGGGCGCGATGTCGACCACGACCTTGCTCAGCGCGATCGGGTGGCAGAGCGGAATGAGTTCGGAAGTCTTCTTCGCCGCCATGATGCCGGCGATGCGCGCTGCGCCGATCACGTCGCCTTTCTTGGCGTCGCCCGCGAGGATGGTCGCGAGCGTGGCCGGGGCCATGCGGACGCGCCCCTCCGCGACCGCGACGCGGCTCGTCGACGCCTTTTCCGAGACGTCGACCATGCGCGCCTCGCCCTCGACGCCGATATGGGTAAGGGCGCTTGAGTCGGGTTCTTGTTGTCGGGATCTTTGTTGTCGTTGTCTGCGCTCGCCATCCGCTCCTGCCGGTCGCGCGCCGTCGCGCGCCGATCTTTCAAGCAAAATTCGCGGGCGCGGGCAATATCGAACGGCATGCTGTCGCAGGCCTGTTGTCGCGGAGCATTTTGCAGAGATCTTCGTTGGCCTTGGCCGCGGTTCAAACTTTGTGTTCGTACACCAGCCGGGCGCGGATGGTGCCTTCGAGCGCGCGGATATCGGTGAGAACGCGCTGGCTGTCGGCCGCGGAAGCGTCGGCGTCCAGCACCACGTAGCCGACGTCGGCTGTCGGTCTCGTAATATTGCGCGGCGATGTTGACCGCGTGGCGGGCGAACAGGTCGTTCAGCTTTCCGAGCATGCCGGGCAGGTTGCGCTGGACCTGGATGAACCGGGTCCCGTGCGGTCGGATCGGCAGCTGAACCTGGGGGAAGTTGACCGCGCCCATGGTCGAGCCGCCGTCGCTGTATTCGACCAGCTTGCGCGCGACTTCGACGCCGATGCGCTCCTGCGCCTCCTCGGTCGAGCCGCCGACATGCGGCGTCAGGATGACGTTGTCCAGACCCTGCAGCGGCGAATGGAATTGCTCTGCGTTCGAACTCGGCTCGACCGGAAAGACGTCGATCGCAGCGCCGCGAAGCCGCCCTTCCCGAAGCGCGGCCGCGAGCGCGTCGAGGTCGACGACGGTGCCGCGGCTGTTGTTGATCAGATACGCCCCCGGCTTCATCGCGGCGATTTCGGCGACGCCGATCATGCCGGCCGTCGCCGGCGTCTCCGGCACGTGAAGGCTGACGACGTCGCTCTGGGCCAGCAGCTCCCGAAGGCTCGCCGTCGGCTCGGTGTTGCCGTGGCGGAGCTTGTCGGTGTGATCGTAGAAGACCACCCGCATCCCGAGCGCTTCCGCGAGATAGGAAAGCTGGGAGCCGATGTTGCCATAGCCGACGATGCCGAGCGTCTTGCCGCGCACCTCGTGGCTGTTGACCGCCGACTTGTCCCACCGGCCGGCGTGCGCCGCGACCGATCGCGGGACGACCCGGCGCAACAGCATGACGATCTCGCCGATCACCAGTTCGGCCACGCTGCGGGTGTTGGAGAAGGGCGCATTGAAGACCGGCACGCCGATCCGGCGCGCCGCGTCGACATCGACCTGATTGGTGCCGACGTTGAAGCAGCCGACCGCGATCAGCCGATCGGCGGCGCTCGAGCGCCTCGGCGTCGATCTGCGTGCGGGAGCGGATGCCGATCAGATGCACGCCCTTGACGGCTTCCCGAAGCGCATCGCCCTCGAGCGCCTTCGGAAGGCGCTCGATGCTGGAATAGCCGGCGGCCTGCATCAGTTCGACGGCGCTGTCGCTGACGCCTTCGAGCAGCAGGATTTTGATCCTGTCTTTCGCGAGCGAGAATTGCGGGGCTTGCGGAGCGCTGTCGGCCATCGGGAATCTCAATCTGTCGGAAGCCCGCACCGGGAGCATGCCCGGCTTCGGCGGTCAAGTCGGCGGCGCGGCTTTCGCGACGCCGAAGGTCAGGCGCCGCGGCCGGCTCTGGAGTGGATTTCCCCTTGACCCGTTCCGGACGCGAGGCCGGTCGCCAAGCATAGCTTACACCTGACATGACACAGATCAGGAAATCGACCCTGCCCAATATAGCGGAATTGTGGCAATTGTTAACGCATGTGTTAGCGCGTGCGGATGGGGAGATACCGAAATGCGGAGTTCGGTTGTCTTGGCCGCGCTCGCCCTGGGGTTGAGTTTGGCGGGGATCGTCGGCACGCAGGCGGTGACGTCAGTGTTGGGTTGGGACGCCAACGTGTTGGTCGCCGGCGATGCGACCCCGGCCATCCCGGCAAGAACGCCATCCTTAGACCCGACGGCCGCCGAGCCGAGCGATCCGCCAAGATTCAAGGTGAGCCAAGAGTCCAAGGCCGACACGCTCGTAGCCTGGCTCGATTGGCTGGCGGCGATATGGAAACCGCCATTCGGCGCGTCGCCACATTGACGCCCAGCGAGTCCGGCGTGTAGGCGCCGCGCGCGGCCGATCGCCTTCGCGATGTGTCGCCCATGGACTGTGTTCGACTTTGGCCCGTGACCCGACCATCGCCTATGTCTTTCTGCGCAATTCGGTGTTCGGGCCGAAGGGCGCGGCGTCGGTCGAGCTTTGCGTCCGCGACCTGATACGGCACAGCCGCTACGCGCGCTCGACCCTGGTCGTCTGCCCGCAGGTGGACGAGCCGTTCGAGGGCATTGAAATCGACACCGTCCACGACGTCGCCCTCGGCGGCAATCTCGCCAAGGCCTGGGCGGTCGGAAAGCTGGTCAAGCGCCGCGGCGTCGACGTCGCGGTGGTCGAGAACCATCTGCCGGCGGCGGCGGTGGTCGCGGCGGCGTCGGGGCTTCGCGTCATTCTCCATAGCCACGCCTACGAGAAACCGGCCTCGGGCGGGCTGAAGCGGGCCGAGAGGGATCTCGAACTCAGACACATCGCCGGCCTCGCCTTCGTCAGCGAGGACTGCCTCCGCCGTTTTAGCGCCAGTTTCCCAAACGCCCGCGCGCCGATGCGATCCATCCCCAACGGCCTCGACATGGCGGACTGGTCGAGCGCCGGAGCGAAGGACAAGACGATTCTTTCGGTCGGGCGCGCGCTCGACGACAAGGGCCATCGCGAGGCGATCGGCGCAATTGGCCGCGTGCTGACGACCCGGCCCGACTGGAGCGCCCGGTTCATCCTCTCCGCGATCGACCGCGAGCCGCAGACCGTCCGCGCGCTCCGCGACGCTGCGGCGCCGTTCGGGGCGCGAATTCGCATTGATGTCAATCTGCCCTACGCCGAGGTCAAGGCCGCGTGGGCTCGGGCGGCGGTCGGCATGGCGCTGACCAAGACGCCGGAACCGTTCGGGCGCACGGCGCTCGAGGCCCTTGCGAGCGGCGCGGCTCTGGTGACGTCGGGCCTTGGAGGACTTGCCGAAGTCTGCGGACCCGACGCGCTGACGGTCGATCCCCGGGACGCCGGCGCGGTGGCTGCGGCGCTCGCCTCGCTCACCGATTCCGTGGCGCTCCGGGACAACCTCGCCCGCGCCGGCCGCGCCCGGGTCGAGGCGCTGTACGACATGCCGATTGTCGCCAAGCGGATGGACGATTTTCTCGAGCAGGCGTTGGCGGGGCCGGCCTGATTGAGCGGCTGCGCGGACCGGATAGCGCCGATGGCGGGAGCGCGTCTCGCGATTCTCGGGCGGCGAGATCGCCCGCCCAGATTGTGGGCGCAGGGTGGGAGGAAAGTCGGGAACGGCGCCGGAACAGTTACGAGCGGCGCGCGTTGAAGGTCGATCAGGCGCGCCGTCCCGGCGCCCCTCTTTGACGGAAGTCCCTCATGAACACGAGAGAAACCGATCAGGCGGACGTGCGTGACACCAACAAGAGCCAACTGGACGACGATTCCCGCCGCGTCGAGCCAGGGGATGAGAAGTCCAACACTGTGTCGGAGTCGCTCGGGATGCCGGTGCTCGTGGACGATCCGGCGCCGTTGTCGTCGCTCCTTCACATTCCGACCCTGATCAAAGAGGAGGATCGGCCCTCCTCCGTCAAACAGGAAGATCGGCCACCCGACGATCCGGCGCCATTGTCGTCGCTCCTCCATATCCCCACCCTTCTCAAAGACGAGGCGGGGGAGAGCCCGGTCAAACAGGAGAAACTCCCCGACGACGATCCGGCTCCGCTATCGGGGACCCTTCACATCCCCACCCTGATCAAAGAGGAGGAAAGGCCGACATCCGTCGGACACGAGGATCGGCCAGACGACGATCCGGCTCCACTGTCGGAGGCCCTTCATATCCCTACGCTGATCAAAGAGGAGGAGGGGGAAGGCCCGAGCGAACGGGAGGAGCGCGATGACGATCCGGCTCCGCTGTCGGATGCGCTTCATATCCCTACCCTCATCGGAGACGAAGATCGGCCCGCCTCGGTCGATCAGGAAAATCGGTTGCCCGAAGAGGAGGATCGGCCCTCCCATGCCGGAGATCGGCCGGTTCGGTAACGCTAAGTTCTAGTCTGAAATGTCATGGCGCCGCTCGCGCACGCAACCCCGCCGCGAGCGGCGCATAGTTGGCGCGTCTTAGAGCACGAAGTCTGTCAGACAATATGAAGGTGTGGTAAATAATTTCTTATTCATACTGAATCGCCCGTTGGAAAACAATAGGATCGGGCTCCGGTAAAGTTAAGTTTACTGGCTTTGCACAATCCCGCCCACTTCTCGACGCAGGTCGGACAGTAATGTGGGGGTAGAACTCATATCGTGACGGAAATTCCTGCGACTCGGGACGGTTCTGCTCCCGGCGGTCTCGGGAACGGCGCTGTCAAGGCGCTGCATTTGGCCCTCCGGCATAGCTACGCGCGAGACAACTTACCGGCAATCCTCCGGACTGAGTTCGTCTGGGGCTGCCTCGGCGCCGACTGACCGAATGCGGTGAAGCGATGGAAAAGCCCGGAGTGTTTGAAGCGCCGCCGACAGGAAGGGCGCGACGCGGCGAGACCGACTACAGTCTCGGCATCCTGTACGCGGTCGCCACCGCGGCTTTGCTGGCTCTTCAGGAGCCGTTCTCCGCGCTTGCGGCGCGGACGCTGAGCTCCCTGGACTTCATGGCGCTGACCCAGCTGGCGCTCCTGCTCTCTTTGCCGTTCCTGCTGTGGCGAGCCGGCAGCCGGCGAGACTTCGCGGCCATCCTGCTCGACATCCGGCAATGGCCGAAGCTGGCGGTTATCTTTCTGGTCGGCCTCGCGGGACTGTCGCTTTACGACATCGGGCTCAGCAGCTCGCATCCGATCATTACCGCCGCCGTGCTCAATCTCTCGCCCTTCTGGGCGGCGCTGGTCGCGTTCGGCGTGTCGAGGCGATCGATTGCAATCTCTCCATGGGCGTTCTGGCTAGCCTTCGCCGTGGCCTTCTGCGGCGCGATGACGATCGCCTGGAGCCAGATGAATGTCGACAACCACGAGCTCGCAAAAGACGTGATCGCCGGTCTGCTGCGCTGCAAATGGGTGTACGCCCTGCCAATGCCTGCGTTCTTCGCCTTGAGCGGGACGCTCGTCTACGAGTGGTTCTCCGACTACGACGAGGCGGCCGCGATCAGCGCCAACTTCACCGTCTCCGCGCTCGTGCTGTTGCCGGCTGCGGCCATCAGCTCCAGGCTCGGCCAGGACTTGCACCTGAGCGAGCAGTCGGTCCTGGCGATCGTGCTGCTTATCGCAGGCACGGTGGCGGCTTCGGCGGTGGGGCGGCTCCTTTATCAATTGGCCTTGACGGAAACAAAGAACGACAACGGCGGCGTGACGATGTTCTTCCTCCTGATACCGGCGATTTCGGCGCTGATCTCCTGGCCGCTGTCGAGATGGATCCCGACGCTGAGTTTCATTCCGGGGCCGGCCTTCGTCGTCGGCATGGCGCTGGTCAGCGTGCCGCTGATCGTGTTGTCGGTGTTCTCCCGGCGCAGCTGGAGCGAGGCTCGCCCGACGCCGTCCGCAGAGGCCAACCCCGCCGAGTGACCCGCGCGGCGCTGGCGTCGAATGGCAAGAAGCGGCCCGGCGATTCGCCGCTCCACCTCTAAGCCCTTGAAAAAGTTAGGGGCCGGTTCAGAGAAGCGTCGGAATCCGATGATAAGCGCTTGAAAACAAAGGGGCGTTGTCAAAAAACCGCGCTCGCGCGCGGGCCGCCCGGGCTTCAGCCTTCACAGCGGCGCGGATCAGGCCGCAGGCGCGTCCTCGGCGTCGCGCCACTCGAGCGTGACGACCTTGCCGTTCTCTACCGTCAGCGCCAGCCGGCCGTGCTTCAACTCCAGCGCCCGCTCGCCGAACAGCTTCCGCCGCCAGCCCGTGAGCGCCGGCACGTCGGCCTTGTCGTTGGCGGCGATCGCCTCAAGCTCGTCGACGGTCGCGATCAGCTTGCCCGCCACCCCGCTCTCCTCGCTGACCTGCCTCAGCAGGACCTTGAGGAGTTCGACGGTCGGCCCGACATTGGCGCCGTTGCGGCGCTCGCGCTCGATCCTGGGGAGCGTCTTGGGATCGCGGGCGAAGCCACGCTCGATCGCCTCGAGGATCTCGCCGCCGGCGCGCGACCGCTCCATCCCGCGCGGGAAGGCGCGCAGGTTGGCGAGCGCCTCGACGTTGCGCGGGGCGGCGGTGGCGAGTTCGATCAGCACGTCGTCCTTGAGCACGCGCGAGCGGGGCACGTCGCGCGCCTGCGCCTCGCTCTCGCGCCAGGCGGCGAGCTCCATGAGGATCGCGAGGTCGCGCGGCTTCCGGGCGCGGGTCTTGTAGCGCTCCCAGGCCCGCTCGGGGTGCTGCTCGTAGATCTCGGCCGAGGTCAGCGCCTTCATCTCGTCGTCGAGCCAGGACTGGCGGCCGGTCGCCTCGAGGCGCTTGGTCAGCGCCTTGTAGACGTCTCGCAGATGGGTGACGTCGCCGATGGCGTAGACGATCTGGGCGTCGGCAAGCGGGCGGCGCGCCCAGTCGGTGAAGCGCGACGACTTGTCGACCGTCACCCGGCAGACCGACTGCACGAGTTCGCTGTAAGACACCTGGTCGCCGTAGCCGCACACCATGGCGGCGACCTGGGTGTCGAACAGGGGCGTCGGCAGGACGCCGCTGAGCTTCCAGAAGATTTCCAGGTCCTGACGGGCGGCGTGGAACACCTTGACCACGTCCTCGTCGGCCATCAGGCCGAGCAGGGGCTGGAGGTCGAGCCCTTCGGCGAGGGCGTCGATGGCGAGCGCCTCCTCTTCGGTGGCGAGCTGGACGACGCACAGGATCGGCCAGAACGTCGTCTCGCGCAAGAACTCGGTATCGACCGTAACGTAGGGGTGTCGGGCCATCCGCAGGCAGGCGGCCTCGAGTTCACCCGTTGTCGTGATCAGCGTCACGCTTCCCGCCTATTCGGTTTCGGGGACGGTTCTTGTCGGGGCGGGCTTCGCCCGCTCCTTGCGGATCGGCGGCGGGGCGTGGCGCGGCATGCCGAGGCGCTTGTCGAGATACGCCCCGACAACGGCCTGAAGATCGTCGATGCAATCCTCGAAGAAGTGGTTCGCCTCGGGGATCACCGCGTGCTCGATGACGATGCCTTTCTGGGTCTTCAGCTTCTCGATCAGCGCCAGCACCTCCTTCAGCGGGGCGACGCGGTCCTTGTCGCCGTGGACGAACAGGCCGGACGACGGGCAAGGGGCGAGGAAACTGTAGTCGAACCGGTTGGCCGGCGGGGCGATCGAGATGAAGCCCTCGATTTCGGGCCGGCGCATCAGGAGCTGCATCCCGATCCAGGAGCCGAACGACACGCCGGCGATCCAGCAGGCTCGCGCCTCCGGGCTGATCGACTGCGCCCAGTCGAGGGCGGAGGCGGCGTCGGAAAGCTCGCCCTGCCCGTGGTCGAAGGCGCCCTGCGATCGTCCGACGCCGCGGAAGTTGAAGCGCAGGACGGAGAAGCCGCGGTCGGCGAAATTGTAGTAGGTGTTGTAGACGATCTGATTGTTCATCGTCCCGCCGAACTGCGGGTGGGGGTGCAGCACCACCGCAATCGGCGCGCCCCGCTGCTTGGCGGGGTGGAAACGGCCTTCCAGCCGACCGGCGGGACCGTTGAAGAAAACCTCGGGCATGGATACTCCAAAGACCTGTCGGCCGTCTCCGACGACCGCCGGGCGCACGATAGGCGACGGACGGCCCGGCTTGCGGCGCAGGTTCGGTGCGCGTATGTGTCGGCTCGGCGACGGGAGGCTCGCCTCGGAGGCAGCCTCATAGCACGCAGGGCGCCCGCGATTGCAAGCAAAAACCGCTGCGGGGGCGCAGCGGACGCTTGTCGGAGCGCCCGTCGTACAGGTCGGAGTCGGGATGGCCGCCGCGAGGCCGATGACGAGAACCTATCTCGATTACAACGCGACGGCCCCGATCCGGCCGGTTGCGCTCGCGGCCGCGCTTGCGGCGCTCGAGACGACCGGCAACCCGTCCTCCGTCCATGCCGAGGGCCGCGCCGCGCGTAGGATCGTCGAGGACGCCCGAGCCGAGGTCGCGCGCCTCGCCGGCGTTCCGGCGCGTTGCGTAACCTTCGTGTCCGGGGCGACCGAGGCGGCCAACGCCGCGCTCAACCCTCGCTTTGGCGTCGGGCGATCCGAGCCGCCGCTCGACCGGCTGATCGTTGCGGCCGGCGAGCACCTGGCCGTCCTCCAGGGCCACCGGTTTCCAGCCGCGGCGGTCGAGGTCGCGCCGCTCGGCGCGGACGGCCGGATCGATCTCGACGGGCTCGCCGCGGCATGCCGGCGGCCCGGGCGGGCGCTGCTCGCGCTGCAGGGGGCGAACAACGAGACCGGCGTGGTGCAGCCCGTAGCGGAGGCGTCGGCGCTCGTGCACGCCGTGGGCGGTTTCGTCTTTTGCGACGCCGTCCAGTTGGCCGGCCGCGCCAACTTCAGTTTGGCGGCGCTCGGCGCCGACGCGCTCGCGCTCTCCGCCCACAAGATCGGCGGTCCGAAGGGGGCGGGAGCGCTGATCGCGTCAGGCCCCGAATTCAGCCTCGGCGAGCCGCTGATCCGTGGAGGGGGACAGGAGCGCGGCGCGCGGGCGGGCACCGAGACCGTGGCGTCGATCGCCGGGTTCGGCGCGGCGGCTCGCGTCGCTGCGGCTGAGGTCGCGGACGAGGCGCTTCGGCTCGCCACGCTTCGCGACGCCCTCGCGCTGAGGGTGCTCGAGGCCGCTCCTGACGCCGTCGCGTTTGGGGCGACGGCGCTGCGGCTCCCCAACACGCATTGTTTCGCTGTTCCGGGGGTCGAGGCTGCGATGCTGATGATCGCCCTCGATCTCGCCGGGGTGGCGGTCAGCTCGGGCTCGGCCTGTTCATCCGGAAAGGTGACGCCGTCCCACGTGCTGGCGGCGATGGGCGTGAGCCCGGATCTGGCGCGCGGCGCAATACGCCTGAGCCTCGGATGGGGCTCGGCGGCGCTGGACGTGGAGCGTTTTGCTGAGGCCTTCGCCGCATCCGTGGCGCGGATCCGCGCTGGGCGGGCGGGCGCCGCGATCTGACGGTTCGGGGGTCGAGAACTTGGAATTGTCGAACTTGGACTTGCAAAAACTTGCGTCGAGCGCGCGCAAGGTGTAGAGGGCCGGTTCGAATCCCCCGTTTTTGTGTCACCTGAAGGAGTCTCCATGGCTCGCGTCACTGTCGAGGATTGCATCGAGAAGATCGACAATCGCTTCGACCTTGTCCTCATGGCCAGCCATCGCGCCCGCGCCATCTCTTCCGGCGCGCCGATCAATGTCCCGCGCGACAATGACAAGAACCCGGTCGTCGCGCTGCGCGAAATCGGCGACGGCAAGCTCTCGCCGGGCGATCTTCGCGAAGATCTCATTCACGCGCTGCAGAAGCATGTCGAGGTCGACGAGCCGGAGGCCGAGGCGGCGCCGCTGATGGTCAATCCGAACGCCCAGACGCAGATCGACCTCGGCGGCGAGGCGCAGTTCGACCGAATGACCGAGGAGGATCTTCTGCGTGGACTCGAGGGTCTCGCACCCCCGCCGGAGCCGGAAGAAGAGGCCGAGTAAGGCGCTTCAGCCGCGGCCCACGATCGTCCCGCCGGTCTGATAAGGACCCGGCGGGATTTTTGTTTGTTCACAGCCCCGCTCAAGTTTCGCATGATGACTTCTATTCAACGCACTCCGATTTGCTATCCTTGTTTGAGAGAATCATTCCTGTCGCGTGCTGGTGTCGCTGGACGCGACGTGGGCGAGGCTTGCAAATCGCAAGGCACGATCGGTTCGACATGGCGGCGTGGCGTCGCCGCAGCGTTGAGTAGGGGGCCGAATTGGGTGAGGACCTCATCAAGCCGCTCGCGGCGGCTCTGGATTCCCGAGAGGGCGGCGAGCAAGGGGCGGTGCTGGTGGAAGTCGCCGGCCGCGTCAAGTGGTTCGACGCCGCCAAGGGCTACGGGTTCATCGTTCCGGATAGCGGCGAAGCCGACATTCTCATCCATGTGACGGTGTTGAGGCGCGACGGCTTCTCAAGCCTCCGGGAGGGCTCGCGAGTGGTCGCGGAGGCGCATCGTCGAGAGCGCGGCCTTCAGGTGTTGAAGGTCCTTTCCGTTACGGAGCCGGAGGCGGGATACGCCCCGCCCCCGCCCACGGCCCGCACCCGCGCCCAGGCGGCCTCGGTGGGCGGCTTCGAGATCGTCATCGTCAAGTGGTTCAACCGAACGCGCGGCTTCGGGTTTCTCACGCGCGGCGAAGGAACCGAAGACATTTTCGTCCACATGGAGACAATGCGGCGCTACGGTTTCGTCGATCCCAAGCCCGGCGACAGCATGCTCGCGCGTTTCGGTCCGGGACCGAAGGGACTTATGGCCGCCGAAGTGCGCCCGCTCGACGGGTCCCGCATCCTCTCGCCGCATTGATCGTCCGCCCGTCGCCCATGGCTTGACGGACGCCTTCCCGGTCTCGAATAACGGGGCCCTGCGCGGTTTCTTTGCGCGAGCTGACGGTTCGCCAGGAGTTTTGGACGATGAATTGGGTCGGCGCTCGGTCCCGGGCCGTGTTGGTTTTTCTGGTCCTGGTCCTCGGCGTGATCCGGCCGGCGGGGGCGGCGGGTCTTGAGCCGCTGCAGGTCGTCACCGGCAGCGGGACGCACGACTTCAAGGTCGAGATCGCCGCCGATGACGCGAGCCGGGAGCGTGGCCTGATGAACCGGCGCTTCATGCCGGCCGATCACGGCATGCTGTTCGAATTCCAGCAGAACGCTCCAGTGGCTTTCTGGATGAAGAACACTTACATCCCGCTCGACATGATTTTCATTTCCCCGGCCGGCGTGGTGACGAATGTCGTCGCGGAGGCCGAGCCCCTATCGGAGCGCGTCATTCCGTCGGGGGGGCCCTGCATCGCCGTGCTCGAAGTCAATGGCGGCGTCGCGGCCTCGATTGGGCTGAAGGTTGGCGACAGCGTCCGGCACGGGTTTTTCAAACCCTAAATCCGCGATTTTCCAATGCGCTTTGCATTGGCTGGCAGGCTTGTTACAGTCGGCGGCGAATTGAGCCGGTGGATGAGCTTTGCCCGTCCCGGCTTTCCGAGGTTTTGGATTTGTCAGAATTTGTTCCGTCGAGTCCCGGCGTCGGGGCCGACGCCCGGGTCGCGGCCGCACAAACTCCGTCTGCGGGCCGCGGCGCCGCGATCTATGCGGCGCTCGACCTCGGCACCAACAACTGCCGCCTGCTCGTCGCCCGGCCGACCGCCGATGGTTTCCGGGTGATCGACGCCTTTTCGCGCATCGTCCGCCTCGGGGAGGGGCTGTCGCTCACCGGCCGGCTGAGCGAGCCGGCGATTGAGCGTACGCTTGCCGCACTGCGAATCTGCCGTGACAAGATGGCGGCGCGCGGGGTCACGCGCGCCCGCACCATCGCTACAGAGGCCTGCCGATCGGCAGTCAACGGCCCCGAATTCGTCGATCAAGTGCGCGACCGGCTCGGCGTAACGCTCGAGATCGTCGACCGGGAAACCGAGGCGCATCTCGCGGCCGCCGGCGTCGGCGATCTCGCCGATCGCGACGCGAAGTCGATCGTGATGTTCGATATCGGCGGCGGATCGTCTGAGATCATCTGGCTGAGCCGCGACGAGCACTCGCGCCGGCGCCGCGTCCAGGCCTGGGAGTCGATGCGTCTGGGCGTGGTGTCGCTGGCCGAGAAATTCGGCGGCGTCGACGTGACCGACGGGACGTTTGCGGACATGACGGCCTATGTGAGCGAGGCGCTAAAGCCGTTCGTCGATCGGGTCGTGGACGAGGCGCGGTGCGACCGGTTTCACCTGCTTGGGACGTCCGGGACGGTGACGACGATCGCGGGCGTCCATCTCAACCTGCCGCGCTACGATCGCCGGGCCGTTGACGGCTTGTGGCTCGACCGGCGAGACGTGGAGGCTGCAGTCGAACGCCTGCGGTCGATGAGCTACGCCGAGCGCGCCGCCAACGCTTGCATCGGGCACGAGCGTGCCGATCTGGTCCTGGCCGGCTGCGCCATCCTTCAGGCGATTCAGACGCAGTTTCCTGCCGACCGGCTGCGAATCGCCGACCGCGGCCTCCGGGAGGGAATCCTCAGCCAGCTGATGCGCGAGGACCGCGTCGGGCCGCACCGGCGCGGGCCCGGGAGATGACCGGCGGCGGGTCCGGCCGCGAAGGCGGGCGGTCGCTCAAGACCCGCGTCAAGACCGCCCGCAAACGCACACTCGCCTCGACCCTCTGGCTCGAGCGCCAACTCAACGATCCCTATGTGGCGCAGGCGAAGCGCGAGGGCTACCGTTCCCGCGCGGCCTACAAGCTTCTGGAGATCGACGAAAAATATAAGGTCCTCAAGGCCGGCCAGCGGATCGTCGATCTCGGCGCCGCGCCCGGCGGCTGGAGTCAGGTCGCCGCGGCGAAGACCGGGTCGCAGCACGGCAAGGGCCGCGTGATCGCCATCGACTTATTGGAGATGGACGCGGTCGAGGGCGTCGAGTTTCGCCAGATGGACTTCCACGACACAGATGCGCCGGAACAACTGCGGAGCTGGCTCGGAGGACTCGCCGACGGCGTCCTGTCGGACATGGCCGCCAACGCCACCGGCCACCGCAAGACTGACCAACTGCGCATCATCGGTCTGGTCGAGCTCGCCGCCGACTTCGCCTGCGAAGTCCTGTCGCCGGGCGGTTTTTTTCTCGCCAAGGTGCTGCAGGGCGGCGCCGAGGGCGAATTGCTCGCCCGGCTCAAACGGGAGTTCGCGGTCGTCCGCCACCTGAAGCCCAAGGCCAGTCGCGCCGGCAGTTCCGAGCTTTACGTTCTGGCGACAGGCTTTCGCGGCCCGGTCCGCGAGGGGCCGGAAGGCGCCGCTGCGTAATGGCGACCTCGATCGATTGCGCAAACATGTAGCGCCGATATCGAGACGAAACCATTGTGACCCGGCTCCGCGAGCCTGGCCGGTTCGGCATTAGCGAATTTGCAGCATAACCCCCGTGCACATTTTTGAGTTGCGTTGTGATCCTAACTGGCCCGAGTAGACGGACGCCGCCGTAGCGCGGTGCGGGGTTCAGGAGACTTCGCCATGTGTCGCGGGTGCTTCAGTCAGCTTATTCTCCGAGACGAGTTCACATCCGGCGGGATAGCGGGCCTGCTCGGCAAAGCTTCGGGCATACCGACCCGGCGCGCGTTCATGGCCTATTCGGTCGCAGCCTCCGTAGCGTCCGGCGTCGGAGGCGCTTCGGCCTTCGCAGCCGACGAAGGCGCCGACGTCATTCTGCGGGGCGGGACGATCCGACCGCTGCCGGGCGCGCCGGTCGCCTCCGCGATCGCGGTCAAGGGCGGCCAAATTGTCGCGGTCGGCGACGACAACGAACTCGCTGGCCTCAAGACCGGCTCGACCAAGATCGTCGATCTCGGGGGGCGCACCCTGCTGCCGGGTCTGATCGACCCGCATTGCCACACGATCGCAGTTTCGCTGATCTCCGAACTGCTCGACGACGTCGGATACGCCAAATATCGGACGCGCCAGAGCCTCGTCGCGCATCTCAGGCAGGAGGCGGCGACCACTCCCAAGGGCGAGTGGATCGTCGGCGCCAATTTCGACAATCTGCTCCAGGGCGGCGATTTTACCCGCGCCGAACTCGACGGAATTTCGAGCGATCACCCGATTCTCATCTGGTATATCAATCTGCACGACGCCTGCGTCAACAGCGAGGCGTTTAACATCGCCGGCCTCGGCGAGGATGTCGGCGAACTGCCGGGCGGCGGCCATTTCGGCCGAGGGCCGGACGGCAAGCTCAACGGCATGGTTTACGAGGAAAGCGCGATGCTCAAATTCGCGGTCCATTTCCTCGGCAAGATCACGCCGGAGGTTGCGGCCAAGGCAATTACCAAATATTCGCGCACCGCCGCCTCCGTCGGCAACACGATGCTGCATGAGCCGGGCACCATCCGCTCGGAATGGATCGAGCCCTTCGCGAAACTCTCCAATAGCCTCGCATGCCGCACCAGCGCGAGCGTGATGTTCGATGATATGAAGGGCCTGACGCCCTACCGCAGCCTCGGCCTTGGACCGAAGGGCGCGACGGTCGCCGGGTCCCTGTTCTCGCTCTATGGCGTCAAGATCGTCGGCGACGGCTCCAACCAGACCGAGACCGGGGCCCAGACGAAGGCCTACCTGAACACGAGCGCGAAGGGCTCGCCGAATTTCGACGCCGCGCTGCTGAAAAGCATGGTCGCCCAAGTGAAGGCCTTCGGCCTGCCGGTGCAGATCCACTGCAACGGCGATTACACGATCGACATCGCGCTCGACGCCATCGAGGCGGCCTACTCGGGCTCGACGGACGATGGCCTCAACCGCATCGAACATTCAACGATGGCTCGCCCCGACCAGATTCTGCGCATGAAGGCGCTTAACGTGCAGCCGACCTTCCTGATGAATCACTTGCGCTTCTACGGAGCGGCCTATCGCGACCAACTGTTCGGCCCCGAGCGGGCGGCCTTCATGGACCCGGCGGGCGCCTGCGTGAAGGCCGGATTGCCCTTCACCCTGCATACCGATGCCCCCTGCTCGCCACCGGGCCCTCTCCCGCTCATCAGCACTGCGGTGACACGCCGTTGCATCATCGACAACTCAATCGTCGGCGCAGACCAGGCAATCTCGCTCGACGATGCGATTCGCGCCGTCACGATCGACGCCGCCCGCCAGCTCGGACAGGGGGATCGCCTCGGTTCGCTCGAGAAAGGCAAGGAAGCGGATTTCACCATCCTGGAAAGCGATCCCTACAAGGTAAGTCCTGACGCGATCGCCGACATCAAGGTCAGCGAGACATGGGTGGCGGGGGAGCGAAAGTTCGCCGCCTGACGGAAACGTTTATTTCGAGAAGAATCGTAATAAACTGAGACGTCAGTAAATAAGACTTGGGAGACTCTCGCCAACGCGACGGCCGCGGACGCCTTGTAGCCCGGCCGCACGGCCTGCGATGAGGAGCGCGCGATCAGGCAAGGTCCGACGCCAAGGTCTGCTTCCGCTGTGGGACGCCCGCGGAACGGGAAGGCAGGTTTGGAGCGCGACCGCGCCGTTGGGACAGCCAAGACCTCGCAACCGCAACCCCGATTGAATTTGAGTTGGCCTTCGCGGCGAGCCGCGGCGCGGGACATTGAGCCGACCCGTAAAGACCATAAATCAACAGGTCTGTTATATGTATTCACTGTTGACTTACCCCTTACCCTATGTCAATCTATTCTCATAGGCGGTAAGGAGGGACCTGACATGAACGGTGTAAACTTAATGGCGAAAGTCGCTGGCGCTGTGGCGATCGCTGCGCTCGCGGCCACGTCGGCCGAAGCGAAGGTTTGGGAATTCAGTTACAGCGGCGGGGGGTATTCTGGATCGGGCGAGTTCATAACCGAGGGCGGCGTATCGCAGTTTACGGTCATCGGGGTCTCCGGCACGGCCAACGGATCTGAGATTACGGGTCTCTCGGTCTACGGGAGCTCGGACCAGTTGCTTTTCTATCCCGAATCCGGGAGCTACGTCGACTACTACGGAATCTCGTTCGAAACTGCCAGCGGCCTCGCATACAATCTGTTCTATAGCAACTCGTACAACTGGATATCCCCCAGCAACGGGGTGCCCTACGAGCCGCTCGCTCTGACGGTCGCTGCTCCGGAGCCGTCGACTTGGGCGCTGTTGCTGGCCGGTTTCGCCGGCCTCTCGTTCGCGGGTTTTCGCCGATCGGATCAGTCCGTCTCGATCGCGGCTTAGCTCGCTGTTTCCAGCGCGTGGAAGGAGGTCGCCGAGGGGCGGCCTTTTTTTATGGCGCGACGAGCGCGAGAGCTCCGCGGTCACGCGCAAGGCCGCTATCCATCGGCGCAAATGCCGTCAGGCGGATGCGGCCGCGCGGAAGGCGAGGGCGGTTTCGCGGACCCCCTCCTCGAACGGCGTCGCGCCGGACCAGAAGGCCTTGGCGAACTTGGTGGAATCGACGCGATAGGGACGGTCGAAAGTGAAGGCCATCTCCTTCCTTTCTCGAAGGAAAGGCACGAACAGCCCAAGCGGGCCGACCAAAGCTTCCGGGACGCTGTTGAGCCTCAGCCGCACGCCGAGAGCCTCAGCGGCGAGTTCAAGGATCTCCCGCGTCGTCCGGGTCGGGGCGCAGGGGACGTGCCAGACCTGGCCGTAGGCGGAGTCCGGCGCTGTGAGCAGAGTAGCCACTGCGCGGCCGATATCGGGGACGTAGGCGTAATCGTGCGGGATGTCAGGCGAGCCGATAAAGACTGCGGCCTTGCCCTTGGCCATTGCGCCGATGGACGTGTCGCCGAGATAGCTAAGGCCCACGCCAGGCCCATAGAAATCCGGCGCGCGCAGGGCGGCGACGCGGGCGCGTCCCATAGCGCAGGCCTCCATCCAAAGGCGCGTCGCGACGGCGCGCGCCGCGGGTTTTTGCCCATAGGCGGTAAGCGGTAGGGTCTCGACCAGCGGAGCGGTCTGCGGCCCGTACATGTAGAGATTGTCGATGAACGCCATGCGGGCGCCGGTCGCCTCGCAGGCCGCGACGAAATTGCCGATCGCCCTCGGCCAAACGTCGCGCCATACCTTGCCGCGATAGGCGAAGCCGATGGTGACGACGAACTGGTTCCCCTGTCTGACGGTCTTGATGACGGCGTCGCGGTCGAGTGCGTCGCAGGCGACGAACGCGACCCCTTTCGGCATCGCGGCCGGCGCGTGGCGCTGGGCGACGACGACCTCGCGGCCTTCGGCGAGAAGCCGCTCGGCGGTCGCCCGGCCGGTCGGACCGTAACCGAATATGACGATCCTGCCGCTCATGTCGAACCTCCGTTGGATGCGGGAGCGAGCTATCGTCGCCTTGAACATACCAGAAATGCATAGTTTATATTTTGAGCGTGCGCGAAGTGAATTTAGCGGGACTCGACCTCAATCTGCTCCCGGCGCTTGAGGCGCCCCTGCGCCGGCGGAGCGTCACCCGTGCCGCGGCTGACGTTGGGCTCAGCCAGCGGGCTCGTCACGCCGCACTTCGTGGCGGCAGTCGCCGCGGACTATCCGCCGCCTTGAAAAGCCGCAATCGGAATAACCTAAGTCTTGAGGCGTTGAACGACGCCGCGTCAAACTTAGGAGGCTTCGATGCCAATTGAGACTGCATGGCGCGGGGGCAAAAGCGTTCAGGACTGGATCATGCTCGTCTGCGGAGCGCTGCTGTTCGCATCGCCTTGGGCGCTTGGCTTCGCGGGCGACATGTCCGCGGCGCGCACGGCCTGGGTCGGCGGAGTGGTGATCGTCGTGATGGCGATCGCCGCGCTCGTCCAGTTCGCCGAATGGGAAGACTGGGTCGCCCTGCTCGCGGGCGTGCTGATGATCATCGCGCCGTGGGTGCTGGGCTTCGCGGCCATGCACTTTGCGACATGGACGTTCGTCGCGCTCGGCGTGATCGTCGCGCTCGCGTCGCTCTCGGAGATCTGGATGCTCCACAATCCGACCGAGGCCATCCGGTAAGCAAGCCGCGAGGCGGGAGCGGGGCCCGCCTCGACGTCGTCACGCGGTGAACTCCACGCCCGCCGCCGCGCCCCTGGTCCAGACGAGCCGCGCCTGCCGGGTCGAAAAGCCGTCGAAGCCGTCGTGGATTTGCAGTTCGAACGTAGACGGAGGGCAGATCAGCCTGTCGCCGGCGATCCGGGCGCCGGTCGTTGAGATATCGCGAGCAACACGTCTAGAGACGACGACCCGTCGTTGAAGACGGAGCGGGCCCGGCGATAGCGCAGGGCGTGGGGATCGCGCATTTATGGGTATGGGGCGAGGATGGGAACGACGTCATGGCCGTCGGTCTCTTGCACGAGCTGACTGATCTGCGGCGGGCCCTTGACGCAGGCCTGGGTTTGGCGAGGGTAGGGAGGTTAAAGAAGTCTCGAGCTGGGGGTGGTCCGATGAAGCCGTCGTTTGTCGCCGCTGCGCTGGTCGCGCTCGCGGTCGCCGCCTGCAACGCGCCCGCCCCGCAGGTTTCCGCGCCGTCGCCGGCGCCCGGAACGGTCTCCTATACGCCCTCGAGCTTCCAGATGCCCGAAGGCAGTGACTGCAGGGCGGCGATCGCCCGCTACCGCGCCGTCCAGGATAACGATTTGTCGATGGGCCACGTCGCCCAGTCGGTCTACAACCAGATCCAGCGCGAGATCCGCGCCGCAGACAGCGCCTGCGCGGCCGGCCGCGACGCCCAGGCGAAAGCGATGATCACGGCCTCGGAACGACGACACGGCTATCCGACCGGGCTTTGAGCAGGATTGAGCGTTGGGCTCTTGGCTCATCGGGGGCGCGCGTCTTGCGCCGCGGCTGCGCGACGCCGCGAACCAGACTTAGCCGAAATCGACCTGGAGGTCGTCGCCTCTCGAAGCTGGTTTTCGGCGAACTTGCCGGTTGCGTACGCCTTCGGAGAGGCAGGCTGCTCCTCTTGTTCAGAGGTCGCCCTGAAGTGTTGCTTCAGGTTCCGCCGCAACGCAGTCGAAGGGGCCGGCAGTTTCAGGGAGGCGGGTTGGCTGCGACATGCGGATTTTTGCACTTTCCGACATCCACGTCGATTTTGAAGCGAACGCACGCTGGATCTTGTCTTTGTCCGCGCAGGACTACCGCGACGATTTTATGATCCTGGCGGGCGACGTTTCGGACTGTCTCTCCTTGCTGGCGAAGAATTTGGAATTCCTGGCCTACAGGTTCAAGAAAGTCTTTTTCGTTCCCGGCAACCACGATCTCTGGGTTATCCGCGACGGGAAATGCAAAACCTCTTTCGACAAGTTCACGGAGATCGTGGCCGTTATGGGGAATTGTGGCGTGTCCGGCGCGGCTTTTCACGGCGACACGCTTTCAATCCTTCCCCTGCTCGGGTGGTACGACTATTCGTTTGGAGAGCCATCGACCGAGCTCACGAACGCGTGGGCGGACTTCCTGTTCTGCAAATGGCCGGAGAACACCGGGATGAAAGAGGTCGCCTACCGTTTTGCCGCCATGAACGAACCGCTGGTCCGCCCTGCGAACAACTACGTCATTTCGTTCTCGCATTTCGTTCCGCGCATCGACGTGATGCCGGATTTCATCTCCGAGCCAAACCGCATCGTCTATCCGGTCCTGGGGTCGAACTTGCTCGAGCGCCAAATCAGACGCATTCGTTCGGATATCCACGTGTATGGGCACACTCATGTCAATCGCCGGGTCGAGATCGACGGCGCTGTCTATATCAACAATGCCCTTGGTTATCCGTCGGAGACGCGGATCGCGGCCAGGCGCCTCCTTTGTATTCATGAAATCTTAGCCGAACGCTTCCTCGAGGTAGGCGACGACGAAGTCCGGGATCCGCTTGCGATCGATATCGTTTCGTCGTCGAACGATGTGCATGCGCTTGAGCTCCGAATTCGGATCGCGTGCAAGGAAGGCGTCGATGCGCGCCTTGGCCGCTTCGGCCGGCAGGGGGAGCCTCATCGCCTTCATGCACGCGACGCGTCGCTCTGCGAGGACGACGGTCCAGCCGGGCCGGACGGCTGTCTCCTCCGCCGACACGCCCGTCTCCTCGAGAAGCTCCCGCGTCGCGCTCGCTTCGAGGTCGACGCGGCCGTCGAACACGTCGCTCGGGTCCGGAGTGCCGGAGGGAAAGTAGATCTTCCCGGCATTCGCGGTGTGAGAAGCCATTTCGCCGAGCAGAAAGGCGCCGTCGGCACTGATCAGCGCAGCCATCGAAAAGCAATTCTCGATCGGCGCGGTTCGGCCCTCGAAGCTGCGCCAGGCCAGGAAGGACGCATAGTCCGTCTCGAGATAGGAGCCCACGAGCCGGAGCGCGCCGTCGTCGCGTCGAATCCATGCGCGCCGCCGAAGCAGAAGCACGCGGCCGTTGTAAATCGCCGGCGTCCGCGCGCGGGCTTCAGCCCAGTGCGTCGTGATCGCGTCACGTTCGGTCTCGGCGAACGCCCAGGGCTCGGCGTCGAGCGTGAAGTCGAGTTCGGCGACCTCGACGATGCGCGGGGGCTCCGTCACAGGTCCAGCGACCCCGTCGAGACGATCACCGCCGTGCCGCCGATCGAGGCCGAACGAAGGACTGCGCCCTTGACTTCGAAGCCGAGGACGATCCGGCTCGGGCGGCCCATCTCGAATCCCTGCTCGATAATCAGGACGTGTTCGCCGTCGGACGGACGATCGAACGCGAGCGCGACGCCGGCGAACGCTGCAGCCGCGCTGCCGGTCGCGGGGTCCTCCGGCACGCCCCAGCCGCCGCCAAACATGCGGGCGTGGAATGCAGCGCCTTTCTCGACGACCTCTCGCGTGTAGAGAAAGGTCGCGGAGCCGCCGTCGTCGGTCCAGGGCATGCGGCCCGGCCGAGCCCGGGCGATCGCCGCGAGCGAACGGATCGGGACGAACAGAAACGGCGCGCCCGCGCTGAACACGGTCGGCTGGTGCCGGTCGAAGCCGATGTCGGCTTCCGTCGAGGCCGAGTCCCTCGGCGATCTCGGCATTCCGCGGCGGCGCCCGTTCCAGCTGCTCGGGCAGGCGCGGAAGGGTGAAGTCTGCTGCGAGCGCCCGATCGATGCGGTGGCGAACGAGGCAGACGACGTCGCCGACCTCTTCCTCGAGCACGATTCGCAGGTCCTGCGCGGCGATCAGATCGGGCGCGCGGACGTGGCCGATGAGGCAGGCCGCGCCGATCGTGGGATGGCCAGCGAACGGCAACTCGCGGGCGGGCGTAAAGATCCGGATCCGCGCCGAATGAATCGGGTTTCGCGGCTCGAACACGAACACGGTCTCGGAGAGATTGAATTCGCGGGCGATAGCCTGCATGCGCGCGTCGTCGAGGCCCTCGCAGTCCAGCACCACGGCGAGCGGATTGCCCGCGAGCGCCGCTCAGTGAAGACGTCGAGCGTATAGAAACGGCGCGCCATGCCGCTACCCCTCCCGCGGCGGGACGAATTCAGCGCTCCCTGGCGCTCAAGGTGTGCAGCAGCCCGGGACGGTCAGGTTGTTCGGCAGGCGGTCCAAGCCGCGCACGCCGACGGCCGTGTGATCGACGAACGGCATGAAAGGGGCCGTGCTCGAGATCGTGTCGAGCGCATACCCGCTATAGGCTGCCGACGGACGCGCCCGTGCCGGCGGTCAGGTAGGATTCGCTGCCATAGACGGTGATACTGCCGGCCTTCCGCCGCCGGATGACGGACGTGGCGGTGGACGGTCTGAGCGTCGGCCGTCGAGACGAAGCCGATCAGAATTCCCAGCGCGACGGCGCCGTACGCTTTCACTGGACGCGGCATGGCCATTCCCTTTCGCGCTGCAAGACAAAGACACTATCATCGCTTACAGGCCGTTGTGCGACGACGTGCAAAAAAAGTAAATGACCGGTCGGATCAGATCGCCTCGGCCGAAATAACCTGCGACGGGCGCGAAAATTCCTGTCCTGGGCGTCGATCAGCGCGAGTTCCCGTCGCCCCGCCGTGAGCGTCGCGGCGACGACCCCGAACACCGATGAGACCGCCTTCGACAGCGCCGTCGGCGTCGAGCCGCTGTCCAGCCGATGGTGGAAGAACAAAGCGGCGAAGAGGTCGCCCGCGCCGTTGACGGCGATCGGCAGCCTTGGCGTCCGTGCGCGCCAGAGGCCGGATTGTCGCCGGCCAGCACGTCGAGCGCGTCCGGCGGCGTGTCGTCGAGGACCAGCGAGGTGACCGCGACGGCCCGAGGACCCCGCGCCAGGATCGTGGCGACGGCCGCGCGGGCCTCGTCGAGCGTCCGGACGGGCCGCCCGGTCAGCCATTCCAGCTCGAAGGCGTTCGGGGTGAGAATCGTGGCGACGGCGAGCGCACGGTCACGGAAGAACTCCGCGACCTCGGGGGGCACATAGGGGCCGCGGCCGACGTCGCCGATGACGGGGTCGCAGCACCAGGCGGCGTCCTCGTTCGCGGCGCGGAGCGACGAAAGCGCCCTCAGCGCCGCCTCCCCGATCTCGGCCTTGCCGAGATACCCGGTCAGCAGCCCGGCGCAGCTCGAAAGCGCGCCGATCGCCTTGAGGCCGGAGACGCATTCGTCGATCATGTCGGCGTCGAACGCCCTCCCTCGCCAACCCGCATAGCCGGTGTGGCTGGAGAATTGCACGCTCATCAGCGGCCAGACTTCGCGGCCGAGGCGTTGCAGTGGGAACGCCGCCGCGTCGTTGCCGACATGGCCGTAGACGACATGGGACTGGATCGACAGGATCGGGCGCATGCTGCGAGCAGACGACGATTCGAGGGCGCCGTCAAAGCGCGCTTGAGCGGCCCCGGCAAGCCTGAGACAATGCCTCTGCCGCGGTCACCCGTGAAGGAGCAATACCCATGAGCGACGCCATCGCCTTTCTCAGCCGCGCGATCGAGCAGGGACAGGGTCTCGCCAGGGCCGACATCGTGCTGAAGGGCGGATGGATCTTCGATCTCGTCAGCGGCGAACTAATTCCGGGCGACGTCGCGATCTGCAACGACCGGATCGTCGGGACGCTCGGCGAGTACAGCGGCGTGCGCGAGATCGACGTCCGCGGCAAGATCGTCGTCCCCGGCTTCATCGACACGCATTGCCACGTCGAGTCGTCGCTGATCACGCCGCTCGAATTCGACCGCTGCGTCCTCGCGCATGGCGTCACGACGGCGATCTGCGATCCGCACGAGATCGGCAACGTGCTGGGCGTCGTCGGGCCTCCGCTACTTTCTCGACGGCGCGATGGCGACGGCGATGGACCTGCGCGTGCAGCTGTCGAGTTGCGTGCCCGCGACCGACCTCGAAACCGCCGGCGCCCGGCTCGAGGTCGGCGATCTCCTGGCGCTCGCCGACCATCCGAAGGTGCTGGGCTTGGCCGAGTTCATGAACTTCCCGGGCCTCCTCAAGCGCGATCCCTGCGTGCCTCGCCAAACTCGCCGCCTTCCAGACTCGGCCGATCGACGGCCACAGCCCGCTGCTCGGCGGCTATCCCCTCAACGGCTATCTCAGCGCCGGCGTGCGGACCGACCACGAGGTGACGAACCTGCCCGAGGGCCGGGAAAAGCTGTCGAAAGGTATGGCGGTGCTGATCCGCGAGGGCTCGGTCTGCAAGGACCTACACGCGCTCAGCGCCCTGATCACCGAGCGCAATTCGCCGTTCATCGCCTTCTGCACCGATGACCGCAATCCGCTCGACATCGCCGAGGAGGGTCACCTCGACTTCCTCATTCGCACGGCGATCAAACTGGGGGCGCCGCCGCTCGCCGCCTATCGCGCCGCTAGCATTTCCGCGGCGCGCATCTTCTCGTTGCGCGACCGCGGGCTGGTGGCCCCGGGCTGGCGCGCCGACCTCGTCGTCGTCGACGACCTCGAAAGCTGCGTCGTCTCGACCGTGCTGGCCGCCGGCCGCCTGGTCGACGACGCCTTGTTCGCCGCCCGCGGCTCGCTGAAGCCGGTCGGGCGCGACAGCATCAAGGCGCGCCACGTCGAACCCGAGGATTTCGTCGCGCGAGGGCAGGGGCCCTCGACCCTGGCGATCGGCATCGTGCCCGGCAAGATCATTACCGAGCGCGCGCCCGTCACGCTGCCCTTCCGCAACGGAGAACGCGACGTCGATCTCGACCAGGACGTCATCAAGGTGGCGGTGGTCGCCCGCCATGGCGTCAACGACAACATGGCGACCGCCTTCGTCAAAGGCTTCGGCATGAAGCGCGGGGCGATCGCCTCCTCGGTCGGGCACGACAGCCACAACCTCTGCGTCGTCGGGACCAATCCGATCGACATGGCGGCGGCGGTCAACCGGCTGCGCGAGATCGAAGGCGGCTTCGCGGTGGCCGAGGGCGGCAGGATCGTCGCGGAGCTACCGTTGGCGGTGGCGGGGCTGATGAGCCTCGGGCGCTTCGAGGACGTCCGCGAGCGGCTGATCCCGCTTCGCGCCGCCGCCAAGGGGCTCGGCGTGACACTGGCCGAGCCGTTCCTACAGGTGGCTTTCCTGCCGCTGCCGGTGATCCCGCATTTGAAGATCACCGACATGGGCCTCGTGGACGTGGACAAGATGACGTTCGTCAGAGACTGAGCGGCAATCGGAGGACGCGTTACGCGTCGAGCATGCTCTCGTATGCGACCGACCTAAGCACGCGACGGTCTTCGCAGCAGGCCCTCCAGCGCAGCCGCCAACGCGATCTGAATAGACGATTCGATCAGCGGTCGGACGCTGAATTCCGCCAGGTACGCGATCGGTAAAAGTCTCCAGCTTCTTTTCGATCTGGTCGGACAGCATTGCCGCCCCGGAAGCGACTTGCGCCTGAGCGACATCGACAAACTCTCGCCGTTTCGCTTCCGCCCGCTCGCGGAACACGCGCGTCGCCGAGTCTAGAAATCGACTCCGACGACTCTCTCAGCGGCCCGGTCAGATCGGCGATATTTTCGCGCCTTGCCCGCTTTCGCAGCGCCGATATCGCCCACAGGGCAATGCCAAATCCGATGACGGCGGTCGGAACCGGATGCCGTTTGCTGGCGTAATCCAACGCGCCCGCCCAGGACAAATCAGCGATCCCCGCGCGTGCCGCTGCTTCCGAGGCCATATTCGAAGGCGTGAGACGCCTACGCAACGCATCGACCGATGCGCCGATTTCGGCTCGCAACCTGTTGGCTTCCGCCTCATAAGCGTCCGATGTGGCGACGTTCAAGCGCACCCCTACAGCCCTCCGAACAGCGACGATATCTGCGAGATGCTTTTGGCAGGGACGAATCGCGACGGTTTCAGCCCTGCGACGCCCGAACGCAGCAGGATCAAACTCACCACGATCGCAACCACGGCGACAATCAGAAACGCCAGGTCGGGGGGAATTCCGAAACGCTCCAGGGACAGGCTCGCCGCAACCAAAACAAAGCCGACGCCCGCGGCAAGAAGCACGATGCCGATGACGACTGCCGCAAGGCTGGATGGGATGCTCCGTGTGCGCTCGCTGACCTCCACCCGCGCCAGCGAGAGCTCCACGCGCATCAATTCCTTGACCTGATCGAGCAGGTCAAGGAACAGTTCGAGCGTCGACCGCATCGGCTAGCTCATCTTGCCGATCAGCAGCCCAATCAGGGCGGCGATGGCCACCGCGCCCCAAGGATTTTTCTTGATTCGGGATTCGACGTCGCCCTCGATGGCGGTCAATTTGTCCTGCGCGCTCGCGGCGGACTGAGACAAACTGTCGCCAGCGGCTCCCATCGCCCCGGCCACCTGGTTTCGGTCCGGCGGAAATCTGAGTTTGCGCAAGATCGGAGACCTGCTGCGTCAGCTTGCTGATTTCATCACGCAACCCGGAGAAATCGAGGGAGGAAATAGCGTCGACGCCGCCGCTGACGGCATCCTTTGCGCTGCCATAGGCTGATCGCGCCTTGCCGGCTGCGTCATCGTAATACCCCTGGGCCGTTGTCCCTCGGTCGTTGGTCGCCTGGCCCACGAGCTTTTCGCCCTGGCCGACCACCGAGCGAACATTGCCTTCGAGGTTCTCTTTGTTCATTTTCACGTCTCCTCGGTCTGACTGCGACCGCACCCAGCCAACACCCTCACGTGACGATGGTTCCTCGTTGTCGAAAAAATTCTCCGCCGGGGCGGGGTCGCGGAACGGCCTACCTATTCCGTCGCCGTGCCGGTCTGCGCCTTGCTGACGTTGGGCGCGCTGCCGGGCGCGCTGCCGGACGCGGCGGCGCCGTTGCTCGGCGCGAGCTTGACTTTCGCTCCTTCCGTCAGGTCGACCGGGGCGCTCGTCACGACCTTTTCGTCGCCCTTGAGTCCGTTCTTCAACACCACTTCCGTCCCGAGGTCGCGATCGATGTCGACCTTGAGCATCCTGACCCGGTCTTCGGGCTCGACGACCGCGACCTGCGTGCCGTGCTGATTGAAGATCAAGGCGTCGGAGGGAACCGAGACGCTCGGCTCCGACCTCGGGATCGAAAGCGCCACATTGACATAGAGCCCGGGACGAAGCGCACGGTCCGGGTTCGGCACGTCGACTTCCGTCGTCAGCGTCCGGGTTGAATAAAGCAGCGCGACCGTACTGCGCGCGACCTTGCCCGAAAAGATGCGGCCGGGCATTTCCGGCACGGTGATCTTCGCCTCCAAGCCATCGCGCACGCCTGCCGAGGCATACTGGGGCACCTGGACGGCGATGCGCAGAACGTCGTCCTGATCGACCGTGAACATGGGCGCGCCCGTCCGGGCCGTCACCACGCCATCGAACGGCGCGGTGACGTTCTCGAAGGCGGTCAACGCTTTCAGCCGGTCGATCGTGGCCTGCTGCGCCTTGAGGTTGGCGTTCGCCACCTCGACGCCGGCGTTGGCTGTCGCGAGCCCGGCCTGTTGCGACTGGACGGTCGTTTGCTGGGTCTGCTCGTTCTGCGCGGTCTCGAACCCTTGCTTCGTCAAGGTGGTTGTGCGTTCGAGATTGGTCGCCTGGAGCTTGAGGTTGGCCTGCGCCTGGACGACTTGCGCCTCCGCCTGGATGACGGCGGCGTTCGCCTGTCCGAGTTGGGCCTCGGCCTGGGCGCTCCGCGCATGCAACGCCGCCTCGCGAAATTTGTTGCCTGACCTCCGGTTAGGGGAAGGGCGGGCGTGCGGGATAGAGGGGTCGATTAGCCCCTCGCAAGGGGCATCGCTCGAATTCATAAAACTTGGTATTTTGGCGTTCAGCGCTTCGAACACGGCGTTGCTTTGATCCCAATGCCGCCGAAGCGTGCCCCGCGCCAAGCAATCGTGTTTCGAGCGCCCACTGCGCCCGCTCCGTTTGGTCGCGAACTGCACGGCGGCCCGCAACGGGGAGCCTTCAAAAGTTCGTGAAGCCGTGGGAGACTGGTCGTAGTGACGCGCAACGCGCGTGGCCTCGCCCGGCGCACGCCGGCATTCGGCTCGACCCTAGCCTCCGCCGGGGTGAACGCGCTTATCCGGTCTTGGCTGCCTTGGCGGCCGTTGCGGTGGCTTTCATATCGCTGATCGCGGACTTGAGCCTAGCTTCCTGTCGCTCCAGTAGTGCGACAAGCGTCTCGTCGCCGGCATTGTCTTCGATCGCCTTGTCATAATCCGCTATTATGCGGTCCTCGCCGCTCGCGAAGGCCGATAGGGACTTGTCGTCGAGCCCGGTCACCGCGCTCCTCACGGAAATGACCGTCTTGTGGACGGTCGACATGAATGAGCCGCTCTCGTCGGGGGTGAAGCCTCTGGCCAGAAGCGCCTCGTGAAGCTCCGCGTGCGCGTTCTCGTGGAGCGCCTTGAGCCGTTGAAATATCGTCTTCAATTCCGGCAGCTCCGCGCGCCGAATCGCCTCTTCATAGCCATTGCGCGCATCGACGATCGCGGTATGCAGGGACGCGAGGGAATGGTTGGCCGTCATGTTGACCTCTCCTGTTGGCGGTCAACACACAACGTCCAGTATTGTTCCGGAGTCGACCCACGCCGATCAAGTTTCCGGCAGCGCGCGAAAGTAATTCCCATAAACAAAAAATCCGTGCGGGAGCCGGGCGAATCGACGAACGGTGCCGTTGGAGGCCGAACCGGCGCGGGAAGCATGTCGAAAGCGGGCGAAAGCGCGTTCGGACTGGAGCCGAGCGGGCTTGTTAGCGCGCCGTCCCGGCGAAGATCACCGCCAGCGCCGCCCATGCGAGGATCATGGCCGATCCGCCGGTCGGCGCGGCGAAGGGAAAAAGGCGCTCGCCGGTGAAGGCGCTCTCGGCGAGATCGGCGGCGAACAGCGACGCGCCGGCGGCCATGACGAATCCGGCGACGACCAGCGCGCTCGACCGCCCGATTCGCGCATGCGCTGCGATCCCCAGGCAGGCCACCGCGTGCAGGAGGAGAAACAGCGCCGCCGTTCGGCCGACGTCGCCGCCGTTCTGGTGCGCCGCCAGGGCCGCGAGGCCAACGCCTGACGCGCCCATCAGCGCGGCGACGGCGGCAAGGACGATTGGCGCACGGTTCAACGGGGGGCTCTTTCGAACTCGGTTGAATGGCAACAGCCGTCATACTTTTGGGCTTGTCAAGACTACGCCCGCGGGCTTGCCGGCGCGTCCAAGTTCCCCCATGTTGAACGATTGTGACGACGCTCCGCGACGCGGGCGGCGCCGGCGACCCGAGGAAATGAATATGCCGTCGAGGAGCTTGTCCAAAACGTCTTTCGCAATCGCCAAGGCGAACATGCAGTCGGGCGTCGATGCCGCGCTCACCATCGCGGCACGCACGCAGGGGCTGTTGTCTCCGGACGGCGAACCGATGGAGAAGGCGCGCGAGGCCCAGTTGATGGTGGCCGAGAAGTTCGACGCGGTCGTCGAGGGCGCTATGGCGGCGCAGGCCGCCTGGGGGGCGCTCATGATCCGCGCGGTGTTCGGCGGCTTGCGCACGCCAAACGACCTCTCGATCGGCCTTGCTGGCGTCGCCGAGGCCGCGGCGCGGCCGGCGCGCAAGAAAGTGCGCGCCAACGCCCGCCGCCTTACCGGGCGCTAGGCGTCGTCACACGGCATGGATTTCGTCCATCATCTGCACGGCTATCTTGCGACCTACGGCTATCTCGCGATTTTCGCGATCGTCGGACTGGAGAGCGCGGGAGTTCCGGTGCCCGGCGAGACCATACTTGTCGCGGGGGCAATTCTTGCGGGACAGGGGAAGCTGCACCTTTGGGGCGTGATCGGCGCAGCGGCCGCGGGCGCGATCCTCGGCGACAATTGCGGCTACTGGATCGGCCGGGAATTCGGCTTTCGGATCGCCTATCGATACGGATCCTACGTTCATCTGGACGAGCGCCGGCTGAAGCTCGGCCAGTACCTGTTCCTCAAGCACGGCGGCAAGATCGTGTTCTTCGGCCGGTTCGTCGCGGTGCTGCGCGCCTTCGCCGCGTTCCTCGCCGGCGTCAACCATTTCAACTGGGAGCGGTTTTTCCTGTTCAACGCCGCCGGGGGGATCGTCTGGGCGACGATCTTCGGGACCGGCGGCTATCTGCTCGGACGGGCGTTCGAGGACTATGCGAAGCCGGTCGGGATCGCCGCGCTGGTCGTCGCCGTGATCGCCTTCTTTCTGGGCGCGCGGTTCGTACGTTATCACGAGCAGCAGCTCGAGGAGGAGGCCGAGCGCGCCTTCCCGGGGCCGCTCGTCCAGCCGAAGCGCCCGCGGTGATGGTCGCGGTTTCGGCGCCCGGCCGGTCCGGCGGCGCCCCAATCGACGGGCGCCGCTGCCTCTTCGGCAAGCGTGGCGTTCCTCTGCCCGGCGGTACGTGCGCTCGAGCACACATTCGGAGAGGCCAATCAAGCGCATGCAGCGAGAATGTTGGCCGGCCATGCGGGCGCCCTCGAAGACCACTTCCGAAGTGATCCGGCATGCCGTAGAAGAGAGGGCAGCGAGCGCGCTTCCGGTATTTCGCGCTCTTGACGCACCGGCCCTGAATAGTGTCGCCTACAGTACGACGACACGCGTGCCCTTTGTCACCCGCCCGTAGAGGTCGATCACGTCGCTGTTGAGCATGCGGATGCATCCCGACGAGACAGCGTGGCCAATCGAGTTCGGCTCGTTGGTGCCGTGAATGCGAAACAGCGTGTCTTTGTTGTCCTGGAAGAGATAGAGGGCGCGCGCGCCGAGGGGGTTGCTCAAGCTCCCATCCAGATGCGGCGGCAATTCGGGGCTGCGCGCCAGCATTTCTGGCGGGGGCGTCCATCCCGGCCAGTAGGCCTTCCGGCCGATTTCGGCCACGCCTTTCCAGGCGAATCCCTGCCGCCCGACCCCGATGCCATACTCCATGGCGCGTCCCTCGCCGAGCGATAGATAGAGCTTTCGCAGCTTGGTGTTGATCGTGAGCGTCCCTGGCGGCTCGCCGGTCGGATCGGCGACAGCGTGGCGCGTCGTCCTGGCTGTATCGACCGCGCCGTCCAGGTCGACAGGCGTGGAATAGGCGGGATCAGCGTCGGGCGGCAAGGCCACGGCGTGAACGTCGGATGGCGGCTGCGTGAACGGCCACAGGGTCTGGCCGAACGCCGTGACGGGCGGCAGCGTCGGCATAACGCCGACCAGCAAGGCTAGGAGGAGCGCGCGGACAGGTAACATGACCGTCTTTCCGCAAGGCCGGGTTGTCGGCGATAACCACCTCGAAGAGGATTGCGGAGATTTGACGGGCGCGCGCGCCCTCGTCAAGTTTCGGCGCGCAACGCTCGCTTAGGAAGCTCATCCCCATGCCTCTCCATCCCGCCCTTCAGCCCGGTCGCGTCGCGGTAATCACGGGCGCCGCCAGCGGCATCGGCCTCGCTGCAGCGGAAGCCTTCGCCCGGCTCGGCATGAAGGTGGTTCTGGCCGACGCGAACCCGGCGGCGCTCGAAGCGGCCGCCGCGCGTGTCACTGCGGCCTCGCGAGAGGAAGGATGGCGTGCGGGTCTCTCTCGTCGATGTCGGCGATCCGCAGCACGTCGAGCGCCTGAGGGACCTTGCCTACGAGGCGTTCGGCGAGGTCTCCGTGCTGATGAACAACGCCGGCGTCGGCGGCGGGGGCGGCGTCCTCGGCGACCTCGGCAAATGGCGCCGCCTTATCGACGCGAATCTGTGGGGCGTCATCCACGGGGTCAACGTCTTCGCGCCGGCGATGATCGCGCAACGGCAGACCGCGGCGATCATCAACACCGGCTCGAAGCAAGGCATCACCTGTCCGCCTGGCGACACGGCCTACAACGTGTCCAAGGCGGGCGTGAAGGTCGTGACCGAGGCGCTCGCCCACGAGTTGCGCAATATCGACGGCTGCCAGGTCAGCGCGCATCTTCTGATCCCCGGCTTCACCTTCACCGGCATGACGCGGCCGGGCGGCGGCGAGAAACCCGCCGGAGCATGGACGGCCGACCAGGTCGTCGATTTCCTGATCGAGCGGATGTCGGCTGGGGATTTCTATGTGCTGTGCCCGGACAACGAGGTGACTCGCGAGAGCGACGCGAAGCGTATTCTGTGGGCGGCGGGCGACATCGTCGAGAACCGGCCGCCGCTGTCGCGCTGGCATCCCGACTTCAAGGCTGCATTCGCCCAATTCACCAAGGGTGAAAACCGCGCCTGACGGTCGTTATTCGAGCCTCGGCAGAGTTATCTCGAAGCTCGAGCCTTCACCGCGTCGTGACCGGGCAGTGATCGTCCAGCCGTAGCGGTCCGCGATCGCCTTGCAGATCGCCAATCCGATGCCGGTCCCCTCATAGTCTTTGGGGCTGTTCAGCCTTTTGAACGGCTCGAAGATTTCACTCGCGAACTTTTCATCGAAGCCGACGCCGTCGTCGGCGATGGAAAGCCGCACCTGCGTTCGACCGATCAGCGATGTCCGGATCGTGATCGAAGGCGCGACGCCGGCTTTGTGAAACTTGATTGCGTTCGAGACAATGTTCTGAATCAGCCGTCCGAGTTGTGCGCGGTCGGCCGGCACCACGACCGGCTCGACCTCGAGACGGATCGCCGCGCCGGTCTCGTCGATCGCCGCTGACAGATCGGTGAGGGCTAGGTCGACTTCGGCGCGCAGATCGAGCGGCTGCGTGTGCGTTTCGGCGCCGCCGACGCGCGAGAAGGTCAAAAGGTTGTCGACCATCCGCCGCGCGCGCGCGGCGGATGTCGATATGACCGACGTGGCGCGCACGGCGCCCGCGGCGTCCGAAGTCTCGACGGCGGCGCCGAGGAGACCCGCGTAAACCGCGATTTTGCGCAGGGGCTCCTGAAGATCATGCGACGCCACATAGGCGAACTGGGTCAGACGTTCGTTGGCGAGCTCGA
This sequence comes from uncultured Alphaproteobacteria bacterium, assembly GCA_963724785.1. Taxonomy (GTDB): domain Bacteria; phylum Pseudomonadota; class Alphaproteobacteria; order Rhizobiales; family Beijerinckiaceae; genus Roseiarcus. Next base: position 895,448 of record CAVRWC010000025.1, on the reverse strand, counting down.
GATCGCCGGCGCGCTGCGCGAGGTCGAGCTCCGCCTTGCGCCGCGCGGTGATGTCGACAACTGTCGCAAGCACGATGGCCCCCTCTGCCGCGTCGATCGGCGTCAGGGCGATCTCCACCGGGAACTCCGTGCCGTCCTTGCGCGTTCCGTACAAGTCACGGCCGGCGCCCATTGGGCGCTTGCTGGGGTGAGCGAAAAAGCCCTGCCGCAACGCGGCGTGAGCGGATCGCGACCGGGAGGGCGCGAGGATGTCGATCGATTTTCCGAGCAGTTCATCGATCGCATAACCGAACATCCGCACCGTCTCGGCGTTGGCGAATTCGATCACTCCGTTTGCATCGACCATGATCATCGCGGCGGGCGAAGCGTCGACTGCGAGCCGGAATCGATGGTCGGTGAGCGATCGGCGGGGCGTGTTCGTTGCCCGCTTCGGCGGTTTCGGCAAGTCGACGATCGCTTCCGCCCGGTCAGCGCCGGAATCTACGCCTTCAATAGCCATCCGGCCCTTTAATGGATTAAGGATAGGAGGAAAGGATCGAGTGGTCTTCATGTCCAACACGACGTCCGCGCCAAAGCCCTGCCGTGTCATGCTGATAGAGGATGACCCCGACGACGTGTACCTTTTCGAACGCGCGTTGGACCGGGTGAAGGCAGGAATCGGGCGGGAAGTCGTCCTCGAGCGAGCCGGCGACGGCCTGGACGCCGCCTATCAGATTTCGATCGAGGATCTCACCAACCGCCTGCCCGATGTCCTGGTGCTCGATCTCAACATGCCTCGGTTGAACGGCGTGAAGTTCCTTCGCGCCCTGAGGGGGTCGTTTCAACTGAGTGACCTGCCGGTCGTCGTCCTGACGACGTCCACTGCCAAGCGCGTGCATGACGAAGCGCTCAGCGCCGGCGCCGACAAGGTGTTCGTAAAGCCGGACGACGCCGACGCGCTGATGGAGGTCGTGGCCGAGGTCATCGATCGCGGCGTTACTTACCGACAGTCGCGCGCCTGAGCGCGTCAAGCCTCGGCTCCGCCGGCAAGCCGCGCCGCCAAGTCCTCGAGTCGCGCCCCGAGCCCGTCGAGGGTGGCCGCGATGGCCTCGGACCGCGCGTCGCTCGGCGCGCACCCGTTCGCGCCCGGCTTCCGCCGCGTGGCGGGCATCGGCGAATTGGTCGGCGAACGCCAGCGCCGCCATGACGACGAGCCGCTGGTCGCCGATCTCGCCGAAGGCGCGGCGCAATTCGGTGATTTTCTCGTCGACCATGCCGGCAAGCTCTTCGAGCCGCGCCTCCTCGCCTTCGTTGCAGGCGAGGCGGTATTTGCGCCCGTCGATCGTCACCGAAACCTGCGCCATGGCGCGATCCTTCCTGCGCCGGCCCGCAATCTATTCTGCGGGCGGCTCGATGCGTTCGATGACCCGCGCGATGGTCTCAGCCGCGCGGGCGAGCCGTTCGCCGGCCTCGGCGTTGGCGGCCTCGAGCGCCCGCGAGCGATCGAGCGCGGCGTCGAGCTCGACGGCGAGGCGCGAGCGGTCGTCCTGCATCAGCGCGAATTCCTCCTCGGCGTTGGCGCGCGCCTCGTCGTGGCGCATCCGCCGCTCGGCGGCTCTTTCGAGCAGACCGACCGCCGCGGCGAGTCGGGTCAAGGACCGCTCCAAAGCGTCCAAGGCGGTTTCGCTTCCATCCATTGCGACGCTTTGCTTACGCGATACGTGAACGAGTCGCAACGCGATCCGATTTGCGGTCGGACCGCTGACGGGTTAGGGATCGTGGCCTGGACCGACACGCGCCCCTTTTGGGCGCTATTACCGAAGCGCGCAAGGATTGGAGGAGAGCCTCGATGGCGACGAGCCCCGACACACGATTCCATGGCCAATGCGATCCGCTTTCTCGCTGTGGATGCGGTGGAGAAGGCCAACAGCGGCCATCCCGGCCTGCCGATGGGCGCGGCCGACATTGCGACCGTCCTCTTCCGCGACGTGCTGAAGTTCGACGCCGCCGACCCGCACTGGCCGGACCGCGACCGGTTCGTGCTGTCGGCCGGACACGGGTCGATGCTGCTCTACGCGCTCCTCTACCTGACCCGAACGGGCGGCGACGAAGCTCTGACCATCGACGATCTAAAGGCGTTCCGACAGCTCGGCTCGAAGACGCCGGGCCATCCGGAATACGGTCACACCGCCGTCGGCGTCGAGACCACCACCGGGCCGCTGGGGCAGGGCATCGCGACCGCGGTCGGCATGGCGATGGCCGAGCGGATGCTGGCCGCGCAATTTCCCGGCGTCGTCGACCATCACACCTACGTGCTCGCCTCGGACGGCGACCTGATGGAAGGCGTTAGCCAGGAGGCGATCGCGCTCGCCGGCCACTACAAGCTCAGGAAGATGATCGTCTTCTACGACAACAACGGCATCTCGATCGACGGACACACCTCGCTCTCCGACTCGGTCGATCAGGTGGCGCGCTTCCAGGTCCGCCGGCTGGAACGCCAGCCACATCGATGGGCACGACCCGGCCGCGATCCTCAACGCCATCCGCGCCGCGCAAAACTCCGACAAGCCGACCATGATCGCCTGCAAGACGACGATCGGCTTCGGCCTGCCGACCAGGGCGGGGACGAACAAGGCGCATGGCGAGGCGCCCGGCGCGGCCGAGATCGCCGGCGCGCGGAAGACGCTGAACTGGCCCTATCGAGCCGTTCGTCGTTCCGGACGACATCCTTGGCGGCGTGGCGGCAGATCGGCGCGCAAGGGCGCGCCGCAGCGGGCGGCGTGGCAAAAGTCGGCTCGAGGCGCTCGATCCCGCGCAAGCGGGCCGAATTCGAGCGGCGCATGCGCAGCGAACTGCCGAAAGACTTCGACGGCGTCATCGACGCCTACAAGCGCAAGCTCGCCGAGCAGGCGCCGGAGATCGCCACCCGCAAGGCGGGCGAAGCGGCGCTCAACGTCATCGCGCCGGCCTTGCCGGAACTGGTCACGGGCTCGGCCGATCTCACCCCGTCGAACAACACCAAAGTCGCCGCGACCAAGGAGATCACGCCGGACGACTTCTCCGGGCGCTACATCCACTGGGGCATCCGCGAGCACGGCATGGCGGCGGCCTGCAACGGCATGGCCGTGCATGGCGGTATCATCCCGTCGGGCGCCTCGTTCCTCTGCTTCACCGATTACGCCCGGCCGGCGCTCCGCATCGCGGCGCTGATGGGCGCTCGCGTGGTGCACGCCTTCACTCACGACTCGATCGGCCTCGGCGAGGACGGGCCGACCCACCAGCCGGTCGAGCATTTCGCCGCGCTGAGAGCGATCCCGAACCTGTATCTCTGGCGCCCGGCCGACAGCGTCGAGACGGTCGAATGCTGGCAGGCGGCGATCAAGAAGGCGCATTCGCCCTCGATCATCGCGGAAACCCGGCAGAACCTGCCGGCGCTGCGCAAGACCCATGTCGCCGAGAACCTCAGCGCGCTGCGGCGCCTACGAGATCGCGCCGGCGGAGGGCGAGGCGCAGGTGTCGATCTTCGCTTCCGGTTCGGAAGTGTCCCTCGCCGTCGCGGCCCAGGCGCTGCTCAAGGGCAGGGGGATCGCGGCGCGGGTCGTCTCCATCCCCTGCATGGACGCATTCTTCGACCAGCCCGAGGCGTACCGGAAGGAAGTGATCGGCGCGGCCAAGGTCAAGGTCGCGGTCGAGGCGGCGGTGCGGCAGGGCTGGGACGCGATCATCGGCGACGGGCCGTTCATCGGCATGACCGGCTTCGGCGCGAGCGCGCCCTACAAGGCGCTCTACAAGCATTTCGGCATCACGCCCGAGGCGGTGGCTGACGCGGCCGCGGCGCGGCTCCAAACCTACGCCTAAGCAGTAAGGCGAATTGTCGCATTCACCGCCTGACGTGTAGACTTTAGATCAACGAAGGCGCATGTAGCGGTCGATTAAATCAAGCGGTCGTATCAACGCATGGGTCCGCCGCAGGCCGCAAACAACGGGCGGTACCAAGGAGAATTATCGATGGTGACGAAGGTAGCGATCAACGGGTTTGGACGTATCGGGCGCCTTGTGCTGCGCGCGCTTGTCGAATCCGGCCGCAAGGACATCGAGGTCGTCTCGATCAACGACCTGGGGCCGGTGGAGACCAACGCGCATCTGCTGCGTTTCGACAGCGTGCACGGGCGTTTCCCGCACGAAGTCACGGTCGAGGGCGACACGATCCTCGTCGGCGGGCACAAGATCAAGTGCACGGCGATCAAGAACCCGGCTGAACTGCCGCACAAGGCCCTCGGCGTCGACATCGCCTTCGAGTGCACCGGCATCTTCACTTCGCGGGAGAAGGCCGCGATCCACCTCGCAGCGGGCGCCAAGCGCGTCCTGGTCTCGGCCCCCTCGGACGGCGCCGACCTCACCGTCGTCTATGGCGTCAATCACGACAAGATCACCAAAGAGCATCTCGTCCTGTCGAACGCCTCGTGCACGACGAACTGCCTCGCCCCGGTCGCCAAGGTGCTCAACGACGCCATCGGCATCGAGCACGGCTTCATGACGACCATCCATTCCTACACCGGCGACCAGCCGACGCTCGACACGCTGCACAAGGATCTCTACCGGGCCCGCGCCGCGGCGCTTTCGATGATCCCGACCACGACCGGCGCGGCCAAGGCCGTCGGCCTCGTGCTGCCGGAGCTCAAGGGCAAGCTCGACGGCTCGGCGATCCGCGTCACGACGCCGAACGTCTCGGTCGTCGACCTCAAGTTCGTCGCCAAGCGCGCGACCACGAAGGAAGAGATCAACGAGGCGATCAAGAAGGCCGCCGACGCCGGCCCGCTCAAGGGCATCCTCGGCTACACCGACAAGCCCAACGTCTCGATCGACTTCAACCACGACCCGCGTTCGTCGATCTTCCACTTCGACCAGACCAAGGTCATCGACGGCACCTTCGTGCGCATCCTCAGCTGGTACGACAACGAGTGGGGCTTCTCGAACCGCATGGCCGACACCGCGGTCGCGCTGGCCAAGACCATCTGACGCAGAAGCGCCCGCAGTCCTGAAAACCGACGCGCCGCCGGAGCTTCGGCTCCGGCGGCCGCTGAAGGCCGAATAGATCCCAACGAGTTCCATTTCGAAGGGGAGCGATCATGACCAAACCATTCCGCACGCTCGACGACGCCGACGTCTCCGGCAAGCGCGTGCTCCTGCGCGTCGACCTCAACGTTCCCACCGAGAACGGCAAGGTCACCGACAAGACGCGCATCGAGCGCGTCGCCGCGACCATCACCGAGATCGCCGACAAGGGCGGCAAGGTGATCCTGCTCGCGCATTTCGGCCGTCCCAAGGGCGGCCCGGACGAGAAGAATTCGCTGCGTCCCGTCGCCGCCGCCGTCGCCGAGGTCGTCGGCCGTCCGGTCGGCTTTGCGACCGACTGCATCGGCGACGTCGCCGCCGCCGCCATCGCCAAAATGAAGGACGGCGACATCCTGCTGCTCGAGAACACCCGCTTCTACAAGGGCGAGGAAAAGAACGACCCGGCGATCGTCGAAGGCCTCGCCAAGCTCGGCGACCTCTACGTCAACGACGCCTTCTCCGCCGCCCACCGCGCCCACGCCTCGACCGAGGGCGTCGCCCACAAGCTGCCGGCCTTTGCCGGCCGCGCCATGCAGGCGGAGCTCGAGGCGCTCACGATCGCGCTCGGCAATCCGGAGCGTCCGGTCGCGGCCATCGTCGGCGGCGCGAAGGTCTCCACCAAGCTCGAGCTGCTCGGCAACCTGATCAACAAGGTCGACGTCCTGATCATCGGCGGCGGCATGGCCAACACCTTCCTGTTCGCGCAGGGCAAGGCCATCGGCAAGTCGCTGAGCGAGAAGGACATGGCCGACACGGCGCGCAAGATCCTGGCGGACGCCGACGGGGCCAAGTGCCGCATCATCCTGCCGGTCGACGCGACCGTCGCCAAGGAGTTCAAGGCGCATGCCCACGCGCGGGTGGTCGACGTCGATCACGTCGCAGACGACGAGATGATCCTCGACATCGGGCCGAAGTCGGTCGTGGCGATCGAGGAGGCGCTCGGCAAGATCAAGACGCTGGTGTGGAACGGCCCGTTCGGCGCCTTCGAGACGCCGCCGTTCGAGGCGGCGACCTTCGCCATCGCCAAGACGGTCGGCTTCCTCACCCGCGAGGGCAAGCTCAAGGCGATCGCCGGCGGCGGCGACACCGTCGCGGCGCTGAACGACGCCGGCGTCGCCGGCCAGTTCACCTATGTGTCCGCGGCGGGCGGGGCCTTCCTCGAGTGGATGGAAGGCAAGGCGCTTCCGGGCGTCGAGGCCCTGCGCGCGAAAGTAAATCGAAACCAACAAGGCTGGGAAACAGATCATGGCCCGTGTAACTCTTCGTCAATTGCTGGATCACGCCGCCGAGAACGACTACGGCGTTCCGGCGTTCAACATCAACAACATGGAGCAGGCGCTGGCGATCGGCGCGGCCGCGGCCGAGCTCGAAGCCCCGGTCATCATCCAGGCGTCGCGCGGCGCGCGCTCCTACGCCAACGACATCATGCTCAACCACATGATGGCGGCGCTGACCGAGATGTATCCGCAGGTTCCGATCTGCGTGCATCTCGACCACGGCAACGGCCCCGCGACCTGCGTCACCGCGATGCAGGCCGGCTTCACCTCGGTGATGATGGACGGATCGCTCAAGTCCGACGGCAAGACCCCGGCCGACTGGACCTACAATGTCGGCGTCACCAAGCAGGTGGCCGACATGGCCCACCTCGGCGGCGTATCGGTCGAGGGCGAACTCGGCGTGCTCGGCTCGCTCGAGACGGGCACGGGCGACAAGGAAGACGGCCACGGCGCGGAGGGCAAGCTCAGCCACGACCAGCTGCTCACCAACCCCGACGAGGCGGTGAAATTCGTGCGCGAGACCAAGGTCGACGCGCTCGCCATCGCCATGGGCACCTCGCATGGCGCCTACAAGTTCTCGCGCAAGCCCACCGGCGACATTCTCGCGATGAGCGTGATCGAACAGATCCACAAGAAGCTGCCGAACACCCATCTCGTCATGCACGGCTCGTCGTCGGTGCCGCAGGACCTTCAGGACATCATCAACAAGTTCGGCGGCAAGATGCCCCAGACCTACGGCGTGCCGATCGAGGAGATCCAGAAGGGCATCAAGAACGGCGTGCGCAAGATCAACATCGACACCGACAACCGCATGGCGATCACCGGCCAGATCCGCAAGGTGTTCCAGGAGCACCCGGAAGAGTTCGACCCGCGCAAGTACCTGAAGCCGGCGCAGGACGCGATGATCAAGATCTGCAAGCTGCGCTTCCAGGAGTTCAACACCGCGGGGCAGGCGCCGAAGATCAAGAAGGTCTATCCGCTCTCCGAGATGGCCAAGCGCTACGCCAGCGGCGAACTCGATCCGAAGTTCGCCTGAGCGCCTGAGCGGCATCAACGCGACCCGGTCCCTCGCCCTGACCTACGGGGCGAGGGCCATCTTCGCCTTACCGTCGAGGCGAGCGGCGGGCGGAATAAGCGCCGCCTATCGGCAGACTTCAATCTTTTCACGGTATTAGGCGCCCTCTTAGCGGCGGCGGGCGCGTCCAGTGGAACCCTTATAAAATACAGAAGCAATCTGTATTTAAGTTATATCTCCGGAGCGACTACCGCATCCGCACCCGACAGCGGATGCGTCGGCTCGCCAATTGCGCCCTCGTCGAGGCAGAGCGCCCCGCAGCCGTCGCCGCCGATCAAGCTGCGGGGGCCGAGACTGACCCATTCGCCGACCGGGCGGCGATGGGGAGACTTGGCGCCTCGCCCGCGTTGCGCCGCTGTTCGCAAGGAATCGGAGCGGGGGAGCCCCCTTCCAAGTTTGGTCCGAACGACCTGCGCCTGTCACTCGAAGGTGACGTCAATTGCCCTGACTCCTTGAATATGCGTTGCCACTCAGCGTCATTCTCGCGCGGGATCGCACCGGTAAGTCGATGGACCACCCACTCGAGGCCGCGCCAAACTCCGAAAGCGTCGCAGACCGGGTTCGCCCAACCGTTTACTGTGCAATATCGAATTTGCTGGTTGCGGTGATGGACCCAGTGATGTCCAGGGGTCATGATCAAATGAGCTTTCTGCAAAGCCAATATGATCGCCGCACCTGACCTGCGGTGTCCAAGATTGTGGAATTGTGTGCCAAACAAAAGGCATAAGGCCGTTACCGTAAGGATAATCATCACTGAATATGTCGTAGGGGTAACGTCAGCGCTCGCAAGGACTATTGAGCTGACGCCGACGACAGCGGCGCTTGGGCCCGAGCCCAGAGCCGCATGCTCAAGAAAGCCGTACCCGAGGATGTTCTGCGGGTGAGTGTGGTGCTCGCGAGCGATAGCGATTGCACGACCCAATGTCTCTTCGCTAAACCACGTGTCCGCACCCCAATGAACAAGGCCTGAGGCAAAATCCGCCATCAAGTATCCAATAATGACAGAGGCAAAAAGGAAACTCCAACCGATTCCCGACGCCCGAAACTCAGTGACTAGATAAGTCAAGCAAAACACGATAACGACAAAATTTAGGATGACCAAGAATAGCATCTCGAATCTGTCTCTGGCCGTTGACTCGGTGAAGTGAGGCCTTATCATTTATCGCTCCCTCGTTGTGCTATTTGCATAAACAGAATACAGCGCTCAGCAATTTCGACTTAAGGAACGAAGACGAGTATACTGTGGGTAACTCGCAAAGCAACACCCATTCGGAGGTGAATTGATGGTTCAAGGCATCGACGTGTGGGCGCAGCCGGCGCCGAATGGCGCCTTCTCCTCACCGACTTTCGCGCCCCTTGTGCTTCGGGCGCAAGCGACAGAACGGGTTTCATTGGCGGCGTCTCCAGACAAAATCATTGCGGCAATGGACGAGGCCGACATCGTGAAGGCGTTTATCTGCGCCTGGCGTCTCCCGGACGGCTGGATGATATCGAACCGCCAAATTGCCGAAATTGTAAATCGCTTTCCCGACCGATTAATTGGCGTTGCGTCCGCAAGCCCAGATGACCCAAATGCCGCGGAGGAACTCGATCAGCTTGTGAAGCAAAGCGGCTTTAAGGCGTTACGGATATTGCCCTGGATTTGGAATCGCCCGCCAAACCACCCAAGCTATCATCCTTTATATCGAAAATGCATCGAACTCGGCATTCCGTACTGTACGCAGGTTGGCCATACTGGTCCACGAATGCCATCGGAGCCGGGTCGACCAATTCCTTATATTGATGAACTGGCGCTGGCCTTTCCTGAATTAACAATTGTCGGCGGCCATATCGGTTACCCTTGGGCGGATGAGATGATTGCGCTCGCCTGGAAACACGACAATGTGTACATTGACACCTCAGCTTATTTACCGCGTTATTATCCCCCTCAGTTGATACACTTCATGAATACGTATGGTGAGGACAAAGTGCTGTTTGGCACAAACTTTCCAATGCTTTCCTTCAAGGAGTGCATGGAGCAGGCGCAGGCGCTCCGAATTACAGATCGAGCAAAGGCTAAATTTTTAGCTGGCAACGCTCGGAGAGTATTCAATATAGCGTAGTAGTAATGTTTCGGCGCTAATTGCGATCAGAATATGCGGACGTGCTTCCGTCGATTATCGATCGAGCGACCCTCACTTCAACGGACTGACCGTCAATTGCGTCTGAGTTCACCAGAGTTCTAATACGATTCTCTAGAGTTTCCGATCTGTGTAACCGGCTAAATATATCGCTCAAGGCGCGTAGCTCCAGGAGCACGGCTCCCTGCTGCTGCGCAATAAAGCCGGCACGAGTTAGGCGCTCCTCCGCTAGAATAGTCGAGCGTTGTGTTAGCGCGACATGGCCATTCAACCGCAGCAGCTCCGCAAGCCAGTAAACCTCGCCTGATCGCTCAGCGAATTCAATGGCCTCTTCCAAGACGGACTGGACCCGAACGCAGTCGCCAATCCTCAAATATATGTCCGCAATCGCCGCACTAATTGGAAAGTCGAGAACATAAACTCCAAATTTGTGAAGCGCTTCCAATTCTTCCCTAATCACGGTGATAACCTGAAGCGTCGGTTCTTTCATACCGCGACTGACAGCGACACACAACCGCCCGGCGACCACGTAATGCGGACCCATTTTATGGCTCGAGCAGTATTCAACCAATTCGCTTGCATATCGCGTCGTTCTATCGAATTCACGGGAAAAAACGGACGGAAAGATAGCGCCATACAGCGTGCAAAAAGCGACTGTCGTAGCGTGGCCGTGTCCCGGAAGCTCCTTCAATATTTGCTCGCTGAGACGGTTCGCTTCGCCGCATCGTCCTAGAAACCAAAGCGCCCAAACCTTGTGGCAGAGCACCGATAGCCCGATATCTTGGCCAAAACGGTAGCTGAGGGGCCTATGTCGTGCGGGGTCGTAATGTTCTTCAGCCTGTTCCAAAAACCGCAAGCCCTCCCGATGTCGACCGGCGGCGATCGATTCGGCTCCAAGCAATCTTTGGCCGATCATCAAAAAGGTGGGGTCCCCGTTCCGGGCGGCGACATCCAGATATTCGCGACCCAGACCGTGGGCAATCTCTATGCGCGCCGCCACATAGTTTGCAGCCCAGAGTCCATACAAAATGGAAAAACGCTGAATGTCGTTGCCGACGCCTGTGTCGAGCATGGCCTTAACCAGCGTGAGGATTTCGATCGTCTCAGGCGCGGTATAGCCTTTGAGCGCCAGCGCAGCGTTTGCGCGCGCAACTTGGAGTGAGAGCTCAATTTCTGGTCGAATGGGATCGTCGCCCAATTGAGCTATAAGCTCCAAGCCCCTCTCGGCATAACGAGCGCCTTCCCGATCCGCCGAACGAGAAAGCGCTAACTCCGCTGCAGCGAGCCAATAGCGCACCGCAGGCGCTGCCAATGTTGCTTCCGTATAATGGTGAGCAATGACTTCGGGGGCCGAGTCAGCCTGGTCGAGAGAGAGGTCAACTAGCGTGCGCGCAATGTCGGCATGGATACGTTGGCGTGAACTACGGAGGAGCGATGAATACGCGGCATCCTGCACCAGGGCATGCTTAAAGACATAACTCGCCTCCGGCGGCGCGCCGCGACCATAAAGCAGTTCGGCCGCCATTAATTGTCGCAGGGCGTCGTTGAGTTCTTCGCCTTTCACGGCTGAAACGGCCTCAAGCAAGCGATGCGAAAATTCGCGGCCAATGGCCGCGCCTGTTTGTGCGACTATCTTTACGGGTGCAAGACGGTCAAGCCGGGCAGTGAGAAAATCTTGAAGGGTGGACGGAATGGCCAATGGCATGAGTGTTGAGGTTAGCACATAAGAATCGGACTTCTCTTTCAACATGCCAGATTCAAGTACAGACTTGGTCAGCTCTTCCACAAATAAGGGGACGCCATCCGTTTTGATAACGATCTGGTCAAGCAACTCTGAGGGTAAAGCTTTGCTACCTGTCAGTGTATTGATTAGATCCAACGTCGTCCTCGCGTCGAAACGAGGGAGAGATAGCGTCGTCAGATATTTATGACCTGTCCAAGGGACAGAAAAACCTGATCTCGCTGTCATGATCAACAAAATACGCGCCTGGCTTATCCGCTCAACCAGGCGTCCAAACAAATCAAGCGTTGTCGGATCAATCCAGTGCACGTCCTCGCATAGAGCGAGCACAGGAGCGGTACTAGAAAGTCCAAGGAATAGTTCAATCAAAACTGATATTGTTCGTTCTCTGATTTCGCTCGGAGCCATATCCAGGGAAGGATAGTGTTCGTTTATAGGAAGTGAAAGCAAATGTGCAATAAGAGAGACGGCCTCAGGACCATCAAGACGTGAGAATTGAGCCATCTTGGTCAGCTTCTCAAGCTTGACGTCGACGGTGTCGCTGGTGGCAAAGCCTGCAGCGTGCTTGATCTGCATAGTAAGCGGGTAGAGAGGCGTATTGACGTGATGAGGTGAGCATTGGTATCGCAATACGACCACCCGCTCATTGTTGAGTTGCTCGCGCAGCGCCGCCAAGACACGTGACTTGCCGATGCCCGCGTCACCCGTTAGAAACAAGGCTTGGCCATCGCCGTTGCTTGCCGTCTGCCAGCATGCCGCGAGGCAAGCCATTTCCTCTTCTCGACCGACGAACGGCGTCGTCGATCCGAAGCGTGACGCCTCAAACCTTGTGACGTTCTCGATCTCGCCGGAAACTCTCCAAGCGCCGACGGGAGCGTCAAAACCTTTGAGCACCTGAAGGCCAAGCGCTCGCAGATCAAATGCCGTCGCCAACAGACGGCGAGTCGTATCGGAAACGACGACCTCCCCGGGCCCGGCCAGCGCTTGTAGACGTGCGGCCAAGTTTGGCGTCTCGCCGACAACTCCTCGCTCCTGTTCCTCGCCGGACCCGAACATGTCACCGACCACGACGACGCCGGTCGCTATGCCCACGCGAACTTCGAGCGGGACGCCGATGCCGAGTCCGAGGGCGCGGACGGCCTCCGAAATTACGAGGCCCGCGCGGACAGCGCGTTCGGCATCGTCTTCATGCGCAGTAGGGTGACCAAATAACACAAGAGATCCATCACCGAGCAACTGCGTAACGGTTCCGTCGAATTGGGTGACGGCCTCGCCGACCACTTGGTGGTACGAGCGGATAATTTCACTCATGTCCTCAGGATCCAAGCGGGTCACAAGCCCGGTCGATCCCACGAGATCACAAAACATCACTGTCAGTTGACGTCGCTCGACATTGTTGGGATGGGCTCTCGCCCGATCGAGCGGGGGCAGGGTTGCGACATCCACATTGGAACGAAGTCTTTCGATCGCTTTGAGGATCCGCTTTCGGTGTCCGAGAGGCAAACCCAATTGCGCCAGATCACCCTCACTGAGATCTGGAAGAACCTCGAAATCGATCTCAGCGTTACGAAATGCTGTCGCGTATTCTCCGAGGTCTAGACTACGAAGCCACGTTGTTATATCCATAGCTTTCCTCCCATCACTTCTCGGAGTGCGGCCGGAGGTAAATTCGGTTGGCTATCGTATCGGAAGCTTAGCGAATTACGCTATTAACTTATCCGTGTGCTTGAATGGGTCAAGGGACCCTTGGCCTTTGCAGGACACACCTGCCGGGCTGCCGCCACACGAATCGGGCTGAATGTCGCAGGTTCCAAGCGGTCAGGATTGAGCGCAGCAGCAAGAACGCTGGGTTGAGCCGCACGACCCGCCCACGATCAAGAAATCGCCCGGGTTCAGTTCCTTGGAGGCGATGGCGGGTCAGGGCACGGTTTCGCAGCGCGGGGCGGTCTAACCGGCGTTTCTTCCGCCCCGACCTGGACTCCTCCCGCCCCGTGCGCGGTGAGTGTGCCGCGATTTCGCTGCGTCGGTCCAAGCGGCCGGCATAATCGCCGGCGTTCCCGACGCGCCATAGGCGTCCTTCGCCATGCACGCTTTCCTGCTGTCCGGCGGCTCCTGACTATGTCACACCGGGGTTGCGCGCCGTGACGAACCAGACGGCGGCGCCGAGCGGCACCCGGTCGCCGACCGCGTGCGCCGCAAGCGCCTTGCGGATCGCGGCCGCTGCGGCCGCGCGCGTCGTTTCCGGCTGATCCTCCAGCATCCGGCTCGCCGGACCCAGCGTCAAAGCGATGTCGACGGCCGAGTCGAGCCCCTCGCCGAGGCCGATGTCGAGGTCGAAATTCTCCGGCGCGACCTCGATCTCGACAAAGCCGGCGTCGCTGAGCAGACGGCGGACCCGGCGCTCGTCGGCGAAGGCGAACGGGCCGGGATCTTCCGGGCCCCGTTCCGGCAGCGGCGGGGCGTGCCCGGCGGCCGCGCGCAGGGGCACGATCAGCCAGGGATTGTCGCGCGCCGCTCGCCAGCAGGCGAAGGCGAGCCGCCCGCCGGCCTTCATCCCGGTTCGGAGGTTGGCGAAGGCGCTGCGCCGGATCGGCGAAGAACATCACGCCGAACCGCGACGCGACGAGGTCGATCTCGCCCGGCGGCGGCTCGTAGATCGTGGCGTCGGCGCGAACGAAGCGGGCCGGCAGGTCCTCCGGGGCGCGTTCGCGAGCGCGACGCAGCAGAACCTCGGAGACGTCGATGCCGAGCGCCTCGCCCTCCGGCGCGACGCGGAGCGGCAAGGTCGAGGGTGGTCGCGCCGCAGCCGCAGCCGATGTCGAGCACGTATTCGCCCGGCCTGGCGTCGGCCAGCGCGATCAGCCGTTCGGAGATCGGCCGCAGCAGCGCGTCGTGCCGGTCATGATTCTCGGCCCAGCGCCGCCCGCCCTTGCCATTCCAGTAGTCGGCCTGCGCGGCGTTGGAGGCGTGAATAGATCCCATGGACATGTTCGCCCTCCCGTTTCTGTTATGCGGGCGAAGCCAGCGGTTTGCCCTTTTCGACCACGTAGGTGGAGATGATGACGGTCTTGGCCGGGCCGTTCTTGCCGCCGTGCGGCGTGCCGTCGGGACCTGGAACCGCGTCGCCGGCTTCAGCGATCAGGAGCCATGCCGTCGACGGCAAGGTCGGTCCCGCCCTCGGCGACGTAGCCGGATTCGACGCCCGGATGGGTATGGCGGGCGATCGGTCGCCCGGTCGATGTCGACCCGCATCTCGACGGTGACGTAGCCGTCGACCGGTCCGTCGGTCTGCTTGAGAGCGTCCGCTTCAGCGCCGGTCGCGGCGCCTTGCGCTTCGACCGCGCTTGCCCGGAATCCGCCGGCCGCGCAGAGGGCGCAGGCGGCGAAGGCGCGTCGCGTCAGCATGGCATTTGTCCTCCCCTTCACGCCGTTCCTCCCTTTCGAAACGTCTATTCCGCCGCCTCGGGCGCCCGCTCGAGATGCGGGTCGTGGCCGAGCACCAGCGTGATGACGAGCGCGACGACCGCGCAGGCGGCGATCGCGACGAGACCCCAGGCGAAGCTGCCGGTCGCGTCCTTGATCCAGCCGATCGCGAACGGGCCGAAATAGCCCGAGAGATTGCCGATCGAATTGATCGCGGCGATGCCCGGCGCGACCGCGGCGCCGGCAAGGAACGCCGTCGGCAGGGTCCAGAAGATCGGCAGCGAGGCGAACACGCCGAAGGCGCCGACGGTCAGCGCGATCATCTTCGACGTCGGGTCGGTCAGGAAGGCCGAGCCGCCGACGCCGATGGCGGCGAGCGCCAGCGCGATCGCCAGATGCATCGTCCTTTCGCCCGCGCGGTCGGACCGCATGCCCCACCAGACCATGCCGACGAAGCCGACGACGTAGGGGATCGCGTTGATCCAGCCGGTCATCGCGATCGACACGCCGAAGCCCTTGATGATCGTCGGCAGCCAGAAGCCGACGCCGTAGAGGCAGGCGACGGCGCCGAAATAGACGAGCGACAAGCGCCAGCACGCGCCCGTCGGCGAGGCTCGCGAGCGCGCTTGCCGGCGAGACGTGCTCGCGCCGCTGATCCTCGAGCGCGAGGCGCCGTTGCAGCCAGTCGCGGCCCTGCGGGTCGAGCCAGGTCGCGTCGGCCGGCCGGTCGGTCAGGTAGAAGAATGTGACGAAGGCGAGCACGATCGAGGGCAGGGCCTCGACGATGAACAGCCACTGCCAGCCGCGCAAGCCCCAGGCGCCGTCGAGCCCGAGGAGCGCGGCGGAGACCGGCGAGCCGATCGCCGACGAGAGCGGGATCGCCGCCATGAAATAGCCGACGATGCGCGCCCGGTGCGAGGCCGGGAACCAGAGCGTCAGGAAGAAGATGATGCCGGGGAAGAAGCCGGCCTCGGCGAAGCCGAGCAGCACGCGCAGGAGGTAGAAGGTGTGCTCGTCGCTCAGGCCGATCGCCGCGGCGATCTCGCGGGTGAAGGCCGTCGCCCCCGAGACCAGGCCCCAGGTCAGCATGATGCGCGCGATCCAGCGCCGCGCGCCGACCTTGTCCATGATGATGTTGGAGGGCACCTCGAACAGGAAATAGGCGAGGAAGAACACGCCCGGCGCCGAAGCCGAACGCCGTCTCGGACAGGCCCAGGTCAGCGTCCATCGTCAGCTTGGCGAAGCCGACGTTGACCCGGTCGAGATAGGCGACGAAATAGCAGAGGATCAGAAACGGTATGAACCGCCACGCAACCCGGCTGAGCGTTCGGGACTCGAGGTCCGCCTGCATGTCCTCCTGCCGCTTCGCCGGCTCCATGACCCGATCTTTCCGCCGGCGTCGCCAGTGTATTGAGCGGAGTTTCTGCGCCGGCGCAAGGCCATTGCAAGGCGTCAGTCGCGGATGCGCCGACCGACGATGAGGATGTCGCCGTCTGGCAATCGTTGCCCAATCGCCGCCGATCCGTCACAGTCGGCGCGTGGGAACGGCCGAGACTCAAGTCAGTTTTTGGGAGGGTGGATTCATGGCGAAGAGACCGAAGGCCGAAAAGAGCGCCGCGCGCGAGACGATCGCGACGACGTGATGAAACGGGCGCCGACCGAAGAGGAGGTGCGCGAGCGCGCCCACGCCATCTGGCTCGCCGAGGGCATGCCGGAGGGTCGCGAGGTCGATCACTGGATGCGGGCGCGGCGGGAGCTCGAACGAGGAGGCCGGCCTCGAGTGATCGGACGCGGCGAGCGTTACGCCCGTGTCACATTGCGAAGGGATGCTCCGGCGGGAGGCGCTATGACGTTTTCGTGAAGGGAGCCCCAACGTCATGGCCGACGAGACGAGAGGCGCAGAATCGCCCGCTGACTCGAGCCGGGCGCACGATCCGGGCGAGGCGAACGAGCGCCGCATCCGCGATGCGCGCCTACGAGATCTGGTGAGAGGAAGGCCGGCCGGACGGGCGCGCGCTCGACCATTGGCTCCAGGCGAAATGGGAGGTCGAGCAGGCGACCGACCCGGAGACGGAGGAAGAGCGGCTCGAGGCGGAATTCGGGTCGCTGAGCGAGCCGAACTGAAGGCTCCGAATCCGACCCGATCACGAACTGAGAGGAGCGGCGCATGACGCAAGGTATTGTCCGACAACGGAAGCGGGCCTGATCGACGCCTACTGGCGCGCCGCGAACTACCTGTCGGTCGGACAGATCTACCTGTTCGACAATCCGCTGCTGAAGACGCCGCTGGCCAAGGAGCACGTCAAGCCGCGCCTGCTCGGCCACTGGGGCACGACGCCGGGCCTCAACTTCATTTACGTCCACCTCAACCGGCTGATCAAGAAATACGACCTCGACATGATCTACATCACCGGCCCCGGTCACGGCGGCCCGGCGCTGGTCGCCAACGCCTATCTCGAGGGCACCTACAGCGAGGTCTATCCCAACGTGTCGCAGGACGAGGAGGGGATGAAGCGCCTCTTCACCCAGTTCTCGTTCCCCGGCGGCATCCCGATCCACGTCGCGCCGGAGACGCCCGGCTCGATCCACGAGGGCGGCGAACTCGGCTACGCGATGTCGCACGCCTACGGCGCGGTCGTTCGACAATCCGGACCTGATCGCCGCCTGCGTGGTCGGCGACGGCGAGGCCGAGACCGGCCCGATGGCGACGAGCTGGCACTCGAACAAGTTCCTCAATCCCGTGCGCGACGGCGCGGTGCTGCCGATCCTGCACCTCAACGGCTACAAGATCGCCAACCCGACGGTGCTCGCGCGCATCCCGCACGACGAGCTCGACGCCCTGTTCCGCGGCTACGGCTACGCGCCCCATTTCGTCGAGGGCGACGACCCGGCGACGATGCACGAACTGATGGCCGAGACGCTCGAGAAGGTCGTCAAGGAGATCCGCCACATCCAGCACGACGCGCGGAAGAACGGGTTCACGCAGCGCCCCAAGTGGCCGATGATCGTCATGCGCACGCCCAAGGGCTGGACCTGCCCCAAGGAGATCGACGGCAAGCGCGAGGAGGGCTACTGGCGCGCCCACCAGGTGCCGATGGGCGACATGGAGAAGCCCGGAGCACGTCCGCATCCTCCAGGAGCTGGATGGAAAAGCTACCGGCCCGCGCGAGCTGTTCGACGCGCAGCGGCGCGCTCAGGCCGGAGATCGCGGCGCTCGCGCCGGCGGGAACGCGGCGGATGAGCGCCAACCCGCACGCCAACGGCGGCGTGCTCCTGCGCGAACTGAGGCTGCCGGACTTCCGCGACTACGCGATCAAGGTCACCGCCCCCGGCGCCGCCATCGCCGAGACGACGCGGGTGATGGGGACCTATCTGCGCGACGTGATGAAGCTCAACCTGGAGTCCGCGAATTTCCGCCTGTTCAGCCCGGACGAGAGCAATTCCAACCGCTGGCAGGACGTGCTCGAGGTCACCAACCGCGCCTGGGTCGCCGAGACGCTCGACTACGACGACCATCTCGCGCCCGACGGGCGGGTGATGGAGATGCTGTCCGAGCACCAGTGCCAGGGCTGGCTCGAAGGCTATCTGCTCACCGGCCGGCACGGCTTCTTCTCGTGCTACGAAGCCTTCATCCACATCATCGACTCCATGTTCAACCAGCACGCCAAGTGGCTGAAGGTGTGCCAGCGACATCGAGTGGCGCAGGCCGATCGCCTCGCTCAACTATCTGCTCTCGAGCCTCGTCTGGCGGCAGGACCACAACGGCTTCTCCCATCAGGACCCCGGCTTCATCGACCACGTCATCAACAAGAAGGCCGAGGTCGTGCGCGTCTATCTGCCGCCGGACGCCAACACCCTGCTTTCGGTGACCGACCACTGCCTGCGGAGCCGCGACTACGTCAACGTCGTCGTCGCCGGCAAGCAGCCCGCGCCGCAGTGGCTCGACCATGGACCAGGCGATCAAGCACTGCTCGGCGGGCCTCGGCATCTGGGAGTGGGCGAGCAACGACCGCGGCGGCGAGCCGGACGTGGTGATGGCCTGCTGCGGCGACGTGCCGACGCTCGAGACGCTCGCGGCCGTCGAACTCCTCCGCGAGCACGCGCCCGAACTCAAGGTGCGGGTGGTCAACGTCGTCGACCTGATGCGCCTCCAGCCGCCGAGCGAGCATCCGCACGGCATGCTCGGACCACGACTTCGACGCGCTGTTCACCGTCGACAAGCCGATCATCTTCGCCTTCCACGGCTATCCGTGGCTCATCCACCGCCTGACCTACCGCCGCCACGGCCACGACAACATCCATGTGCGCGGCTACAAGGAGGAGGGGACGACGACCACGCCGTTCGACATGTGCGTGCTCAACGACATCGACCGCTTCCATCTCGTCAACGACGTGATCGACCGCGTGCCCGGCCTCGCCTCGCGCGCCGCCTACGCCAAGCAGGCGATCCGCGACAAGCTGATCGAGCACCACGAGTACATCATCCGTCACGGCGACGACATGCCGGAGATCAAGGATTGGGCGTGGGGCGGCGGCAGGCGGCCACGTCGTCCACGGCGCGGCCTCGACCGGCGGCGACAACGTCTGAGCCGCGATCTCCGGTCCAGGCCGGGCGCCGCCATGGCGCCCGGCGGAGGCCCATCGCGACCGACGCAGGAACGTCTTAACCATCAGGGAGTGCGAACCGATGGCGCAAGGAAGCGCGACCAGCGACGCGCGAAGCCGCAGGCCATGGAGGCGGCGGAGATTCTCAAGAGCTACGGCGCGGGCGCGATGCGCTTCGCCGGAGCGCCCGACGCGCTCTACGAGCGGCGCCTGAAGTTCGACAACGTCGTCGAACCCCGACCCTCCGACTCGAGGGAGCGCTACGAGGCCGCCGCCCGCGCGATGCGGGATATCCTCGCCGAGCGCTGGCTGCGCACCGACGAGACCTACGCGCGCGAGAATCCGAAGCGCGTCTACTACCTCTCGATCGAGTTCCTCATCGGCCGCTCGCTCGGCAACAACGTGATGAACCTCATGCTCGATCCGGTGGTCGAGCAGAGTTTCGGCGAGGACAGTCCCGCAGTGGTGGGAGATCCTTCACGAGGAGCCCGACGCGGGCCTCGGCAACGGCGGCCTCGGCCGACTGGCGGCCTGCTTCCTCGACTCGATGGCGACGCATGCAATTGCCGGCGATGGGCTACGGACTGCGCTACGAGCACGGCATCTTCCGGCAGACGATCCGCAACGGCTGGCAGGAGGAGCGCCCGGACAACTGGCTGCTCCATCCCGATCCTTGGGAGGTCGTGCGCCCCAGCGAGAGCGTCGAGGTGAGCTTCGGCTGCTCGTTCGAATTGCGCGCGCGGCGCGCTGCGCATGATTCCGAACAGCCCCTCGTCGCTGTTCGGCGTCCCTTATGACCGGCCGGTGGTCGGCTACGGCGGCAAGACGGTGAACACGCTGCGGCTGTGGAGCGCGACCGCCGCGCATGCGTTCGACTTCCAGCGCTTCAGCGGCGGCGACTTCGTCGCCTCGATCGCCGAGGCGCTCAACGCGGAATCGCTGACGCGCGTGCTTTATCCGGACGACCACACGGTGCAGGGGCGCGAACTGCGGCTGATGCAGGAATATTTCCTGGTCGCCTGTTCGCTCGGCGATATCGTTCGCCGGTTCCGGGAGTCCAATTCGGATTGGCGGACGCTGCCCGACAAGGCGGCCATCCAGATGAACGACACGCATCCGACCCTCGCCGTGCCGGAGCTGATGCGCATTCTGCTCGACGAGGCGCATCTCGGCTGGGACGAGGCGTGGGACATCACGCGCCGGACGCTCGCCTACACCAACCACACGCTGCTGCCCGAGGCGCTCGAGCGCTGGCCGGTCGATTGGATGCAGCTCCTCATTCCGCGCCATCTCGAGATCATCTACGAGATCAACCGCCGGCTGCTCGACGACATTCGCGCCCGCTTTCCCGGCGACGACGGGCGCGTGGCGCCGGACGAGCCTGGTCGAGGAGGGGGAGACGAAGCACATCCGCATGGCGAATCTGGCGATCGTCGGCTCCCACAGCACCAATGGCGTGGCCGCGATCCATTCCGAGCTTCTGCGCACGACGACGGTGCAGGACCTCGCCGAGGCGTTTCCCGAGCGCTTCAACAACAAGACCAACGGCGTCACGCCGAGGCGCTGGCTCCGCCTCGCCAATCCCTGGCTCGCGGAGGCGATCACCGCCAGCATCGGCGACTCCTGGATCGCCGACCTCGCCCAACTGAAAAGGCTCCGGCCGCTGGCGGACGACGCCGCGTTCCGGGCGGAGATTCGCAAGGCGCAACGCGCCTGCAAGGCCCGGTTCGCCGACTGGGTCAAGCGGCATACGGACGTCGCCGTCGATCCGGACTCGATCTTCGACTGCCAGATCAAGCGCATTCACGAATACAAGCGCCAGCTGCTCAACGCGCTGAGGATCGTCGTGCTCTACGAGCGACTGCGCGAGAACCCGAATCTCGACCTGCGCCCCGCGCACCTTCTTCTTCGCCGGCAAGGCGGCGCCCGCCTATTATCTGGCGAAGGTCATCATCAAGTTCATCAACAATCTCGGTCGGACGCTCGACGCCGATCCGGCGGTCCGCGGCAGGCTGAAAGTGGTGTTCCTGCCGGAATACAATGTCACGCTCGCCGAGCGCTGCATTCCCGCGGCCGACGTTTCGAACCAGATTTCGACGGCCGGCTACGAAGCGAGCGGCACCAGCAACATGAAGTTCATGATGAACGGCGCGCTGACGCTCGGAACGCGCGACGGCGCCACGATCGAGATGGCGGAGGAGGCGGGGGAGGAGAATTTCTTCCTGTTCGGCCTCACCGCGGCCGAAGTCGCCGACAGCCGCCCCTGGTACAGCCCCTACTGGCACTACGAGAACGAGCCGGAAACGCGCAAGCGCGCTCGACCTGATCTTTTCCGATCATTTCAGCCGCGACGAGCCGGGCATCTTCGAGCCGCTGCGCGGCGCGCTCCTGACCCACGGCGACCCGTTCATGCACCTCGCCGACCTGACCTCCTACCTGCGGGCCGACGCGGCGATCTGCGACACTCCACCGCAAGCCGGACGAATGGACGCGCAAGGTCATCCACAACATCGCCGCCTCCGGCAAATTCTCCAGCGACCGCACGATCCACGAATACGCGACCGGGATCTGGGACGCGAAGCCATGCCCCCCGGTGGCGGTGTGATTATTCCGTAGCCGCCTCGCGCGGAGCGCCTCCGGCCGTCTGGGCGTGCGCGATCGCGCTCGCGACGGTCGCCATCCCCGGGGCGCCGAGTTGCATCGTTTCGACCGCGGTCGAGGGCACGATGACGATGGTGGCGTTGCTGCGCTTCAGGCCCTCGTACAGCATGTTCATCGCGCGCAGGTGGAAGGCGGTCGGGTTGTCGGCGTAGGTCTTGGCGGCTTCGCCGAATTTCTCGGCCACCTGCCGCTCGGAATCGCCGAGAATGACGCGCGCCTGCCGCTCGCGCTCGGCCTGCGCCTGCATCGACATCGCGTCTTGCAACGCGGCCGGGATTTGCACGTCCTTGACCTCGACCGAGATGACATTGATGCCCCACGGCTCGGTGCGCGCGTCGATGATCCGCTGCAATTCCGTGCTCAGCTTTTCACGCCCCTCCAGCATGTCGGCGAGCATCGTCTTGCCGATCACGTCGCGCAACGCCGTCTGGGCGGCCCAATTGATCGCTGAAACGTAATCGGCGACGTCGAGCGCCGCCTTCAGCGGGTCGATCACCTTCCAGAACAGGACTGCGTCGACGTCGACCGGCACGGTGTCGCGCGTCATCGTCTTTTCCGCCTTGAACGTGGCGGTGATGACGCGGATGTCGATCCGGTAGGCCGCCATGTCGAGGATCGGGATGATGAAAAAGAGCCCAGGACCGGCGAGCCGGTTGAAGCGGCCGAGCCGCAGCACGACGATCCGCTCCCACTGGTTGGCGACCTTGACCGAATAGGCGATGATCCCGGCGACGAGGAAGCTCAGGACGGCGATTGTGGCGCTCGCGACGTAATCGCCGGAGTTCCCGACCGGATAGGCGGCGAGAAGGCCGAGGCCGAACAGGATGACGAACACCAGCCCGGGAAGCGCATTCTGCTGTGGCATGGGAAATCTCCGGCTCCCCGCCGTTCCCCATCGGATATGGGAAGTCTTTCGGTCCTTCGCCAGTCGTTTCGTGTCGGCCGCGCAATTGTCGGCTGACTCGGCGGCTGGTGTCGAACCACGCGTCGGCCGCGGTGGACGAACGCCTGCAGCCCTGGCGGGATCGTCGGCCTCCGTGTCGGGGCAACGGAGACAGTCGAAGCGTTCCTGGTGACCTGAACGACGAGGGAGATTAAGCTCCATGATCGCCTCCTTTATCCTGCCGCGAGGTTCATCCCATGACTGAAGGCCGCCGCGGCGTCTGTGTCGTCATCGGAGCGGGCGACGGCCTCGGCGCGTCGGTCGCGCGCGCCTTCGCCGGCGAGGGTCTGGCCGTCGTCGTGACGCGCCGCCCGCGCCACCTCGAACCGTTGCAGACGCTCGCCGAAAGCATCCGCGCCGAGGGCGGCGAAGCGCATGCGTTCGGGCTCGACGCGCGCAACGAGGCCGATACCGTCGCCTTCTTCGACGAGGTCGAGCGAACCATCGGGCCGATCGAGGTTCTGGTCTTCAACATCGGCGCCAACGTGCGCTTTCCCGTCGTCGAAACGACGCGCGCAGGTCTACTCCAAGGTCTGGGAGATGGCGGCCTTCGCCGGGTTCCTCGCGGGCCGCGAGGCGGCGCGGGTCATGGCTCCGCGGGGCAGGGGGACGATGCTGTTCACCGGCGCGACCGCGAGCCTGCGTGGCGGAGCCGGCTTTTCCGCTTTCGCCGGCGCCAAGCACGCGCTGCGCGCGCTGGCGCAGAGCCTTGCTCGCGAACTCGGGCCCAAGGGGGTGCATGTCGCGCACATCGTCATCGACGGGGCGATCGACGGCGCATTCATCCGCGGGCTTCTGCCCGACGCCGCAGAAAAGCGCGAACGTCAGGAAATCCTCATTCCCGACGCGATCGCCAAAAACTATGTCTGGCTGCATCGCCAGGAGCGGAGCGCCTGGACGTTCGAAATGGACCTCAGACCCTGGACGGAGCCTTGGTGATGACGCCTGCGATCGAGTTCATCTTCGACTTCGCCAGCCCCAACGCCTATCTCGCCTATCGGGCGCTGCCGCCGATCCTCGAGCGAACCGGTGCGCGGCTCGACATCAAGCCGTGCCTGCTCGGCGGCATCTTCAAGGCGACCGGCAACAAGGCGCCCTTCCTCGCCTTCGCCCCGATCAAGGGCAAGTTCGAATACGAGTTGCTGGAGATCAAGCGCTTCGTCGCCCGGCACAAGCTCGACAAGTATCGCGCTGAACCCGCATTTCCCGGTCAATTCGCTGATGCTGATGCGAGGCTACATTGCAGCGCGCGCGGCGGGCGTCGGGACGGCCTTTCTCGAGATTAGGCCTGAAGGGCATGTGGGAGGACGGGCTCAAGCTCGACGATCCGGAAGTCCTGAAAGGGGCGATCGACGCTGCCGGACTCGATTCCGCGAGCCTCCTTGCCGCCGCCGGAAGCGAGCCTGTCAAACAGACGCTGGCCGACAACACCGCCGGCGCGGTCGCGCGCGGCGTGTTCGGCGTTCCCGACTTTTTTTGTCGGCGCGGAGATGTTTTTCGGCAAGGAGCGGCTGGGTCAGGTCGAGGAGGCGGTGGAGGCCGCGGCGGCCGGACTTGAAGGTCCAAACGGCTCACGGAGGCGCGCCGGATGACCCAAAGCACGCATTTCCTGCGATCATCCGGGTCCGGAAGCCGAATTTTTTTTCCCTAGATCTCAGACGGCGCCCATGTCTGATTCTGGACAACTCGACTTGTTTGGCGACCGGCCGAATCTCGGCCGGCCTCCCAACGTGATCTCGCCGCAACCCCTTCGCCCTCAGGAATTATCGGACCAAAGCCTGATTGCCGCTATTCCCGAAGCAACGCTGACCGACGCCGCCGGGTTGGCCGCGGAAGCGGGGAAGCGGCGGCTGAGCGCCGCCATCCCCGCGCTCACCGCTCTCTGCAATCGCTTCGTGGGTTATGGAATGAACGCCGAAATGCCGGAACAGGCTGCTGCGCTCGAGGCGCTCGGCGTCATCGGGGGCCCAGAGGCGTCACGCGCCGTTGTCCAATTGGTCGTCAAGAGAATCGTCCAAGGTCCTACTTTGGTCGTGGCGATCGCCGTAGCCTCGCAACTCGGCCTCATCTTTCCGAACGACGTCGCCCTTGCGCTTCTGCGGGATTCGAATCCCTCGGTTCGGGCGCTTGCCTGCGCCTGCGTCCGTGCGGGCTACGAAGTGGCGGCAAGTTTGGTCGCGATGCTTGGCGATCCCAATGGCGAAGTGTCGGCCGCCGCCGCATGCGCACTTGGACGGATGGGGAGAGCGGAGGCGCGGACACACCTGAAGCGATATCTGATCGAAAGGCCTTCGGACCGTGTGGTCGAGGCCCTGGCTGGAGTGGCGGACGACGAGGCCATCGTATTGCTTGCGCGTGTCGGCCGCGCTCGCCCGGACTTGGCGCTTTCGATCGTGTCCGCGCTCGAAGACATCGACAACGCGAGGGCTGCGTCGGCCGCATCCAGACTGAGAAGGCTTCTGTCCGAGGCGGAACGTTGATCCGTGAAGCGCAACCTCGGGTCGAGTGGTCATATGAGAGGCTGCGACAGGGGACGACCCCGGGGTCGAACGACAGTGTGTTCTCGCCAGGTTTGCGACCCTCGCGCCTCGCCGCGCTCGACAGCGCTCACGTCTCCGGCAGCGTGAACACTTCGCAAGGCGTCGCGACGCCGCGCAACTCATAGGTTCCGAGCGCGACGAGCGGCGAGCCGATCTCGGCGGCGAGCGCTCCCGACACCAGCACGGACTTTTGCAGCGGCCGGCACAGCCCTTCGAGGCGGCTGACCAGATTGACGGCGGGGCCGATCGCGGTGAAGTCCAGCCGATCAGCCGCGCCGATATTGCCCCAGAACATTTCGCCCAGATGCAGCGCAGCGCCGAATGGCAACGGCGGCCGCCCTTGCTGGCGGCGCTCGTCGTCGAGATGGGCCATGCCGACCCGAGCGGCGGAGGCGGCGCGAACGGCGGCCTCGCACGCGGCTCGTTGGCCTCTGTCGTCGACCGGGAAGATCGCCAAAAGCCCGTCGCCGATGAACTTGAGCACCTCGCCGCCGAAGGCGTGGACCGCGCCGGCGATGCGGTCGAACCAGGCGTTGAGCGCCGCGATGACTTCCGCAGGCGGACGACTCTCGGAGAGCGTGGTGAAGTTGCGCAGATCCGCAAAGAGGAGCGCGGCGGCGATGGTCTCGCCCTCGTCCCGCCGAACGGCGCAGCCATTACGCGCGCCGCGCTGCGCCGGCCGAGATAGGCCTCGAGCGCCGCTCTCAGGGTCGCCCGGGCGGCCAGTGCGGCGATCGGCGCAGCGGCAAAGCGGGCGGCCTGGCTCAGCTCATGGGCTTCGCCCGGGGTGAAGGGACGCGCTCCGACCCAGGCGAGGCTCGGCGCATCGGGACTCCGCCCTACTGCGTCCTCGTGCACGGGGCCGGCCGCGATCCCGGCAAGCCATTGTCGCCCTGCTTCGCTCGGCGGCGCTCGGCAGCGTGAGGCCTGCCGATGCGAAGCCCAGGCCCTCAATGACCTCGCCGCCCTCGGCGCGCCACAGCCAGGCGCGCCGCGCGATCAGGGGGTGCGGGACGTCGAGCGTCAAGGCGCCGCCCGCAAGCGGCAGGCCGTCCGCGACGAGATGCGCGCCGAGCTCCGCGAGCAGGTCTCCGGCGCCGCCGGCCCCGGCCGCCTCATCGACGAGCCAGGCGAGCGTCAAGTTCATCCGCATGGCGCGATCATGGGCTTGACGCAGCGCCGTTGTCACGGACTATCCCTCATGAAAAGCTCTGCCCACTCGGAGGCGTCCATGCCGGATCCGCTTGTCGTCCAACGTGAGACCTATATCCCAGCCCCGCGCGCCACCGTTTTCGCCTTCCTGACCGACCCGGAAAAGATCCTGAGCTGGATGGGCGCGCAGGTGTCGACCGAGCCGCATCCCGGCGGCCTCTATCTCGTGAAAGGGATCGGCGGCGACCGGGCGCGCGCGGCGCGCGGGGCGTTCCGAGAGGTCGTGCCCGTCCACCGCCTCGCTTTCAGCTTCGGTTGGGACGGGAGCGAAGAGGTCCCGCCCGGATCGAGCCTGGTCGAGATCGATCTTCTGGAACGGGGCGGCGGCACGCTGTTGCGCTTGACCCACAACGGCCTGCCCAACGCGGTTCAGTGCGCCAATCACGACATCGGCTGGAGGCATTACATGGCGCGCCTGGCCATTGCTGCGACCGGCGGATCTGCCGGCGTCGACATCGGAGCCCCGGTCGCCGATATGTGAGCGCCCTCGGCCGACGCGTGCTGTTGGATTTCGTCCAATCCTGTCGGCAAAGCGCCACGGGCTTGTCGCCGGACGCGTCGGGCTCTTCCAAGTCTCTGAGATAATACGACAATCCTCCGTGGCCCGCGACTTGCTCCCAAGGTGTTCGTCACGGCCGATCTGGAGAGTCGGCCTGGAGGAGGGTTATGGCCAATATCACTTTTTCGTCCCCGTCCATGGCGCGGGACGTCACGATTTACGCCGTCGCGGGCGACCGCGGCACCATACTTGCGCTCGCCAAGGCCAACAAGATTCCTATTCCGTTCGACTGTCAGGACGGCGAATGCGGCTCGTGCCTGATCGAGGTGAAGCACCTTGACCCGCTCGCGAGGCACGCGGTCGCGCTCACGGAAAAAGAAAAGGAGATGCTGAAGCAGCTCGGCAAGATCACCAAGAACGAGATCGTCGACGCCGAGGTCAACGACATGCCGCCGCGGCATCGTCTCGCCTGCCAGTGCTTCGTGCGCCACGAGGACGTCCTCGTCACCTTCGAAGGCGACAAGTCGCTTCCGACCGTCGCGCCGCACACGACGCCGGCGGCGCGCCGCTACAAGGGCGGCATGGTGATCGCCACGGTCGCCGACTTCCTCGGCTACGTGGCCAAGGTCGAGGCCGACGCCGCCGTCCATTTCGACGACCTTGCCAAGGCGATGAACGCCAGCAAGGCCGACGATATCGCGAAGCTGTTCAGCCAGCTCGCCGACCAGTCCCGCAAGCTGGCCGGGGAGCCAAGGCGAATGCGGCCGGCGCCGACGCGGACAAGCAGGTGCCCGACGACTACGTCTGGCCGCATTACGCGACGCCGGAGAGCGACGCTCTATGGGCGGGCGACGCCACGCTCTCGCGCCTCGACGCGCTCAAGGCGGCGCTTCAGGGCGAGCGCCGGTGCTACGAGTTCTACGTCGCCGCTGAGGCGACGGCGAAGTCGCCCGAAGTCGCCAAGGCCGCGCGCCCGTTCATCAAGGCCGAGGGCGAGCGGGTGAAGGTGCTCGAGGCCTGGATCACGCGCGAGGAATGGGCGGCCAGCGCACTGATCGCCAGCCATAGGGTCGCCGCGCCCCGGCGGCTCCCCGCCGGGGCGCGGGCCGTCTATTGGAGGAGAGATGATGGAATTGGTCGAGGAATTTCTCGCTTACGCGATCAGGCTCGAGAGCGAGGCGGCTCAACGGTTTGGCCAGCTCGCAGACGCGATGCAGTCGAGCGGCAACGGCGCGGTCGCCAAGCTGTTCCGGCAGTTGTCCGAATACTCGCGCATGCATCAGGCCGAGGCGCAGGCGCGCTCCGGCTTCCGCGACATCCCCAAGCTGAACCCGACCGACTTCGTCTGGCCGGACCTCGAGAGCCCGGAGGCGGCGGCGATCTGGGCGGCCGATCCGATGCTCGGTCGCGGCGAGGCGCTGGAGGTCGCGATGCAGGCCGAACTGGCGGGCCTGCGCTATTATCAGGCCGTGCTGGACACGACCAACGACCCCGAGATCAAGGCGCTGGCGAAGGCCTTTGTCGCGGAGGAATCCGAGCACGTCGCCGCGCTCGAGAAGTGGATCGCCGCCCACAAAGCGGGCCGGCCGCTGCCGATCGACGCCTGACGCGCAACTCCACAATCGGCGGTCAAGCTCCGTCTCACGTTCCCGCGCCGAGGACTCGGAGGCAGGGCGAGAAGCGGAGGCTATTCGTGCGCCCGAATAAGCCGCTAACGGCAGGATTCACGGCGCCGTCCGTTCTGCTCGAATCAAATAGAGACGGCCGCGTTTTGACGCCGATTAACGGCGCGGTCCGGTTACCGCCGATCAGCGCCTGGGCCTGATCCGCGAGCGGAACAAACGCTGCAAAAGCACGTTATCGGTCGTGGCGGATGGACGCCTGAGCGCGCTGACAATATCGATTGTGAATTCGAACCACTCTCGATGATCGGCGAGCTGTCGTCTTCTAAAGCTGCACCATGCCCAACTCCCCGACCGCGAGGACAAGCTATGTTTTTACACCGCAAAGAGCTGATTCAGCCCGTCAGCGTGGGTAACCCCGACGCCCGCTTCGGAATATACCTTCTTGAGCAGTTTGGAGGCGCCACGGGCGAATTGACGGCGGCATTGCAATATTGGGTGCAGTCGTTTCATGTCGAGGATGCCGGAATCCGCGACATGCTTCAAGATATCGCGATCGAGGAGTTCAGTCATCTCGAAATGGTCGGCAAACTCATCGCGCAACATACAAGCAAGCTTGACCAGGAATCAGTGAGCGAGGCTCCGCTGTTCAAGCTGAAGGGCGGAGGTCCACATTTTCTTGACAGCCAGGGTAGCTGTTGGACAGCCGCCTACATTCAAGAAGGCGGGAATGTTGTTCGCGATCTAAGGGCAAACATTTCGGCTGAAGCCGGCGCTCGCCAAACTTACGAGGCCCTGATCAAGGCCTGCGATGACGAGGGCACCAAGAAGACATTGCACCATCTCCTTACGCGAGAGATCACCCATGCAAATATGTTCATGAAGGCGCTGGACGCGATGGGCAAGCTCGATGATCCTTTCTTCGGAAACGTTCCGCCGGATGAGACGGTGAAGCTCGTCTTCAATCTCTCGCAGGGTCAGGACGTGCGGGGTCCATGGAACGAGGGACCCGAGTTCGATTACGTGGCCGACCCAGAGCCAGAAGGTGGGTTGCCTCCGCCGCCGATCAATGCGGACGATGAAGGCCATAGTTCGCATGCGTCAAAGGGACGGAAGAAGTAAAGCTGACCCGATCGACTTCGATCTTTTTTCTGCGGCGCGGGAAGGAGACTCCGTCCGATAGACTCCAGGCACAGCCCTTGACGAGGCGCATTCCGAAGATTGTTATTGGAGGAGCACGAACGAGGCCGGGCGCCCCCCGGCCTTTGTCGTCGGTTCCACGTGAAGTGACGAATACATCGCGACCGCCAGATCGCGCCGCCGGGACGCCGCGTCGCGGTGCGGCTGGAAAGGCGCCGCGCTCCGCCTTATTAGGTTTTCACCCGACCGACTGCGGCGGGCAGGGCCGGGCAAGAAGGGCGCCGTCATGGATACCCTGGAGCGGCTCGTCGCCGACCCCTCCGCCTGGGCCGCGCTCGCGACCCTGATCGCGATGGAGGTCGTGCTCGGGGTCGACAACCTCGTCTTCATCGCGATCCTGGCGAACCGCGTCGAAAAGAGCCGGCGCGCGCTGGCGCGCATCCTCGGCCTGTCGCTGGCGCTGGTCTTCCGCCTCGCCCTGCTCGCCTTCGCCGCCGAGATCGTGCGTCTCACCGAGCCGCTTGCGACCGTCTTCGGCCATCCGTTCTCGGTGCGCGACCTCCTGCTTCTGGCCGGCGGCCTGTTCCTGGTGTGGAAGGCGACCGGGGAAATCCACGAGCGCGTCGATCCGGACGCCGACGAGGAAGGTCAGGACCGCCGGTCCGCGCCTCAGCGTGACGGCGGCTTTCGTTCAGATCGTGCTGATCGACATCGTGTTCTCGGTCGACAGCATCATCACCGCGGTCGGCATGACCAGCGAATTCCCGATCATGGTGGTCGCCGTGGTCGTCGCGGTGGTCCTGATGATGGTCGCCTCCGGGCCGCTCGGCGACTTCGTCCACCGCAATCCGACGGTGCTGATGCTGGCGCTGAGCTTTCTCCTGATGATCGGCATGACGCTGATCGCCGACGGCTTCGGTTTCCATATCGAAAGGGGCTATATTTACGCGGCGATGTTCTTCTCGTCGCTGGTCGAGGCGCTCAACACGCTCGCCCGGCGCAAGACGCGGAAAGCCCCATGACGCTTGGCTCGCTCGTTCTGTTCGCCGCGGTCTATTTCGCGGCGGTCGCCACGCCCGGTCCCGGCCTCGCGGCGCTGGTCGCGCGGGTCATCGCCTACGGGCTCGTCGGCGTCGCGCCGTTCATCGCAGGCTATGTGGTCGGCGACATGATCTGGCTCGTCGTCGCCGGAACCGGCCTCGCCGCGCTCGCCAAAGCTTTCGCCGGCGCCTTTACCGCCATCAAGTACGCCGGCGCCGCCTATCTCCTCTATCTCGCTTGGCGCACCGCGACCGCGCCCGCGACCCGGGGCGAAGCGCCGCCGCCCGCCTCGCGCGGGCTTCGCGCCTTCTTGGGCTCGCTGTCGCTGACGCTCGGCAACCCGAAGGTGATGGTGTTCTTTCTGTCGATCATGCCGCTCGTGGTCGACGTGAAGAGCCTGACGCCGATGCGGCTCGTCGGGCTGATGGCGATCTGCGTTCCCGTGATCGCCTCGACGCTGTCGCGGCCTACGCGCTCGCCGCCAATCGGGCGCGGGCGCTGTTCCGCTCGGCCAAGGCGATGCGCATCGCCCATCGCGCCGCCGGCGGGGTGATGGCGGGCGTCGCGGTCGCGGTGGCGACGAGGTGAGCATGTCGGATCTGCTGGCGATCGGCGAGCCCCTGGTCGAACTCAACCAGGCCGACGGACGGCGGCGCCTTTCGTGCAGGGGTTCGGCGGCGACACGTCGAACGCGATGATCGCCGCCGCCCGCCTCGGCGCGGACGCCGCCTATTTCACCGCTATCGGCGCCGACCGGTTCGGGCAGGCGCTGACTGAATTGTGGATGAAGGAAGGCGTGGACGCGAGCCGCGTGGTGATCAACGGCGGGGCGCATACCGGGCTCTATTTCGTCACCCATGGCGCCGGACGGGCATCAGTTCTCCTACATGCGGGCGGGCTCGGCGGCGAGCCGGATCGGCGAGAGCGACCTGCCGGTCGACCGCATCAAGGCGACGCAGATCCTGCACGTCTCGGGCATCAGCCAGGCGATCTCGTCCTCCGCGGCCGACGCGGTTTTTGCCGCTATCGACGTCGCCCGCGACGCCAAGCGGCTCGTGTCCTACGATCCGAACCTGCGCCTGAAGCTCTGGCCGCTGCGGCGGGCGCGCGCCGTCATCCACGAGGCGATGCGGTCCTGCGGACATCGCCCTGCCGGGGCTCGACGACGCGAAAGAGCTTGCCGGCCTGACCGACCCGGACGCCATCGCCGATTTCTATCTCAGGCTCGGCGCGCGGCTGGTCGTGGTGAAGCTCGGTAAGGCGGGGGCGCTGGCGGCGACCGCCGCGCCGACGCGAGCGCATCGCCCCGTTCGCGGTCACGGCCGTTGACGCGACCGGCGCCGGCGATTGCTTCGACGGCGCGTTTCTCGCGGAGTTCGTCCGCTCCGCCGACCCGTTCGCCGCCGCGCGCTTCGCGAACGTCGCCGCGGCGCTGTCCACGCTGGGCTACGGCGCGCTCGCGCCGCTCCCGCGCCGGCTGGATGTCGAGGCCGCATTGGCGCGCGCCTGAGGCCGACTCGGCGACGCCGTCTCGCGCGCCTGGGGTCCGCGAGACGACGCTGGACCGTTGCCCGCCTGGACACGCACCCCTCACGCAACCAAGCGGAGGGTTCCTGACGCCAAGGCGGCGCGCCGTTACCGCGTGTGAGATGGCTACAGATTTTCGTCGATATGATGGACTTTGAAGACATAGAGGAGCCGGGCGACCTTCGATATTGATGGGCCAGGCGCGATCGGTTGTCTGCGCCTGGGAGAGACGTCCATGCCCGAGAGCGGCCCGGCGCCCGCGATCGTTGTAGGCGACCCGACCGGGCTTGTGATCGCGGTCGCTAGGGGGATCGGCCGCGCCGCGGCCGCAGCTTTTGCCTCTCCCGGGGCCAGGGCCGGGACTACGCACATCCCCGCCGCTGCTTTCGGCGACGCAATTTCAGGCGATGCGTCTTTGCCACGGGACGTCCATCTCGCCGTGGCTGACGTCCGGGCGCGGTTCGAAGGGTTCGACGTCCTCGTCAAAAACGTCGGGATCGCGGGCTCCACCGGCCGGGTCGGTCATGTCGAATATCTTTGAGATCGTGGACCGCGCGGCCGGCCTGACGCCCGGCCGGCGCAAAGTCATCATCACCTGCGCCGTGACGGGCTCGGTCCACACCCCGTCCATGTCGGAATATTTGCCGGTGACGCCCGCCCAGATCGCCGAGCAAGCGATCGAAGCGGCGCGCGCAGGGGCCGCCATATTGCGCCTGCATGCTCGTAATCCCGATGGGCGCCCGACGCCCGACCCAGCCGTGTTCGAAGAATTTGTCCCCGTCATCGCCGACGAGACCGATGCGATCATCAATATTACGACCGGCGGCAGCACGCCGATGACGCTCGAGGAGCGGCTCGCCTATCCACTCAAGGCCAAGCCGGAGCTGTGCTCCCTCAATATGGGCACGATGAATTATGCCTTTCACAAGGGGGCGCGCGGCGTCGTCGACTGGAAGCATTCCTGGGAAAAGCCATACGTCGAAAGCTCCGAAGACGGGGTGTCGAGAAACACGTTTGCCGACATCAGGAACATTCTCGCCCGGCTTGGCGGCGAGCACGGCGTCCGTTTCGAGTTCGAATGCCATGACGTCGGCCAACTGCACAATCTCGCGCATTGCGTCGAAGAAGGCCTCGTCAAGGGCCCGCTGTTCATCCAATGCGCTCTCGGCGTCCTCGGTGGGCTGGGGCCGGAACCGGAGAACCTGCTTTCGATGCGCAGCACGGCGGATCGCCTGTTCGGCCGCCGGAACTATCAATTCTCAGCGGTTGGCGCCGGCCGGCATCAGATGTCGCTGGTCGCGATGGGCGCAATCATGGGAGGCCACGTGCGCGTCGGACTCGAGGACAGCCTGTTCCTCAGCCGGGGACTCCTCGCGACCTCATGCGCGGCGCAAGTCCTGAAGATTCGCAGGATCCTCGAGGAGCTGTCCCTCGACATCGCCAGCCCCGCCGAAGCGCGAGAGATTCTGCAGACCAAAGGGGCCGACAAGGTGAGCTTCCATGGCTGAGGCGGTCGCGAGCGCAGAGGTCAGCGTGGGCGCTAAGCCGCGACGCAGCCTGCTCGAGCCGATTGTCATGGCGGCGACCCTTGCGCTGATCGTGCTCTTTTCCTTTACGATCCAAGGTTTCGCCACGCTCGGAAACCTCTCCGTCATCCTGTCCAACTCGACCTCGCTGGTCATCCTGAGCTGCGGAATGGCGGTCGTCATCATATCCCGCGGCCTGGACCTCTCGCAGGTCGCGGCGATGGTGGCGGGCGCAACGACATTCAGCACGCTGATCAACGCCGGCGTCTCCGGACCGCTGGCCCTCGTGCTCAGCATCGTCGCGATGGCGCTGATCGGCTTCGTCAACGGCTGGCTCATCGCCTTTGTCGAAATCCCCGCGATGCTGGCGACGCTGGCGTCCGCCATGTTCGTGACCGGCCTGTTCCGCTTCGCCGTCCTGCGCGGCGAGTTCCTGCTGATTCTGCCCAAATCGAACCCAGCGCTCGTCGTCTTCAATTCCAATGTCCTGCCTGGCCTGACCACGCCCGTCGCGCTCATGATCGCGACCCTGATCGTGACATGGCTGCTTCTCCGCACCACCACGACAGGGCGCGTCATCTACGGCATGGGCGATAATTTTCAGGCGGCGCGCCTTACCGGTTTGCCGGTGCGCCAGACGACTGTCCTCGTCTACATTTACGCCGCGCTCACCGCGCTCGTAGCCGGCCTCGTCATCGCGGCGGCGAGCGGAACGGTCGACTTCCGCATCGTCACCAACGGGAGTTTGCTGTTCGAAGTGATCCTGGTGGTCGTGCTCGGCGGCATCCCGCTCAGAGGCGGACGTGGGGGCGTACGCAATCTCCTGGTTGGCGCCGCGCTGATCGCCGTGCTGCGCAACGGCATGACGCTTTACGACTTCAGCACGCAGACCCAGGACATGCTCAAGGGCGTCGTCCTGATCGCGGCTATTTTTGTCGACAACTATCTCAACCCCAGAGACGCGGAGACCGACACCGTCGGTGATCTGTAAGAAGGCTGAGTGACACAGGGAGGACGTGATGTTGTACAAGGAAGGAAGCAAGCTTCGTAGGACGATCGCAGGATTTGTGCTTGGCGCTTGCATTGCGCTCGCCACCGGCGCCCGCGCCGACCCGGCGAGCGACATGGCCGGGAAGAAGGTGATCTTCGTGCCCATTACGATGGGCATCACGCTCACCGAAGGTTGGGTTCGCCGCATGAGAGAGCACGCGGCGATGCACGGCTACAGCATAGATGTCCGCGATCCGGCCTTCAATACGGGAGCGATGTCGGAGCTGCTCGCCAAGGCGATCAGCGAGAAGCCCGACGTGCTGGTGGTGCACAATCCCACGGTCCAGTTGCTGGCGCGTCAGATCAAGCAGGCGCAGGCCAACGGCATCAAGGTTCTGCAAATCAACCTCCAGTCCAATCAACCGTCCGCAGCCTTTGTCGGGGCCAATTGGACCCGCATCGGCACTGAGATTGCGCAGGACATCGTCAAGGAATGCGGCGCCGGCAGCGGCAAGTCGGGAAAGGTCGCGATCATTCCCGGACAGCTCACCGCGGCCGACAGCGTGATGATGAACGAGGCCGCCTTCAAGGTGTTCAAGGAGCACCCGGAGATCAAGGTCGTCTCCAATCAGGCGTCCGACTGGGAGCCTGAGAAGGCGCGCCAGATCACCGCGACGGTGCTGCAGCAGAATCCGGATTTGTGCGCCATCTTCGGCCATTGGGACGTGCACACGATCGGCGCGGGCAACGCCGTAAAGGACGCGGGGCTATCGGGCAAGGTGCTTGTCTACGCCACCGGCGGCGGCGAGCAGGGCGAGGCCTGCAAGGCGATCGAAAATGGGACGCTGTCGCGCGAGTGGAGTTACGACGCCGACGGCCAGGGACGGGACGCCGGCACGATGATCGATCTTCTGTTGCAGGGAGCGAACTCGTCCAACGGTTCGATGCTGATCGCCGAATTGCCGCTGAAGGTGATCAAGGCCGGCCCCGAGTACGACCCGTCCCTCTGCTGGAGGATGGAGCCGAAGAAGTAGCGATTGTGAGCGTGTGCGCAGGGCCACTTCGAGAGGCCCTGCGGCGCGCAACATCCGGAGATTCTCGCTTGTCAGCACAGTTCGACCTGGCCGCGCTTTCGAAGCTGCGTGTGCCGTTGCTTGTCATCTCCCCGCGCCGCGTCCTCGCGGACGTCCTAGCCAAGGGATGGGTGGAGAGCGCGGTGCCGTTTCTTGCGTTCGTTTGCGTGATGGTCGGCGTACTCATGACGACCAAGGGATATTTCACGGTCGACAACCTGCGCAATCTCGCGCTTTACGCGTCGGATGGCGGTCTTGTCGTTCTGGCGTTGTTCATCGTTGTTGCGGCCGGAGGCATCGACCTCTCGGTCGGGTCGAATTTCGCCATGTCGGCGTTCGCCGCCCTTTATTGTTTCCATATTCTGAATTTGCCCGTCGCCGTGGTTCTGCTGGCGAGCCTGGCGGCTGGCGCGGCGATTGGCGTCATCAACGGAGCGCTGGCGGGACTGGCGGGCTGTGGGGCATTGCTGACGACGCTCGGAACCATGATCACGGTTCGCGGAATCTTCACGCTCGCTTCGCAAGGCCAACTCGTGGCGATTTCCACGAGCGCCCGGACCGACGAGGTCTGGGACTGGATCGGCTCCGACCGGCTCCTGGCGATGCCGGTCAACTTCTGGGTGTACCTGATCGCCGCGGCCGGCGTCCTGGTGATGTTTCGACAGTCACGATTCGGTTGGCACGTGCTGGCCGCCGGCGGAAACCGGAAAGCGGCGCGACACGGGGGCATCCACGTCAAGGGCACGATTTTCCTCGCCTACGCGCTGGCAGGCTCGATCGTCGGCCTATCGGGATTCCTTTACGCCGCACGCGAAAACGCCGTGGCCTCCGACACCGGAGTGGGCATGGAGTTTTTCGCCTTGACCGCTTTGGTCGTGGGCCTCGGCGGCTTCGTGCCGGGCCGCGGCTCGACCGTCGCGGTGATGATCGGTTTCGCCACCATCTATATCCTGAACAACGCGCTCCTCAACGCCGGCCTTCGCGGCGATTTCGTTCAGCTCGCGATGGGCGCGATCCTCATCTTCATCCTCTCCGTCGACACGAAGTTCCGGAAGCACAAGCATCGGCTCCTCGCTTCGACCTACGTCGATCCGATCGGCTTCAAGGTCGCCGAAGGCGCCGGCGCGAAGGGGTTCATGCCCGGCGAGACGGCGCCGAAGCTCGTGGGGGCCGAGCTTCTTGCGTCCGGCAAGGTCGATGGCCCGGAGGATGTGATCCTCGATGGAGACGGCAATCTCTACTGCGGCACACGCGATGGACGCCTCGTTCGCATTTCGGCCCCCGACTACACGCGTGTCGAGACCTTTGCGCAAATCGGCGGCCGTCCCTTGGGTCTCGCCATCGACCGCGAGGGACGCATCGTCGTCTGCGTCGCCGGAATGGGTCTTGTGCGTGTCAATCAGCAAGGGGAGGTGGAGCTGCTCTCCGACCAGACCCAGCGAAGCCTGTTCAGCGTCCAGGACGACACCACCATCCGGATGGCCGACGACGTCGACATCGCGCCCGACGGTGTCATCTACTTCTCCGATGCGACGAAGCGCTACGACATCGAGAATTGGGGGCTCGATCTGCTCGAGGGCAGGCCAAACGGACGCCTTCTGAGCTACGACCCGAAGACCCGCAAGACGCGCACGGTCTGCGACAATCTCGTGTTCCCGAACGGCGTCTGTCTGACTCACGACGGCAAGCGTCTCCTGGTCGCGAGCACGTGGACCTGCTCCCTCTTGGTCTTCGACCTTGCGAGCCTGTCCGCCGGCCCTCGCGTTTTCGTCCACGGCCTGCCGGGTTATCCCGACAACATCAACAGAGCCTCCGACGGCGGGTATTGGATCGCGCTCGCCGGCATGCGCAACCCGGTGATCGATCTCGCCATGCGTCACCCGGGCCTCCGGCGCCGCATGACGCGGGCCGTGGCGCCGACCCATTGGCTGTTCGGCAACCTGAACATCGGCGGCGTTCTCAAGATCAACGGCGCCGGCGAGATCATTGACGCATTCTGGGACACTCCGAGCGGCCCGCTCTACATGATCACCTCGATGCGCGAGCACAAAGGCGTTCTCTATCTCGGGGGCGTGACCAACAACAAGATCGGCCGCCTCCGGCTGCCGGGCGCCGACCCAAGATGGACGGGACCTGAGAGCTATTGGGGGAGAGGCTGAGCGGTGCGTTTCTGGGGGAACAGACAGAAATCGCCGTCGATGACGCTTGAGGGCGTGCTCGGGCCGAACAATCGCCTCGAAGAGGCGCGCGCGATCCGCGTCGAGGCGCCCGACGCGCTTTGCGTCGGCCCCGACGGCCGACTGTTCTTCTCCTCCGGCTGTTTAGTGCTCTTTATGCCGAAATGGGGCGCTGAGCCGCAATGTTACGCCAAGATCGAGCAACCTGTGACGGCCCTTTGCAGCAGCCGCGCTGGAACTCGTGGCGATCGGGACGGTCGGCGGCGGGCTTCTCGTTTGCGACGGTTCTGGCGGCGCCTTGAGCGGGTGGAAGAGGCTGGTGGACCTGACGGCGACGGCGGACGCCGTGTTTCTTTCGGAGACCGAGCTGGCGGTCGTCGATCATGGCTACAAGCCCGAAGAGCCTTTGCTGTCTGTCGCGCAGTGGGACGACGTCGGGCGCGGGAAGCTCGTGGTCATGCGAAGCGACGGCGAACCCGATGTGCTCGCGAACGGTCTGCACTGCCCCATGGGGGTCGCTACGGATTCGCGCGAAGAGCTGATCGTCGCGGAGTTCGAGCGCGCGCGGATCGTCGATGCCTCGGGAACGGTTCGCCAGGCGGGATACCCGGGCTATCTTGGGAGGATTCGCAAGACCGAGACCGGCTATCTGATGGCGTGCCTCTCGCGGCGGGACCCCCTGATCGAATTCCTCAAGACGGAGCGGGACTTCGTCGACGCGATGAAGGCGACCATCCCGCCGCAGCACTGGATCGCCCCGCGCGTCAACCCGGAGTTCAGCCATGACTTTCCGATCGAGCTCGGGGCGAACTCGGCTCTTCGGCAAGATCAAGCCCTGGGCGCCATCGTTCTCCTATGGCTTGGTGATCGAGCTGAACGACGCGTTGAGGCCGGTCGGCTCGGCGCATTCGCGCGCCGACGGCCGGCGCCATGCGATTTCCGACGCCGTCATCTGGAACGGCGATCTCATCGCCGTCAGCAAAGCGAGCGGCGAACTCTTGAACCTGGGTTGCGCAAGAGGCTCGGCATGAGCAACGACCCGATCGTCGCACTCGAGAATGTGACCAAGCGTTATGGCGGCATTGCAGCGCTGGACAACGCGAACTTCGAGCTCTTCCCGGGGGAGATCCATGCCCTGGCGGGCGAGAACGGCGCGGGCAAGTCGACGCTTTGCAAGCTGATTGCAGGCGTCATTTCTCCAACCGAGGGCCGATTGAGCGTCTGCGGGCAGCCGGTCGCCTTTTCCGCGCCGAAGGATGCGAGCCGGCTCGGCATCTCGATGGTCTTCCAGGAAACGAGCCTCGTGCCGCAACTCACCGTCGCACAAAACATGGCGCTGGGTCGGGAGCGCCCCTTCAACTCGGTTCGGAGGGTCAGGAACACCGCGCGCCAGGCGCTCCAACGTCTGAACTTCAACGTGGACGCGTCGCAACTCGCGGGTGCGCTGTCCGCTGCAAAGCGGCAGATGGTCGAGATTGCCCGTGCGGTGCTCAACGATGCAAGGGTGATCATTTTCGACGAACCTACGGCGGCGCTGACGCCGGAAGAGACCGAGCATCTGTTCGACCTCATGAAAGCGCTGCGCAAGCGTGGGGTCGCGATGATCTTTATTTCGCACGCGCTCGAGGAGGCGCTGACCTACGCCGACCGGATAACCGTGCTGCGCAACGGGCGTCTGATGGCCACCGGTCGCGCTTCGGACTTCGACCGCGCCAGCCTCATCAAGCACATGATCGGAGAGGATCTCGCGGAGCGGCGACGGGGGCCGGCGACAAGACGCGCTTTGCCTACCGCCGCGCCGGTCCTTCAGGTCGAGAACCTCCGCATGGGCGCCCTGGTCAATAACATGTCCTTCTCCGTCTTTCCCGGGGAGGTGACAGGGATAGCGGGCCTGATCGGCTCTGGCCGAAGCGAAGCCGCCAAGGTCGTCATGGGCCACACCAAGCGCAATTTCGGCGGCGGCCGGATCTGGCTGTACGGCCGGGAGGTGCGATACGGGGCGCCGTCCCAGGCCGTGGCGGACGGCGTCGCCTACGTGAGCGAAGATCGTAAGCTCGACGGGCTCTTCGAGACTCTGGGCGTGTCCCAGAACATCGGGCTGGGGTGGCTCGCCAAATTCGGGCGCGGCCGCTGGGTCGCGCCAGCGCGCAAGATGAATGCGCTGGCCCAGGTTTGGGAAAAAAGGCTGTCGATCCGCAGAATTGGCGCCGAGCAGCCGGTGCTCCATCTTTCCGGCGGAAACCAGCAAAAGGTCGTCATCGCCAAGGCTCTGGCCCAGGAGCCGCGACTCGTGATTTTCGACGAGCCGACCCGAGGGGTGGACGTCGGCGCCGTGGCGGAAATTCACAGGATCATCAGAGAGCTTGCGAACTGGGGGCTGGAGTTGTGGTGATCTCCTCCTATTTGCCGGAAATCCTGGATCTCTCCGACCGCATCCTGGTCGCCAAGAGCGGCACGATCGCCGCCGAGTTTGCCCGCTCGGAGGCGACCGCGGAGAAGATTCTGCAGGCGGCGATCCACTGAGAAAAGGTCCGCGGGGGTCAAACGTGAACGAGCGGGTCCCGAGGGGCATTGCTCTGGCCCGACCGGCGCGTCAATCTCTCGAGGGCCTCGGCTTCGACGACGCCTTTCGGGAGGAGAACGGGTGTCTGCGTATTTTCTGACCGCCGCCGCGGACCTTCTGGAAAAGGTCGCGCTCGGCGTGCCGGATTCCGAAATCGACCGCCTTGTCGAGGCCGTGAAGGAGGCTTCGAGAGGCGAGAGCGACACCGCGGGCTTCGACGAATTCCGCTTGCAAGTCAGTGCGATCCGCCAGGTGCTGAAAGACAACGCGCTTAACGAGCGGGGGTTGAATCTCCTGATCGATACGACCCAGGATCTGTCGAGCACGCTGACCTTGCAGGATCTGCTGCGTACGATCGTCGTTCGCGCGCGCAATCTTGTCGGCGCGGACGTCGCCTGGGTGACCGTTCTCGACAATGAAAGCGGCGTGTTCCGTGTCGTCACCGCCGATGGCCACTTGTCTCCCGCGACCGCGGGGATGACGAGCCGCGTCGATCACGGCGCGGTCAGCCTGGTGATGAACTCGAAAAGCTTTTTCGAGACGCCAGACTATTTGAACGATCAGAGATTCCGGCACGCGCCGCACCTCGATCTCATCTTCCAGACTGAAAAGATCAGGACTCTCGCAGGGTTTCCCATTATTTGGGAAAACAAGATCCATGGCCTTCTGTTCGTCGCCAACCGATATGCGCGCAAGCTTAGCGGCCGGGAGACCTCCGTGCTCGGGACCTTCGCGCTTCACGCGGGCGTCGCGATGCGAAACGCCAGCGCCTTCGCCATGCTTTCGGAAGCGCTTGACGAAGCGCAGCGCAACCGCAGCGCGCTGATCGAACACATTCAGCGGGTCGAGGCGTCAGCAGCCGCTCATGACGAGCTTACGGACCTGCTCGCCTCAGGCGCCGAGATCCGCCAATTTCTGGAAAAAATGTCGAACCGGATCGGCGGGGCGGTCTTTCTGTACGATGACGAGTTCAGGATCCACGACGAATGCGTCAGCGCCGCCTATAATAGCGTTCTTGCGGATGAGCTTAGGTCGGGCCAAATCGATGTTGCGCTCTTGATCAACGCGAACGCCCAATCGAGGCATACCGGCCGTTCGGTGATCATGCTGGAACGATCGAACGAGCAATGTCGGGCGATTGCGTTGCACGGCGGCAACGGACGCCGCGACAGTCTGGTGATCTGTCACCTCGGCGAGCTTGATCTAATCGAGATTCGCAATCTCGAGCGAAGCGCGGTCGCCTTGTCCATTGCGAAACTCTGGAACGAGAGGCGGGAGACGGAGAAGCTGATCGCCTCGTCCACCCTTCTTCGTCATCTCGTGCTGGTCTCGCCCGCAGACCCCTCGACGGTATC
The DNA here is from genome assembly GCA_963724785.1 of uncultured Alphaproteobacteria bacterium. Lineage (GTDB taxonomy): Bacteria > Pseudomonadota > Alphaproteobacteria > Rhizobiales > Beijerinckiaceae > Roseiarcus. The sequence goes on along the minus strand of CAVRWC010000025.1, from coordinate 853,244 downwards.
GGCCGTTCGCGAGCGTCTTGGATTGCGCGCCGACCAAACCGTCCAGCTTGCCCTGGTCGCGATCTCGGGAATCGACAGGGTCTCCCAGACCGCGCGCGTCCGCGAATGCGCCGCGGGGGTCAGCGTGCTGATCGATCTATTTGACGACGCCTATCTCGCCGTGGGTCCGTTGTCCGCGACGCAGACCTTCCTCCGCAATCTGGCCAAGGATCGCAGCGCCGGAACGGCGGGAGGGATCCTGTCGGAGCCTTTCGGCGATCTGGCGCAAGCGGCCGCCCATTTCCGACGCATCAGCAATGCGCTTCAGGTCCTGCGCAAAATGAAGACATTGGATCGTTTCGTGAGCCAGCGAGAGGTCAATATTTTTGCGAAGCTGTTCGAGGTCAACGACGCGAGCAGAATTGCAGCTTACGCGGATCACTTGCTCAGTCAGATTGCAATGAAGGCGCCGCGGCAAAAGGACGACTTGAAGCGCACGCTGCTGATTTATTTCGACGCGCAGTACAGCATCAAGCGGACGGCCGACGCGCTTGGGCTCCATATCAACACAGTTCGCCAGCGCCTCGACGCTTTGCGGGAGATAACGGGCGGCTGGGACGACCCGGTCAAGGCGCTTGAGCTCCATGTCGCTCTGAGACTCAGCGCGATCCTGGCCTGAGGCGCATCGCGTCCCGGGTGGATCTCGAGGCCATCCTGGCGCTACTTCTTGACCAGCGGGCAGGTCGAGTTCGGCGAGCTTTCCAAAAGCCTCTTCGCCCGACATCGTCTTGACGAGCGTGTAATAGTCCCACGGCGCCTTCGATTCCGCAGGCGTCTTGACCTGCATCACGTACATCGAGTGCTGCAGCAGCCCGTCCGCGCGGATAACTCCGTCGCTCGTGAACATGTCGTCGACCTTAGCCTTGTGGAGTTGTTCCATCACCTTGTCGGCGTCGGTCGCGCCGACGGCCTTCACCGCGTTGAGGTAGGTCAGCGTCGCGGAATAATAGGCCGCCTGATTGTAGGTCGGCATGGCGCCCGTCTTGTCGAAAAAGCGCTTGCCGAAGGCGCGGCTCTTGTCGTTCAGATCCCAGTACCAGGCGGCGGTCAGGTAGAGCCCTTGCGCCGTCTCGAGACCGAGCGCGTGGATGTCGGTGATGAAGGCCAGCAGCGCCGCGGGCTTCATTGTGGTGGTAAGGCCGAATTCATGCGCGGCCTTCAGCGAATTGCTGAAATCGGCGCCGGCGTTGGCGAGTTCGACAACCTGCGCGCCCGAACTCTGCGCTTGCAAAAGATAAGACGAGAAGTCGGAGGTTCCGAGCGGCGCCCTTACCGAGCCGACGACCTTGCCGCCGCCGCCTTCGACAATCCTGGTCGCCGCCTGCTGGAGTTGTGTGCCGAACGCGTAGTCCGCGGTGATGAAGAACCAGGACTTGCCGCCCTGATCGAGAATCGTTCTGGCCGTGCCGTTGGCGAGCGCCGTCGTATCGTAGCCGTAATGGATCATGTAAGCGTTGCAGTCTTTGCCGGTCAGCGAAGCCCCCCCGGCGCCGATCGCGAGAAAGGGAATCTTCCTTTCTTTGGCGATGGGCGCCATCGCAAGGCTTACGCCCGTGTTGGAGCCGCCGAGAAGCATCGTGAGCCCTCTTGTGTCCGCCCATTCCCGGAATTTGCTCGCGCCGATGTCGGGCTTGTTCTGGTGATCCGCGGTCAAGAACTCAATCGGCTGGCCGAGCGCGACGCCGCCGAAATCGGCGATCGCCATCTTGATCCCCTCGACCGCCCTTGGGCCGTTCACATCCGCATAAGGGCCGGACATGTCGTCGATGTCGCCGATCACGACTTGGTCGGCGGCATGCGCCGCGAGCGGCGAAAGCGAGACGAGTATCGCGGCCGAGAACCGCGCGAGCCATTTGCCGAGCGTCATTCCGTTTCCTCCTTGCAGAGACCGGTGGCTATTTGCCGTCGACAGCGCAGCTGAAATTGGCTGCGATGTTCGGGTCTCCGCCACCGTTGTACCAGGCCCTCTGCGGCTGCGGGCAGAGCGGGCGCTGCATGGCGATCCCCTTCGAAGCGTCGTTGCCGACGTAGCTCGTCGCGACGACGTGCGACGGAGCCGCGCCGTCCTCGACCCAGCGCGCAAGCGCGGTGAACAGATCATGGTCCGCGTCGGTCGACGGCGGCGTCGGCGCGCCGAAATTGGCGGAGTGGAAGCTGTTGAGACCGCCGCCGAGGCCGCAATGACTGGCGCCAGGCGCCATGAACAGCCGTGCGAATGTCTGCGCCTCCTGATCGCCGCCGAACTTCTCGGCCAGTCCCTTGTACAAGGCGATGGTCTGGTAGGGAGAGACGATCGGATCGGCCCATCCCTGGAAGATGATGAGCTTGCCTCCGCGCGCGTGGAATTGGCTCAGATCCCCGGTCGCAGCGCCGTTGAGGATCGGCCCCAGTTCCGCGTCGACCTTCGGCATGTCCCGATCCAGATCGAAGTTGCGCCAGCTCCAGTCGGCGCCGAACACCCATTTGAACAGGCCGTCGAATGACGGTTCGCCGGGCGCGTTGGAAGGCGCTTCGAGAAAGGCCCAGTTGAGCGGGCCAACCTCGCTTCCGGGCGGCCAGCCATAGTAGGTCGTCTTGCCCGCGTGGTCCTTGGGGCCGGAGTAAAAGGCCTTGGCGGTCGCGACCTCGGCGGAGGTGAGGCATTCTGCGGATTCTGCGCCCTGGCACGTGAGGGTGGCAGGGTCGAAATCGCAAGCCGCGGGATCGGCGATGAAGGGATCCGACTTGAGCCCGTTGCCCTTGCCGTTGCACGCCGCGACGGCCGCCTTGTTGAGCAGCGTCAGCTTGGCGTCCGAAAGCTTGTGTCCCGGCTCGAGGTTCGCGGCAATGAAGTCCCAGGCGACCGCTGCGTGCCCCCAGGTGCGGCTGACGACAGGCGCGCCGATGAGAACGCCGTCGTAGTCGTCGGGATAATATTCCGCTTCGATCAGCCCCTGCTGTCCGCCGGTCGAACAGCCGGTGTAATAGGAGTGTTTCGGCGCCTCGCCATAGAAAGCCTTGGCGATATCCTTGCCGACGACCGTCATCACGTGGGTTGAAAGGCTTCCCCAGTCCTTCCATTTCTGCGGATGGCCGATGAGCGGATCGCCGTTCAGTGGGTTCGACGGCGCCGTCCCCATGTCGGTGTTCGCGGACGCGTAGCCGCGCTTGATCGCAGCCTCCATGCCTGGGTAGCCGAGATCAAAGATGCCGCCGTAGCCGCCGTTGCCATTGCTGTGGAATACGCCGGTCCACCCGTCTGTCGGCAACCACATCTCGATACGGATGTCGGAATTGGGCGCTCCCGTTACGGAGGCGAGCACACGGCAGAATGCCGGCATGGCCTTTCGCGTGACCTTGTCGGGCGTCGTGTAGTCGCCGGCCGGCACCGATTGCGCTGTTTCGATCGTCGTGTTGGGGAGCTTGAGGCCCGTCAGGTCCCCGCATGAGGATGCAAAGGCAGGCGTCGAGTACGAGAGCGCCGCAAATGAGACAGAGGCGAAAATGAGTGGAAAGAAAACGTCGCGCGGGCGTTTATCGAGCATATCCGTCCTCCCTGGCCCTGGGGCGCTAGGACCACCCCGTCGTTCCTGAGCTTGCAGCCATTAGGGCAACGGCAGCACCGCAAGTAAATGTCGATATCCGCCAAAATGTTGGACGCGCGATGTGACAACCCTCCATACGGGTCCGCGTTGTGAACCCACGACCGCGACCCCAGAGCTCTGCTGCGGGCGCCTTTGCATCACGTCCAAACTGTTGAGGAAGAGTTGGCTCTGACGGTCAGGGCTCGATTGGAAGCGCGCCAACCGATCCGGCATCGGATGTCCGCCTTGAGGACCGAATTGGGCTGATCCATTCCCTTGGGACGTCCCGGCGGATCTCGGAAGGCGTCTGTCCGGTCCAGCGTCGGAAGGCCTTGCGAAAATTCGCGACGTCGTTGAACCCCATCAGCATGCCGATGTCGTCGACGCTCATGTGGGTGGTCTTCAGATATTCGACGGCCAGCGCACGATAGACGTCGTCCACGATCTCGGAGAAGGACAATTCCTCATCCTTCAAACGGCGCCGCAGCGTCCGCGACGTCATGTTCAGGGCGCGGGCGACATCCTCCATGCCGGGCAGATGTCCGGGCCGTCGGATCAGGATCCGGTGGATCTCGCCGGCGATTCCCGCCGAGGCCTTTGCTTTGGCGACAAGACCTTCGCATGTTTCCTGAAACATGGCCGAGGTCAGCGGATGCGCCAGCGGCGGTCTCTCGTCGAGAATTGATCTCTCGTAGTGCAATTCACTGCGGGCCTGATCGAAAATGCACGGGCAACAAAGATAGTCCTGATAGATCGCGGCGTGGGCCGGGGCAGGGTAGGAAAAACTGGCCTTCAATGGCCGGACGTCGTGCCCGGCGACGTCCTGCAAATGGGTGACCTGCTGGGTGTACTGCTGCTCGATCAAGAACCGCCGGAGGTCCGCCGACGGCGCAAAGGTAAATTCATCAGGAAACGTCCAGATGACGGAGTCCGGATATTCACGCCACTCAATCGTCAGCATGGGCGCCGCCAGGAGATGATATTTGACGCCCAACCTGAAGTAGTCGCGGAGTGATAGACCGGACATCAGCGCGTAGCCGTACATCCCGTAGGCGTAGAGGTGCAGCCTCGCGCCGACGCGAAATGGCGTATTCGCGGCAGCTGAAAGCTGCAGAGTGTTCATGCACGCCTGAGCATACTGCCGGACCGAGGTTCGCACCGAAGAGTCGCCGAGTTCGTCGGGTCGCACTCCGGTTCCACGCAAGCATTCCTCGGCGGGGATTCCCTGCTCTCGCAACGTCTCGACCAGCGCAGCCAATTTGAACGGCGCGTAGATCTTTTCGCCGGTCAGTGGCTGCCTTGGGACCATTGCTCCTCCAAATGTCCTCCAAACACACCGGTTCTGTCCGAAGGCGACCTTGGCTTCCCGACTGGACGAAACTAGCGTCACCGCAAGAAGATTTGCCGGAGGAAATTGGTGGACGCTTGCCCCTTCCCGACGTCAGCCGCATTCCGGGCTGATCCAAGGTCGCCTTGCGGATCGGCTGGCGGCCGACCGTTCCCTCGCCGCAACGACGCCGAGCCATCGAGGGTCGAAACCCGCGAGTGAGGCCGCGCGATTCAGGAACCAGCGACTGAAAGCGCTTTACCGCAAAATTCACAGGCCCGCCACAAATGAACAACTCGAACCGCAAAGTCATCATTTCGTGCGCGATCACCGGCGCGACGCATGTTCCGTCGATGTCCGAGCATCTTCCGCTGAACTCCTAAACAGATCGCGGCGCAGGCGATCGACGCCGCCAGGGCCGGCGCGGCGATCATTCACCTGCACGCGCGCGATCCCTCCGACGGTCGCCCGACGCCCGATCCCGAGATTTACCGTCAATTCGTTCCCGTCATCGCGGCGGCCACAAACGCGGTGATCAACATCACAACCGGCGGGAGCACGAAGATGACGATGGCGGAGCGACTCGCCTTTCCAATGCAAGCGAAGCCGGAGATGTGTTCCCTGAACATGGGTTCGATGAACTTTTCGATCCATGAAGTCGCAAAGCGGATTTCGAGTTGGCGCTACGATTGGGAGAAGGACTACCTCGAAGGAATGGAAGATCGCGTATTCCGGAATACGTTTAAAGAGATCCGGCACATTTTGCTTGAGCTCGGCGCCCAGGGCACGCGGTTCGAATTCGAGTGCTACGATGTCGGACAACTCTACAATCTGGCCTATTTTGTCGATCAGCGCGCGGTCAAGCCGCCATTCTTCATCCAGGCGATTTTCGGAATCCTCGGCGGCCTTGGCACGGATCCCGAAAATCTGACCGTCATGAGGACGACGGCGGACCGATTGTTCGGACGACAGAACTACCAGTTCTCCGTTCTCGGCGCCGGACGCCATCAGCTTCCCCTCGCCACCATCGCCGCGATCATGGGCGGCAACGTTCGGGTCGGACTGGAGGACAGCATATACCTTGAAAAGGGCGTCAAGGCGAAGACGAGCGCCGATCAGGTCAAGAAAATACGAAGGATCCTTGAAGAACTTTCCCTCCAGATCGCCACGCCGGACGAGGCTCGCGAGATGCTTGGGTTAAAGGGATCAAGCAAAGTTCAGTTCTGAGCGGAATATCGCGACAAAGCGGAGTCTGTTTTCAGAGATTCCAAGGAAATGTTACTTGGACCGGGAGGGAATAAACCATGAGCATGGGAAGCCAAGCGGGTCAGGACGAGGCGCACCGTCTCGCCACCCTTAAGGCGATGCGGCGCCTGCTGCCGCTGTTGTGCGTGATCTACTTCCTGTCGTTCATCGACCGGACGAACGTGGGCATGGCCAAGTCCGCGCTGCAGCATCAATTCGGAATCGGCCCCGAGGTCTATGGCTTCGGCGCCGGAGTGTTCTTCTGGGGATACGCGCTCCTCGAAGTGCCAAGCAACCTCATGACCTACCGCGTCGGTCCCCGCCAGTGGATCTCGCGGATCGCCGTGACGTGGGGCGCCTTGTCGGCGGCGATGATGTTCGTGACCGGGCCCGGGTCCTTCATCGCGCTTCGGGTCCTCTTGGGGATCGCGGAAGCCGGACTGTTCCCCCTGATGATGTATGTGACGACGCTTTGGTTCGCCCAAAAGGATCGGTCCGTCGCGGTCGGGTGGATCTACACGGCGCCCTCACTGGGGCTGATCGTCGGCAACTCTCTGGGCGGCGCTTTGCTGCAGCTCGACGGGTTCCTGGGGCTGGCCGGTTGGCAGTGGCTGTTCCTGATCGAAGGGCTTCCGACCGTCGTGTTCGGCGTGATCCTTTACTTCGTGTTCCCAGATCGCCCGAAAGGCGCCTCCTGGCTGACCCCCGCCGAAGCCGACATTCTCGAAAGCTACGCCGCCGGCGGCGCGAGCCCGCACCATGTCAAGGGCGCATGGCTGACGGCGCTGATGCAGCCGACCACGCTGCTCATGGGTCTGATTTATTTCTTCAACCAGGTCGGGTTCGTCGGCCTGTATTTCTTCGCTCCAGCGATGGTGCAGTCGATGCACGTCACGAACTCGATTTTCATCGGGCTGCTCTCGGCCTCGGTCGGGCTGGGATTCCTCATCGGCATTCTGGTGCTGCCGCGAATCCATCGTCACGTCACCAACGACTTCGTCTTCCTGGCGGTTCTGACCGCCGGCGACGCAATCACCGCGGCCTTGTTCATGCTCACCCCGTTGACGAGCCTCCGAATCACGCTGTTCGTTTTGAACGCCTTCTTCGCCGGCGGCATTCTGCCGATCTACTGGGCCGTGTCGATGAAGCGTCTGCACGGCGTCCAGGCCGCCTCCGGCCTCGCCATGATCAACACGATCGGCTTGCTTGGCGGTTTTGCAGGCCCTTACATCTTCGGCCTTGTGGAGAAGTCCACCGGCACAAGCCTTTCGGCTTTCGGCGTCATTCTGCTGACCGCACTGATCGGCCTTGCCCTCATTCCGTCGCTGGCTCGGTCGTTCAATTCGGATCCGGAGGCATTGCCCACGCCTCGGCAAGGAGCCAAGGCCGCCTAGTCGTCGTGTGCTGGCTCGGCGGCGCAGTCTAAAAAGCGCCGCCAGGGAAAGCGAACGAAGGAAACAAGATGAGCGCTTTCGACCTCCTCAAGCCGTCGCCTGGCCTGAGTGTTGGTGACGGGACGGGCGGCCGCAATGGCGTCTCGATCGCCCAGGCGTCTGACGAAGTTGGCGCGCGCGCATCGGTACGCGAGGTCGACCCTTCCGCGGCGGGCGCGATTGGGTTTTTTTCGCGGTGGCCACGCGAACGAGCTACCCCTTCGGAAACTCGAGCCCCATCGCCCGGTAGCGCTCCGGATCGTCCTGCCAGTGCTCGCGCACCTTCACGTGCAGGAAGAGATGCACCGTCCCGCCGTGCGCCTCGGCGATGTCCTTGCGCGCCGCCGTGCCGATCGCCTTGATCGTGCGGCCGCCCTCGCCGATCACGATCTTGCGGTGGGTTTCGCGGGTCACGAACACGGTCTGCTCGACCCGCGCCGAGCCGTCGGCCTGGTCCTTCCAGGAGTCGGTCTCGACCGTCGCCTGATAGGGCAGTTCGTCGTGCAGCCGCTCGAACAGTTTTTCGCGGGTGATCTCGGCGGCGAGCGAGCGGATCGGCGCCTCGGCGATCTGGTCCTCGGGATAGAGCCACGGCCCTTCGGGCAGCAGCGCCGCGAGATGCTCGGCTGAGCCGGTCGAGCCCGTCGCCGGTCGCGCGCTGACCATGAAGGTCTCGGCGAAGGGATGGGCGGCGTTCAGTCGGGCCGAGAGATCGAGCAGCCTCGACCGGTCCATGAGGTCGATCTTGTTGAGGACCAGGACCTTCGGCTTGCCGGTCTCCTTCAGCGTCGCGAGGATCGCCTCCGTCTCCTCGGAGAGGCTCGCCGAGGCGGCCTCCTTGCGGGCGTCGATCAGGAGCGCGAGCGCGTCGGCGTCGGCCGCCGCGCCCCAGGCGGAGGCGACCATCGCCCGGTCGAGCCGGCGCTTGGGCGCGAACAGGCCGGGCGTGTCGACGAAGATGATCTGCGCCTCGCCCTTGATCGCGACGCCGCGCACGGTCGAGCGCGTCGTCTGCGCCTTGCGGGTGACGATCGACACCTTCTCGCCGACGAGCGCGTTGATCAGGGTCGACTTGCCGGCGTTGGGCGCGCCGATCAGCGCGACGAAGCCGCAGCGGGTCTCGCTCATGTGCCGCTCCACCGGTCGAGAAAGGCCTGCGCCGCCGCCTGCTCGGCGGCGCGCTTCGAGCTCGCCTCGCCCGTCTCGGGGGCGTAGCCCGGCAAGCTCCACCCGCATGACGAACAGCGGCGCATGGGCCGGGCCGCTGCGCGCGGCCTCCTCGTAGTGCGGCGCGGCGAGCGCCCGGGCCTGCGCCCATTCCTGCAACGCGGTCTTGGCGTCGCGCGCGGGCTCCGCGTCGGCGGTCAGCCGGTCGCCCCACGAGCGCACGATGAGTTCGTGCGCCGCCTCGAAGCCGCCGTCGACATAGACGGCGCCGATCATCGAACTCGCAGACGTCGGACAGGATCGCCGCCTTCTTGCGTCCGCCGCCGCGCGCCTCGCCGAGGCCGAGCACGACATGCGGGCCGACGTCCCATTCGGCCGCGATCTCCGCGCAGGTCTCGCGACGCACGAGCTTGGCGAGCCGCATCGACAGCTCCCCTTCGCTCGCGTGCGGAAACGCTCGGTAGAGCCGATCGGCGACGACCACGCCGAGCACGCGGTCGCCGAGGAACTCCAGCCGCTGGTAGGAGCGCGCCGCCGGCGACCTGGGCCGAGAGATGGGTCAGCGCCAGCGTCGCGAGATCCGGGTCCCTGAAGCGGTAGCCGAGCCGCCCTTCGAGGTCGGCGAGTTCCGCCCTGCCGCGCCTTGTCGTCATGCGCCGAACCGACCGCCGATCGGGCGCGCGCCCGCGCGGGGCGCGCGCCATCAATGCACCCGCTGGAAGATGCGGTCCCAGCGCACCGTCCACGGCCACCTCCAGACCTGCCATGCCGGCGTGTCGTCGCCGATCGAGAAGAAGATGATCTCGCCGCGGCCGATCAGGTTCTCGAACGGCACGTAGCCGACGCCGCCCTGATCGCCGGCGAGGCGCGAATCGCTCGAATTGTCGCGATTGTCGCCCATGAAGAAATAGTGGCCGGGCGGCACCTCGTAGACGCGGGTGTTGTCGAACGTGCCCTCGTCGCCGTCGATCTGGATGATCTCGTGCTTCACTCCGCCGGGCAGCGTCTCGAGATAGCGCGGCGCCTCCTCGGGCTTGCCGAAGTGGTTGACCGTCGGGTAGGGCGCGATCTGCTCGCGCGGGACCATCTCGCCGTTGATGATCAGCCGGCCGTGCTGAACCTGGATCTTGTCGCCCGGCAGGCCGATCAGCCGCTTGATGTAGTCGGTCTGGCCGTCGCTCGGCAGCTTGAACACGATGATGTCGCCGCGCTTCGGCTGCGGAGGCGAAGATGCGGCCCGGCATCGCCGACGGGACGAGGTCGAGGAAGCCCGGCAGCGAATAGTGCGAATAGCCGTAGGCGTATTTCGACACGAACAGATAGTCGCCGACCAGCAGCGTCGGCACCAGCGAGCCCGAGGGAATGTTGAACGGCTGGAACAGCAGCGTGCGGACGACGAGCGCGATCAGCAGGGCCTCGACGATGACCTTGACGGTCTCCCACCAGCCCTCTTCCTTCTTGACGGCCGTCGCGCCGGCCTCGGCGGGCTTCACGCTCTTGTCGCTCATCTGGGTCACTGACGCCCTTCCTGTCCTCATCGGCCGGCGCCGGCCTCCTATACAGACGGTCGCTGGCCGCGCCAAGCGTCCGGCGCGCTCGGCGCGGGAGCGCTCTCGGTCAAGGCGCTCTTGGCCAAGGAACGTGTCGCTCTCGATGGCCGCGTCACGGCAGAAGCACGATCGAGCCCGTCGTTTCGCGCGCCTCCAGCGCCCGGTGCGCCTCGGCGGCCTCGGCGAGCGGCAGCTTGCGCCCGATCTGGATCTTCACGTCGCCGTTCCCGACCGCGCGGAAGAGGTCGCGCGCCATCTTCTCGAGCCGCGCCCGGTCCGCCATGAAGGTGAACAGGGTCGGCCGGGTGGCGAACAGCGACCCCTTGCGGGCGAGGAGGCCGATGTCGAACGCCTCGATCCCGCCGGACGCCGAGCCGAAGCTCGCGAACATGCCGAAGGGCCTTGAGGCAGTCGAGCGAAGCCGGGAAGGTCGCCTTGCCGACGCCGTCATAGACGACCGCGCATTTCTGGCCCTTGGTGATCTCGTCGACGCGCTTGGCGAAATCCTCCTCGCGGTAGAGGATCGTGTGATGCGCGCCCGCCTTCTTGGCGATCTTGGCCTTGTCCGCCGAGCCGACCGTGCCGATCACCTTGGCGCCGAGCGCGCGGCCCCACTGGCAGAGAATCTGGCCGACGCCGCCGGCGGCGGCATGGACGAGAATCCAGTCGCCCTCCTTGACCTTGTAGGTCTGGCGCAGCAGATACTGCGCGGTGAGACCCTTGAGCATCATCGCCGCGGCGGTGTCGTAGTCGATCGCCGCGCGGCAGCTTGACGAGGAAGCTGCGCCGCGATGTTGCGCTCCTCGGCGTAGCCGCCGGGCGGCCCGGCGTAGGCGACCCGGTCGCCGGGCTTGAAGTCCTTGACGCCCGCGCCGACCTCGACGACCTCGCCCGCGCCTTCCCCGCCCGGGGTCAGGGGCAGCGGCATCGGGTAGAAGCCGGTGCGGTGGTAGGTGTCGAGAAAATTGACCCCGATCGCGTGATGGCGAACCCGGACCTCGCCCTTGCCCGGCGGCGGCAGGTCGACCTCCTCGATCTTCAGGACCTCGGGACCGCCCGTCTGATGAATGCGAATCGCGCGCATGCGTCTCCTCATGAAATGGCGTCGGCGAAGATTGACCCTGATGCGCCCGCGGCGCAAGGCGCGCCGCGACAATCGCGGGAAAAGCAGCCGCCCCTCGCCGCCCCTTGCGCCCGCGCGGCCGCGCCCCTATAGCAACCCGGCGCTCCGGAGCCGCCCGGAGTCGTGGCTTTGCGCCTTTGCGCCCATCGTCTAGCGGTCCAGGACGTCGCCCTTTCACGGCGAAAACACGGGTTCGAGTCCCGTTGGGCGCGCCAAGGAAATCAAAGACTTAGCCAAATTTTCCGTCAATATGTCCAACATCTGTCCAACGTACAGGGACGGACTTGCATGGACTGGAATGAAGGCGATGGGCCTCAGACGCACTTTCGGTTTAGCCCGCATAAGCCGATTGACAGATAGCCATCTTCATATGGATGCGTGAGAGTCAGACTGGTACGGCGCGCCAAGCCGGTTCGTGGCAAGTAACTCCGGCAGGCGACGGCGGGCTCTACCCCGAGGCCGGCCGTCGCCCCTCGAAGTCCCTGGGCGACAGAGCGTCGAGCCAGATCATGGCGTGGCGGGTTCGGCCTCCCCGTAACTAGGCAACTGCACTCGCGAGAACTCTCCAGCACTTCGTGCAAGCGTGATCATTGGCGCGACGCGTCGCCTGCCGGGGTGGCGCGCCGTCTCATCGCTTGGCTTGGTCGACGTCCCCCGCTTTATGTCGAGCGCTGATCTGCCTGGCTCTGGATCGCCGGGCCAGCGAAAGCTAATGCGAACGAATGACATGATTGAAGACCCTCCCTCCGAGGCGCAACGTTTTTAGTTTTTCGCTCTCTCGCGCCTTTGGCGCAGTGACGCCGCTCACATTCCGGGGAGGCTAGCGGTCCACCATGAGATGAACGCGGGGTCAGTTGTCCTGACGCTGCCGGCTGAGATGAAAGAGGGCGCGTCGCCGCTGGAATCCTCTTCCCAGCGCCGCAGCGCTGATCTCGGGCGGCTTTCTCATGAGGACGAAGCCGGCGCGCTCCAGGTGCTCCACAAGCCTTTTCGCGACGATCTCGGCCATGATCTCATCTGCGTTGTGAACGCGTTTGCGGCCCTGGAAGCGAAGCGCATAGGCGATCGCGTCGGTGAGGTCGGACGGGTCGGCGGGCGTCAGTTTGTCGGCGTCGAGCATGCACGCAGGATAGCCGCAGAGAGGGAACGTAACAAGAACGACCGCAGGCAAGGTTCCGAGGCGCAGGCGATGCAGTTCGGGGAGTACCCCCGATGCGCTGGCGTGATCATTGTTTTCCATGATTAATGCAGTAATATGCATCCCGGAGCCGGAATTGAAGCCGGCGCAACATGCGGGCCGGGGCGCAAGTGCGAGCATTTCTTTTGACCGCGATTGCAGTCGCGGGGACCTTATCGTCGGCACGAGCGGACGATGTCGTCATAGTTTCGCCCGTCGAACTCGCGGCGCAGATGCACAATTGGGAAGGAAGGACAATAGAAACGACGGCCTATTGTTTCTATGTTGACGTTGCCCAGTTTCGCTGCTCAAGTGGCGGCGTACGTATGGACTTCATCGACATAGAACCAGAGGCCGCTCGCAAGTCGCTCGAAAGCAACTGCGATAGAGTTTCGAAGGCGTGTAGGCTCCGAATCCAGTTTGTTTACGACCATTACGGCCCGATTATATCCGACTTCAGAAGTCCGAACGCCGTCGTTGTCGCCAAGGACTTCAAGGCAACCGTGGTCGGCGAATAGACCCGCATCCTAGTCCTCAAATCCCCGACCAACTCCTGCCTGCGGATCGTGCTGCCAGACCCGTGTGGAGGAACATTCCGTCGCCTAAATCCGTTCCCTCGTCATCGCCTGGCTATCCGCGTGGCTGGCGAACGAACTCGCCTGGAGAAATAGGATGGAAGCGCGCCTTCGGTCTGGTTTGTCGCAATGGTTCGCGGGCCTGATGCAAGTCGCGTCGTGATCACGATGAGTATTTTCCGATGCTACCGCGCCTTCGAAAGGCGGGTACATTCTAGCCCAATGTTGGAGATTCAAATGAAAAGCTTTGTGCCTTACGCGGTCGCCGTTGCGACCGTTCTCATGATTCAGCCTATAACCGCCTCAGCCCAGCAAGTCTATCGGGCAGGCCACCCGCATGTTGGGCATGGCTACGCGGGTCATGGCCCCGGGCGATATCAGCATGGCGGCTATGCGCACGGTTACGCGCCGGGATACGGCGCTGCGGTCGGCGCTGCGGCTTTGGCAACGGGGGTGCTAGTCGGCGGAGCCATCGCCACCCAGAACCAGGGCTACTACCCCGACCAAACTTATCCCGGATATGCCCAGACGTACCCCGGATATTCTGACCCGGGCTACGTGTATAGCAACGCCGCTCCCGCCGCTTATGGCAACGGGGATTCCGTCGCCTACTGTGAACAAACTTACAGATCGTACGATCCAGCCAGCGGCTCCTATCTCGGTTATGACGGACTCCGACATCCTTGCCCATGATGGGCCTATGAGCGCCGCCAACGAAAAGGCCACCGAGTCGCCCCGGCGGCCGGTCTCGTTTTGATAGCGACGGGTGTTTCAGACCGCAGCGCCAAGCCTCATGGCGGTGGCGTCCACTGCCGAAACTCGCAAGGATGTCCTCCGCCGACCCGGTCTCCCAATCACGGTCTTCCTCGTCTTGGTAGCAGTTGGCCGCCGCAACGACCGACAATTTCGCCAGCAGCCCGGCGGGCGTGCGCGCGGGAGTCTTGGCGATGCGAAGCCACAGTTGGCGATGCTCAGCGTTTAGAGTCGTCCATAGTCTTTCTGCTTCGGCCAGTCCGCTGCGTTCCTTGGCGAGTTCCCGTGCAATTTTCACTTGGTTCAACGCTTCAACGATCTGCTCCGATCGCGATTGATATGCTATAAGGTCCGGCCGGGTAGGTATACAGGTCTTAAGGGGCGCGCGGCCAAAGAGATTGATCGCGGCTTCTAGTTATTTCCGATCGAATTCACACCAGTAGACTCTATTGTTCTTCGGCCGCCAAAGAACTTTGTTGTCATCTTCCGTCACTAGTAGCGTCTGAGGCGGCTCGGGCCACTCGGTCCGCTCCTTCACCTCTTCTTCAACTCGCTCGGCCTCTTCAACCTTCGGGGCCAAAGCGCGTTCGGCCTCAATCAAAGCGAAAAGATCGGCGTCCTCATGAGCGGCGTCAGTGGCCCCTGCCATCGCGACGGCGGGAAGCGCCAACGCCGGGATGCTGGCCAGGGCGCCAAGGGCGGCGCGGCGGGTTTTCATGTTCTCAGACATTGCTGGCGCTCCCATCACGCGACGCCGAGGTCGAGGTTGAAGAGATCTTGCTTAAGGGCGCCGAACGCCAGCAGGAGGTCGGAGTTGCGGCTCAAACCGTCGCGAAGCTCCTCCCCGAGGATGACCTCGAAGACCTCGATTTTCTCCCAAATGTAGCCGACGTTGGTGATCGGCGTAAGCATGAAGTCGCGCGCGGCGGCTGCTTCAGCCCTCCAAATCAACCCAACGGATTCATCATCGTGCGGCCCGTCAGGGTCTTTCCGCGCGGCTCGAGAGCGAAGCCATCTGGTGTGGGCGCGTTCCAACGCCTCCTCGGTGATGTTGAGGGCGGTCTCTTTTTCGTCTGCATCAGGCATGGCTTGGGCGGTTGCCCGAACGGTGTCGTCGGTCATTGTTGAAACTCCAGATACAGTAGGGACCATGGCGCTCATCCGCCGCGTCCGCATCATCCCAAGCCTTTCGCCTCAACCTACAGGCCGCGAAGGGGTCTACTGGCGACAGGTTCACAATATCAATGTCGCTTTCGCGGGGTCTGGCGGACCCGCAGCGGACCCGGCGGCACAGCTTCGGCCCGTCGTCGTCGCCTGACCGAGCGGCGTCCGGCTGCCCGGTTCCGGATTTCAGGTCCGCAAGCGCCCGATCGAGCACGTCGACGGAGGCGACCAGCGTCGAACGATTGTCCGGTCCGCGCACCGCCACGGCGACAGGCTCGCCGTGGTCGTCGAGATAGGCGTCGCCGTCCAGCGCTCCGCCGGTCAGGGGCCGCCATTCGCCGTCGACGAGGGCGCTGAAGGTCACCGAGGTCTCGTCGTGCGCCCAGCGATACGCCATGTCGGGGCGGCCGGGAACCGCACCCTCGTCGACGAGCGGATTGGCGCTCGGCACGAAGATCGCGCCGAAACAGCAGCGTCGGAACGGACATGCGGGCGGCCAGCGTCGCGAGCGCGTCCGAAACGGTCGGAGCGAGGTCTCGCGCGAGCAGGGAGGCAGCCTCGGCCGCCTGCGCCGGAGGAAGGAGGGCGGCTGCGCCGCCGTGCGCGCCGCCGGTCGCCGCCGGCGTTTCGCTGGGCTTCGTGTCGGCATTCGCGCGGTCGTCCGCCTTGGGCGTCGAGGCGAACCAACCGGGATTCGGCGGGGTTCCTGTTCGCGGATGCTTCTCGTCCCAATCGTCCTCGGCTTTCAACAGGCTGCAGGCGGCGAGGTCGCCCGCGAGGCGGCGCTTTTGCAGCGCGCCGAGCGCAACGCCCTGCGCGGCGGGCGGGTCGGGAATCTTCAAGAGCAGGGTCGCAATCTGGGCGCGGGCAAGGTCCCGGCTGTCGAGCGCCCGTGCGATCACATCGAGCCCCTCGCGCTTGCAGCCGATATCGAGCGGGAATCCGTAGAGCTTCGAGATCTCTCGATCGACTTCGCTTTCGTCGCGTCTCGTCCATCCGCCCGCATCGCGCGCCAGCAACGGCGCCCCTCCAACCCGTGGCCCGTCCTCGTCGCATTCGATCTTTCCGGCTGCCAGGCGAAACAGCCGGAGGGAAGGGGACTCGTACTTGCGGTAGACCCGTAGCAAATGCGCCAACGATTTGTATTAGAACATACAGTGAATACGTCAGCAAGCTTTTGTCGTGGGCAGAGACCGGCCCCGCAAAATGCAGCGAGCGTGCGCCTTATCCGGCTCTCCGAGCGAGCGAGCAGGCCCGGGCGCGAATTCAATCTTCTCAGCGCGTTGTGGCGGTTTTTCCGGGCGATCTTTCTCCCCACTTGCCGGATTGTGCCGAATCATGCATGATTATGCACGTTATTACGCGAATCGACGCCCGGACTTTTGCCCATGACCCGACCCATTCTTCTCTCCCTCCCCGGCGAACGTCAGCAGGCGATCCTGGGCTGGCTTGCGAGGCGGGGCAGGGTGCTCGCCTCCGAGCTCGCCCGCGAGTTCGGAACGTCCGAGGACACGATCCGGCGTGACCTCAGGGACATGGCGTCAGCGGGCCTCGTTCGGCGAGTCTATGGCGGCGCGCTGCCGCTCTCGCCCGCGTCGGGGCCTCTTTCCGTCCGCGAGGCCGAGGCCCCCGAACGCAAGGCTGCGCTCGGACGCGCCGCGGCCGGCCTCGTCGCGCCCGGCCAGACCCTGTTCATCGACGCGGGGTCGACCAATTCCGCCATCGCCCGCGCCCTGCCGCCGCGCCTCGGCCTCACCGTGGTGACCAACGCCCCGAGCGTCGCGCAAGACCTCATCGGCAAACAGGGCGTCGAACTCGTCCTGATCGGCGGACGCGTCGACCCACGCTCGGGCGCGGCGCTCGGCGCGCGCGCGTTTCGCGAGGTGAGCGAGATCCGGTTCGACCTCGCCTTTCTCGGCGCCTGCGCGGTCGACGCCGACGCCGGGGTCGCGGCCTTCGGCGCCGAGGAGGCCGAATTCAAACGGCTTGTCGCGGGGCGGGCCGCAGCCGTCGCCGCGGCCGTGACCTCCGAAAAGCTCGGCACGGCCGCGCCGTTCTTCATCATGCGGGTCGCCGCGCTGACGCATATCGTCGTCGAAGCCGACGCGCCCGATGAGGCGCTCGCCTCTCTGCGCGCGAGCGGGGTCGGCGTGCTTCGCGCGGCCGGGCTCATGAAGGATGCGTCATGACCGCCGGGATGCTCGAACGGACGGCGACCTGGCGCGAGCGGGCGTCGGTCACCGCCGTCTTTCTCCTGCTCGGCGTCGGCGCGGGCGCCTGGGCGGCTGCGATACCGAGTTTCAAGGCGCGGCTTGCGCTCTCCGACGGCTCGCTGGCGCTTGCCCTGTTCGCCTATGCGGCCGGTGCGGTGATCGCGATGCTGCTCGCCACCGCGCTCGCCGGAAAATTCGGCACGGCGAAGGCGACGCGGATCGCGGCCCTTCTGTTTGCAATCGCCCTGGCGCCGCCGGCCTTCGCAGGAAGCCTTGCAGCCTTGGCCGGCGCGACCTTCGTGCTCGGCCTTGCGACCGGACTTTTGGACGTCACGATGAACGCCCATGCGAGCGGGGTTGAGGGCCGCTGGGGCGCAGCGATCATGTCGTCGTTCCACGCCGGCTTCAGCGCGGGCGGCCTCGCTGGCGCAATGCTTGGCGCGACGCTTGCCCGCTTCGGCGCGCCGGGCATGCTCGGGGCGGCCGCGGCGGTTGCGCTCGCGCTGATCGCCTGGGCCTGGCCGGGTTTGCGCGACGGCAGGGTCGCGCCTCCCGCCTGCGCCGGTCGCGCTCGCCCGCCCCGTCCGCGCCGCGCTTCCGCTTTGCGTCATTGCCGCGCTTTTTTTCGTCTGCGAGGGGGCGATGGCCGACTGGACCGGAGTCTATCTCACCGAGGTCGTCCGGGCGCCGCAGGCTCTTGCAGCGATCGGCTACGCAGCCTTCTCCGCGGCGATGGTCGCGGGGCGGCTTGTGGGCGACGGGGCGGTGCGGGCCCAAGGGCGCGCGCGTGTGGTTGGCGGCGGCGCGGCGCTCGCGGCCGTCGGGCTTGCGCTCGCGGTGACGGTCCCGAACGTCGCGCCGTCCTCGATCGGCTTCGCCCTGGTCGGCCTCGGCCTGTCGAACGGCGTGCCGGCCGTGTTCAGCGCCGCCGCGGGCCTCACTGCCGCTCCGGCGGTCGGCGTGGCGATGGCGGCGACCGCCGGTTATGCCGGTTTCCTCGGCGGCCCGGTCGCGGTCGGCGCGGTTGCGGAAGCCTACGGCCTGCGCGTCGCGATTGCGGTCCTGATCGCGCTCGCCGCCGCCGCGGCGCTCATGGCCCGGGCGCTCGGTTCCGGGGGCAGGGCTCGCTGATCAACCGGACTTGACCACGCGGTGCGGTAGATCCTGGCGCGGAAACCTTCGGCCTCGAAGCGGTTGGCGCTCCGCTCGGCGGCGGCGCGGGATGCGAAAACAGGATGCTCGGGCCGTAAGCCGTCAGCGCCGAGAATATGCACCGTATACATCGCGGCCTCCGCTGAGGCGGTCTGCGCGGCCCGAGACTAATCGCCGATGAGCGCGCTGAGACCTGAGCGGCCCAGACGCGCAAAGCGTCTGAGCCGCGAGCTTGGGGACGGGGGAAAGGGCGTCTGCCCCTCGGGGGACCTGGCGGGACTGCCCCTCGGGTCTGGCTTCTTCCCTCCATCGGGCCGCGATCCTTTTGCGGAAGCCCGCAAATCGCCCTGCGGCCTCCCAAATTAGGCGCCCGGTCGAGGCGAGGGACAAGCGCGCGAAAGAGTTAGGCGCCATCTTTCTTTTGTCTGGGCTCGACCAAGACGGGCGCGAGATTCAACCTTGGATCAACGGCGGCGCCAGAAGATGGCGCGAGCGACCTCGAGGCTGGCGCGCGATTGCTCGCCTGTTGTTCAATACCAGCTGTCTCCTCCACGCAAATAGCGGACGCTCCCCGGCGAATTTGCGGAAAGACCCAAAGCCAACAGGTGAGCACGGCGGCTGAGGCGCCGCCCGGACCGGCTCGTGGCGAAGGACCTCGACACCTGCTGGCTTCGTCCACCATTTGCGCGATGACGAGCAGCGGGCCGAAAAGGGCCGGAAGAGGTGGGGATTTCGATCATTGTACGTCGCTCCGCAAGCGCCCAGCCCCACGTGAGATAGGCGATCGTGGCGACGGCGCTGATCGCGCCGTAGGAAACAAGAAGCCCCTGTATCATCGTCATTCCTTTATCCGTCGACCTGACCAGAAACCGGCCGACCCGCATAGGCCAAATCGACCGCTCCGGCTGTTCCGAGATCGGTGGCAATCGACTTCGGCTATGTCGGGCCTGTAGTTCGCTAAAAGTCTCGAAGTCAAACAGTGAAAGCTTCCGCGGTATCTGAATGCCGGCAGCTTCGCCTGCAGTAAGAGGTGACGAATGTCGCGCCGCCCGCGCCGCTCGTCCTCTAACTCTGCGCCCGCGCTGACCGCAGCGCGGACAAAAGATCCATTCCCTGAAAAATACTCTGTTTGACAGTCTGGCATTTAACGCAATTGTAACACGATACAAGATGGGAGCCTTGGAAAAGATGTGATCGCGCGCCCACATCTTGCAACCACTGAGTTGTGTCTGGGGGCGTCCAGCAAATGACGCCGGGAAATACTATTCCATGATTCAATCAAACCGATCGGGCCGCAAGAAAGAGGCGCTTCATCGCCGAGCGTCAATCCGGCCGATGGCGCCGCGGTCGACCTCGATGTCCTCGACGAAGGCTTCGGAGCGCCCTTCGATGGGGAGGTCGCTCGCCGCAATCCGCGACGCCCGTCAGGGACGAGCGCCCCCGGATCCATCACCCCGCCGATCGGGCAGGCGATAGGCGTGTCGGGCGCGGCAGGCGACACCGCGCAAGGCGGCGCCCGGTCAGAACCCTTCCAGCACGAGCTTGCCGCGCGTCTTGCCGCTTTCAAGGATGGCGTGCCCTTTTCTCAGGTTGGCGGCGTCGATCGTCCCGAGCGTCTCGGCCAGCGTCGTCTTCAGCACCCCCGCGTCCACCAGTTTCGCCACCTCGGCGAGCAGCGCGCCCTGGGCGTCGATGTCTGCAGTGTGGAACATCGACCGGGTGAACATGAACTCCCAGTGGATCGACACGCTCTTGCGCTTGAAGACGTTGACGTCGAGAGTCGCGGGGTCGTCGATCAGGGCGAAGCGGCCTTGCGGCGCTATGAGGTCTGCGATGGCCGGCAGATGCCCGCTGGTGCCGGTGGTCGAGAACACGAAGGCGGGCGCCCCGAGGCCGAGCGCGGCGACCTCAGGCGCGAGCGGCTTCGAATGGTCGACGACGTAATGCGCCCCGAGGCCCTTCACCCATTCCGCGGTCTCGGGCCGCGAAGCGGTGGCGATCACCGTCAGGTCGGTCCGCCTGCGGGCAAGCTGAACGGCGATCGAGCCGACCCCGCCGGCTCCGCCGATGATCAGAATGGCGGGCGCGGCGCCGGGAACGGGCTTGTCGACGGAGAGCCGATCGAACAACGCCTCCCAGGCGGTGATCGAGGTCAAGGGCAGGGCGGCCGCTTCGGCGAAGCTCAACGAGGCCGGCTTTCGCGCGACGATCCGTTCGTCGACGGCATGGTATTCCGAATTGGCGCCGGGCCGGGTGAAGTCGCCTGCGTAAAACACGGCGTCACCCGGCCTGAAGCGCGCGACGCCTCGGCCGACCTCTTCGACCACGCCGGAGACGTCCCAGCCGAGCACGGCCCAGGCTTTCGGATCGGCCTTGGGCCGGCCGCGCACCTTGGTGTCGACCGGATTGACGGAGATCGCCTTCACGGCGACCAGCAGGTCGCGGTCGCCCGGCGTCGGGCGAGGCAATTCGATATCGACGAGGGCGTTCGGGGCGTCGATAGGGCCGGGCGTCTGATAGCCGACTGCGCGCATGGGGGACATCTCCTGAGAATGGCGTTGAACGAACCTCAGGATTGCCCTTTGGGGCATGTTGCGCAAGAATGCACATAAAACGCATATAGTGTCGAAAAGGATACTATTGGATGCCGAGAACCCGTCATGATCGGCTCGATTGCAGTCCCGGCTGCCCCGTCGAAGCGACGCTGTCGCTGATCGGGGGCAAGTGGAAAGGCGTTGTGCTCTACCACCTGCTCGAGGGCACGCTGCGCTTCGGCGAAATCCGTCGCCGCATTCCCAACGTGACCCAGCGGATGCTGACCAACCAGCTGCGGGAGCTTGAGAGCGACGGGCTGATCGCGCGCAAGGTCTACGCCGAGGTGCCGCCGCGGGTGGAATACTCGCTCACCGTCCGCGGCTGGACGCTGGAAACGGTGATCCGGGCGCTGAAGGCCTGGGGCGACGACCACTTTCCCGCCCTGAGAAGGGCGGGGCTGGAGGCCGACCCGACCTCCATCGGGCAGTCGACGGCCTCACCCCCCCAATAGCCTTTGCGCCGAGGTCGCCGCGAAACCGAGCATCAGCATCCCCGTCGCCAGGTCGACGAAGATTGTCCAGCCGCGCTTGGCGCCGCCTTTGAGACCGCGGTGGAGCAGGGCGTTGGCGATCGCCCAGATCATGCCCCAGGTGAGCGCGCCGGCAATCACCGCAATAGCCATGACGAGCAGCGATGCGGGTTTGGCCCCGGCGAGTTCGGGCCGGCCCATGGCGGCGAGCCAAAAGGCGACGTTCCATGGACTCGTCAGCGCCATCGCAGCGCCGAGGCCGTATCCGCCGCGAACCCCGCCGAGACGGGCGGGCGGCTCGCGGCTTGGCGGCGGGTTCGTCGGCCGCCCCGGCGAACGCGCGCCAGGCGCCGCGCAGGAAGAGAAAGGCGAGCGCCAGGAGGAGCGCAATGCTGAGGACGCCCATGGCTCCGCGGGCGAGCGGCGCAGTGAAAAGGAGCCCGACGCCCAGCGCGACGGCGACCGCCCACATGGCGTCGGCGCTCGCCGCGCCGGCCAGCACCGCAATCCCGCTGGCGAAACGGCCCGATCCCGAGCGGCGCGCGATCTCGGCGTTGATCGGCCCCGGCGGCCAAGCGACCGACCAGCCGAGCAGGAAACCGGTGACGAGAAGGGCGGGCAGGGAGACGGACATGCGCCCGCCTGCATCGGAGCGCACGGCGAGATTGTCAACGGGGCCCCGCCCCCGTTCGCTGGCCCGGCCCCGGCGCGCCCCACAACGGCGATCCCCGGTCGTCTGGTCAAACGTGCTTAGGTTGCGCTAGATCGCCCCTGAGCCGGAGGAGTCGCAATGCCCAGCCGTCCTGCGCCGCATCGGCCGCTCGAACTCGATCCCGCGCGCGTCATGCGCGCCGAGCGGCCGCACTACGCCATCATCGACATCGGCTCGAATTCGGTGCGGCTGATGGTCTACGACCAGCTCGGCCGCGCGCCATTGCCGCGCTTCAACGAAAAATCCCTCGCGCGGCTTGCGGAGGGTCTGGCCGAGACCGGCGCCATCGCGCCGGACGGCTTCCGTCGCACGGTCGAGGCCACGCGCCGCTTCCGCGCCATCGCCGAGGCGATGGGCGTGGCGAAGCTCGACGTGACCGCGACCGAGGCGATCCGACGCGCGACCAACGGCAAGGACCTCGTCGCGGCCATTGCCGCGGAAGCTGGGCTGACGGTGCGGATCCTGTCGGGCGCCGAGGAGGCGCGCTACGCCGCGCTCGGCGTCATTTCCGGCTTCTTCCGCCCGGTCGGGCGCGGTCGGCGACATGGGCGGCGGAAGCCTCGAAGTGGCGGAGGCGATCGACGATCAGGTCGGCGACGCCTGGGCGAGCCTGCCGCTCGGCGCGCTGCCGGTCGAGGCTCTGCTCGCCGAGGGCTACGAGGTCGCCAAGCGGCGCGTCGACGACATCTTGCGCGCCGGGCTCAAGGCCTCGTTCGCGCGGCCGGTTTTCTACCCGGTCGGCGGCGGCTGGCGCGCGCTCGCCAAGGCGCATATCGAGGCGGTCGGCGCGCCGGTCAAGGCGGTGCACGGCTATGCGCTGGAGACCGCGGTCGTTCGCGCCTTCGCCAAGTCGATCGTTCGGCTTGCCGGCCGGCGAAGCTCGTCGACATGCCCGGGGTCTCCGGCGCGGCGGGCGCGAACGCTGCCCGCCGCCGCGCTGACGCTCGACCGGGTGCTGAAGCGGCTCGCGCCCGATCGGGTGATCTTCTCGGCGCTGGGCTTGCGCGAGGGGCTTCTCTATTCGCAGCTCGACGAGGCCGAACGCTATCTCGACCCGCTGGTCGAAGGCGCGCAACTGATCGGCCTGCCGTTTGCGCGCGTTCCGGAATTCGCCCCGGCGCTCGCCGCCTGGACGGCCGACCTCTTCCCGAACGAGACGCCGGCCGAACAGCGCCTCCGTGTCGCGGTCTGCGCGCTTTCCGATATCGCCTGGCGCGACGCGGCCGATCTCAGGGCCGAAGAGAGCTTCCGGCGGCTCCTGCTGTTTCCTTTCATCGGCGTGGATCACGCCGAGCGGGTGTTCCTCGCCGCCGCCGTCCATGCCCGCTACGCCGGCCGGGCGGACGCGCCGTGGCTTGCGCCGGCGATCGGCCTGATCTCGCCGGCGCTCCAGCGCAGGGCGCAGATTCTTGGGCGCGCGATCCAGCTCGCCTACCGCTTTTCCGGCGTGGTTCCGGCCGTGCTGGCGAGCGCCAGCCTGCGGCTCGATCCGGACTGCGTTCGGCTCGAGGTGTCGCCGGCGGCGCGCGCGCCCGACAGCGAGGTCGTGGTCGACCGCCTGCGCTTTCTCGCCACCGCGGTCTGGCGTGAAGCGGACCGAGATCGTGGTGCGGGATGACCTGTCGACGAAGCGTTGACGGATGCGGCGGAACCCGCCTAATCCGGTCTTCCGACATTCGAGGAGACGCGCGCTATGTCCGCCACACCCCCGATCGAAATCGGCATCCTGGCGTTTCCGAACGTCCAGCAACTCGACCTGACCGGGCCTTACGAGGTGCTCGCGTCCTGGCCGGGCGCCCGGGTGCGGCTGATCGGAAAGACGCTCGACCCTCTCCTGTCCTCGACAAAGCTGAGCCTGAATCCCGACTCGACCTTTGCCGACTGCGGCCAGCTCGACGTGATCTGCGTGCCCGGCGGGGCGGGGATCAACCCGCTCCTTGTCGACGACGAGACGCTCGCCTTTCTCCGCCGGCAGGCCGAGGGCGCGCGTTTCATCACCTCCGTCTGCACCGGCGCCCTCTTGCTGGGCGCGGCCGGACTGCTGATCGGCAAGCGCGCCACGACCCACTGGGCGTCGCACGATCTCCTGGCGCGGCTCGGCGCAATTCCCGTCCGCGAAAGATACGTTCGCGACGGCCGCCTGATGACGGGGGGCGGCGTCACGGCGGGGATCGACTTTGGCCTCGCGCTGATCGCCGAGCTTGCGGGAGACGCGACCGCCGAGGCGATCCAGCTCAATCTCGAATACGCCCCGGCGCCGCCGTTCGAGGCCGGCGAGCCGGAAACGGCTCCTCGCGAGGTGCTCGATGCGGTCGGGAAGCGGATGGCGCCGATCCTCGCCGAGCGCGGGCGTCTGGTCGCCGAGGCGGCCAAACGGCTCGGACTCCGCGGCTGACGGGCGCCGCCGGGATCGACGCCTCTTGCGGAACGCGGCCGTCTCGCGCAAAGGAAGTCCCGACTGTTCTCTGGAAAGAATTCATGCCGATCTACGCCTATCGCTGCCGCGACTGCGGCAAGGAGTTCTCCACTCTCGTCCTGTCGGGCGAGACGCCGGCGTGCCAGTCTTGCGCGAGCGTCGACCTCGAGCAGCAGCTTTCGCTGATCGCCACCCCGAGCAAGGGCGGCGAATCCGCGCCGGCGATGGGGCCTTGCGACAATATGGGCGGCTGCGGTTGCGCCGGGGCGTGCCCGGCCTTCGCCGACGCCTGACCACCGACGCCGCTGGACCGCTTGCCTTCCGACCGCATCGCCGCCATCCTGACGGCAAAGCTTCGGAGCGCGCCATGACCGACGCCCTCACGCCCGCCGGAGACCCGGAATGCGCCAAGGTGATCGCGATCGTCTCCTCGATCCCGCTTGCGGTCGACATCGGCCGATACGAACTCGCCGCCGCGGCGTTCGCCCCGGAAATCGTGATCGACTACACGAGCTTATGGGGCGGCGAACCGCAACGGACGACGCCCGCCGCGCTGATGGACGCATGGCGCGGCCTCGTCCCCGGTTTCGACGCGACGCGCCATGAACTCCGCGACGTCGAGGCCCGGGTCGACGGCGAAACCGCGACCGCGACCGCGCTGGTCGACGGTCGCCACTGGATCGGCGACGCGCTGTGGCGGCCGATCGGCCTCTATCGCTGGACCCTGCGCAGGATCGAGGACGGCTGGAGAGTCACGGCCATGACCTTTGTCATGACGCAGGAAATCGGCGACCGCGGCCTTGTCGCCGTGGCGGCCGAACGGGCGAGAGGGCGATGACCATGGCGGGCGAAGTCGTGCGGCGCGTCGCGCTGGTCACCGGGGCCAATCGCGGCATCGGGCTCGAGGTCTGCCGCCAGCTCGGCGCGCGCGGCTGGCGGGTGTTCCTCGGCGCGCGCGACTACGACAAGGGCGATGCGGCTGCGCGCCGCCTCGGCGGCGACGTCAGCCCTGTTGCGCTCAATGTCGACGACCCGGATGCGCCTTTTCGTCTCGCCGCGGCGATCGGACCGGTGGACGTTCTGATCAACAACGCCGGCGTCCATTACGACACCTGGGAGACTGCGCTGAAGGCGGACTGGCGGATCGTCCGCGAGGCGTTCGAGACCAACCTGTTCGGCGCCTGGCGGATGGCGCAGGCGTTCGCCCCGGAGATGTCGCGCGCGCGGCTGGGGTCGCATCGTCAACGTCTCGTCCGGCGCGGGGTCGCTCGCGTCGATGGGCGCCGGGACGCCAGCCTACGCGACATCGAAGGCGGCGCTCAACGCGCTGACCCGGGTGCTGGCAGGGGAACTCACGGGAAGCGGCGTGCTGGTCAACGCCGTCTGTCCCGGCTGGGTCGCGACCGACATGGGCGGAGCAGGCGGACGGCCGGTCGCCGAGGGCGCGGCGAGCGTGCTGTGGGCGGTCGACCTGCCCGACGACGGGCCGACCGGCGGCTTTTTTCGCGACGGGCAGCCGGTCGCATGGTGAAAGAGGAGGGGCGGCGCGACGGCGCCCGGAAGGGGCTTTTAGCGGCCCCCTCGCTGGAGCGGACCCTCGGGGTCAGCGGCTGCCGATCTGGACTGTATTCGCGGAACGGCGCGCCCGTGTAGAGCTGGCGCGGACGGCCGATCTTCTGGTCCGGATCGTCGATCATTTCCTTCCACTGGGCGATCCAGCCGACGGTGCGGGCGACGGCGAACAGCACGGTGAACATCGAGACCGGGAAGCCCATCGCCTTCAGCGTGATGCCCGAATAGAAGTCGATGTTCGGATAGAGCTTCTTCTCGATGAAGTAGTCGTCGGAGAGCGCGATGCGCTCGAGTTCAATCGCGACCGCGAGCAGCGGGTCGTCCTTTACGCCGAGCTCGTCGAGCACCTCGTGCGCCGTCTTCTGCATGATCTTGGCGCGCGGATCGTAGTTCTTGTAGACGCGGTGGCCGAAGCCCATCAGGCGGAACGGATCGTTCTTGTCCTTGGCGCGGGCGATGAACTTCGGAATGTTCTCCACCGTGCCGATCTCGCCGAGCATCTTGAGCGCCGCCTCGTTCGCGCCGCCGTGCGCAGGTCCCCACAGGCAGGCGATGCCGGCGGCGATACAGCCGAACGGATTGGCGCCCGAGGAGCCGGCGAGGCGGACGGTCGAGGTCGAGGCGTTCTGCTCGTGGTCGGCGTGGAGGATGAAGATGCGGTCGAGAGCGCGCGCCAGGACCGGATTCACCTTGTATTCCTCGGCCGGCACCGAGAAGCACATGCGCAGGAAGTTCGAGCAATAGTCGAGATCGTTCTTCGGATAGACGAACGGCTGGCCGATCGAATACTTGTAAGCCATCGATGCGAGCGTCGGCATCTTGGCGATCATACGGATCGAGGCGATCTCCCGCTGCAAGCGGATCGTTGATGTCGATCGAGTCGTGATAGAACGCCGCGAGCGCGCCGACGTTGGCCACCATGATCGACATCGGGTGCGCGTCGCGGCGGAACCCGTTGAAGAACCGCGACATCTGCTCGTGCACCATGGTGTGGCGCGTGACGCGATAATCGAACTCGGCCTTCTGCGACGGCGCTCGGCAGCTCACCGTACAGCAGGAGATAGCAGGTCTCGAGGAAATCGCCGTGCTCGGCGAGCTCGTCGATCGGGTAGCCGCGGTAGAGCAGAATGCCGGCGTCGCCGTCGATGTAGGTGATCTTCGATTCCGTGCTTGCCGTCGAGGTGAAGCCCGGATCGTAGGTGAACATGCCCGTCTGGGCGTAGAGCTTGCTGATGTCGATGACCGAAGGTCCGATCGTACCGTCCTTAACCGGCATTTCATAGGATTTTTCACCGACCTTGATGGTGGCTATTGTGTCGGTCATCAAGGAACTCCTGTCGGCTCAAGCGCCGCTGTGCGCTGCAATAGCGTTATCGCAGCGCATCCGACCGAACAAGTCAACCAAAGCAGCAGTGCGTCGCAGCAGCTATTCGGGGTTCTCGTAGCTGAAAGTTTGTGCAGCCTCGTCGTAGGCGAAAAGTTCGCCGTAACGGCCGAGATTGATGACCGTCCTCAGCGTCCGCTCGGCATAATCCTCGGACATGTAGTCCTCGAGCTCCTCGCGGAATCGGCTCGCCGGCGCGCGATGCGACGGACGCTCGTCGAGCACCCGCTTGATGTGCGACGCGAGCGGCACATTGGCGAGCACCTGCTCGCCCAGCAGCCTTCTTGCGCTGGTCGACGTCCATATCGACGAAACGCTGCCCGAGCGGCGGTGAGCTTGATGTCGGCCTCTTCGAAGTCGACGAGCTTGAGGATCTGCAGCGTTTCGCCGAGAGGGAAGAGGTCGTCGATCTCGAAGCCGAGCGAGTCCGCCAGATGGGGCAGGTCCGCCTTGCCGTTGTAGGGCGGCGCGGCGATCTCTTCGAGCATGCCGGCGAGCGAGTTGGTCGAGATGTCGGGCAGGGGGAGGGCGAGGCCCTGCGGCCGCCGGCTGCGCCACCCGGGCGGTCTCGGCCCGTTGGGTCATCAGCGCGTAGATGCTGTCGACCATGGCGCGGAACGGCGGATCGAGCCGGTCGCGCGGATGCGGGATCGTGTTCGGGATTTCAGAGGCGATGCGGCCGGGATTGGACGACAGCACCAGGATGCGGTCGCTCATCAGCACCGCCTCCTCGATGTTGTGCGTGACCATCAGGATCGACTTGATCGGGATGCGCCCCTCCTGCCAGAGGTCGAGGAGGTCGGTGCGCAGCGTCTCGGCGGTCAGCACGTCGAGGGCGGAGAAGGGCTCGTCCATCAGCAGGATCTTCGGCTGCATGACGAGGGCGCGGGCGAAGCCGACGCGCTGGCGCATGCCGCCGGAAAGCTCCTTGGGATAGGCGGATTCGAAGCCGTCGAGGCCGATGGTGTCGATCGCCTTCAGCGCCCGCTGGCGCGTCTCCTCGAGCGGCACGCCGTTGGCGCGCGGGCCGATCTCGACGTTGTCGAGCACGTTGAGCCAGGGGAACAGCGCGAAGCTCTGGAACACCATCGCCACTCCTCGGCCGGACCGGTCGACCGGCTTGCCGGAAATCGTGACCGTGCCGCTGGTCGGGTGGTTGAGGCCCGCGATGATGCGCAGGAGCGTCGACTTGCCCGAGCCGGACCGGCCGAGCAGGGCGACGATCTCGCCGGTCTTCAGGCTCATCGACACGTTGTCGAGCACGAGCTTGCGCGTCTCGCCCGAGCCGGTGGCGAACGATCTGGTTCACGTTCGTCGACGCTCAGCAGCGTCGTCGTGGCGGTGTCCAACATGGGAAGCTCCTTCGAAGGGTCGCAATCGGTTCGGGCACGAGCGCGCTCAGAGGCGCAGGCGGCGCTCCGCGTAGGCGTAGAGCTGGCGCCAGAACAGGCGGTTGAACAGGGTGACGAACAGCGACATCATCGCCACGCCGAGCACGATCTTGGGGAAGTCGCCCTTGTCGGTCGCCTCGGCGATATAGGCGCCGACGCCCTGCGGCCTCGACCGTGTGGTCCTTCCACTTGACCCATTCGGCGACGATCGAGGCGTTCCACGAGCCGCCCGAGGCGGTGATCGCGCCGGTCAGATAGTAGGGCGCGATGCCCGGCAGCATGACCTTGCACCCACCATCGCCAGCCCTTGATGTGGAAGTTCTTCGCCGCCTCCGCGAGATCGTTGGGGAAGGCCGCCGCGCCGCCGATCACGTTGAACACGATGTACCATTGCGTGCCGAAGATGATCAGGAAGCTCAGCCAGATGTTGGGGTTGAGATTGTAAGGCGAGGATCAGGCTGACCGTCGCGCCGAACAGCAGGTTGACCGGGAAGGCGGCGAGGAACTGCGCGATCGGCTGGACCGCCTCCGCCCAGCGGCGGCCTGAGGCCGACCCAGACGCTGATCGGCACCCAGACCAGCGACGCCAGAACAATCAGCAGGAAGACGCGGATGAGCGTGTAGAAGGTCAGGACGAAGACGTGAACGACCTCGTCCCAGCTGACCTCGGTGGCGATATACTGCACGGTGAGCCAACCCGCGTATACGGCGACGGCCAGAACGACGAGGATCCAGAGCGCGTCGAGAATGCGCGACGGCTGCTGGTCCGCCGCTTCGCGTCTTGCAGGCAACAGGCGCGGAAAGCGGATCGGCAGCAGGCTGAAGCTCCGCAACGCCGCGAACACCGGGCTGGAAGGCGAGGCGAACCCAATGGGTGCGCTGCAGGATGTTCAGCACCCAGGAGGTCGACGGTCTCCTGGCTCGCCGACAATTCGACCCGGAACTTGTCCGCCCAGGCGACGATCGGCCGGAACAGCAGCTGATCGTAGAGCAGGATGACGATCGCCATGGTCAGGATCGCCGCGCCGATCGCCGACCAGTCGCCCGCATCGTTCGCCTTGGCGATGTAGGAGCCGACGCCCGGCAGGGTGATGGTGGTGTCGCCGACGGTGATCGCCTCCGACGCGACGACGAAGAACCAGCCGCCCGACATCGACATCATCGTGTTCCAGATGAGGCCCGGCATGGCGAACGGCGCCTCGAGCTGCCAGAACTTCTGCCATCCGGTGAGGCGGAACCCGCGCGCCACTTCGTCGAGATCGGGCGGCACGGTGCGCAGCGACTGGTAGAAGGAGAAAGCCATGTTCCAGGCCTGGCTGGTGAAGATGGCGAAGATCGCCGCCAGTTCCGCGCCGAGCGTGTTGCCGGGGAAGAGGCCGAGGAAGAACGTCACGGTGAAGGACAGGAAGCCCAGGATCGGCACCGACTGCAGGATGTCGAGGACAGGGATCAGCACCATCTCCCATCGCCGGCTCTTGGCCGCGAGCGTGGCGTAGGTGAAGGTGAAGACGAGCGAGAAGAACAGCGCGGCGAACATGCGCAGCGCGGTGCGCAGCGCGTAGTAAGGCAGGTTCCAGTAATCGAGCGAGATCACCGTCTTCCTTCGGCGCCGGCAAGGGCGCCGAAATGCCGTGATAGCTCTGGGCGATCGCCGTCAGCACCGCCATGATCGCGGCGAAGGCGATCAGGTCCCATTGGTTCGGCAGGACCCGCCGCCCGGCGGAGGCGATGCTGTTCAGACATGGGCGAGTTTCCGTGTCGACGCGAACGGCGAAGGGCATTTCATGCGGCCGATCGGGCGCGGCATAACACACATT
Source organism: uncultured Alphaproteobacteria bacterium (assembly GCA_963724785.1). GTDB lineage: Bacteria > Pseudomonadota > Alphaproteobacteria > Rhizobiales > Beijerinckiaceae > Roseiarcus. Next base: position 822,407 of record CAVRWC010000025.1, on the reverse strand, counting down.
TCCCGACTGCCGAAGCAATGGGAAATGGCGCCCGCCCGCCCGAACTGGCCACGACTTCCGTTGGCCGACCGGATATGACAATTGACGACAGGGCCGGCGTCCGCGCGGGCCGCCTCACGGCCTATCCTGAAGCGCCTCGCGGAACGCGCAAAGCGCCGCAGCGCACAGGATCATTCGTCCTTCCGCGGAACGCGCTTGCCTTTCGGCGTCCGCTCGCCTATATGCGCGCCCATTCCACAGGCGGATTTCAGCGGCTCCTGCTCAAGGTTCCGCTCCGGTGGCGAGGATGCCCTCGCCGTTCACGATCCGCCGAGGCTCAACCGGACAAGGACGACAATTCTATGGCTCTGCCTGATTTCACCATGCGCCAGCTGCTCGAGGCGGGCGCGCACTTCGGCCACCAGTCGCACCGCTGGAACCCGAAGATGGCGCCGTTCATCTACGGCACGCGCAATTCGATCCACATCATCGACCTCGCCCAGACCGTGCCGCTGCTGCATCAGGCGCTGAAGACCGTGTCCGACACGGTCGCCAAGGGCGGCCGCGTGCTGTTCGTCGGCACCAAGCGCCAGGCCTCCGACGACATCGCCGCCGCGGCCAGGCGCTCGGCGCAGTATTTCGTCAACGCCCGCTGGCTCGGCGGCATGCTGACCAACTGGAAGACGATTTCCGGCTCGATCGCGCGGCTGCGCAAGCTCGACGAGATGCTCGCCGAAGGCGCCAAGGGCCTGACCAAGAAGGAGCGCCTGATGATGTCGCGCGAGCGCGACAAGCTCGAGACGGCGCTCGGCGGCATCAAGGACATGGGCGGCGTGCCCGACCTCGTGTTCGTGATCGACACCAACAAGGAGGCGCTGGCGATCAAGGAGGCCAACCGCCTCAAGATCCCGGTGATCGCCATCCTCGACACCAACTGCGATCCGGACGGCATCAGCTTCCCGGTCCCGGCCAACGACGACGCCGGTCGCGCCATCCAGCTCTATTGCGACCTCGTGGCGCGCGCCGCCATCGACGGCATCGGCCGCAGCCAGGGCGCGGCGGGCGTCGATCTCGGCGAGGCCGAGGCGCCGCTCGCCGAGGTTCTGCCCGAGAAGGTCGAGTCCGAGCTCGGTCGTCTCGACCCCCGACGATCATTTCGAGCTCCTGACCGCGCCGCGCGGCGCGCCGGACGACCTCGCCAAGCTCACCGGCGTCGGCCCGCAGATCGTCAAGAAGCTGAACGAGCACGGCGTGTTCCACTACTGGCAGCTCGCGGCGATGACCGACGACGAGGCCGCCAAGCTCGACGCCGACCTGAAGTTCAACGGCCGCATCATCCGCGACAAGTGGAACGAGCAGGCGCGCGCCCTGATCGCCGCCGAGTAAGTCGGCGGCCGTCGAGAGGTTGCGTTCGGCCGGCCCGACCGCGAGAGCGGCGCGGGCCGGCGTTTGTTCTGGATCAGCGCCGCGGTCCGCTCGAGGACCGTGGGCGCGACGACTATGTGAGGATAATCGATGGCTGCGATCACGGCTGGGCTCGTGAAAGACCTGCGTGAGAAGACCGGCGCGGGCATGATGGACTGCAAGAACGCGCTGACGGAAACCGACGGCGACATCGAGGCCGCCATCGACTGGCTGCGCAAGAAGGGCCTCGCCAAGGCCGCCAAGAAGAGCGGCCGCGTCGCCGCCGACGGCCTGGTCGGCGTGGCGGTCGAGGATCTCGTCGGCGTCGTCGTCGAGGTGAATTCGGAGACCGACTTCGTCGCCCGCAACGACGACTTCCAGGCGCTGGTGCGCGGCGTCGTGGCCGTCGCGCTCGACAAGGCGCCCGCACGTCGACGTCGACACCGTGCTCGGCGCGCATTACCTCGGCGGCGGGACCGTGTCGGAGGCGATCGCCAACGCCATCGCGACGATCGGCGAGAACATGACGCTCCGCCGCGTCCAGGGCCTGCGCGTGTCGGAAGGCGCGATCGGGCATTACGTCCACGGCCAGATCGCCGACGGCCTCGGCCGCATCGGCGTCATCGTCGGCCTGGAATCGAAGGGCGACCGCGACGCGCTCGCCGCGCTCGGGCGGCAGGTGGCGATGCACATCGCCGCCGCGAGCCCGATCGCGCTCAACGCCGAGGGCGTCGATCCGGCGACGGTCGCGCGCGAGCGTTCGGTGCTGGCCGAGAAGAACGCCGGCAAGCCGCCGCACGTGATCGAGAAGATCGTCGAATCCGGCCTCAAGACCTTCTACAAGGAGGTCTGCCTGCTCGATCAGCCTTACGTCCACGATCCGGCCAAGAGCGTCGCCCAGGCGGTCAAGGAGGCGGAGAAGACGGTCGGCGCGCCGATCGCGATCACCGGCTTCGTCCGCTTCGCGCTCGGCGAGGGCGTGGAAAAGCCGGCCGAAGAGGCCTGACGGTCCGAGAAGCAGAAGCGGCCCCCGGGCCGCTTTTTTTTGATGTTGACGCCGCCTTCGCCATTGCGCGGCCTAGCAGCGGCGCGCGCTTGATGGCGCGTCCGGCGCATCGACGCCGAAGGAGAGCCCATGACGTTCAAACCGCTGTTCAATCGCGTCGTGGTCAAGCTGTCCGGCGAGGCGCTGATGGGGCCGGACAAGTTCGGCCTCAATGCGGAGACCATTCAGCGCATGGCCGCCGATCTCAAGGCGACGGCGCAACTCGGCGTGCAGGTGGCCGTGGTGGTCGGCGGCGGCAACTTCTTTCGCGGCCTGCAGGGCGCGGACAAGGGCATCGAGCGGGCGCGGGCCGATTCGATCGGCATGCTGGCGACGGTGATGAACGCGCTCGCCATGGAGGGCGCGCTCGAGCAGATCGGCCAGCCGGCGCGCGTGCTTTCGGCGGTCGCGATGCCGTCGCTGTGCCAGCCTTATTCGCGCCAGGCGGCGCTCGCCCATCTGGTCAAGAATCGCGTCATCATGCTGGCCGGGGGCACCGGCAATCCGTTCTTCACCACCGACACCGGCGCGGCGCTGCGGGCCTGCGAACTTTCCTGCGACGCGGTGATGAAGGCGACGCAGGTCGACGGGATCTACACCGCCGACCCCAAGAAGGATCCGAGCGCGAAACGCTACGACAGGCTCACCCATGACGAGGCGATCGCCCGCAACCTTCAGGTGATGGACACCGCCGCCTTCGCCCTGTGCCGCGACAACGGCATTCCGATCGTGGTCTTTTCCGTCAACGAGCCCGGGCGCGATCCCGGCCGCGCTGATCGGGCAGGGCAGGGCGACCTTCGTCGTGCCTTGAGGCGAGCGCGTCGCCGCGGCTCCCCCCGCAGGTCAGCCCTTCACGGATCTGAGCGCGGCGGCGATCCGCCGGCGCTTGAAGAGGCCGAGCGCTGCAAACCCCATGATCATCATCACCCATGTCGACGGTTCGGGCGCGGTGGAGGCGCCGACGCCGGGAAGGGTTGAGGTCACCACCTGCGCACTCAAGGATGGCGACGTCAGATCAGATGGTGAACTCAGCGACGACAGCGGAGCGCCGAGGGGATCGGGGACGAGTGGGTTGTCCGCTTGCCCCGAGGCGCTCAAATCTCGCGAGCGGTCGTAAAACGAAGATTTGCCCCCGGACGGAAACTCCGGGAACGCCGACGAGATTTCAAACTCGATCGCCTGAGTGTCGCCTGAGCCGCCCGCCGAATTTTGAGAACTGTCGGTCCCAGATCCATTACCGTCGTTCGAGCCGCCTTGGCTCTGGGGTGCGTACTGTCCGTCCGTCCCGACGTCGGCATGCGCCGAAATCTCGCCGACGAGACCGTGCCGTCGTCTGACGTGGACCACGACCTCCAGGTCGGGCGCCAACTCGTTGAATAGCGAGGAAAGCTGACCATCTCCGGAATACGTGTCCTGGCTGTCGCCGCCAAGCCAGATCGGTGGAAGCGTCAGGGTGTACCCGAGAATTTTCAGGCGAACATCGGAGGCGCGGGCGACAACAACGCAGCGTTGGGAATCGTCCACGCCCGAACAGACCGAGGGTGCGCCCTCAGGCGTCGAATCCTTGACCGAATTGAAATAGCCGTCGTTCGCGTTCAGCACGACAGCCGTTTTGACCGGCGCGGAAATGGGCGCGACTTCCCCAACGGTGGCCGCGACATCTACGCGAGTTGAATGGATGACCGTCGTATAGACGACCCCCACGGTCGCGGCCGAAGCCGATGAAAACGCGGCCGCCACTAACCCTAAAAAAAATTTCCCAGTCAATGCGTGGCGCCCTCCTCAGTCTCCTTATACTCCGGTAACAAGCGTGTGTCCCGCTGTAAACAGAATTTGTTGCAAACAAACCGCCTACAATATGCACAGGTTCCGGCCAATGCGGGCGGATAGCCTGCACGGGTTTCTGGAAAACGCGGCCGCGGGGAGACAGGTTCCGAGGAAGCGCACGCGCCGCGGTCCGTCAGCGCGCCTTTCCGCCCGCACGGGGTCACAATCGACCGGACAGCAATTGCGCCAACGCGCCGGGCGTCGCAACCGGAAGACTGCAGATCTGGCCGCGGCAGAGCATGGCGAGCGGGCGAGCTCACCCGCGGCAGATCGTCACGCGGCGAACCGCTCGGGCCACAGGCGCCGGTCGAGGCGCAGGACGGTCAGCGCCGGATCGGAGCGCGCGCAGGGCCGCGGCGGCGAGCGCCGCCGCGGCCGAATCGTCGAGCGGCCCGTCCACCACGATGCAGCCGCCGCGCTCCAGCAAATCCGCGGCGAGGAGCAGAAGCGGGCTGCCGCCGATTCCTTCCGGCGCGCCGGAGAAGGCGCGAATCAGGGCTTCGGCCGCGGCTCGCCACCGCGCATCGGCGGTCAGATGCCACAGCCGGGCGAAGACCTCGGCAAGGAGGCCCGCCCCGGAAGGGGTCGCCCCGTCGTGGGCGTGCCGCGGGCGCGCGCCGGGAACGTCGTCGGCGTCGCTCGCGGTCAGAAAGACGCCGCCCGCGCCGTCGCCGAACAGGTCGAGCGCTTCGGTCGCCAGCAGCATCGCCGCGCCGAGGTCGTCCGGATCGCCGCTCGCCTCGAACAGCGCGATCGCCGCCCGCGCCAAGGCGGCGTAATCGTCGAGCATCGCCGCGCGCGCCGCAGCGTCCGGCGCGCCAGGCGTGCAGGAGCCGCCCGTCGCCGGCGCGCAGCGTCGTCATGACGAAGTCGAAGGCGGAGCGGGCGGTCGCGAGCCATTCGCGGCTCATCGAACACGACGCTCACGCGAACAAGCGCCGCGATCGCCAGGCCGTTCCAGTCCGCCAGAACCTTGTCGTCCCGCGCCGGTTTGGCGCGCCCCTCGCGCAGCGCAAACAGCTTCGCGCGCGAGGCCGCGAGCTCCGCCTCCTCATCGGCCGCGCCTCGGGGGGTCACTCGCCTCAGCACCGTGCGGCCTTCCCAGTTGCCGCGTCTTGTGACGTCGTAGGCCGCCTTGAAGCGGGCGGACGCGGGTCCGAGCGCCGCGTCGATCTCCGGCTCCGTCCAGACATAGAAGGCGCCCTCCTCGCCGTCCTGGTCGGCGTCGAGCGAGGCCGCGAACGCGCGCTCGACCCGCATTTCGCGCATCAGCCAGCCGACGGTTTCGCGGGCGCGCTCGGCGAAGACCGGATCGGGCCAATGGGCGTGAACGAGGGCGAGGAGTTCGAGAATCTGGGCGTTGTCGTACAGCATCTTCTCGAAATGCGGCACGAGCCATTCCGCGTCGGTCGAATAGCGCGCATAGCCGCCGCCGAGGTGGTCGTAGATGCCGCCCGCGCTCATCGCCTGGAGGAGCGCCCGGACGGCCTCGCCGAACCTCGGGTCGCCGCGGCGGAACATCTCGTTCCAGAAGAAGCGGAAGATTGGCGCGTTGGGGAATTTCGGCGCGCGGCCGATCCCGCCGTGGACCGGGATCGACGGCGCGCAAAAGCGCGTCGCCGACCCGGGTCAGGTCGTCGGGCGTCAGTTCGCCGCCCGGCGCGGGGGTGGAAAGTTCGGCCAGATGACTCGACGAGCGCGCTGGCGTTCTTGGCGAGATCGACGCGGCGGTCGCGCCAGGCGTTGGCGACGCCCTCGACGATCTGCCCGAACGAGGGACGTCCCCAGCGCGGCGCGGGCGGCCAGTAGGTGCCGCCGTACATCGGCCGTCCGTCGGGATCGAGGAACATGGTCAGCGGCCAGCCGCCCTGTTCGCCCATGGCGTGCAGCGCGGACATGTAGATGTGGTCGATGTCCGGACGCTCCTCGCGATCCACCTTCACATTGACGAACAAGCCGTTCATCCGATTGGCTGTTTCAACGTTTTCGAACGACTCGTGCGCCATCACGTGGCACCAGTGGCAGGCCGCGTAGCCGATCGACAGCAGAATCGGACAGTCGCGCCGCTTCGCCTCGGCGAAGGCTTCCGGGCCCCATTGCCGCCAATGCACCGGGTTCTGGGCGTGCTGCAGCAGGTAGGGCGAGGTCGCGTCGGCGAGGAGGTTGCGGTCAGTGTCCATCGCGAGCCTCGCCCTTTAGGGCGGGGTCGCCGACCCCGCCGTGAAACGCCCCCCCGCGAAGGCGCGGTCGGCGACCGCGCCCTACAGCAGCGCCGCCGTCAGCATGGCCTTGAATTTCGCCGAATTGAAGGTCCAGAGCACGTCGGCGCCGTCGCTCTCGCCCGCCGCCGCGCCCCAGACGTCGGCGTTGATCGCGTCGGAACTGACGCCGAGCCGGTCGACCACCGTCATGCCGCGGGTGAGTTCGCTCTGCGTTTCGATCGCGACCCGGCAGCGCGACCACGTCAGGCCGACCGAGCGGTCGAGCGCGACCGCCATCGCGGTCGGATCGGCGAGCGACAGGCCGACCTCGCCGGTCTGGACGATGATAGGCCTCGCGGGCGCGGCTGTTCGACTCGATGGCGAAGCGCGCCTTTTTCGTGCCGAGCGCGCTCGATCGCGGCGATTTCCGCGTCGCTCAGCACCGAGGCGCCGCGCGAGACGTGCCAGCCGACCATCTCGATCGGCAGCTTCGATCGGAACACCGCCCGCGCCGCCTCGGGATCGACCCAGATGTTGTATTCGGCCGCGGGCGTCACGTTGCCCTCGCAGCAGGGCGCCCCGCCCATCACGACGCATCGGCCGACCCGTTCGGCGAGCGCGGGATCGCAGGCGAGGGCGAGCGCGATATTGGTCAGCGGTCCGAGCGTCACCAGCGTCAGCCCGGGATTTTCCTGCGAAAGGCGGAGGATGGCGTCGACGGCGTGTTCGGGCTCGGGCGCGCGCTTTGGCGGCGGAAAGCCATGGTCGCCGAAGCCGTCGGCCCCGTGAAACCAGTGCGCGTCGCGCAAGCGCCCGGACGAGCGGCGCCCTGGCGCCCATGAAGACCGGGACGTCGGAACCGCAGATCTCCGCGGCGTACAGCGCGTTGCGGGTCGCCTGATCGAGCGCGACATTGCCGGCGACGGTGGTCAGCCCCAGTACGCGCACGTCCGGGGCCGAGAGCGCCATGATGATCGCGACGGCGTCGTCGGAGGCGGTGTCGGTGTCGATCAGGAAGTCGCGCATGTCGCTCAGGCCGTCGCTCTCAACCGCGCAAAACCCCTGTCCAGGTCGGCTTTCAAGTCCTCGATGTCCTCGAGCCCGATGCTGAAGCGGAGCGCCGGGCCGCCGGGCGCCCATCGGGTCGCGGTGCGGTACGACGAGCAGTCGAACGGGATCACCAGGCTCTCGTAGCCGCCCCAGGAATAGCCGAGCCCGAAGAGTTCGAGGCCGTCGAGGAAGGCCGCGACCGCGGCCTCCGAGACGGGCTTCAGAATCACGCTGAAGAGACCTGAGGAGCCGAGGAAGTCGCGCTTCCAGATCGCGTGGCCCGGGTCGTCGGGCAGGGCGGGATGGAGGACGCGCAGGACTTCTGGCCGCTCGCTTAGCCAGCGCGCCATCGCGAGCCCTTGGCGCTCCGCCTCGCGCAGACGCAACTCCATCGTGCGCAGGCCGCGCAGCCCGAGAAAGACATCCTCCGGCCCCGGTTGGATCGCCATCTGGCCCGCCGTGTGTTTGACCCGCGAAAACCAGTCCGCGTTGGCCGAGACGAGGCCGAGAAGCAGGTCGGAATGGCCGGAAAGGTATTTCGTGCCGGCCTCGATCGCGATGTCGACGCCGCGGGCGTGCGTGGGGAAGAACAACGGCGTCGCCCAGGTATTGTCCATCAGAACGCAGACGCCGCGGGCGTGCGCAACCTCGGCGATCGCCGGCACGTCCTGAATCTCGAAACTCTGCGAGCCCGGCGATTCGGTCAGCACCGCCTTGGTGTTCGGCCGGAACAGCGCCTCGATCCCGGCGCCGACGCGCGGGTCGTAGAAAGTCGTCTCGACCCCCATCCGGTTCAGCACGCCGTTGGCGAAGGCGCGCGCCGGGCCATAGGCCGAGTTGGTCATCAAGAGGTGATCGCCGGCCGACAGCGCCGTCATCAGCGCCACGACGATCGCCGCGAGGCCGGAGGGGACGAGTTCGGTTCCGGCCGCGCCTGAAATGTCGGTCCAGGCGGCGCTGAGGGCCTCGGTGGTCGGCGTGCCGTGGGTGCCGTAGATGTAGCGCTGCTTGCGGCTCTTCAGCGCCGCGGCGTCCGGGTAGAGCACCGTGGACCCGCGGAACGGCGGGAGGTTGACGAAGCCCTGCGACTGATCGCCGTCGCGCCCGAGATGGACGAGGCGCGTGCGGCTTTTCAACGAGGCGCGGGTTTCATCGGTGAGCTTGGTCATAGGGCTGCGGACGGTCTCTGGATCTGCGTTCGGCCGTTGCTAGCACGCTTATGTCCACGCTTGCATCCGCTTGGCGCGGCCCCGGAGCGGTGTTGGCAAGCAGGCAGGCGCCGCCGCTGCGCAAGGCGCGAGCGCCAAGACGCCCGCTCAAACTCGGTAATGGAGCGGCGCCTCTTTTGCGCAGAGGCGGGCGCCGCCGGACGGTTTCGCGAAAGTGGCAGAATGCACCGCAAGCACGTATTCCCACTCCGCCCCGTACGGAAGGCTTGCGCCAGGCGTGGGCATTGCGGCAGGGCCGCGAAAGGCGCAGAGCGCCTGACGGCGCGGCGTGGATGGCCGGGCCAAGCCCGGCCATGACGGCCAACGGCATTGAGGCGGAGAGGCGTCATCGTTGGCGGGGTTGTCTGACGCGACTTTCGCTTGAGAATTGGCCTGCATTTTCTCCGCGTCATGGCCGGGCTTGACCCGGCCATCCACGCCGGCGCCGCAAGGCGCCTTGTATGCTCATCCGTTCAACTCTTCGAAGAGATCCCGCCACTCGCGGTTCTCCATCAGGATGAGCCTCACCTTCCATGAGCGCGGCCAATGCTTTGCTTCGGATGTCCTCGGCGTGCGATGGTCCGCGAAAGGCTCGGACGGCCCACGAGTGAGGGCGGCGGCCGATGCGCTCGCCAGCCACAATAGAAAACAAAGCAATTTCTTGTCAGGCGGACGATCGTGTTCTATCTTTGTGTTTATCAGAAACAGAGCGCGCCCCATGTTCGCAAGCCCCATGTCCGCAAACCCCACGTCCGCAAGCCTCACGATCCGCAAGTCCCATCTCCGATTTCGCCGAAGCCGCCTCGCGGGTCGCGTCTTATGAGGCTTCAGCCGAGGCGCCCAGCGCGCCTTCGGACGGCGCGCGTCTCGCGCGCCAGAGCGCTCCGTCGACGGACGCGCGCGCGGCGCTTCTCGAAAAATTCAAGTGGGAACAGTTGATCGTCGCGTATCTCAACCGCGGCGTGTCGGTCGGCGAGATCGCGGCGCGGGTCGGGTTCAGCGAGCAACGCATGGGCGCGGTCGTCCACGATATTCTCGCCCGCCGCATGCCGGCGCCCGAAGACTTCGCAGCGATCCAGGCAAGCCGCCTCAACGAGGCGCTGCTCGTCGCGGTCAGCGCCATGACCGACATGAACCTCAGGGCGGTCGACAGGGTGATCAGGATCGTACGCGACCTCGACCGCTATCACGGGTTCGGCGCCGCCGGGCGTCGCCTGACGGAGCCGTCGCGTCTCGGCGGGCCCGCCGACGGCGCCCTGCCGCTCGGCGGGGCGCTCGTCAGCGGTATCGAGCCGACGGCGCCAGAGCTTCAAGCCATGGGCCTCACGCCCGTCCTTGCGCCGGAAGCAGCACGGCCCCAGGATGCGCCGCAAGCGTTCGCGGCCGCCCAGGCGACCGAGCAAAGTCGACCCGACGAGCGCCGGCGCCTCCCGGTCGACTCAACCGACCTCGCCGCATGTCATCCTCGCGAAAGCGAGGATCCAGAGCCGCGGCTCGGCCGGCTCCCGGACAGGCGAGGCTCCCGCGCCTCTCGCCCCGAGGCCTTGGGCGCCCACGTTCGCGGGCAGGACGACGGCGGTTTCGAACGGCCCCAAAACCTGCCGCAAGGGTTTGAAAAGATGGAATCCGCGAGCCGAATTGCGGAGGTCGCGGATATTTCCGGCGGGGTCGATGCGGCGCCGGAGGCGGCCTTCGCATCCGACCGCCTCGAACCCACCGAGGGCGGTCCGACGCTCAACGCGCCGATCAACAATAGCCTGCAAAACTGGCCGCAATCTATTGAAAATCTTGGATACGCGCCTGGGTCCAGGCGGCCCGCCCACGCGCCTTCGTTCCCGGCGGCAGTCGCCGCAACTTGCCCGAGCCCGATCGGAGCAGGACCGAGCCTGCGAGCCATCCTGAGCATCGGCCTCTAGCGCCGCGCGGCGCGGGCGGCGGCGTCGGCCTCGGCAAGCTGGCGCTCGAACAGGCGCTCGCCGTTCTGCGCCGAGCGAGCGGCCTGTTTCGCGCCCTCGGCGAGCGCTTCGTCGATCCGGCCGAGTGCGATCAGCGCCTTCATTCGTATCGCGCCGAACCAGGTTTGCCAGGTCTCGAAACCGGTCGCCTGCCAGGCCTCGACGCCGCGATCGAGTTGCTCGAGTCCGGCCTCGACGTTTCCATCCCGGATCTCCGCCCAGCCGAGCGCAATGTCGGCGAAGGCGACGAACTCCGGAAAGCCCATCTGGCTCGAATACGGCACGCATCGCCTCGCCCATTGGCGCGCCGTCTCCACGTCGTCGCAGAGCATCGCGACGATGAAATTGGCGAGCATGGAGAAACCCACCGAATGCGGCTGGGACAGCCGTTCGGCGAGCGCCGCAGCGTCGCGCGCGTGCCTTGCGCCCTCGTCGCCGTCGCCCAGCACCGCGCAGGCGATGCCCAGGTAGAACCGGCCGAACACGCCGAAATCCATCAGGTAATGCGGGTAGAGCTGGGCGTCCCGCTCCGGGCGATAGAGGCCGACCGTCTCGGTCAACCGATGGCGGGCGACGTCCGCATGGCCGAGATGAAGCCGGACCATCGCGTTCATGTTGCCGGCGGCGAGCCTGTGCTCGCAAATCGGATCGGCCGCGGCTACGGCGTCGAGTTGCTCGGCGAGCGGCAGGGCGGTCGCGAACTCCGCGCGACCCCAGTGATAAAGCGCCAGCCCATAGGTGATGCGGAAGATCGAGGGCGTGCCGGGCAGGGCGCGGCAGGTGTCGTAGGCCCGGCGCTGCACGGCCCCGAACTGAGGGCTGCCGGGGCCGCGCATGACCATGTGCGCGGGGCCGAGCACCGCCAGCAAACCGAGTTCGGCCCTGCGCCGCGCCTCGTCGTTCGGCTGGTCCGCGAGCGCATCGAGGCCCGACTGAAGCAGGGCCGCCGCCTCCTGGGCGCTGCCGCGGCCGATCGCGGCGCCGCCGGCGCGCAGCCACCAGGGCGCCGCCTCGAGCGGCTTGCCGGCCGCGGTCAGGTGGCGGGCGATCATTTCCGGCTCGCGCTCGCCTTCTTCAAGGAAGTCCGTCACCAGGCAATGGGCGACGCGGGCGTGCAGGTCGCGCCGCTCGCGCCCGAGAATCGAGGCGTAGGCCGCGTCCTGGATCAAGGCGTGCTTGAACAGGAAGGAACCGCTGCCTGCGCCCGGCTCGACCAGGCCCGATTGCAGCATCGCCTGCAGCGGCTCCTTGAGAGCCTCGTCCGGCTGCTCGACCACCGCCGCCAGCAGAGGGGCGGAGAACGACCGCCCGATCACCGAGCCGACCTGCATGAACAACCGAGCCGGCCCCAGATTGTCGAGGCGAGCGGTCAGGAGATCGGAGAGCGTTTCCGGCAAGTCGGCGCGTCGGGCGCGATCCGGCGCGTCGAGCATCATGCGGGTCATCTCTTCGACGAACAGCGGAATGCCGTCGGTGCGTTTGACGATCCGGTCGATGTCGATGGACGAGAGGCCTGCGCCGAGGCCGATCGACTCGGCGAAACGCGAGGAATCGTCAGGCGTCAGGCGTTCGAGACGCAAGGAGGTCACGCCGTTGCGCTCAGCCCATGCGGGGCGGCTCCCCGGCCGCGTCGTCGCGACCAGCAGGAGGCGCGCCTCCTCGCTCGATTCAACGAGTTGAGACACGAGGTCGCCGGAGGTCGGGTCGGCCCAGTGCAGGTCCTCGTACACCACCACGAGCGGCGCGGCGCGGGCCTCGGTGAGCAAGAGCTCCTTCAGGGTCCCGATCGTGCGCGCGCGCTGCTCGGGCGGCGGCATCAGGACCGGAGGCGCATCGACGGTGTCAATCGAGAGGAGGCTCGCGAGCAGCGCCAGCGCCTCGGGGTCGGACGGCGCCTTCGCCTCGATCAGCGCTTTCAGCTTTTGCAGGCGCTCGCCTGCGTCGTCCAGCACGACGATGCCGGATTGCCGTTCGATGAGATCGATGTGAGGGTGCAGCGCGGTATTCGACAGCGCGGAGTTGCATTGCAGTCCGAGCTGCTGAAAATCGACGTCGCCGACGACCTCCCCGAGCACGTGAGCCAGTCGCGATTTGCCGATACCGGGCTCGCCCTCGATCAGGATCGCGCGCGGCGTGCCCGCCACGGCCTCGCCGAACAGGCGCATAAGGAGGTCGCGCTCGGCGTAACGGTTGATCAGAGGCGCCTTGTTCGCCTCCACGCGTCGTTCGAAACGCGTCCGCGCCTCGCCCAAGCCGAGAATCGCGAAGGCCTCGATCGGCTCCGCGAATCCCTTGAGGTGCTGGGGCCCGAGCGCCTTGGTCTCGAACGCTCCCGCAACCAGGCGCTGGGTCGAATGCGCGACCACAACCTGTCCGGGCTCCGCGACGTTCTGAAGGCGGGACGCGATGTTGAGCGCCGCGCCGGTGAAAGCGCCCTCGGCCGGATTGGCGGTGGGATTGGCGTGGCTGACCACCACGCCGGTCGCGACGCCGATGCGGACTTGCAGCGACGCCTCCCCGGCCTTCAGCTTTCCGACCGCCTCGATGATCGCGAGGCCCGCGCGCACAGCGCGCTCAGCCGCGTCCTCCGCGCCGATCGGATAGCCGAAACACACGACGATGCCGTCGCCGGCCTGGAGCAGGACGAAGCCGCCGAAGCGCTCGATCGTCTGGCGCACAGCCAGCCGGTAGGGGTCCAGGATGTCGAGCGCCTCCTCCGGGTCGCGCCCGTCGAGCAATTGCGTCGAACCGACGATGTCCGAAAACAGCACAGTCATGTTGCGTCGCTCGCCGCTGGCGAGCCGGGCCGTCGCAGATCCCGAATTCGACGCGGCGAACGCCGCAGGCGCTGCAGAAACGGGCGCCCTCCGAGTAAGCGGCGCCGCATGAAGGGCAGAGGGCGTTCAATGCGTCGGCGTCCGTTCTTGCATGACGGTGAAACCCTGGGCGTTTTCCTGAGCCGTTCCAATCGCGAACATCAACAGCATGTCATAATCGAGTCCAACCGCCGGCTCGGCGAGCGTCTTCTGGATCTCGGCCAAGGGGACGGTTCGCGGATCGCGGCCGAAGCGAACGTAAGGAAGCCCCAGTACGTTCTTGGCGGCGGCGGTCGTAACCGCCAGCGTGATCGACGCGGCGGTGTTCGGAAGCTGCGGGGTGCGCCCGTTGCGATTCTGGAACCACGGCGACCATTCGGCTTTCCCGGGCGTGTAGAGGCAGAAAGGTTGCCCGTCCGACGGCAGACGCGCCTGAATCGGCGAAGGATACATGCGCGCGGAAACGCCGGTCTGCGAGGTGCCGTGACAGCTCAGACAGCCGGACGCGCGGAACGGGCCAGTCACCGGAGTGTAGGGTACGAGCGTGCAATCGGCGTCGGCTGCAATGCGGCCGCGCGGCACATTTTCGACCAGCAGAACTCCATGCCGCTCGGCGATGTCGATTGGACCCGACATGCGGCCGCCCCATCCGAGAGTCGCTGCGGTGTATTCAGGCGCATTCGGATTGCGCCAGAATTGCTTGAGCAGGGGCGCGTACGGGTTGCTGGGATCGACCGGCGGGTGCCCAGGGTAGTAGCCGTCCGCTTCGGGGTCGTTGCCCCAGGTCGCGCCGAGCGGAACGAGCTGATCCCAGGGTCCGGTCCCCTTGGGCGCGCTCTTGTCGTATACGAACGTGGCGAAGACCCAGCCCGTCTCCGGCGCGGCCTCGCTGTCCTTGACGATGATGTCGAACTGCATGACCCGGAGGTTCTGCACCACCGGCTTCCAGAAGCCGCCCCGCCCCTGAGTGCGGTTTGCGATGACCTCGCCGACCGGCGGGCGATAGACGCGCCAAACCGCCGCGCCGTCCGATTCCGGCCACTGCTCGGGCGTCGCGGCGACGCCTCCAGCCTTCACCACCAGCGAGCCTTCGCGATAGAACGCGGCGCCGGTGTCCGGTTTGTTTACATCTTTCCAGATGTCGCCGAGCGTCGAAGCGGCCATGGAATCGTAATAGATGATCGTGTGGTTCTGCGTGTCGATCTTGAGTTCCTTGTGCGCTTCGCTCTTGGCGAGAATGATCTGTCCGGTGAACGATCCGAGGATCGGATCGCGCCCGTTTTCCGCATCGCCCAGCCCCATCCACGGCATGTCGTACCAGCCGTTCGACGCGGGGTCCCATTGCGCGGGAGCCTCGATCATGTTGCGGAGGGACGGTTCGACGTAGGCCTTGAGTTTTGCCATATAGTCGTACGGCGTTATCGAGCGTTATGCGCCCGTGCGGCTTGACGTCGAGCCAGGAGTGAGCGGGCGGGGCCGCCGGGTAATTGTGGCTGAGCCGCCGGAACTTGTAAGGGCCGTCGAATGGCGGCGGGTCCGCGTCGGACGGGACCGTCAAGCCGTTGTTCGAGGCGTAAGGGTCAAAGCCGTCGCCGGCGCGGGAAGGGCTCAACGCAGATGGGGCTGCGAGCGCCGCAAACGCCAGCGCACACGCCGAAATGAGAAAAATGGATTTCGCCATGTCCTCCCCCGATTGAAATCCCGATCACAATAAATGACTCGTCTGCAAAATCCGTATTGCGTCACTATGTCCCAGGCAAGTCGCCTTGCCAACGTTATGCCGCCGAATCCCGGGCTTGGAAAGCCTTGCTCAGGGGGCGGCGGGACGGCGTTGGCGCTGAAAAATCCACGGGATCAACTCGACCCCGCGACCTTCCCGCCAGGCGGTCTTCGGCCGTTGCCTTAAGCGGATAAGACGCTATTGTCCCGCCGCGCCGGGCGCCGCCCGAGCTGGAGTGGGCGCGGTCGGACGAGGGATGGCGAGGGATATCCGCATAGCGCTGGACGCAATGGGGGGCGATCACGGCCCGGCCGTTGTGCTGCGCGCCGCCGCCATTGCGCTTGAGCGCCGCCCGGATGTTCGCTTTCTCCTGTACGGCGACCGGAACGCGATCGCGCCTCTTGTGTCCGCGGAACCGAGGCTCGCCGCGCGCGCCGCAGGTTTTTCACACCGACGTCGCGGTCAAGATGACCGACAAGCCGAGCCAGGCTCTGCGCACCGGCCGCCGGGTGTCCTCGATGTGGCAGGCGATCGAGGCGGTGAAGACGGGCGCGGCCGACTGCGTCGATTTCGGCCGGCAACACCGGCGCGCTGATGGCGATGGCGAAGTTCTGCCTGCACACGATGGCGCCGATCGACCGTCCGGCGATCGCCGCGCTCTGGCCGACGATGCGCGGCGAATCGATCGTGCTCGACGTCGGGGCGACGATCGGCGGCGACGAGCAGCATCTGGTCGACCTGGCGGTGATGGGCGCGGCGATGGCGCGAATCGTGTTCGACATCGACTGCCCGACGGTCGGCCTGCTCAACGTCGGGGTCGAGGAGATCAAGGGCGTCGAGGAGGTCAAGGCGGCCGGCCGGCTGTTGCGCGACGCCAACCTGCCCAATATGCGCTATCACGGCTTCGTCGAAGGCGACGACCTCGGCAAGGGCGCCGTCGACGTGTTCGTCACCGAGGGCTTTACCGGCAATATCGCGCTGAAGACGGCGGAAGGCACCGCGCGCCAACTCGGCCAGTACATGCGCGACGCGTTCAGCCACAGCCTCATGTCGCGCATCGGCTTCCTGTTCGCCCGCAAGGCCCTCGACGCCCTGCGCGAGCGAATGGCGCCGCGAGCGCACGGCGGCGTGTTCCTCGGCCTTGACGGCGTCGTCATCAAGGCTCATGGCGGCGCCGACGCCGACAGCTACGCCGGCGCCATCGAACTCGGTTACGACATGGTCCGGCAGGAACTCCTGGCCAAAATTCGTGAAATGATTGCTCAGACCAGCGAGAGCCGTCCCACGGCCGCCTCGCCGGCCGTCGAGATCCTGACTCCGGAATCCCCAATGGCTTCGCATCTTCGTTCCTGTGTCCGCGGCGTCGGCGCCGCGCTTCCCGCCCGAGTCGTCACCAACCAGGAACTCGTCGGCAAAGTGGACACCTCCGACGAGTGGATCCGCCAGCGCAGCGGAATCACGCAGCGCTATGTCGCGGGAGAAGGCGAGACGACCTCGACGCTGGCGACGAAGGCGGCCGAGGCGGCGCTCGCCCACGCCGGACTGAAGGCGGAGGACATCGACCTGATCATCGTGGGGACCGCGACGCCGGACTATACCTTTCCGGCGACGGCGACCCAGGTCCAGGCCAATCTCGGCATCACCCAGGGCGTGGCTTTCGACCTGCAGGCGGTCTGCTCCGGCTTCGTCTTCGCCGTCGACGACCGCCGACAAGTTCCTTCGCTCCGGCTCGCACAAGCGGGCGCTGGTGATCGGCGCCGAGACCTTCTCGCGCATCCTCGACTGGAACGACCGCACGACCTGCGTGCTGTTCGGCGACGGAGCCGGCGCGATGGTGCTCGAGGCGCAGGAAAGCGACGGCGCCTTCGCCTCGCCCGGCGTGATCGCCGCGCGGCTTCGCTCCGACGGGCGGCATCGCGCCAAGCTCTTCGTCGACGGCGGACCTTCGACCACTCAGACCGCCGGCCATCTTCGGATGGAGGGCAAGGAAGTGTTCCGCCACGCCGTCGGCATGGTGTCGGACGTGATCCACGGCTGCCTCGACGACGCCGGCTGCGACGCCCAGGCGATCGACTGGTTCGTGCCGCATCAGGCCAACCGGCGCATCATCGAGGCCTCGGCCGACCGGCTCGGCATCCCGCGCGAGAAGGTGGTCGTGACCGTCGACCGGCACGGCAACACCTCCGCCGCCTCGATCCCGCTGGCGCTCTCCGTCGCGGTCGGGGACGGACGCATCAAGCCGGGCGATCTGGTGATGATCCAGGGGGTCGGCGGCGGCTTCACCTGGGGCGCGGCGCTGATCCGCTGGTAGCGGACGCGTTTGGCGCCGCTCCGGCGCGCTTTCGAATTCGCGTTCAACCAAAGAGCCGCCATTGGCGGGACGCGAACGCCAAATCGTTAATTCGGCCCGTCTGCAAGACAGAGAGCTACGCGCCCATCATTCGGGCGAGCGCCCGGCGAAGCGGCTCGGACGCGATCGGCTTGTGCATGACTTCGAAGCCGCTCGCGCCGATGTCGGCGATGTTCTCCTTGGCGGTGTCTCCGGTCAGAACCAGCGTCGGTAGAGCGCGGCGGGATCGGCGCCGGATTTCCTTCGCCGTCTCGACCCCGGTCCGGCCCGGGCCGAGCCGTTGGTCGGTGACGATGCAGCCGAAGCGCCAGCTGTCCCGCTCGGCGACATCGAGCGCCTGTTCGCCGTCGGACGCCGTCACGGTCTCGTAGCCCCATTCGGTCAACAGGCTCGCGAGCGCATGCTGCACGATAAGATTGTCTTCCACGATCAGTACCCGGCCGCCCGGGTCGTCCTGAAGATCGTCGGCGCCGTCGCAGCAGATGGAGGGGCGCCCTGATCCGCCGGCAGCGTCAATGAGAATCGCGTTCCCCGCCCCTCCCTCGAGCTCACTTCGATCGTCGCGTCAATCAGCATCGCGATCCGCTGGACGATCGCCAGTCCAAGCCCCAGGCCGAGCCCCAGTTGGCGGCCCGGATTGCTGATCTGGACGAACTCCTCGAAAATGTCCCTGCGCCTCTCCTGCGGAACCCCGATCCCGGTATCGACGACGTCGATGCGGACGCGCTCGCCCCTGCGCCTCAGTCCGAGCAGGATTCCGCCGGAGGGCGTATAGCGCAGCGCATTCTCGATAAGATTGCGCAAAGCGCGCTCGAGCAGCGCCGGATCGGCCTTGGCCCAGAGTTCGCGAGGCGCGATCCTGATATTCAGACGGAGCCTGTCGGCCTTTGGTTTGTATTCGTTTGCGAGACGGCGGATGAGGGCGCCGAGATCGATGACCTCCGGCCGCACCTCAACGCCTGCGTCGAACCGCGAGATGTCGAGGATGGCGCGCAGCAGGCCGTTCAGCCCTTCGAGCGATCCCCGCATCCTGCCGAGCGTTTCCAGCGCTTGCGGATTGTCGGCGACCTGGCGTTCCGCCACCGCCATCAGGAGGACGAGCGACTGCACCGGCTGGCGCAGATCGTGGCTCGCCGCCGCGAGGAACTTCGACTTGGCCTGGTTGGCGCGCTCCGCCTCGATCTTCGCGGCGGCCCTCTCGCGTTCGACTCGCTTCTGCTCGGAGATGTCGCGAAAATGGACCGAGATTCCGCCTTCGCGGGTGGGATACACCGAGTAAAACGTCCAGCGCTGCAGGGTCGGCGAGAGCGCTTCGAACTCGATCGCGGCGCGCTCCCTCGTCGCCTGGAGGTATCTTTTGTGGACCTCACTGTTCTCGGTCAGAGGAAAAGCCTCGAAGATCCCGCGGCCAAGCACCTCTTCGCGCTTTTTGTTCGTGACGTGTTCCGCGCGCTCGTTGAAATAGACGAACCGCCAATCGGCGTCGAGCGCGTAGAATCCGTCAGCGATGCTGGACAGAATCTCGTCCGCCCTATCGTGCGCCGCTTTGAGCGCTTTTTGCCCTTCAATCCCGTCGGTGACGTCGCGCACGATCTTCGACGCGCCGACGATCGCCCCAAAAGCATTCCTGACCGGCGAGATCGAAAGTGAAACGTCGAGGACACGTCCGTTCCTGGCGACGCGCTGCGTCTCGAAATGCTCAATGGCCTCGCCGGCGCGCAGCCATTTAAGGATCTGATCCTCCTCGCCGAGGCGTTCCGGCGGGACAATGCGTGCGATCGAGTGGCCGATCATCTCCTCCGCCCGATAGCCGAACAGGCGCGTCGCTCCGGCGTTCCAACTCGTGACGATCGAATCCAAATTTTTGGCGATGATTGCATCGCTCGAATGCGTCACGACCGCCGCCAGGCGCGCCGCCTCGGCCTCCGCCTCCTTGCGAGTTGTGATGTCCTCGGTCATCAGGATGATTCCGCCGACCTCGCCGCCAATATCGCGCCATGGGCACGCCAACCACCTCACCCATTGGACGCGTCCGTCGGCGCGCGGGAATGGCTCGCCCTCAGAGCTTTCGGTCGCTCCCGCGAGGCATCGGCGATGCCCCGCCCTCCAGGCCTCGGGAATCTCCGGAAGGACGTCGTAAAGCAGGAGGCCGACCGGCGAGCGGACGAGCTGGTGATCTCTCAGCCAGCGTTCGCTGACGGCGAGATAGCGCATCTCCGAGTTGAACATCGCCATCGCGATCGGCGAGTAGGCGACGAACGCGTCGAGCTGCGCTCCGGCGTTGCGTACGCTTTTCAGTTCCCCGTCCCCAACGCCACGACTCTCGGTACTTAACTCGTCCAAGATTGGCACGGGAAAGCCCCATCTCCGTTTGACCCGCACCGATACCAGACTTTTTCACGAACTGAAATGTCACTAATAGTGGACGACCATAGGGGGCGGCGACCCCCCGGCCGATCGATTGGACGAGGGAGTCCTTGATGAAAGCGTCGCTCGCCTCGACCCGAAATCGCAAGATGCGGAAGGATCGGGGGCCCCCATCGCCTGACTTCGCCGAACGGAGCGCTCCATGACCAAGCTGCATCACGTCGCCGCCGAAGGATTCGCCGCCGCAGCGGCCGCCTATGCAGCTGGGCGTCCGGAGTATCCGGCCGAAATCGGCGGCTGGCTGCGGGACGCGGTCGGTCTTGCGCCCGGCAAGGCGGCGCTGGATCTCGGCGCCGGCACGGGCAAGTTCACCGCGCGCCTCGTCGCGACCGGCGCGAGCGTGACGGCGGTCGAGCCCCTGGCGGAAATGCGCGCCGAGTTTCGCCACACGGCGCCCCGCGTGAGCGTGCTCGAAGGAAGCGCCGAGGCCATTCCCTTGCCCGACGCAAGTGTTGACGCCGTCGTTTGCGCCCAGGCGTTTCACTGGTTTTCGACCCCCGTGGCGCTCGCCGAAATTCACCGCGTCCTGAAGCCCGGGGGAGCGCTGGGGCTCGTGTGGAACGTGCGCGATATGCGCGTCGGCTGGGTCGAGGCGCTCGACGCGATCATGCGCCCCTATGAACTCGAGGCGCCGCGCCACGAGAGCGGCGCGTGGCGGAACGCCTTCCCTGCGCCGGGCTTTTCGCCGCTGAGCGAGCGGCGCTTCGCCTACGTCCACGAAGGCCCGCCCGAGCGCGTGATCCTGGACCGCGTGCTGTCGGTCAGCTACATCGCCGCGCTCGACGTCGCGGAGCGCGTGAAGGTGACGGAGGCGATCCGTGCGCTGATCGCCGTGACCCCCGAACTTGCCGGCCGCGAGCGTGTGGCTTACCCCTACGAGACTGTCGCCTGTTGGTGCCGGAAGGTGTGATTGGCCGGACGGCTCCGCCCTTCATCGGAGAGCGCCGGTCTCGGGCGCCTTGGGCGGCGAGACGCCGCCCGCTCGATCAGGCCCTGGCGGCGTCGCAGGCTGACCACCCGCGCCGCAGCTCGACCGCGCGCCAAGCGTCGGGCTTGATCATTTGATGAAACGCTCCCTTCGGAGCGGGCCTCGCCTTTTAACCATTGGGTGAAGTCGCGCAGGGCGGCGCTACGGCGCCGGTGACGCGTCGATATTTTTTCTCCGTCGGCAAGCCTCGAATAAATATCGATATTTTGGCGACGTGCGGCGATGTGTGCAGGGCGTTCGCCGGCCGCTGGCGCCGGGCTTGCAGCCATGTTGGCCTCCAGGCCGCGCGGGCAAGTCCCCGCAAGGCCCCGATGACAACCTACCGAGGGAAACGCCCGTGGCTCTGCTTGAACGCCATGAATGGTACGACATCGCGCGCTCCACCAACTGGACGCCGAAGTACGTCTCCGATGACCAGCTCTTTCCGGACGTCATGACCGGCGCGCAGGGCGTGCCGATGGAGAAGTGGGAGGTCTACGACGAGCCCTACAAGGTCTCCTACCCGGAATACGTCCGCATCCAGCGCGAGAAGGACGCCGGCGCCTATTCGGTCAAGGCCGCGCTCGAGCGCTCGCGCATCTACGAGAACGCCGATCCGGGCTGGCGCTCGATCCTGAAGGCCCATTACGGCGCGATCGCGCTCGGCGAATATGCGGCGATGAGCGCCGAGGCGCGCATGTGCCGCTTCGGCCGCGCGCCGGGCATGCGCAACATGGCGACCTTCGGCATGATGGACGAGAACCGCCACGCCCAGATCCAGCTCTTTTCCCGCACGAATACGCGCCGAAGGACCGGCAGTTCGACTGGGCGCACAAGGCCTACCACACCAACGAATGGGCGGCGATCGCGGCGCGGCACGCCTTCGACGACCTCTTCATGGCGCGCAGCGCCACCGAGATCGCGGTGATGCTGACCTTCGCCTTCGAGACCGGCTTCACCAACATGCAGTTCCTCGGCCTCGCGGCCGACGCGGCGGAGGCCGGCGACTTCACCTTCGCGAGCCTGATCTCGTCGATCCAGACCGACGAGTTGCGCCACGCCCAGATCGGCGGGCCCGCGCTCCAGGTGCTGATCTCCAACGGCCGCAAGGCCGAGGCGCAGAAGCTGGTCGACATCGCCATCGCCCGCGCGTGGCGGATCTTCTGCATCCTGACCGGCCCGTCGATGGACTACAACACGCCGCTCGAGCATCGGAATCAGTCGTTCAAGGAGTTCATGCAGGAGTGGATCGTCGGCCAGTTCGAGCGCTCGCTGATCGATCTCGGCCTCGATCTGCCCTGGTACTGGGACAAGATGATCGCCGAGTTCGACTACCAGCACCACGCCTATCAGATGGGCCTGTGGTTCTGGCGTCCGACCCTGTGGTGGAACCCGGCCGCCGGCGTCACCCCCGAATGCCGCGCCTGGCTCGAGGAGAAGTATCCGGGCTGGAACGAGAGCTTCGGCCAGGCCTGGGACGTCATCACCGACAACCTTGTCAACGGCCGGCCGGAACTCACCGCGCCGGAGACGCTGCCGATCGTCTGCAACATGAGCCAGATCCCGATCTGCGCCATTCCCGGCGACGGCTGGAACGTCAAGGACTACCCGCTCGAATACGAGGGCCGGCTCTATCACTTCAATTCGGAGATCGACCGCTGGATCTTCGAGCAGGACCCGCAGCGCTACCGCGACCACATGTCGCTCGTCGACCGCTTCCTCGCCGGCCAGATCCAGCCGCCGGACCTGATGGGCGCGCTGGCCTACATGAGCCTCGCGCCGGGCGAGATGGGCGACGACGCTCACGGCTACGCCTGGGTCGAGGCCTTCAAGAAGGCGCCGCCGCTCGCCGCCGAGTGACGCTGCTTTCGCCGGCGGTCCTCAGGCCGCCGCGGCTCCCTGATCGCGAACATTTTTAAGAGGACGCCGGACATGGCCCTGTTTCCCATCATCTCCAACTTCGAGCGCGACTTCGTGCTGCTGCTCGTGCCCGTCGACACGGAAAACACCATGGACGAGGTCGCCGCCGCCGCGGCGCATCACTCGGTCGGCCGCCGGGTCGCGCCGCAGCCCGGCAAGGTCGTGCGGGTGCGCCGCCAGGGCGCGGCCGAGTTCTTCCCCCGCGACAAGCGTCTGAGCGAGACCGACATCAAGCCGATGGAGGCGCTCGAATTCATTTTCGCGGACGCGTGACGCCATGACCTTCAAGACAGCCTGCACGCTCGACGACCTCTGGGAAGGCGACATGACGGAGGTCGAGGTCGACGGCCACGCGGTCCTGCTGGTGTGGCCCGAGGGCGGCGAGGTCCGCGCCTTCCAGGGCATGTGTCCCCATCAGGACATCCCCCTTGCCGAGGGCAAGCTCAGCGGCCGCGTGCTCATGTGCCGGGCGCATCAGTGGACGTTCGACGCGGCCACCGGCGCCGGCGTCAATCCGGGCGACTGCCGGCTCGCCGAATATCCCGGTCAAGATCGAGGGCGAAGCGATCCTCGTCTCGGTCGAAGGCGTCGCCCCGACCTTCGCCCACACCTGAGAATTGCGCCCTACATGATGAGAGAGGAAACCAACGTGAGCGCCGACGGACACCCGCAACGCCTACAAGAACAACCGCGTCGGCCCGATCCTGCGGGCGAGCCCGATCACCGCGGGGGTCATCGAGGCCGCCGAGGAAGACAACCCGGGCAAGACCATCCGGGTCGACGACAAGATCGCCTATGTCCGCATCGACACCGAGGGCGAGCTGATCCTGCGCCGCGAGACGCTCGAGCGCGCGCTCGGCCGCCCGTTCCGCATGTCGGAGCTCGAGGTCAATCTCGGCTCTTTCGCCGGCCGCATCGAGACGACGGACGATTTCGTCCGCTTCTATTTCGAGAAGACGCTCTAACGAGCTTTCCGGGAGGATTCACATGAACCAGCCTGCCGTGCTCCAGCCGCTGAAGACCTGGAGCCATCTCGCCGCCCGCCGCCGCAAGCCGAGCGAATACGAGATCGTCTCGACCAACCTGCATTACACGACCGACCGTCCCGACGCGCCGTTCGAACTCGATCCGAACTTCCCGCTCGCGATCTGGTTCAAGACCCATCGCAACGGCTCGCCGCTCAAGCACGCCGACTGGAACGCCTTCCGCGATCCCGACGAGATCGTCTATCGCACCTACAACATGCTGCAGGACGGCCAGGAGAACTATGTCTACGGCCTGTTCGACCAGTTCTCCGCCCGCGGCCATGACGCGATGCTGGAGCACGGCTGGGCGCGGCACCTGGCGCGGCTCTACACGCCCGCGCGCTATCTCTTCCATACGCTGCAGATGGGCTCGGCCTATCTCTGCCAGATCGCGCCGGCCTCGACCATCTCCAACTGCGCGACCTATCAGACCGCCGACACGCTGCGCTGGCTCACCCATACCGCCTATCGCACGAAGGAGCTGTCGAAGTCCTTCGACGATCTCGGCTTCGGAACCGGGCGAGCGCGCCAAGTGGGAGACCGATCCGGCCTGGCAGGGCTTCCGCGAACTGGTCGAGAAGGGCCTCGTCGCCTACGACTGGGCGGAAGGCTTCGTCGCGATGAACCTCGTCGCCCGTCCGGCGGTCGAGGAGGCGGTCCTGCGCGGCCTCGGCGCGTCGGCGCGCCACAACGGCGACACGCTGCTCGGCCTTCTCACCGACGCCCAACTCGTCGACGCCGACCGGCATCGACGCTGGTCGAGCGCGCTCGTCAAGCTCGCGCTCGGCGAGGCCGGCAACAAGGCGGTGCTCGACGGCTGGGTCGCCAAATGGGCCCCCGCTCGGCGACGCCGCGATCGACGCCTATTGCGCCCATCTTCCCGACGCGCCGGGCGCGGCGGACAAGGCGAAAGAGGCCTGCGCCGCGCTGCGCAAGGGGATGGGGCTGTAACGGGAGACGCCTCGAACGGGAGGGGCGGCGTCTCGCCGCCCGGGGTGCGCGGGACTCGCGCCCTCCGTCGCCAACGGAGGCCGACAAGGAGCCATGACCTACCGCATCCAGTTCGAATCCGGCGAAGCCTTCGCCTTTTCCGCCGACGAGGACACGCTGCTGCGCGGCGCCTTGCGGGCCGGCCTCGGCTTCCCCAACGACTGCGGGGTCGGGGGCTGCGGCAATTGCCGGTTCGAACTCGTCTCGGGCGGCGATGGAGACGCTGTGGGCGGAAGCGCCGGGCCTCTCGGAGCGCGAGCGCAAGCGCGGCCGGCGGCTCGCCTGCCAGTCGAAGCCCGCGGGCGACTGCGTCGTCAAGGTCCGCCTCGCCGACGAGTATCGCCCGGCGGTTCCCGCAGCCCGGCTTCCGGCGACCCTGACCGCGCATGCGCGAGATCGCGCCGGGCATGGGCGAGTTCGTGTTCCGGACCGAGGCGCCGGCGCGGTTCCTGCGCCGGGCAGTTCGCGATCCTTCATCCGCCGGGCGTCGCCGGGGCGCGCGCCTATTCGATGTCGAACCTGCCCAACGACGCGGGCGAGTGGCGCTTCGTCATCCGCCGCGACCCCCGGCGGCCGGGCAGCAACGCCATGTTCGACGCGCTTCGCCTCGGCGAGGTCGTCGACAATCGACGCCCCCTACGGGCGGGCCTATTTTCGCAACGACAATGTCCGTGACGTCGTCTGCGTCGCCGGAGGCTCCGGCGATCGGACCGATCGCCTCGATCGTCCAGGCGGCGCTGCGGGACGGGGCCGCGCGACGGATCCACGTGTTCGAGGGCGCGCGGACCGAGGCCGACCTCTGCTTCCGCAAGCTCGTTCCCGAAGAGGTGGCCGCGCTCGTCTATGCGCCGGCGCTGTCGGCGGAGCCGGAAGGGCGCCGCCTGGGCCGGCGCCCGCGGCTTCGTCCACGCGCATGTCGAGGCCCACGCCTTCCCGGTCGACAAGACCGAATTCTATTTCGCCGGGCCGCCGCCGATGGTCGAGGCGATGAACGAACTCCTGGTCATGCGCTGGCGCGCGCCGCTCGGCCAGATCCATACCGACAAGTTCTTCTGAAACGCGTAACCGCCGGGACTTCCTCCGAACACGCTCTTCTCAGGCGCGCGTCCGGCGGGCCGCGATGATCGTCGAGGCGATGAGACCTCTTGGTCATACGCTGGCCGCCGCTGCCGCAGATTGATCCTCGAACGCTCTTTTGATTGCCGCGCGGCTGGCATGGCATATGCCGCATTGACAACGTGGCGCACGAGTGCATGAATAGTAATACCTGCCGCCGGTACTTTACTTCCAACTGGGACGATTGTGATAGATGGTTGTCCCAAAGCGGATAGGTGTCGAACTTTACTGGGCTTAGGCGGCGGATTGCAGAATTCCCGGCGGAGGTTGTTGAGCATGACTTCAAGAGCGAGTTCACGCTGACGCCCATGAGCATGGGCGTCGACGCGCCGCTTGGCGGACCACTCCAAAAAGTCTGACGGCTTCGCTGCTCGATATCGACGTGTCCCTAACGGATATTGTCTTTCAACGCTTCGAGAATGGTTTCGATGGTCTTGGCGACCGTCGGCCGACATCCCTCGTCGACTATGCGATCGAGGGCGTCGTAGATCCCGGCGCGGCCGAGCGCGACGGCGCGTCCGATCCGTTGCTTGTCTATCTGTCGGGATATGAGCAGGCCGATCGGATGGATCGAGTGCGAGGACTTCGACCAGCGCTCGGTCTGCTATATCGCGACGGACCGTCGCGCGGACTATGCGTGGCGCGCCAATATCTACATCGAACGCTACATCTTTCGCCGGATCGTCGAACTCTACGCATCGCGGCGCATCGATTTGGTAAGGATTTCGGTCCTGCTGAAAGTGCTGCGCGATTCTTCCGGGGCCGTCGAAGTTCCGACTCTGAACCATCCGATGTTGCGCAGCACGGCCGGCGATCGCCACGGCCGGCACAGTCGCGCCCATCTCATGGCGGTCCACACGTCGCTCGGCGCCCCTCCGCAGGATTCACCCCGCGCTCTTGGCCCGTTCTCCAGCGTGGGGCGCCCGGATGGGCCGACAGCAGGCGCTCGTTTCCCAGCTTTGACGCGAGTTGCAGCCCGCTGTCGACCGAATGGCGCGGATGCCCGGATAGACGGGCGGAGCGCAATTCCGAGAGACGATTGCAAATCGTCATTGCAATGAAATATCGATAATCGTATTGACTGACGATAAGACGTATGCCTACAGTCGCCTGCAATTCGGACGCCGACAAAGAAGCGCCGAAGCGGGAGGCTTGGATGAACGTTCACGTCCATCGGGCGAAGACATCGGCCCCCAAGGCGGCGCCGTTTGTGGCCGCCAGGCCCAGGCGGGGCCCTGCGCGATCGCCGTTCCCGAAATTCACGACCTCGCCAACCGCCTCCGCTTCGCCCCGAGCCAGGGCCGCATCTGGCTCGACGACCAGCGCATGATGCTGATGCACGTCACCTCGCTCGGCGCCCTGAGGCAGGAGCTGATCGAGAGCCTCGGCAAGGAGACCGCGCGCGGCCTGATCACCCGCATCGGCTATCAGGCCGGCGCGCGCGACGCCGAAATGGCCAAGAGACTGCGCTCGGCGTCGAGCGCCATGGATCATTTCCTCGCCGGGCCGCAACTCGTCTCCCTCGAGGGCATCGTCCATTGCGAGCCGCTCGCCCTCGACATCGACGTCGGCAGCGGCCGCTATTTCGGCGACTTCGCCCTGATCGACTGCGCCGAGGCGGAGGCGCATCTGGCGAGCTATGGCGTCGGCGACGAGCCGACCTGCTGGATGCTGGTCGGCTATGCCTGCGGCTACACTTCGACCTTCATGGGCCGGCCGATCCTATGGCGCGAGGTCGAGTGCCGCGGCATGGGCCACGACCGCTGCCGCGTCGTCGGCCGCCCGGTCGAGGAGTGGGGCGAGGGCGACCGCGACGACCTGCGGTTCCTCCAGATCGGCGATTTCGTCAAATGGACCGCGCCGCCTCGCCGCCGAACGCGACCGCGCGCCTCGCCGCCCGCCCGGCCGCCGGCCAGGAGAACTCGTTCGGCATGGTCGGCATATCCAGCGGCTTCAACACCGTCTGCCACATGGTCAAGAAGGTCGCGCCGACGGAGGCGACGGTGCTGTTCCTTGGCGAAAGCGGGGTCGGCAAGGAGATCTTCTCCAAAAACCTGCATCGGCTGTCGAAGCGCGCGAACGGTCCGTTCATCGCCGTCAATTGTGCGGCCATCCCGGAACAGCTCGCGGAATCGGAACTGTTCGGCGTCGAGAAGGGCGGATTCACCGGCGCGACCGTCTCGCGCCCGGGCCGCTTCGAGCGCGCGCATGGCGGCACCCTGTTCCTCGACGAGATCGGCACGTTGAGCTTCACCGCGCAGGGCAAGCTTCTGCGCGCGCTGCAGGAGGGCGAAATCGAGCGGGTCGGGGACACGCGGGTGCGCAAGGTCGACGTGCGCGTCATCGCCGCCACCAACGTCAACCTGCGCGACGCGGTCCGGGACGGCTCGTTCCGCGAGGATCTGTTCTTCCGCCTCAACGTCTTTCCCGATCCGCGTGCCCCCCTTGCGCGACCGTCGCGACGACATTCCGCTGATGATGAACTGGTTCATGCAGCGGGCCTGCAAGAAGCACGGCAAGACGATCACGGGCTTTCGCGAGCGCGCGGTCGACGCGCTGATCAATTACCGCTGGCCGGGAAACGTGCGCGAGATGGAGAACATGATCGAGCGCGCCGTGATTCTCGCCGACGAAGGCGGCGCGCTCGACCTCTGCCACCTGTTGACCGCCGGCGAGGAGTTCAGCGCCGCGACCTTCGTGGTGCAGAAGAACGGCGCGCTGAGGGCCGACGACCGGCTCGGCGAGGAGGAGGCGGTGACGCCGAGCGCTCTGCCGGCGCTCGCCGACACCGAGGCGCGCATGCTGCGCCTCGCGCTCGCGGAAGCCGGACGGCAATCTCTCGCTCGCCTCAAGGCTGCTCAGCATCAGCCGCCCGACGCTGGCTTACCGCCTGCGCAAGCACAAGATCGCGGTCGACTGACAGGCTGGACGCCGCCCGCCCGGACTCGCCTCTTCGATCCACGCTCACCGGGATCCCTGAGGTCGATTTTCCCTCGCGCCCGCCCCGAGCGGGCCGCCGGATCGCCGAAACGAGCGGATTTGCCTTCCCGCCGAATCCCGGGCGCCGCTGCGATTTGACGCAAGGGCGGCGGCCGCCGGTCGCTTTTCCGTCCACGCATCTGTCGTCGTCGCGCCTTAAGAGCGTGTCATATGTTGGCTTAGGAGTTTCGCCATGACCCCTCGACCGATTGATTCGCTGCCGAAAGTCTGGGACCCTGACGCCGCGATCGGGGAGATGCTGAAGGGCAAGAGGGGGCTGGTCGTCGGCATCGCCAACGACCAGTCGATCGCTTACGGCTGTGCGATGAAGCTGCGCGCCTTCGGCGCCGAACTCGCGGTGACCTGGCTCAACGAGAAGGCTGAGCCTTATGTCCGGCCGCTGGCCGAGCAGCTCCAGGCGTCGATCACGGCGCCGCTCGACGTCTCGAAGCCCGGCGAGCTCGAAGCGGTTTTCGAAAAAATCGCCAAGGAGTGGGGCCGGCTCGACTTCGTCATCCACGCCATCGCCTTCGCCCCCAAGGACGACCTGCACGGCCGGGTGGTCGACTGCTCCTGGGAGGGCTTCGCCCAGGCGATGCAGGTTTCGTGCTGGTCCTTCATCCGCATGGTCAAGCTGGCGGAACCGCTGATGACCGAGGGCGGCGTATTGGTGACCATGAGCTACTACGGCGCCGACAAAGTCGTGAACCGCTACAACATGATGGGTCCGGTAAAAGCGTCGCTCGAGGCGTCTGTCCGCTACATGGCCGCCGAGCTCGGCCCCCGCGGCGTGCGGGTGTTCGCCGTCTCGCCGGGGCCCCTGAAGACTCGCGCCGCGAGCGGGATTGCCCATTTCGACGAGCTTGTCCAGATGGCGCAGGAGCGGGCGCCTGCGCAACGTTT
This sequence comes from uncultured Alphaproteobacteria bacterium, assembly GCA_963724785.1. Taxonomy (GTDB): domain Bacteria; phylum Pseudomonadota; class Alphaproteobacteria; order Rhizobiales; family Beijerinckiaceae; genus Roseiarcus. The sequence continues at coordinate 792,525 of CAVRWC010000025.1, read as the reverse complement.
GGTGGATATCGCCGAGGTTGGCCGCGTGGTAGCTTTCCTGGTCGGCGGCGCCTCTTCGGGCATGACCGGCGACACCATTTACGTTGACGGCGGCCTGCACAACATGGCTTGACGGGTCAGTCCAACGATAGGGAGAGAAAAGCATCATGACCGATATCGTCATCGTATCCGCGGCGCGCACGCCCGTCGGCAGTTTCAACGGCGCACTGGCTTCGCTTCGGGCGCACGACCTCGCCGCCATCGCGATCAAGAGCGCCTTCGAACGCGCCGGCATTTCGATCGCCGACGTCGACGAGCTGATCCTCGGTCAGATCCTCGCCACCGGCGAAGGGCAGAACCCCGCCCGCCAGGCTGGTCGCGCGGCCGGCCTTCCCGACGCGAAGACCGCCTTCGGCATCAACCAGCTCTGTGGCTCGGGCCTGCGCTCGGTGGCGCTTGCGGCCCAGCAGATCAAGACCGGCGAAAGCGAGATCGTAGCCGCCGGCGGCATGGAGAGCATGAGCACCGCCGAGCACGCGGCCTATCTGCGCAACGGAACCAAGATGGGCGGCGTCGAGTTCGTCGACACGCTCCTGCGCGACGGGCTGTTCGACGCCTTCCACGGCTATCACATGGGCGTGACCGCCGAGAACGTCGCGACGAAGTTCCAGATCACCCGCGACCAGCAGGACGAGTTCGCCCTCGGCTCGCAGACCAAGGCCTCGGCGCGCGCAGAAGGCCGGGAAGTTCAAGGACGAGATCGCGCCAGTCACGATCAAGACCCGCAAGGGCGACGTCGTCGTCTCCGACGACGAATTCATCCGCCACGACGCCACGCTCGACGGCCTGAAGAAGCTGCGTCCCGCCTTCAACAAGGAAGGCACGGTCACCGCGGGCAACGCTTCGGGAATCAACGACGGCGCGGCTGTGCTGATCGTCATGAGCGCGGCGGAGGCCGAGAAGCGCGGCTTGAAGCCGCTGGCCCGCATCGTCTCGTTCGCCACCGCCGGCGTCGATCCGGCGATCATGGGAACCGGCCCGATCCCGGCCTCGCGCAAGGCGCTCGAGCGGGCCGGCTGGAAGATCGGCGACGTCGATCTGATCGAGGCTAACGAGGCCTTCGCCGCCCAGGCGCTCGCCGTCAACAAGGAGCTCGGATGGGACACATCCAAGGTCAACGTCAACGGCGGCGCGATCGCGCTCGGTCACCCGATCGGCGCCTCTGGCGCGCGAATCCTGACCACGCTCCTTTACGAGATGAAGAAGCGCGACGCGAAGAAGGGCCTCGCTACGCTGTGCGTCGGCGGCGGCATGGGCGTCGCGTTGACCGTAGAGCGCTGAGCGCGCTACGGATCGCGTCTGTCTGGCGATGGGTCGACCCAACATCGGAGTATGACAATGGCTGACAATGAAAACCCGGCTCAGGCCGCGACGAAAATAGGCGAGGCTGTCGCCTCGCAGTTCGCCAATGCGGCCAATATCTACGGCGGCGCCTTCGCCGGCTCGATCAAGGCGCTGCAGGAGTATCAGGCCAAGCTCCTGCACTTCGTCCAGGAGAACACCGCCGCCAACCTCCAGTTGACGCAGAAGGTGCTGCAGCCGCGCAGCCCCTCAGACTTCGTCGAGTTCCTCAGCACGCACCTGCGGGAGCGCGCCACCGCCATCGCCGATCAGACGAAGGAACTCGCCGCGCTCGGGCAAGAGGCGGCGAAGAAGGCCGCTGAGTCGCTAACGCCGCCGCCCAAGAGCTGAAAAGACCCCGCTTCCCATGGCCCGTCTTCCCGGGCCATGGGGGGCGGGAAAAAGCGCGTCGGTCCGAATCGCCCCGCCGCCGCTCCTGCGGTGACGCACCCGGGTGCTTGAAATTTATTTTCTGACTACCCGAAGATCACTGCAGACAATTGCGTTGGTGCATTGGTGTGCGCGCCTACCTCAACCACGCGAGGGCCCGTATCAAAAGTCACTGCGATGTGGCGCTCGGGCCTTTATACGGTTATCGCCAATGACGTTTGCGCCTTGATTGCAACTTCCGTGCGGTTCTTTGCCTTCATTTTTCTCATGATATTGCGCAGGTGCACTTTCACGGTGCCCTCGCAAATACATAATTTGTAGGCTATGACCTTGTTCGACTTTCCCTCCTGAATGGCTCGAACGACGCTGATTTCACGATCGGTCAATAGGTTCGCTGAGGGAGAGAGTTGCGCCGTTGAGGGAGCGGGCGGGCCGGACGCAATCAGATAATCGATCGGTACGTAGGTGCCTCCAGCCAAAATAAATTGAACCGCCTCGATTGCGATTTCAAAATTCGCCGTGGATGGAATATATCCCTTCGCGCCAAAGTTGATGGCGGTCTTGGCCAGTTCCATGTCGTTTACGGTCGCAAGAACGACGATCGGAATGCTGGAGTCCAGGGCTGACAACAGCTTGAGGGCGTTGGCGCACTCCTCCTGTCGTGCGTCCTCCAGACACAGAAAAACCAACGCAATCGAGCTGCTAAATTGCTGCTCGAGTTCCGCTAATGTCGAGAAAGTCACCACCGGCAGCGAAAGGGCCGCCTGCATGCCACGATGCAGGCAATCCCTCATGAACGTTCGACTTTCGACCAGCGCTATGTAGCTGTCAGGCTTGACCTCCTCGCCTGTGGGAGCGCGATCAGCGCCGACGCCCGGTTTCTCCAACTCAGGCCCTACGAACGACGTCTCCGGCCGCCCGTCGTCAATCGCGACATAATGATCATAATTCATCAAATTCTCCGTATCGCGAGGGTGCGTCCGCCGACGACCGCCGGCCGCGCCGCGTTCCCGATATGCCGACAATAATCGCTGTCCTGCTCGAACCCTGCCTTGCCGGCAGGGCGACAACCTCGGTTGCAGTACCCTTACGCAATTCGCCGTATAATGTCTACAGCCGTTAACAATTTTCTTTTTCGCTATGCCGCTCGCATAAGCCCCGGCGCGGACACGGAACGACGTATCCGAGAGCGGAGCAACCGCGGTTGCATTTACCTTACGAGAGGGGCCGGGGATGTAAACATATCAATAGCGGTAGCCTGCGAGGGCGCGAGTTGAAGGGTGTCGCGTCCACTTTGCTCCGAACTCGCGGTCGCGATCCGTAAGCGGCCTTACGGATTCACGCCGGTCACTCTTCACTCTGCCCCAAGACTGCCCGGAACGGCGGAGCGCATAGCAAGACACCCATTTCCTTGCGGCCAACGCGGGCCGAAGGCGCTCACGCCGCTGCGAGCTGTTCGCCCTCCCGAATCTCGTAGATCTGGAAGGCCTCGCTGACGCCGCGCAGGTTGAGCAGGCGCGACGTCGTGCGGTAGCCCGCTTCTTGGAGCAGGCGCGCCGCCTCGGCGCTCTGCACGACCGGCTGCGTCGCGAGCACGGCGGTCGGTTCGGCGAGACCCTGGACGCGGGCCGCAATATTGACCGTCTGGCCGAAATAGTCCTGGCGGTCGTCGAGCATCACAGCAAGGCACGGGCCCTCGTGCAGGCCGATGTTGAGCGCCAGGTCCTCGCTGCCGCGCGTGGCGTTGATCCGGCGCATCGCCTCGCGCATCCGCATCGCTGAGCGCAGCGCCCGGTCCGGCGAGGTGAACGTCGCCATCACAGCATCGCCGATCGTCTTCACCACCGCCCCGCCTTCGGCTCGCGACCGCCGCGATCAGCTCGCCGAAGTGGCTGCGCACGAGATCGAAGGCCGCGAGGTCGCCGACCCGGTCGTAAAGCGCCGTCGAGCCTCTCAGATCGGTGAACAGGATCGTGAGGCTGGTGATCTTGAACCGCTGCTCGGGATCGAACGTGCCGCTGCGATAGAGGTCGCGGAAGGTCTGGTTGCTAAGGAGCCGCGTCGCCGTCAGGAACGGCCGACGCGTTCGGAGAGCGCGTCGAGTTCTTCCCCGTGAACCCACAGAGCGGGAAGGGTGCGGCGGGCGGCCTTGTTCTCGAACGTGATCCGTAGCGGGCCGGGCGGCAGGCTCAGGGTGCCGCTGTGGGCGTGCGATTCGGCGAAAACCAGAGACAGCGTGCGCCGCTCCTGGGTTTCCTCCCCGGATACGTCGAGAAACATCGAGGCGTGCGTAACCGGATCGAAGGCGATGATGAAGCCCTGCGGCAGGGTGAGCGACATCGACGCCCTCTCCCCGGGCCCGAGCTCCATCTGGTCGAGCGTGACGCGGGCGACGGCGCTCTCGATGTCCTCCGGCAGGTCTGAGCCCGAGCCCCAGAAGATCTGGCGCATGTATTCCGCGTGAGACAGGGAATCGGGATCGTGTGCGGCGATCGCGGCGGATGCGCGGATTGACGGTGAAGGTGACCTCGATCAGCTTGTCGAGCGTTGGCTCGTGGCCCGTGGCGCAGAGCGAACAGAAATACTCGTGCCGGTTGAGCGTCTTCAGCGCCCCGGCCGTCTCCAGCACGCCGCCGCAGCCCGGGCAAAGCACGTTCCATGACATGTCGAGAAGTCCGAGCCGCGAGGCATGGACCAGCGCCCCGATCGTCGCCTCCTCGTCGAGGCCGTGATTCGAGGCGAAGACCAGCGGATTGATGCGGTTGAGCGTCCCGGTCGGGCGCCGAGGCGACCGCGGATTTCAGCGCCTTGGCGGCGGAGGGATCCGCCGTCTGACCCAGCAGATCCCAAAGCGCGGATGCTTCAGTCATTGGAAAACCTCCTGTCAGCGGCTCCCGGTCATGATGGAGGAACGCGGGTCCGCGCCAGAACGTGAGGCTTAAGATTGGCGGGGGAGGGCGGCGAAGTTGGGGCCGCGCCGGAAATCGTGTTCGCAACCGTCGTCCGCTCATGAAGCCGGGCTCTGCCCCAACTTTTCGACCCGGGTTTTGATCCCCCGCAATTACACGCCGCGAAAACGCGCTAGCAGTTTGCGTGTGGCCGAGGCCGGCGGGGAAGTCGGCGGAAGCCACTTGGAGGACTATGATGCAAACCCCGGTCGAGATCGCCTTCCGGCATTATCAGCCATCGGACGAGGTGCGGGCGGAGATCGCCGCGCAGGCGCGACGGCTCGAGCAACTCAACGCGAGGATCACCAGTTGCCACGTGGTCGATTACGGGGCCGCAGAACCGGCATCGCAACGGCGACGTGTTCGATGTCGAGCTTCGAGATCGCGATGCCCAACCACAAGGATATCATCGTCGACCGGTGCCGCGACGAAGCGCCCGATCGCGAGCACGCCCTCGTGGCGATCCGTGAGGCCTTCGGGGCCGCCCGGCGACAGATCGAGGACGCGGAGCGCAAAATGCACGATTCTGTCAAGCTGTATGCGCCGGTAAACCGCGGACCGGTCGCCAAGGTGATCGAAAGCGAGCGGACACGCCATCATTGACAGGGACTCATGGACGGAAGACCGGTGCGCTCGCGACGCCTCGCCCGAGGAAGCCGAAGTTGCCGCTTTTCGTCGTCGGAACCCGCTGGAGAGGGGAACGACAGGCTTTCGGAAGCACTTCTAGAACCGGTTCGTCTGCCGGCAAGCGTCGCGTCGCGGTCGATGGGAAGGCGGCGTCTCGCGGCCCGAGAGGCGCGCCCGGCGCGAGTGGGGCGGTCGGCTAAGAGGCGTTCATGACGCGCAAGACGCAAGCGCAGGACCGCGGAGAGCGACCGGCAAGCGCGGGCGCAGAACGCGAGCTTAAGTTCATCGCCGATCGCAGGACGCTGAAGGCGGCCCTGGCGGCGCCGCTTCTCGGGGGCGAGGCGCGGCCGCCGAAATGGCGAAACCTGAGGACCGTCTATTTTGACTCCGACGCGGGCGACCTTGTCGCGCGCGCGCGTCGCCTTGCGCGTGCGCCGCGCTGGCGGCGGTTGGATGCATGGGGCTCAAGCGGGCGGCGCCGGAGGATCGGGGCGCCTTCGAGCGGGAGGAGACGGAAGTCGCGGCGCCGTCCGGCGAGCCGGACCTCACGCTGTTCGGCGAGTTCGATCGCGCGGGAGATCGCGGACCTCATCGGCGCAAAACCGCTCGGCCCGCGATTCGGCTCGGACATCCGCCGGGCGACCCGGACGATCGAGGCGAACGGCGCGGCGATCGAGGTCGCCTTCGACGCGGGGTTCCTGTTCGCCGGCGAGAAGCGCGCGCCGGCCGCGGAGATCGAGCTCGAGCTCAAGTCCGGCGCGCCGGCTGCGCTCATCGACCTCGGGCTCGCGCTGATCGAGGCATTTCCGGTCCGACTCGGATTTGAGAGCAAGGCCGAACGCGCGCATGCGCTGATGGCGGACGAGCCGCCCGAGCCGGTCCGCGCCGACGAGCCGCGCGCTTCGCCCCGACACGACGCTCGACGAGGCGATCGCCGCCGTCATGCGCAATTGTCTCGCTCATTTCCTTGGCAACCTGCCGGCGCTCGAGGCAGGCGACAAGGTCGAGGCGGTGCATCAGATGCGGGTCGCCATGCGCCGGCTGCGGTCGGCGCTCAGCCTGTTCGGCCGCGCCTTCCCTCATGCCGGAATTCGAGGCGCTGCGGGCGGAATCGAAGCGGATCGCCGCCGTTGCTTGGCGAGGCGCGCGATTGGGACGTGTTCGTCGAGCGGCTCCGCGACGGCGCGCTCGCGCGATTCGCCGACGAGCCGGGCTTCGACCGTGCTGCGCGACGCGGCCGAGGCGAAGGCGGCCGCCGGCCACGCGGCTGTGGCGCGCCTCGCAGGCGACAAGCCGGTCGCGCGCTTCGCCCTGCGGCTCGAACGCCTCGCCGCCACGCGCGGCTGGCGGGACGGCGCCGGCGACGACGGCGCTCGCCGCGCTCGACGAGCCGGCGCATGGCGTTCGCCGCGCGATGCGCTCGAAGCGCTCGACCGCAAGGTCAGGCGGCGCGGGCGCCGCTTCCGGTCGCTGACCCCCGAGTCGCGTCACGCCCTGCGCATCGCCATGAAGCACATGCGCTACGCGACCGAGTTCTTCGGCGCGCTGTTCCATCGCGGAAGTCGGCCGCCGAGCGCTACGCTCCGCAAGGCCGCCGCGCTGCAGGACCTGCTCGGCGAACTCAACGACGCCGCGATCGCCGAGCGCCTCGTCAAGACGCTCGACCTCGCCGACGAACCCGCGCGCCGCCTACGCCGCGGGCGTGGTGACCGGATGGTGCGCGCGCGCAGAGCGCGGGCGACGCGGAGGCGCTGAAAAAGGCTTGGCGCGGCTTCATCAAGGCGGCGCCGTTCTGGCAGGGCTGACCGTCAAGCCCGGCGCGTCCGCCCTGACGGCGAGAGCCCGCAACGGTGGTCAGCCCGTTGCAGGAAAGGCGGCGGCGCCGATTGCGTGAGGCTGCGCCTTGCAATGAATGCTGACTGAGCTAGGTTTGGTGTAGGTTCGGTGGGCAATCGACAGGAGCGCGGTATGGCGACGGGCACAGTGAAATGGTTCAATGCGACGAAAGGCTTCGGGTTCATTCAGCCCGACGGGGGCGGCCCCGATGTGTTCGTCCACATCAGCGCGGTCGAACGGGCCGGACTTCGCGACCTGAATGAAGGGCAGAAAATCGCCTACGAGATCGTTGCCGACAAGCGCAGCGGCAAGTCGTCGGCGGACAATCTGAAGGCGGTGTAAAATCGGCGAACGACGCGCGGCGAGCCCGGCTCCCCGCGCTATCGACAGCGTGATCGAAAAAGGAAATTTGCGGCGCATGCCATTGACTGTCCATGGACAAGTCGCCGAACCTCGAACGCGCGGCCGCCCGATCGCTCGTCTTCACCAACAGCTACGCGCGCCTGCCGCAGCGTTTTTTCGCGCGACCCGATCCGACGCCGGCGCCAAAACCCGGACTGATCCGGTTCAACGAAACGCTTGCTTCCGAGCTGGGTGTCGATTTACGCGGTCTGGAACCGGACGAGCTGGCGGCTGTGTTTGCCGGCAACGTCACCCCGCCGGGGGCCGAGCCGATCGCGATGGCCTATGCCGGGCATCAATTCGGCAATTTCGTTCCTCAGCTTGGCGACGGCCGCGCGATCCTCCTCGGCGAGGTCTTGAACCACAACGGCGAGCGGCGCGACGTCCAATTGAAGGGCGCGGGCAGAACGCCGTTCTCGCGGCGCGGAGACGGTCGCGCCGCATTGGGGCCGGTTCTGCGCGAATATCTCATTAGTGAAGCGATGCATGCGCTCGGAATTCCGACCACGCGGGCGCTCGCGGCCGTCTCGACGGGCGAGACCGTTTATCGCGATCGCCATTGCCTGGAGCCGTGCTGACCCGCGTCGCGTCCAGCCATATCCGGGTCGGAACCTTCCAATATTTCGCCGCGCGTGACGACCGCGAAGCGGTGGAGCGTCTCTCCGACTACGTCATCGATCGTCACTTTCCCGATGCCCGCGAAGCCGAGAGGCCCCACCTCGCGCTGCTTCAGGCCGTTGTGGAGCGTCAGGCGCTGTTGATCGCGCGCTGGATGCATGTCGGTTTCATCCATGGCGTGATGAACACCGACAACACCGCGCTGTCGGGCGAGACGATCGACTTTGGACCGTGCGCCTTCATGGATGCGTACGATCCCGCGACGTCCTTCAGCGCGATCGACGAATTCGGCCGCTACGCCTACGCCAACCAGCCGGCCATTGCGCAATGGAATCTCGCCCGGTTCGCCGAGACCCTGCTTCCCCTCGTGGATGCCGACCCGCGACGGGCGGTCGAACTTGCGAACGAGGCGATCTCCGCGTTTGGGTCGCGCTATCAGGAGCATTGGCTTGCAGGCATGCGTGAAAAGCTCGGGCTCTCCGGCAAGCAGGACGGCGATCTCGACCTCGCCCGCGACTTGCTCCGAGCAATGCATGAGAGCGCCGCGGACTTCACCCTGACCTTCCGTCGGCTCTGCGCCGCCGCTGCGGATGAGAAAGGAGCCGCCGCGGTGCGGGTCCTGTTCGCGAACCCAGGCGCCTACGACAGTTGGGCCACAAGGTGGCGATCGCGTTTGGTCGCTGACGGACGCGATTCCGACGCCCGCGCCAAGTCCATGCGAGCCGTCAACCCAGCGTTCATCCCGCGCAATCATCGGGTGGAGCAAGCGCTCGACGCAGCAATCGACGATGGAGACTTTTCGCCGTTCGCCGACCTGATGACGGTTCTCTCGGACCCTATGAGGATCAACCGGCCTTCGCCGATTACGCCAACCCGCCTCAAACAAGCGAGCGCGTCTTCCGGACATTCTGCGGGACTTGATGGGGCTTTAAGGAAGCGACCTGATCGAGCGCGCGCCGCCACGGTTGGCACGGGCGGGCTCCGCGCCTGACGAGAGGGTCCGTCAGGAGCAAGCATTCGTTTCGCGGAGGCTATGGGCGATGCGGAGCGCGATAGCGGAGCCGGCGAGGCAGCCGGCGGGCAGGGCGTCGCCGCGAAAACGCGCAAGAGGCGCGTGCGCTCGTCCCCCGAACCGCGCGTCATCTGTCGGAAAAACTCGATTCAGACGAGAGCCGCCAAGGAGGTCCAAACGTGAAAACTGACGATTTGCGGAGACGTCGCCGGCTCTGAGGAGGTTCGCGCATACTCGAGCCTTTCGCGTTGGGAAGCCCTTCCGGCGCCTCGCGTCCGACAGATGCGGCCCTAACGGCCTCCTCGTCACTGCGCCGGACCCACCAACCCGAGCTCAGTGGCTCGGCTCCAGCAACACCACTGGTATCTTGCGTTCGGTCTTGAGCTGATAGTCGGCATAGGGCGGCCAAAATTCGAGCGCCTTTTCCCAGAGCCGGGCGCGCTCCTCGTCCGTTGCTGTCCGAGCGCGCGCCTTGATCTTCTTGGTCCCGACTTGCACTTCGACGTCCGGGTTGACGAGGACATTGCGGTACCAGCCTGGATGTTCCGGCGCGCCGCCCTTCGAGGCGACGACGAAGTAGCTGTCGCCGTCCGTCCCGTAAAACAGCGGGAAGATGAACTTCTCGCCGGACTTGCGGCCGGTCGTGGTCAGCAGCAGCGCCGGCGCCGTGATCTCGCCCCGTCCCGGCACGTTGATCTTGAATGTTTGCCCTTCGGTTCCTCCGCTGGCCAGATAGCGATTGGCGTGCTCGACCATCCATTGCGGCATATTCGGCGCGAGTTTCGCTTCAGCCATTCTATCCTCCTATGGAGCTACAAGGAGTGTAGCGCCGAGCAGCCGATCGGCCAATGCGGACGAGGCGTAATTCTTTGCGCAAGGCGCGGTGGAATTCTTACAGAAGACGTTCGTCTTCTGAGGGCCTGGGTTCCTTTCGTTGCAATGTCGGGCCATGACGAATACATTACTGCCAATCCTGTGGGGCTGCGCGCCGCCGGAACGTGGTGTAAGAACCGCACGCGATGAGGAGAGCAGTCATGGTGGAAATTCCCGCGACTTATCTTGATCTACTGCAGCAAAAGGCGGCCTTTGCCAATCTAGCGACAATAATGCCGGACGGGACGCCCCAAGTCACACCGGTATGGTTCGACTACACCAACGGAAAGATCAGGGTAAATTCTGCGAAAGGTCGCGTCAAAGCACGGAATATGCGGGAAGGCGCACCCGTCGCGCTCGCGATACTCGACCCAGAAAATCCCTACCGTTATGTCCAGATCCGCGGCCGGGTCGGACACGTCACCGAGGACGGCGCTTCGGCGCATATCGATTCCCTGGCCAAGAAATACCTCGGGAAAGACAAATACCCGTTCGCCCAACCTGGCGAAGTCAGGGTCCTGTTTGAAATCGAGCCCGCCGCCGTGCAGGCTTCGGGCTGACCTGCAATCTCGTCTCACAAAAGGTCGGCCACGGCGTCGCGATACTGGTCGAGCGCGGTCAGATGGCCCTGCAATGACCGCGAGGCGATACGCTGGTGATGGTTGCGGTGAAAGGCGCTGTTGAGCGTAACGTGCGTGACGCCTGCATTCTTCCAGAACCTGAATTCATCACGCCAGCTCTTCTCGTCGCCGGCGGCAGTGGAGACCCAGACTTCGATGCCGAGGCTGGAGGGGTCGCGACCCTCCTGCTCGGCATAGGCGCGCAATTTGGCGAATTCCGCCTCGGCGGCGCCGTCGGCAGGGTAGGCCAGCATCATCCATCCGTCCCCCCATTTCGCAATACGCCGGAGCGTCAGATCATGGTGCCCACCGAACCAGATCGGCACGCGCCGCCCTGTCGGAAGGGGATTGATGCCGGCGTCGTCGATATGATGCCATTTCCCTTCGACGCTGACATGCGGCTCGGCCCACAGGGCTTGCAGGACGCGCACCTGCTCCTCGGACCGCCGTCCCCGATTGTGAAAATCCTCGTTCAGACCGACGAACTCGACCTCGTTCCAGCCGATCCCGACGCCCAGTCGAAACCGGCCGCCGCTCAGCACGTCGAGGCAGGCGGCCTGCTTGGCGACCAGCACGGTTTGTCGCTGGGGCAGGATAAGCACTTGGGTCGAGAACCCTATTCTCGTCGTGCAACCGCTGAGAAATCCGAACAGGACGAACGGATCGTGGAAAAGATCGGCCGAGGTATTTCGCGCTCCCCAGTCTGGCCGGCTTGCGGCATTGACCCCCAAGACGTGATCGGGGGCGGCGAGATGATCGTAGCCGGCGGCCTCGGCCGCCTGGGCAAACAGCCGAACCGTGGCGGGGTCGCCGCCAATATCTGACAAAGGCAATGCAACGCCGAGTTTCATCGCACGCTCCCAACACGCATCCGTCGCCGACGCAATCCTATATGGGAACGAGCCGTCGCCGTAAGCGATGGTCTGCGCTAAATATCTGGCCTGCGTTGCAAGGCCCCACGACATCGGAGGCGGATCAGTGCTGAAGCTAGGATACAAGGCGTCCGCGGAGCAATTTGGACCGCTGGAGTTGCTCGATTTCGCCTGTCTCGCGGAGCAGTCGGGTTTTGACTCGGTCTTTATCAGCGACCATTTCCAGCCCTGGAAGCATCACGACGGCCACGCGCCGTTCTCGCTTGCATGGCTTGGCGCCCTCGGGGCGCGGACATCGCGGATCACCATCGGCACGAGCGTGATGACGCCGACCTTTCGCTATCACCCTGCCGTCGTCGCCCAGGCGTTCGCGACGCTCGGGGTCATGTTTCCCGATCGGGTCGTGCTTGGCGTCGGCACCGGAGAATCGCTGAACGAGGTTCCCTCAACCGGCATGACCTGGCCCGATTTCAAGGAACGGTTCGCGCGCCTGCGCGAGGCTGTAACCCTGATGCGTCAGCTCTGGACCGAGGATCGGGTGACGTTCGAGGGCCAATATTATCGCACCCAGAGCGCCACCATCTATGACCGGCCGGCGACGCCGGTTCCGATCTATATCGCCGCGGCCGGCGCGTTGATCGCGAAGTATGCTGGTCGTATGGGGGACGGCTTGATCTGCACCAGCGGCAAGGCGCCGGAGTTCTATACCGAGACGGTGCTGCCAAAGGTCCTTGAGGGGCGGGCCGAGGCCGGCTCGCGAGCGCCCGACTATACCAGGATGATGGAGGTCAAGGTCTCGTTCGATACCGACGGGAAACGCGCCGTCGAGGATACCCGCCACTGGGCCGTTCTCGCCCTGACGCCGGAGGAGAAGACTTCCGTACACAATCCGGAAGAGATGGAGCGGCTTGCCGCCGGACTCTCGGCCGAGCGCGCCGCCAGCCGCTGGATCGTCTCGACCGATCCGGACGAGCATGTCGAACGGATTGGCTATTACGTCGATCTCGGTTTCGACCATCTGGTCTTTCATGCGCCGGGCCCCGATCAGGAGCGGTTCATCCGGCTTTACGCGGAGCACGTTCTGCCTCGCCTCCGTCGTCGCTTCGGCGCGCCGGCCGAGAGACCCACGGACGCATGACCTCGCTGGAGGTGGTTCCGTTGCAGGGCCTTCCCCTCGTCGGGGCCGGCGATGACCTGGTCGAACTGATTGCGTCAGCCCTCAGCTTGAACAGCGTCGCGCCGCGCGCCGGCGATGTGCTTGTGGTCGCGCAAAAAATTGTCTCGAAGGCCGAGGGTCGCCTCATCGACCTCGCGACGATCGAGCCCTCTCACAAAGCTGTCGCGCTTGCGGCGGACGTCGACAAGGACCCGCGGCTGGTGCAGGTCATTCTGTCGGAGTCGGTTCGTGTCGTTCGAGCGCGGCGCGGCGTGCTGATCGTCGAACACAGGCTCGGCTTCATCATGGCGAACGGCGGGGTGGATCAGTCGAACGTGGCGCCCGCGGATGGCGCCCAGCGCGTGCTGCTGTTGCCGGAGAATCCGGATCGAAGCGCGGAAACGCTGCGCCGCGGACTGGCGGCGCGGACCGGGGTCGAGATCGCGGTGGTCATCAACGACAGTTTCGGCCGTCCCTGGCGCCAGGGCACAGTCGGCGTCGCGATCGGCGCCGCCGGTCTGCCCGCGCTGGTCGATCTGCGCGGCCGGGCCGACCTGTTTGGCCGAAGGCTCGAGGTCAGCATCATCGGGTTCGCCGATGAGATCGCCGCCGCCGCCTCGCTGGCCATGGGGCAGGCGAATGAGGCGCTGCCGGCGGTCCTGATCCGCGGGCTCAACTGGTCCGCTCGTGAATCGACGGCGGCCAGCATCGTTCGTCCCCCGCATGAGGATCTGTTTCGATGAGTCGGGATCTGGTGGTTGCTCTGTCCGGAGGCATCGGGGGCGCAAAGCTTGCGCTGGGCCTGAGCCGAATCCTACCGGCGGACAATCTGCTTGTCGTCGCCAATGTCGGCGACGATTTCGAGCATCTCGGCCTGCATATCTCGCCTGACGCCGACACCTTGATGTACACGCTTGCCGGCCTCGACAACACGAAGCTGGGATGGGGCCGGCAAGACGAGACCTGGTCGTTCATGGAAACGCTGACCGCGCTCGGCGGCGAGGATTGGTTCCGCCTCGGCGATCGCGACCTGGCGGTCCATGTCGAGCGCACCCGTCGGCTGCGGCGGGGCGAGACTCTCTCCGCCGTCACCGCCGACTTCTGCCGCCGCCTCGGCGTCGGTCCCCGCGTGCTGCCGGCGACGGACGATCGGTTGCGGACCAGACTGCGAACGGACGAGGGGTGGCTCGACTTCCAGGATTATTTCGTGCGCCTTCAGTGCCGTCCTGTCGTGCGGGAGCTGGCCTTCGAGGGCGCCGAGGCTGCGCGCCCTCATCCTGACCTTCTGGCGGCGTTGCGCGACGAACACTTGCGCGCGGTGATCATCTGCCCGTCCAACCCGTTCATCAGTGTCGAGCCTATCCTCGCCGCGGCCGGGAATGCGCCAGGCTCTTTCCGACTGCGCGGCCCCTGTCGTCGCGGTCTCCCCCATCATCGGCGGCCGCGCGGTCAAAGGTCCGACAGCCAAGATGATGGCGGAACTGGGAATGAGGCCGAGCGCGGCTGCGGTCGCGAAGCGCTACGGCGCTCTGCTCGATGGTTACGTGATGGATATCGGAGACGCGGAGGAGGCGGCTCACGTGGAGCCGAGCGTGACGCTCGCCCCCACGCTGATGACCAGCCTCGCTGAGCGCGAGGAACTGGCTCGTGTCGTCCTCGCGGCGGCGGACGCCCTCGCCGGTTTGAAACACGGCGGGAAATTCGTCGCGTGAGCGGGATTTGGGCCGTGGTGCCGGTCAAGGAGATGGCGAGCGCCAAGCAACGGCTCGCGTCATGCCTGAGCCCGGAGGAGCGTCGCGCGCTCGCGACGATCATGCTCGAGGATGTCCTCGACGCCTTGAGCGCGGTCCCGCAGCTTGCCGGCATCCTTCTCGTGACCGTCGATCCGGTTGCGACGTCGCTCGCCGGCCGCTACGGCGCGCGGATCGTCACGCAAGGCGCGCGGGAAGGCCATACCGGCGCCGTTACGGCCGCTGCGCGCCTGCTGGTCTCGCGAAGGCCAGGCAGGCATGATGACGATGCCCGGCGACATTCCGCGGGTATCGGCGTCCGAGATCACGGCGACTCTTGGCGGCGCATGGGGCCGCTCCAGCCTTCACCATCGTGCCGGCGCATGACGATCTCGGATCCAACACGATCCTCTGTTCGCCGCCGGACGCGGTTCCGCTGCGTTTTGGCGAAGACAGCTTCTACCCGCATCTCGATGCAGCGCGAGCCCGCGGGATTGCTCCCCTCGTCGTTCGCCAGCCGGGGATCGGGATGGACATCGATAATCCTGTCGATCTCGTCGCGTTCCTGAAGATGTCGCCGCCCGCGCGCACTCGGACTTTAGCGTTCCTCGAAGACTCAGGCATCGCCCGCCGCCTTCCGGCGACGAGCGAGCAGCAAAGCTGTCAGGCGCCGCCGCTGTAGCGCCGTTTGCGAGCGGCAACCGAGCGGTAACCCGGCCGATGCCGCGCGCCACGCTGGCGATGAACGCGATTGTCGCGCAGGTCTCGATCAGGCAGTCGCCCTCGCCCGGAGCCGGTCGAGCACCGGCAGGAGTTCGGACGGATCCGGACGCTGGGTGTAGTCGGGATTGACCTCGGCATAAGCGATGATTCCGCTCGAACCGATGACAAAGCGAGCAGGCATGGGCAGCACCCAGGCCGGGTCGTCGTTGAAGGTGGGCAAATCGTTCTTGAAGCCCTTGTAGAGTTCGACGAGGTAGTCGGGCAACGAGAAGCGCAGACCGAATGCGGCGGCGACACGGCTCTTGTCGTCGCTTAGAATCGGGAAAGTAAGCTTGTTGTCGCGCTGCGACTTCCGGCTGTTGGGCGCGGTTTGGGGCGAGATGGCGACAAGTTTCGCTCCGCGCGCCTCGATGTCTGACACAGCGGCCTGAAGCGCCTGGAGATCCATGTTGCAATATGGGCACCAGACCCCGCGGTAGAACGAAACGACCAACGGCCCTTTTTCGAGCAGCGCCGCCGATGAGACCGGAGTTCCGTCGGAATCCTTGAGGGTGAACTCAGGCGCTTTGTCGCCCGCCTTCTTTGCGTTGAGCGCCTGGCCGGACGCGACGAGTTCCGCCGTCCCGCGGTGCATGACGTCGAGCGCCTGTGGCGTCGGCTTGAAGCTCAGCTTGCCATTCTCGAAATCGGCTTTGAAGGCGTCGAGGCGATCTTGGAGGGTCATTGGGAAACTCCCTGAGTGACGAACACGGGGGAGATGATGGCCTATTTGCATGATTAGGGGTATAGAGGCCTCACAAACAACACCCATCTGATTTTCAAATGAATAATCGCCTCCAGGAACTGGCAGTATTCGTGAGAGTGGCCGAAACGGGAAGCTTCACTCGGGCTGCCCGTGATATGAATCTTTCCCAGCCGTCGGTGTCGCGAATCGTTGGCGAGCTTGAGGCGAGGCTGGGCGTCAAGCTCCTGCTGCGGACGACCCGGCGGCTTACCCTCACGGGGGCGGGGGCGCAGCTGCTCGAACGGGCGCGCGACATCCTTGCGGAACTGGAAAATGCAGAGGACGCAGCGCGGGGCGTGGATTCCCTGCGCGGTAGAATCCGCCTCGCTTTGCCGGTGGTCTTTGGCATGCGCGAAGTCATTCCGCGCCTTCCCGAATTCCTCTCCCGTTATCCGATGCTGAGCATGGAGTTGCGCGTTTCGGATCTCTATCAAGACCTGGTCGCCGATGGGGTGGACGTTGCGATCCGCTTGGGCAAACTTTCCGACTCCGGGTTCGGCGCACGGACGCTGGCGACCTTGAACCGACATGTCGTTGCCGCGCCAGCCTATCTTGAGGCGCGCGGCCTGCCGAAAAATCCCGCAGACCTCGCGGGCCACGATTGCCTATTGGGTCCGAGCGGCTTTGGCCGGGAAAGCTGGGTGTTCAAGCGCCGCAATACGGTGATCTCGGTAGACGTGACGGGCCGAATTCAAACCGACTCGGGTCCAGGGCTTTACGCGTGCGCGATTGCGGGGCTTGGCGTTGCTCAGGCCTCCGAAGCGATGTGCGGCGTGGAACTGCGCTCGGGCGCTTTGGTGGCGTTGTTGACGGACTATGCGCTCGAGCCAGTGCAAGTGCATGCCGTGTTTCCGGCAGGACCGCGCCCCTCAACGAAGGTTCGCGTCTTCGCGGAGTACCTTGCCGCCGCGCTCGGCGGCCCGTCTTCGTCCGTCCGGCCCGGCAATGGATCGTGAGGCGCGCGCCTAACAGAGCTAATTCGCCGGCGCCAGTTTGTCCTGCGTCTTCGTCTCGAAATCGCGGGCGTCGTGTCGCTCGTGGAGTTGCTCGGATGGATCGCCGCTCGTGCGATTGATCGTGCGCCCGCGCTTCACCGCCGGCCGCGCCAGAATGGCGTCGGTCCGGCGCTGCACGTTGCGATACTCGCTCAGGAACTCACCCGCGCCATCACTCATCTTCAATCTCCATGAATCCTCGCAGGCGACGGGCGATCACGCCGCTGGCGGATAGTTCGACGGGAACAGCGCGCGTTTCGCTTCCTCGTCGTTGACCTTCTTGAAGTCGTGGTGCTTGCCGACCTCGCGCGCGCGGGCGGCCGCTGGCCGGGCGTCAACCGTCTGAAAGAGGCGCTTAAGATGGGGGTAGGGTCCGAGCGGGTCATCTGCGCCCTTACGAACGCGCGAAGCCCGGTCGAGCCAGCCCCATGCCGACATGTCGGCGATTGTGTAGTCGTCGCCGAGGATGAAGTCGCGGCCTGCGAGGCGGTCGTTGAGCACCTGATAGTGCCGTTCCGCCTCGCGGCGGTAGCGGTTCACGGGATAGACAAGCCCTTCGGGCGCGGCGAACTGAAAATGGACCGCCTGGCCCGAGAATGGGCCGAGACCCGAGGCGAGGAAAAGCAGCCAAGACAGCAACTCGGGCCGATCATCCGGTTTGCCGAGGAATTTGCCGGTTTTCTCAGCGAGATAGATCAGGATCGCGGTGGAATTGAAGACGCGGACTTCCTTGCCGCCGGGGCCGTCGGTGTCGACGATCGCCGGCACTTTGCCATTGGGATTTATGGCGCGGAAGGCAGGCGTGATGCTGCTCGCCTTTGCTCGTGTCGACGGGGACGGTCTCGTAGGCGAGACCTGCCTCCTCGAGAAAGAGCGCAATCTTTGCCGGGTTTGGCGTCGGGTGGAAATAGAACCGAATCATTGGGGGGCTTCTCCTCGGGGGATCGACGCGCTTGCGTTTTGGTACGACCGTTCTAAAATGCCATCCGGCCGCGACGATGGCAAGACGGGTGGACGCATCGATGGGAAGGCCACGGGAATTTGATGAAGACGCGGTGCTTGACGCCGCCATGAAGTGCTTTTGGGCCCGCGGCTACGAAGCGACATCCGTCAGAAATCTCATTGAGAAAACCGGGATCACAGGCGCCAGTCTCTACAATGCGTTCGGCGACAAGCGGGCCCTCTACGAGAGGGCGCTCGATCATTATGTCGAGGACAGCGTCGTAGACCGTATCCGCCGCTTGGAGGCGCTGTCGGGGCGCGATGCGATCGGCGCCTTTTTTTCCGAGATTGTCCGGCGGTCGCTCGACGATCACGAGCATAAGGGCTGCATGCTCGTGAATGCGGCGCTGGGCATTGCACCAAACGACCCGGACTTCAAACCCATCGTTGCCGCTGTCCTCAGGCGGATTGAGCAATTCTTTCGTGATCGTATCGCGGCTGGGCAGGCTGATGGCGCGATTACGAAATCGGTCGAGGCGTCGATCCTTGCCCAGCACCTCCTCGGCGTGCTGATGGGAATACGGGTCCTCGCGCGAGTCTGTCCCGAGCGAGAGCTGCTGGAAGGGGTAGCGTCGGGAGCGCTCGCTTTGCTCGACCGCGTGTAACGAGCGCAGACACATGCGCCATGACAACGCCACTCGTCACCCGACCTTGCGGTTGCGCTGACTCGGAAAAGGCGCCGCAACGCGCTGAAATTCCTCGAAACCGACTCGAAAGCAGCGGCCGCCTCTCGTTCTTCCAGATGGGCGGGCGCCCTTGAGAGTTTCGGTCGCGCTATTCCGCCGCGACGAGTTTCCGGGGCGGCGTCAGAACAACGGGAGCCAGGGCGGCGGCGTTCAGCGATGCCGAGCGGCGCTCCGCCGGAACCGGGCCGTACAGCGTGCTCCGCTGTTCCGGCGCCCGCCCCAGCGACCGGATCAATTCTTCCATCGCCTCGGGCGGAAATTCCTGACCGTGCTCGGAGCCAGCCGCGCGGGAGATGCTCTCGTTCATCAACGTGCCGCCGAGGTCGTTGGCGCCGGCCTTGAGGCACGCCGCCGCCCCCTGCGGTCCCATCTTGACCCAGGACGTCTGGATGTTCGTGATGTGGGGATGCAGCGCAAGCCGCGCGACCGCGTGCATCAACACCGCTTCCCGGAACGTCGGCCCGCGCCGCGCGCGACCCTTGAGATACATCGGCGCTTCCATGGGCACGAAGGGCAACGGCACGAATTCCGTGAAGCCGCCGGTCTCCATCTGCAAATCCCGCAAGACCATGAGATGCCGCGCCCAGGACATGGGATGCTCGACATGCCCGTACATGATCGTGGACGTCGTGCGCAGGCCAAGGCCATGCGCGGCCCTCGCGACTTCGAGCCACTCCGCCGTGTTCACCTTGTCCGGGCAAATGACGGCCCGCACCTCGTCGTCCAGAATCTCGGCGGCGGTGCCCGGCAAGGTGCTGAGGCCCGCGGCCTTGAGCTCAGCCAGGAACGACCGGATTGGCATTCCGAGCGTCGCCGCGCCCTGTGTGATTTCCAAGGGCGAGAACGCATGAATGTGCATCTCCGGGACCGCCGCCTTGATCGCGCGGCAAATCCCGAGATAGGTCTCGCCGGTGTAGTCCGGGTGGATGCCGCCCTGAAGGCATACCTCGGTGGCGCCACGCTCCCAGGCCTCAGTCGCGCGGCGCACGATTTCCTTGAGCGCGAGGTCGTAGGGCGCCCCGCGCAGCCCCTCATGAGTCTTACCCTTGGAAAAGGCGCAGAAATGGCAGCGATAGGAGCAGATGTTGGTGTAGTTGATGTTGCGGTTGACGACATAGCGAACCGTGTCGCCGCTCGTTTCCCGGCGCAGGTCGTCGGCCGCGGTGACGACCTGGCGGTAGTCGGCGTCGCGCGCCGCAAACAGCCGCACGATCTCCGGCGCATCGAGGCGGCGGCCGGCTTCAGCGCGCTCGATGATGACCTCGATCGCCGGATCAACCGAGCGCGCGTGGATCGCCGGCGCTGGCGGACGCGCTGTCGCGCCAGGCGCCCAATCGTCGTCGCGCGCCCAGCCCTCGGCGTCACTCAAACGGCGCGCCTGCTGGGCGATCTCCGCCGCCGACCAGGTCGCAAGGTCGCGGACATAGGGCGGATAGATCGGCAACCGAGGCGCCAGCAGCTTGCCGGCGGCGGCGGTGCGCTCGGCAAGCTCCGTGATCGCCGGCCACGGCGCTTCCGGATTGACGTGATCCGGAGTGACGGGAGAAACGCCGCCCCAGTCATTGATCCCCGCCGCAATCAGTCGCGGATAGACCCCCGGCGACAGGTTGGGCGGCGCCTGGATATTCATCGTGGGGCCCAGGATCAGGCGGGCGGCGGCGATGGTCCAGAGCAGGTCGTCCAGATCGGGCTCCGCGGCGCGAGCGAGCTTGGTGCCGAGCTTGGCGCGGAAGTTCTGAACGATGACCTCCTGAACATGCCCAAAGCGGCGGTGCAGATCGCGGATCGCGAACAGCGCCTCCAGGCGCTCGATCCGGGTCTCGCCGATGCCGATCAGAATGCCGGTCGTGAATGGCACGCTGAGCTCGCCCGCCAGCCGCAGCGTCTCGAGACGCGCCTCGGGCCGCTTGTCGGGCGAGCCATAATGAACGCCGCCCGGTTCGCTGAGCCGCTCGCTCAGCGACTCGAGCATGACGCCCTGGCTGGCCGAGACTGTTCGCAGGCCGGCCATCTCAGACCGGCTCATGATTCCGGGATTGGCGTGCGGCAGCAGTCCCGTCTCGCGCAGCACAAGCGCGCACATCGCCTGGAGATAACCGATGGTGGTTTCGTGCCCGAGCGTTTTCAGCGCGTAGCGGGCGGCGCTGTAGCGCAGCTCCGGCTTATCGCCGAGCGTGAAAAGCGCCTCGGTGCAACCAGCGGCCGCCCCGGCTCGGGCGATGGCGAGGACTTCGTCCGGCGAGAGATAGGCGCGCCGTCCCGCGCGCGGACGCTCTGCGAACGTGCAATAGTGGCAGACGTCCCGGCAAAGATGGGTGAGCGGAATGAACACCTTGCGCGAATAGGAGATATGGCGGCCGTGCCCCTCATCGCGCAGACGGCTCGCGGCGTCGATCAGCTCCGCGAGTGGGGCCTGTTCAAGCCAAACAAGAAGTGCGTCGTCGCTCGAATCGCCCATCGCCATCACCCTTGACGCCATTCGGCATGCGTCCGTGTCCACGCCGGCGACGAATGATGTGGTATCTCTGCGGTGGATGCAAACCCGTCGAGGACGGGGCGCCAATTGCGGGATCGCCACGGTGACGACGGCGCAGCAGTCCCGCGGATTTGGCGCCGGCCTGACGGACCGTGGTTTACCATCGTGTTTCCATGCCGCGTCTTTACGCGACGCATTTGGGAGTCCGTGTGATGAGGCAGTTGGGACGACTCGGCGTCTGGTATCCGGTCGACCGTTTGGACGGAGACGGCATCAGGCGCTTGCTTCAAACGGTGGAGCAACTCGGCTATTCGACGCTCTGGTACCCGGAGGCCGTCGGATATGAATCCCTCTCGCTCGCCAGCTTCATGCTGGCGAACACGACACGGTTGATGATCGGCAGCTCCATCGCCAACATCTACGCACGCGACTCTTTCACCGCGAGGCGCGGCCTGCGAACCTTGTCCCGTCTCTATGATGATCGCTTCATCCTCGGCCTCGGCGTCAGTCACGCGCCCATGGTCGAGGGGTTGCGTGGTCATGTCTACGACAAGCCCGTGCCAGCGATGCGCCGCTATCTCGACGGCGTCTACGAGGATCCGTCGAACGCGGCGGAGTGGCCGGTCGTGATCGCGGCGCTGGGGCCTCTGATGCTGAAGCTCGCCGCTGAGCGTACGGCAGGCGCCGTCCCCTATAACGTGACGCCCGAACATACGCGCGCGGCGAGAGCCGCCCTGGGCTCCGACAAGCTGCTCGCGGTGGAGCAGAAGGTTTGCCTTCAGACGGATGCGGCGGTTGCGCGCAGCCTCGCCCGGCGAGAGCTGCATCGCTACATGACCTTGACCAACTACCGCAACAACTGGCTGCGTCTTGGCTTCACCGAAGCCGACCTCGCCGACAGCGGTTCGGACAGGTTCGTCGATGCGATGGTGCTGTGGGGCGATCCGCCTGCGATCGCCCGCGGCCTCGCTGCGCATCTGGCGGCGGGCGCCACTCAGGTCTGCATTCAGCCAATCCATGCGGAGGGAGACATTGAAGCGCGCGACCGAACCCTGACGGCGCTCGCCGATACTCGAGCTGTTTGAAACGACTATTCACAGGCGGCGATGTCCGATCAGGGAGGGTCAGCGCAAGCGCGACAGCCTCTGCTGCCCATAATCAAAGCCAAAGCCCCTTTCGTCACGACCGATCGCCACCTTCTATGCGAAACGCGGGGCAAGGGCCTTCATGGCTGGCCGGAAAAACTCATAGCCTTGGGAACCATTCGTCTTTGCATTGTACATAGCTGTATCTGCGTTCTTGATCAGGGTCGCCGCGTCCGGACCGTCGTCCGGATAGACGGCCACGCCAATGCTTGTGGCGACGTGAAGCTCCTGTCGGTCGAAGAAATGGGCCTCCGCCACCGCAGCCAGCATTCGTGTCGCGACGATGGCGGCCTCATCCAGATGCTCTACCTCTGAAAGGAGCACTACGAATTCGTCGCCGCCCTGTCGGCTCACCGTGTCGGAGGCGCGCACGCAACCCAGCAGGCGACCCGCGACGGATTGAAGAAGCTTGTCGCCGACTGAATGGCCCATAAAATCGTTGACCTGCTTGAACTCGTCCAGGTCGAGGAACAGCACCGCAACCAGCTTCCCGTGCCGCAGCGCCGAAGCGATCGCCTGATTGACCCGATCGTTGAAGAGCATTCGGTTGGGCAGGCCGGTGAGAAAGTCGTGCTCGGCCGCATAGGTCATCTGCTGCGCAAGCTTCCGCGCCGCGGTCACGTTTCGAAAAGCGATCACGGCGCCGGTCGCTCGTCCGTCCCGGTCGTGCATGGGAGCGACGGAGCCCTCAATCGGAATCTCAAAGCCGTCGCGGCGGATGAGGATCGAGTTTGGCGGCGGGCGCCTGATTCGGTTTTCCGCAATTGTCCTTGCGATTGGATTCGGTATTGCTTCGTGACTCGCCCCGTCCAGAATTCGGAAGACTTCAGGCAAGGGCCGGCCCACTGCCTTTTGCGAGGACCAGCCCGACATCTCTTCCGCGATGGGATTGAGGAAGGTCAGATTTCCCACGATATCCGTGGAAGCAACAGCGTCGCCGATGCTGTGCAGCGTGACCTGAGCGCGCTCTTTCTCGGAAAACAAAGCCTCTTCCGCTCGCTCGCGCCTGGCGTTGTCCCGCAGCACGTTCCATCCTGCGGCAGCGGTAATCACCAAGCCCAGGACAGTGACAAGGATCAAACCGTATGTAGCCTGCCGATGGGTCCTCTGCGAATCCAGATCGCGTATCCTCAGCATTCGCAACTCTTCTCTTATCGCTGCATCGACTTCCGCCAGAAATTCGGTCATCAGCCACTGACCGCCGCCTGTTCGTAGGACCTCCGCGGCTGCGTCGAGTCCCTTATCACGGCGTCCGTCGACGATCGCCTCCGCCAGTTGGACCTTCGCGGTAGCCAGCCTTTCGAGGTCGGGAAGCCGCTGCTGTTGCTCGGGATTGTCGACTGTCAGGGCGCCGAACGCCTGTTCGTCTTGCGCCATTCTCTGTTTGCTGGAGCGGTAGTCCCGAAGATAGGAATCGTCGCCCGTCAACGCGAAACTGCGGGCGCTGGATTTAATCGTTCTCACCCTGAGGGTCAAGTCTTGAAGCGTCTCGATGACCTCGTGGGTGTGACGGATCAAATGATCGCTTTCAATGGCTGCGACGCCGCTGCGATGTGACAACCCGGCGGCAAGGAGCAGGATCGCCATCGCGGATGCAAACGCGATTTCCACCCTCCGTTTCGACGTGAATTGGATCTTCACCCTTTTGCACCGGTGTTCGCACGGTCGGATGGTGGTGATTGTCACTACCCGATAAGTTGACCGCAGTTATATCGTGCAGACATGATGCCCGTCGTCCACACAAGAAGATAGGATCGGAAAATACCTACGGCGAGACGGCCCTCCCGTTAGAATTGCCCCCGTTTAACTGCGTTCAAATGCACAACTTTTGGTGTCTTTTCATTCGGCTTGAAGCCATTCGGGTCCAGGGAGTTCGAGGACTTCGCGATCTATTGGCTCGCTTCGTCCCACTCCGCTCTAATTGAGGCAGAACGCTTCGCATACAGTTACCTACAAATCATCAGGCGACATTGAAAACACGAACACGATTACGCCCAGCATTCTTTGCCTCATACATAGCCACATCGGACTGCCCGATAAAATCTTTACATGATGAACCATATGAGGCCTCGCTTATACCAACACTTATCGTCACTTTGATTTCATTGTCACCTATGGTGAAAGTTTCTTTGGAAATTCGGTCGCGGAGATGTTCTGCAACCATACAGGTATCTGATAAGCAGGTTTCCGGCAACAAAACAGCAAATTCCTCTCCGCCAAGGCGGCCTACAATATCCGAGGTCCGCTTGTGCTCAGTGCACACCTTTGCGATCCGGATGATGACCTCATCGCCAACGGCATGACCAAAGTGGTCGTTGATTGATTTAAAGTGGTCGATGTCAAACATGAGCAACGACAACAGTCGCCCGTATCGCTTAGATCGCTCCCACTCAGCATCGGCCAAGGTCATGAATTCCTGCCGGTTCCGCAACCCCGTCATGCGATCCATCGCCGCCAATTCGTTAAGATGTTCGGCGAGTCGCTCTGCGGAGTTGCGTTCGCGCACCGCTTCCGGGACCCAGCGCAAGAGGAGCACACTGAGCACGATGCATCCGGCCGCAACGTTAACGACCTTCGGAGCTATCAGAAGGAAAGGATTGCCCAAGAACTCCGGCGACCTCCCTCGGAAATAAACCATACTGGCCGCCGAAGTATAGACCAAAATATATATTCTCCACAATATTGCGGACGGTGTCGATTCCGACCACGAGTAATAGAAGGCGCGTTGTGCCAAACAAACGTGAGTTACGTACGTATAGCGTACAAACACCGCCAAGAACGATCAGCCAAATAGAAACAATCACCCAGTAAACAGATGCCGTTACAAAGGGCATTACATACTCGTCGTTGGAGTGCCGGTTCGGCGGTTCAGGTATTTGGACTCAAAGACTTCGCCCGGTATCGGCGCGCTGAAAAAGAACCCTTGCATTTCGTCGCAGCCGAGCAAGCGCAGCAGGCGAGCTTGCTCCTCGGACTCGACCCCCTCCGCCACCACCTTGAGCTTCAATCCGTGGGCCAGGTTGATGATGGTGGAGACGAGCGCCAGGCCCTCCGGACCTTGTGTCATATCGATGACGAACGAGCGGTCGATCTTGAGCGTGTCCGCCGGCAGTTTGGCGAGATAGCTGAGCGAAGAAAAGCCGGTGCCGAAATCATCGATGGCGACGGTCAATCCCATCGCGCGGATCGCTCGCAAACTTGCGATGCTGTGGCTGATGTCCTCCATGATCACGCTTTCCGTGATCTCCAGCTCCAGTCCATCCGCCGCATTCGCGTCGCCCCCGATTGTCCGTTCGAGCTCTGCGACGAAGTCGCCATCACGCAGTTGTATCGGGGACACGTTCACCGCGATGCGCCCCGAGAGGAGACCCGCGGCGCGCCAACGCGCATAATCTTTCATGGCGGCCCCGAGCACCCAGCGCCCGACTTCATAGATGAGTCCGGTTTCTTCCAGGCTCGAGATGAAGCGGTCCGGCAGGGCCAGGCCCGTTCGCGGATCATTCCAACGGAGCAGGGCTTCGGCGCCGGTGAGCAGCCCGGTCGCAAAGCTTATTTTCGGCTGATAATGAAGAACGAATTGATCCTTTTCGATCGCCTCGCGCAACTGGGTCTCCAGGCTGAGTTTGCCTGCCGCCGCGTTGGTCATCATCGTGGCGTAGAACAAGTATCGCTTGCCCCGCGCTTTGGCCTTCTTGAGCGCAACCTCGGCATATCTGAACAAGGTCTCCGCGTCGGCGCCGTCATTTGGAAACAGCGCGACGCCGAGCGTGACAGACACACGCAGTGAGGCGTCTTGCACGCGAAACGGGTGCGCGACAAAGGCTTTCAGCATCTCTTCGAGGAGCCGCTCCAAGTCGCGGCCCGGCGTTATGTTGGGCAGCACCACGCCAAAGTGGTCCGCGCCCAAACGCGCGACCAGATTGGCGTCCCCCCTGTTTCGCGCGAGCCACTCCCCAACCTGCTTCAGGAGTGCGTCGCCGGCTGGTCGGCCGAGGCTGTCGTTGACGTTCTTGAACCGGTCGAGGTCGATCAGCAATAGAGCGATCTTGTGTCGGCCGCTGACCTCGCCACGCATGTATTGTCCGACACGTTCGAGGAACAGGTTGCGATTCGCCAAGCCGGTCAATTCATCATAATAGGCGAGGTAGTTGAGGCGCTCCTCTTTGCCAATGTGACCGATCGCGAACGCAATGTCGCGGATCAGCTTCGTAAGAAGCGTCATTTCGTCTTCGTTGAAGAAATTAGCGTCCTCAGCGTACAGCGCGAGTACGGCTACTGTTTCATCTGAGAGGATAACCGGCAATGCAGCGATCGACCGAATTCCGCACTCTACGTATTTCTCGCCGTAGAAACCATCAGGGTCGCCTTGGGTGTCTGTGAGAATGACGGCCGTTTTTGTCCGGATTGATTCCGCGCACAAGGTCTTCTGTGCTTTATCGCTAGATGAAAAGTTATTATTGACCAGAGAGAAGAGTTCGCCATCCTTGCCCGCGGACGCGACCACACTGATCATCGTCGCGCTTCGATCAGCGAGGCATATTATGCTCATATGGAACCCGCCTTCCTCGACCGCGATCCGGCACGCCTCGTTGAACAGTTCATCGCGGTCGGTCGTGCGAACGATCAGCGCATTGATCCCGCTTGACACCGCATAGACGCGGTTCAGACGCTTGATATTGATCTCAGCGGTCTTGAGGTCGTGAATATCCGTGCAAGTGCCAAACCATCTGAGGATGTTCCCGGCGTCGTCCTGCTGCGGCACGCCCCGGATCAGCCACCAGCGGTAGACCCCATCCGCACG
Organism: uncultured Alphaproteobacteria bacterium; assembly: GCA_963724785.1. Classification (GTDB taxonomy): domain Bacteria; phylum Pseudomonadota; class Alphaproteobacteria; order Rhizobiales; family Beijerinckiaceae; genus Roseiarcus. The sequence continues at coordinate 765,449 of CAVRWC010000025.1, read as the reverse complement.
GCGCAGGCGGCTTTCTATCGAGTAGACGACCTGCGCCGCCGCCGCAGTTCGCCAGGCGTCCAATGCCTGCTGCCGCTCGTCGGGATGGTACGGCTTGGTCCACCCGTCGCCGAGACTTTCTTCAGCGGTAAGCCCCGTGTAGTCGATCCACCTTTGATTATGATAGATGTTCCAGCCATCCGGCCGGGCTATCCAGACGATATGCGGCACGGCTTCGGCCAGGGTGTGAAACTGCTCTTCGCTCTTTCGGAGCGCTTCCTCCGCCTGCTTGCGATGCGATTCGCGCGCGAACCCGGCGAGCGTGAAACTGATATCCATCGCCAATTGAGACAGCAGCCCACGCGCGGGCTCGTCGAAGAAGGCGGCCTTGTCGGAATACACGCATAAAACGCCGATCACGTCATTGGTCCGCTGTAATGGGAGCGCCCCGGACGCGGCCCAGACGGAGAGCGGCATACGCTCCCGCCATGGGGCCATGAGCGGATCGTTCATCCAGTCTTCGAGCCAGACCGGCCGGTTCCCGCGGATCGCCCGACCGATCGGACCCTCCCCGAATGGCGTGTCGTCCTTTGCCGAGATGTTGATATCCCTCAGGTAACCGGTCGCGTCACCCCAACTGGCGACCGGCCGAACTAAACCCGTCTCGGTGTCGGTAAGACCAACCCACGCCATCTTCGCGCCGCCGAGTTCCACAGCGATGCGACAGATTTCCGGGAACAACTCTTCTTCTGTCGTACAATGCACGATTGCATGGTTACACTGGCTCAACGCGACATACAGTCCCGCGTGCCGTAGGGCCTGAGCTTCGGCCACCGCGCGGTCGGTAATGTCACGGATGTTGCACTGGATGACTTTGATGCCTTCGCAGTCGTAAGAATTGGCTACGACTTCAACGTTGAGGCGCGCCCCAGCTTTTGTCCTGAGGGGAAGATTTTCGTAGCGGACATATCCTTTCCGCTGCAGCTCTGCGAAGACATCCTTGCTCTCCGCGACGTCCGCGAACGCTCCCACCTCCCACAGCGTTTTTCCGAGGAACTCGACATGCGAATAGCCGAGCATCTTGATCAAATAGGGGTTGACGTCCTCAATTTGGCCGGTAACCGCGTTCAGCAGCAGGATCCCGTCTTCCGCGGTTTCAAATAGCCGGCGATAGCGAGCCTCGGATACGCGCAAGGCGCGCGTACGGGCTGCGGGCGGGGGTTGCACGAGAGCGGCGGGCATGAGGGCGGCGGCAGTCCTTCATTTGTTGGATCGCGCGCGGTCGGGGCAGCGGCGCCCTCACACTATCTCGCTGCGATAGCAGGGGGAGGGTCGGAAACTACTCAATCTCGCGGAAAGTAATCGGGTGTTGACCGAATGGGACACGTCGCGAAGTCCCAGAGTCGGAGACCGCCCATGGCCTATTGGCGATGCGGACAAGGGCATCGCGGCGACCATAGTCCGGAGCGAATCCGGACGGATGGCCATATGCCAGCCGCGACCAGGCGCTTTCCCGCGGCGGCGACAACGCAAACCTTCGCGACTACTGATAGCACGACGTCGAATTGAGCGTCAGGGTCGTGCTCCCGAATGGCGCGCTCGCCGAAAACTGTGGGAACCAAGGGACCACAAATTTGAACGTATAGGTCGCCGTGACCTGCACGCCGGTCACTTGGCCTTGTACGCCACAGGAGACGGACGTCGACACCACGAAATCCGCCGCTACGGCGTCGTAGAGGCCAAAGTTCTGGGCCTGGGTCGCGGCGTATGCCGGAATGCTGGCCGTGGGACACGTCGTTGTGTTGACCGCGCCGCAGCGCGCAGCCGCCTCGGTCGCTCGCGTAAGGGTTATGTTTGTCCAGAGCAACCGGCTGGCGTCCATGAGGCCAAAGATAAAGAGCAGCATCGCCGGCAAGATCAGGCCATATTCAATTGCTACATTTCCAGCAGAGTGAGACGCATGGCGCAGTTTCAGGGGGCCGTCCATTGCTCAGTTTGTCCTGATGACCGCAGTCGCCGTGAACGTGGTCGGCAGGCCCCACGTGGTCGGAAACATGACCATGTGATTGAGCGACGCGTTGACCTTGACATAAGTGCCGGCCGGGGTGCTCCCGGAGCAAGCGGTCGGAAAGGTCGTGGCGCATACGGGCGGGGAAGCCCCGAGATTCGAAACGCTCCCGGCTGCGCTCGGACAGCCGCAAAACTGGGTCGGCGCCGGTGTGGCGGTCAGCGTATTCAATCCCGACGGCAATGTCGCGCCAGCAACCGTGGCGGCCGCGGTGGTCGTGGCGCTGAAAGTGTTCGCAGCGTTCGCAGCCGCATAAATGGCGCCCGCATCGACCGCGTTGTTCACCTGCATCGCCTCGTAGGCGGAGAATCCGAGTTCCACAATTCCCGTGAGCAGCAGCAGCAGTAACGGGAGAAACAGCGCAAACTCGATGGCCGCCGTGCCGGATTCGCTCGTGAGTCCGAGTAGCCTTCCACATATTATCCTGAGACGGGCCATGTATATTCCTTGTTTACTCGATAAACGAGGTCGCGCCGCCGCCGATCGAGCTGGTGCCCGCGCCAGCGCAATTATTCTGGAAATTCGCGCCGCCGTTGAACTGTATGTTTCCCGCGATAAGCTGGGTGCAGCCCGTTGGATTGGTTACGCCACCCGAAAATTGCACTGTAGTGCTAGGAAAATAGATTGCGCCGGTAAAACTGAACGTCGCCCCTCCCGCAAAATTCTGCGTGTTCGCCAGGGGCGCGTTCCTATCGCCGAAGAAAACGATGCCTTGCGTTGCGCCTGTGGTCGGTGCAACCAGGGTTACGTTTGCACCGTTACCTAGCGAGGCAGTGGCATAGTTGCTGCCGGTGCTGCTTGTCAGGACGATCGTAACGCCCGTGCCGTTCAACGTTATGCCGCCAGCTGGCTGGAATGTTCCCCTGTCGACGAAGTAGACGCCCGGGCTCATATTGTAGGTCATGCCTGAGCCGAATGTCACACCGTTGGTCCAGACCCCCGGCACAAGGTTATACGGGGTTGATTTCCAACCATACGAGGTACCTCCGGCCTGGCAGGCCACCGTCGGTAGTGAAGGGCAACTGCCCGTGATCGAGGGCATCGCCACGCCGGCGTAGGGGTCCAGCACGGCCGTCTGATTGTTCTTGATTCCATTGGTGGCGTTGATCGTGGCGCCGCCGCTGGTCGTGGTGAAGCCGCTGGACGACACAGATTGCGTGTTTAGAGTCGCGCCGCCTGTGACCAATATTGCCGGATTTCCAGTAGAGTTCGCGACCAGGCCGCAACTCGTGAGGGTGACGGTTGCGCCGTTGCTGATGGTGACCCCTGTGCCGCTGCCGCCGAGGGTTTCGAGCGCACAACCCGCCCCGCTTCCTAGTTTCGCCACGGCCTGCGCGGCGACTACGACGGCGCCCGAACAACTCCCGCTAGGGAGGAGGGAGCACATTGTGCTGACGAGAGGAAGAGTCTGGGGTTGCTGAATGATCACCTGGATCGCGGAGGCATTGGCGGCGTCAGCCGCGCTGGCCGGAGGGCTGACCGGCGGGTTGTTGACGGTGACTGTGACGCCATTGGCGCCGTTGACGAAGCCGACTTGCCCGGCGACCGCATAGGCCTCGGTGCTGAATGCGGCGGGATGACCGGTCGATTTCGCTATCGCCGCGCTGAATGCGGCCCCGTCCGCTGCTGACTGCATCTGCCGCTGTTTATCAAGAGCAAAACCAATGTCGATCGCCAGCCCCGCCATGCCCAGCAGCGCGGTCATCACAAGCGCCATCTGGATAGCGACGACGCCCTTTTCGGACTGGAGGATGTCGCGTGTTGCTGCGGTGATCCGCGTAAACATTCCAGTGTTTCCTTAAGAGAGCGACAGTCTCCAAGCCCTCTTGATCCAAAGGCCGAACGCCTCTGTAAGCTCCCTCGAACATGCGCCCTCTGCGCCTCCCCAAAGAAAATTCCGCCTGGCAAACAATGGCGGCTCCTTTCCTGCCTCAAGCAAAGTCAGATCGCGCTCGCCAGATGCCCTGAAATGGCAGTGAATATGGCCTTAAGATTCGTTCCGACGGCCGTCACGCCGACAATGATAGCGATCGCGATCAGTGCGGCGATCAGCCCGTATTCGATCGCCGTAACGCCCCGTTCCGAACCGACCGAAAGCCAAGATATTCCCGCCCGAACCAAGCTGCGCATATCGCCTTTCATCATACGTCCTCGTACCTCAAGTGTTCTCGGCGCCTTTGAGACCAACGCGTGATTACAAGGCCTTTCCGCAGCTGTTTCGAACATCTCGCGCTTGGGTCCCGCTCCGAACAAAACTCTCCTCGCTTCCAAATGCTTCCGAAAACGTTAGCAGTGCTTAATATATGTGATATGTTGCGACTTACAATGCAAATTTTAAATTCGCTAATGTACTGAAATCATGCAATGTTAGGCAGATATTCCGCTGCAAGTAAGCTAAACAGATCGAACGTGTGCCTTGCCAGAATTCAAAACAGGACTGATTTACCAGGAAAACTGTCTCGATAATCTTGACGACGGTAACATTAGTACAAGCGAGACTTGCACACTTCAACACGACGCCGAAAGCAATTGCTCGTCCGGGGGAATAGCGTCGATTTCCGTCAACCCCCGGCACAGAATTGGGTTTGACGCCGCTTCCCGTTGGGTCGCTTGGGGACGGGCCCGCCCGGTCGTCCTCCGGCTGTTCGCGGCGGTCTGGTTTCTGCTCCTGTCCGCGGCGTCGGTCGGAACGGCCTGGGGTCGGGTTGCGGACGTAGCGGCCGGTCGGGTTAGCCTGGGCGCCGCGTGGCCAGGGCTGCTCTCGGAAGGCTGCATCTTCGGCTTCTATGCGACTGTATTCTGTATTATGATTCTTCGGCCCGAGCCGACCAGCGGCGCCACAGGCATTCGGCCCGCGCTTTTGACGCTCGTCGGCTCATATGGCCCGTGGTTGATTGCCCTGCTGCCCCGTGGCCCGGAGCTGCCGGTTCTGGCTGTCGCGTCGACGATAATCCTTCTTACGAGCGACGGGCTGATGATCTACCCTCTCGTCGCCTTGGGCAGGTCGTTCAGCTTGATGCCGCAAGCGCGCAAGCTCGTCGTCAGCGGCCCTTACGCCATAGTCCGGCATCCGCTGTACCTTGTCGAGGAGGCCGCGGTTGCCGGCGTCCTGTTGCAATACGCCTGGTACGCGGCGCTGCCGTTCCTTGTCGTACATCTGGCCGTACAGATCGGGCGAATGCAGATGGAGGAAAAGGTGCTTCGGAACGCCTTTCCCGACTACGCGGCCTACGCCAAGCGCACATGCCGCCTCATCCCGGGCGTTTGGTAAGATTCGGTCGCCGCAACGCGAGCCGCGGTTCAGGGCCCGCGCCTTCGATCCATCGGATAAAGCCGATGGTAATCAGGCCGATGACGAGTCCGGCGAGGACGTCACTCAGATAATGGCCGCCCACGTACACCGCGCCTATGCTCACGCCGATGTTGACGACGATGGCCAGCGGAAAGACGCCGGGCAAACCCCGTAGGAAATAGGTGATGATCACGACGCTCGACACATGAAACGACGGAAAACTGATAATTCCACGGAGATCTCCCATCGGAATCGCCGACCGGGCGTGATCGCGCATTTGCATGTAATGTTGGACGTAAAGCGCGCCCGGCATATCGAGATGGTGAAAATAAACGAAGGGTCCCGCGACGGGGAACAATGAAAACAGGAACAGGGTCATCGCAGCCGACACGAGATAGGCGGTGATAAAGCGATTGGGACGACGCGGATAAATTGCGCCAAGGAAAAGCAGCACTAACACGGCTTGCGGGAGCAAGGTTACGTATAGGTAGGCCAGCACGACCCCGATGGGCTTGTGGTCAAGGACCCATTCAAAAAAATCTGGCCAGCTGAAGCCAAAAAAAGCGTCAACCTTGACCATCAGCTCGTCGTTTAGAGGGGCTGGATTGGCCGCAAGAAAATAAGACAAGGTAAGCGCGGCCAACGTAACGAAGACAAATTTGGTAATATTTTCGGCTATTACCTCTAAGCCTGCGCCAATACTCGTAACGCGTGTGAGAACGGCCGCCAGTGGCCAGATGGCGAAGATCGCCACGAAGATTTTTGTGTTTCGGGCCGGCTCCGAGAGCGAAATGCCGTTGAGGCTAGAGAGGATAAGGTCAGCCAGTCCAATTCCGATAATGAACGCCCATTCGAGAAGCGAAATCCATCGATCGCGGGGCGTGTTCCAACCGACCATTCTCTTCGGGGAGGGAAGGCCGGAAGCGACTCTGCTCATTGCCCAAAAAACCCCAAACAGGATCAAACGCGGCAAGTTTGGCTGCCCGCCAAGCCTCCATCTCGACAACCACTTAGCAATTGAGGATAGGAATTAAGCGGCGCCGGACGCGTGAACGCCACTGTATCATATTAATAGCGAGGATATGTTCGTAATAATTTCATCCATCCAACAAGATGTTTACGTCCAGAACATTATTTTTTTGATTTATACTTGCACAATTGATGTAGGTCAACCACATTATGTACGCGACAATGTAAATTTTATGGTGTGAAGGAAAATAAGATGCGTGAAATATACAAAAAGATGTCCGCTCGGTTTGATGTCAGCTCCGAAAGCGGGGTAACCGCGATCGAATATGGACTGATAGCCGCGCTGATCGCCGTTGCTATTATTACGGCCGTAGGGCTCGTGGGAACGAATTCTTGCCGCCGTATTCACAGCGATTTCGGGCCATCTGACCAGCTCAATCTAGGGGTCAATCGCTGGCAAGCGGCGGTTTCACGGCGGGCGATCCGATGGGCCGCGAGGAGGAAGCATGAGTCCTCAGCCCGCCCTGTTAGGTTCCTGGCTGATCAGTCTGATCCTGATCTCGGTCGCCGCAGGAATTGACGTAAAGGATAGACGCATTCCAAATGAGATTGTGGCTGCTGTCGCCGCGATTGGCGTCACGCTGGGGCTCATAACAAGACCAGGACAGGTTTGGCTCAATCTGCTTGTGGCGTTCCTTGTGTTCTGCGGGCTCGGAATTCTTGTCCCATCATCGGGTCATCGGGGGAGGGGATGTCAAGCTCATCAGCGCCGTGACCCTTCTTGTCCCGCCGGAGCGGGTTGGACATCTCCTGATCGAGATCGCGCTGGCCGGCGGAGTCCTCAGCTGCTGTCTATCTCGCGGCGCGCTACGGGTTGAAGAAATTGGCCCCGACGCCATCCAGCGCTCCGGCCCTCGCCCGGCGGGGCGGCGGATTTGCTGCGACCGTGGAAGCAGAACGCGTCCGGATCGCTGTGGGTGATCCGATGCCTTACGCCGTGGCCGTATTGGGCGGCGTCATCATCTACGCGACAGGAGGGCTATTCCAATGCTTCTACGCACGCTCCTGCTCGTAGTCGGCGCCGGATTTGTACTGGTTGGCGCTGTCGTTCTTTTCGCTTGGTTCAGCCAGTTGAAGAAGGGCTCCGGAGATCGCAGGCGTTCCCGCCGAAGTCCGAATCTCGGTGATGACGGCCGCGCACGCCATCGCCAAGGGCTCGTTGCTGCGACAGGACGATTTGAAGTCGAAAGATTTGGGGCCCGGGGAAGAACTTCAACCGGGAAGCATCGTATCCGGCCAGGGGAAGGATTTCCTGGGCGCGCTCAGTCGGCGCGATTTTTCAGAAGGCGAGCCGCTGATCGCCAGCGAGTTCATCAAGCCGAGCGATCGAAATTTCCTCGCCGCGGTGCTCAAGCCGGGGACCCGGGCCATTTCTATTTTCGTCGACGCCGCCCAGAGCGTGGCGGGTCTGGCTTTGCCGGGCGACTACGTGGACGTGATCCTCATTCAGAGCTTCGAAGACAAAATTACCGAATATCCCTGGCAAACGACCGCAGGGGAGACGGTTTTGCATGGCGTGCGGGTTATCGCCCTGGATCAGGCGCTGGCCGCGCCGTCAGGCGGCCTTGTCAGTTCCGTCGTCGCGCCGACCGCTGACGGCCGCCTTCCGAAGACCGTCACGCTCGAGGTCGCGGAACGGCAGGCTGAAAGGCTTTTGGTCGCCTCGAAGCTTGGCAGTTTTCAGCTTACGCTTCTGCCTCTCGCAGTCGTCGCCGCTGACAAGACTGAGCAGGGCGCCAACGCCCGACCGGTTTGGGCCTCGGATGTCTCGGTCGCCTTCGACGAAATCTCAAAGCGCGAGTCCCGAGAGATCGCGGCGGCGACCGCGGCTAAGGCCGCAGCCGCGGCGCCGCCGGCGCCCGCGGCGGCGCCGGCAGCGGCGCCGCCAGCTGCAACCGCAGCGCCGCAGATTCCAGATGTCCCGCCGTGCCCACCCACGACGGGCAGCACGCTCGATAAATCCGTTCGATGCGCTCCCTCAAAATTGCTCGTTTATCGCGCTCCTACACCCCCCAGCTCCGGACCCGTCGAAGCCCCACGTCAAAAACCTTCGCCCAGTGTGCGCCTCTCGCCGCTCTGGCCAGTGTCTCGGCAAGACGGAGGTCGATATGACTGAGACGACCGTTGGGCCCGTGATCACAGGCCGCTTGGCGGCGCCGACCGCGATGGTTTTCGCGTCGGATGAAGACGCCGAGGAAGTGCTCCGGCAAGCGCTCAGCGATGTCGGCGTGCATGACGCCGAATTTACCAGAGGCACGATCGAGGCCGCCATCGCAGCGCTCGCCAAGGAGTTGAGTCCCGCGTCTTCTTATCGTTGATATTTCAGGTGTTGAAGACCCGCTCACGCGCTTCGACGAACTCGCCGCCAGATGTGAGCCAGAGGTCAACGTCGTCGCGATCGGCGAGCGGAACGACATCATTCTTTACCGGCAGCTGAAAAATGCCGGCGTCTCCGAGTACTTCTTCAAGCCTCTCGTTCGCGATGTGCTGAAACGCGTTTGCAACAGCATTCTGAATGGGGAGCACGACGACAAATCGCCAAATACCCGCGGCGGAAAGCTCATCTTCATATTGGGCGTCCGCGGCGGCGTCGGCGCGACCACGATCGCGGTCAACACCGCTTGGCGACTGGCGAAGAAGGAACAGCGTTGGGTGATGCTGGTCGACATGGATCTGGAATGCGGCGACGCCGCGCTTCAGCTTGATGCGACGCCGACCAATGCGCTTCGAGAAGCGTTGGAAAAGCCCGAACGAGTTGACAGGATATTCCTGGAGCGCGGCACGCTGCATGTGACGGAGCGCCTCGACCTGCTGGCGACCCTTCAGCCGCTAGGCTCAAGTACAGTGGTGAACGAAGACGCTTTCAGCGGCCTCATTGATAAACTGCTGCTGCGGTATCGGTTCGTCTTCATCGATTTGCCGGAACAGGCCGGCGCAAAGCTTTTCGAAGTGCTGCAAAAGCCAAGCACCTGCATTTTGGTCAGCGACGCGGGCCTCGCGTCGGCGCGGGAATTGGTGCGCTGGCGAGAATGGCTCGGACCGAATACCTCCCTGCGCCGCACGATGCATGTCCTCAACATGTCCGGAGGCGACGGCGGGCTGCCCGAAAAGGAATTCCTGCGCGCTGTCGGCCAGGCCCCTGACGTCACGATTGCCTATAACCGAGAGATTGCGATCGCCTCAAATCTCGGCGTGAAAGCAACGCAGAAATGCGCCGCGCTCGACCGTGGCCTGGCTAAGCTGCTGCGCGACTTGGCGGGAGAGCCGGCGACCGAGCAGAGGTCGCTCATAAGCCGGATCTTTGGTTAGCCATGACGCGATTTGGTCGAAAGCCGAACGCTGACGCGCTCTCGGCGGAGCCAGAGGCCCGGGCTTCTCCTCTGGCCGCGGCCGCGATTCCAAGCCCTGTCGTCCTGAGCATCCCGAAGACGACCGAGGCCGAGGCGAAAGAATTCATCCGCGATCAGATATTCATGCGCGTCGAGCCTTTGGTCGCCGTGCGGATCAGCAAACAAGAGCTCACCGCCTTCGTCAATAAACTCGTGGCCGAAATCGCCAACGATCGAAAAATCCTGCTGAACCAGCTTGAGCAGCACACCCTAGGCGCCGACATCGTCGATGAAATGGTCGGACTCGGCCCAATTGAGCCACTCCTGCGCGATCTCGTCGCATCTCGGATATCCTCATTAATGGCGCGCGAACGATCTATGTCGAGCGGCGCGGCAAGCTGGAGCATTCCAAGCTTCAATTCCGCAACGACGCACAGGTTCTCCACGTCGCTCAGCGCATCGCCTCGACCATCGGTCGGCGAGTGGACGAGTTCAGCCCGATGCTGGACGCCAGGTTGGCGGACGGCAGCCGCGTCAACGTGATCATTCCGCCGCTCAGCCTCAAAGGACCGTGCATTTCGATCAGAAAATTTTCGAAGAGCATCATGGGATTCTGCGAGCTTCGTCACGAGCGGCACACTCTCGTCCGATCTCGCAGGATTTCTTGAGATTTGCGCGCGCTCTCGCTTGAATATCATTATTTCCGGCGGCACAGGCTCCGGCAAAACGACGCTTCTCAACGCTCTCTCGCGCACGATCGACCCGGGCGAGCGTATCATCACCATCGAAGACGCCGCCGAACTCCAGCTGCAGCACACGAACGTGGTTTCGTTGGAGACGCGCCCTCCCAATGTCGAAGGGCGCGGCGAGATCACCCAGAGGGATCTCATGCGCAACGCGCTTCGCATGCGTCCCGACCGGATCATCGTTGGAGAAGTCCGTGGCCCCGAAGCCTACGACATGCTGCAGGCGATGAACACGGGACACAATGGCTCCATGTCTACCGTTCACTCCAACTCGGCCCGTGACGCGTTGGGGCGCATCGAAAACATGATTTTGATGGGAACGGGCAACCTGCCCATCCGGGCGATCCGCACGCAGATTGTAAGTGCGCTGGATCTGGTCATCCAGACTGAGCGCATGCGCGACGGCGTTCGCCGAGTGACCGAAGTGATGGAGATCGTCGGATTGGAGGGAGAAATGATCACTCTGAGCGCGTTGTTCACGTATAACTACGAGGGCGAAAATCCGGACGGCCTTCTCCGCGGACGCTTCGTGTCCAGACCGGTTCGGCCGCACTTTTATCAGCGGGTCGAGTATTACGGTTTGGGCTCCGCGCTTCTGCGGACTCTCGGCATCGAAGACTAGAATCCGAGGGGCAGGCCGATGTTTGTCGCTTTTTTCGCTCTCGCTATTTTGCTCATTGGCGCCGCTATCCTCGCCGCGGGGCTCGTGGCGCGCCGGAGCGCGCGTCTGAACCTGGAGAAACGCGTGAACCTGATCGTCCAGGTCAAGCAACTGACGCAGATTGCGGCTCCGGCCTTGTTGAAGGTGACAACCAATGCGTTCGACGCGCGTATACGACGGGTATTCACAATCGGGATCAAGCGAACGTGGGCGATGCGCTCCGGTACGCTCACGCTCCTGTTGGCGGCCGCTGTAGCGGCCGGCGCGTCGTGGCTTCTGGCGCACAGTTTTTTCGGCGTCTCGCAGTTGCTGTCGATTTTCGCGAGTCTCTTGGCCGCCTTCTTCGTGCCGCGATTTATTCTTTCCGGACAGCAAAGGCGCACGGAGCGCAATTTCACCGACGCGTTTCCTGGCGCGGTTGATACGGTTGCTCGCATGGTTCGTGCAGGTCTTCCCATCACCGCGGCGATGCAAACTGTCGCACAGGAATCGGAGCCGCCAGTCAGCGAGGTTTTTTCGGACATCGCTGACCAAGTGAAAATCGGCGTTCCGATTGAGGTCATTCTGGACGAAAGCAGCTCGAGAATCGGGCTGCCGGATTTCCGCTTTTTCACGGTCGCCGTGTCCTTGCAATACGCAACCGGAGGCAACCTCACGCAAACGCTCGAGATTCTCTCCGACATTGTCCGCAAGCGACGCGCAATGCGTCTGAAAGCCAAGGCCGCCACCGGCGAGATTCGCATGACGGCCTATACGCTTGGCGCGGTTCCCATTTTTACCACTCTTGCACTGCTGGTCACCAATCCGGGTTATCTCGTTCCGCTATGGACCGACCCACGCGGCCATTTGATCCTCGGGGCGGCGGCGGTTTGCCTGTTGCTAGCGTACCTTTCCATGCGGACGATGATGCGAAGCGTGAGCAGTGTTTGACGGAGGTTAGAGCGACATCATGATCGAGTTCGCATTTTGGAGCTATGCAACCTTCCCAGACTTGGTGGCGCTCTGCGGCATCATTGCGATGATTGCCGGCGGTGCGACCTTGGTTGTGGCTGGCATTCCGACGCGCGGCGAAGCGCTGGCGCGGCGCATAGATTTCGCCGTGCCGAGAACGACTGCGAAATCAGCGGCCAGCAAGGCGCAAGGCCTGCATCCACTGACCGTACTGCAAAGGCTGCCTTTGATTTCGGGCGGCCTTTCGGACCCGGAGCAGAGAGAGGTGATTGCGCTCTATTCACAATTCCGAGCGTCAGCCGATCGGGCCGTACAATACTTTATCGTCACCAGGCTGGCGCTGGCCGTGTTCCTCGGCGCATTGACGGTGGCTGCGTGCCTGCACTTTGGCGTCACGACGGCGCAATGGTGGCTGTTGGTCCTCGTGGCGTTGGGCAGCGCAATCGTAGGATGGATTGTGCCGATCTTCGTGATCTCCCGCCTAATCAAACGGAGAGCCAAAGCCATCGCGTCCGGGCTGCCCAACGCCCTGGATCTGCTCGTCGTGTGCGTCGAGGCGGGTCTGTCCCTGGAGGACGGGCTGCAGCGTGTCTCCAGCGAGCTCCGCGAGTCGCAACCGGCGCTTGCCGAAGAACTCGCGCTGACCTGGGCGGAAGCCAACATTCTGCCCGATCGCACTCAAGCTCTTGTCAACCTTGCGGACCGTGTCGACAGCCCGAGCGTCCGAACGGTCGTCGGCATGCTCTCTCAAAGCCTCCGCTTCGGAACTCCGCTCGGACAATCCCTGCGCGTGGGCGCAACCGAAATGCGCAACGACCAGATGACCAAATTGGAAGAGCGCGCAAGCCGGTTGCCTGCACTTATGACGATACCTGTGATGTTATTTATCATGCCAACGATCTTTCTGATCATAGGAGGTCCGGCAGTTATACACTTGATGGAAACGTTCAAAGGCGGAACGCATTGAAATTTGCCCTGGGCGATCGAGCGAAGAGGTCCGCGGCCCAATTGGGCGACGCACTCCGCGGATCTGCCGCAGCCCGTGCGAACACCTCCAAGCCCAAGCACGTGGAGCCAACTGTCCTCGCGGAGGATGGGCGGTCCGGTGGACTGGTGGAACAGGAGATCGCCGGTTTCTACATCGTCGCCGAAAACGGGACGCTGGCCTATGTCAATCCCCGCTTCGCGAGGATGTTTGGCCATGAGGCCGCTGAGATCGTTGGCCGTCCTATAATGGAGTTCATTTCCGAGACCGAAAAGGAAGCAGTCACCGAACGGTTTGTCGCGCAGATGAATGGCCGCGAACGGTTTTCCGAGTTCGCTTCGACCCTTCTTTGCAAGGATGGCGCCCGCGTCGAAGTTGTCGTCCACAGCGCTCTGGCGACGTTCGGTGGGCAAAAAGCCTCCATCGGCGTGGTGGTCGATGTCAGCGAGTACAAGCGGGCAGCGAGGCAGATCCGCGAGGAAGAGGCGAAATTTCGTAGCCTGCTCGAACAGAACGTCGTTGGCGTCGTCATCGTCCGCGACGATGGGACAATCGGATATTGCAACGGCTATTTCTCGCACCTCATCGGGCGGACTCCAGAGGAGTTGGCCGGCCACGCGCTCCTGGACTTGCTGCCCGAGTTCGAAAGACCGATCGCCGCTCAACATCTACGCTCGCTAATCCACGAGGGCGGCGCTCCGGTGCAGATCGCCTCGATAATGAACGCACGGGACGGCGGCCTTGTCGAGGTGCTGGTCAACGCGTCAATAACGACGTTCGAAGGCAATTCGGCGTCGATCGCCGTCGTTGTCGACGTCACCGAGCGAAACAAGGCCCAGCGCCAACTGGCGACCACCGCGGCAATCCTCGCCACCGAGCATGAATCGTCGCCCGATGGGATTTTGGTCGTCGATCCGACGGCGCGGATCATTTCGGTCAATCGTCGCTTCGGCCAGATCTTCGACATTCCGACTGAAATGCTTGAGGCCGGCGACGATGGGCCGGTGCGGGCCATGGTCCTGCAACGGATGGCGGATACGGAGACTTTCCAGCGCCGGGTGAAATGCCTTTACGATCACACCGAGGAATCCGGTCAGGACGAGTTGGTCCTGAAAAACGGTCGCGTCCTCGATCGCTACTCGGCGCCGTTCAAGGCCTCGAGTGGCGAGTACATGGGCAGGATCTGGTTCTTCAGCGACATCACCGAACGCCGGAAGGCCGAGGAGGCGCTGCGCGCCGGCGAGGAGCGATTCCGCTTGCTGATCGAGGAGGCGCCCGACGCGATCCTGCTCCTCGATTGCGACCAGGACCGTTTCATCTCCGCAAACAAAGCCGCCGAGCGCCTGTTCGGCGTTTCGCGGGAGCAAATTCTCAAGCAGGGCCTGCAGCACTTTTACACGCCGCAACAGGGCGACGCGCGGCCCGTGGCGCAGTCCTTTTGGGAGAACGGCAAACGCGCGCTGGGCGGAGAGCAGGTGATCTTTGAGCGGCGAATCCGCCGCGCCTCCGGGGAGGAGCGTCTGTGTCAGGTGACTCTTGTCCGGCTTCCATCGAAGGCGCGCATGCTGCGGGCCAGTCTCGTCGACGTCACCGAAAGCAATCGCGCCGAGATGGCGCTTCAGCGGCTCAACCGGACCCTCAGGACCCTCAGCGCCGCGGGGACAGCGGTGGTGCGCTCTTTGACCGAAAAGGATCTGCTCGACGAGATGTGTCGCGTCGCCGTGGAGACAGGCGGCTATCGCCTGGCCTGGATTGGCTTTGTCGAGCATGACGAGGCGAAGACGGTGCGGCCGGCGGCATGGGCCGGCGAAAACCCTGAATGGGTCGCGCAGGCGAAAGTCACCTGGGCGGACGACGCGAGGGGAGAGGGTCCGACCGGGACCGCGGTCCGGACCGGGGAAGCGCAGGTCAATCAGAACGTCGCGACCGATCCGCACATGGCGCCCTGGCGCGCGGAGATGCTCAAATGCGATCTCAAGTCGATCATCGCGCTGCCTCTCAAGACGCGATCGGAAGTGTTCGGCGCCCTCGCCTTGTACGCGAAGGAACCAGACGCCTTTGGTCCAGAGGAGGTCACGCTTCTGACGGAATTGGCCGCCGATCTCGCCTATGGAATTTCCGCTCAGCGCGATCATGCCGGGCGGGAAACCGCTCTTGTCACGATGCAGGAAAACCTGAGATCGACCGTTCAGGCGATCGCCACTGCGATCGAGATGCGCGACGCTTACACCGCCGGCCATCAGCATCGAGTTGCGGCGCTTGCGATCGCAATCGCCCGCGAGATCGGCCTAACTGAAGAGCAGATCGAGGGCCTATTCCTGGCCGCCACGATCCACGACGTCGGTAAGATCAACGTGCCGACCGAGCTTCTGAGTAAGCCCGGCAAGTTGACGGCGCTCGAATATCAGATGCTCCAGACCCATGTGCAAACCGGCTATGAGATCATGAAGGGAATCAATTTTCCCTGGCCGATCGCGCAGATCATCCTGCAGCACCACGAGCGCCTCGACGGCTCGGGATACCCACGAGGCCTCAAGGGCGAGGCAATCCTTCCCGAGGCCAAGATCCTCGCAGTCGCCGATGTGGTCGACGCGATGACATCGCGCCGGCCTTACCGTGAGTCGCTCGGGGTCGAAGCGGCGATGGCCGAAATCGTACAGAACAAGGGACGCCTTTACGACCCGGCGGCGGTCGGAGCCTGCGTCGACCTGTTCCGGAACAAGGGCTTCAACTTCCATTGACCGAGCCTGAACGAGCCGGCCGGCTCCGGACCACGATTGGCGCCCGCACGGCCGAGTTGGAATCGTCTCTGGCCGAGAACGAGAAAATTCATCGCGAGCTCGGCGAGTTTGACGAAAAGTTGCGGCTCCTGAGCGAGCATGCCTTCGCCGCAATCATTCTGGCGGACGCCGAAGGCAACATCACTTACTGGAACTCGTCTGCGGAGAGGATGTTCGGTCACACGCGCTCCGAGATACTGGGGCGCAACGTGCATGTCACGATCACCCCGGAGCGGTCCCGCGAAAAGGCGGCCGCGGGTTTCGCGCATTTCGCGAAGACCGGTCTCGGCGACGTCCTCGGCCGGACGCTCGAGATGGAAGCGTTGCACAAGGACGGCTCGGAATTTCCGATCGAGCTTTCGGTGTCCGGCGTCCGTATCAAGGACGTTTGGCATTCGATCGCCGTCATCAACGACATCACCGAACGCAAGCGCCTCACCGCGGAGATGGAATACCGAAGCCGGTTGCTTCACGCGGTCTCGGTCGCCGCCAAGGAATTGCTGACCGCCCCGGCTATTGAGACCGCGATGGCGCTGGTTCTCAAGACCGTAGGGGAAGCGGCGCGAGTGGATCGAATGATCGTGTTCGAGAATCAGACGGCTCCCGCGGCGACCCCTGCTCGCAATTTGCGATTCACCTGGAACTCGCCGCAGGCGCGGGCCACGTTCGACGACGCCGCGATCGCGAACGCCGACGCTTCGGGCGACCCTTGGTTTGCCCCTCTGAACCAGGGACTCGTCGTTAGCGCCCTTCCGAACTCCATGCCGGACGGCCCGGCGAAATCGATATTTGTCCGGTTGGGAATCCGGGCGATTCTTCTTATCCCCATAACCGTCGATGGCCAGCTTTGGGGCCACATAGGCTTTGACGACTGCACCACGGAACGCGAGTGGAACTCTGCCGAACTCGATATCTTGAGGACTGTCGCCGACATCATCGGCGGCGCGATCGTCCGTAACCGCTATGTCGAGGAGTTGAAGGACGCGAACGCAATCGTGGAGTCGAGCCCGATCGTTCTTTTCCGCTTAGGCGGCCACCCTTCCTTGCCGCTGATCTATGTCTCGCACAACGTGACCATGTACGGCTATGAGGCGGGGGCGATGATCGCGTCACCCTTGTTCTACCAGACCATCCTCCACCCGGACGACGCGGTCAGGGTGATGGAATTGTTGACGAAGGTGTCGGCGGCGGGGACCAAGCCCGTCGAGGACGAATTTCGTATGCGCTCGAGGGATGGCGCCTATATTTGGCTCGAGTCCCGCTTCACGCCAATCCGCGACGCCGCCGGGCGGCTCCGCGAAATCGAAGGGCTCATGAGGGATGTAACCGAGAGGAAAAAAGCCGCCGCCAAAATTTCCCTCCTCGCCACGACCGATGGGCTTACCGGGCTTGCCAACCGCGCGACCTTCATCGAGCGGCTGGGTCAGACTTTTGCCGCCGCCAGGCGCGGCGGGTCCCAGTTCGCAATTCTCTACCTCGATCTCGACCGGTTCAAGGATATCAACGACACGCTCGGGCATTCTGCCGGCGATTTGCTGCTGAAAACGGTCAGCAAGCGGCTCAAGGCTTGCGTCCGCGGGACCGATCTCGCCGCGCGTCTCGGCGGTGACGAGTTTGGCGTCCTGCAAACAAACCTGCGCGATCTCGCCAATGCCGGCGTGCTCGCGGCGAAAATTCAGGACGCGCTGGCGGTTTCCTATCCGTTCGGCGAGACGGAAATGCGCATTAGCGTGAGCATCGGCATTTCTCCGTACACCCAGGAGACCCAGGGCCCCGATGAGATGCTGGCGCAAGCCGACATTGCTCTCTATCGCGCGAAGGACGAAGGTCGTAACCAATATTGCTTCCATAACGATACCATCGACCGTGAGGCGCACAAGCGGGTAGCTGTTGCGAACGATCTGAGGCGCGCTCTCGAAGGCGATGAATTGGAACTCTACTTTCAGCCGCAAGTGGAGCTAGCGACGGGCCTGATTGTCGGTATGGAAGCGCTGATTCGCTGGCGCCATCCGACGCTTGGCCTTCTCCAGCCGGCCGATTTCCTGCCAATGGTCGAGTCGACGCCCCTTATCGTGACCTTCGGGCAATGGGTCTTCGACCACGCGTGCGAGCAGATGGATGCCTGGCGAACCGCCGGGATCACTCTGCCGATCCTCGCCGTCAATATGTCGCTGAAGCAGCTTCAGGCCGGAGAGAGACTCGTCGAGTTGACCACTCAGACTTTGACGAAATGGGGGCTTTCGGCCAAGGACCTGGAGCTCGATGTGACGGAATCGATGCTTGCACAGCTCACCATGCAAAGGAACGATGTGCTCGTCCGTCTGCAAAAACTCGGCATGAAAATCGCCATCGCCGACTTCGGAACTCAATATTCCTCGCTGGACTATCTGAAGTCTTTCCGCGTGAACCTCGTGAAGATACCCAAATCGCTGATTGACGCTTCCACGCACGATCCGGAAGCTTCCGCCACGGTGCGGGCGATCGTTGGCATCGGCCGCGAGTTGGGTATCGACGTTCTCGCGCACGGCGTGGAGACGGAGGCGCAGCGAGAACTGCTATGCTGCGCGCCATCGGCGACAAAGGCGCAGGGTCTTTACTACAGCGCGCCCGTCGCCGCCGCTCAGGCGACGGAGTTGTTGCGCCGAAGATTCGTCGAGCCGCGCCTCAGCGAACCTTCCGACGCGATTGCAAAGCATTAGCCGTCCGCGCGCGTTGCAAATAATATCGTAAAAGCGACGAACCTGCGCCGGCCGGCGACGCCGACAACGCCATCGCCGCCGGCAGAATGGCGAATGAGCCGCCTTGCGCCATGATCCGTCGCTGGATGGCCGGCGATGCGCCCGGGCCGACGCCCGCCTATGACCAAAAACACCAATGCTCTGTTGCCGGCTGCGCCACGGCCTGATTCGTTCGTGAATGGGCCATTCGCTTGGGGGCGTCTCCTCGGCTCCTGACGCCGCGCAGCTGTTGTTGAACCGGCTGATTCGGTTTCTATGCAACGCACTGCCCAGAATATGATTGGCCTGCAAAAATCTTTCCGGTTGTTTATCGAAGCGGACGAAATTCGGTGTTGACTTCGTTAGAAACCGCAGCAGTAGCAATTGACTTCGCAATGTCCTGATGACAGCAATGAGAGCTGTTCGATTTGTTTGGCCGCAGCGTGTTCTATGTTGACAGTCGCCATATTAGAACGGCCCGTTGTTTGGGCCGGCGGGTCGAGTTGCATTCGGGCTTCTATCCGGGCGCGGAATGGGGCAGCTGCTGGCCGCTGGCTTCCTACGTCCCTTAATGCCCAGATGGGGAATGGGAAACGTTGTACAGGGCATGGGGCGCCTCGATGGCGGCCCCGCAGCGGTGGGGGCTATCGGCTATGACGAAGCGCTTGCCAGGCCGGATCGGAGCCGCCTTGGCGGTGGTGGTCTTCGTCGTCGGGATCATCGGTCTGCATCCCGCGAGATCGCAACAGGCGGCGGCGCCGGTGCGCCACTTCAGAGTCACACGCTACAAATCGATCACCTTCGCCTGGCCAACTCCATTCGCTTCGGCTGTCGCCGGCAATCTCGAGATCGCGGACGTTCTTCCGATGTCCGACCGTCAGATCTATATACAGGGAAAGAAAATCGGCACCACCAACATTACGCTATATGATCAAAACAAGAATTTCGTCGGCGTAATCGATCTGGACGTGACCCTCGATATCGAGGATATCAAGAGACAGATTCTTTCCGGCACCGAGAGCCGCGGCATTCGTGTATCCGTCAGCAAAGACCAAATTATTCTGAGCGGCGAAGCGAGAAACGCCGTGGACGCGGATCGAGCAGTCTCGATCGCCAAGTCGTTGGTGACCACCGACGAGGGAAAAGAGGTGGACCCCAAAGATGCTGACAAATACGTCATCAACGCGATGCGCGTCGCTGCGTCGCAACAGGTGATGCTGAGAGTCCGTTTCGTCGAGGTAGACCGCGCGGCCGAGCGCGACATCGGGGTGAACTGGTTCGGTTCAAACAAGAGCCAGACTGCCGGCGTCAATATAGGGTCCGGCGCTCCCACTCAGGTGGGCCAGAGTCCGACCGCCACGCCCGGCGGGATCCCTCTCTTCCAGACGCTTGGAACGCTGGTGCCGGGCGCGCTCTCGACCGCTTCCACGTCATCGCCCTTTGGAGTTGGCCTTCTCAAATTGGGCAGCAACGTCGACCTTCTCATCTCGGCGCTTGAATCGAAGGGACAGGCGCGTCGACTCGCGGAGCCGGATCTGGTCGCCCTCTCCGGAGACACCGCGAGCTTTCTGGCAGGCGGCGAATATCCCGTGCCCTCGGTACAGTCCTCGTCCGGCACCACTCCCGTCATTACGACCCAATACTACCCTTATGGCGTGCAGTTGACGTTCGTCCCGACTGTTCTCGCCAGTGGAATTATAAATTTGCGCCTGAATCCTTCAGTGAGCGAACTCGATTACACCAATACCGTCGTGATTTCCGGAACCGCCATACCGTCGATAACGAAACGGGAAACCCGCACGACGATCGAACTGCGCGACGGGCAGAGCTTCGCGATCGCCGGGCTTCTCCAATCGAACAATTCGCATGATATCGATCAGGTGCCTTGGCTCGGTTCGGTGCCAATTCTCGGCACGCTGTTCAGCAGCAAGTCCTACCAGGCCAACGAGACGGATCTCGTCGTGGTCGTCACGCCGCATCTGGTCGCGCCATCGGCTCCCGGCCAGGCCGTTGCAACGCCGTTCGACAAGGAACTGCCGCCCAATGACATTGATTTCTTCTTGATGGGGAAGCCTGAGGTTCGCAAGCAATACACCGATTACGTAACATCGGGTGGGGGCGTGGTCGGGCCCTACGGTTATATCATGCCTCTCGCGCCGAAATGACGAGGGGCCGCGTGAAAGAGAAGACAATGAAGAAACTTACAGGACTGGTCGTGCTGACGACATGGACGGCGTGTGGCGCAGCGCTTGCTGGCGACTATCCGTTTCTGGACGAATTGACGCAATACGCTCAAAGAATCGACACGCTCTCTGTGGCGTCTGGGGACGCCAAAGATGTCAACGCAGTCACGCAAATCATCGACCCCTGGCCGCGCTACGCCCGCGACCGGCGCATTCCGGCGAACGGCCAACGGATGGTGGGTGCGATCAACCGCTACCAGAATCCAAGATTGCTGGGCGCGCAGGCGCCGACCCTCGCTCCGATCATTACGCAAAGCCTTCAGGGCAGCAGCGGAGGCGCAGACCAGGGCAGTACAGGCTTGGGAGCCGGCGGGGGACAATAAAAGCGCATGGGGGCTCATGTGCTCAGGTTCCGCCCGGTTCTCGACTTGGTCCGCCGGGTCGGAGGCTTGGCGAATGCAGGGACGCGCGTCCTTCTCATCGGGATCTTCGGAGTTTTTGTGATCTTTCTGCAGGGGTGCGTCGGATTCGAGCCGAGCGCCGGGCTTGACCCTTCGGCCCCGGCGGCGAAGACCGACGACGCCGGCACGACCGTGACGATCCAAAATCCCGGGGACGTCAAATACTATCCCTCGGACGAACCGCTGCGTCTGGGCCAAGAATATTTCAATCGCGGGATCTTCGGAGTTGCGCAGCAATATTTTCAGGCGGCGGTCGAAAAGGCTCCAAGAGACGCCACCGCGTGGGTCGGACTTGCGGCCAGCTATGACCGTTTGGGGCGTTTCGATCTCGCTGACCGCGCTTATCGGGAGGCGATCAAGCTTCAGGGAGAAACGACGCAAATTCTCAACAACCAGGGCTATTCCTACATGTTGCGCGGAAAATTGAGCGCGGCTCGTGAAAAATTCAAGGAAGCGTTCGAGCGCGACCCGGACAACGCGACGATCGAAAACAACATCAATCTCCTCAACGGAAGTTATCGCTTCATCGAACATGATTCCCAGTAGCAGCATCGCCGCTTTCATGCCGAAACATAACGATGACGAATGGCGCTTCGAGACCTGACTAGAGACTGGGTGTCTTATGTTTATAAAGGCAGTTTGTGGAGCTTTGGCGGCTGTGATGCTGGGGTTTATTCCGGCCTCGATTGCTGGGCCATATTCAATGTTCGCCGCGCCGCCACCGGCGCAAGTCGAACCGGTCTCTTGTTATTGCCGCTGCCAATATGGATGGGTCCCGGACGGAACGATCTCCGGCCCCACGGCAGGTTATCCATATTACGGCTGGTACGGCTACCCCTATCTGCCTTTCCGCTGCGCCAACCCGCGCCCTCGCCACTACAGTTATTATGATTATCAGCCAACCCGATCGCGCATCCGTCATAGCCGGCCTCGGCCCCATCACCGTTGCCGCCAGGCGGACCTCGGACGCGAACCGCTGAGCGGTCTGATCTCGTCGCGGTCGACTTGAAACAGAACACGGGCCGCAAAGGCCAACTCCGCCGATTCAAAATCTCAGGGGTTTGAACCGAGAACCGCTGGATGCTCGGGCGGAGCCTCGACCGGCCAATCCGCGGGCTTGCCCGTCGGCGTCAGCGGCAGTGAGCGTCCGAAACGAAAAGCTCGCGGGCGCTCCGCCACACTTAGCGCCGCCTCGACATGCACGGAGAGCGATGCAAGCAGCGAGGCCAGGTTCCCGCCGGCCTTCAGGCGCGGCACAACAAACGCCTTCAGCCGCACGCCTTCAGCCGGTTGCATCGGCCGCACGGCCGCATCGGCAACGCCGGGATGCGCGCGGATCACGCGTCGCACCCGTTCCAGATCGACAGTGACGCCGCCCACCATGACCGCGCCATCCCGTCTTCTTCCGATCCGGAACCCGCCGGAGGGATCCCAGTTCAGTCGATCTGGAGGGATGATTGGCGCTTCGTCCTCCCTGGCGAGCAAGCTGCCGCCCATCCGTCGCCAATAGGGCAACAGCCGGTAGCGGCCGCCGCCGTCATTCCATCCGCTGCCGGTACGTTCGCGCCACCCGACGCCGCCGGTCTCGCTGCTGCCATAGACGTCCAGCAGGCGAGATAGACCCGCGTCCGTCAGGCCGGCCGCGGTGGCGTCCGCGCAGGCCGCGCCGGACGTGACCCCGACCCATCCGGAGGGCCAGCCCGACGGCGCCGCACGGAGCAAAGCAGCCCAGAAGACCGGATGACCAATCACCAGGTCGCCCGCGCGAAGCGTGCCCAGTACGCCCCCTGGCGACAATCCGCGCAGATCGTCGACCGGGAGCCCAAGCTCCGCGGGCAGCATCAGGGTGAACAGCAGGCCGTAGATATGATGCGAGGCCACTGCAGACCGAATGCGGCGCCGGTCAGGCAGCAGCCGGCTCCAGATCGCGGCCTCGCCCGCCAGTCGAACTCATCAAATGGGTGTGGCTCCGCCGCTTGCCGGCGCTTCCCGACGAACGGATCGTGACGCGTTCCCCGGAACGGTCGAGGGCGGTCGCGGCCGCCTGTAACCAGCCCGCCAATGTGGGCGAGGTCAGCAGGGCGTCTCCGAGGCCGCCGCTGTGCAGGTGAAGGGTCTCCGACAACACAGCAGCCAACCCCAATCGTTCGAGCGAATCGAATTCCATTCCGCTCTCGTCGGGCGCGATCGCGGCGATCCGGGCGGGGTCGGCGCGCGGCGGCCACGGGCCGCCCGGCCGCAGCAGGCGAGCCTCCGACTCGATCAGGTCGGACAGAAAGCGTTCGAGAGCCCCAGGCGCGCGCCACCAGTGCAACGCGTCGATCGGCCCCTGCGTCATCGCAGTCATGCCTCTGTCAGCCCGGGGCTTGAAGCGGGAACGAATTGGCTTGCGGACCGCACTCGGCCGCGTCCAGCTCGTTTGGCGTCATATAGGGCCGCGTCAGCCGCATTCAGCAAGGCGTCGACGCCCGCGACGGAGGCGTTGATCGCGGCGCATCCGATGCTGACCCCGACTTTGCCCGACTGCCAGGGCGTCCCGCCAAGACAGCCGCCGGGAGGCAACTCAATGTCCGCAGGAACCGAGCGGCAGATCCGTTCGGCGATGAGTTGCGCCTCTGCAAGGGTCGTATCGGGCAGCATGACGGCGAACTCCTCGCCGCCCATCCGGGCAAGCACGTCACTGACGCGAAGCTGCGCGCGGCAGACCTCCACGAGGCGCTTGAGCACCACATCGCCCGCGGCATGGCCAAAGCAATCGTTGACCGCCTTGAAATGGTCCAGATCGAGCATCAGCGCCGCAATGGGCAGGTCCTGCTGCCGGTGCCTGGCGAACTCGATCTCGGCCAATTCGAAGAAATGGCCGCGGTTTGTCGCTCCAGTCAGGTAATCGGTGGTCAGCAACTGGCGCAATTGTTCCCCGGTTACGCGCCGCTCGGTCACGTCGCGCAGGACCACCGCGAAGCCGTCAATCGGCGCGTGGCTATTCGGTGCGCTGCGAGGTTCGGTGACCTCTGCCGGGGCGACCCCGACTCCGTTGTCGAGCTCCCTGTCAGCCGCAACCATAATCTGACACCAGTAACGGGCGCCTTCGCGTCGCGCGCACCACCGCTCTCGCAAACTCCATCCCGTGCGGGCGGCCTCCGCCACCTGTTCGCCGACGTTATCGGCGAGGGCGCGGCCGGGAAGGGAGAGCGCCCCAAGGTCATGTCCCAAGACCTCCGCGGCCTTGAAACCGGTCTGCCGCTCGCAGGACTGGTTCCAACTATCGATGCGCCCGTTCCTGTCCAGCGAGACCAAGGCGAAATCATGCACGCCGGACACCAGCGCGGCGAACATGGCTTCGTTCTGCCGGTTCTGTCGCTCCAGTTCGACCTGCTTTGTCACATCCTGCAGAACCGCCATCAGGCAATCGGCATTGATCTTGAGCAGGGAGAGGGCGATCACGCGAGGGCCGCGGCCGCTTCTGCTGACAAACATCCGGTGCTGGTCGCAGATCGAACCGCTCGCGGCGGAAAAGCGCTCCGCCATGTCGCGCAGATCAGGAGCGCAGCTCTCAAGCGCGTCAAACAGGTTCTGCAGGATCGGTTTTCGCGCCAGGGGCAGCAGCAATTGCGCCGCCTCCGGGTTGATCATCTGCACGTCGCCATTCGCGGTCGTGCGAAGCAAGCCGACCGGGCACATATATATGAAACGGAGCAGCGCTTCATCGTCCGTCGGCGCCGCCGCCCGGTCTGACATCGGCTGGGCCGCTAGCGCTGAACGAGGATATAGCGGAGCCTGACGGCGGGATGTTTTAGCAGGCGCAGTTTCACCGGCGTCGGCCGCATCCGGAATGTCAGAACATAGTCGATCGTGACATCGAGTTCAGCCTCGTCCTCGAAGCGCTGCGCCACGAGGAAGTTGTTCATGCAGACGCCAGTGGTCAGAAAAAAATTCTGGTTGAGCACGCTTTCGCGGGACAACCCCGCCAGCCGGCTTTCAAAAAGGTTATAGACTTGCGTACGACCGGAAGAATCCAGCCCCACGACGCCGAAGGACAAAGCGTCGAGCTTCTTCGACCCCAAGCCATCCAGCTCCGCGAGCGTGACATCGGCGAAGGTCGGGAGCGCCGTGTCGCTGACAACCCGGATCTCGGGTGACCCCGCGCGTGAACCCGCTGTTGAACTTGCGTCTGCCATTCTGGATCCAATTCAAGACTGCGTAAACGACGCCGGGCTAAAGCGCCGCCTCGCCCGTCGCGCCGAGAGTTCGCACCAACGGTCCGCAAAGGTCCGGCAGAAGTTCCGGGCCGTCGAACAGCGGTCTCGACAAACCGCATGGTGGGCCATCGCCAATGCGGGTCAACCGTCGGAAAATACTCAGAGATGTTTCAGGCGAGCCGGAGGAGCGCAAGCCGGCGCGTCAGTCCACGAGCCCGGCCAAATGGTCGAACGAATCCGTCCTCGCCGCGGCGTATAGGTAGTTTCCGATCCTGCCGCCGGACGGAAGCCGTGATTAGCGTTGCTGATGCTGACGCCGGAGTACCGCGCACTGACGGGTCTGGACCTTCCAATGAGAAAAGATGTGCCTACGCACGTCGCCAAGCGGATCCGGCGGCCGACGCCACAAGCGAAACGCGTCGCGGCGGAAGGGTCGCCGGCATGAGTTTCGCCGGCCGTTACCAGTCTCTGCTGCAATTCCTTTACCGGGCGCCGATCGGTCTGATTCAGACCGACCAAGCCGGCGAAATCGAAATGATCAACCCGATTTCCGCACGCCTTTTGATGCCCCTTTCGGGTCACGGCGTCCTGGAGAACCTCTTCACCGCGCTCCAGGACGTCGCGCCCCAACTCCGCCAGCTCGCCGCCGGAGGCGCCGACCCCGATGGCATGATCTGCGACGCTCTTCGTATACCGCTCCCCGCGGGAAACGGCGGGCAGGGCGGATCGAGGGAACTGTGCCTCAGCCTCAGCCTGATTAAGTTGGATGACACGCGGCTTATCGCCGTCCTTGTCGACGTCACTCAGGAGGTCCGTCGAGAACAGGAGGCGCTGTCCCAGACGCTGGGAGCCGCCGCGCGGTTCGATACCTTGACCCGCATGCCCAACCGTCTCGCGATCTTAGAGCGGTTGCAGTTGGTGTTGCGCCGCACGCCCGCGGATGCGAAATACGCCTTCGCATTGTTTTACATAAAGTGCGATCGCTGGGCGCAGGTCAATGACACCTTCGGGCACCCGGCGGGGGATCAACTTCTGGGCCTGGTGGCCAGCCGCCTGCGGACTGCGCTGCGCAGCCCTGATCAAGAGGGTGACGACCCGATCACGGCGCATGTCGCCGAAGGGAAGTTCATTGCCTTGCTCGAAGGCGCTGAACGGGCCGAGGACGTGCATTCCGTTGCAAGGCGGCTGGTCGATGTGCTGGCCGAGCCCTACCTGATCGGACCGGGCGAGATTCATAGCGGAGTCAGCATTGGCGTCGTCCAGCGCGAGAACGCCGGAAAAGCCGCCGGAGAAGCCGACGCCGTGCTGCAGGATGCGAGTTCTTGCGATGGCCGAGGCCGAACGCGCAGGCGGAGGGCGCTATGTGGTCTTCGACCCGGCTATGCTTCTGCGTGCAACGCAGCGTAGCGACTTGGAGGCCGCGCTGCGCCGGGCCCTGACCGAACACCAGCTCTTCGTCGTCTACCAGCCGGTGGTGGGTCTGCAGGGACCCGGGTCCGCCGCCGGCGCCATCGACCGATCAGCGGGCGTGGAGGCGCTGGTCCGCTGGCGCCACCCGACACGTGGCGTCATCCCCCCGGACGCATTCATCGGGATAGCCGAGGAATGTGGCCTTATCGGAGCGCTCGGCGAATTCGTGCTCCGAACAGCCTGCGATCAGTTCGTGGTTTGGCAGGCGGAGCTTGGACCAGTCGCGCCGAATACGCTCGCCGTGAACCTTTCGCGAGGCCAGATCGGCCAGGCCGAACTCGTGGCCCTGGTCGAGAGCATAATCCATTCCAGCGGCATTCCGCCCGGCCGGTTACAGTTGGAGGTGACCGAAAGCCTGGCCGCCCAAAGTCCGGCTGTGCAGGCGCGCTTGCACGAACTGAAGACGCTCGGCCTGAGGCTGGCGCTGGACGATTTCGGAACCGGCTATTCCTCGCTTTCCAGTCTCTACCAGTTCCCTGTGGATACGATCAAGATCGACCGCTCGTTCGTCACAGACGCTCCCACGACCCATCACCGCCGCGCGCTGGTCGACGCAACGATCCGGGTGGCGCACGCCCTGAACATGACAACGGTAGCGGAAGGCATCGAGAACGAAGCCCAGGCGAAGGTGATCCGCGATCTCGGCTGCGACAAGGGCCAGGGATATTTGTTTAGCAAACCGCTTTTGTCGGCGGACCTTGTGCAATGGCTGCTGCGACCGCAAACCTGAAACAGCCAGCTTCCCTCAAGCCGGCGTCGGGGTAGCCTCGACACTGGCGAGCGCTGGCTGTTCGGAAGGCGGCGCGAGATAGGCCCGCATTTCGGGCGAAGCATATTGCACCACGTCTTGCTCCGCTTCCCGCTGCGCTCCGCTTGCGCCCAGGGGCGAAAGGCCGCCGCGCATCGCTGTCGCCGGATTCAACGCGATATTGACCCGCATGCGGTTGTCGAGACTTGCGAGTTCCCGGTCGAGCGAACCCAGATCCGCGTCCGCCATGAAAGTCCCGACAGCAGCGTGAACGCCGGCCTTGAAGCGTCGCAGCCTCGCCAGCGCACGGGCCGCCGCGCGCAAAACCGCGGGCAGCTCCTTCGGGCCGACGACCACGAGCGCGACCACGCCGACAAGAATCATCTTGCTCAGATCGAAATCGAACATGACGGACCCCACGAGTTTGGGACAAACAACGACCGGCAATCCTCACCAAGCGAAGACGCCCTGGACGCCGCCGAACACGCCGATGGCGACAACCACCGTACAGACCGCGATCAGGATCCAGAGATACCCGCCCTTGAGGCGCATCGTCTCCGGCAGCGCGTTGACCGCGAGGGCGACAAGGAGGCCGATGACCAGG
The DNA here is from genome assembly GCA_963724785.1 of uncultured Alphaproteobacteria bacterium. GTDB lineage: Bacteria > Pseudomonadota > Alphaproteobacteria > Rhizobiales > Beijerinckiaceae > Roseiarcus. The sequence goes on along the minus strand of CAVRWC010000025.1, from coordinate 737,247 downwards.
GGCAGCAGGAACGCGTTGAGCACCTGGGCTGCGATGTTGAGCCACACGAGGTCGCTCACGAGGCCGACCGCGGTCGCCGAGCCGACGACACAGAGCGCATAAACGCCGTAGAACCATTTCGCCGCGAACGGGTGGTACTCGAGAGAGTGCTTGTAGCCGGTGATTTCTCCGGCGCCCCAGGCGAGCGCGAGCGAGCAGACGATCGCCGCGACCAACGATGCACCGAGCACGCCGGCGCTGAACACAAGCCGACCAATAGTCTCGCCGAGCACCGGCGACAAGGCGTTGCTGATTTCGCCGACGCTGCTGAGACCGACGGAAGAGGCCCCGTTCTTGCCCAGAGTGGCGGCTGCGGCGACCAGGACAGCGCCGGTCAAACATTGCGTCAGCACCGCGCCGAACGCCGTATCCAGCCTCGCCGGCTTGAGGTCGTCGAGCTGGAGCTGTTTGTCGGCGATCGCCGACTGCTGGTAGAAGATCATCCAGGGATTGAACACCGCTCCGATGATCGCCGCGGTCATGTACAGAAAGGCGCGATCGCGGATCGGCAAATCGACCACGTCTCTCGCGAGCGCGGCAAGGCTCGGATGCGCGGCCCAGGCGACGACGAAGAAAGCGAGTTCGAACAGTCCGACGAAGATCGCGACCCGCTCGACGCGTCGATACGATCCGGTGCCGACGATCGCGAGCAGGGCGACGACCGCGAGCGGCAAAGTCAGCGCGCGCGAAACCCCGTAGAGTTCGCCGATTCCAGCCACTCCGGTGAATTCCGTCACCAGCGAACCGATCACGGCGGCCGCGAGACCCAGGAGCGAAAGCCACGCCCATCCCGCGCCAAACCGCGTGCGGATCAACTCGCCATAGCCGCGGCCGGTGAAGATGCCAAGCCGCACCGTCAATTCCTGAACCATATAGAGCATCGGTACGAGCAGCAGCAGCAACGGCAAGAACCGGTAGCCCCAGGTCGCGCCCGCTTGGGCGCTGGTCACGACGTTGCCGGCGTCGGTATCGGCGAGCATGACCAGCAGCCCAGGCCCCCAGACCGCGATCTTGCCGAGCACCGAGTTTGCCTTGCGAACCGAAGGCGCCGCGCCGTCCATCGCAACTTCCTTTCTCGTGATGTTGCTATTCAGGACCGGGACTTTCGTATTCGGCTTGGTCGAGGCGCATGGGCGCGAGGAGCCGATTGGAGCCGGGCGGCGGCCCGGCTCCCTTGTCAACCGTCGTCAGGCCTTTTTCGGCGCCGGCAGCTGCGCCTTCCAGGTCTTCAACAGCTCGTCATAATCGACCGTGACGCCCGGCGGTTTCTCGTTCGCGAGCTTGCGCTGCGGAGCGGTGTTGCCGTCCTTTATCGCCTGGTCATACCAGTATTCCGGGTCCTTCGGCTCATTCATCTTCGGCCCGCGATCGCCCTGAACGCCCGACTTCTCCAGGCGCTCCATGATCGAGTCCATGTCGCGCGCCAGCCCGTCCATGGCTTCCTGCGGAGTGGCCTCCCCGGAAATCGCCTTGGACACGTTCTGCCACCACACTTGCGCCATTCGCGGATAATCCGGGACGTTGACGCCGGTCGGAGTCCAGAGCTTTCGCGCCGGGCTGCGATAGAACTCGACGAGCCCTCCGACCTTGGGCGCCATTTAAGTCATTGCATCCGCCCAGATGTCGCTCTCGCGGATCAGGTGCAGCGACACCAACGACTTCTTGAGCGTGACCGTCTTGGCGGTGCAGAACTGCGCGTAGATCCACCCCGCCTTGACCTTCTCGCGTGGTGCGAATTTCAGCAAGGTCCAAAGGCCGACGTCCTGATAGCCGAGCTTCATGCCTTCTTTCCAGTAGGCGCCGTGGGGGCTCGGCGCCATGCGCCATTTCGGCGTGCCGTCCGGGTTCATGACCGGCAGGTTCGGCACGGTGGAGGCATGGGTGAACGCGCTGTACCAGAAGACCTGTTGCGCGATATGGCCCTGGCCCGGGACCGCGCCGGCCTCGAGAAAGTCCATGCCTGAGGCTTCCGGCGGCGCATATTTCTTCAGCCATTCGACGAATTTGGTCAGCGCGTAGACTGCCGCGGGTCCGTTGGCGTCGCCGCCGCGGCTGAGCGAAGCGCCGACCGGTCGGCCGTCTTCGAGGCGGATGCCCCATTCGTCGACCGGCTTGCCATTCGGCAGGCCCTTGTCGCCGTTGCCCGCCATCGACAGCCAGGCGTCGGTAAAGCGCCAGCCCAGCGACGGATCCTTCTTGCCGTAGTCCATGTGGCCATAGACTTTCTCGCCGTCGATCTGCTTCACCTCGTTGGTGAAATAGTCGGCGATGTCCTCATAGGCCGACCAGTTGACCGGGACGCCGAGGTCGTAGCCGTATTTGGCCTTGAAGCCGGCCTTGATTTCCGGACGCTGGAACCAGTCGTAGCGGAACCAGTAGAGGTTGGCGAACTGCTGGTCCGGCAATCCGTAAATCTTGCCGTCGACATAAGTGGCGAAATCGATGCCGATGAAATCCTTGAGGTCGAGCGTCGGGCTGGTGATGTCCTTGGCGTCGCCGTTCATGAAATCGGTCAGCGACCCATCGATGATATCGTTGAATCGCGGATGTGTGCCGATATGGTCGGAGTCGTTCATCCAGAAGTCGTAGATCGGCTTGCCGGAGGCGATTTCAACCGCGATCTTGGAGACGAGCAGACCTTCGTTCATCAACTCGTGGTTGACCTTGATGCCCGTGATGTCCGCGAAGGCCTTGGTCAGCACCTTCAACTCATAATCGTGAACGCTGAGAATTTCCGAGACGGTGCTGACTTCCATGCCGCTGAACGGCGCAGACGCTTTGATGAACCATTCCATTTCCGCCATCTGCTCGTCCTTGGTGAGCGTGGAGGGCTGGAATTCGTCGTCGACCCACTTCTTGGCGGCGTCGACCTTTTGCGCGTAGCTCGGCGTCGACGAGATAATCGCCGCGCTTCCGACGGCAACCGCCGCGGTCGTCGCCGCCGCGCCCTTAAGTACGTCGCGTCGTTTCACATCCATGTCCGCTTCCTCCCATTTGCCGACGTCGCCCAATGCGCGCCGGACATTCCATCGCTTACGCGAAGGTGAACATCGCGATCCCGTAGAGCGCGGCCGCGCAAAGCGGATACCAAAGAGCGCCGCCGCCGAAGCGCATCCAAAAAATGAAAATGTACGCCGAACCGATCATCGTGACGAAGAACCGATCGCCGCGAGTCGTCGGAAACCGCAGGATTCCGATGCGGGGCGTCTCGGGCCGATAGACCGCCAGCAGGGTCAGCACAATCAGCATGAACGCGACGAAGCCGAAGAACAAGGCGGTCTGCCAGGTCCAGGCCATCCAGTCGAGCATCGCGCCCTCCGTCAAACTCGGCCAAGGGCAAAGCCCTTGGCGATGTGGTTGCGCACGAACCAGATCACGAAAGCGCCCGGCACCATCGTCAGCACGCCCGCCGCCGCGAGCAACGACCAGTCCATGCCCGAGACCGAATAGGCGCGGGTCATGACCGCGGCGAAAGGCAGCGCGTGCGTGGATGTGAGCGTCGTGGCGAGCAATTGCTCGACCCATGAGAACATGAAGCAGAAGAAGGCGGTGACGCCGATGCCGTTGGCGATCAGCGGCAGAAAGATGCGAATGAAGAAGCTCGGGAACGAATAGCCGTCGATCGCCGCCGTCTCGTCGATCTCGCGCGGCACGCCGCCGACGAATCCCTCGAGAATCCACACGGCGAGCGGCACGTTGAACAGGCAATGGGCGAGCACCACCGCCCAGATCGAGTCGAACAGCCCGACCGCATAATAGAGCTGGAAGAACGGCATGGCGAACACGGCCGCCGGCGCCATCAGATTGGTCAACAGCCAGAAGAACAGGTGCTTGTCGCCGATGAAATGATAGCGATTGAAGGCATAGGCGGCCGGCAGCGCCACCGCGACCGAGATCACGGTGTTGATCGCGACGTAGGACAGCGATACGGCGAAGGCGTGCACCCAGGTGGGGTCGTTGAAGATCGCGAGGTATTTCTCCAGCGTCGGATGACGCGGAAACAGGGTGAGCCCGGACATGATGTCGGTCGTTGGTCTGCAGGCTCATTTTGATGAGCCAGTAGATCGGCGTCATCAGCACCACGAGATAGACGACGAAGATGATTTTCGGCAGGGTTCCGTTGCGCATCAAACGTCCCTCCGCCGCTCGAGCTGGGTCATGATGGTGAAGAAGATCCAGCACACGGTGAGCGTGATCAGGTAGTAGACCAGCGACATCGCGGCCGCGTTGCCGAGATCCACCTGGCCGAGCGCAATCTTGTCGAGATCGATCGACAGGAACGTCGTGGCGCTGCCCGGGCCGCCGCCGGTGACGACGAACGGTTCGGTGTAGATCATGAACGTCTGCATGAAGCGCAGAAGCACCGCGATGACCAACACCTTCTGCAGCTTCGGCAGTTCGATCTTGGAGAACACCGCCCATCGGCTGGCGCCGTCGATACGCGCCGCCTGATAGTAGGCGTCGGGAATGGCGCGCAGGCCTGCGTAGCTGAGCAGGATCACCAGCGGCGTCCAGTGCCAGACGTCGATCACGACGATCGTCGTCCAGGCGGAGATCGGCTCCTGCGTGACGTTGTAGCGCAGGCCCGTCGCGACCAGCCCGGCCCCAAACAGTCCGATGTCGGCGCGGGTGAAAATCTGCCAGATGGTGCCGACGACGTTCCACGGAATCAGCATCGGCAAGGCGATCACGACGAGCGAAAGCCCGACCGCCCAGCCCTTCCGCGGCGCGCAGAGCGCGAGCGCGATGCCGAGCGGAACCTCGATCATGAGACAGGCGAGGGAGAAGGCGAGCGTGCGAAACAAGGCGTCGTTGAAGCGGGCGCCGATTGTCGTCGCGGGGTTGAGGAGATCGCGAAACCACTGGTCGCCGTTCCAGAAGAAACTGTTGGCGCCCATGGTGTCCTGAACCGAATAATTCACCACCGTCATCATCGGGATGATCGACGAGAACAGCACGAAGCCGAGCACCGGCAGCACGAAGAACCAGGCGCGATTGTGGACGGGCTTGTCGATCATGGCGACTTTCCGTGAACGCGAATTTCGCCCTGCACGCGCATCTCGCCCTGCACGCGCACCTCGGCGACATAGACATGCGTATTTGCGGGATCGATGGAGATATTCACGACCTCGCTGAGTCCCTCCATCTCGCGCGGCACGGTGACGACCAGCGGATGGTTTCCGAGATCGACATAGGCAAGCCGCTTGCGGCCGAGATCGGCGACGCGGCGCACTCGCGCGGGCAAACCCGGGCCCGAGGTCACGGACACGAATTCCGGACGCACGCCGACCTGAACCGGCTGTCCCGCGGGCAGGTTGTCGTAGACCTGTCCGAGTCCGAACTCGAAGCCGGCGACATGGGCGCGGTCGCCTTTGACTGCAGCGGGCACGAAATTCATGCCCGGCGAGCCGATGAAGTAACCGACGAATGTATGTTCCGGGCGATAGAACAGCTCGGCCGGCGAGCCGATCTGCACCGCGCGGCCATCGTTCATCACGACGACCTTGTCGGCGAAGGTCAGCGCCTCGATCTGGTCGTGGGTGACGTAGATCATCAGCAGATCAAGGGCGCGGTGCACGCTTTTCAGTTTCGACCGCAACTCCCATTTCAGCGCCGGATCGATCACGGTCAGCGGCTCGTCGAACAGCACCGCCGATACGTCCGACCGCACGAGGCCGCGGCCGAGCGAGATCTTCTGCTTGGCGTCCGCAGTGAGGCCGCGCGCACGGCGATCGAGGTCGGCGGTCAGATCGAGCATCTTCGCGATTTCGAGGACGCGGCTGTGGATGAGCGACTTCGCAAGCCGGCGGTTCTTCAGCGGAAACGCGAGGTTCTCCGCGACCGTCATCGTGTCGTAGATCACCGGGAACTGGAACACTTGCGCGATGTTGCGCTGCTCCGTCGGAAGACGCGTGACGTCCCTGTCGCCAAACAGCAGCCGTCCCTCGGAGGGGATCACGAGACCGGAGATGATGTTGAGCAACGTCGTCTTGCCGCAGCCCGACGGCCCGAGCAACGCATAGGCGAGGCCCTGCTCCCAGACGTGCTGAAACGGCTTGAGCTGATAGTCGGACTCCGAGCGCGGCTTGCCGCCGTAGGCGTGCGCGATGCGATCGAGCGTGATGCTGGTCAAGGCGCGGCCCTTTCGAAGACGTTCGCGTGGACTCGGCGACCTCTCGAATCGAAGATGAAGGTTCGGGCGGGATCGATGTTGACCGTGGCGGTTTGGCCGGGCGCCCAATCGTGAACGCCGGAGACCAGACAGACCCATGTGCCGACGCCGACGTCGACATGAATGAAGCTCTCGGAGCCGCTGATCTCCGTGACGACGACCTTGCCGGAGAAACTCAGCGCCCCGGTCGCCGCCGGTCCGATCGTGGCGGCGTCGGCGCGGAAGGCCAGGCGATAGAAGCCATCGGGCCGTCCGGAAAGCATGTCGAGGCGGCCGAGCGATCGGCCTTGGTTGGCGACAACCGTCCCGTCCTGCTTTTCGACCGGGAGTTCGTTGAGGGGCGGATCCGAAAAGACGCGCGCGGCGTCGATATGGATGGGATCGCCATACACTTTTGAGGTCGGGCCGAATTGGGTGACACGTCCCTCGCTCAAGGTGACCGTCGATCCGCCGAGCAGCAGCGCTTCCGATCGGCTCGGTGGTGGCGTAGATCAGGATGGCGCCGGTGCGGGAAAAGATACGCGGCAGTTCCTCACGCAATTCCTCGCGCAACTTGTAGTCGAGATTGGCGAGCGGTTCGTCGAGCAGCACGAGCCCGGCGCCGCTTGACCAGCGCCCTGGCGATGGCGGTGCGTTGTTGCTGGCCCCCTGAAAGCTGCGCGGGCAGGCGCTGCAGGAGATTCTCAAGCCGCAATACCCGCGCCGCTTCACGGACGCGGTTATCGATCTCCGCCTTCGCCATCCCCGCGACGCGCAAGGGCGACGCGATGTTTTCATAGACGGTGAACGAGGGATAATTGATGAACTGCTGATAGACCATCGCCACGGAGCGCTTGCGCACCGGCGTTCCGGTGACGTCCGCGCCATCGATCAAGAGACGGCCGGTCGACGGTTGGTCCAGACCCGCCATGAGGCGCATGATCGTCGTCTTGCCGGCGAGGGTCGGCCCCAATAGAACGTTCAGGCTCGCCGGTTCGAACCTCAGGCAAACGTCGTCGATCATGCGAACGCCGCCGACATCGAACCCGATATGATCGAGCGCAAACGTCACGCGTCCCACCCTCCAACTTCAGCATACTTGGCGGGTTGCGAAGCCTTCAGGAACGCGTCGATCGCTTCGATCTCGACCTTGGAGAGCCGCAGCCCCAGCTTCGATCGGCGCCAAACGACATCCTCCGCCGACATCGCCCATTCCTTCTCGGCGAGATAGTTGAGTTCGGCTTCGGTGAGCCCGGCGCCGAAGCTTCGCCCGAGATCGGCAGCCGACCGCGCGTCCTTCAGAATTTCTGGAACGAGCGTTCCGTAGGCGCGCGCGAGCCTGCTGACGAGGTTCGGATCGAGAGCGCGGTAACGCGCTTGCAGGTCCTTGACGAGCGCATCGAAGCCCTGAACCGGAAAGTCGCCGCCGGGCAGCGGCGCCTTCGCGGTCCACGCGGCCGGCCTCGCCGGCTTCGGAAGGTGAGGCGCCAGCATGCCGATCGCCGTCTCGGCAAGTTTGCGATAAGTCGTGAGCTTGCCGCCGAACACGTTCAGCATCGCCGGGGCGTCGCCTTGCGCGTCGATTTTCAGCACATAGTCGCGCGTCGCCGCCTGCGCTGCGGAAGCGCCGTCGTCGAACAGCGGGCGAACGCCGGAATAGCTCCATATGACTTGGCTCGTGGTGACGGGCGCGCGGAAATAATCGCTCGCCGCCCTGCAAAGATATTCGATCTCCTCCTCCGAGGCCGCCACGGCGCCGGGATCGCCGGAATAGTCGAGATCGGTGGTGCCGATCAGCGTGAAATCGCGCTCGTAGGGTATCGCAAACAGGACGCGACCGTCGTTGATCTGGAAGATGTAACAGCGGTCGTGAGGAAAGAGCCGCTCGGTGACGATATGGCTGCCCTTGACGAGCCGTACGGAGGCGTGAGCGTTGGCGCCGACGATCGCGCTCATGACGTCGCCAACCCAGGGACCGGCGGCATTGACGAGCGCCCGGGCGCCGATCTCATAGCTTCGCCCCGTCAACTCGTCGCGCAGCGTCAAACGCCAGACGCCGCCTTCCCGCCTGGCCGTGATGCACGAGGTTCGAGGCGCGATCGTCGCGCCGCGATCGGCGGCGTCGCGCGCATTCAGCACGACCAACCGGGAGTCCTCGACCCAGCAGTCGGAATATTCAAAGCCGATGCTGTACTCGGGCTTCAGCGGCGCGCCCGCCGGATCGCGGCGGAGGCGCAGAGTCCGGGTCGGCGGCAGCAGATCGCGGGCGCCCAGATGGTCGTAGAGAAACAGGCCGAGCCGCAACAACCACGCCGGCCTCAGGCCCTTGTGGTGCGGAAGAACGAACCGGAGCGGCCAGATGATGTGCGGGGCGATGCGCCACAAGGTCTCGCGTTCGAGCAACGCTTCGCGCACGAGCCGGAACTGATAATATTCGAGATAGCGCAGCCCGCCGTGGATCAGCTTGCTCGCCGCGCTGGACGTCGCGCCTGCGAGATCGCTCTTCTCGCACAAGAACACCGACCAACCGCGGCCCACGGCGTCGCGCGCGATGCCGCACCCATTGATGCCGCCGCCGATGACCGCCACGTCGAAGGGAGAACGGGACTTGCCTGACGCGACGACGCGCAATGCCTCCGTCCCCCCGATTCAAGGCGCGATGGCCGTTCGCCATCGCCGTTCGCAAACGAACCTACAACGAACATTTTGAAGGTTGCAACCGAAAAAAACGAATATCAAAGTTTACACTATTCGATCGGTTTGGGGGGCTCGCCGTTTTCTCCCTCGGCAAAGTCCCCCGTCTCGACGACCTCGACGCCGCAGCGCCGGCACATCTCGGCGATCTCCTCGGAGGGCATGCGATCGGTGACAAAGATATCGATTTCCGACAGTTGGGCGATTTTGACCGGCGCGGACCGCGAGAACTTGCTGCTGTCGGCGACGAGCACGATTTTGCGCGCGTGCTCGATGATGGCGCGCGAAATCTGGACCTCGTGGACATCGAAATCCAGCAGGGTGCCGTCCGGGTCGATCGCCGACGTCCCGATGATCGCGAGGTCGGCGCGGAACTGCTCGATCTGCTCCACCGCCACCGCGCCGACGATGCCGCCGTCGCCCTTCCGAATCGATCCGCCGGTGATGATCACCTGCACCGACTGGTTGCGATAGAGCTCGTTGGCCACGTGAAGATTGTTGGTGATGACCAGCAGCCCGGAATGGCCGGACGAGCGCCTTCGCCACCTCTTCCGTGGTGGTGCCGATGTTGATCAGCAGCGAGGCGTTGTCGGGCACCAGCCTCGCCGCCGCCTCGCCGATCAGGCGTTTGGATTGCTGTGCGACGTGCTGGCGCGCTTCGTAGGCCAGGTTGGCGACGCCCGAGGCGATCATCGCGCCGCCGTGCACCCGCACCAGCGCCTTGGCCTCGCTCAGTTCGTTCAGGTCGCGTCTGATGGTTTGCAGGGTGACGCCGAAATGGGTGGCCAGCTCCTCGACGCCGACGCGGCCCGACTGCCGCAGCATTGCTACGATTTCGGTTTGGCGATAGCCTGAAGCCCGGGGTGTTGGTTCCGCCATGAATTGAAGGCCCCGTCACGAAAGGCGCCGCACCCGGTCGATCCCAAAAAGGCCGCCTCGAATTTCCAGGCTTTCGGCGCCGCCGCCATGGGCGATCTTGTGATCGGTTTTTTTGCTTGCGAATAACTAGTCGGGAGGCTAGCCTTTCGCAACGAAAAAAGCGAACCGAAAAATCGCGCATCAGGACGGAGGGGACGTGGGAAGTTTGGGCGCGGCCATATTTCCGTTCGACGGGGCGTCCGCAGCGGTTACCCTCCCGGGCAACCGCATCGCCGCGTTTTGGACGCGCCCGCCCGGCGCTCGGCCCGCGTCCGGAAACGCGTGATGGACTTTGCGCTCGACCCGTCGGCGATCTTCGCCAGCCTGCTCATTCCCACGCAGATCCTGTTCGTCAACCTGCTGTTGAGCGCGGACAACGCCCTGGTGATCGCCATGGCCTGTCGCGGCCTGCCTGCTGAGGACGTGCAGCGCGCCACCCTCCTGGGGATCGTCGGCGCCATCGTCTTGCGTCTTGCGATGGGTTCGGTGGCGATCTTTCTTTTGCGCGCTCCCCTGGTGCAAGTGGTCGCGGGCGTCGTTCTGTTGTGGATCGCAGTGCGCCTCACTCTCGTCGATGGCTCGGGCCTCGCAGAGGAGGGCGGCGACACCTCGTTCTCCGGAAATCGCGTTCTTCTCGGCGCGGTTCAGGCGATCATCGTCGCTGACGTCGCGATGAGCCTCGACAACGTCGTGGCGATCGCCGCGATCGCGCAAGGCAGCATCGTCTATATCGCGATCGGCCTCGCCCTCAGCATTCCGATGTTGATCTGGGGGAGCAATCTCATCCGCGAATTGCTCGACAAGAGCGGGCTGCTGGTCCTCGCCTCGGGCGCGTTCCTCGGCTGGGTGGCGGGCGGCGTGGCGGTCGCCGATCCCGTCGTGGCGCCGCCGATCGCAGCCTATGCGCCCGCTCTGACCTACGCCATTCCTGCCGCCTGCGCGATTTTCGTCCTTTGGCAAAACCTCATTCTCGATCCGCGCCGCGCGCGCCTGCGAGGAAGCCATGCGGACTGAGCCCGGCGATTTCGGCCCCGAATTTGTGACTCCCGCCAGCGTCCAGGCCTGGCTCGATCGCCTGAGCCGCAAGCGCGCGCCTGCGGCGGAGCCCAGCGCGCCCGCGCCGACGATCGAGAGACAAGCGCCGTCGCCGCCAACGCCCGCGCCGGCGCCCGCGGTCGCCGCTCGATCCGCGCCTCGCGCAGCGCGCGTTCTGCCGCTTTCGAGCATTTTCGCCACCGTCGTGCTCGCCTTCGCCGTTTGGGCGGCCAGCGGATTTTACCGGGTCCAGCCCGATCAGGTCGGCCTCGTGCTGCGGTTCGGCGAACTCGTCGAAACCACCGGACCGGGGCTCAATTATCATTGGCCCTATCCGATCGAGTTCGTCATGCTGCCGCGCGTCACAGCGATCAACCAGGTGAAGATCGGCAATGGCACGGTGATGCAAATGCTCACCGGCGATGAGAACATCGTCGAGGCCACGGCCTCGATTTCCTGGCGCGTCAAGGACCCCGCGAGGTTCCTGTTCAACGTCTACGATCCCGAAGGCGCCGTGAAACTCGCCGGCGAAAGCGCTGTCAGGCAGGTCATCGGCCTCAACCCCATTCAATCGGGTCTCTCGGATCAAAGACAGAAGATCGCCGACGACGCGCGGAGCCTGTTGCAGCGCATCCTCGACTCCTACGACGCCGGAATCCAGATCACGCAAGTGCAGTTGCAGCGCGTCGACCCGCCGCTCGCCGTCATCGACGCGTTCAACGACGTGCAGCGGGCGCGGGCCGATCAACAGCGGGCGCGCAACGAGGCCGAGGCCTATCGCAACGACGTTCTGCCGCGCGCCCGCGCCGAGGCCGATCGCGTCAAGCAGGAGGCCCAGGTCTATCGGGAACAGGCGCTAAACAAGGCGCACAGCGACGCCGAGCGGTTCAATGCGCTGGAAGCCAGTTTCGCCGCCGATCCCGAGCTGACAGCGCGGCGGCTGTATCTCGATACGATGGAGGAGGTCTTGAAGTCGGCGGGCAAGATCTACGTCGATCCCTCCGGCGGCCCCGCGTCGCCGATCGTCCCCTATCTGCCCCTGTCGGCGCCCTCGTCGGTCCTTCCTCAGTCGGGCGCGCAGCCGGTCTCGAAGGCGACGCCATGACCATACGCGCCCTGATTCTCACGCTGATCGCGCTTGCGGCCCTCGGCTGGGCCGTCTCGCAGACGTTCCATGTCGTGCCGCAAGACCGCATCGCGCTCGTCGTGCGCTTCGGCAAGCCGATCGAAATCCTGGACAAGCCGGGTCTCTATATCAAGGCGCCGTTGATCGACGCGGTCGTCTCCTACGACAAGCACCTGCTGTCGCTGCAGCCGCCGTTGGATCAGATCATCCTGGGCGACCAGAAGCGCATCGAGGTCACCACGTTCTCGCGCTTTCGCATTTCCGACCCCTTGCGCTTCTACCAAAGCGTCGGAACGGAAGATCAGGCGCGCGCCAACCTGGCGCAGATTGTCTCCAGCACGGTTCGCAGGGAGCTCGGCAAAGCCTCGCTTCCGTCGCTGCTGACGGCGGAGCGCGATCGGATCAGCGATGAAATCCGCGACCAGGTCGCGCAACAGGGTCAGGAGCTCGGCGTCAAAGTCACCGATGTGCGCATCCTGCGCGCCGAATTGCCGGCCGAGACCAGTCAGGCGATCTACGACCGCATGACCTCGGAGCGCGTTCGAGAGGCCAAGGAGCTCAGAGCGCAAGGCTTCGAAGTGGCGCAGCAGATCCGCTCCACGGCCGATAGGGAAAAGGAAATTCTCCTGTCCGACGCGCTCCGCGAAAGTCAGACAGCGCGCGGCGTCGCCGACGCGCAATCCAATCAGATCTCCGTCGCGGCCTTTGGTCGGGATCCCGAGTTCTACGACCTCTATCGCACGCTGCAGGTCTATCGCGCCGCTCTCACCCAGGGCGGCCCGACGCTCGTTCTTTCGCCGACCAACGAATTGCTGAAATATTTCGCCCAGGCGCCGAAGGTGGGCAAGCGCGCCGCCACGCCGCCGCTTGCTGCGGACCCGAAGCCATGAGCGCCTCGGATACGCTCCGCCAGACCTTGAGGGCCGCCGTGATCGGCGTCGCGCTGCTCTTTTCAGCCTGCGCATTCGCCAAGACCACGGGCGTCGGCGACGACCCCGCGTTGCAGGCGGGCCCCTGCTACGAGGCCCTCGTCGACAAGAACGCGGCCACTCCGACCACGGCGCCGAACCGGGAGCTCGGCGCGGCTTGCCAGGCCGAACACGGCGACGTCGAAAAGGCCTGGGCGCGCGTCATCCGGCTGTGGGGTTCGGACTCGACGGATCTTCCTGACTACGACAGCTATCGTCGCGCCGACCTCCCCGTGGACGGCGCCGCGCCCAAATGGCTTGTGCTGGTTGGAATGCTGCTGACCTACGCCGTTTTGGGCGCGCCCATGCGCTCCGCCGCGCGGCTGTTGGGCGCCTACGCCGGCCCCGCCGAGGGTGCGGTCATCGATGTCGTGGCCTCCCTGGTCTTGCGGGGATTGTTGCTCGCCGCCTTCGTCGCGCTGTTCAGCCTACCCTATCTTGCCGCGATTGGCGCCGTGGGGCTGATCGTCCTGGCGGGGTTCCAGCTCGGCCGCGCCGCCCCAGCGGCGTTCAATCCCACCGGAAACTCCCTGAGCGCACATCTGGCCGAAGCGATCAACGATCCCGCGGGCGCCGCGGCCGGGCTCGCCGCCCTAGCGCTCTTCGTCCAGCACAGCTTCCTGGCGTTCGCCCTCGGCCTGGCCCTGGCGCTCGTCGCGTCGGCGGGCCCGGTCGTCGTCGCGCGACGGGCGGTGCGGGCGAACCGCTTTCGCGCCGCCGTCGCCGCGGCTGCGCTCGCCGCCGCCCTTGGCGAGGCCATGGTCGTCGCGCCGCCGGTCTCGGGTTGGATCGCCGGGCTGACCGGCGCGAATCTCATTGTTCCGGCGATGTTGGCGGGATTGACGCTCGCGGCGGGACTCGCGTTCGCCCCCAGGACCATGAAGGCGATTGTTTGAAGAGGACGTTCGAGATGGCGGCGGTCGAGATTCACGTGCAGGGGCTCTTTGCGACTCCGGCCGCAGCGATCATGCTGCCGGGATTCGAGGAGCGCAACGCGGCGCTCGCAGAGACCATCTTGCGTCGTCGCGAGACGCACCCGAGCCTGGACGCGTCCAACAATGGCGGCTGGCACTCGACGCGCGATTTCTCCGAATGGTGCGGACCGCACGGCCGCGACCTGATCGCCAGGGCGCGGTCGGCGGTGACGCAGCTGACGCGCGACCGCGAAGGCCATCCCGTCAAACCGAATTGGATCGTCGAAGCCTGGGCCAACGTCAATGAAACGCATTCGTCCAACGCCTGCCACTACCATCCCGGCGCCTTCTGGTCCGCGTGTTATTACGTCGCCGATGGCGGATGCCTGGACAATGCGGAATTGGGCGGCGAACTCGAACTCATGGACCCGCGCGGCGCCGCGCCGATGATGCACGCGCCAATGCTCAAGTTCGCCGGCGAGGGCGGCCTTTCCGCGGGCAGCGCCGAGACGATCAGGCCGCGTCCCGGCTTGCTGTTCATCTTCCCCTCGTTCGTGCTCCACTCGGTGCGGCCCTACCGCGGCAAGTCGCTGCGTATATCGGTCGCCATCAATTTCGGCGTCGACGCCGTCCATCCGTTCGAAAAGGCCTGATCGCAACATGGGCGGCCATATTCTCGTCATCGATCAGGGCACCACCTCCACGCGCGCCATCGTGTTCGACGAGCGCGCCGTTCCGCTCGCCTCGGCGCAAATGGAGTTTCCGCAAATCTATCCGCATCCCGGCTGGATCGAACACGATCCGGAGGATTTGTGGAGTACGACGCTGTCGACTGCGCGCGAGGCTGTGGCGAGGGCTGGCGGCGCCGAGACGATCGCGGCGATTGGAATCGCCAATCAGCGCGAGACGACAGTCGTTTGGGACCGCAAGAGCGGCAAGCCAATTTACAACGCGATCGTCTGGCAGGATCGGCGCACCGCCGAGCGCTGCGCCGAACTCGCGCGCGACGGATACGCCGGCTTGGTCCGCGATCGCGCGGGCCTTGTGCTCGACCCCTACTTCTCGGCGACCAAGATCGCCTGGATCCTCGACAACGTCCCCGGCGCGCGCGAACGCGCGGCGCGCGGCGAGCTTGCGTTCGGAACGGTCGATACGTTCCTGCTCTGGCGCCTCACCGGCGGCGCCGTGCACGCGACCGACGCAACCAACGCCTCGCGCACCTCGCTGCTCGACATCCATACGGGAAGTTGGGATGACGCGCTGATCGAACTCTTCGACGCGCCGCGCTCGATGCTGCCCGAGGTGCGCGACACCGCTGGCCCGTTCGGCGAAGCCCTTGCCGAGCATCTGGGCGCCGCCCTGCCGATTTACGCGATGGCCGGCGACCAGCAATCCGCTCTGGTCGGTCAGGTCTGCCTCCGGCCCGGCATGGCCAAGGCGACCTATGGCACCGGCGGTTTCATCCTGCTCAATACGGGCGCGACCCCGATCCGCTCGCAGCACGGCCTGTTGACGACCATCGCCTATCAATGGGACGGCGTGCGCTGCTATGCCCTGGAAGGCTCGATCTTCTCGGCCGGCGCGACGGTGCAATGGCTGCGCGACGGCCTCGGGGTCATTGCGACTGCTGGAGAAGCGGGCGCGCTCGCCGCCGACTCCGACCTCGAACAGGACGTCTATCTGGTCCCAGCGTTCGCCGGACTGGGGGCGCCGCATTGGCGCACGGACGCCCGTTGCTCCATCATGGGACTGACGCGCGGCGCCACCCGAAAGGAATTGGCGCGCGCCGCGTTGGAGAGCGTCGGCTTTCAGACAGACGATCTTCTTGCCGTGATGACCGAAGATTTCGAGGCGAGCGGGGCGCTTGGATCGGAGTCGGTCGTGCGTGTCGACGGCGGCATGGTCGCCAGCGACTGGACGATGCAATTTCTCGCCGACATCGTCGGCGCTCCGGTCGACCGCCCCAAATACAAGGAGACGACGGCGCTGGGCGCGGCCTTCCTCGCCGGCTGGCGCGCCGGCGTCTATCCGGCGCCCAACGAATTCGCCGCATATTGGGGCCTCGACCGTCGCTTCGCGCCGACCATGAGCCCCGAAGTACGCGAGCGGCGGCGGGCTGGCTGGCGCGCCGCGGTCGAGGCGACGTTGCATCGCCGCGAGCCGCCGCGATGAGAATCGTCTTCCGATGCGACCCTGCGTTGCGCGACAAGCTGCCGCCTCCGTCGCCGGCGTTGCAGGCGCTTCCGGACTGGCTTCGCGAGATGCCTGGGGCGGCGTTTTCCGATTTGCACGGGCGCGAGGTGCGCACCGTCAAGCAATGCCCGCCGTTCGTAGACGCGATGCGTCATGGCTTCGTGATGCGGCTGCCATGCGATGTCGTCGTCGCCGGCGGCCGGTTCTCCTGGGACTGGGATTTGCCTCCCTTGGCTGGCGAGACCCAGCCGCGTTCGCCGCTGAGCTTTCACGCGCCGGCGCAAGTCACGGGTTCGCCGCTGGCGACCGCTGACGGCCGCACGCTGATCAAGTTCAACAGCTTCTGGACTATTGAACTCGAAGCCGGATATTCGCTGTTCGCCACGCATCCGGTCAATCGCGACGACCTGCCGTTTCGCACGCTGACCGGCCTGGTCGATTCCGATCGTTTCAAAGCGGTCGGCATCCTGTTTCCCGCCGCCTGGACCGACGCGCGTTTCGAGGGCGTTCTGCCGGCGGGAACGCCGGTTGCGCAATGCTTCCCGGTCTCCCGCGAGGCGATCTCGCTGGTGTTCGAGGACCTGACGCCGGAGCGCATCGACGCTTACGACGAAGTCGCCAACGCCTTGCACGCGACGCCGGGCATTTATCGCAAGGACTACCGCGACAAGCGTCCGAGTTCCGACAGGTGAGCGCGTAGCGCGGCGAGGTCCATCCACAATTCGCCCTTCGGCGAAGTCGTCAACGCCTGCGCGATGCGCCCGAACGCCGATGGCATCAGGGCGATGGCGCGTCCGTAGGCTTGCTTGGCCGCTGTCAGATCGCCTTGCTCCTGCAGGACCACGCCGAGATTGACCTCCGCCTCGGCGAGATTGGGACGCAGCGCCAAGGCGCGCCGATAGGCCTCGGCGGCGCGATCGGGATGGCGGCTGTCCTGGAACGCCAGCCCAAGCTTGAACCAGGCCTCGGCCGATGCAGGATCGAGTCGCAGCGCTTCCTGATACGCCGCGGCCGCCGCGCCGCGCCGGCCAAGCGATTGCAAGGCCGCGCCGAACCGGAGGTAGAGCTTAGCGGTCGGCCGCGCCTTCAACGCCAAGGCGAACGCCTCGGCGGCGCGTTCCCGCTGGCCGCTGCGTTCCAGCGCGCCGCCGACCTCCGCCCATGCAGGGGAGGATCGGGGAACCGGCGCAGGAGATCGTCGACGACGGCGTGCGCCTGGCTCGGATCGATCGCGATCGATGCGATCGCCGCGCCGAACGCAGCCTCGGGCCGCGTCGGTTGAAGTTCGGCAGCGCGCCGAAATTTCTCCAACGCCCCGCGCCAATTTCCGAGGGCCTGAGACGCATGGGCGGCCAGCATCAAAGTCGCGAAATGGTCGGGTCGCCTCGCGAGGCTCGATAACGCCCAACGCTCGGCCTCGGCCGGCGTCGATCGATGCAACGCGACCGCCGCCATCAGTTGATGAACGCTGGCGTCCTCGGGCCAACGCGCGAGCAACGCCCCGGCGATGTCGGCGGCCCTGGCGTCCGCGCCGTCGGCGAGCGCCTTTAGAGCTTCGGCGAAACCGGACGCGCGAGCATTTTTCTCAGGCACTCGGCGCTCCGGAATATCGGCCTCGACCATGATGGAAGCTCACTCGCATTCGCGGCGATCTAAGCGGGCAGCTTGCGCGGTCTCGGCCCGCCGGTCGCCCAGTCGAGCAATTCGACCGTGTGCACGACCGGCAGGGCCGTCCCGCTGGCGATCTGGGTGATGCAGCCGATGTTGCCGGCCGCGATCACTTCGGGCGACAGGCTCTCGAGATTGGCGACCTTCCGGTCGCGAAGGCGCGTCGCGATCTCCGGCTGCAGCAGGTTGTAGGTTCCGGCCGACCCGCAGCAGAGGTGGCCCTCGG
Organism: uncultured Alphaproteobacteria bacterium; assembly: GCA_963724785.1. Classification (GTDB taxonomy): domain Bacteria; phylum Pseudomonadota; class Alphaproteobacteria; order Rhizobiales; family Beijerinckiaceae; genus Roseiarcus. The sequence continues at coordinate 719,315 of CAVRWC010000025.1, read as the reverse complement.
GCGGATCGAGCACGATGAAGCCGGCGTCCTTCAGGAGCTGCTTGGGCTCGTTGCGGATTTGCTGCCCGTGCTGCAGCGAGCAGGCGCTGTGGTAGGCGACGCGCCGGCCGGTCGGATGCGCCGGCGCCATCGAGGCCGATCTCGCTCATCAGTTCGGTGACGTCGCGCGCCAGCGCGGCGATCGCTCGCGGCCTTGTCCGCCAGCTTCGGGTCGTCGCGGAACATGAAGCCGTAGTCCTTGACGGTCGTGCCGCAGCCGGAGGCGTTGATGACGATCGCGTCGAGCCCGCCGGTCTCGATCTCGCGGGTCCAGGCGAGGATGTTGGCGCGCGCGAAGGCGTGGCCGTCCTGGCCGAGGTGATGGTTGAGCGCGCCGCAGCAGCCGGCGCCCTCGGCGATCACGACCTCGCAGCCATGCCGGGTCAGGAGCCGGATGGTCGCCTCGTTGATCTCGGGCGCCAGCGTCTTTTGCGCGCAGCCGGTCGAGCAGCGCGACGCGCCGCCGTTTCGCCGCCGCGCTCGGAACGACCTGCGGCCGATCGAACGGCGAGGCGGCCGGAAAACCCTTCGGGACGAGATCGAGCGGGCGCGCGCAAGCGCCTGCGGCAAGAGGCCGGCGAACGGCTTCGCCAGCGCCGGCGGCCGCCATGGCGAAGCGAAAAACGTTCGGGCGCGGCAGGACGAAGCCCAGGACGCGCCGAAACAGTCCGGTCGAGCCAGGGGCGGCGATAGGTCTTCTCGATGTGATGCCGGGCGTGGTCGACGAGGTGCATGTAGTTCACGCCCGGACGGGCAGGTCGTCATGCAGGACAGGCAGGAGAGGCAGCGGTCGATATGCTTGACGACTTCCGGCGTCGCCGGGCGGTCGGCCTCCAGCATGTCCTTGATCAGATAGATGCGCCCGCGCGGGCTGTCGAGTTCGTCGCCGAGCAGCACATAGGTCGGGCAGGTCGCGGTGCAGAAGCCGCAATGCACGCAGGCGCGCAGGATCTTTTCGGCGGCGTTGACGGCGGGGTCGGCGAGCTGGGCGGCGGTAAAATTCGTCTGCATCGCGGCTACCGACCCTCCCGCATGCGGCCCGGATTGAGCACGCCCATGCGGATCGAACTGGGCCTTGATGCGCGCCGTGAGCGCGCCGAGCGCGGCCGGCCTCCGGCTCGAACACGGCGACGCGGCCGCGCATCGCCTCCGGCGCGACGACCAGCGTGGCGTGGCCGCCGCGGGGCTTCACGGCGGCGCGGACGATCGCCGGCGCCGGCGTCGGGTCCGGCCTCCTCGGCGTCGAGGCTCAGCCAGACGAGACCGCCGCCCCAGTCGAAGAAGACTTCCGCCGACGGCAGACGCGTCCGGATGTCGGCGGCGACGGCTGAGCGGCGGCGCTCGGGCGTCGGGCAGAGCCGCCAGACGGACGCGGCCGGCCGGCGGCAGCAGCGCGCTGAACCTCGCCGACCTCCTCCCAGAACGCCGCGGAGGCGTCGTCGTCCAGCCGCGCGCCGTGACCGAGGAGGCTTTCGATCGCCTCGACGCGATAGGCGACCGAGGGCGCGGGACCTTCGAGCCGGACGGCGGTGATCGCGCCGAGGCCGTCCGCGACCTCCGGCAGCGCCGAACGCCGCGCGGCGGCAGCGCGGCAGATGCGCGACGCTCGAGACTTCGAACGGCGTGTTCAGGGCCTTCGCCATCGCGGCGATCGCGACCTCGTCGGCCAGCGCCGGCAGGAGGATCGTGCATTCGGTCTCCGGCCTGGGCATCACCTTGAGCGTCACCTCGGTCAGCACCGACAGCGTGCCGAAGGAGCCCGCGAGCAGCTTCGCCATGTCGTAGCCGGTGACGTTCTTCACCACCTTGCCGCCGGCCTTCCAGATTTCGCCGACGCCGTTGACCGCGGAGAAGCCGAGGAAGAAGTCGCGCGCCGCGCCGGCGCGCACGCGGCGGGGCCCCGCCAGATTGCAGGCGAGCACGCCGCCGAGCGTCGGCTCGGCGTTGCTTCCGAAGAGGCCGCGCCAGTCCGGCGGCTCGAACGCCAGCATCTGCCGCTTCGCCTGCAAGCGCCGCCTTGATCGCGGCGAGCGGCGTCGCGGGCCGCGCCGTCAGGATCAGTTCGGCGGGCTCGTAATTCGACGACGCCCGCGATGCCGGAGACGTCGAGCCCATGCTCCGCTCGTCGCCGGACGGCCGAACGCGCGCTTGCTGCCGCCGGCGACGATGTCCAGGGGCCGCCTTTCCGCCGCGGCCCGGCGACGGCCTCGGAAAGCTCCTTCTCGTCCGCCGGCCGAAGGATGGTCATCGCGGAGCCGGCTCTCTCAGAAGCGGGGCAGATCGGGGAAGCGCAGTTTGCCCGCCTGAACATGCATCCGGCCGAGCTCCGCGCAGCGGCAGAGCTGCGGAAACACTTTTCCGGGGTTGAGCAGGCTGTCGCTGTCGAAGGCGCATTTCAGCCGCTGCTGCTGGTTGAGGTCGCTTTCGTTGAACATCGTGTCCATCAGGTCGCGCTTTTCGACGCCGACCCCATGCTCGCCGGTCAGAACGCCGCCGACCTCGACGCAGAGGCGGAGAATGTCGCTGCCGAAATCCTCGGCGCGCTTGCAGTTCGCCGGGCTTGTTGGCGTCGTAGAGGATCAGCGGATGAAGGTTGCCGTCGCCGGCGTGAAAGACGTTGGCGCAGCGCAGGCCGTAGCGCTCTTCCATCGCCTTCATCCGCATGAGCACGCGGCCGATTTCCTTGCGCGGAATGGTGCCGTCCATGCAGTAATAGTCGGGCGAGATGCGGCCGACCGCCGGAAAGGCGGCCTTGCGCCCGGCCCAGAACAGCAGCCGCTCCGCCTCCGACTGGCTCGCGCGGCAGCTGGTCGCGCCATGATCGGCGGCGATTCGCTCGACCGCCGCGACGAGATGATCGACCTCCGCCGCGCAGCCGTCGAGTTCGACGATCAGCAGGGCCTCGGCGTCCATCGGATAGCCGGCGTGGACGAAGGCCTCGGCCGCGTCGATGGCGAGCTTGTCCATGATCTCCATGCCGCCGGGAATGATGCCGGCGCCGATGACGGCGGCGACGCAGTCGCCGGCGCCCTCGACCGAGGGAAAGCCGATCAGCAGCGCGCGGGCGCCGGGCGGCGTCGGCAGAAGCCGCACCGTCACTTCCGTGACCACGCCGAGCATCCCTTCGGAGCCGACCAGCACGCCGAGCAGATCGTAGCCGCCGGCGTCGAAATGCTTGCCGCCGACCCGGACGATCTCGCCGTCGATGGTGACGAATTCGACGCCGATCACGTTGTTGGTGGTCAGGCCGTATTTGAGGCAATGCACGCCGCCCGAATTCTCGGCGACGTTGCCGCCGATGGTGCAGGCGATCTGGCTCGACGGATCGGGCGCGTAATAGAGCCCTTTCGCCTGCACCGCCTGGGTGATCCCGAGATTGGTCACGCCGGGCTGGACGACCGCGCAGCGGTTGGCGACGTCGATCTCGAGGATGCGCTTGAACTTGCCGAGGCCGAGCAGCACGCCGTCTTCGAGCGGCAGCGCGCCGCCCGAGAGCGAGGTGCCGGCGCCGCGCGGCACGACCTTGACGCCGGCGCTCTTGCAATAGCGCAGGACCGCGGCGACCTCGGCCGTCGTCTCCGGCAGGACGACGACCATCGGAAGCTGCCGATAGGCGGTGAGGCCGTCGCATTCGAAGGCCTGCCGCTCGCGCTCGGTGTCGATCACGCCCTCGCCGGGAACGATCGACCGCAGCGCCGCGACGATTTCGGAACGCCGGGCGAGGACGGCCCGGTCGGGCTCGGGCATTGTGATCATGGAAGCGCTCCCTCCCCTCGACCGCGATCGATCAGGATCGCCCGGAAGTCGTTCACGTTGGTCCGCGTCGGTCCGGTGACAACCTGATCGCCGAGCGCCCCGAAGAAGCCATGCCCGTCATTGTCGGCGAGGCTTTCCCGGGCGTCGAGGCCCATGGCGGCGGCGCGCTCGAGCGTGTCCGGCGTGACGATCGCGCCGGCGATCTCCTCGGCCCCGTCGACTCCGTCGGTGTCGCCGGCGATCGCATGGACGCCGGCAAGCCCGTCGAGGCCGATCGCCAGCGCCAGCAGGAACTCGACGTTGCGTCCGCCCCGGCCCTTGCCGCGCACCGTCACCGTGGTCTCCCCGCCGGAGATCAGCACGCAGGGCGCGGGAGCCGGCTGGTCGTGGACGACGACCTGGCGCGCGACGCCGGCCATCAGGCGCCCGACCTCGGAGGCTTCGCCTTCGAGGGCGTCGCCCAGGATGACGGGCCGATAGCCGGCGTCCTCTGCGAGCTTGGCGGCCGCTTCGAGCGCGGCCTGCGGCGTCGCGATGATGCGATGGGTGACGCGGGCGAACACCGGGTCGCCGGGCTTCGGCGTCTCCGCGGCGGGGTCGTTCAGCAAGTCTTCCACGGCCGGGGGAACTTCGACGCCGTACCGCCTGAGCGCGGAGCGCGCCTGAGCGAGCGTGCTGGGGTCGGGCGCCGTCGGACCCGAGGCGATCACCGAGGGATCGTCGCCCGGCACGTCGGAAATGATCAGGGACACGACCTTCGCGGGCGCTGCGGCGACGGCGAGGCGCCCCGCCTTGATCGCCGAGAGATGTTTGCGGACGCAGTTGATGTCCCGGATCGCCGCTCCGCTCGTGAGCAGCGCGCGGTTGACCGCCTGCTTGTCGGCAAGCTCGATGCCCGGCGCCGGGAGAGACAGGAGCGCCGAGCCGCCGCCGGAAATGAGGCAGAGGACGAGATCGTCGGGTCCGAGACCCCGCACGGCGTCGAGGATTCGGCGCGCGGCCTCCTGGCCGGCGGCGTCCGGGACCGGATGGCTCGCTTCGATCACCTCGATCCGTTTCAGCGGCCCGACGCCATGGCCGTAGCGGGTGACGACCAGCCCGGTCAGCGGACGGTCGGCCGGCCAATGCGCTTCCACCGCGCGCGCCATGGCGGCCGCCGCCTTGCCAGCGCCCACGACAACCGTGCGGCCGCGCGGAGGCGGCGGCAGGTTTACGGGAACCGCGCCGTCCGGCGAAGCGGCGGCGACCGCGGCGTCGAACATCCGGCGAAGCAAGGCGCGCGCGTTCAACCCACTCTCCTCCCCGCCGGCGTCGGTCCCATCATAGGGCCGATTTGGTTTGGCGAAAGGCCCGACGTTCGCGCCGGACCTCAGCCTAGAGGGAGACCCGTGAGCCGCCACGGGCGTCGCCGCGATTCGGAGGGGCGGCGTCCCGCCGCCCCAGGCGCGCGAACCGCGCGACCTCGGATCGAGCCCAGAGCCGTCCGCGCAAACTGCGCCGGCCGCATCGCGCGGGACGGCGGCGTCAGCGCCCCATGCAGGCGTCCGCCATTCGCCTGAGCGCCGTCGCACGCTCGCCTTCGGGCGGACCTTCGCCCAGCCGCTCGCGCCTCGCCCGACCGCTCGATCGCGTCGGCGACGCAGCGGCAGGAAGCGTCGCAGTCCTCGTCCGCTCGCCCGTGCCGACGCAGGAACGCTGGCAGGCGGCGAGGAAGGCGGGATCGTCGAGCTTCGGCGGCGCTGCGGGCGCGAGCAGGCCGGAGGCGGCGACGCGCCAGACGAGGCCGATCAGGATCGGCTGGTGGACGAGGTAGACCGCGAGGCTGTGCCGCCCGGCGAAGGCCGTCGCCCGCGACGGCGCCGATTCCGCGCCCGCCAGCGGCCGGGCCTCGTCAGCCAGGGCAGGACGCCCGGCAGCCGGGCCGCGCCGAGGCCGAGCAGCGTGACGCCCGCCCAAGGCAACAGGGGCCGCCAGTCGAGCGTGTTCGGCAGCGCCTCGCCGAGGCCGAGCCACAGCAGCGCCGGCGGATCGAACGCCTTCGACTGGACGAAGACCGGCAGGGCGATCGCCGCCGCGCCGGCGGCGAGGCTCGCCGCAGGCGGGCGCCTCGATCAGCGGCAGGGCGAGCAGGCTCGCCGCGGCGATGCAATGGAGGATGCCGAACCAGATCGTCATCCCGGGCGCGAACACCGAGCTTCCGACCGTCACCAGCGCGGCCGCGCCGGCGACGATGCGCGAGGCGCTTGCCGAAGGCCGGGCAGGTTCAGGCGGTCGCGATGGGCGAGCGCCAGCGACACGCCGGCCAGCGCCAGGAACGCGCTCGCGACCGTATGCGACAGGAGCCGCATCGGCGGCGTGAAGGGCAGGAGCGGCGAAACCAAGCCGAAGTCGGCGAGGTCCCAGCTCAGGTGATAGGCCGCCATGCCGATCAGCGCGACGCCGCGCGCGACGTCGACCGCGTCGACGCGCCCGCCCGTTCTCGGCGAGCCGCCGGCGCCCCCGGCTCGGTGCTCACGCCGCGGCTTCGAACATGGCGTCGTCGAGGACGAACTCGCCCTCGAATTCGACCGGGCCGGTCATCAGCACGTGGTCGTCCGATTCGCGCCACTCGATCGACGAGTTCGCCGCCCGGAAGACGGACGGCGGCCTTGCGGCGCGATCAGCCCGAGGCGGGCGCCGGAGACGACGGTCGCGCAGGCGGCCGAGCCGCAGGCGAGCGTCAGGCCGACGCCGCGCTCCCAGACGACGGCGGTCACCGCGTCGGGCGCGTCGATCTGGGCGAAGGTCACGTTGACCTTCTCGGGGAACATCGGATGGACCTCGATCCGCGCGCCCCAGGCCGCGGCGTCGATCGCGATCGAGGTCGGGGACGAAGAACGCTGCGTGCGGGTTGCCCATGTTGGCGGTCGCCGCCGGCCCGAGCGCCGCCAGCGGATCGCCCTCCGGCCCAGGCGAGGCTGACGCTGTCGGGTGTCCTCGACCGCGTGCGCGAGCGGGATGTCGCGCCAGCCGAGCCGCGGCGGCCCCATGTCGACCCGGTACGACGACGGGCCGAGCCGCTCGCAGGCGATGACGCCGGCCTCCGTCTCGACCGCCAGCGACGCCGACGCCGAGCTCGCGGCTGAGCCGGTCGGCGACGCAGCGCGTTCCGTTGCCGCAGGCGCCGGCGAGGCTGCCGTCGTTGTTGTAGATCAGGACGTAGGCCGCCGTCCCCGCCGTCGCGCGGAGCGCTCGAAGCGTCATCATCTGGTCGTAGGCGAGGCCGGGCGCGCGATGGATGGCGCGCGCCTCCGCGGCGCTCGGCGCGTCAGGACGCGTCGCGCAGGTCGAGGACGAGGATCTTGTTGCCCGCCCCGTTCATCCGCTGAATTCGGCGCCCGGCGAGGGTGCTTCCGCTCAAAGCCTCAATCTCCCTTCGCCCGCGCCTCGTCCGCGAGCCGCGGCGCGCCGACGCGGTCGATGGCGCGCGCGCCGAACCGCGTCAAGGCCTCGCGCAGCGCCTCGTCGCCGATCGCCGCGGCGGCCTGCCGCGCTTCCGCCTCGGCCGCCGCGCTCGGCGCGGGCGGCGCTGCGCGTTTCGCCTTCAGCGGCGGCAGCGGCCCCTGGCGGAACGCGATCTTTTCGACGCAGCGCCAGCCGAGATGGGCGTTGACCCGCTCGACGATGATCGCCGCATTGTGCTGCGCCTCGAGCGCGAAGGCGCCGTCCACCCTCAAGACCAGCGTCGCCGGGGCGATCGGCGCCTCGGGATCGCGCTTCGCCGGACGCGGCGGCCACTGCAGTTGCAGCGGCCGGGCGTATCGCGCGACGCTCTCGCCGACGATCGCCGGCCAGTCGGCGATCAGGCTCGCTTCGCCGAGGCCGCGCGCGGCGAGCGTCGCCTCGATCACGCCGCGCATGAGCGCATCGAGCGGCTTGGCGCCGCGGCGCCGGAGCGTCATGGTCGCCCGATGGAGAGAGTTGTTCGCATGACCGACAATCTATGCGCGCCGGGGCTCGAGGAAAAGCGCGACGCGATTGTCGCGCGGACCCTTGCTGCTGGTGGGACCGCGCCCGGCGCGCGCTCGCCTGGCGCGCGGAGCCCGGCGAGACGCCGGACCCCTATCGGGTCTGGCTTTCCGAAGTGCTGCTGCAGCAGACGACGGCGCAGGCGGTGACGCCCTACTACCGGGCGTTCCTCGAGAAATGGCCGACGGTCGAGGATCTCGCCGCGGCGCCGATCGAAGCGGTGATCAGCGCCTTCGCCGGGCTCGGCTATTATTCTCGGGCGCGCAACCTGCACGCCTGCGCCAAGGAGATCGCCGGCGCGGGCGGCCGGTTTCCCTCCGACGAGGCGGCGCTCCGGGCGCTTCCCGGCGTCGGCGCCTATACGGCGGCGGCGATCGCCGCGATCGCCTTCGATCGGCAGGCGGCGCCGGTCGACGGCAACATCGCCCGCATCCTCGCCCGCGTCACCGGCCTCGACGCGCCGATCGCCGAGTCGCGGAAGGCGATCGCGGCTGCGGCCCGGGCGCTCGCGCCGCCGCGCCGCGCCGGCGACTTCGCCCAGGCGCTGATGGACATCGGCGCGACGCATCTGCCGGCCCCGCAGCCCGGATTGCCCGGCCTGCCCGCTGAAAGTCGATTGCGCCGCGTTCCGCTCCGGCGCGCCGGAGACCTTTCCGCGAAAAGCCAAGGCGAAGCCGAAGCCGCGGCGAGCCGGCGCCGTCTTCTTCGCGCATCGGGCGGACGGCGCCTTCCTCGCCCGCCGGCGGCCGCCGAAAGGCCTGCTCGCCTCGACCGTCGAGCTTCCCGGGCACGCCCTGGACGGGCGAGGGGCCGGGCGGGGCTTTCGCGGATGGCGCGCCGGTCGCGGCGCGCTGGCGCCGCCTGCCCGGCGAGGTCGAGCAGGTCTTCACCCATTTCGCGTTGAGCCTCGTCGTCTACGCCGGCGCCTACGAGGGCGGAGCGCCTGACTGCCATTTCTGGCTGATGCGGGATGCGGTCGGCGAGGCCGGGTTCTCCAACGTCATGCGCAAGGCGGTCGCGCATGCTTTCGAGACCGGTTTCCGCGCCCAAACGCCGCGCGTCGTCATAAAATCGTAGGGCTTGGCTGGTCTTCTGATCGCTTATCCCGGGCCCGGCGGTCGAATTCGCTTGTAATGGCGGAGCGATCGCCGATAGCCTGACCCTCCTGACCTTGACGGAGCCAGCCTTGGGCAAACTCGGCGCCATTTCCGCCGTTCGCGAGGACGTTTCTCCCGCGGCCTTCTCGTGGTCGGCCGAAACCTTGAGGGCGCGGTTCGCCCATGTCTCGACCTGGGTGTTCGATCTCGACAACACGCTCTATCCCGCCGACAGCGGCATCTGGCCGCTGATCGACGAGCGCATCACCCTGTTCCTGGCGACCCTCTTCGGGATCGACGGCCAGTCGGCCCGGGCGCTGCACCAGCATTACTATCTCCGCCACGGCACGACGCTGCGAGGCCTCGTCGAGGAGAACATCGACGAGGCCGAGCGGTTTCTCGAGTTCGTGCACGACATCGACCGCTCCGTGCTGAAGCCGAACCCGGCGCTCGCCCGCGAGGTCGCCCGGCTGCCGGGGCGGAAGCTGATCTTCACCAACGGCTCCCGCAACCACGCCATCCTGACCGCGCGCCAGCTCGGGCTCGACGGCCTGTTCGAGGACGCCTTCGACATCGTGGCGGCCGGGCTGACGCCGAAGCCCGACGAGGCCGCCTACGACGCCTTCTTCGCGCTGCTACGGCCTCGATCCGCGGTCGGCGGCGATGTTCGAGGACGTGGCGAAGAACCTCGTCGTTCCGAGGGCGCGGGGCATGACGACGGTTCTGGTGACGCCGAAGCCGGGGCAGGCCGACCACCGCCAGGCTCACGACCGGACGGACCCCGCATGCCGCGGCGGGTCTGGCCGACGTCGTGACCGACGACCTTGGCGGCTTCCTCGCCCAGCTCAACGATGATCTGACGTAGCGGAAGCCGGTCAGCCTTCGTTTGGCGCGGTCTCTGGATCGACTTCTCCTCCCCGATCTCGAAAGATTAGCGGAGGCCGCGGCGCGTTCGACGGGCTTGGGAGGCGGGCGCGCAAACATCGCCAACTCAACCCAATTTCACACGACTCTAAAGTTTCGCCGCGGGCCGCCCGCCGACTTCGGCCGCGCCCTCGATTTCCTCGGCGATCGCGTGAGCGAGGCAGCGATAGCCGAGATCGTTCATGTGCAGCCCGTCGCCCGAGAGCAGAGCGAGCGCGTTTTTCCCCCTGCGCTTCATCATGGCGTAGCGCGACACCACGGGAACACGCAGCTGCTCGCCGATCCCGTCGACGATGGCGACGAAACGCTCGTAGCGGGCGACGTCCGGAATCTTCGCAGCGAATTGCGGGTCGACCAGCAGCAGGGGCACGCCGGCGGCGCGCGCGGCGGCGATGCCGCTCTCGACGGTGGCGCGGAACAGCGTCTCGTCCACCCCGACCAGGGCGTCGTTGGTGCCGACCTGCCAGATCACCAGTTCCGGCCAGCCGGCTTTCAGCGCCGCCTTCAGCCGTTGCAGCGTCTTGGCCGCCAGTTCGCCGCCGATACCGGCGTTCCGCACCAGGGCGGGGATGCCGTCTTTCTTGGAGAGTTCGTCGGCAAGCTGCGCCGGATAGGCATAGGCCGGCGAACTCGCCCCGACCCCTTCGGTCGATGACGAGCCGATGGCGAGGATGTCGAGCACGCGGTCGGCGCCGCTCTCGAGATTGCCGAGCTTTGCCCCGTTCGCGTCCAACGTCGCCGCCGCGGCCGGACACTCGTCCGCTCGCGCGGAAGGACCGGGAACGCGAGAAGGCAGACAGCCGGCCGCCCGTGAGGACAAAGCTACGCGGCGCCGTAGGGAACCACGGTCGAAGCGGGTGGGGCGGGCGTGTTTCTGCACTCGATCCAGCGGGCAAGGACAAACAGGGCGGCGATGCCCGCCAGCGTGTACCCGAGTCCCGCGAATTCCTCAATCCCTTCAGAAGAATAAGGCTGCGCCGCGCCGAGCGCCGCCTGTCCGAGCGCGCTGATCACCGAGCCTGCCGCGAAGGTCGCGAGACCGTTCCGGCCGAGGCATTGGACCGCCCGCCCGGCGGCGCTGTCGACGAGGCGCTTCATCTGCGGCGCGACCTGGGGCGCGACCGCGATCAGATAGGCGAGCGCAGCGAAATGCGCGAGCCGCGCCAGGCCGAGATCCTGCTTGGCGAGATCGAGGCGGGCAAAGGCGGCGTCGCGCAGGCCGGGCGCCGCGCCGCCGGCGTTGGTGGCGACGAACGCCGTCGCCGCGAGCACGGCGAGGCTGGTCGCGATCAGCGCCAGGCGTCGCGCGCGGCGGCCGCTTGCGCCAGATCGACCGCCGAGACGAGCCCGATGGTGAACACGAGTTGCCACGCGAACGGATTGAAGAACCATGCTCCCGGCTCCGGCCAGTTCGGCAAGATTCAGTCCGAAGGCGCGCGAAGCCGACGTAGATAGCGACCGAGACAGCCAGCGCGAGCCGAACGTCCCGCATCGCCAGCGCCAGCGCGACGGGCGCCCACAGCATGAGCACGATGTAGAGCGGCAGGATATTGAAATAGCCGAGTTGGTGCGTGAGCACGGCGAGGCCGGCGAAACCCGCGAGCGGCGCGTCGAACACGTAGGAGCGCCCGTGCGCCTCGATCAGCGTGTCGACGCCGCTCAGCCAGAAAGCGCCCGGCGAAAATCACGAGCGCAGCCAGGGTCAGGGCGATGTGCACGCCATAGAGCTTCAGCGCCCGCTGCAAGCAGCCGCGCGCAACCGGGCGCAAAGCCGCGGGTGCGGGCGCGGGGCGCATAGACCATCCCGACCGAAAGGCCGGAGATGAAGACAAAAGCTTCCGAACTGTCGGAAAGCCCATAGTTTCTCGGCGTAAACGATTCGAGCAGGTTGCCGGGAATGTGATCAACCAGGATCGCAATCAGCACAGCTCCGCGCCAGAAATCGATGTCGCCGACACGCTTTGCGTTCGCCATTGGACGCCTATCACAAGAACGGCGCCACCCTTACCCAGATATCGTCCGGCCTATGCGGCCGAATCTTTTTCGATCTTATCGTCAACAACGCGTAACCGACGCAAAGGTTCGCCGGTCTTGGCGCCGTGCGCTTGGCGGCCGTTCGTGACCTGATAAAGGTTAAGGCGAAGGCGCGGACCGCGCAAATCACAATCCCGGAGCCGCCGCTTTAGCCCGCCTCGATCAAGCTTGGCCGCCTCGTCGCGCTCGAACAGATAGAGGAGGAGCCGCAGGCTCCGGCCCTCGTCGGTCGAGAGCCGTTCGCTGCGTTCGAGCGCCGCCTCGGCTTCGGCGCGCGCGCGGGCCAGCAGGCCGCCGTGGACCTCGAGCCGCGCAAATCGGAAGCCCGGGGCGCCCGCCTGGCGCGCGCCGAGCACGTCGCCCTCGCCGCGCAGGCGAAGGTCCTCCTCGGCGATGCGGAAGCCGTCCTCGGTCGCGCGCAAGGTCTCGATCCGCGCCTTGGCGGTATCGCCGAGCGGGCCCCGGTAAAGCAACAGGCAGCTCGACCGGCCGGCGCCGCGGCCGACCCGGCCGCGCAACTGATGCAATTGGGCGAGGCCGAACCGCTCGGCGTGCTCGACGATCATGATCGTCGCCTCCGGCACGTCGACGCCGACCTCGACGACCGTGGTCGCGACCAGAATTCTGGTTTCGCCACGCTGGAAGCGCTCCATCGCCGCGTCCTTGTCGGGGCCCGCCATCCGGCCGTGCACCAGCCCGACCGCGTCGCCGAACATCGCCCGCAAGGCTTCGGCGCGGTCCTCGGCGGCGGCGACGTCAAGCGTCTCGCTTTCCTCGACCAGCGGGCAGATCCAGTAGGCTCGCGCGCCCTGGGCGAGCGCCCGCGAGAGCCCCGCCACCACCTCGTCGATCCGCTCGATCGGCATGGCGCGGGTTTCGATCGGCTGCCGTCCGGGCGGCTTTTCGCGCAGCGCCGAGACATCCATGTCGCCGAAATAGGCGAGCACCAGCGAACGCGGGATCGGCGTCGCCGTCATCACCAGAAGATCGACGGCTTGGCCCTTGGCGGCAAGCGCGAGGCGCTGGCGGACGCCGAAGCGGTGCTGCTCGTCCACTACGGCGAGGCCGAGGTCGGCGAAGGCGACCGCGTCCTGAAAGAGCGCGTGCGTGCCGACGACGATGTCGAGGTCACCGGCCGCCAGCGCCGCCAGGGTTGCGCGCCGTTCGGGAGCCTTGTCGCGTCCGGTCATCAGGGCCATGCTGCAGGCCGGCCTTGTCGGCGAGCGGCGCCATCCGGTCGAAATGCTGCCGCGCCAGAACTTCAGTCGGCGCCATCATCGCCGCCTGCCGTCCCGCCTCGACCACGTCGGCCATGGCGAGCAAGGCGACGACCGTCTTGCCCGAGCCGACGTCGCCCTGCAGCAGCCGGATCATGCGCTTTTCGGCCCTGAGATCGGCGCGGATGTCTGCGAGCGCCTTCTGCTGGGCGTGGGTCAGAGAAAACGGCAGGGCCGCCTCGAGGCGGCGTCCAAGGGCGCCCTCGGCGACGTGGGCGCGCCCGACCGTCTCCCGCATCCGGGCTCGAATGAGCAGCAGCGCGAGCTGGTTCGACAGCAGTTCGTCGTACGCGAGACGGGTCGTGGCGCGGGCCGCCGGGTCGACGTCCTCGGGCGCCTTCGGCCGATGCATCGCCTCGAGCGCTTCGTGGAAAGACGGCCAATTCAGGCGCTCGATCGTGTCGGCTGCGATCCATTCCGGCAGGCGGGGCAGGCGCTTCAGCGCGCCCTCCGCAGCGCGCGCCACGATCCGCTGGAACAATCCCTCGGTCAGCGCGTAGACCGGTTCGACCGCCGGCAGGCGGGAGAATTCTTCGTCGTCCAGCACCCGGTCGGGATGAACGATCTGACGGACGCCGTCGTAAAGCTCGAGCTTGCCGGAGATCCAGCGCGTCGCGCCGATCGGCAGGCGTCCGCGCACCCATTCGGGGTTGGCGAGGAAGAACACCAGCTCCACGTCGCCGGTGTCGTCCTCGACCAGGACCTTGAACGGCGCGCGCGAGCGGACGCTTTGCGGCGCCCGGTGCTCCGTGACTTTCGCCCGGATCGTGACGATCGTCCCGGGAACGGCGTCGCGGATCTTCGGCCGCGCGCGCCGGTCCAGGGTCGCATAAGGCAGGTGGAACAGCACGTCGAGGACGCGCGCGCCCTGCGGCCGGTCGAGCAGACGATCGAACAGTTTTGCCTTCTTCGGTCCGATCCCGGGAAGCGACGCGGCCGGGGCGAACAGGGGGTCGAGAAGCGACGGGCGCATGGACGGGTTATAGCAAGTCCGGGGCGGCGCCGAAGTCCCGGGGACTCGCCGAGGACGGCAAAGTGCGTCAAGATTCGATCGCTTCGACAGGAGGCCGCCATGACGCCGCTCGATCGAATCCAAGCCCATCCGCTGCCGTTCGCCGGCGTTCTCGGACTTGAGTACGTCAGCGCCGGTTCCGACGCCGTCACCGCGCGCATGGTCGTTCGGCCGGACCTCTGCACACTCGGCGGGGTCGCCCACGGCGGGGCGATCATGAGCTTCGCCGATACGCTCGGCGGGGCCCTGGCCTTCGTCAACCTCGCGGAGGGAGCGGCGGGGACGACGACCCTCGAAAGCAAGACCAATTTCGTCGGCGCGGCCCGAATCGGAACGACGCTCACAGGCGTCTGCTCGGTCATCCATCGCGGCCGCCGGACGCAGGTGATGCAGACCCGCGTCGAAACCGAGGAGGGACGACTCGTCGCGCTCGTCATCCAGACCCAGATGACCCTGTGAGGCTGTGGATCGGGCCGAGGGCAAAATGGGCGGCAGTGTGACCGGCATCACTGCGATCGCGCGAGATGCAGGGGAGTAGAGATTGGCCGGAAGAGCGCCGTCGCTCTTCTGCATAAGGCCGGGCGGTTCAACGAACCTTGGCGACAAAGCGGCAGGCGGTCGTCGGACCCAACCCATGTCGAGGGGAGAGTTCAATGAAGGCGCATATCGTCGGCGGCGGGTTTGGCGGATTAGCGGCGGCCGCATTGCTCATCCGCAATGCCCAGACGCCCGGTCAGGACATTACGGTCTACGACGCGGATCCGCAGGTTGGCGGCGGGTTCTTTTTGGACGGAACCCCGCAGAGCGGCTACAACCTGCCCGGCTCCGTGTTCGACAAGGAATTCCGCTGTACGTTCGATCTTCTTGGCGAGATCCCGTCCGGAAGTAATCCGGCGATTTCGGTCACGAAAGAGTTTTTCGACTTCAATGACAGCGCGCCGTTCGACGACCGGGGGCACATCGTCGATCGCGATGGCCGGGTCGTGCCGCACGGCTCCCGTTACGGCCTGAATTTTTGCGACTTCTTCGACCTCTCGCTCATCCTGCTCAGGCCCGAATCGCTCCTGGAGGGGCGCCGCATCGACGAGTTCTTTTCCAAAAGGTTCTTTACGACCGAATTCTGGCTGCTCTGGTCGACCATCATGGGGTCGCTGCCGCAGCACAGCGCGATCGAGTTCCGGCGCTACATGAACCGCTTCCTGTACTTGTTCCCGAACCTCTATGACATGAAGCATATCCTGCGCACGCCGTACTGCCAGCGCCAGGCGTTCATCGAGCCGTTGGCGGCCTGGCTGCGCCTGCGCGGCGTGCAGTTTCTCACCGGCGCTTTCGTCAAGGACATCGGCTTTGCGCCGACGCCCGACCGCATCACCGTCGACCGGCTCGACATCGAACGCGACGGGGTTGCGACCTCGATCGCGGTCGCGCCGGAGGACATCGTGCTGGTCACCACCGGCTCGCAGGCCGCCGACTATACGACGGGGACGATGGACACGCCGCCGAGGCAGCCGAGCGGCGGAAAGTCCGTCGCTCTGTGGCGGCGCCTGGCGCGGGGCCGCACGGACTTCGGCAATCCCGACGTGTACTTCGATCCGGCGAAGGCCGCCGACACGCGCTGGGTGACCTTCACGGTCACGACGACCGGGACCGAGTTCCTCGATGCCTTGAGCGCGCTGACGGGCAGCAAGTCGGGAAGCGGCGGGCTCGTGACGCTGCGCGACTCGGGCTGGGTGTTGTCGCTGACGGACTTTCACAACCCCGAGGTCCTTGGGCAGCCGCAGGCCACGAAAGTCTGGTGGGGCTACGGCCTGTATCCGGACCGCTGCGGCGATTTCATCCATAAACCCATGACCGAGTGCACGGGCGCCGAGATCCTGGAGGAGGTGGTGCGGCAGCTCAAGTTCGACGGGCAATGGGATGCGATCAAGCGGTCGTCGATCTGCATCCCCTGCCACTTGCCGTTCGTGAACAACATCTGGCTGCCGCGCAAGCAAGGCGACAGGCCGAGCGTGGTTCCGGAGGGGGCGACCAATCTCGGACTGATCGGCCAGTACGTTGAGGTTCCGCAGGATATCGCGTTCACCATCGAATACTCCGCCCGCACCGCCTGGGAGGCGATTCATACGCTCACCAAGCGCGGCCCCGCGCCGCCGCGGGTTTATCAGGCCGAATACGATCCGAAGGCGCTCCTCGAGGCGCTGACGGTTCTTCTCGGCCGCTGAGAGCTTGGGGGGAGGGGCTTGTTCGCCCCGCGGCCCGCTCGCGAGCGCTCGCCGCCCGCGCTCGTCCGCCTCAACGGGCGATGCTGAGCGTCGCATCAAAGGACCCGCCGGTCCGCGAAGGTCGCGGCCCCCGAGGCGATCCGCCGCCTTGACCGAACGCCCGTCGCGGCGGAAAGCGTGTTTCCAAACGCAGGGCCGCGGAAGGAAACGGTTATGACGGCGGGGCAGAGTGGTGGGGCGCCAGGCCCGAAAGGGTTGGGCCGTTGGCCCGGATCGGGGCCGCGCTGGCCGACTGGAGCGAGCGCTGGTTTCCTGACGCCTATATATTCGCGGCGATCGCGGTGGTCATTGTCTGCGTCGCCGCCCTGTTCATGGGGCGCACCCCAGTGCAGGTCGGATCGGATTTCGGGAAGTCCTTCTGGAGCCTGATCCCGTTCACCATGCAGATGAGCTTTGTCGTCATCGGCGGCTATATCCTGGCGGTCGCGCCCCCGGTCAAACGCCTCGTCGTAGCTTTGGCGCGAGTGCCGCAGACCCCCAGGGGGGCTGTCGCCTATGTCGCGTTCGTCGCCATTGCGGCGTCGCTGCTGAGCTGGGGTTTCAGCCTGATCTTCGCCGGCATCCTGAGCCGGGAGGTCAGCAAGCGGGTCAAGGGCGTGGACTACCGGGCGATCGGAACCGCCGCCTATCTTGGCTTGGGCAGCGTCTGGGCGCTGGGGCTGTCGTCCTCCGCCGCCTTGCTCATGTGCACGAAGGGGTCGATACCGCCGGCGCTCTACAAGATCAGCGGCGTCATCCCTCTGACCGAGACTCTGTTCACCTGGCAGAACCTCACGATGATCGTCGTGCTGATGGCGCTTTCGGTATGGGTTGCCTACGCATCCTCGCCCGACGCCGAGCGCGCAAAGACCATCGAAATGGCCGGACTCTCTTATCCGGAAGAGGAGGCCATTGTTGTCGAAAGGCCGAAGACGCCGGGGGAGTGGCTGGAGTTCAGCCCGATTCTCACCCTGGTGATCGTCGCGCTCGGCGCCGATCTACCTCTACGACCTCTTTCAGACGAAGGGCGCGCTGGCGGCGGTCGATCTCAACAACTACAATTTCGCCTTTCTCATCGCCGGAATGCTGCTGCACTGGACCCCCCGGTCCTATCTGCGCGCGGCCGGCAAAGCGGTTCCGATGACCAGCGGCGTGCTGCTGCAGTTTCCGCTTTACGCCGGGATTTTCGGCGTCCTGGTCGGTTCGGGATTGACCGAAGTGCTGGCCAAATTCTTTGTTTCGATTTCGACGCAGCAGACCCTGCCGTTCGTGATCGGCGTCTATTCGGCCATTTTGGGCCTCTTCCTGCCGTCGGGCGGCGGAAAATGGATTGTCGAGGCGCCCTACGTCCTCGAGGCGGCAAACCAGTTGAAGGTCAATCTCGGCTGGATGGTTCTGGTCTACAACGCGGCCGAGGCGCTGCCCAACTTCATCAACCCCTTCTGGATGCTGCCGCTCCTCGGTTTGACCGGGGTCAAGGCGCGCGACCTGGCAGGGTACTCGATCCTGCAATTGATCATACTCGCGCCGGTGGTGCTGATCATGTTGTGGGCGCTGGGTTTGACGCTGCCCTATGTGGCGCCGATCGTTCAATGATGGAGCTTGCTGGAGACGGCTCTAAGGCCGGCTCTAATCGGCGTCCGCCCCCTCGGCGGTTCGGGGCTCCGATCCGAGGCTTTGAGGCCGGAAGCGCAGGGCCCGTTTTTTCGGGTAGTTTCGCAAGCGCCTGACGTCGAAGCCGGGCGCGCTCCAGCCGTGGACGGCCTCGTCGTAGGCGCGATCGTCGGGCGCCCCATCGGCGGCGAGAAGCCGCCGGCGAAACCATATCTTCATGACCAACTCGTCGATCAATTCGAGGCAGTCCGAGATGGCGACGCACAGATCGTCGATGTCGCCTTTGCGCATGGCGACGGTCCTGAGTTCGGCCGCGCCGCTCGTCGTCTTGCGCATCGAGGTTTTGAAATGGCCCTCCACCCCCTTCGTCGGGTCGCAGAGAAAAAAACAATGCACGACGTCGTTGCGCGCTTCCCGGATCTCGTCGAACAGGGCGCCGGTCTGCGTCGCCTGATTGGACAGCCGACGATCGGGCCGGTCGCTGAGCTCCTGCTTCAGGAGATTGGCGAACAGCTTGACGAGCGAGACGTTGCCCACGCTTGCAATCACCAGTTCGCCGACGTCCTGGTCCCAGCCGGCGGTCACCCAGACGAGCGAGGCGAATTTTCGCTCGAGCGCGTTCCAGCCGAAGTTGATGAAACCGATGCTGGCGAGATGTTCGTCGTCGAGACCGGTCCATTGCCGTCTCGCCATCGGGGTGTTGATGAACACGGGGGGCCTACCTCTTCGCGGTCGGCCCAAGTCTAGAGCAAGATGCCGTCCGATAGAATCGCATCTTGCCCTAAATTTGAAGACGCTGGGTTTTTGAGCCCGCCGTTCGGCGCCGTCGGCGCAACCGAGGCAATTCGCCGCGGGAAAACGGCTGGCGCCCCGATCAGGCCATTCGGCCGTCCGCCTCGCCCGCGTGGACGTCGAGACCGCCCCGCGCGGAGGCTCGCGCCAGCCGAACGAAACCTGCGACGTCGACTTCCTCCGCCCTGAAGGTCGGCTCCAGACCGGCGGCGGCGAGCAGCGCGGCTGCGTCGAGGCCGCGCGAAGCGGCGAATCCCTTCAGCGACTGGCGCAGCATCTTGCGCCGCTGCCCGAACGCGGCCTGGGTCGCGGCCGACAGCAGGCGCGGATCGCAGGGGTCTGGCGCGGCGCGCGGCACGAGTTCGACGACGCTCGAGACGACCTTCGGCGGCGGCGTGAAGGCGGCCGGCGGCACGTCGAACAGAATGCGCGCCTCGCGTTCGCCATCCGGCCAGGACGGCGAGCCGTCCGTAGTCCGCGCGCTCGGCGGGTGTGGCGACGATGCGCAGCGCGACCTCGCGCTGGAACATCAGGGTCAGCCGGTCGAAGAACGGCGGCCAGGGCTCGGCTTCCAGCCAGCCGGTCAGGAGCCGGGTGCCGATGTTGTAGGGGAGATTGGCGCAGATCCGAATCGGCGCTCCGCCGGCCCTGGCGATCAGCGTCTCCGGCTTGATCGCCAGCGCGTCGGCGGCGACGATCTCGAGCCGGCCCGGCCAATGGGCGCCGATCTCGGCGAGCGCAGGCAAGCGCCCGCTCGTCGCGCTCGATCGCGATCACGGTCTGGGCGCCTTCGGCGAGCAGCGCGCGGGTGAGGCCCCCGGGGCCGGGGCCGACCTCGACGACGACGCAGCCTGCGAGCGGGCCGGCCGCGCGGGCGATCTTGGCGGTGAGGTTGAGGTCGAACAGGAAATTCTGGCCGAGCGCCTTGCGCGCGTCCAGTCCGTAGCGCGCGACGACCTCGCGCAACGGCGGCAGCCCGTCGCGAGGCGAGCGTCATCGCGTCAGCCGGTCGGCGAGCCTCAGCGCCGCGATCAGGCTCGCCGGATTGGCGACGCCGCGACCGGCGATGTCGAAGGCCGTGCCGTGATCGGGCGAGGTGCGGACGAACGGCAGGCCGAGCGTGACGTTGACGCCCTCGTCGAAGGCGAGGGTCTTCACCGGGATGAGGCCCTGATCGTGATACATGGTCAGCGCGACGTCGTAGCGCGCCCGCGCGCTGGCGTGAAACATCGTGTCGGCGGGCAGCGGGCCGAATGCATCGATCCCCTCGGCGCGCAGGGCCTCGATCGCCGGCGCGATGGTCGTGATCTCCTCGCGGCCCATTGCGCCGCCCTCGCCGGCGTGCGGGTTGAGGCCGGCGACGGCGAGGCGGGGCCGGGCGAGGCGGAACCGGCCCTTGAGATCGCGGTCGACCACCCGCGCCGTCTCGACGAGAAGCTCTCGGGTCAGCGCCTTCGGCGCGTCCGCGAGCGCGATATGGATGGTGACGGGCACGACCGCCAGCATCTTCGACCAGATCATCATCACCGGGAACGCCGGCCCGCCCCAGGCCCGGGCGAGCTCGCCGAGGTATTCGGTATGGCCTGGAAACCGGAATCCCGCCTCGTACAGCGTCGCCTTGGCGATCGGGTTGGTGACGACCGCGCGCGCCAACCCAGCGCGCACCGCCGACACCGCGCGCTCGATCAATTCCAGCGTCGCCGCGGCGTTGGCGGCGGTCGAGCGTCCGGGCTCCGCCGCGACCGGATTGTCGAGCGGGACGACCGGCAGGCCCCGCGCCGATGACGGACGCGGCGTGCTCGGGGTCCGTCTCGACGATCGGCGCGGTCGAGCCGATCCGCCGAGCAACGTCGGCGAGATGGCCCGGCGCGGCGAGAAGGAAGAAAGGCGGGTCGTCAGGCGCAGCGCAGGCGCCAGGCGGCGAGCGCCAACTCGGGGCCGATCCCCGCCGGGTCGCCCATCGTCATCGCAAGCGGCGGGGCTTCGACCGTCATCATGAGAGCTCCGGCCGCAAGGGTCGCGCCGTTACAGGCCGACGTTCGCCCTGACGTCGCCAAGCGTGCGCAGGACGAGTTGGAACATCAGGGTCTGGCTGTGCGTCGCCGGAAGGTAGATGAGCGGGCCGCCCGCGTAATTCGTAAAGGCGGCCGGGCGCGCTGGTGCTCGAGGAATAGCGTGACCGTGAGGGTGGTGCACTCGTCCTTGTAGCCGAGCCCCAGACGAATAGCCCACGGGATAGAAGACCGGCGTCTCCTGCCCGGGAACGTCGTAATAGTGGCGCGACATGTCGAGCAACGAGCGACCCGTTGACCGTCCATCGGTCCTGGAACTTGTAGGAGGCGTTGCCGGTCAGGCCCTCGCGCGGATATTCCCAGCCGAGCGCCGGCTGCGCCGCGTAGAGCGCGTAGTCGACGCTTCCCGTGACGCCGGCGAGGGTCGCCTTGGCGATCGCGTCGAACCGGTCGAGCTGGAAGGTCGAGCTGTCGAACTGCTGCTTGCTGAGGAGCGAGATCGGCGCCGAGGTCGGCTGGATCATTTCGCCGGCGACGAAGTTGGAAAACGTCTTGTCGAGCCCGGAGTCCATTCCGGTGTTGGCCATGTCGTAGAGCGTATACGAATTCTGCCCCGCGACCTGGATCGATTCGCCGGCTACGATGTTGGCGTGCCCGCCGTTGGCGAAATTGGCGGTGTACTGAAGCGCCGTAATTGAGCCGCGTGCCGCCCTCGATGCGATCATAGCCCGAGAACTTGTTCCAGGCGAACAGGTTCGTGTCGTCGAACACGAGGCTCTGGGCGTCCTCGTTCGGCTGGATCCTCGGGATGATCTCGCTCGGACGCGCGATGAACTGCGCGATCGGCGTGATCGTCTGCGAGCCCCAGGAATTCGTCAGCGCGAACGGATACTGGTACTCGAGGCCGAAACCCGCCATGCCGCGAGCGAACGCGCCCTGATCTCCGCCCGAAAAGAACGCCGCCTGACTGGAATTGGCGACAGTGCTGGTTCCGAGCGAGCTCGCGTAGGTGATCGACCCGGTTTCATTGAGTTCAGTCGACTCGCCGTCGAGTCGCGCGAACACGAACGGCTTCCACACTTCGCCGATCGTATCGATGTAGCTGCGCTGCCAGGAGAGCTTGACCCGAGGCGCGCGTATAGTCGCCGGCGATGCTGCGGAGCATGCAGGCGCCGGGATAGTAGGTGGGCACATACTTGTTGCCGACCGTCGTCTCGCAGACGTTGTACAGGTGATAGGCGTTGTCGAAGGTCTGGAGGCCGGTGGACTGGAACGCCGCGTTGGTTTGCGTGATGTTGGCGATGTTGACGTCGATCGTCGCCTCGCCGCCGATTCCGTTCGTCCGGTCGGCCGGGAGGGCGAAGACGCGGTTGTAGTCGAACACCGGCACGGCTTCCGGCAGGGTGCGGTTGTCGTCGTTGGCCGTCGTGCCCTCGAAGTGGTAGGCGCTGAGGTCGAAGAAGCTGTGGTCCGCCTGTCCGCGCAGATAGACCGACGAGACGAAGTCCTGGAAATAGTAGTTGGTGAAGTCGATGCCTTGCAGCTTGTAATCGTTGGCGAAGAACTTGTCGGACAACCAGGTGGCGTTCCAGCCGAACTGCCAGTCCTGATTGAGGAAGAAGTTGCCCTTGGTCTCGATCGACCCACGCATCCGCTGATCGCCGGCGCCGTAGGGATAGACCGGGAAGAGGTCGGGCTGCTGCTCGTCGATGCCCGACCATCTTGATGCTGTACTGACCGTTGGACAGCCGCTGGCGCCAGTCTATCTCGCCGAGAAATCCCTGTTTCGACAGATAGGACGGGATGACGGTCAGGTCGTAGTTGGGCGCGAGGTTGATGAAATAAGGGATGCTGATCCCGTATCCCAAGAGCTGCCCGGAAATAATCTGCGGCGCGAGCAGTCCGGTCTGCTTGTTGACCGTCGCATCCGGCGACGAGAAATACGGCATATAGAAGACCGGGCAAGCCCCAGACGAGCATCTGGGCGCCTTCATAATAGACCGTGTGGGTCTCCTGGTTCTCGATGATCTTCGTGGCCCGGACCTGCCAGAAGCGGCGGCCGGTCGGGATGATCCTTACAGGGTTCGCAGGCGGTGTAGCATCGCCTTGTCGAGGACGGTCACGTCGCCGTTCATTCGCTCGCCGCGCGGCGAGGTGAAGCGTGTCTTGTCGGAGGTCAGCGCCTGAACGCTGTCGATAAAACCGTCGCGAAAGTTCTCGCTGAGCTCGAAACGCGTCCCGTAGACGATGTCGCCGTGCTCGTCGGTCATCTTCGCGTGACCTTCGGCGTAGACGCGCTTGGTGGCGCGGTTGTAGACGACGCGGTCGGCCTGCAGGATGCGGCCCTGGTAGAAGAGCTGCACCGATCCCGCGGCGGTTACGGTGTCCTTGTCCTTGTCGTAGATCAACTGATCGGCGTCGATCACGAGCTTGTCGAGCGGGCTTGGCCGCCTGAGCCGATGGCGGAGGGGCGGCTTGAGGCGGCATCCGCGGGCACGGTTTGCGACAGAGCAGGCCAGGACGCAGCGCAAGCACGACGGCGCCCAAGCCCCTATGACGAGCCCAGGAGCGCCGGCGCTGTTTTCGCTTAGCGGAGGAGCTGACGGCGGACCCCATCAACCATCCTCTTGGTGAAGCAAAACATATACGCCAAACAAGCACCCAACGAGTCCCGGCGACCATCCCGCCGCGACCGCGCTGATGAAGCCGGCCTCGCCGAGATCGTTGATCACTTTTGTTGCGACATAAAGCACGAACCCGGCCGCGACGCCACCGGAAACCATGATCTCGACGCCGCCCATTCGGAAGAATCTTAACGAAAAGCAAGCGGCTACGAGAACCATAGCGGCCAGCAACACCGGGCGGCCAAGAAGTTCCTGAAATTTCAGCTGATAAGCCGTCGGGATCGAGGCCCGCCTTGGCGGTCTGCTCGGCGAGCCCGGGAAGGCTCCAGAACGACACGGTTTCCGGCGCGACGAACGCCTGGGAGACCTCGCGGCGGTCGAGGGAGGTCGCCAGCAGATAGGTCGAGACCGAAAGCGTCTCGAAGCCGGGCGTGACGACCTTGGCGTCGTGCAACTCCCAATAGCCGTCGTGCAGATCGCCTGAGGCCGCGTCGACCCGCTCGACGAAATTGCCCTGGTCGTCGAAGTTGAACACCTCAACGCCCTTGAGCACGGGTCCCGTCGTCCTCCTTGCCGCGAGCGTGGATGATGGCCTGGCCGTCGACGCTCTTCTGGCGGAGCCACAGGTCGCCCCATGGATTGGAGCGTCCACCGAAGACGCTGCTCTCGATTTGCGTCCGACCGCTGCTTCATCCAGGCCGACGCCGGGATTGTAGACTGCGACCGACAGGACGCCGAGCAGCAGGATGACGAGAACGGGCGGCGCGAGAATCTGCCAGACCGAGACGCCGGCGGCCCGCGCCACGACCAGTTCGAACTTTCGCGACAGGTTGAGGAACGCGATCATCGAGCCGAACAGCACGGCGAACGGCAACGCCTGCTCGGCGACCGTCGGAGTCCGCAGAAAGGACAGCAGCGCCATCAGCGGCGCAGTCGCCTTGGGCGCGTCGCCCGAGCGGCGCAGCATCTCGACGAGATCGACCGCGTAGATCAGCGCGAAGACAAAGCCGAACGCCGCGAGCACCGTGCGCGTGAACCGGCCCGGCGAGATAGAGCGAGAACGTCCGGCCGATCATGCCGGACTCGTTGCGGCGCGCCGGAACGGCGCGGAAAACAGCCGCTGGCGGAAGATCATCGCCAGCGCGCCGCAGATCGGCCGCGATCGGGATCGCCCAGACGAAAACCGCCGCCGCGGGGACGCCGATCGTCAGCGTCGTCGCTGCGATGCCGAGCCCCCGAATTGCGACGAAGGCGAGGATGGCGCCGCCGATCGCCAGGCCTCGACCCTGCCGGGTCGTGCGCGCCTCGCCCAGCGCGGCGAAGGCGATGAGCCCGGCGACCAGGGCGTAGAGCGGGCTCGCCAGCCGGTCGAGCAACTCGCTGCGGATGTGTCCCGCCATGGCGGGGTCGGCGCGGTCTTTCGCGCTCGGCGACATCAGTTCGGCGGTGCTGCGCTCGCGCGGACGCTTCACCGCCGCGAGCGCCTGGGAGAACTGGGAAAGGTCGATCGTGTAGTCGTCGAACCTCACCATGGCAGAATCGCCGGCGGCCTGCGGGCGGAGCAGCACGCCCTTGCTCAACTGCAGATAGTTCGACCCGTCCTTCTCGACCGTCTTGCCCGCTTCGGCGATATAGGTCGAAACGTGCTCGGGATCGCGCCGGTCCTGCATGAAGACGCCGCGCAACGCCCCGTCGGGCGTTCGCTCGCGGTAGTGGAAGACGAACCCGAGCGTCAGGTCGTTGAACGCGCCGGGCCGGGCGAAATTGGAGATGAAGTCGGCCCGGACGAAGGTCGTCAGGTTTTCGATCGCTCCGAAGCTCCAGGGCAGGACCTGCACGTAGATCGCCGCGACAATCGCGAACACTGCGATCGAGAGCGCGATCGATCGGGCGCAGGAGGCGGGCCGGCGACACGCCGGCGGCCGCCATCACGACGAGTTCGCTGTCGCCGTTGAGCTTGTTGAGCGTGTAGAGAACGCCGGCGAACAGCGCGACCGGCGCGATGACCGCGATCAGGGAGGGCAGCGCGAGCCCGGTCATCAGCAGAAAGATGAGGATCGTCTGGCCCTTGCTGGTCAGGAGATCGATCTGACGCAGCGCCTGGGTGATCCAGATGACGCCGGTCAGCACGACGAGCCCGGTGAGGAAGGCCGTCGCGGCGGTTCTCAGAACATAGCGCTCAATCCGACTCATCACCGCCGCTTCGTCGCGCGCGGGCCACGCGCTCGGCTTCGCCAGCGGAAGCGCCTAGCCCGGTCGGGCCGCCGTGGCAAGGCGACCTTTCGCTCCGATGCGGCGCGCCAAGCATCGCCGGGTCAATGGCCGCGCAATCGCGGCATCTTGTTGACGGCGCCCGGCAAACCCCCGATATCTCGAAGCTTCGACGCTCCTTGCGCGCGGCGGGGACGCGATTCGCATCCGGACATGGGAACGCGTTGGAGATGAGCGCTGCCGTCAAGATTTCCTTTGGTCCGCTCGCCGCGCCCAAAGGCGGCGCGTTCGTCGTCTTCGTCGGGGCGGACATGAAGCCTGCGGCCGCGGTCGCCGGCGCAGGCCGGCGACCTCGAGCCGCTGATCCGCGCGGCCGCGAAGGCCGCCAATTTCAAGGGCGCGCAGCGCACGGCGCTCGACATTCTCGCCCCCGGCGGCGTCGAGGCGTCGCGTCTGATCGTGGTCGGCGTCGCGCCGGGCAAGGACAACGCGCCGCTGGATTTCGTCATGCTCGGCGGGTTCGTCTACGGCAAGACTGTCGGGCGCGCAGAAGGTCGAGGTCGCTTTCGAAGCGCCGGCGGGATCGTGGGACGGCGCCGCGGCGGCCGATTTCGCGCTTGGGCTCAGGCTGCGCGGCTACAAGTTCGACAAGTACAAGACGCGCAAGAAGGACGAACGACGAGGAGAACGGCGGCGCGCCGGAGTTCGTCGTCGGCTCCGGCCACGCCGCGGCGGCGCGCGCCGCCTCGCACGACGCGGTTCGCGGTCGCCGAGGGCGTCGAGATCGCCCGCAACCTGGTCAACGAGCCGCCGAACGTGCTGTTTCCGACGGAATTCGCCGATCGGGCGAAGGCGCTGGAGAAGCTCGGCGTCGAAGTCGCCATTCTCGACGAGAAGGAGATGGCGCAGGCTCGGCATGAACGCGCTGCTCGGCGTCGGGCGCGGATCGGCGCGCGACAGCCGGCTCGTCACCCTGCGCTGGAACGGCGCGCGGGCCAAGCGCGGCAAGCCGATCGTCGTCGTCGGCAAGGGCGTGTGCTTCGATTCGGGCGGCATTTCGATCAAGCCGGCCGCCGGGATGGAGGACATGAAGGGCGATATGGGCGGCGCGGCCTGCGTGGTCGGCCTCCTGCACGCGCTGGCGACCCGCAAGGCCAAGGTCAACGCGGTCGGCGTCGCTCGGGCTGGTCGAGAACATGCCCGACGGCGACGCGATTCGCCCCGGCGACATCCTCACCTCGATGTCCGGGCAGACGATCGAGATCATCAACACCGACGCCGAAGGTCGGCTCGTGCTGTCCGACGCGCTCTGGTACGCCGAGGAGACCTTCAAGCCGCGGCTGATGATCGACCTCGCCACCCTGACCGGCGCGATCATGGTCGCGCTCGGGCAGGAATACGCCGGGCTGTTCTCCAACAACGACGAACTCGCTCAGCGGATCGCCGCGGCGGGCGAGGCGACGGGCGAGAAGGTCTGGCGCATGCCGCTCGCCCAGCCCTACGACAAGCTGATCGACTCCAAGGTCGCCGACATGAAGAACACCGGCGGCCGGCACGGCGGGTCGATCACCGCGGCACAGTTCCTGCAACGGTTTGTTAAGGATACGCCGTGGGCGCATATCGACGTCGCGGGCGTCGCCATGGGTTCGCCATCCTCGGACATCAATCCATCGTGGGGCTCGGGCTGGGGCGTCAGGCTTTTGAACCGTCTCATCGCCGACTCCTACGAGGATTAGGGTCGCCGTTCGGGACCAGGGGCTGGGAGATCAGGATGCGGCTGGATTCGACGGTCTTGGCGCTCGCGCTCGCCGGCTGGGGCGTCGGCGCGGACCCGGCCTGGGCGATCGCGGGCTGCGACGCCTTCACCGCCGCGCTCAGGACGGGCGCGAGCGACATGGGCGTCGAGTTCTCGCGCGCGATCGTCGTCTCCCGCACCCGCTCGGACGCCAACGTCTACGACGTGACGACCAAGGTCGACGTCGACGCGACCCTCAGCTGCCGCGGCGACGAGTTCCTGCGATTCGAGGCCCGCATCGGCGAACCCGCCAGGGCCCGCACCTCCACCGACTTCGAGCGCTTCCAGGCGGCGGCGCTGAAGGCCGCGCTCGGCTGGGATGCGGCCAAAAGCCGCGGCTTGCTCAAGGGCATGAGCGCCGACGCGCACGAGTTCCTCGACGCCTCCCGCCAGCGCGGCGACGTCTATATCGCCGGCAAGACCGAGGAGCACGAGCCGGGCGGCGTCTCGCTCGGCCTGATGGCGACCGATTCGGACCGGACCTTCGTCATCGTCGGCCCGGCCGGCGAATAAGGCCGGGCCGACGTTGGGCGAGTTCCGCTTCCATCACCTCGAGCGGCGCCGGGTCGACCAGGCGCTGCCCGACCTGATCGTGCGGATCTTGCCGCAGGGCCGACGGGTCGTCGTCCGCGCGCCGTCGGCGGAGATGGTCGAGGCGCTCAACGACCGCCTGTGGACCTACGACGACGCGAGCTTCCTGCCCCATGGCGCGGCCGGCGACGGCGATCCCGCGACCCAGCCGGTGTTCCTCACCGACAGGGTCGAGAACCCGAACGACGCCAGCGTGCTGGTGGCGCTGGCGGGCGCGGAGACGAGCCCCGGCGACGCCGCCTTCGATCTGGTGATCCGTCTGTTCGACGGCCGCGACGAGGAGGCGATCCAAGAGGCGCGGCGCGAATGGAAGCGGCTCAAGGACGAGGGCTTTGCGCTCAGCTACTGGCGCGAGGGCGACGACGGGGGATGGGAGAAGGCGCGCTGAGCGCCGGCCCGGCGGCGACATGCGCTCGTCGCCGCCGCCCCTGCCGCGGACGGTCCTCAAAGATGGGACCCGCGCGCCAGCGCCTCCCTGATCTGCGTCTCAGTCGCGTCCGAGGCCACCGACGCAGTCTTCTCGACCCGCAGACGCTTGTCGTGGAAACCGAATTGCCGCACCGCGACGTGTGTATAGCAGCAGTGCGCTTCGCCCGGCAGGTAGACGGCGTTCCTGACCCAAAGCTTTCCGTCCACGAAGTCCACGGACATTCGGTCCCCGTCTCGTCCTTCGGGCTTGATCGGCTCGAGCACGGTCGTCAGGGCCCCGTTGCCGCCAAATCCGACGGTGACGACGGCGATGCTGTCGGGACCGCCATTGGTCCCGTCAAAATGATAGGTGAGCCCGACCCATTGCCCATCGACCTCGCCTTGGACGATCGGATTGGGACAACCGGCAGGGCCTCCGAAAACGCCGCAAGGGACGCCCGCCGAGGCCATTGTGCTGCAAGCGAGAAACGTCAGTGCGGACCAAGCCAAAATCCGCATCGGACAGCCTCTCAAAATGCATGGGACAAAGAGATGAGAGCCTTGCCGCACAGGAGTCAAGCGTCGGGAAGATCGCTCGCCAGCTTATTCGCCGCCGGCCGAGCCGAAGCCGCATGACGCGGACGGGCCCGCGCTCCAGGGAAGGGAGCGCGACTCCGCCCTTTGGACGGCGCGACCCCGCCCCTCCGATCGACAGGACTCTGCTCAAACCTCGCCCCCCTCCAGCACGATCAGATCCTCGCGGCGGAAGCCGACGTCGACCCTGTCACCCGGCTGCGGCAGGGCGAGGCCGGCGGCGTTGAAGACGTCGGCGAGCAAGCCCTTGTCGCCGAGCCGGAGCTTCAGGCGCACCACCGCGCCGAGAAAGCTCAGGTCATCGACCAGCACGCTCAAGCGATTCCCATCCCCGTCGCCTAGCCGTAGCGCCTCGGGCCGCAGCGCCAGTGTCCGCGCCTCGCCCGCCCTCGCCCCGGCGATCGGCGCGGACGCGAACAGAATCGTGTCCTGGACGCGGATCGCGCCGGCGGCCGGATCGGCGATGACGCCGTCGAGCGTGTTCAGCGTGCCGACGAACGATGCGACGAAGCGGGTTTTCGGGCGGTTGTAGATCTCCGACGGAGGGCCGACCTGCTCGATCGCTCCTTCGCTCATCACCACGACGCGGTCGGAGATCGACAACGCCTCCTCCTGGTCATGGGTGACGAAGATGGTGGTGACGCCGAGCCGGCGCTGGAGGGCGCGGATTTCTTCGCGCAAGCTCACGCGGATGCGCGCGTCGAGCGCCGACAGCGGCTCGTCGAGCAGCAGAATTTCTGGACCGGGCGCCAGCGCCCGGGCGAGGGAAACGCGCTGCTGCTGTCCGCCCGACAATTGGTGCGGATAGCGGCGCGCAAGGTCGGGGAGCTTGATCAGCGCCAGCATCTCGGCGACCCGCGCCGTGATCTCGGCTGCTGGCTTTCCCGCGACCTTGAGGCCGAAGCCGATGTTGCGCTCGACCGTCATGTTGGGGAACAGCGCATAGGCCTGAAACACCATGCCAATCGCGCGGCGGCTGGCGGAAAGACCCGTGACGTCGCGCCCGCTGATCCGAATCGCGCCCGCCGACGGCGTCTCGAACCCGGCGATCATACGCAAAACCGTGGTCTTCCCGCAGCCGCTGGGGCCGAGAAACGCGACCAGCTCGCCGCGTTCGACTGCGAGGCTGACGTCCTTGACCACGGCCGGGCCGCCGAAGGATTTGCGAACACGGTCGAGCGCGAGGAACGTCATCGGGAGCCCCTGAGAATTTCGAGTCTGGCGCTTGTTATCCTAACTCGCGCGGCAGGTCTGGAACTCACGAGCGGCGGTCACGGCCGATCGACATCGGCGTGGCGGCGATGGCGCTCCGTAAGACCGACAGCCCGAACAGCGATTGTGCTGCGATCAACGGCGGCGCAATTCCCGTTCCTTTCTTCGCCGGCGCGCTCCCAGAAAACCGCCTTTGCGCCTAGGCCTCATCGAGCCAGGCCAGCAACGCTTCGAGTCGAGGCCGCTCGACATGCAGCCGGAATCCCGCTCCTGTCCGGGCGAGCAGGCAGCGCTGGCCTGCGAACATCAGCGCCGTGGACGGCGAGCCGGACATGAGGTCGGCAGAGGTCCCTTGCATCAGAACGAGCCCTGCGTCTGGCCCCTCGACTTCGACCGCGACCCAGCCGTCGTCGACCGAGGTTGCGCACCAGGTCTCGCGCCAGCCCTCCGCCGCGCCGATCGGCGCCGGCGTGACGAGCAGCGCCCGGTCGCGTGCGATTCGCAGAGCGTGCTTCCCTCTCGGCGCCGGCTCATAGAGGCCGATGAGCGGCGCGCCACGGACGAGCGCCTTGAGCGCGGCGTCGAGATCGCCGGAGATCAGCGTCTGCCCGAGGCCTTTCAGCGCCCGCACCGCGAAAGCGGGCCTCGCGACCAGCGTTCCCTCCGCCCCGCGCGAAGGCGTCCAGTTCGTCTCACGCATTGAGACGGTCTCCTTGGACACGGTCTCCATGCAGCCGCTGTCCCTCCGGATCGAGCGCGACCGCCGGGGCGATGCGGGCGCGCCGCTCCGCGCCGAGATGATAGACCTTGAACGATTGTCCGACCCGGCTGAAACCGTCGGCGACGAGGCCGAGCGCCACCGGGCGCCCGAGCGTCGGGCTCGAGTAGCTCGAGGTCACGTAGCCCAGCGACCGCCGCGCCTTGTCCGAGCCCTCGATCAGGTGCGCTCCGGTCGGTAAAGGCGCTTCGCCCGGGCTCACTTCGAGCCCGACCAGTTGCTTGCGATCCCGATCCTGCGCAACGGGCAGGGTGAGCGACCGCTTGCCGATGTACTCGTCCTTGCGCCGATCCCGCGGCCCTACGGCGCCGAGGTCGTGCGGCATGGTCGCGCCATCGGTGTCCTTGCCAACGATCACGTAGCCCTTCTCCGCCCGGAGGATCATCAGCGCCTCCGAGCCGAGGAGGCCGCCGCCGAACGCCGGCAGCGCGGCGACGATCTTCGCCCGCAAGCTTCTTGCGCGAGAGAGGGGAACGGAGAGTTCGTAGGAGCGGTCGCCGGTGAAGCTCACCCGCGCCACGCGCAGCGGCGCGTCCTCGAAGACGCCGGTCGCGAAGGCCATGTGCGGCAGGGCCTCGTCGTCGAGCTTGAGCCCGAGATCGAGCGCGGCGACGCAATCGCGCGAGCGCGGCCCGGTGACGGTCAGCGTCGCCCATTGGGCCGTCGCGTCATGGATGACGACGCGGCGCGGATCGAACCGGTCCTGCCGCCAGAGCTCGAGCCGCGTGACGACCGCGTCCGTGTGGCCGGACGAGCAGGAGACGAGGAACCGGTCGTCGGCCAAGCGCAACGTGACGCCGTCGTCGTAGACGATGCCGGTCTCCGACAGGATGAAGCCGTAGCGGATCCTTCCGGGCTTCAAGGTCGAGAGGCGGTTGTAACTGTGGAAGTCGACGAGCTTCGCCGCGTCCGGCCCGATCACCTCGATCTTGCCGAGCGACGAGCCGTCGAACAGCGCAACCGTGTCGCGGGCGCGCTTCGCTTCGCGCGCAATCGACCGTTCGGGGTCGTCAGGGCCGTACCAGCCAGGACGGAGCCAGCCGCCGTATTCGCGCATCTGCGCGCCGTCGGCCCGGTGCTCGGCCTCGAGCGGCAGGCGCTTCAGCGGATTGAGGAGCTGCCCGCGCCGCCGGCCGCCGATGACGGTCATCGGCACGGGGACGAAGGGCGGGCGATAGGTCGTGGTTCCGGTCTCGTCGATCGTGCGGCCGGTAAGCTGAGCCATGGCGGCGAGGCCGTTGACGTTGGAGGTCTTGCCCTGGTCGGTCGCCATGCCGAGCGTGGTGTAGCGCTTCAGGTGCTCGACCGAGACATAACCCTCGCGGCCCGCGAGGACGACGTCCTTCAGCGTCACGTCGCTCTCAAAGTCGATCCAGCGACGGCCCGGGGCGTCGGGCTTCGGCCAGAGGGGGGCGATCGTGTACCGGCCCTGCGGCGCGTTGGGGGCGGGGCCTTCGCCGCCGCCCGCCGCGTGGCCTTCGGCAAGCGCCGCGTCGAGCGTGAAGGCCCCATTCGCGGCGCCGGCGACCGTCACGCCCTCGACCTCGACGCCCGGAACGAGCGCTGCGAGGCTTTCGTTGTAGCGGAGTTTTCCGCGCGCCTGCATGAAGAGATGCACGGTCGGCGTCCAGCCGCCCGAGAGGACGAGCGCGTCCGCGGCGCGCGTCTGGCCGCCGACCTTGACGCCGGTGACGCCCGAGCGGCCGGCGACGCCCTCGATCTCGGCGCCGCGCAGGACCTTGAGGGTCGTTGCGGGGCCGTCGACGCGCGAATTGATGATCTCGACCTCGGCGCCGGCTTCGGCCAGCGCTTCCGCCGCGGGGTAGGCGCTGTCGTTATTGGTCGCGACCGTGATCCGCTGGCCGACCAGCACGGCGAAGCGGCGGAGATAGACGAGCGCGGCGTCGGCCGACATCACGCCCGGCCGGTCGTTATCGGGAACGACCAGCGGCCGCTCGATCGCGCCGGCCGCGACCACGATTCGCTTCGGGCGGATGCGCCAGAGCGCGTCCGGCGAGGGCGCCCGCCGCTCCCAGGCGCACACGAGATTATGGTCGTAGACGCCGAAGGCAGTGGTCGAGGTCAGCACGCGCCCGCCGCTCGCCGCGACCGCGGCGCTGGACGCTTTCGGCCCATGCGCGTCCGTCGCCGCCTTCGATCGTCCCGCCGCGATGCGCGAGCTGGCCGCCGATGTCGGCGTGGTCGTCGATGAGGACCACGAGCCGGCCCGCTTTGACCGCCGCCGCCGCGGCGGCGAGCCCGGCCGGCCCCGCGCCGACGACGAGCACGTCGCACTGCGCGTTGAACTGCGGGTTGTCGGCCGGCGGCCGGTTCGCCGGATCGAGGCGCCCCAAACCCGCCATCGCGCGGACGATCGGCTCGAACGTCTCCCAGCGCGGCCAGAGGAAGGTCTTGTAATAGAAGCCGGACGGCATGAAGCCCGAGACCTTGTCGATCAGCGCGGAGCGGTCCTCCGCCGCCGTCGGGGCGGCGTTGACCGAACGGACCGCGAGGTCGTCTTCGAGCGCCTCCACAGTGGCGCGCAGGTTTGGAGTTCGTGCGGCCCAAGCGCGTCACGTCCACGATCGCGTTCGGCTCCTCGGTCCACGCGCCCCACACCCCGCGCGGCCGGTGATATTTGAAGCTGCGGCCGACGATGTGGACGCCATTGGCGATGAGCGCCGAGGCGATACTGTCGCCCGCCGCGCCGAGGTAGGCCTTGCCGTCGAAAGTGAAGGCGAGCGGCCGGCCGCGGTCGATCGCGCCCCCGGACGGGAGGCGGAAACCGCTCATGGCGCCGGCCTCAGCGATTTGGAGGCGATGACCGCGTTGGTCGCCGTGTCGCGGGTCATGGCGAACATTTCCATGCAGGTCAGATGCAGCCAAATCTCGCGGGCAGAGCCCTTGGGATTGGCGTTGACGTAAAGATAGGCGGCCCAGGCCTGGTCGCTGACGTCGTCGGCCGGCTCGGGCCGCGCCTTCGGCTCGCCGACATAGGTAAATTCGGTCTCGTCGCGCGGGCCGCAGAAGGGGCAGGGGAAGAGCATGGGGAGGTGCATACGCCGGGAACGGGCTCGCGCAAAGAGCGGCCGCTCGGCGTTCCGTTCCCATCAACCGGTGGGAAGCGCACCGGAAAGTTGGCTTCCCTTGAAGGCGTATGGTCGTTCAGCGCCGCCGGCTGAGGCCGGTAGGGGGACACAAGCTGTCGGTGGGCTTGCGCCCGCCGGCGCCCCAGGTGTTCTCGATTTTTCCTATCTTTGCCAATTCCACGCACACGTCTTTCACGTTGGTCTCGCGCCGTTCCTTCGACGCAGCGGCTCAGGGCGCGCCCGAGGACATACCCGGCGACGTCCTGCAAGCGCCGTTCATGATGCGGGCGGGGAAGCCGGTCGCCGAGGACGCTCTGCGGCTTTCCGGTCAGCCTATAGTTGCGCTGCTCTTCGGTCTTTCCTTGACAGGCCGGGAGGTGTGTTCTACGTTTGTTCCATCGGAACGAGAAACAGAACCCGCCCGACGCGTCGTCATCGAGACCGAACCCAGACCTCGATCCGGAGGAAGGCGATGCCGGGATCGTCGGCCGCGCCGCAACGGCTTCGACGGTCACGCCTCGCTTCGCGGCTCACAACGACGACGCTGGGCCGGGTCGCGGGAGGCGCAATCGGAAGCAAGGAACCGAAAGGCGCCGCAACGCTCTGAAAAGCCTCGATTTGGGAGCCGGAGCGGCGCGGGGGGCATTTGCCATCGCGAGCGGCAGCCGGACCGCGATCCGGGGGGACGCGGCGATTTCGAGGTTGTGGCGCCCTGCAATCTCTTGGCTCGCCACGCGGCTTCGCGGGCCAAGGGGCCGCGCCATGGGGGCGCGGACGGAACCGAAATGGGCCGCAATCTATTGAAAAGTCTCGATTCGGGAGCCGCAGCGGCGGAAATGGGGATCGGCGTCTAATGGCGCGAAGTCAAGAAAACGAAGGGCGGCGACATCCCCTCCCTCCTTGCGGTCGCTTGCGGGGAGAAGGTTAGGATGAGGGGCGGGGTGAGCGTCCGCGGCCAATCGCCAAGGCCCCTCACCCCCGGCCCTCTCCCCGCAAGCGGGAGAGGGGGTTGCGAAGCTGGCGACCCAGCCAATCGCATCCCGCTCCAGCGGACCGCGCGATGGCGAGAGCCGCGTTGGCCGCATTCCTCCTCGCTCACGCGCCCTTGGCCGCAGCGAACACCTCGGCAGGGGTCGTCGTGGCGGCGACGTGCTCCACGGCGCCGCCCTCGAAGCCTATCCAGCCGGAATTGAGTCCGTCCTGCATCTCCTCGTAAGCCGCGGTCCGGCCGGGCGGCAGGCCGATCGCCTGCAGGGCGGCCGTCCAGTTTTCGCGCGGGATCGCCCGCGCCTCGACCGGGCGGCCGACGACGTCGCCCATGGCGCGCGCCAAATCGTCCGCACTGGTCGGCGAGCCGATCTCGACGATCTTCCGGCTGGCCTGGCTGTGGACGATGAGCTTGGCGACCTCCGCGCCGATGTCCGCCGAGCCGACCATGGGTAGGGCGCGGCTGGTCGGGGCGAGGAACGTGTCGAAGAAGCCGGTGGCCTCCGCCGCCGCCAGACTGTGCGTATAGTTCTCGAGGAACGAGCCCGGTCGGACGAAGGCGATCGGGAAGGGGGCGTCCTTCAGCCCCTCCTCCAGCAGGCGGGTCGAGGTGATGAGGCCGAGTCCGCTCGACAAATGCGATCCGAACGACGACAGCGCGACCAGCCGCGGCGGCGTCGCCTTCCGCAGCGCCTCGCGGTAGCTGGCGATGAGGGCGGCCGTCTCGGGGAAGCCCGGCGCCGGCGCCATCACCGGAGGCAGCATCAGGAAGGCGGCCTCTACGCCGCGCAAGCCTTCGGCGACCGCGCCCGCGTCGCCGAGGTCGCCCTGACGCACGTCGACGCCCTGCCGCGTCCACGCCTCGGCCTTCGCCGGGTCGCGCGTGAGGGCGCGCACCTGATGCCCCTCATCGAGAAGGCGTCGCGCGGCCGCGCCGCCGACATGCCCCGTGATCCCTGCGATAAAGAACATTCGCTTGCTCCATCGTTTCGAGGACTCTCGGACGGGTCAACGCCTCGGCGACGCTTGTTTCAGCACGGACGGCGCGCTTACGCGACGTCGCCGCGTAAGCCTCGGGGTCGATCGCTATCGCCCCAGCCGCGGCGCCACTCCCTCGCGCATGACGAAGCGCCGGAGCGGCCCGATCGCCGCGAGGGCCGCGAGGCCGGCGCCGCGGGCGAAGTCGAGCGGGGCGAACTGAGTGAGCAGCGCCCGGTTGAGGCCGTCGACCATGGCGGTGCGGGTCAGAATGTCGACCCGGCGCGCCCGTTCATAAGAGGCGAGCGCCACGCTCCCGCCGATGTCGCGCCCGTCCGCGCGCGACTCGACCGCAGTCGCGACGATCGCCTCGACGTCGCGCAGGCCGAGATTGAGACCCTGGGCACCGATCGGCGGGAAGGCGTGGGCGGCGTCGCCGACGAGGGCGAGCCGCGGCGCGGTCAACTTCGGCGCGGCCTGACGGACCATCGGGAACACGCCGCGCTGGCTCTCGATCCGCATCGCCCCGAGGATCGAGCGGGCCTGACGCTCGATCTCGCGCGAAAGCCGGCTGTCGTCGAGCGCCTCGCGACGGCGCGCCTCGGCGTCCGACATCACCCAGACGAGGCTCGACCGGTCGGGCGCGGTTGCGCTCGGCGGCAGCGGCACCAGCGTGAAGGGGCCCTCGCGGGTGTGAAACTCGGTGGAGAAGTCGTCATGGGGCAGGCGGTGCGACAGGAAAACGGTCAGCGCGCTCTGCGGGTAGCGATGCGTGCGGACGGCCAAGCCCGCGGCGCGGCGGGCGGGCGAGCCGCGCCCGTCGGCGCCGATGATGAGCGCGGCTGCGATCGTCCGCCCATCGTCGAGCCGGACGAGCGCCCGCTCGCCGGCAAAGTCGTAGGCCGCGACGGAACGGTCCGCCCGCTCAACGCCTTCGGTCGCCGCAGCGCGGGCGGCGAGCGCGTCGGCCATCAGATCGTTCTCGACGTTCCAGCCGAAGGTTTCGAGGCCGATCTCGGAACAGGAGAACTCGACCGGGCGCGGCGGAAACAGCGCGCCGGTGTCATCGATCATGCGCAAGGCCCGCATCGGGGCGGCGTGCGGCTCGATGTCGGCCCAGAGCCCGAGCGAATCGAGATAGGCGATCGAGCGGTCGAGCATCGCGACCGTACGCCCGCGCGCCAGCCGCTCGTCGGCGCCGCAGGCGACGACGGCGAACCCGGCTCTGGCGAAAGCGATCGCGGCCGTGAGGCCGGCGAGCCCCGCGCCGGCGACGAGGACGTCGCAAACGCGGTCGGCGGGTTCGACAAGGCGGGTCATGGGCGAAGGCTCGCGAGTTTCAAGGGCGCCCGGGGCCGGGCGGGGAGACGGCGCCGCGGGACTTTGATAAGGCGGAAGCCGCGCGGTCAAGCCGAAGACCAAACGGCGGCGCGTTTTGTCGCGAGCGAAGGGGCCGGCGGATCGGATGTCGATCGAGAAGAGACCCGTTCGGGTCGCACGAGCCGCAGGCTTTTCCGTCCACCTGTTCACCGCGTCGGGCGGGGCCGTCGCGGTGCTGGCGCTTTACGCCGCGATCGAGCGCCATTTCCCCGTCTGTTTCGCCTGGCTGGGCCTCGCGCTGTTCATCGACGGAATCGACGGAACGCTGGCGCGCGCCGCCAAGGTCCACGAGACCGCCGCGACCATCGACGGCGTCGTCCTCGACCTGGTGGTCGACTTCCTGACCTACGTCCTTGTCCCGGTCGTGGCGCTGTGGCGGTCGGACCTGATGCCCACGGAGGTCTCGTTCTGGATCGGCCTCGTGGTGACGATCGCCTCGGCCCTCTATTTCGCCGACACCCGGATGAAGACCGACGACTTGTGGTTCCGCGGCTTCCCGGCGACGTGGAACATCCTGGCGCTCTATCTTTTCGTGCTGCGTCCGCCCTGGGTGGTGAGCGCGGCGGTGCTGCTCGGCGCGGCGGCGATGATGTTCGCGCCGATCGTCTTCGTCCACCCGCTGCGCGTCATGCGGCTGCGCGCGGCGACCATCGTGCTCACCGTCGCCTGGTTCGCCTTCGCCGCGCTGGCGATCGCCGACAATCTTGCCCCCCCGTGGTGGGTCGAGGCCGGAATGATCGCGACCGCCGCCTATTTCCTGGCGCTGCCGCTGCTCAGGCATTCGCCCTGGGCGTGACGGCGACGGCGAATCCGCCTTGCCGCCGCGCGCGAATCCTTGCTATAGGCCCCGCGTTGCGGCCGAACGTTGCTGTTCGCCGCCGGCCTCGTGGCGGAGTGGCTACGCAGAGGACTGCAAATCCTTGCACCCCGGTTCGATTCCGGGCGAGGCCTCCAAAAAAATCCCGCGGGTAAGGTTTTGGCGC
Organism: uncultured Alphaproteobacteria bacterium; assembly: GCA_963724785.1. Classification (GTDB taxonomy): domain Bacteria; phylum Pseudomonadota; class Alphaproteobacteria; order Rhizobiales; family Beijerinckiaceae; genus Roseiarcus. The sequence goes on along the minus strand of CAVRWC010000025.1, from coordinate 680,859 downwards.
CTCCATCGGCGATCCGTTCGCGTCATGTTCTCCACATATCCGCCCATTGCCGGAACTCGAATTCTTGGTTAGCCGTTGGAACTGATTAGACTTAAGTTCTAGGCGGTCATATGACGACCACAACGCGTTCTTCCTTTCTGGAGACACGTCTCGCCACGCGAGAATCCGCCGAGCGTCGAGCGCGGTTACGCTCGCTCGAGGCGACTCTGTCCGAAGCCCGTTCGAGCGCGGAATTGATCGGTCGGCCCGCGCTCGCGTACTTGATCGATATGGCGATTGCTGAGGCGAAAGGGACGAAGCCGGTCGATCAAACCCAAGGCCAGCAAGACGGCCGCAAATCTAACGTTATCAAGTTCGCGAACTCGCCTGCGCGAGTTGCTTCACCAGCTCGATAATTGCGGCGCGCACGTTCTTCTGCTCGATTTGCAAGAATCCGCGAATGAGATCGGCGCCCTCCTCGGGGGAGACGGGACTCCGCCCCGAAGCGGGGTGATCTTTTGCCGGAACAACTTTGTTATCCAATTCAGGCGTATCGTCCGCCGGACAGCCCATATTCATCACCTAGGTTCAGTATAAACGATTCGCGATCAGCCTTTGATTGGCTTATGACAGGGCTGCGTTGAGGCATGGACGCCAAAAAAAGGACCGCATCGAGTGCGGCCTTGAAGCGTGCCCCCATAAACCCCTTCGTAATTAAATAGGGTCAAGCCCCGATGGCTGACACGAGTAACGTCAATCGTAAACACGGCATAATTGTGGCAGGTTCGCGTGTCGGGTTGCTAGTCTTCGAATCCAAACGACGCGACCGCGAGGGCGATTTCGGGCCGTTATCGTCAGCTCGCAAAGGCGCTCCTGCCGAGACGCGGGACAGGGGGCGACGCCTTGCGACGCGGCGCCGGAACGTATTGGGAAGGGTGAAGCCGACTTGGCGCGCGGGCTTTTCCCTCGGAAAACGCCGCGCGCTTGGCATATCGGACTCGGCTAGTCGCCGATCGACGGCGGCCGCGACAGTCTCTGCAATCCCGCTCTTTGGCGCTCGATGTCCGGCGCCAACGACGTTTGCGCCTTGATCGCAACCTCGGTGCGATTCTTCGCCTTCAGTTTCTTCATGATGTTGCGTAGGTGCACTTTCACCGTGCCCTCGCAAATACATAACTGATAGGCGATGACTTTGTTCGACTTGCCTTCCTGGATAGCGCGAACGACGCTGAGTTCGCGTTCCGACAGACCGTTCGTTGGCGGAGCGGCTTGGGCCACCGGGGGACTGGCTGGCCCAGAGGCAAGCAAGTAATCGATCGGAATGTAGGTGCCGCCGGCCAGAATGAATTCGAACCGCCTCGATTGCGATTTCGAAATTGGCCGTGCATGGAATATAACCCTTCGCGCCAAAGTTGATGGCGGTCTTGGCCAGTTCCATGTCGTTCACGGTCGCAAGAACGACGATCGGAATGCTGGAGTCCAGAGCAGACAAAAGCTTAAGCGCGTTCGCGCAGTCCGCCTGTCGGGCGTCGGCCAGACAGAGAAATACGAGCGCGATCGAGTCGCTAAATTGACTTTCGAGTTCCGATAATGTGGAGAAAGTCACAACGGGCAGCGACAGCGACGCCTGCATGCCACGATGCAGGCAGTCCCGCATGAACGTTCGACTTTCGACAAGAGCAATGTAACGGCCGGGCTTTGCATCCGCGCCTGTGCGAGCGCGGTCGGCGCCGCCAGCCAGCGTCTCCAACTGAGTCGCCAAGAGCGGCGTCTCTGCGCGAGCCCCGTCAATTGCGATGTAAGGTTCGTAACCCATGAAAGGTCTCCCCAAATCGCGAGGGAGGGTTCGCCGACGATTTAGCGCGCCCTTCGATCCCCGAAAAACGACATTAAAATTTCACAAACGACACTAAGACCCCGATTTTAACGTCCCGCTGGAACCCTACCCCTTAGCGGGAGGTGACAACCGTAGTTGCAATACCGTTATGGATTCAGATGCATAAGTTAATGGCGTTCACTGAGTTTCTGGTAACAAGAGCAACCGCGGTTGCATTGACCTTACGGAAAGGGGCGGAGATGTAAACATATCTCAAAAGTGGTAGCCGGCTTCGAACCGCATCGAAAGTTGAGCCAAAAATCAACGCGGCTCCCGCCTTCTCGCTATCTCCTCCGGTCCTTTCTGCAGCGGTCGTCCTGAGTTTCCCGTTGCGTTTTGTCGCATTGTTGACCCGCCTCACCTATGACATCCTTTGCGCTTGGCCACTGTGAGCAAGATCACGTCATCGCCACCTTTCGGCGAGGAGCCAAAGGAAACCTTACGAATGGCCCGACGGGTTTCTATTATCCGCGCACAGGATGCGCCCCACTTTGTCGTCCATTCGGAGGATCAGGAGATTGGTCGCTTCGGTTCGCTCGGCGCGGCGTTTGAAGCCGCACACGCGGCGGGCGGAGAGATCAGCCACGAAGAACGGCGTTGGCTTGAGCATTGGCTTCTGGAAGGGCAATACGAGCTTTGTGAACCGGGCCCGCCGTGGCTGAGAGAGGTCGTTTCGCCGGCCCGAAGGAATTGGCAGGACCTTGCCCGCGCCGCGCCTTATCCGCAGGGGCTGCATTGAGAAAATCGAGATGGATCCGGTCCAATCGGTTCAGCCGATCTGTCTCCCGCAGAGTTCGAACGAAGAACCGCCCCGAAGCGCCGCCAGGGCGAGCGTGAGAGGAGCGGATGACGGGCTGAACTCTGCTTGCTAGGCTCCGCCTGCCAACGGATCAGCCGCTTTTCGACAATGAACGCGAACAGGACGCCGGTGACCTCGACCCTTCGGCTGGCGTTGCTTGCGGCCCTGACGGTTGCCGTCGAGCCGGGCGGTGCTCGCGCCGCCAATCTGTGTCTGGAGCTGTCGCGAACCGTCCTGGCGCTGAAGCCGGACGACGCTTTCCAGGCGACGGCTGCGCTGTTCGCCGCGGCGCGTCTCGGCTGCGAGCGCGAGGCCGGCTTTCTTCTCGATCGTGGCGCGGCGGTCGATGCGAAGGACCGCGAGGGGATGACCGCCCTCGCCAAGGCCGCCGAGGCCGGCAAGGTAAAGGTGATGCAACTCATGATCGAGCGGGGCGCCAACGTCGGCGCGCGCTCGATCAACGGCTCGACGCCGCTCTTCTACGCAGCTGAGGCCGACCGCGCCAAAGCCGTCCGCCTGCTCATCGACCACGGGGCCGACCCGAACATTCCCGGCCGGAGCGGCGAAAGGCCGCTCGCCGCCGCCGCCTTCAACGGCGAAGCCGACACCGTGGCGTTGCTGCTCGAACACGGCGCCGACCCGAATGCGCTCGACGACGACGGCAAGGGCGCGATCGTCTATGCGGCAGGCCGCGCCTACGCGCCGATCGTGGCAAAACTTCTCGACGCCGGCGTCGACGTCAACCGAAAATACGGCCACGGCCTGACCGCGCTGATGTGGGCTGCCGGCCATGACGCGAGCGCTGGAAGCGAAGACGTCGAAGCGACTCTCGATCTCCTGCTCGCGCGCGGCGCCGACCGCGACGTGAAGGACGACCGCGGGCTGACCGCCGCCGACATCGCCCGCAACCTCGGGCATGCGCGCGAAGCGAAGCTGCTGGGAGGATGAACGCTGGCGGCGCGGAGCGCGTCCGCCCGCGATCAGCGATCGCGGCGACTGTCCGGACGCACCCTCTCACAGCCCCGCGAGATAGGCGGCGATCGCCGAGAGCTGCGCGGGCGTGACGGTGTTCATCAGGTCCGACATGCCGGGATTGTTTCCGCGCGCGCGGGTCTGGAACTCGGTCATGGTTTTCAGGAGATAGTCGCGCTGCTGGCCGGCGAGGCGGGGCACCGACGAATTGCCCTGGAACTCCTCGAGGTGGCAGCTCGTGCAGACGACCGACTTGATCGCGACCATCGCTGCGTCGGCATCCGCCTTGCTTGCCGCCGGGCGCGCCGGTAGCCGGCCACGGCCTGGCGGCGAAATACTCCGCGAGCGCCAGCGCGTCCTGCTTGACGACGTTTTTGGCGACCGCGCTCATCCGCTCGTCGGTGCGCGCGCCCTTCTGGAAGTCGCGGAACTGGAGGTAGAGGTAGCCGGCGTTCTGTCCCCAGATGATTGGGACCGACTTGTCCTCCGGAACGCCCTTGAGCCCATGGCAGGCGCCGCAGAGGACCGCCTTTTCTTCGATCGACTCCCCCGAGGCCGCCGCCGGAACGAGGAGAAGCAAGGCGGCGACAGCGATCCGCATCATTTTCGAACGTCTCCGTGAAAAAACCGCCGCGAGCCCTGATCGCTGCGGCGGCCTTCTATCGCACAAAAAAGCCGCCTCGCGTCGAGGCGAGGCGGCGAGCACAATTCTTTGCGCAATCAGTCGACGGTGAAGGCAATGATGGCGTCGCCGCGCTTGAAGTCGATCTGGGTGTTCCCGCCCGCGCCGACGACGACGTACTGCTTGCCGCCGACCGCGTAGGACGACGGCGGCGCGTTGACGCCGGCGCCGGCGTGGAACTGCCACAAGAGGCTGCCGTTGGCGGAGTTGTAGGCCTTGAACGCCCCGTTGCCCTCGCCGGTGAACACGAGGCCGCCGGCGGTCGCCAGGATGCCGCCGATCATCGGCTCTGGGGTCTTCACCTGCCAGACGATCTTGCCGGTGTTGTAGTCGACCGCGCTGACGTTGCCGAAGCTCTTTTCGCCAGGGATGACGGTGAACGCGCCGCCGAGCCACAGCTTGCCGTCCGGATAGGGGGAGCTTGCGACGGTGTAGGTCATCGGCTGCTCGAGGTTGATCGCGTAGGCGAGCCCGTGGCTTGGGTCGGTCGCAATCGGCGACCACTCGACGCCGCCGTTGGCGCCCGGGAACATTTTGGCGGAGTTCGCATCGAGCGGCTTCGTCGGCGTCGGCAACGTCCAGCGGTCCTTCTGCGACACCATCGGCTCGGAGAAGCGGATGAGGCTGCAGTCCTTGCGGTCGTTGACATAGACATAGCCCGTCTTGCCAGCGTGCAGGACCGCCGGAACGACCTTGCCGGACTTGTCGCGCGCGTTGACCAGCACGGTCGGGCTCACCGCGTCGAGATCCCAGACGTCATGGGGAACAAACTGGAAGTGGCAGACGTACTTGCCGGTGTCGAGGTCGACCGAGACGAGCGAGTTGGTGTAGAGATTGTCGCCCGGGCGGATCGCCCCGTCGAGGTCGGGCGACGGATTGCCGACCACGAAATAGATGCGGTTCGCCGCCTCGTCCACCGAGGGGTTTTGCCACACGCCGCCGCCGAGCGTCTTGAAGGGATCGCCGTTCTTGGCGAGCGCGTCCTTCTCCGCCGCGATGTCGCGGTGCTCGTCTCTCCCGGTCGCGTCGGCGGTCGCCCAGACGCCGGCCGAGTTCTCCGGGATCGTGTCGAAGGTCCAGAGCAACTTGCCGTCGTTGGCGTCGTAGGCCTTGACGAAGCCGCGGATGCCGTATTCGCCGCCGTTGGTGCCGATCAGGATCTTGCCCTTGACGGCGGTCGGGGCCATTGTCTCGCTGTAGCCCTTCTCCGGATCGCCGACGTCCTGGCTCCACACGACCGAACCGGTCTTCGCGTCGAGGGCGTAGAGCTTGGCGTCCAGCGTCGCGACATAGACCTTGTCATTGTAGACGGCGACGCCGCGGTTGTTCGGGCCGCAGCAGAAGGTGGTGACGGGCCCAAGCTTCGGCTTGAAGTGCCAGATTTCCTGCCCCGTTTTGGCGTCGATCGCATAGACATGGCTGTAGGCTGTGGTGACGTACATCACGCCGTCGACCACGATCGGCGACGTCTCGAGCGATTCCTTGACTTCGGTCTGGAAGATCCAGGCCGGATGCAGGCGTCCGACGTTGCCGCGGTTGATCTGCCCGTTCGGATAGAAGCGGGTCTGCTCGTAGTTCCCGTTGGTTTGAAGGAAGTTCGACCCGTCGCGCGCGGCGCCGTCGAGCGCGGCTTGCGTCACCGGCTTCGCCACGGCGGCTCCCGACATGGCGCCCCCGGCCGCGCCTTTGATTTCCTGCTGAGCCGCCGCTGGGCCCGCGAAAACGATAGCGGCGGCGCAAATTGATCCAAGCAATAGCGTAGTATTGACGACTTTGCTCATTGGCAAATCCTCCCTGACGGCTGGCATGTTGCCCGCATATTTTCGCTTTGTCACCGGGCGTGAAAAAAACGAAAATTTGGCGGTCTGGCCGCTGTGGCTTGTGCTCCGGCGGGTCAGGACTTCTTTCAAAACGCGGCCGGTCTCCCAGGGCTCTCGGGTTCGGCGCTGCAGGGAGGCGCTCACTGTATCCGTGCGCCCGTTCAAGCTCGCCGAAGCTGGCTTGGGGGCGCCCCGCGCCCAAGCCGCTCCTGCTGATGGGCAGAAGAGGGCGCTTCGCCACGCCGCTCTGGATTCGGGATCCGTCCGAGGGCATGCTGGCGCCAACGGGCGCGCCGCCTCCGCGGTTTCCGCCTGACGGTTGGCTCTGAGGCTGCGGCTCCGCAAGGGCGCTTGCAGGTCCCGCCGCCGGCGGGGTAGGGACAGGGCGCCGGCGACCCGAGGCGTCTCGCTGCGGCTCTTTCGGCTTTCGCCGTAACCCATTGAAAACAAACGATTGCTCGATCGAGAATGCCCCGATTGTCGCCATAAGCTTATGAAATCGTTGAGGTCTTGTCGGAAAATCGCGCTCGCGAGGGTGGGCGGGCTCCGGACCGCCTCGGGCTGTCGTCGCCGCGGCCGGTTTGGCCGATTGGGCCGGGCCGCCAGGGTCATTCGCCCGACCCGTCATCGTCGCTTTGGAGGGATCTCGCGTGAACGCTTCCGCGGGATTGAGTGCGTCAAGTTCTGCAAATGGCGGTCATGGGTTTGCTGGGTTAGGCGGCTTTTCGGAGGTCGGTTTTCTTGTGTTCCCTGAGGTCGTTCATATTGACGTAGCGGTGGGCTTCGAGCCAGTTCTCATGGGTTTCGACGGCTAAGGCTCGGACGAGACGCAGACAAGCCTCAGTGTTTGGGAAGATACGCACGACGTGGGTTCGGCGCTTGATCTCCTCGTTGAGGCGTTCGAGCATATTCGTGCTCTTGAGATGCTTATGGTGCTGGCGGGGCAGACGGTAGAAAGTGAAGGTTTCCTCGATCGTTTCCTCGACCCAGTCGACGAGCTTGTCGTAACGATTGCCCCACTTGGCGATCCATGCGGACAAATCGCGGCGGGCCTCCTCGACATTTCGCCGGTCGTAAAGCCAGCGCAGCTCCTGCAGGCAGTCGTTGTCGGCCTTGCGCGGGAGATGGTCCAGGGCGTTGCGCAGGAAGTGCACGTAGCATCGCTGCACGGCCGCCTCCGGGAGAACCTCGCGGATGGCTGCGCGAAGGCCGGCGTGATCGTCGGCGACGACGAACTCGACGCCGTCGAGGCCGCGGCGGCGCAGACCGATGAGGAAGTCCTTCCAGGAGGAGGCGCTCTCGCGGTTGGCCATGTCGACAGCCAGGATCTGGCGGCGCCCATCCCAGTCGATGCCGACCGCGATCAGCACCGCCTGGCTAGCGACCACGCCGCCCTCGCGCACCTTCTCATAGCGGGCGTCGAGGATGAGGTAAGGAAAAGGCTCGGCAAGGGGGCGCGTGGCGAAAGCGTCGAGGCTTTCGTCCAGGCGCTTGTTGATGGCGGAGACGGCGGAGGCCGAGAAGGCGTGGCCGCACAACTCCTCGGTGATCGCCTTGACCTTGCGGGTCGAAACGCCCTGCACGTACATCTCGGCCAACGTCGCCACGAGCGCCCGCTCGGAGCGCTGGTAGCGCTCGAAAAGCTCGGTCGAGAACCGGCCGTCGCGATCCTGCGGCACACGCAGCTCGAGCTTGCCGACCCGGGTGACGAGCGTGCGGGTGTAATATCCGGAGCGGTAGCCGAGCCGCGCGGATGTCCGCTCGCTCTTCCCGGCGCCGAGCGCGTCCGTCATCTCGGCTTCCAGCATCTCTTGCACCACCGCGCGAACAATCTCGCGCAGCCCGTCCGGGCTCGCGGCGAAAAGCTCTTTGACCGCTGCGATTGCAGGCTTACCCTCGGTCTTGGTCATGGCGGAGGTTCTCCAGTGAGAATCAGGTGACTTGGACATCACCAGCCTGCCATGACCGCCTCTCGCTCTCAGCGATTTTGCAGAACCTCCCGCACGCTACTTTCCGCGGCCCGCCTCACGTCGCCGCGCGGCACGAGTCTCCCGGGCGGAGCCGCTTGCTTCTTGGGCCAAGCGTCGCTAATCCTCCCGCCATGTGAGGGGCGCGCCTTTGATCCGGACGCGGTGGTTTCGTTTGCATTTCGTCAGCGTCGCGAGCCGCCGTTTCCGGCCAGGAACGCCGCGAGCATCCTTTTGATGCAACGAAAACCCGCTTGATTCCGAGGGCGACGCCCTCCGATCATGGGTCCTCGCTAAGCGTCAGACGGTTGGCGGAGCCGCTTGGAACGGGCTGCAAACTCTTGCGCCCGCGTTCGACGCCAGGCGAGGCCCCGAGGTCATTCAACGAGAAGCGCGGACGTCCTTCCGGTCCGCGACGCGGGGGCGAATTCCGATGGCGACGACCTTTCCGGCCGACGGAGACTCTGGACCGGCGACTGCACATGGTGAACAGCCAGTTGCGCACCGGCGACGTCGTCGACCATGAAGTGCTGGCGGCCTTTCTCGACATTCCGCGCGAGCGGTTTGTCGCGCCGGCGAGCGCGCCGCTCGCCTTTCTCGATCGCGAGACCCCGGCGCTCGGGGCGAGGACGCGACGGCTGCTCAGGCCGCTGACGCTGGCGCGCATGTTGCAGGCGGCGACCGTGAAAGCTGGCGACCGCGCGCTCGACGTCGGCGGCGGCTCGGGCTACGGGGCGGCGCTGCTCGATGTTCATCGGCGCCAAGGTCGTGGCGCTCGAATGCGACCCCGGCGCGGTCGCCGCCGCGACGCGACCTGCTCGCCGGCCGGGAATGCGATCTCCGTGATGGAGGGCCCGCTCGAGGCCGGCGCGGCCGACCTCGGCCCGTTCGACGTGATCGTGGTCGAAGGCGCCTTTCGCGTCCAGCCCGAAGCGCTTCTCGGCTCAGCTTGCCGACGGCGGTCGGCTGGTCGGGATCGACGCCATCATGGGCACGCCGCAGGCCGCGCTCTACGAGCGGAGAGGCGAGGGCGTGAGCAGGCGCGCTCTGTTCGAGGCGACAGCCGACACGCTCGACGGATTTCAGCCCGCGCCGAGCTTTGCCTTCTAGCGTTCACCGTCCGCGCCGCCCGACTGGCCGACCATGCGTGCAAGTGTCTCATCTTTGCGACGGCTCCGCGAAAAATGGCTCGATGGCGTCGGTTTTGGGAAGGTTGGGTGGCGTCTGCGGCTCTCGCGACTATTATGCCCGAATACGTTGGTTCCAGCGCGAGTTTGGGTTAACGCTGGCATCTGGGTTTTGCGTCGGGGATTCGACGCTTGGGTCCGGACGAAGAGAGGCTTCTCTTCGTTACGGGCGGTGAGCCGGAGGCGGATCGAGGCATGGGCGCTAGCGAGACACGACGATCCGCCCGGCGCGACGCTGCGCTGCGGGGCGTGATCCGGTTTGCGCTGCTCGCGACCGTCGCTCTTGTGGCGATCGACTTCGGCGCCGCCCGCGCCGAAACGATGAGCGGCGCCCTGGTGAAGGCCTATCTGACCAACCCCGACATCAACGCCCAACGCGCCCAGGTTCGCCAGACCGACGAAAGCGTGCCGGACAGCGAACGCGGGCTATCTGCCCAAAGTTCTCCGCCTTTGGAAACGCCGGGGTCGCGCATCAGACACGGCAATCTCATTCACGCCCGACCTCGAGCGGCGTATTCGACGAGAATTACGCCCTTGGCACGTATCCGCGCGGATACGGCGTACAGGCCAGTCAGACGATCTTCGACGGCTATCAGACGATCAACAGGATCCGCAGCGCGGAATCGCAGGTGCTCGGCGCTCGCGAGCAACTGCGCAACACCGAGCAGAACACGCTGCTTTCGGGCGTCACGGCGTATATGGACGTTCTGCAGAACTCCGCGATCGTCGACCTCGACCAGCAACAACGTCGATGTTCTGAAGGAGCAGTTGCGCGAAACCAATGACCGCTTCACGGTCGGCGAGGTGACGCGCACCGACGTCGCCCAGGCGGAAGCGAGCCTCGCCAGCGCCAACGCCACCCTGTTGACCGACCAGGCGGTGCTCGAAGCCTCGGTCGCCACGTATCGGCAGGTGATCGGCGACGAGCCCAAGACGCTGGCGCCGGTCAAGCCGCTGGTCAGACCGCTGCCGCAGAACTTTGCCGGAGGCGGTCAACATCTCGCAGGTCGAGCATCCGGCGATCGTCGCCCAGGAGCATGGCGTCGACGTCGCGCTGCTCAGCATCAAGATCGCCGAAGGCGCGCTCTATCCCCAAGCCAGCGTGTCGGCCCAGATCGAGCCAGAATTTCGACGTCAACGGAACTCCGGGCCAGCGGGCGTTTGTCGGTCAGATCACGGGACAGCTCACGATCCCGATCTATCAGGGCGGCGCGGAATACGCGGGCATCCGGCAGTCGAAGGAAGGCCTGAGCGTCCAGGAGCTGAAGGCCAGTTCGACCAAGGACCAGATCCGCCAGAACGTCGTCGCGGCCTGGGGCCGCTATCAGGCGGCGATCGGCGTGGTGAAGGCGGCGCGCGCCTCCGTCGCCGCCAACGAAGTGGCGTTGGCCGGCGTGCGCGAAGAGGCGAAAGTCGGCCAGCGCACCACCCTCGACGTGCTCAACGCCCAGCAGGCGCTGCTTTCGGCCCGCACCCAGCTCGTGCGCGCGGAACACGACCAGGTGGTGTTTTCCTATTCGCTGCTCTCGGCGATCGGCCGGCTCAATGTGCCGACGCTTGGGCTTGCGGTCGCCGAATACGATCCGAGCGTCCATTTCGACCAGGTCAAGAGCAAGTGGATCGGAGTTCGGACGCCTGACGGCAAATAGCCGTGGACGACCGGCAGTCGGGGCGCGACGCGCTTGCCGGGGGCGGCGGTCAGCGAGTACCCTCTATTCGGCAGTTCCGCGATTCGGCGGTTTTGCGATCCGGTTCGCCATTGTGCCCGCCAAGCGGCGTCGGCGTCGGTTATGGGCGATCTGCCGGGCGCGTTGCTGAGACTGAGGCGATCGGGATGAGCGCGGTCAACACGCGGTCAATACCAACGGCGGCGATCGCGAGCACGAAGCCCTTCGTCGCGCGCAAAAGGCGCACGAGCCGTCGATGGAGGAGATTCTCGCCTCCATCCGGACGATCATCGCCGAGGAGCGGCGAGCCGATCAAGGCCTCGGAACCGAAGACCGCCGCGCCGAAGCCCGCCGCGCAGGCGGCGGCCGCAGGTCGTCTATCCGAAGGGCGAGCCAGCCGGCGTCGTCGGGTTTGCCGACCCGGCGCAGCAGACCACGCCCGCGGCCGAGGCGAACCCGCCGAGGGTCGTCTGGCGCGAGCCCGGCCCGAGGGGGCCGAAGCCGGCCAAGGCGCCTGTCGCCGACGAGGCGCCCCATTGCTCTCGCCCGAGACGGATACGGCCGTCGCCTCCGCCTTCGACGCGCTTTCGACCAATCTCGCCGCCCGCAGCGCGGAACTCGCCGAAGGATTGGCGCGCGAAATGCTTCGGCCGATGCTCAAGACTTGGCTCGACGAGAACCTACCCGTCATCGTCGAGCGGCTGGTGCGCGCGGAGATCGACCGGATCGTCCGGGGGAGCCGCTAATCAGCCGCATCATGGCCGGGCGCCCAAAGAGGCCTTGGGTCGACTGGCTGCGTCTGTTCAGAACTGCGCTATATTATGTTGCGGAAAATCTGAAGGCGAGCTAGGGTTATCCTGAAGCCCGGATCGAACCCGCAATGCAACTCGCCGTTTTTTCGTATTGTTCGCGCCAAGTCGCAGGCTTGTCGGCGCCTCCGGTCGCGGCCGAAACGAGGCCGTGCAGCCCCGCGGGACAGCGTGCGCGCTCGGTCCGTTGACTTGCAGGGCGGCGTCGGGCTTAAACCCGCCGCGGCGCGCCGACGTCGGCGCCGGCCGGCATTCCCCGACGCGCTGCGATCCGACCCTAATCAGCCGCCCCGTCCGGGCGCGGCGCGAACTGGTATCCTGTGATGGACAAGACGTTTGACGCCTCTGCGGTCGAAGCCCGCATTTCCGCCCTCTGGGAGGAAACCGGGGCCTTTCGGGCGGGTCGACCGGAGCGCGCCGACGCGGAGCCCTTCTGCATGGTGATTCCGCCGCCGAACGTCACCGGCAACCTGCACATGGGCCACGCGCTCAACAACACGCTGCAGGACATTCTCTGCCGCTACCGGCGCATGAACGGACGCGACGTGCTGTGGCAGCCGGGCACCGACCACGCCGGAATCGCGACCCAGATGGTGGTCGAGCGCAAGCTCGCCGAGAAGCAGCAGCCCGACCGCCGGACGCTCGGCCGCGAGGCCTTTCTCGAGCGCGTCTGGGCGTGGAAGGCGGAGTCGGGCGGCGCGATCGTTCAGCAGCTGAAGCGCCTCGGGCGCGTCGTGCGACTGGAGCCGCGAGCGGTTCACCCTCGACGAGGGGCTGTCGCGCGCGGTCGCCAAGGTGTTCGTTCAGCTTTATCGCGACGGGCTCGTCTACAAGGACAAGCGGCTCGTCAACTGGGACCCGAAGTTCCAGACCGCGATCTCCGATCTCGAGGTCGTGCAGGTCGAGTGCAAGGGTTCGTTCAAGTGGTCGCGCGACGACGGCGAGCCGCTGAACGTCGCGGCGCTGGCCAAGGTTCTCGGCAGGAACCCGAACGGCCATCTCTACTATTTCGAGTATCCTGTCGTGGACGACGGCGGCGAGGAGACCGGCGAGCGGGTCACGGTCGCCACCACCCGGCCAGAGACGATGCTCGGCGACACCGCGGTCGCGGTGCATCCGGAGGACGAGCGCTATCGCGACCTCGTCGGCCGGCAGGTCCGGCTGCCGCTGGTCGGCCGGCTGATCTCGATCGTCGCCGACGAATATTCCGATCCCGAGAAGGGGACGGGCGCGGTCAAGATCACGCCCGCCCACGACTTCAACGATTTCGAGGTCGGCAAGCGCCACGAGGCGGAAGGCGCACGGCCAGATCAATGTCCTGGACGCCGAGGCGCGGGTCATTCTCAAGGACAACCTGGCGTTTTTCGAGGGCGTCGAGAGCGACCACGACCATGCCCGGCTGATCGCGGCGGTCGATGGACAGGACCGGTTCGCCGCGCGGCTGCGCATCGTCGAGATGATGGCGCTCGCCGGCTGTCTGGCCCGGATCGAGCCGCACGCGCACATGGTTCCCCATGGCGACCGCTCCAACGTCGTGATCGAGCCGTGGCTGACCGACCAATGGTACGTCGACGCCAAGACGATGGCCGAGCCGGCGCTCGCCGCGGTGCGGGATGGGCGGACCCAGTTCGTGCCGAAGAACTGGGAGAAGACCTATTACGAGTGGCTGGAGAACATCCAGCCGTGGTGCGTGTCGCGCCAGCTCTGGTGGGGACACCAGATCCCGGCCTGGTATTCGCCCTGGGGCGGCTGCTACGTCGAGGAGAGCGACGAGGCGGCCTATGCCGCGGCGCTGGCCGACGGCGTGGAGCGCGGCGCGCTGACCGACGGCCGAGGCCGAGGCGCTGGCGCGCGATCCCGCCAAGCTCGCCGAGACCTTCAAGCGCGACGAGGACGTGCTCGACACCTGGTTCTCCTCGGCGCTGTGGCCGTTCTCGACTCTGGGCTGGCCAGACGAGACGCCGGAGCTGAAGCGCTACTATCCGACCGACGTCCTGGTGACCGGCTTCGACATCATCTTCTTCTGGGTCGCCCGGATGATGATGATGGGCCTGCACTTCCAGAACGAGATTCCGTTCCGCGACGTCTACATTCACGCCCTCGTTCGCGACGAGAAGGGCGCCAAGATGTCGAAGTCGAAGGGCAACGTCATCGACCCGATCGACCTGATCGACCGCTTCGGCGCCGACGCCCTGCGTTTCACCCTCGCCGCCATGGCGGCGCAAGGGCCGGGACATCAAGCTTTCGCAAGCGCGCGTCGAGGGCTACCGCAACTTCGCCACCAAGATCTGGAACGCATCCCGCTTCGCCGAGATGAACGGCTGCGTCCGCGTCGCGGGCTTCGATCCGTCGGCGGCGCGCGAACCGCTGAACCGCTGGATTCTCGGCGAGGCGGCGAAGGCGGCGGCCGAGACGGCCGGGGCGATCGAGTCCTACCGGTTCAACGACGCGGCCAGCGCGGTTTATCGCTTCGTCTGGAGCGTGTTCTGCGACTGGCATCTGGAGCTCGCCAAGCCCGTTCTTCAAGGCGAGGCGGACGGCGCCGCCAGGGCCGAGACGCAGGCGACGATCGCGCATGTGCTCGACACGATCTATGCGCTGATGCATCCGTTCATGCCGTTCCTCAGCGAGGAGCTTTGGGCGATCAAAGGCGAGGCCGGGCCCGCGCGCGGGGGTCCGCTGGCGCTCGGGCCCTGGCCGAACGAGGGGATCGAGGTCGACGAAGCGATCGAAGCCGAGATCGGCTGGATCGTCGATCTGATCGGCGAGGTCCGGTCGGTGAAGTCGGAAATGGGCGTGCCGCCGTCGACCCCGATGTCGCTGATCCTGGTCTCGCCGAGCGAGCGTGCGAAGACGAGCGCCGCGCCTGGAGCGAGAGCGTCAAACGGCTCGCTCGGGTCGAGGCGATCGAAATCGGCCGAGCCGCGCCGCCCGGCTCGGTGCTGCTGGTCGTCCGCGGCGAAGTCGTCGCCCTTCCGCTCGCCGGCGTGGTCGACCTCTCCGCCGAGCGGGCGCGGCTCGACAAGGAGATCGACAAGATCAAGCTCGAGACTCGCCAAGGTCGCGGCCAAGCTCGGCAATGACGACTTCCTCGCGCGCGCGCCAGAGGAGATCGTCGCCGAGCACGAGGAGCGACGCGAAAATTTCGAGGAACGGCTCGCCAAACTGACCCACGCGCGCGACCGTCTGCGAGGGGGTCTGAAACGGCCTGAAGGCGGGCTTAATGTGGCTTCCCGGCAACAGCCATTTCTCTTCTTTTGAGCGGCCGGGTTTTCGACCGGCCCGCGCCGCTATTGCGCCATAAACGACTCGCAGTTTCAGGCCTCGGATTTATGTTGTCACGCGTTCTTCTCGCCTCTTGTTCGAGGATGCGGCGTGGCTGGATGGCGGATCGGGATCAATGCGCGTCGACGCGTGTGTCTGGGCAGGGAGCAGAGCCGACGGCAGGGGGCGCGACAGCGTTTTGTGTGCGGCGCTGCTGTTTTCCCTTGTCGTTGCGCCGGCTTTCGCCTTCGACGGTTCGACCTCCAATCCGCCCGCGAAAATATCCCCGAAAAGCTACGCGAGCGCTGAGCAGGCGCTTCGCGCCGGGCTCGACGACCTCAACGCCGGCAACGCCGCCTCGTGCGTCGATGCGCTGAACTACGCCGCGGAGGGCGGGCAGACGGTCGCCCGCTGGAAACTCGGCGAGATGTATGCCGACGGCGTCGGTGTGGCGCGCGACGACGTGAAGGCCTATCATTATTTCAACCAGCTCGTTCAGGATTATGACGAGGACGCTTTGGACCCGCGCAACCGCGGCGCCGTTTCGAGCGCGTTCGTTGCGGTCGGCGTCTACAGCTTGACCGGCATTCCCAACAGCGACGTGCGCCCGGACCCCGAACGGGCGCGCGAACTGTTCCAGTACGCCGCGGCCACCTTCGGGGATCCGGACGCCCAGTATAATCTCGCGCATATGTACATTGTCGGCTCGGGCGGCTTGGCGAAGGACAAGCTCGTCGCGGTGCGCTGGCTGATGCTGGCCTCGGGAAAAGGCCACCGCCCGTCTCAGGCTCTGCTCGGTCACCTGCTGTTTGCCGGCGACGGCGTCCTGCCGCAACGGGCGCGGGGACTGATGTGGCTCACCATCGCCGACGACGGCGCGGAAAGTCCAAAGGACGACTGGATCCGCGATCTTTACCGGCGCGATCTCGCGGCGGCGAGCGCTCAAGATCGGGAAATGGCGACGGCGATGCTCGACGAGCGGGCCAAGGGGCCGGCCGCGCCCTCGGCAATCTCGCGCACCGTCGTCCAGACGCTTCAAATCTTGCGACCGCTCGGCATTCCGATGTTGGCCGCCGCGCCGCCGTCGCCGCCTCCTGCGCCGGAGCCGTCTTCGCCGGCCGAGTGAAGCGCGATCCGGCGGGCTCTCAGATCCCATGAGCCTTTATCGTCGCCTCGCGGCGTTTGTCGCCTGAAGCAAGGCGGGTATAAAGCGCGGCGCGCGGGCATGACGCCCGCATGAGACCTCCCGCACGGTGATCTTGCGAGCGTTCATCAATAGGCAATTTGCGCGCTCGTGGGCGGGGCCTGCCCTCATTTGCCTGGCCCTGTTCGTCGTCTTGTTCGCGCTCGCCGGCCAGACGGTCAACGCGCCCTTCGTTTACGCGCCGCCGCAATGAAACGCAGCGCCTCGCTGGATTATCTGCGCGGCGCCGCTGCGTTCGCAGTCGCCGTTCCGCACTACCTGACGGCCAACGCGCCGTTCAGCCCCGGGATCGAGTTGGTTGCGGTCGCGGCCGTCGAAGTGTTCTTCGTCCTCAGCGGTTTTGTGCTCGCGCCGCAGATCGTCGACTGGGTGGTCGGGCGCTCGTGGCGCAACCTCGGCGTTTTCCTCGCTCGGCGGTGGATGCGAACGATCCCGCCTTATGTCGCCGCGCTGATCGTGGTCGCCTTGATGACCGGCCATCTCTTCAGTGCGGATACGGCCCGCTACCTCTTCTACGTCGAGAACCTTTTCCGGTCGACTAACGCGGTCGATTTCTACCCGGTCGCCTGGAGCCTCGCGGTGGAGGAATGGTTCTACCTCCTGTTTGCGCCGCTCCTGTTCCTGCTTGGACGGGCGCTCGGTCGCCGCGACCGCCGGATGGGCGTCGCCTTCGCAATCCTGTTTGTTCTCGTCATTGTCGCCTTGAGGGCCTTCGCCGCCCCGGCGGACTGGGACCTGAATGTGCGGCGGGTGACGCTCTTCCGTATCGATTCGATCGTTTGGGGCTTCTTGCTCTATCTCGCGCTGGAGCCGAAGCGGCTCCTCAGGGTGAAGAGCGTCAATGGGGCTCGGCTTCTGGTCGCGCTCGGGTGCGGCCCTTGTGGCGGCCGCCGCGCTTGAATTGCGGATCGCCATGTTTGCGCTCGAAGGCGCCCGCATCGCCCAGCAGATCTTTCCATACACGTCGGCGCTGTTCGGGGTCGCCGCGGTTATCTTTTTCCGTGAGGCCGACGGGTTGTTCCAGGGACCGCGGATCTCCGCGCTCGGCTTCTATCTCGGCCGCATTTCTTACTCTGCCTATCTCTTTCATATCGTCATCGTTATGGCGCTGAAACCGCTGATGGGCGGTTTGCCGCTTGCCCTGCAGCTTGCGCTCTATGTTGCGGCTATCTGCGCCTTTTCGACCCTGTTCTGGCGCGGGCTCGAGCGGCCGCTCCTGGCGGCGCGGCCCGATTATCGGCGCTCGCCCCGCGCCCGCGCCGAGGAAGCGGCGCGACCGCCAAGCGCGCCGGATCGCGGCGGGAAGCTTACGTCGGCGGCGCTCGCGCTCGCCTTTATCGCCGCCGCCGTTTTGACCCGCAACGCCTTCATGGCCAACGAGCCGTCCCTTTTCTATCCGGGGTTGATCGTAGCTGCCCTGCTGGCGGTGGCTCTCGCTGAGCGCGTTGGGCGACTTGCCGCGGGCTTCGGGGTCGCCGCGCAGGCCTTCGTCCTGTTCGCGCTTGCTCTGCCTGTCGCCGACGCTTTCTACCGGTCGTCGACAGGGGTGCCCATCGCCGGGTCGGTCGCCAATCCGACCTATACCTATCGCGCCGCGCGCGAAAATCCGGCCGCCTTTGCGATGTGGTGGTACTACTACCTCAACGAATGGATCCGCGACGACGGCATTCGCGGCGCGATCGAGAAGCCCGACCCAGAGAAGAAGCTCCCGTTCGTGCTGATCCCAGGGGCCTCGGGCCGCATGTTCGACACTGTGATCCGCATCAATTCGGCCGGATTTCGCGGGCCCGAGATTGCGCCAGACAAGGCCGATCGCTTCCGCGTCGTGGCGCTTGGCGAGTTGCAGACCTTCGGGCCGACCCTGCACGAGGGCGAGAAGCCGTGGCCTGAGCTGCTCCAGGATCTCTTCACGGCCCGGGCTTCGTGCAGCCGCCCGGTCGAGGTGATCAACGCCGGAACCGAGGCGTACACGCTCGAGGACAATCTCGAGCGGATGCGCCGCGATGTTCTGCCGTTGAAGCCCGATCTCATCCTCTCGACCCACGGCATGAACGGCCTGTTCGCACTGGGCCTGCGACAGGAGGCCGAGCCCAGCGAGCCGGGCGTGCGCCCACGCGCTTCCGCGCTTCTCGGCCGCGCCGTGCTGACGATCGAGCGCGCGCTGCACGACTGGCGGACCCGCGAGCTCGTCCGGCCGCCGGCGCCGACGCCGCTCTCCGACGCCGCTCTGTTGAAGAGCCGCTACGCCGAGGCGTATCGGAAGCTGATCGGGCTCGGCCGCGACAACGGCGTCCCGGTCGTGCTCGCGACGTCGAGCCTTGCGGTCGACGCGGGCTCGCCGCGGGAGGTGAAGGATTTTTACGGCGCGGTGTTCAAGCCGATCGACGACATCATCGCCGCCAACGCCGCCCACAACCGGATGGTCAGGCTCCTCGGCCGCGAGCAGAATGCGCCGGTGGTCGAGGCGTTCGCCGGTCTCGACGGCGACTGGGACGATGGCGTCTACCTCGACATCGTCCACTTCTCCGAGCCGGGCAACGCCCGCGCCGCGAAGGCGATGTTCGAGGCGCTGCTGCCGCTCCTTGCGAGCGAAGGGGTCCGCTGCGAGGCGCGTTGAGGCGTTCCCCGCCACGGGCGAGACTTTGTCGACCGAGCCAAGGCGGAGCCAGGCGGCTATTGCCAAGCGGCGGGGAAGGGCGCACGGATGCGCGCGCACTCGAACCTCGACCGTCCTCGTGAGCAGCCCACCCGCTTCCCCGTCGAACGCCGCCGCGTCCGCCCCTTCGCGATGGGGCGTGTTCGGCAACGCCGCCTTTACCGCGATCCTGGTTGCGAGCGCGATCTCGAGCGTCGGCATCGCCATGTTCGACACCGCAACGAGCTGGCTGATGACCAGTCTCAACCCCAATCCGCTGATGGTCTCCGCGGTCCAGGTGGCGACCATGGCGCCGATGTTCCTGATGACGATCCCGGCCGGAGCGCTCGCCGACGTCGTCGATCCGCGTCGGCTCCTGATCGCCGCACAGATCGGCGTCGCGGCCGTGGGCGCGGCCTTCGCAATCCTGGTCGCCGCCAATTGGGCCTCGGCGACGACTCTGCTCGGGACCACCTTCCTGCTCGGCGCGGCAGGCGCGCTGGCGGCGCCGGCGTGGCAGATCATCACGCCAATGCTCGTGCCGAAGCCCGAACTCGACGCCGCCATTGCGGTCAGCAACGCCGGTTACAATCTGAGCCGCGCCATCGGCCCGGCGCTCGGCGGCGTCGCGATCACAGCGTTCGGCATCCGGCTGCCGTTTTGGGTCTATGTCGCGACCAATGTCATCGTCCTGGCCACGCTGATATGGTGGCGCCCGCCGCGCAGGGCGCCGGAGACGCTGCCCGCCGAGCGGTTGTTCGCGGTCATCGCCGCCGGACTGCGCTACGCGCGCAACAACCGCGACCTCGACGCGACGCTGATCCGCGCCCTCGCCTTCTTTCCCTTCGCCAGCGCCTACTGGGCGCTGATGCCGCTGATCGCCCGCGATCGGCTGCATGGCGGCGCCGAACTCTACGGCCTCCTGATGGGCGTCATCGGTTTGGGCTCGATCGTCGGATCCCTGGCGCTCGAGACGATGAAGGCGAGGCTCGGCCCCGACCGTTCGGCTGCGGCCGGGGCGATCGGGACGGCCGTCGCACTGGTCCTGTTCGCAGCGGCGCCCACGCCGGAGCTTGCGATCGTCGCGAGTTTCATCGCCGGCGCCTCGTGGATCGTGGCGATCACGACGATGTTCGTCTCGGCCCAGGTCGCCCTTCCGGACTGGGTCAGGGGCAGAGGTCTCGCGATCTTCCTGACCGCGTATTTCGGGGCGATGACGGTCGGCAGCGGACTCTGGGGCGAGGTCGCGAGCCTTGAGGGACTGCCGTTCGCGCTCATCGCAGCCGCGGTCGGCGCGGCGATTGGATTGGCGCTGACCTTTCGCTGGAAGCTCGAAACAGGGGCGGCGCTCGATCTTGCGCCGTCGATGCACTGGCGCGCCCCGGCCTTCATGCAGAAGCTCGACGACGACGCCGGCCCGATCCTTGTCGTGAACGACTATCGCATCGAGCCGAAGGACGCCCCGGAATTCCTCGCGCTCATGCAGGAGATCGGCCACGAGCGGATGCGGGACGGCGCCTACGCCTGGAACCTGTTTCACGATCCCGACGACCGGGGCCGCGCGATCGAGACCTGGTTGGTTCACTCCTTGCTCGAACTCAAATACCGGGCCGAGCGGCAGACCAAGGCCGACGAACTGATGGAGGGGCGCGCCCGGGCGTTGCTCCGGGCCCCGGCGGAATCCAACTATTTCGTCGCTGCCGAGCGGCCACACCATTCCTGGCGGAGCGAAAGACCTGGACCTTGAGGCGATCGTTAATCGTCGCAGCGGAGGAATTTCTAGAAGGCGACGACGAAACCAGTATGGCGCTAGGGGTACGCTCTCCGTCCGCGCCCCAAGGGGGAAACGGGTCACGAACAGTCCGATTTCGTCGTCCGTTTTCGGATAACATTGTAGCAGGGTCGTCACAATCGATACGTTGTCGCAGGCGGAACGGGGGTTAACCGGAGGGAGGCGGACGCTGGGGTGAGCGCTCATTTTCGGAGAATTGTGCCGAGCTGGTTCTTGCCTGCTGAATTTGTTCTTGTTTTGTTCGTGCGTTCAAGCTATCTTGCTCCGATGTCCGACGCCCTCATTCCGCTCACTCCCGCAACGCCCGACGACCTCGTAGCGGCGCTCGCATTCGCGCTGCGCTTTGCAGGTCGCAAGCGGGTCCATAACGCCGACGAGATCATGGCGGAGATCGTCGCCAAGCGACTGGCGGAGCATCTGCGCCGGGCCGGGTTCGTCGTGATGAAGCGTCCGCCGGAGAGCGGCGGGGCGGCGCTGGGGCGAGGGTTCGAGGCGTGACGAGAGAGGCCCCGGTCAGAGCGGCGCGGCATGGCCTTCCTGCGCCTTGTTCAGATCCGCCGACACGTCTCCGCTCAGATCGCGCTGCGAAAGATCCAGATTCCGGGCCGGCTGACCGGCCGCGACGTTCAGGTGCTTGAACTCGACCCATATCGGGTAAGGGTTACGGGCGCTTTGGAAATAGTAGGTCTTGAACGTCAGGTCGGCCAGAGTTGTCCACAACGATTGAGTGCGTCAAGTTCTGCAAATAGCGGTCATGGGTTTGCTGGGTTAGGCGGCTTTTCGGAGGTCGGTTTTCTTGTGTTCCCTGAGGTCGTTCATATTGACGTAGCGGTGGGCTTCGAGCCAGTTCTCATGAGTTTCGACGGCTAAGGCTCGGACGAGACGCAGACAAGCCTCAGTGTTTGGGAAGATACGCACGACGTGGGTTCGGCGCTTGATCTCCTCGTTGAGGCGTTCGAGCATATTCGTGCTCTTGAGATGCTTATGGTGCTGGCGGGGCAGACGGTAGAAGGTGAAGGTTTCCTCGATCGTTTCTTCGACCCAGTCGACGAGCTTGTCGTAACGATTGCCCCACTTGGCGATCCATGCGGACAAATCGCGGCGGGCCTCCTCGACATTTCGCCGGTCGTAAAGCCAGCGCAGCTCCTGCAGGCAGTCGTCGTCGGCCTTGCGCGGGAGATGGTCCAGGGCGTTGCGCAGGAAGTGCACGTAGCATCGCTGCACGGCCGCCTCCGGGAGAACCTCGCGGATGGCTGCGCGAAGGCCGGCGTGATCGTCGGCGACGACGAACTCGACGCCGTCGAGGCCGCGGCGGCGCAGACCGATGAGGAAGTCCTCACATGGGGAGCTTCGGGTCAAGGGGGCGGTTCGTTCATGCGTCCTCCAGTTCACTTGATTGGTTCGGTTTGGACTTTTCGGTCTTTGTCAGCGTCGGTCGATATTTGGCCGTTGGCTCTTGGCAGCGAAAATGGCGAGCGCGGGACGAGGGTCAAGGATGCGAAGCACCGGCGAAGCCGGCGTGCGCGGAGTGCACGTCCTTGACGCTCGTTTGGCGCTCGGCCGAAACTTGCCGTCAAGAGTGAGCGGCGCATCGGACAACATCCGATAGATCAAGTTCATATTTTTACATTTCTGTATCCAGGTCCCGGAGCCCAATTGCCTGACGCGGCCCGTTTCCGAGCGCGATCAACCTCACATCCGGTCGCCGCTCGAGACGGCTGCACCAACATCCCGCTTGCGGCGGGCAGGGCTCAGGCGAACGAAACCATTCTTCCAGGCGGCATTTCAGTCCATGGACTACCTCGGTTCGTACACCCGGATCCGCCAGAACTGATCAGGTCCTGGGAGATTTGCGAATTTGTTGAGCGCTTGTCGTCAGACGGGCTTCATCACGGCTCCCTCAATGACGATGCCAGCGGTGACATATTTCCACAGCGCCACCAGCAGCTTGCGCGCCAGCGCCACGATGGTCGTCTTCTTCATGCGGCCGCCGTTGCGCTTGACCCGTTCTTTGAACCACAAAGCCAGCGCCGATTGCGGCTGATGGCGTAGCCATAGCCAGGCGAGTTCGATGAGGAGGGCCCGCAGTCGTGGATTCCCGGCTTTGGAAACGCCCTGCTCGCGATCGACCGATCCGCTTTGCCAGGGCGTCGGCGCCAGCCCCGCGTAAGAGGCGAGCTGGCGACGATTGTCGAAGTGGCGGAACAGCGCCTCCAACCACAGGGTGGCGGCGCACTCCGCGCCGATGCCCCTGAACTCGAGCAACATCCTCGTTGGCGACTTTGGCGCGGCGGCTTGGCCCTCGGCGAGCAGCCCATCCCGCTCAGCCTCGGCCAGCTTGATTTGAGCGAGCAGCAGTTCGAGCCGATCGAGTTCGCGGCTGATCTGGACTTTGAGATGTGTCGGCAGAGTACGGCCGTCGCCCGTCGTCAGGTCCTCGAGCCGTTGGCGTCGATCGCGGCGCAGAGGCTCGTAACTCGATATTCCCTGGGAGAACAGCAGCCCTTTTATGCGATTGACGTGCTCTACCCGCTCGGCGATCAGCACCTTGCGTTCGCGGCAGAGGCGGCGGCGGTCTTCGTCCTCGGGTGTCGGCGCCCTTACCATCGTACACACCCGCGGTTCGCCGCGCTTATACGCCAGTAACGTGCGAAGCAGCGCCTCGCCGTCGATCCTGTCGGTCTTGGCCCGCCGCCGCCGGCGCGACGTCGCAATCGAGGCCGGATCGACAACGTGGCTTTCGACTCCTTCTTGCTCCAGCGCGCGATGAAGCCAGAAGCCATCAAGTCCCGCTTCCTGGATGACCACGATCGGAAAGGATTTCCTCGTCCGTGCAAACGCCTTCTGCTTCAACTCCGAAAACCGCGCCAGCAACCCCGCAACGTCCCCGGCTCGCACAGAATGCTTCGACATCTTCTCGCCAGAGCCCGGCGACAGCGATGTGATGAGCCAGATCGAGCGGCTGAGTTCCAGAGAGACGAAAATCGCGGCAAGATTGGATTGGATGGCGGTCGGCGCGTCGGGTCGGTCAGCTACGGTTGGCATGGACGTCTCCAGAGTGGGTGGTTTTGCAACCTCACTCTGCCAGAGCTCCGGTCGCTATCCGCCTCCCCATGGGATCTTCCAGGAGGAGGCGCTCTCGCGGTTGGCCATGTCGACAGCCAGGATCTGGCGGCGCCCATCCCAGTCGATGCCGACCGCGATCAGCACCGCCTGGCTAGCGACCACGCCGCCCTCGCGCACCTTCTCATAGCGGGCGTCGAGGATGAGGTAAGGAAAAGGCTCGGCAAGGGGGCGCGTGGCGAAAGCGTCGAGGCTTTCGTCCAGGCGCTTGTTGATGGCGGAGACGGCGGAGGCCGAGAAGGCGTGGCCGCACAGCTCCTCGGTGATCGCCTTGACCTTGCGGGTCGAAACGCCCTGCACGTACATCTCGGCCAACGTCGCCACGAGCGCCCGCTCGGAGCGCTGGTAGCGCTCGAAAAGCTCGGTCGAGAACCGGCCGTCGCGATCCTGCGGCACACGCAGCTCGAGCTTGCCGACCCGGGTGACGAGCGTGCGGGTGTAATAGCCGGAGCGGTAGCCGAGCCGCGCGGATGTCCGCTCGCTCTTCCCGGCGCCGAGCGCGTCCGTCATCTCGGCTTCCAGCATCTCTTGCACCACCGCGCGAACAATCTCGCGCAGCCCGTCCGGGCTCGCGGCGAAAAGCTCTTTGACGGCTGCGATTGCAGGCTTACCCTCGGTCTTGGTCATGGCGGAGGTTCTCCAGTGAGAATCAGGTGACTTGGACATCACCAGCCTGCCATGACCGCCTCTCGCTCTCAGCGATTTTGCAGAACCTCCCGCACGCTACTCACAACGTTGGCCATTTGTCCTCATGAGCGCTGGCAGTCGTGTCCTCCGCGCCCGCCGGGACGGACACGGTCTTCATGACGGCAAGAACCCCCGCGAGCGCGTCGAGATCGGTCGACGGCTTGGGCAGCATTTTAAGGAATGTGCTGGCCCGAACGAAGCGCGCTTCCGGGTTGATGTCGCCGGGTAGCGCCTCTACGCCGCCATACGCCTTGTACCGTTTCAGGTTGGTTAGCTGAACGTCGAGCGGCGGCTCGTTGGTCAGCACCTGCACCTGCTTGCCGTGATGGACCACCATGCGCCCCGCGACGAATTCCACGACCGCCGAATCTTCCGGTTGGATCCGCGAGCGCGAGGTGCAACGGCCATTCCCGGCCCGCCGCCTTGTCCGGAACGATTTGCACCTTTCCCAGAGCGTCCAGAGCCTCGGTAACGGTGGCGAAATTGTCGAGCACGTAATCGACCAGGTGCACGTTGGAGACGCCTGGCCGTCTCGGATCGCGGGGTTCATGAGTGGTGTCGGTCAGATAGAGCAGGTTGGCGTCGAGGCCCTTTTCATTGAGGCCATCGCTGACCGCCTGATTCAGGCTCCTGATCCCGACGCTGCCGTATTTCGAGGTCCAACTCAGAGGGTTGGGGTCTTTGATCCCAAGGAATCCGCCGTGCTTCAACGCGCGGGGATGCAGCTCCAGGGTCGCATGATCGTCCAGGTAAAGATCCATGGTGCGCCCCACGATCATTGCGACGCCGTTGTCGTTTGAGAACACGCGTGAGCAGGCGTCGGCGGGCGCCGTCGATGCGAAGGACGCGCCGATCAGCAGGGCGGACTCGAGCAGGACGATTGAGAGCCGACGTTTCATCGAAAGCATTTCCTGTGCGTTGTGCGCCGTTTGCGAGAGTGCGTCTGTGGGGCGGAGCGTGCCGCTTTCGGACGGCCAGCCGGCCGGCTCTGGCTCTGCCGCCTGCCGGGGGAGGCGGCCAACGACGGGGACGCGACGAAGGGGTCAGCCTGCTGCCCGCGACGGCGGGTCTGGAAGGAAGCGCCACTCGCCATCCCGACATGACTTGCAATAAAGCCGCCGATGGTCTTAGGCCAGTCACGAGCTAAACATACGATGTCAACTTCCGTTGATAGTCAAATGTTATGACGCGAAACATAATGTTCGAATGCCTGTCAGATAATCTTCTATCATGCGTAAGCTAAGACAGATATATGTATTTTTTGCATTATCTAGCCGTTTGCATACATTTGGCTAGTCAAAGGATATCTTGTATAATATGCCTCATTCTCAGCCTTAAGAAAACGCAATCGATTTGTGATAAGAGCGCCGTCAATCTAAGCACCGGGGAGGCTTGCGAGCAGGTCGTCATGAAAATGGATTTATCTTCTGATCGCTATCTCAGGTGAGGTCGTCGGAACTGCAGCGCTAAAGGCGTCCCAGGGCGTTACGATACTAAAACCCTCTAGGGCAGTTATATTCGGCTATGCCGCCGCCTTCTACTTCCTGACCTTGTCCTTATTCGGCTGTCGGGCGGTATTCTTTCGATCAAGGTCTGGATCTCCCAGCGATAGTAGGCATCCCATTCTCGCGACGAAGCGGTCGCAGGAACGCGAGCGTGGGCTAAGAAATCGTCTCTGTGGGGATCCGGTTAGCCTGCTGCGCGAAATCACGAGCGCTGTGTCGAGCACCACGATCAAGGGATCCACAGGAGACGCTCGGGTCATCAGAAGCGTTGAGGAGCGCACGTCGGTCGGCTTCGATTGGCGGGTCGAGCTTGGGAGCCGGTTCGCAGTTTAATGGGAGAGGGCGTTCCAGATACGGACGGCAAGCAAGAGCGGGCTCAACTGGTCCGGGTTCCGTCTCCAGAAGTCGACGGCAATCACAAGCACAATGAGCAGCGCCCAGAAGCAAACTCCGATCATTTGGATGCGCAAGCTGGTAATTGCGAAGTTTGGATCGCCCAATCCCACTGCGGCCTTCTTTCCGTTAATGCCGTCACTGTAACAGCAAACTCAATCCACGACAGCGTGAAGTCAATGTGACAATTCATCGCGCCCATTTTCATTATTATGCCTGACGCTGGGCTTCGGCAGAGCCGAGCATCAAGCCGCTAATCAATCCAATCTTTTGACACCGGCATCACGCTGTCTATTTTTCGAGTTCCGATTCGGGAGGCGCCACGGGAAAAAGCGTCGAGGGGAGACCCGCGACCGGAACAGTGGCCTGCGTCCCACGTTCAGAAAGGCCATGCAGAAAGGGAGCCCGAGATGCCCGACGAAAAACCGACTGAGCAATCGCCCGACGAATTCTCCCGATCGCTCGATCGCCTCAAGGAAGAATCGAAAGAGATGAAGGACAGAATTGAGCAGGAAAAGCGCAAGCATGACTTGCCGCTCGATTCGAACCTCGGCAACCCCGCATGGGAGGAGAGCGTCGCCGATGGGCGGCTCGACCTCCCCGAGGATGATGACGACTAGCGAGCCGCGCTGTCCAAATAGCAACTGCGTTCAGGGCTCAATGCTCAACAATACCGTGGCGCTGAACGATCGTCGTGCCCCTCTCATCGGGGATAAAATCCATCGGAACATCGAAGGTCCGGTTGCACGCTGCCAATGTCCACGTCTCCCACCACGGGTGAAATTTGGCGGAGGGCTCCGAATTGGCCGTTGAAGGTTCCATTAAGCCGAAGCTTTCAAAGCGGGTATTTCTGACCGCGGCATTGCTGCAGCCGTTAGCCAACAATTGGAGACTAGCTATCGCTATTCGCAACGCTTCACTTTGAAGAAGAATCGAAGCGTGAGTGGTGCCCGGAGACGCTGCGACTGAACTTATTTTCATTCCATCGGGCGCGACCTCAAAAAACAAGTTGAGAATTGTGTCATTACCACAGCCTGAAACGGAAATGTGCTCCACCCAAGCTCCTGAATTTGGCACACCGTCCTGTCCAAAATCCACCGACTTCATAACATACTGATGAGGATTTCGACGCGGGGCATCGCTGAAAAACTTCGGTCGGAATGGCTGTCACAGCCCTCCCAACAAGACCCTGATGTAACGGCGACGCTATGAAATCTTGAAACTTGTCCCGATCGACGGTTTGGGCGCTGGCGTAGTCAAAGGACAACATGGGTACGCAAAGACTGGCGGCGATACCGCGCTTAACACAAGGGAACTTTTTTTGATTCCAGCCGTCAGACAGGACCTGGAAGATTTTTCTACCGTCCGCATAGTTATCATTAATGGAGCGAAGCATCAATTCCTTAGTAATTTTTATATTGTTGAATTATCGCACCAGCATGAACGCGCCGCAAAGGATATTGGACAACGCGCGTGACGGTCGGCAGCGCGGTTGGAGGGTCGGGCGAAAAGCCCCAATGTCGGCCATCGCCGGGGAAACGTCATAACTCCGTCAGCAGATCGTAGAGCCGCGCCCTCATGGCGTCGTCGACCGCGAGGCCGTTCGCTAGGTAATCCTCAAACCCTCCGAATCTGCGGTCGATCTCATCGAGCGCGGCCTCCAGATAGCGCGCCTGCGCAGAGAGCAGCAAAGCGACGATGTCCACGCGCGTTTCGGGTCCGAAGAGATGCGAGACGTCGCGGCGATAGAGGTTGGTCAGATCGTAGTCCTGCAGCACCACGTCGCGCGGCACGCCGACGGCGAGCAGGAGAATGGCCGAGGCGAAACCGGTCCGGTCCTTCCCGCTCGTGCAGTGGATGACCATCGGGTGGTTTTCGGCGTCTGCCGCAAAAGCCACCGCGCGCGCGAATTCCTTGGTATGGCCGCTGACGAAAAGGCGATAGTGCCCCGCCACCTCGCGTTCGAGTTCGGCTGTCGTGATCGCGCCGGAGCGCACGCGCGCCAGCATGTCCAGCGCTCCGACCGGCAGGAAGCCAAGCTCGAGCGCTCGGATGCGCGACCCCTTCGGCAGTCGATTCGGCTTCAGCCGGCGCTCAATGTCGATGCGGAAATCGACCAGCCCTCGAAGCCCAAGCCCGTCGAGCCGCATCAGGTCGGTCTCGGTGAGGTCGCCGAGGCTGTCGGCGCGAAACAGGCGACGCCAGCGGGTCCGCCGGCCCCCGCCGCGGGATAGCCGCCGAGGTCGCGGAAATTGACGGCGCCTTCGAATTCAAGTCGGCGTGGGAAGGGTTCGGTCATAGGCGGGCGATCACACGGCTGGCGGGGAGAAGGAAGTCGTATTCCCATAAACGGTTTATCCCGACGCCTTCGAGACCAGGGCCGGGATACCGGTGGGCTCGGTCAGGTCGCGGTCGTCGCCACCGAGACGGCGAAGGCGATGTTCGCAAGTCCCGGCGCGGGCACGCTCAGCATCGCCGGCAAGATGGTCGATACCCCGCATCTGAAGGCGGCGCAAAAGACGCTCGCGTCCATCTGAAATCATTCGCCGTGGGCCGCCGCGATCGCCTCCAGCAGCGTCCCATTCGCCCCGTTGGCGCGAAGAACCTCGCTCCGGATCACCACCGGTACGGCGCAGACCTGCACGGCGTGCGGCAGATCAAATTGAACGGCGAGGCCGTCTGCCTTGGCGTCAAGCCAGACCATCATGGGCGGGTCGCCCGCATCCTGCACCGCCTCCTTGCAATTGGCGAGGTCTTCCGCCGCTATGTCGCTTCCTGGCATGCGGGTCGCGCGCTCATAACCGGAGAGATACAGCGAAAATAGTCGAGGAGAGGCGAGCGTCACCATTCTCGTGCCGTCCATTCCGTCCGCCAGGGCGACCTTGCCGGTCATCGAAGGCGGCAAAAGGCGCGTCCAGTCCACAGGAGCGCCTGTTTGGAGATCGTAGACGATCGACATTGTCCCGATCGACGGGTAGGGGCCGCCGCAGAATGACATATCCCTGATGACGTAACTGAGGTAGCGAGGCCCCCTCATGGTCGGCTCGACCTTTCGCACCCAGTCGCCCGGGGCCGCCGTCTTGTCCCTTGCAGGCCCGGATCGCCTTGCCGAGATTCAGGTCAAGGCGCTTGAGCGCGGCGTTGATCCGCCGCTCCGCCTCGTCCGAGGGACCCGCGATGAGCGGCATCGCCGCCGCCTCTTTTGCGACGGGCGGGGGGTCCAGCAATTGCAGGGTCCTGTCGGAGGCCCTGGCGGCCGGCGCGAACAAAAGCGCGGCCGCCGCAAACGGAACGATCCTGCAAACCGACGACAGGCCCTTCGCCATCCGACGAGCACCGTGGGCGCGGTTTGTCTGTGGAGGAAGCCGGAAACGTCTCCATGCCTTCGACTCGACATTCAAGAGGGTCATGGACGTCTTTCCTTTCTTCCGGCGCCGTTCCCTGCCAAGCAGTCGGCCCGCTCATTGCAAACCTCGACCTTCCGCTCGCCGTCCGCGTCAGCCCCAGTAGCCTGGCAGGTCCTCGGCCTCGGGCAGGCGCGCGAGTTTCGCCGCCACTTCCGCGGCGAGATCGAACTCCAGTTCGATCAGACGCCTGGTCATGAAGGTGCGGAAATAGTCGCCCCACATGAACTCCTGATAGGGCGTATCGAGGTCTTCAAACGCCTTGCCGCGCAGGCGTCGCCCGAGCGTCCGCCAGATATTGTTGGTGAGGTCTGCGATCGATGTCGGAATGGCGGCATAGGGCCTGCGATTGCCTTCGGCGTCGATGGGCCAGCAATAGTGATGCGCCTCCATAAGGCGCCAGAATTCCTTGGGCTCCTTGTCGGACCAGTCGGCGAGTTGATCGCCCAGGAACGCCTCGCGAATGTGAAG
This sequence comes from uncultured Alphaproteobacteria bacterium, assembly GCA_963724785.1. Lineage (GTDB taxonomy): Bacteria > Pseudomonadota > Alphaproteobacteria > Rhizobiales > Beijerinckiaceae > Roseiarcus. The sequence goes on along the minus strand of CAVRWC010000025.1, from coordinate 650,623 downwards.
GGACAGAAGCGCGCGCGCCAGGTGGTGATGGTCGACGATGTAGATCTGCTTTCCGGGACCCAGAACGTAGGGAATCGGCTTCTTCCTGAGATGAGCTTCAAGATCGGCGGGATTCATCTCAGCGATCTTCGCCGCGCGGCTCGCGACTTCGTCAAGCCCAAGCGTCATCTGGGTCGGCCTCAACTGTGCAATCGATATTATTTTTTGTCCGGTCATGCGACACCGCCTTGCAGCTTTCAGGGTCGCCGTCGCGCAACTGTGCGAAATAGCGCTCCCTGGTCAGGGCCTTTATGGACTTCGCCTTGGCCCGTTTGGTCCTGTCCAGCCCGGTGACGGCTGGGGCCGGCCTCAGGGGGTCAAGGCCTGCTCGATGATCTCCGGGCCTATGCTGGTTTGCCCGCGAAAAGGATTGTCGAGAACGATCACAAGGCCGACCGCCAGTCCGATGGTCCCGTCGCGACTTGTGTTGGAATTGGGCGGCGCGTCTTCGGGCGACATGAGGCTATCGGATCATGCGGCGAGGTCAATGATCTGATCGGCCGGCTTCTCCGCGAGGGTCTGCCATCCGTCGACCTTGCGCATGGTGATCTGTCCTGAGGCGAGCAGGGCCCAGAACAGCATGGCGGCGGTTTCGGCGCAGGGCAGAACGGTCTGGGTCTTGATCCGGCGCTTGAACTCTTCGTGCAATCGCTCGATCGCGTTCGAGGTTCGGATCGACCGCCATTGGCTCGGCGGGAAGCGGGTGAAGGTGAACAGCTTGTCGCCGGCCTCCTCCAGGCTGTCGGCGACGGCGCGGTATTTCAGGCGCCATTTGCGGATGAACGCCTTGCGCCGGGTCTCGACCTCGCCGCGCGTCGCTGCGTAGATCATGTCGCGGTAGTCGTTCGAGATTTCCTCGTGCAAGCGCTCAGGGGCATGGGCGAGGAGATTGCGATGCTTGTGCACGGTGCAGCGCTGGACAGCCATGTCGGGCCACAGCGCCGCCAGCGCCTTTTCCAGGCCCGGCGCGCCGTCGACGACGACCAGCTCCGGCGTCGGCAATCCGCGCCGCACGAGATCGTCGAGCAGCGCGCGCCAGGCCGCCTCGCTCTCACCGCCCATGCTCTTGATCGCCAGCAGCATTTTCTGGCCGTCGGCGCGCACGCCGAGCGCGACGAGCAGCGAGATCGAGGTTGCTTTTCTGTCGAGCCGGACACGCGCGACCGTCCCGTCGAGGATCAGCCGCACGATCGGCTCTTGGGCGAGCGAGCGCCCATTCCAGGCGTCCCAGTCGCCCTTTGTCTTGCGCCAGACGCGGCTGACCACGTCCTTGCCGACCGGACCGGCAAACACCGCGTTCAACGCGCGGCGTACGCGGCGGGTGTTGGTCCCCGCGAGATAAGCCCCGGCGATCAAGGCGTCGGCAGCCCGGGTGCGGCGCTGGTAGGCGCGCAGCGAACCGCTCCGCCATTCGTGGGTCTTGCCGTCCTCGCCGGTCAACCGGGCCCGCGGCACGGCGATCCGCGTCTTGCCAAACGTGCCCGTCAGGGTCCGCTCGCGATGCCCGTGGCGCACGCCCACGACCGGCGGCGTCGCCTCGTCCTCCTCCGGTCTGCGCCGGCCGTAGCGAGGCCGCGACAACGCCTCGGAAAGTTCCGCCTCCAGCATCGTCTCGATAAATCCGCGCACGCGAGACCGGACTCCGTCCTCGATCGCGTCGAACCAATCATCGAAAAGCAACGCCTCGGCGGCTCCAGCCGCCTCCCTCGTGGTATCCTTGATCATGGCGTGGTCTCCGTTCCAGCGCGCCAACGCCGGAATCATTGGGGTTGAGCAACCCGGAGACTACGCCAACCCAATTCCAACCACCTCCGCGACGGGACCGTCCGATCGCTGACATGTGCATCACATTGATCTGGATGCCGAAGCGCTTTGCGGTTTCGCGCCCGCTGAGAACCGAGGCGGCGACGACAAACAGAAGGAGAATGATCCAGAAATCGTCCGGGATGTTGAGGGTGGCCACGGATAGCCGTCCCGACCTCGCGGCTTCGATCTGCGACGCATACTTCGACAGGTCCGCGCGATAATCGGATCGCGCAGGAGCAATTTGCGCCAGTTTGTCCTCGGTCGCGCGTACGGCGACCCAGAGATCGTCAAGATTTTTTTGCACGAGCGGCGACAGGGAGGCGGGCAGCTTCGCCAGGCGCGGCCACTCGTCCTCGGCGACGTTCCGCACATAGGATGCGAGCGCCAGCTTCGCCGCGCCGGCCGAGGGGCCCAGCGTGTCCAGTTCCCGGCCGAGACGATAGGCGGTGGCCGCCTCGAGCCTCACCGCCTTGTCGGTCTCCGAGAGGGTCGACAGCCCATTGGTGATCAACAACGCGAGAACAAACGCGGAAAAACCGAGCATGCTCGTATGCGCGGCTTCGCCCAGTTTGTCGTCGTAGGCGCCATGGGCCGGCCAATAGCAAAACCAGAATCGATTAGCCAGGAACGCAACCAGGCCGCCGACGAGACCGAACAGAAGCGCCGAAATCGCCAGAATCGCCCGATCCGAGAGCGAATTGGCGATGCTATCCACAACAGTTGTTTCAATGGCGAACATGCGAGACTTTTTCTTGGTATGGCCTAAAGGCGAGGCGCCGGTTGGCCGGCGCTGTTCTCTGTCGGCCGCCGTCTAGAGCGGTTCCCACTCAGGCGCATCCATATCCTGAGTGGGAGAAGAAGTTTCGGCAATCTGAGGGCTGGATCTCCTCGGTTGCGATGGCGCAGGCGCTCCAGAGGCCTTCAAGCGTTCGCCTGGCGAGTTTGCGCAAGATGCTTTTGAACTTGGCGAAGGCCTGTTCGATCGGGTCGAGGTCGGGGCTGTAGGGCGGAAGAAAGCGGAGTTCGGCTCCGGCGGCTTCAATCGCGACTTTGACGGCGGCGCGCTTGTGAGCGCTGAGGTTGTCCATGATCACGATGTCGCCCGGTCTCAGCGTCCCGACCAATTCCTGTTCGATGTAGGCTGCGAACTTTTCTCCGTTGATCGCTCCGTCGAAGACGGCGGGCGCGGTCAGGCGGTCGTGGCGCAGGGCGGCGACGAAGGTCGTCGTCTTCCAATGACCAAAAGGCGCGTGGCCGATCAACCGCTTGCCGATCCCACACCGGCCGTAGCGCGGCGTCATGTTCGTGGACGCCCAGGTTTCATCGATGAAAACGAGTTTCCGAGGGTCGAGGGTCGGCTGGTTCTCCCGCCATGCGGCGCGCGCGGCGGCGACGTCCGGACGTTTCTGCTCGGCCGCGCAAAGCGTTTTTTTTATAGCTGATCCGCAAGCGCTGCAGAAACCGACCGATCGACGACTTCCCGACCTCGACGCCTCGCTCGCTCAACGTCTTCTGCAGTTCGAGCAGGGTCGCGCTCGGCGCCTGCTCGACGAGCTCACGCACGAGAGCCTCATGCGGGGCGAGCTTCGGCTCCCTGTGGCCGCCGAAATCCCCCGGACGGAAAGTTCCCGTCGCTTGAAAACGCTGCATCAGCTTGACCACGAAGCTCACGCTGACGTCGAATTGACCAGCCGCTTTGTGGCGCGAACTTCCCCCTTCCACGGCGCGCACCACACGCTCGCGGAGATCCTCGGAATACGGTTTCGCCATCCCAGCCGGCCTCCAGCCCGGCCTCAAAGGTGAATCCGATTTCTACCGATTTGCGGAATCCCCCCTTCCGATTCCGTCCACACGGGAACCGCTCTAGAGCCGCCGCTGGGGCTCCTCCCCCTCGAACGTGACAGAGAAAATCCGACCGGCGATCGCGCCCCCGAGGGCTGGGGTGATCTCGAGCGGGAGACAGGAATTGAGCGCGTGCTGCACGTCTTCGACGAAACGGCGCCGGGACCCGGCGTCGCCGCTCAAATGCGAATAACTGATGCGCGGCTTGCCCAGCAACGACCCATCGCGCTTCATTGCGAAGGTGATCGTGATGACGGAGCCCGTCTCCATCGGCGTTCCCTCGAGGCAAGTACTGAATTGACGGCGGATATCCATGAGCGTGTTCGCGGGCGCCCTGTCCTGCGCGAGAGCCGCTGTCGCCGTCAGCAGGGCGGCGCTCAGAACGCCAAGGCTCGCATATCGATTGGACATCATTGAGCCTCTCAAAGGCTGCCTGACCGCGCGCGCAACGCTGGCCCCAGCACTATCGCTGCGGCCGCCGTGAACCACAAACGCGCGAGCGAACGTTTCATGTAAACACCACTATAGATTCGCGCCTGACCATCAGAAAATAGAGAGTGTTGGAAGTCTGACGCAACTGCGCAGATTGACGCAGGAGTAATGCTTATCCGGCAAGACAAAAGTGCTTATCAGGTTACATTAAATGCGATATTCATATGACTTTCGAGCTGATATTTAGCGTCGCTTACATTAGGCCTGACAGAAATTCAGACCGAAGCGGCAAGTCTAGGCCGGCGACCGTCCGGGTCGGGTCAGCCAAGAAGTCCGGTTGCCTTGGCGAAATAGAGGAGGGCGATCGTCTTGGCGTCCGCGATCTCGCCGCGTCCGATCATCGTCAGCGCTTCGGAGAAGGAGACCTCGAGGACTTCGATATCCTCGTCGTCGTCGACGCCGCCGCCCGCGCCCTGCCGGCTTGTCTCGCGCGTAGCTCGCGACAAAGCAGGCAATCTTCTCGGTCATGCCGCCAGGGCTCATGAACGCGTCGAAGGCATGGCGCGGCTCGACGATCGCAAGGCCGGTCTCCTCGAGCGCCTCGCGCACGACGCAGACCTCGGGCGCATCGCCGTCGAGCATGCCCGCGCAGGCTTCGATGGTCGCGAGCTGCCCGTCGCACAGGATAGGCGCCCGCCCGGAACTGCTTGACGAGCGTCACGACCGATCGATCGGGGTCGTAGAGGAGCACCGCCGCGGCGAGGCCGTGGCGGTAGACCTCGTGCGACAGCGTGCGGGTCTGCGCCGTCGTCCTCGACGACCTCGATGTCCGTCCGCGTGAGATCGAAACGGCCGCGCGAGAGAACCCGCTCGCCGATGACGCGCGCCGATTTGGCCATGAACGCCCCCTAGTAGCGGAATTGCTCGCGCAGGATTCGCTCGTCGCAGCGAATGGCCCGGGTCGTGCAGAAGGATGAGCGACGTCGCGCGGTCCATCTTGACTTCGACCCGGGTCACGCGGCGGATTTCGTAATGGTCGGCCGCGGCGGCGACCGGTCGCTTGTCCGCCTCGAGGATTTCGATGACGACCTCAGCGGCGTCGGGAAGCAAGGCGCCGCGCCACCGGCGCGGACGGAACGGCGAGAGCGGCGTCAGCGCCATCAAGGGCGCGCCGAGCGGGAGGATCGGCCCGTTGGCCGACAGGTTGTAGGCGGTCGAGCCGGCGGGCGTCGCCACGAGCATGCCGTCGGCGATAATCTCGTTGAGCCGGGTCGCCGAGTCGACCTCGATCCGGAACTTGGCCGCCTGATAGGTCTGCCGCAGAAGCGAAACCTCGTTGATCGCCCGCGCCGTCGTCTCGATGCCGCGGACGTCGACGGCTCGCATGATCAGGGGATGAATGATCGAGGGAAGCGCCGCCGCCAGCCGTTCCGGCAGATTGTGCTCGGAATATTCGTTCATCAGGAAGCCGACCGAGCCGCGATTCATGCCGTAGATCGGCTTCGGACGTCTTGATCGTGCGGTGCAGGGTCTGCAGCATCAGGCCGTCGCCGCCGAGCGCGACGATGACGTCCGCCTCCTCGGGAGGCACGCTGCCATAGAGTGCGACGAGGGCGTTGCGGGCCTCTTCGGCCTCCGTTCGACCCGGACGACAGGAAGGCGATGTCCCGCGTCCGGAGCGCTGGGCTGGCGATGGACATGTCTTCGCTCTCCGCGCGCCTTCGACCGTTTCGTCAGCGCCGACGAGCCGCTCTCTTAGCCGAGCGGCGCGTCGTGCGGAAGCGGCGCGGATCGGGAATCCCGTCCAGCAAAGCATTGCCGCGGGAAATCGCCCGCTCAGGCGTGTGGAAGGGGGCGCAGGGACATCAGGACGGCGCGCTCGGGGGTCGGCAGCTTGATGAGGAAGCGCGCGCCGCAATAGAAGTCGTCGGCCTTCGCCGGCGCGAGGTCGATCGGCCTCCGTTGCGCGTCACGAGGTCGGCGGCGATCGACAGGCCGAGCCCGGTCCCCGCCGCGCTGGTCGACTTCTGGAACGGCTCGAAGATTCGCTCCTTCTGATCCGATGGGAAGCCCGGGCCCGTGTCGCTGATCTCGATCAGAGCCATGCCGTCGGTGCGAATCGCGGCGAACCGGATCGCCTTCGGCCGCCGGCCGGCGGCGCCGTTCGACGTCAGCGCCTGCACGGCGTTGCGGCTCAGGTTCTCGAGCACGCGAAGAATCTGGTCCGGATCGGCGTAAATCTCGAAGCGGGGAGGAATGTCGACATGGTAATCGACAGCCTCGACGCGCTTCGGCGCAAGCCGCGTCGACTACGTCCTGCACCATTCTGTTCAGATCGAACCGCCGCCGTTCAGGCGGCTGCTCGCTCCCGGCCCCATAGGTCAGGGTCGTCTGGCAGAACTGGATCGCGCGATCGAGCGTGGCGACCAGCTTCGGCGCGAGACGCTGGGCCTGCGGATCCGCGATGGTCGCGAGACGATCGGAGATGAGCTGCGCCGCGGAAAGCATGTTGCGCAGGTCGTGGTTGATGCGGGCGACCGCCATGCCGAGCTCGGCCAGGCGCTTTCTTTGTGCGAGTTCGTGCGCGAGCGACTCCTGCATCGCGGCGAGCGCCTTTTCGGCGCGGCCGATTTCGTCGTCGCGCCCGCTCGAGCGCGATGATCCGGGAGACGTCCTGAGGGCGTTCGCCGAACGCAATGATGTTCGAGGTCAGTTTGCGTACGGGCCGCAGCACCATTTGCCACAGCGTGGCCCAGACGACGATTGTGATCACGACCGCAAGGACGACCAGAATAACGAACTGCGCGCTTGCGACGCGCCGAAGCGAAGTCGGTGAGCGGTTTCTCGCCCATCGTCAATTCGAGCAGGCGGGTCGACGCTTCGCATCCGAATGGTCGAGGGGACGGCAGGGAACAAGGCGCGATAAAGCTCGGAAATTGTGAGCGTAAACGAGTTTTCTTCGTGCGTGACGTCCACCACCGACATGGGCGGCGGGGAGGTCGAGGCGATCTCGCGCCGCCCTCCCGGCCCCGAGGACTGCAATCGAGTTCAATCCGAGGGCGCGAAGAACCTTGCCGGCGAGTTCAGGCGGAAGCGGGCGTTGCTCGGGATCAAAGACGTCGAGAGCCGCCTGCACGGTGACGGCTTTGTTGTGCAGCCAGATCTCCCGGGCCGCTTCGAGCCGGGTCGCGAACGTCAAGGCCATCGACACAACGACCGCGCTGACCGTGACGATGAGCATTCGTCCGGCAAGCCCGCCGCCGCGGGATTTGGCGACGACTGGCGAGTCGATTTCGCGGGAATAGTCGGTGACCGCCGGTTCCGTCGCCCTCGCGTGGTTCCGTCCGGTCGGCAGATCCAGCATCCGCTTCCCTCTTCAAGCCGACGACCCGAGCGAGATACGCCTGAGATATGGCGGAAAATCGTCGGGCAAAGCGCGCCCTGCGCGGAAGCGCCGCTGCGGCGGTCCGGCGGAGCTCTCGCGGGGCGGCTGTCGGCGTCGCGGGCGTTCCTTACCCTGTTCAAGGCGAAAAGCTGCGCAGCTCAATAGGTTACGCGGAGGCTAGTTCTGATCGATCGGCTAGTTGTCATTGTCATTTAGTAAGCGAAAAATGTCACGCCTTGCTTTTGCCACATGCGCCGGACAGATAACTTGTGCGATTCTAACAAAAACGAGGTGTAATGGATGCGGAAGTACATTCTCTTGGGTTCGCTTCTCTTTGGGTTTGCCAGCGCAGCCTCTGCTGCCGAATTGGGTATAGCCTCGTACTACTTTCTGCCACACAGTTCCGGTCTCATGGCGGCGCACAAATCGCTGCCTTTCGGCACGCGTGTGCGCGTCGTCAATTTGGATAATGGCCGAAGTGCTATCGTTAAAATTGTCGACAGGGGGCCGTTCGTGCGCGGCCGGATCATCGACGTCTGCCCCGCTGCCGCCGCTGTTCTGGGCTTTCGCCAGGCCGGCGTCGCCCACGTGCGGATCGAAATCCTCTGATCAAGACGGCGGGACGGCGCACGCGGGCGGACAGCCGCGGCCGAAAAAATGCGTCGCTCCCGCCGTCGCCTGGCGGCGGACGCCCTCAGTTGGCCCCTTCGAGCAGCCGTCGCGCGATCACCTGCGCCTGGATCTCAGCGGCGCCCTCGAAGATGTTGAGGATGCGCGCGTCGCAGAGCACGCGCGAGATCGGGTATTCAAGCGCGAAGCCGTTGCCGCCGTGGATCTGCAGGGCATTGTCGGCGGCGGCCCAGGCGACCCGGGCGCCGAGCAGCTTCGCCATGCCCGCTTCGAGGTCGCAGCGACGGCCCGCGTCCTTCGCCCGTCCGGCGAAATAGGTGATCTGGCGCGCGATGTGGATCTCGACCGCCATCATCGCGAGCTTGTCGGCGACGCGGGGGAAATGGATCAGCGTCTTGCCGAACTGTACGCGCTCCTTCGCGTAGCGAAGCCCGAGCTCGAAGGCGCATTGCGCGACGCCGACGGCGCGCGCAGCGGTCTGGATGCGGGCGGATTCGAAGGTCTCCATCAGCTGCTTGAAGCCCTGGCCCTCGACGCCGCCGAGCAGCGCGTCCGCCGGAACGCGGAATCCGTCGAAGGCGATCTCGTATTCCTTCATGCCGCGATAGCCGAGCACCTCGATTTCGCCGCCGGACATGCCCTTGGCGGGGAAGGGTTCGGCGTCGGTCCCGCGCGGCTTCTCGGCGAGCAGCATGGAGAGGCCCTTGTAGCCCTTCTCCTCCGGGTTGGTGCGCACCAGCAGCGTCATCAGGTCGGCGCGAACCGGATGGGTGATCCACGTCTTGGCGCCATTGACGACATACTCGTCACCCTCGCGCGCCGCGCGCGTCCTGAGGCTCGCGAGGTCGGAGCCGGTGTTGGGCTCGGTGAACACGGCGGTCGGCAGGATTTCGCCGCTGGCGATCCTGGGAAGGTACTTTTCCTTCTGCGCCTCGGTGCCGCCGACCATGATCAGCTCGGCCGCAATCTCGGAACGGGTGCCGAGCGAGCCGACCCCGATATAGCCGCGCGACAGTTCCTCGGAGACGACGCACATTGCGACCTTGCCGAGCCCCATGCCGCCGTACGCCTCGGGAATGGTCAGGCCGAAAACCCCCATTTCCGATAGTCCGGCGATGACTTCCAGCGGGATGTACGTGTTGAAGCGGTGCCAGTCCTGCGCGTTCGGGACAACCTCGGCGTCGGCGAAGCGCCGCATCTCGCCGCGAACCGCCTCGAAGGTCTCGTCGAGGCCGGGATCGCCGATCGCGCCGGCAGGCGCGTGCTTGATCAGGTCGGCGAGCGCGGCGCGATTTTCCACCGTGTTGCCCGACTTGATCAGCGCCTCCACCTCCGGCTCGTCGCGGAACGGCTCGATGTCGGACGCGCTCAGGCCGAAGTCGGTCAGGCGCACGATTTCGCCCTGGTTCATGGGGATGCCGCCGAAGATCTGCGCCAGGTATTCGCCGAGGCCGATTCGGGTCATCAGCTCCTCGGTCGGGCCGAAGCGGCCCTCCTCGTGCATCCGGCGAGCGTAAGCGGCAAGCTCCTTGATCGCTTCGACATAGGTGGCGAGCCACGCGAGGCCATGGGCGGCGTGCTGCTCGGCTTCGATCTTGGCTGCGCTCAGCTTGCCGTGCTCGCTGACCCGTTCGCGGACGGCGGTGACGGCGCATTCCAGCAGGCCCTCGGCGGTAAACTGGGCCTGGTGGGCGAGATCGTCAAGCGTCACGGGCGTTTCTCCTGAAAATGCGTTCCTCGCTGCTGCGGCGCAACATGCGTCCGCGGGAGGACTGTTGCAATGCGTCTTTTCGTCGTCAAAGGGAGGGAATAGGTCGGCGTCCGGCTGGCGGCCGGGTCCCCGTCCCGCCACAATGGCGAGGCAGAGGCCGATCGGGCTGAATTCGGTCAGCGAGGGCAATTGTGCGCAGGGCGGCATCCATCGTTTGGAGCGCGGCGGAGAAGTTTCTCGCCGACGACGGCTGGGCGATCGCCAGCTACATCGGGTTGACGCTGTTGATGTCGCTGTTTCCATTTCTGATTTTCGTGGCGGCGATGGCCGGATTTCTCGGCTCGGAGGAACTGGCGAAGGAGGCCGCGGGGCTTGTCTTCGCCGAGTGGCCCGACGTTGTCGCCCGTCCGATCGCCCAGGAGGTGGCGAACGTGCTGACTGCGCCGCGGGGCGGCCAACTGACCTTCGGCCTGGTGCTGTCGTTCTATTTCGCCTCGAGCGCGATCGAGGCCCTGAGGGTCGGTCTCAATCGCGCCTATGGGCTGATCGAAAAGCGGCCCTGGTGGCTGCTCCGGCTCCAGTCGCTCGGGCTTGTGCTGGTCGGTTCGCTAGCGCTGCTGACGCTCGCCTTTCTGGTGGTGCTCGGGCCGCTGATCCTCGACGCGCTCTCGGCCTGGGCGCCCGCGGTCGCCGCGGCGCACAGCCTCCTGACCCTCGCCCGACTGGCGGTCGCGGGGCTCATGCTTGCGATATCCTTGTTCCTGGCCCATCGGATCCTGCCCGCCCATCGACCGAGGTTCATTGACCTCATGCCGGGCGTGACCTTGACCTTTTTCGCCAGCATCGTGTTCGGCGAGTTGTTCGGGGTGTATCTGAGCCAGTACTTGCGTAACTACATCACGATGTACGCGGGCCTCGCGTCAGCCATGATCGCGCTCGTCTATCTCTACTGGGTCGCGCTCTTGTTCGTATTCGGCGGCGAGCTCAACGCGGCGATCATGCGGGCGCGCAGCCCCGCTTCGGACAGCCGCGAGAGCAAGCCCTTTTAGCACAAATCAATCCGCCGTTCATCGAGCGGTGGTTCAACGCATCAGTCGGCCGCAAGCACTGCGACCAGCCCCGGCGCCTCGACGTCGGCCTCGCGCCGGGCCCAGGCTTGGCGGAGGAGAACGATGCGCAGGCCGGCCGCGCAGGCGGCGTCCTCGATATGGTGCGGGGAATGCGCAAAGCGCAGGCCTTCGAGCAGTCGGAAGCCGGCGCCCGCAAAGGTTTCGGCGGTCAGCGCCAAAAGGCCGCCGGGGCCGAGCGCCCGCTGGCTGGCGGCGAAAACCGGACGGAGGTCGCCGAAATAACAAAGCGTGTCGGCGGCGAGGATCAGGTCGCAGGCGCCCTGCGGCGCACGCTCGAGGAACGCAATCGCGTCGGCCGCCTCCAGCCTGTCGTAGAGGCCGCGGGCCCGCGCGCTCGCGACCATCGCGGGCGCAAGGTCAACGCCTTCGAGGCGCGTGACCCGATCGCGGATCGCCGCGCCCATGAGCCCGGTGCCGCAGCCGAGGTCGAGCGCGGCGGCGAAGCGGCGGCCGGGCGCGACGGCGTCGAGCGCCCCGACCAGGAGGGCCGGGCCGCGGTAGGCGAGCGCGCCGACGAGATGCGCCTCGAAGCGTGGGGCGTAATCGTCGAAAAGGCGGGTCACATAGGCGGACGGAAGACCCTGCGGCGCCTCCGTCCCGCCGATGAGCGCGAGCCGCGCCGCCGCCCCGAGCGTGTCGGACGGGTCGGCGGCGAGCGCCCGGCGGAAAGCCTCCGCGGCGGCCTCGCGCCGGCCGAGCCGCTGTCTCGTCTCGCCGAGGGCAAACAGCGCCGCAGGCCAGTCGGGGACTCGCTCCAGCGCCTGCTCGAACATGTCCGCGGCCGCTTCGAGATCGCCGTCTACGGCCGCGGCCTTGCCGTAGGCGTAGCGCCGATCGGCGAGCAGGTCGCCGGAAGCAAGCGAGTTGCTTGGGGCGGTCATGATTAGCCTTGGGCGGCGGGGCGCGGCCGGAATGGCCGATTAGGGGAGGCGAACAATGGCGCAACCTGCTCGTCGCCTGCGCCGTTTCTTGCGGAAGTCTGCCGCCAGGCGCCCGCGACAGTCGGTCGCAGTCTGCCTGACCTGGATCTTGTCGCGTGGAACAAGCCGTGAAGATAGTGTTGTTTATCGTTTGCGGGCGACCGAACCGGTGTCCCGAACAGCCTGGCGCAACCGTGGGCCGATAATGAAAGCCGGCATAGGAAGTCGTCGCATGTCGGGTTGCCCCTTGATCGACTTGCTATGATCTTGAGCGCCCTCGCAATTTGTGAAGTTGATGTCGGCTGGGAATTGGTCTTTACATGAATACTGGCGTTGCCGCACTCTCCAAAACGCCGTCCGGCATCAGGGGCCTCGACGAAATCACGGGGGGTGGTCTTCCTAGCGGCCGCGCCAGCCTGATCTGCGGCGGCGCCGGCAGCGGCAAGACGCTTTTCGGCCTGACCTATCTTGTCGAAGGGGCGCTGCATTACGACGAGCCCGGCGTTTTCATCTGCTTCGAGGAAACCGAGGAAGAGCTTGCCGCCAACGTCGCCTCGCTCGGATTCGACCTCAAGCAGCTGATCGCCGCGAACAAAATCGCTGTCGATTACGTCCGCGTCGAACGAAGCGAGATTGAAGAGAGCGGCGAATATGACCTCGAGGGGCTGTTCGTCCGGATCGATTACGCCATCAAATCGGTCGGCGCCAAGCGGGTCGCGCTGGACACGATCGAGGCTTTGTTTTCCGGCTTGTCCAACATTGGCGTGCTGCGCGCCGAGTTGCGCCGGCTTTTCCGCTGGCTGAAGGACCGAGGGGTCACATCGATCATCACCGCGGAGCGCGGCGACGGCGCGCTCACCCGCCACGGGCTGGAAGAATACGTCTCCGACTGCGTGATCGTGCTCGACCACCGCGTCGCGGACCAGGTCGCGACGCGCCGTCTGCGCGTCGTCAAATACCGCGGCGCCACCCATGGCACCAACGAATACCCGTTCCTGATCGATCCGGACGGCGTCAGCGTCCTGCCGGTTACGTCCATCGATCTGGCGCATGACGTCTCGAGCGAGCGCGTCTCCACCGGCGTGGCGGGTCTCGACGCCATGATGGGCGGCGAGGGCTTTTGGCGCGGATCGAGCGTCCTCGTCTCGGGAATGGCGGGCACCGGCAAGACGACGCTCGCGGCCTCGTTCGTCGACGCCGCCTGCCGGCGCGGCGAGCGCGCGATCTATTTCGCATTCGAGGAGAGCCCGCATCAGATCGTGCGCAACATGCGGTCGGTCGGACTTGACCTGCAGCAATGGGTCGACGCCGGGCTCCTCCGCTTTCTCGCCGCGCGTCCGACCCTCTGGGGGCTCGAGATGCATCTTGCGCGCATGCACAAGGCGGTGGAGGCGTTCGATCCGCAAGTGGTTGCGGTCGATCCGATCTTACAATCTGAGCGCTGTCGGCTCAGCCACCGAGGTCCGTCTGATGCTGCTCCGGCTCATCGACTACCTGAAGAGCAGGAAGGTGACGGCGCTGTTGACCGCCGCCGACGCCGGCGACCCCAGGGATATGGAGCAATCGGGGGTATCGTCGCTGATGGACGCCTGGCTGCTCGTGCAAACTATCGAGGGTCGCGGCGAGCGCAATCGCGGGCTCTATGTCATCAAGGCGCGCGGCATGTCCCATTCCAATCAGATTCGCGAATTCCTCCTTTCCGACCAGGGCATCGTCTTGCGTGACGCCTATCTCGGCCAGGGCGAGGTCCTCACCGGTTCGGCCCGTGTCGCCCAGGAGGCGCTCGAAGGCGAAAAAGAGATCGAACGGCAATCGGCGCATTGCGGTCAAGCAGCGCGACATCGATCGCAAGCGACGGCAGATCGAGGCGCAAATCGCCGCGCTGCAGGCCGAACTGGAGGATCGGGCGATCGAAGCGGACCTGTTGGCCTCCCGCGATCGCGCCGCTTTCGACGCTCACGTCAAGACGCGTCAGGAGATCGCCAGCCTGCGCGGAAGCGGGCCATGACATCTACCCCCGACGCGCGACGGCGTGGTCTGGACGTTGCGGCTTTATATTGCCGGCCAGACGCCGAAATCGGTCTCGGCGCTGGCCAACCTGAATAGGCTTTGCCAGCAGCAGCTGGCCGGCCGCTACAAACTCGAGGTCGTCGACCTCTTGCAACATCCGGAGCGTTCCAAAGCCGACCAGATCGTCGCCATCCCGACTCTGGTGCGTCAATTGCCCCCGCCGCTGAAGCGAATTATCGGCGACCTGTCGGACAGGGAACGTGTTATCGTCGGGCTCGAACTCGATCCTTCAGGACGGTAGGGGGGCGACATGGGCACGGCCTTCGACGGCGACCAAAACCCTTGCGAGTTTCGATTGCGTCTCTTCGTCAGCGGCGCGACCCCGCGGTCGATGCGCGCAGTCGCCACGGTGCGAAGGCTCTGTGAGTCGAAACTGACAGGCCGCTACATCCTGGAGGTCGTCGACATCTACCGAAATCCGGCGGCGGCGCGCGAGCATCAGATCGTCGCCCTGCCAACCTTGCTCAAGCTGGCGCCTGTTCCGAAACGGCTGTTCATTGGCGATATGTCCGATACCGCCCCGCTTGCAGCCGGTTTGGGACTGACGAGATGAACGATGAACAAGCCGGCCGAGACGGTTGACATTCCGCTGAGCGCCTTTGCGCCGACCGGCAAGGCGCCCGAGGAGACGCTTCACGCCATCATCCTCGGCGACGCCGACGCCCTGCTGGTTGAGACCCGCGACGGTCCGCGCGTCTATACTCTGCGCGACGCCAGCGAACCCTATCGCCAACTCGTCGAACGGATGCCGGGCGCGGCGGCCGTGCTCGACGCCGAGCATACGATCCTGTACTGCAACGGCGGACTGTCGCGGATGCTCGGACGCGGCGAATTGGCCGGACTGAATTTTCTCGACATCGTGACGCCAGCGCAGCGCGGCCTTGCCAGGGAGATGCTGGCCGCCGGCCTTGCGGGGCAGACCGCTGTCGAAATCGCGTTGGTCTCAGTCGACGGCGCAAACGCGCCCGTGCGGGCCTCCGCCGGTCCGATATCCTTCGATGCCCGTCCTTGCGTGGCCCTGGTGGTGACGGCGCTCGATGACATCGAAGCGCTCAAGATCTCGGCCGCGGAACTGAGAGAAAGCGAACGTCGCTTTCGGACCGCGCTGGAGAACTCGCGAGTTTCGGTATTCGAGCAGGATTTGGATCTCCGCTACACCTGGATGTACAATCCCCGTATTGGCTACAACGCCGAAGCGGTCATCGGGAAGACCGACGCGGAGCTTATGGACCCGGTCTGCGCCGCCAATCTGGATGCGATCAAGCAGCGGGTGATGGAAACCGGGGCGCCTACGCGACAGGAAGTGGCGGCCGCGGCGCCCGGGGCGCCTCTCGATTATTACGACATTTATGTCGAACCGCGCTTTGACGACGCGGGAGAGATTATCGGCGTCGGTTGCGCCGCGACCGACATCACCGCGCGCAAGAGAAGCGAGGAGCAAGCGCTTAGCGGCGCCGTCTTGTTGCGGACCGTGATCGAAGCGACGCCTGATCTCGTGTGGGCCAAGGACGCCGAGGGACGCATTATCCTCGGCAATCAAGCGACCTTCGACCTGCTCGGCGCAGGCGATCCCAAAAAGGTCCTTGGCTTGAGCGCGCGCGAGCTTGCTCTTGATCCGGTGCTCGCCCAAACGATCCTTAATAACGACGCCCGCATCATGACGAGCGGGCTAACGGAAACGGTGGAAGAGTTTTTCGGGCCGCCGGACCGACCCTTAATCCTCGAGACCACCAAATCGCCGCTGCGTGACGGCGCGGGAAAGGTGGTGGGCCTCGTCGGCGTGTCTCGCGACGTCACCGAGGCGAAAAAGGCCGCAGACGCCCTGCAACGTAGCGAGCAGCGTTTCCGTTTGGCGACGGAATTGAGCAGGACTATCGCCTTCACCTTCGATCGCGATTTGCGCTGCACCTGGTTGCATGGCACGCAAAGCAGCGACGCCGAACTTGTCGGCAAAACCCCTTACGACCTGTTTGCCGCAGAAAGCGCCGATCGCCTTGCCGACCTTTTTCGCCGAGCTTTGCAAGGCGCCGTCATCCGCGAGGACGTTACGCTCTTGAATCTCTTGGGCGCGGCGCCGCAGGTTTTCGATTTCGATGTCTTCGCCGAGCCCCTGCGCAACGCAAGCCATGAGATTGTCGGGATCATCGGCGCGGCGAACAATATCACGGCGCGAGTCGAAGCCGCAAAGGCGCTAACCGCCGCCAAAGCAGAGGCCGAACGCGCCAGCGAAGCCAAATCGAAGTTCCTCGCCGCGGCGAGCCATGACCTGCGCCAGCCTGTGCAGTCGCTTGTCTTGCTGTTGAGCCTCCTCGGGCGCAGGGCCGGCGGCGATCCCAAACTCGTCGAGATTGTGAGAGCGATGGAGTTGGCGGTCGGCGGGTTGAACGTTCTGCTTGCGGGCATAGTCGACATCTCACGACTCGACGCGGGCGTGGTGGCGCCCGAACTGCAGCCCATCGATGTCGGGGCGCTGATTGAGCAAACCTGCGAGGAATACCGCGCGAGGGCGTCGAAAAAGGGTCTGAGGCTGCTGGCGAAGCCGTGCGCCATATGGGCGAGCGGCGATCCGGCGCTGCTGCAACGGGCGATGCGCAACTTGATCGAAAACGCGCTGACTTATACCGAGAAGGGCGGAATTCTGATCGGCGCAAGGATTCGCGGCGAGCGCGTCCGCATCGACGTCGTTGATACCGGCATTGGCGTCCCGGCCGACCAGCAACGGCGGATCTTTGAGGAATTCTTCCGGGTTCAAAACCCGGGCCGCGCCCCGGGCGAGGGCCTCGGCCTCGGCCTCGCCATTGTTTCCCGTATCGCCGCCCTGCTAGGCGCGGAGGTGCAGGTGGCCTCGCAGGTCGGGCGAGGCTCGCGCTTTTCGCTTCTGTTGCCGTTGGACCGCGACGAGGTTCCGACCGCGGCGCCCGAACCGGCGTCGACCGGATTGCGCGGCCGCGTCCTTCTGATCGAGGACAATCCGATCGTCCGCTTCAGCGTCGCCACCCTGCTCGGCGAGTGGGGCTGCGAGCCCGTCTCCGCCGCGAGCGGCGAGGCCGCCCTGGCTCTCGCGGCGGCGGAGAGCTGGCGTTTTGACGCGATCGTCGCCGACTATCAGCTGGGCGGACCGCTCACCGGGATTGCGACCTCGAAGGAAATCGGGCGCCGAGCCGGCCGGCCCGTTCCCACCATCGTGCTGACCGGGGATACCGCCGTCGAGCGAATCTCGGAAATGGACGCCAGCGGCTTCATCGTCCTGCACAAGCCGGTCGACGCGGAAAACCTTCGTCGCGAACTGGAACGTCTGCTCGGCGGGCGGTAGACGCTGCGGCGATTTCTTCCCGGCTTGGGCGACTCCGCTCTGGCCACGGCAACGGGGTGGTTCCGTGAAGTTCGCTCTCGCTCTCGCACTCGCTCTGGGCGCGGCCTTTGCCGCCAGCGCCGCGGAGGCTTCGATGCGGTGGCGGTGGACCTGCGTCGGGCAGGGATTCGAGGCGAAGGGTCTTTTGACCACTGGTGACGCGCCGGACGGTGACGGCTTCTATCCGATCATCGGCGTCACAGGCGAAGCGAACGGAGTCGCCATCACCGGGCTGCAGGCCGCGAAAACCGCCATCCCCGGCAACGAAGGCTGGCCGGTCGACAATCTGGTCCGGTTGCAGGCGCCCCAACTGAGCCCCGGCGGCTTCGGGTTTCGCGCTCGCCGACGGGAGTTTCGCCAATCCGTTCTTCGGCGCCCAGTTTCAGCCCCCCGGCTTTCTCGCCGTCTTCACCACCCCGGCGAAAGCAGTCTGGCGCGAGCCGAGGATCACATTCGAGGCGGAAAGGGCGCCTTGAATCGGCGCCCGATTCGGCGGGTAGCAGAGCAGATTCGAAGGGCTCGCGCCGGCCGGCAGGGCGCGCGCGGCCCATGGTGGACCGGCGACGGGGTCATCGTCGAGGCAAGCAATCGTCCAACTCTTGTACTCAGAGATACTTGGTAAATACTGAGGCTGGTCTCATGGACGAAATGCCGCATGGCCGTCGACGCTAGTGGCGTGTTACCCGCAGACAGATGACAGCGTCTCAATCTCGTCAGGCGGAGCCGGGATTCGCCGGGACTGACTTTGGTCATCGAAGGTTTGGGACCTCGTTATCTCCACGGAAACCCGCAATTCCTCCCGGCATGGACGTCAATTATGAACAAGGACCATGAACTCCTGTTTTCACCGGTGAAGATCGGGAAACTGGAAATCAAGAATCGCTACGTCATGGAGCCGATCGGTCCGGGAGGCCTATGCGACGCCGATGGGACGTTCAACGCGCGGGGCGTTGAATATTACGTCGAGCGGGCGCGCGGCGGCGCAGGCCTGATCATGACCGGCGTCACGATGGTCGAGAACGAGATCGAGAGATGCGTTCTGCCCTCGATGCCGTGTCCGACCCTCAATCCGCTCAATTTCGTCAAGACCGGCAAGGTGCTGACCGAGCGCGTCCACGCCTATGACGCGCGCATGTTCCTCCAGCTTTCCGCCGGCTTCGGCCGGGTCAGCATGCCCGGCTTCGTCAGCGGAACGCCCGTCGGCCCGTCGCCGATCCCGCATCGCTGGCTGCCCGGAACGGTCTGCCGCGAGCTGACCCACGTCGAGGTGAAGACCTATGTCCGCAAGTTCGCCGACTCGGCTGAAATCGCGCAAAAGGCCGGCTTCGACGGGATCGAGGTCCATGCCGTTCACGAGGGCTACCTGCTCGACCAGTTCGCCATCGCCATGTTCAACCAGCGCACGGACGAATATGGCGGAAGCCTGGAGAACCGGCTGCGCTTCGCTGCCGAGATCGTCCAGGCGATCAAGGCGCGCTGCGGCGAGGACTATCCGGTGTCGCTCCGCTTTTCGCTGAAAAGCTTCATCAAGGACTGGCTGAAGGGCGGAATGCCCGGCGAAGAGTTCAAGGAAATGGGCCGCGACATCCCCGAGGGGATCGAGGCGGCCAAGATCTTTGAAAAGGCCGGCTACGACGCCTTCAACGGCGACGTCGGCTCCTACGACAGCTGGTACTGGAGCCATCCGCCGATGTACCAGGCCAAGGGCCTGTACCTGCCGTTCAACGCGATCCTGAAGAAGGCGGTCGGCGTTCCGGTCATCACGGCCGGGCGCATGGACAACCCGGACCTTGCGGTCGAAGCGATCCGGACCGGCAAGACCGACCTGATCGGCCTCGCGCGGCCGCTGCTCGCCGATCCCTACCTGCCGCAAAAGGTCAGGGCCGGCAAGATCGACCGCATCCGGCCGTGCCTCTCCTGCCAGGAAGGCTGCATGGGGCGGCTTGCCGCCTACGGGCAGGTGTCGTGCGCGGTGAATCCGGCCTGCGGCCGGGAGGCCGACTATAAGCTGGCGCCGGCGCTCGTGCGCAAGCACGTCATGGTGGTCGGCGGCGGCGTCGCCGGCATGGAGGCCGCGCGCGTCGCCGCGCTCCGCGGCCATGTGGTCGCCCTTTACGAGAAGTCGGACCGGCTCGGCGGCGTGGTGATCCCGGGCGGCGTTCCGGATTTCAAGGAGGACGAGCACGCCCTGATCCGCTGGTACGAGCGGGAACTGCGCGAACTCAAGGTGCCGCTGACCTTCAACACCGAGGCGACCGAGGACCTGATCACCCGGGCCATGCCCGATGTGCTGATCCTGGCGACCGGCTCGAAGCCGAAGATGCTGCCGCTCGCCAACGAGCCCCACGTCTACACCGCCGAGGACGTGCTGAACGGCGCCAAGCCGGCCGACGACAAAACCGTCGTCATCGGCGGCGGCCTCGTCGGCTGCGAACTCGCGCTGTGGCTCGCCGACCAGGGCAAGACGACGACTGTCGTCGAGATCGCGCCGAAGATCCTGGCGCGAGGCCGGGCCGCTCTGCCACGCCAACTCCGCGATGCTGAAGGAGCTGATGGAGTTCAAGGCGGTCAAGGTGATGACGTCGAGCACCGTGGAGCATCGAGTCGACGGCGGCTACGTCGTCAAGACTGGCGAAAAGGAGACGTTCGTCAAGGCGGACTCGGCGATTCTGGCGATCGGCTACGATTCGGAGCGGCGGCTGTACGACAAGGTCCGCAACAAGGTTCCCGAAGCCTATCTCTTCGGCGATGCGCGGCGCGTGCAGAACATCATGTACGCGATCTGGGACGCCTACGAGGTCGCGCGGGCGATCTGACGCCGGGCGAGGCGATGAAAATCTCGGCCGGTGCGGAGCCGTAATCCGAACGGCGCCGGTCGGGATCGCCGTCGTCGCTCAGGTCATCCCGCTGCCGCCGTCGACCTTGCGGGTCTGCGAGACGCTGGGGTCGACCTTCTCGCTGGCGCGGAACGTCAAGGCGGAGTGATTTCACCGTCGACGTCCCAGAGGTCTTCCCAGCTCTGTCCGTCCCTCCACAGGAAGACCTGGCCCTTGATCAGGCGACAGTTGCGGTCGATGCCGGCGATCGCCGTCATCTCGGCGTCGGTCAGCGGGTCTTCGGCCGCGGCGCGCAGATTTGCGGTGTAGTTCCGGGGGTTCACAGAGAACGGGATCGGCGTCTGGCCCCGCTGAACCGCCCATTTGATGCAGACAGCCGCCGGATGGGTCCCGTGACGTTCGGCGATCGCCATGATGACTGGGTCGTCCATCGGGGAGGTGTCTTCGGCCGTGCGATCCCGCTCCGGGCGCCCGGCGAACCGAGCGGACAATAGCCGACCGGCTGAATTCCGCTGTCGATCACGAAGCGGAACAACTCGGGCTGCTGGAAATGCGGATGAAGCTCCATCTCGTTCGCCGCCGGCTTTATGCGTGCGTCGCGGAGCACCAGCTTCAGCTTGGCGACGGTCATGTTCGACGTGCCGATGTGCCGGACGAGCTTCCGGTCGACCAGCGCTTCCATTGCACGCCAGGTCTTCATGAAGTCCGCATGAATGTAAGGCCTGGCGTCCGGGCTGCGCGCGGTCACGTCACAACCCGGCGGATGGTAGTTCGGGAACGGCCAGTGCACGAGGTAGAGGTCGAGATAGTCGAGACGCAGATCGGCGAGCGACTTCCGGCACGACGCGTCCACGTCCGCCGGCGCGTGCTTGTCGTTCCACAGTTTTGACGTGACCCAGAGCGCCTCGCGCCGGATTCCGCTTCGCACGATAGCTGCGAGCGATGCGCCGACCGCGTCCTCGTTGCCGTAAACCGACGCGCAGTCGAAGTGCCGGTATCCGACCGCGGCTGCGCGCTCCACCGCCTCGGCGACCTGGCTCGGCGTTACGTGATCGGAGCCGAACGTTCCGAGCCCCACGGCGGGCATGGCCGCGCCGGTGTAGAGACGCCTCTCCGGGATCGACGCTGGATCGACGGCCCCCGCCTGGGTCTCGTCAACGATGCCCATGAACGGTCTCCCGCTTACTCAACCCCGACGGCGTCGCAAGGTGTCGAAATAGACGACGATGATGATCAGCGCGCCGGTGATGATCCGCTGCCAGAACGGGTTGAGATTGAGAAGGTTCGCGCCGTTGTTGATCGTCGTCAGAATGAAGGAGCCGATCAACGGCCCATGCACGGACCCGACCGCGCCGAACAGGCTGGTGCCGCCGATGACCGACGAGGCGATCGCCTGCAGCTCCCACCCTTCCGCCTGCGTTGGGTTGCCGATGCCAATCCGCATGGCGAGCAGAATGCCGCAGAATGCAGCGCAGAAGGACGAAACGACATAGGCGAGATAGGTGATCGCCTTGACGTTGACGCCGGAAAGGCGGGCCGCCTCCAGGTTCGAGCCGATCGCGAACAGATAGCGGCCCCAGCGGCTCTGTTCGAGCAGGATGTAGGCGGGGATCGCGATGACGATCACCATCCAGAACAGCATCGGGATCTGGAACCACGTACCGTCCGTCCAGGGGAAGCCGAGGAAGCTCGATCGCGAGAATCCGGTGAAGGCGTCGTTGTCGATCGAAATCGTCGAACCATTTGTGATGAGCAGCCCGACGCCTCGGAGCGCGTACATGGTCGCGAGCGTCATGATGAACGGCGGCAGGCCCATCTGCACCACGCCGAAGGCGTGAAAAAGGCCGATGAAAATGCCGATGGCGAGCGAAATCGCCACCGCTCCGGCGATCGAGGACGCGACGCCAAGGTTGTGGACCAGCAGCCACGCCACCGTCATCGAGGTGAAGCCGGCCACCGCGCCGACCGAGAGGTCGATGCCGCCGGTGATGATCGCGAAGGTTTCGCCGATCGCCAGGATTGCGATCATCGCGCCCTGGCGCAGGAGATTGGCGATGTTGTTCGAGGTCCAGAAGGTCGTGGTCTCGACCGAAAGCGCGAGCCACATGAAGAGCAGCAGGCCGAGGAGGGTGAGGCCGAGCAGAAGGTCGAGCCGCCGGCTGCGGCGACGGTCCTGAGAGATGGCTTGATCAGTCATGTCGATGAAAACCCCGCGCCCTAGACCCCGATCGCCTCGGTGAGGATCGATTCGTGGGACGTATCCTTGTGTCCGTGCGTGGCCACGAGCCGGCCGCGCCGGAAGACGTGAAGCGTATCGGCGAGTTCGTACACCTCCGGCAGATACGACGAGATCATGATGATGCCCGCCCCCTGCTTGAGCAGGGAGCCGAGCAGCCGATAGATTTCCGCCTTGGTGCCGACGTCGACGCCGACCGTCGGCTCGTCGAAGATGAAGAGCTTCGAGCGCCGTGATTGAGCCACTTGCCGATCACGACCTTCTGCTGGTTCCCGCCGGACAGGCTCGTCACCGGCGCCATGCGCGAGGCGGTCTTGATCTGGACGTCGCGGATCTGCCTGTCGGCGGCCGAGGCTTCTTTCGTCAGATTGATCAGCGGGCCGATGCTGAGGCGCTTGAAGATCGGCAGATTGATGTTGAGTCCGACCCCGAGCGTGAGGCAAAGACCCTGGTCTCTGCGGCTCTCAGGGGAGAGCGCGATGCCGAGGTCCATCGCCTGCCGCTCGCTCCGGATCGAGACGTCGCGTCCCTGCCAGGCTATGCGGCCGCCCGTGGCGGGACGGCGACCGAACACGCTCTGCACGAATTCGCTGCGGCCGGCGCCGATCAAGCCATAGAGCCCGACGATCTCGCCCTCGCCGCACCCGGATCGAAACGTCCTGAAAGCCGGGGCCGGTGAGCGCGTCCGTCTCGAGGATCGTCTGGCCGATCGGAACCTTGTCCTTGACATAGATCTGGTCGATTGAGCGATTGATCATCAGCGCAATGAGTTCGGTCTCGTTGGTCTCGCTGACCTTGCGCGTAGCCACGAGCGCGCCGTCGCGCAGCACGGAGACGCGGTCGCAAAGCTCGAACACCTCTTCGAGCCGGTGGCTGATGTAGACGATCGTGACGTCCCGCGCCTTGAGACGGCGGATCAGCTTGAACAGCGCCGCTGCTTCCTGGCGCGTGAGATAGGCGGTCGGCTCGTCGAAGATGAGGAATTTGGCGCCGCGCCGCTCCGCGCGCGCCGTCGCGACCAATTGCTGCTGGCCGATGGTCAATGAAGACAGGAGCGCGCCGGCCGGCAAGTTGAAGCCGAGGTCGTCGAGCAGGCTCTGGGCGTCGCGCTCCATGCGTTTCTTGTCGAGCAGGCCCGCTGCGCATTTCCTCGTCGCCAAGGAAGATGTTGGCGGCGACGGTCAGGTGCCGGCAGAGCACGACCTCCTGATGGACGGCGTTGATGCCGAGGCCGATCGATTCCTGAGGGTTGGCGAGCGGGACCGACTTGCCCTGCCAGTAGATTTCGCCGGACGTGCGGGGATGGACGGCGGTCAGCACCTTGATGAGCGTCGACTTGCCGGCGCCGTTTTCGCCGACGATGGCGTGGATCTCGCCTTCCTCGAAGGTCAGGTCGACGCCCTTGAGCGCGTGCGTCGCGCCGAAGCGCTTGTCGAGCTTTTCCAGGACGAGGATCGGCGCGCCAGGAGTTCGCGACGCTGGATTGAGCAGCTGTCATGGTCGCCCTTTCGGACGTTCTCTTAATTGATACCGGCGGAGAGGAAGCGCTGCGCTCCGCCGCCGTGCATAAGGCGGCGCGAGGCGCGCGCCGACGCCGCCAGGCCGGCGCGCCCCAGTCGGGTCACATCATCGGGTCACTTCGGCGGATAGAGCAGCTTGTGCTCCTTCGGATTGTTCATGTTGGCCTTGGTGACCAGATTGGCGCCGGTGTCGACGAAGGCCGGGACCTTCTCGCCCTTCGACGCGGCGAGCGCGGTCTTCACGCCGTCATAGCCCATCCGATAGGGGTCCTGCAGAAGCAGCGCCGCGATCGTGCCGTCCTTGAGATAGCCGATCAGCTTGTCGTCGGCGTCGAAGCAGACGAGCTTGATCGTGTCGCCCTTCTTGTTCTCCGCGATCGCCTGGCTCGCGCCCTGACACTGGATGAGATTGTCGGCGAACACGCCGCGCAGGTTCGGGTTGGCGGTGATCAGGTCGGTCATGATGTTGAGGCCGGTCGTGGCGTTGCCGTCCGAAACCTTGTCCGCCACCAGCTTCAGGCCGGGATACTTCTCGGCGAGTTCTTCCTTGTAGCCCTTGTTGCGCGCCTCGAGCGAGCCGACGCCCGGCAAGTGGGTGATGAGCGCGACTTCGCCCTCGGCCTTGCCGTATTTGTCCTTGATCGCCTGCGCCATGCCGTCGGCGGCGATGCGGCCGCCCACTTCGTTGTCGGTGGTCAGGAACGATGTGAAGGCCTTCGAGTCCGCCGCCGAATCGATGCCGATGATCGGCACCTTCTTGGCCGCCTCGTCGATCGGCTGGCCGAGCGCCTTGAACTGAGTCGGGGCGATGACGACCGCCGCGGGCTTCTCGGCGACGGCGTTCTCGAGGATGGTGATCTCGCCGTTGATGTCGGATTCGGACTGGGCGCCGAGCTCAGGCACCTTGACGCCGAGGTCCTTTGCCGGCCTGGCGGGCGCCGGCGAACACGATCTGCCAATAGGCCGAGGTTGTGTCCTTGACGATGACAGGGATCACTGGCTGGTCTGCGGCGTAGCCCGGCGCGCTGATTGCGGCCACCGAGACCAGGGCGGCGGCAATAACAAGTCTCTTCATGCTTTTCCTCCATTGACGAGAGCCTTGAGGGCTCTCGGTTGCTTTCGATTTCGGGCCGACCCGGATCGTGCTTCGTGGGATGACGGATCATCCAGCAGCGTTGTAAGGGGCTCTCGGGTTCGAAGCCAGCGCATCGCAAGGCGCGGCTGATTTTTCAAAAAGACTATCCCCCCGGTCGAAGGTGAGCAGTCGGCCAAATTGTCGCAGCGTCCGCGCTTGGGATCGCGGCTCCTCTCGGCCTCGTCCCGAGCATGTCGGAGGTGCCCGAGCCAGCCCGAACCCGGCGCATTGCATCGCTGCTCGGCATGAGAGTCGGGGTCTGCAGATGCGGTCTTGGCGGCTACGGATTGGGAGCATCACCGGACCTAAACCTCGATGAGGGCCTTGATAACGCCGGTCTCCGGCCTGATCCATTCGTCGAAACGGTCCGGCGACTGTTCGAGCGGGGCCCGGTGGGTGGCGAGCGCGTCGGTCGGCACGTGTCCGTCCCGGATTGCGGTGAGGACCTGGAGGAAGTCCTCGCGAGTCGCGTTGCGGCTGCCGAACAGCGTGATCTCGCGGGCGTGAAACTTGGGATCGGCGAACGAAATCGTGTCGCGGACGACGCTCACCAGCACGTAGGCGCCGCCATGGGCGACGTAATCGAAGCCGGCGTTCATGGACGCGGCGTTGCCGGTCGCGTCGAACACCACGTCGAACATATCACCGCCGGTCAGCGCCGAGAGGCGCTCGACGGTATTCGCCCCGGCGACGAGCGTGTCCTCGATACCGAGGACGTCGCGGCAGAAAGCGAGGCGATCCTCGCGCATGTCGAGCGCGGTTACCGAGGCGCCGCGAAGCCTCGCGAAAATCATGCAGCCGAGGCCGATCGGCCCCGCGCCGACGACAAGCGCGCGGTCGCCGTTCCGTGGAGCCGCGCGGCGCGCCGCATGCGCGCCGATCGACAGGAACTCGACCATCGCGGCCTGATCGAGGGTGACGCCATCGGCCGGAGCGAGATTGGTCTCCGGCACGCATACGTATTCCGCCATCCCGCCGTCGATGTGGACGCCGAGCACCGCGATGCGCTGGCAGCAATTCGTTTTCCCGCGCCGGCAGGCGACGCATGTCCCGCACGACAGATAGGGGACGACATAGACCGGTTGGCCGACCTCGAGCCGGCAGCCCGGGCCAGTTTCCGCGACCTCGCCGGACAGTTCGTGTCCGATCACGCGCGGATAGTTGAGGAAGGGATGGGAGCCTTCGTAGATGTGAAAATCGGTGCCGCACACGCCCGCGCGCCGGACCCTTACCAGCGTTTCGCCCGGTCCAGGCTGGGGCCGCGCGCGCTCGACGACCGCCAGTCGTCCTGGCTCGATGCAGAGCAACGCACGCAATATTTAAGCCCCTCCCGCCTGCTTGACATTGTCTCTTATCAATAAAAAACTGACGCCCCGCCGGGTCAAGTTGTTTTTTCTCTGACTTTGCAGCGGCAAGAAAACAGGGGGGCGGGAGGGCGCGGATGAAGCCGAACACCCTGTTCAAGCGGACCACCAATCGCGGCCTTTGCCGCCTCGCAACGTTCGCGCTCGCCTCCGACATCGGGTCGGAGCCGTCATGGGCGATGGCGCTCGGGGTGAGCCGCACCACCGTTCGCGCGATGCTGGCGCGATTTTCCGACGTCGGTCTGATCGCCAGCGACGGGCGCCGGAAAATTCTGCTGCGCCATCCGGGGCCGGCCGATTTCTACCCGGAGGGAGAGACCGAGCCGGTCGGCGCCATCGTCGAGAAGCGGTTCATGCAGTGGATCTTGCAGGGGGACCGCCGGCCCGGCCAGCCGATCAATGTCCTCGAGCTTTCGCGGCAGTTTGGCGTCTCGGCCTCGGCCGTCCGCGAGTATCTCAACCGCCTGAGGCCGTTCGGGCTGATCGAGCGCCGCCCGAGCGGCGCCTGGGTCCTGCACGGGTTCACGGCGGAATTCGCCGAGGAGCTTTGCGACGTGCGGGCGATGTTCGAGTTGCGCTCAGCGCTTCGCTTTGTCTCGCTTTCCGCCGACGCTCCCGCATGGGAGGCGCTTGCGAGCATCAAGGACGCGCATCTTGAGCTTCTAGCCGAAGCGGAGACGCGGTTCGCCGATTTCTCGGCGCTGGACGAGCGCTTTCACCGCTGCGTCAACGACGCCTCGCGCAACCGGTTCGTCGTCGATTTCTATGAGGTCATCTCGATGGTCTTCCACTACCATTACCAGTGGAACAAACGCGACGAGCGGGAGCGCAACATCGCAGCGATCCGCGAACATCTCCGCTACATCGACGCGCTGCAAAGCCGGGATGCCGCCGCGGTCGCCCAAGCCTGCGAGGCGCATCTGGCGACCGCGCGGCTGACGCTGATGGCGTCGCTCCAAGGTTCGGAGCCGGCGGCGGGGGCAGGGCGGGCGCTGTCTCACCAGGGGTCGAGATTCGAACCGCGGCCCGTTCATCGAGGGACCGGAGTTCGACGGATAGCGGATACTACCCGGCTACCGGGCGGTGCGCGCTGAGAAGGAGAACGGTTCGCTTACGGTACAGGCGTAATCCAACTTGGAAAGCCGTTCGGCGCCCAGAGATAGGGAGGATAGTCAGGTTCAACTTTATATCTTCGGAAGCAGGTTCTCTCCAGAAGGGCGCCTAAGTCGACGCCGTTGAGTACTGTTCCTTTCCACACAATTGAGCCAGCGCCGACTTCGCCTACGGACCCAAAAGTTCTAATGGACTTGATCTCCCAGCTTCCGTCGGGAAGCTGTTCGGCCCCCTCGCATCCCGGCGCCGCAAGGATATGAGCGGACGACGTCGATGCAACCGGCGCCGCCAACAACAACGCCGCCGGGACGCAGCACGACAACCGAAAAAATCGCTCCACTGGAGGCTCCGAACGATATCGCAGAAAAGTCTCCCCTCTCTACCGCTTCTCCGCGCGGCAGGGAAGGCTCCCGACAGCGGCGCTCTGCTGAATCAAACGCGCGGCGTTCAACCAACAGATCGATGCGCGCGCGTCAGTGCAGGAGCGGCGTTCCGTCGGACTTTGCGCCGCAGAGCGAGACTTCAAGGCCGAGTTCCGCCGCCAGCGACGCCTTGGCCGCCATGGCGAGGTCGGCCTCCGCGTCGGAGTTCGCGTAAGCGACCTGGATGTGATTCGCCTTGTGGCGGGCCATCAACTGGTCGCGCGACACGCCATGCAGCACGGCGTGCATGATCGGCCATTGCGGCGTCGTGTCGTTCCAGCGCCGCTCGGTCTCGGCTTTCGGCAGCGCGACCACATGGGCGCGGCCGAGGTCCATCTTCAGCCGGCCGCCCTCGACGAAGATCCTTGACCAAACGATCGGGCCGGGCTTGGCGATCCCCCGCACGGTGCCGCCGCCGAGGCGGAAATACATCGGCGGCTGCCGCAGACTGTCGGTGCCCGCCCATCCGCCGACGTGATGGGCGGGCGGGCGCCGCGCCGGAAATCTCGAACACCCAGACGTAGTCGCTGGTCGTCCCGCTGCGGTCGGCGTCGCCCCAGCGGATGTCGTGCAGCGTCGTCTCGACCGGCTGGCCGAGCGCGCGGTGCACCCGATTGGTGAACAGGGCGTCGAGGCCGGCGCATTCGTCCACCTCGTTGAAATGCACGATCGCCTCGCCGTCGCGGATCGGCCGACCATCGACCGTCTTCACCGGAGGGCGGTCGTCGTTGTTGAGCATGCCCTCGGCAAGGTCGGAGGCGGGCATCAGGTCTTTCATGCCCTGCTGGTACTGGATGCCGATGGCGGCGCAGCCGAAGGTTTCCGCAATCCGGGCGGCCGCGATGTACATGCGGCACTGGTCAAGCACCTGGTCGAGGACGAGGTCGGTCTCCGGGTTGTTGCCGAAATGGAAGGTCATGCCCTTGGCGACGAGCCAGTCATAAACGGCGCGCGCCTCGGCGTCCGACACGGCTCGCGAGGCGGCGTAGAGCGCGGACTGCGACAGGCGCTCCTTGAACACGCCGAGCGGGAACAGGAGCTCGTCGGGGATGATGGCGTTGTACATCCCCATGCAGCCCTCGTCGAAGATGCCCATGATCGCCCGGCGTTGGCGGAAGTTTTGAGCGACGTCGCGGCCGACCGAGCGCGCCTTGTCCGGCGCGGAAGCGGGAACGAAAGGCCTGACGTGCGAGAGGTCGTGCGTGACATGGCCGACCTGCAGCCACTGGTGCAGCTTCTTGCGGAACGCGTCGTCGGCGAAGGTCTCGCTCCACAGCGTCGAGTAGGGAACGCCGGCCTTGGTCAGCGAACCGTTGAGGTTCAGCATGCCGACGAGGCCCGGCCACTGGCCGGACCAGTTGGCGACGGTGAGGATCGGGGCGCGATGGCCGATCAGACCCGGCAGGACGTGGTTGGTGTATTGCCAGACCGCCTCGGCCACGATGATCGGCGTGTCCGAATCGATCCTCGAGAAGATCTCGAGGCCCTCCTTCTGGCTGGCGATGAAGCCGTGCTTGCGCGCGGGGTCGTAGGGGTGCGCGCGCTCGACCTCGACGTCGAACGCCGCCAGCGCCTCGGTCACTTGGCTTTCCATCGCCGCCTGCGCAGGCCAGCAGGTCTCGTTGGCGCTCTGGCGCAGGTCGCCGCTCGCCGCCATCAGGACTTTCTTGCGCGAAGCCATGTAAATTCCTCCCGAAAACGTATGGGTCGGCCGATGCCGGCGCTTGCTTTGCATTAGCTCCCGAAACGACTCGCGTCTCAGGCGGGGCTTTCAGGGCCGCCCGCGACGCCCTTCGCTTCGGTCCCGCCATCGATTGCCTCAAACCGGCGCGAGGGGTCAAGGTCTCGTCCGACCGCGTATAGCGGCTTGGGTGGCAGGCGAATTGATCAGGCTCAAATCCCGGGAGTCGAGCGAGTGAGCTTCCTCCACCGCGCCGGTCGGCATGACGCTTAATTCCCGGACCCGCGGCCTACGGCCGCAGCGCCCGGCGCGTACCGGCGGATCTCAGAGATAAGGGGCCGCCTCGAGGCTGAGGCCGCTTTTTACCTGCACGCTTGTCTCGTCGGCGAGCAACTCGCTCTTGTTGGCCCGAAGCGCCTCGAGAATCTGATCGGCGACCGCGTGGGGGGAGGTTTTCGGCGCCTCGACCTTGGCCGCCATGTCGGTGTCCATGTAGCCGACGTGAACCGCGAGAACCTGCGTGCCTTGCGCCTTGAGTTCCTTGCGCAGGCCGTTCGACAGCGCCCAGGCGGCGCTCTTCGAAGCGCTATAGCCAGCTGTGCCGTCGATCGTCAGCCAGGCCAGCACGGAAAGCACGTTGACGATCGCGCCCCCGCCGTTGGCCGCGAGGATGGGCGCGAATGCCCGGCTTAAGTTCCAGACGCCGAAGAAATTCGTCTCCAGCGTCTTGCGCGCCTCGTCGACTGCATTGTCGGCGAGCGCCGAAATCGTGGCGTACACGCCCGCATTGTTGATGACGAGATCGACGTCGCGCAGCTTCGCCGCGGCTGCAGTGATGCTCTCGGAGTTGGCGACGTCGATTTTGACGACTTCGGCGCCGGGAATTTCGACGCCCTCCGGATTCCGCACGCCGGCATAGACCTTCGCCGCGCCGGCGGCGACGAGCGCCTCTGTAAGCGCCCGTCCGAGTCCCCGGTTCGCGCCGGTGACCAATGCGACATGTCCTTTGACGTTCATTGCGCCTCCTTTTGCAGCGAGAGTCGCGCCGCAGACAATGGATGTCAGATGACATCTAATTAGATGTCGATTATCATCCTGTCAACCGGTAGGATGAAGGCATGCGCAGCACGAATAAGGAGGCGGCCCGGACGCGGGCGCGGATTGTCGCCGCCGCGGCCGACAAGTTCCGCGAGGACGGAATCGTTGCGACGGGCCTCAATCCGCTGATGAGGGCGGCGGGGCTTACACACGGAGGCTTCTACAAGCACTTCGCTTCCAAGGATCAATTGGTCGAAGAGGCTTGGGCCCACATGGCGAAGGCGTCGCTGGAGACGATCAGGCACGCGACGGCGTCGGCGCCCGTGCATCAGCGCGCCCGGGCCTTTGTCGACGCCTATCTGTCGAAGGCGCATCGGGACAATCCGGCGACCGGCTGCGGCTTCGCGGCGCTCGGACCGGAGATTGGGCGATCGGAGGGCGCCCTTCGCCGGGCGACGAGTGAGAGCTATAACGCCCTGGTCCGCAGCTTTGCCGAACTCCATCCCGGCTTTCACGGCGCTGACGGTCTCGCTCGGGCGCGTGTGATGGTCGCGACCATGATGGGGGCGCTGATCTGCGCGCGCGCCATCGGCGACCCGGCGCTTTCGGACGCCATTCTCGATGGTGCGCGGGCGAGTCTGTCCGCGGAACTCGGCTCGAACGCGGAGATCGACCGCGGCGTTTGAGCGCGGGTCGGGCCTAGCCAACCGGCGCCCTGCCCTCGCAGGGCTCCGAATCCGGGTTAATTTGGCTTAACCGGATTGGGCGATGAGGATTTCGGCGAGCCTGTCGACGTCCCAACTGGCGATTTTTCTTCGCAGCTTGAGGCTCTTGGGTCGGGGCGGCTTGGTTGGCTTTCGGCAGGGTTTGAAGGGAAGGTTGGGCGGGTCGCTGAGTTGGATCGCAGCGCGCAGCCTGTTGAAGGCGAACTTGCGCACGAGCGCCATGTTTTGCGCGCCGTGGCCCTTTCGCACGCGCGAGAGGTCCTCCTGGAAAGTGACGTCGAGCGTCCAGTGCAACGTGTTCTCGATGCCCCAGTGGCCGCGGATCGTCTGTCCGAGCGCGGTCGCGGAACGGTCGCTGGATGTGATGTAATAGCGGGTGTCGAACCGGGAGCGGTCCTTCAACTCGGTCCGCGCTTCGACTTTGACGATGGCGCGCGCGTCGCGAAACCGGACCTCGCCGGGAAAGCGCCGGTCGCCGTCGAGCCAGTCGACCTGGCGCAGCACCGAGACGGTGCGGGTTTCGATGCGGCCGTGGCCCTTGTCGAGATCGACGTCGACTTCGACCTGGCCCTTGCCGGCGGCGTCGAAGGCGGCCTCGATATCGGCCTGCAAGGTGGGCTGATTGGCTTTGACGGCGAGCAGGTAGTCGGCTCCGGCGTCGCGGATCGATTGGGCGATCTGAGGATTGCAGGCGATCGCGTCGATGGTGACCACGGCGCCTTCGAGACTGCGGCCGGCGGCGAGTTTCTCAAGCAGCACGGGGATGGCGGTCGTTTCGTTGGTCTTGTCGTCGACCGCCTCCTGTCCGAGAACCAGATGGCTGTTGGCGGCGAAGGCGGAGACCAGATGCAGCGCCGCCCGTCCCTTGGACCGGTCGTGGCTGCGGCGCACGGTCTTGCCGTCGATGGCGATCGCATCGAGGGGCTCGGGCCAGCAGGCGCTGACCCAGTCCATGAAGCACGCGCCGAACAGATCTGGATCGATCCGGTTCATCAAGATATTGAGCCAGCGCCCCGAGGGGACGCCCCAGCGGAAGGGGAGGAACCGTCGCAAGAACTCGAGATGGGCCTGTCCCCAATTGGAGATGGCCTCGAAGCTGTCGCACTCGGCGATCGTGGCGCAGACGCACACAAGCAAGACCTCGTTCAGCTTGTGCGCCACGTTTTCCGGGCTCCGCTTGTCCTCGATCCGGGAAAAATGGTCCAGCAGAAGCCGCAATCCCGAAGGTCGCGAGGGTTCATAAGGCGAAGCGTTCATCGGCAGGCTCCGAATCAGGAGCCCCAATGGATTCACCCTTCGCGCAATTCGTAAATCCCGTTAACCCGAGTTCGGAGCCCTGCCGGCCCTCGGCCAGCAGTTGACAGGGTCGCAGAAATAGCATATTATTTAGATAGACATTATCTATAAATCTCGCGCATGAAGCGGTCTGATGGAAAATGCTGATCCCGGAGGCTGCTCGCGTCCTTGTCCCGAAGACCCCCGCGTTAGACGCTTACGATCGGAGGAAAGGCATGGCGTTCTCTGCAATCAAGCCTGAGGCTTCGGACAGCATCTCGCGACTGGGCGAGCCAGATCGGTCGGACCTGCCGGCCGATATTCTGGAGCTTTACAAGGCCAACCACGAGGAGAATTGGATCCGTTCGCTCGCGGTCAATCCCGATACGGCGCGGCGCTTCTCTTCATATTTCGCCAGTCTATTCACATCAAGCCGTCAGGCGCGCCTGTCGCTCGCCGAACGGGAGTTGATCGCCGTGGTCGTCTCGACCGAGAACGGCTGCGGGCTCTGCAGCATCCATCACACGATCGCGCTTGGCGAGCAGATCGATGATCACGCGCGCGCCCGCCGCATTGCGCTCGACCATCACCTCTCTCCATTGTCGCCGCGCGAGGAGGCCTTGGCGGCCTTTGCCCTGAAGGTGACGAAGGCGCCGAAGTCAATTTCGTCCGCGGATTTCCAGTCGCTGAAGTCCGTCGGCCTCGACGACGCCGACATTCTCGAAGCGCTCGAAACCAGCTCCTGGTTCAACCATACCAACCGGATCTTCATCTCGCTCGGCGTGACGCCCGACGACAAATACTTCGCCCGCTGACCGGCGTCTTGTGAGCCTTGGCTAAATAAAGGCGGGCGATGCGGCGAGAGAATCGCCGCCGCGGCCGACCCGCTGCAGCGCTCGTCTCGCCTCACGCCCCAAACGCTCGGGCGGCCAACCCGATCATGGTCACGAACGCGGCGAGCGACGCCAGTTCGGCGAAATCGCGCAGAGTGAGAAGAGCAGCTTCACGCATCATGACCTCCTCCTTGTGTCCTTATGATCACTGTATGTTCTATTTTTGTTCGAGTCAATGGGCCTTGCGGGTCAAGAGCTGCGTGATCGCCTGACGACAGGTGAGATACGGGTGGAGCAGCGGGGCGACCGTCCGGCAGGCGATCGACAGACCCGGCCGCGCTGGAAGCCTTCGGGCCGGCTACCGACGTCCTTTATGCGATCGGCAAAAAAATTCCGGCGTCTTAAAGACCTAACGGGAAATGCGGCCGCCCCCGCTTATCCGCCTTTCCGTCCCCGGGATTGACCCGGGGATCTCTTTGCCTGGTCCAACTCCGGGTAATGCCGGAAAATCCCCTGCGTGTTGAACGGAATCCGCCGGTCCGAAGCGAGATAGCGGGCGACGTTGGGGCGCTTTTCCACCGCGGCGGCCAGCGCCGCCAGATGCGGGTATCGCGCCGCGGCGTCGGCGAAGGCGCGCGGGAAGGCGTAGGCCATGCCGGCCCAAAGCTGGAAGAGCGACAGGTCGACCGTGGTCAGGCTCTCGCCGACCGCATGCGCCGGACCGGCGGGATTGCTCTCAAGCGCATGCTCGAAATAGCCGAGGTATTTCGGGACGCGCTGGTCGAGGAAGGCCTTGGTTCGCGCCTTGGCTTCCGCTTTCTGGTCCTCGTAATAGAGCGCGGTCGAGATCGGATGGTGGGTGTCGTGGACCTCGGCGACGAAATCCGTGATCGTCAGCTGCAGCCCGTGGGCGTAGAGGCCGCAGCGCCTCGTCCTTCGGCGCGAGGCCGAGCCTCGGGCGCGAGATACAGAAGGACGTTGGCGACATGCGAGACGACGATGTCGCCGTCGCGCAGGAAGGGCGGGGCGAACGGGGCGAGCGGCCGCTCCCCCATCAGCGCCGTCATCGCCTTGACGCCGCGTCCCGCGCCATGCCCGCGGGCGACGTCGATATAGTCGGCGCCGGCCTCCTCGAGCGCGAGGCGGACGAATTCGCCGCGGCCCTGGATGCCGGGCCAGTAGAAGAGTTCGTAGGGCAACGCGACCTCCTTCGATTGCGCCCGGCGCTCGCGACCTCCGCGGAGGGGGCGAAGGGCTACGTCTGCGGCCGCATTCGGTCGGCAGCCTTGAGGAAGCGGCGGGCGTGGTCGAGAAGCTCGCCATCGGTCGGATGGTCGGCGCTTTCGACCCCCTCGACGTGGGTCCGGATCGCCGGATGTTTCTCGGCCAGGAATTTGGCGAATTCGTCCTTTTCGCCTGACGGGCCGACGACCAGGATCGCGCCCGCGTCAGCGATCGCCTTGGCGACGTCTTCGAAGAAGGCGCGGTCCTCGGGGACCCGGTGGCCCGTCCGCTTCTCGCCGTGGTGAATGTCCTGCACCGCGTGGTCGGGACGGATGACGGTCCTGTCGGACTCCTCGACGTTGAAGTGGAAGACGCGCGCCTGCTTGTGGTCGATCCAGACGACGGCATGAAAATGGCCAGCCATGACGGGCCTCCTTTCGAGTCCTTATGTAGCTCCCCGATCGCGCGAGCGTCTGACGCTCGGGTAAACTCCGGGCTTTCCACGCCGTCTAAGCCGTTGTGTGTCCGCCCTATCCCGGCTTGCAAGCCTGCGCTATGAGGCGCGCCATGCACAAGAATAGCAAGGCGGACGCCGCCGGGGCGGCTGCGACGGATAAGGTCGCCGTCTACGACATCGGCGAGGACGAGGCCGGGATGCGGCTCGACCGCTGGTTCCGGCGCCGCTTTCCCGACCTGCCGCAGTCCCACCTCAACAAGATCGTCCGCAAGGGCGAGGTGCGGGTGTCGCGGCAAGCGCTCCGACATCTCGACGCGGCTCGAAGTCGGCCAGACCGTGCGCGTGCCGCCGCTGCAGTCTGCCGGCCGCGCCCGCGGCCGGCGAGAGGCGCGCCAACCCGGAGGACGCCGAGGCGATCCGGGCGATGACGCTCTACGAGGACAAGGACGTCATCGTGCTCAACAAGCCCTACGGGCTCGCGGTGCAGGGCGGCTCGGGGACGAAGCGCCACATCGACGGCATGCTGGAGGCGCTGGCCGACAAGGACGGGACGCGGCCGGTGCTCGTCCACCGGCTCGACCGCGACACCGTCGGGCGTGCTGCTGCTCGCGAAATCGCGCAAGATGGCCGCCGATCTCGGCGAGATCTTCCGCTCGCGCCAGGCGAAGAAGATCTACTGGGCGCTGGTCGAGGGCGTGCCGAAGCCGGCGCAGGGGCGCATCTCGATGTTCCTCGCCAAGGGCGAGGGCGATGGGCGACGAGCGCGGGGCCAAGGGGCGCGGGCCGGGCGCGACCTCGAGCGGATGCGGGTGGCCAAGCACGGCGATCCCGACGCCCAGCATTCGCTGACCCTCTACGCCGTGGTCGACAAGGTCCCGCCGCGCCTCGCCTGGCTGTCGATGCGGCCGATCACCGGCCGCACCCATCAGCTGCGCGCCCATTGCGAGGCGATCGGCCATCCGATCGTCGGCGATCCGAAATACAACCGCAAGGCCGACAACGATCCTGCCCGCAACGATCCGCTGCGCGCCGTGCCGCCGGGGATCGAGCCGAAGCTGCATCTCCTCGCCCGCCGGCTGATCCTGCCCCACCCGCGCGGCGGCATGATCGACGTGACCGCGCCGCTGCCGGAGCACATGAAAAAGACCTTCGCCATGTTCGGCTTCGAGCCGCCGTCGTACGATCCGATCGAGGACGCGCCCGATGCCTGATCACCGACCCGTTGATCCGATGCGCGCCGCGCAGGCCGCCATGCGGCCGGCGCCGGTGAGGCGGTTCTACAAGATCGCGGCGCTCAGCGATGTCGAACGGCCTTCATGCGCTGACCCTCGACGGACGG
Source organism: uncultured Alphaproteobacteria bacterium (assembly GCA_963724785.1). Taxonomy (GTDB): domain Bacteria; phylum Pseudomonadota; class Alphaproteobacteria; order Rhizobiales; family Beijerinckiaceae; genus Roseiarcus. The sequence continues at coordinate 614,107 of CAVRWC010000025.1, read as the reverse complement.
GCCGCGCGCACCCCCGGCCGTAATCCGCTCGCGGCGAGGAGCCGCGCCATCATGGAGACGGTCGCCGAGGAATGGGCGCGGCAGGGCGATACGCTCGGTCCGGCCGATATGCCCGTCACCCGGCTTCTCAATTCCGCGCTCGACGGCGTGGCGAAGGCGATGGAGGCGACGCGGGCGGAGATCGTCCGCTACGCCGGCTCCGACCTCCTGTGCTACCGCGCCGAAGAGCCGGAAGCGCTCGCCGAGCGCCAGCGCGCCGCCTACGATCCGGTGCTCGACTGGGCGGCGGGGACGCTCGGCGCCCGCTTCGCGCTGGCCGCCGGGGTCGTCCACGTCCAGCAGCCGCCGGCGGTCGCCGCCGCTTTCGACGCCGCGGTCGAGGCGTTCGACGACCCGATCGCGCTCGCCGCGCTCAGCGTCGTCACCACGCTGACCGGCTCGGCGGTGCTGGCGCTCGCGGTGGCGCGCGGGCGCCTGTCGGCGGAGGAAGCGTGGCGCATCGCCCATGTCGACGAGGATTTTCAGATCGAGAGCTGGGGCGACGACGACGAGGCGATGGCGCGGCGCGCGGCGCGCTGGCGCGAGATGGCGGCGGCGGCGATCGTGCTCGCAGCGATCGCGCCTCGTTAAGCGCGAGCGTCAGACCGCTTCCCGCTACGACGCCCTGACAGGCGCCGGCGCGACGCGGGGCTTCGTTTCCGGCAGCAAGGCCGCGAGCATGCCGATCAGCGGCAGGAACGCGCAGACCTTGTAGACGAACTCGACGCTGGTGTGGTCCGCCAGAACGCCGAGCACCGCGGCGCCGAGACCGCCCATGCCGAAGGCGAGCCCAAAGAACAGTCCGGACACCATGCCGATCCGGTGGGGCATCAACTCCTGGGCGTAGACCACGATGGCCGAGAACGCGGAGGCGAGGATCAACCCGATCACGGCGCTGAGCGCGATCGTAATCGGCAGGCTCGCGTACGGGAGGACCAGCGTGAACGGCAGGATCCCGAGGATCGACCCCCAGATGACGGTCTTGCGGCCGATCCGGTCTCCCACAGGGCCGCCGATCAGGGTTCCGGCCGCCACGGCGCCGAGGAACACGAAGAGACAGATTTGCGCGGTCCGCTGCGTGGCCTGAAAGCGGCTCTCCAGGTAGAAGACGTAATAGCTCGTGAAGCTCGCAATATAGAAGTATTTCGAGAAGATCAGCGCGGCGAGAATCGCCATCGCCCGGCCGATGCCAGCGTCTGGCGCTGCGCTCGCGGGCCGCGCGCCGGCGAAGCGCGGCGTGTCGTGGAGGACGCCGGCGTACCAGCGACTCAGGCGCGTGAGGATCACAATGCCGCAGAGCGCCAGCGCGGCGAACCAGGCGAGCCGGCTTTGGCCGCCGGGCAGGACGATAAAGGCGACGAGCAGGGGCCCGATCGAGGCGCCGATGTTTCCGCCGACCTGGAAGATCGATTGCGCCAGGCCGTGTGCGCCGCCGGAGGCGAGGCGCGCGAGGCGCGACGATTCCGGGTGGAAGATCGACGATCCCACGCCGAGCAGCGCCGCCCCGGCGACCACGGCGAGATAATTTGGCGCGTACGCCAGGGTGACGAGCGCCGTCGCCGAGATGCCCATGCCGACCGGCAGGGAGTAGGGCGCGGGATGACGGTCGGTATAAAGACCGACGATCGGCTGAAGGATCGAAGCGGAGAGCTGATAGGCGAGGGTGAGGAGGCCGATCTGACCGAAGCTCAGATCGAAGACGGACCGAAAGATCGGGTAGCTCGCCGTGAACAGCGACTGTGTCGCGTCGTTGAGGAAATGGCAAATGCTCGCCGCGAACAGGACAGGCAGCGCGAGTCCGACAGAACGCTGGCGGGAGATGGCGACGGGGGTCATGACAGCGGCGTCTCCTCTCGCGGCGCCTCCCAGCCTTGCCTGGCGCGACGGGCGTCTTTACTAAACTTTGGGCGAATGGCCCGCAACCGGGTTCGGGCCGCCTTCTTACGAGACTGGGACATGCTCGAGCCGCACGACGAGAGGTTCTTCGCCGAAGTCGGCCGGCCGGTTGTCGCGCGCAGCGCTCATTATTCGGACGGGCATTCCATCCGTCCGCACCGACACCGCCGCCATCAACTGCTCTACGGTTCGACCGGGGTCGTGCTGGTGAGCGCCGCGAACGGCGCCTGGGTGATGCCGCCGCAGCGGGGGATGTGGATCCCGGCCGGCGTCACCCACAGCGTCCGCATGCTCGGCGCGGTTCGGACCAACAGCCTCTATTTCGAACCCGGGGCGATCGACGCGATGCCGGAGCATTGCCAGGTCGTCGGCGTCTCGCCGTTCATGCGGAGCCTGCTCGAGGAAGCGGTCCGGCTGCCGCGCGAATACGACATCCACGGCCGCGAAGGGGCGCTGATGCTGCTGATCCAGCACGAAATCCATCAGCTTCCCCATCTGCCTCTGTCCCTGCCGTTTCCTGCGCGCGAGGACTTGGCGCGGCGGTGCCACGCCTTCCTTCGCCGACCGGACGTGCACCAGACCATCGGCGCCTGGGGCGACGCGCTCGGAGTAAATCGCCGCACCTTTACGCGATTGTTCCGGCGCGAGACCGGCATGACCTTCATGACCTGGCGTCAGCAGGCGTGTCTCGTCATGGCGCTGCCGAGGCTGGCGGCGGGGGAGACGGTGACCTCGGTCGCGATATCGCTCGGCTACGACAATCCGGCGGCGTTCACCGCGATGTTCCAGCGAACCCTCGGGGCGTCCCCGCGCGACTATTTTCGCGAGGCGCGAGACTGAGAAATCCGTCCGGACCCGGGACGCAATCGCCCAAATCGAACGCCCGAGGCCCGACGGGCGGCCCCGCAAAATGTCGGACTCTCAGCTCGTATGCCGCCGATCGGATCGTCGGCCCGGCGATCGGTTGCGCTCCGGGCGGCTCTGTCCCCGTGCGCGTCCTTTTCAGGAGTCGACGCCTGCGATCGGCCGCAGCCTTTCGCATCGAACCCTCGGCGCGTGGTTCGCAGCGCCAATGGTCGTTCGCACAAATCTTGGTATTAGCCTGTCAAATGACAGAAATATTACAATTAAATGACGATGCCGCCAATTGAATCATATCGTTCATGTATACAGTCGAGAACAAAACAAGCGTTTGATATATTTTATCAAATAGATTCGCCATAGCGAAGCAGTTATCGCTATCCACAAGGAAACAGACACTCAGTAAAAGCTTTTCGTATAATTGATGGCCGAAATATGGCTGACATTATTCTATCGTACGATCCAGTACGCGATGATCATCGGCGTGTGCCCGTTTGCCTGATCTGCGCATGTTATGTTTACGACGTAAAGTTCGCGAGTTCTGGGAGCGGAAACTACAGGAGTTTGCAATGCACATTTGGAAAGTCGCACACCGTCTTTGCAATCGCGCGGTCGTTACAGCAACGATCCTGGCGCTCGTGGGCGCTCAGGCGACCATGACGCAGGCCGCCAGCGTCGCGTCGAGCGATCCGACGTTCGGCCCGAACGAGAAGGACTTGGCCACCCATACGCCAATCAAGCACGTCATTATCATCATTGGTGAAAATCGAACGTTCGATAATGTCTACGCCACGTACCAGCCGAAGGCCGGCGAAACGGTCTGGAACCTCCTGTCGGAGGGGATCATCAAGGCGGACGGCTCGCCCGGCCCGAACTACGCGAAGGCCCGGCAGTGGAACGCCACGGACACCGGCGTCTTCCAGTTGGCGCCGCCGTCGACCCCCTATACGACGCTGCCTCCCTTCCAGGCCGGCGGCCCGTACACGCCCTACGGCTGCCAGTTGCTCGGCATCGCCAACGGGACAACAACGAATTGCAATACGCCCGCCAACGTCGCGGCCGTGATGAAGTACGAAAATGGCCTCGCGGCCGACTATTACCAATATCTGCTCACCGGCGGCACCGGCCAGAAGAGCAGCGGCAACACCACCGCGACGCTCGTGCCGGACGCGCGCGTCTATTATGACGGCCAGGACGCAAGCCATTTGCCGCCTGGCCCCTTCCAAATAACCCAGAAGGCGCATGCGCCGTTTCTGCCTTACGACGCCTACACCGCGAGCCCTGTGCATCGTCTGTTCCAGATGTGGCAGGAGCTCGGTTGCTCCGCGGGTAAGGCAACCGCGGCCGACCCATCGGGCTGCAGCGAGAATCTTTTCCCATGGGTGGAAACCACCGTCGCCGCCGGCTCCAACGGCGCGGCGCAGCCGGCGGACTACATCGGCGAAGGCTCGACCGCGATGTTCTTCTTCAACGTGCAGGCCGGCGATGCGCCCTATCTGAAGTCGCTCGCCGACGCCTACACGATGAGCGACAATTATCACCAGGCGGTCCTCGGCGGCACCGGCGCCAATCACATCATGATGGGCAGCGGCGACGCGATCTGGTTCAGCAACGGGGCGGGCGCTCCTGAAGTCCCGCCGAACAATCCCGTCAATCCCACGAATCCGGGAACCCCTCTGCCGGGGCATGCCTCCGCCCTGTCGGAAGTCGAAAACCCGGACCCCATGCCGAAGACCAACAACTTCTATACCCAGGACGGTTACGGCGGCGGCTCGGGCAGCCCCGCTGCGACTTCCCCTAATGCGAACTATGGGGGCGGTTCTTACGTCAACTGCGCCGATCCCGCGCAGCACGGCGTCGGCGCAGTCACCAGCTATCTCGCCGCGCAGAAGCCCAGCATCAAGCCCAATTGCGAGACCGGCCACTACTATCTCGTCAACAACTACAATCCCGGATATTTCGGCGACGGCAGGAACGCTTACACGGATACAAATCCCAGTAATTACGTCTTTACGATCCCACCTTCGAATGTGCGCAACATCGGCAATGAGCTTTCGGAGTCTAAAATTTCATGGGCGTACTTCGGGGATCAATTCAATCTTTATCTCAAAGATCCCTATGATCTGAACCCGGCCGACGCATACTGCAATATATGCAACTGGGCGCAGTATAATACGGCTATCATGACGGACAGCACAGCCCGGACGCAGCACCTGCACGACACGACCGATCTATATGCGGGCATCGCGAGCGGCGACCTGCCGGCCGTTTCATGGGTCAAGCCGAGCGGCCTCGTCGACGGCCATCCTGCATCCTCAAAGCTCAATCTGTTCGAGGGCTTTGTGAAGAAGATCGTCGACGGAGTTCAGGCGAACCCAGCCCTGGCGAAAGACACCGCCATCTTCGTGACCTTGGACGAGGGCGGCGGCTCCTACAACTCCGGCTATGTGCAGCAGCTCGATTTCTTCGGCGACGGCACGCGCACATGCATGATCGTGGTCTCGCGATTCAGCCAGGGCGGGCACATCAAGCATACGTACGCCGACCACGTTTCGACGTTGAAGTTCATCGAGGCCAACTGGGGCTTGAGCCCGGTCACGACGCGCAGCCGGGACAATCTGCCAAACCCGGTCGCCACGCCGGCCAACCCTTACGTGCCGACCAACCGGCCGGCGATCGGCGACCTGATGGACATGTTCAACTTCGGCCAGCAGTAGGTTTCGGAGCCGATACTCGCAAGACCAAGGGAGTTTCCAATGGCGATTTCAACATTCGTACGAGCTTCTACCGGCGCCCTGACGGCGGCCGCCATCTGGTTCGGCGGCGCCGGTCCAGGCGGCGCGATGACGCTTACGCTCACAAATCCCTCCACCCAGAGCGATACTCCGATGACGGTTGTCTTCATAGCGACCAGCACGGAGTCGACCGTGATTGACCAGGGTTATCAAGTTAACGACATCGAAAAACTCACCAACAACGTGGTGACCCTTTCCGGCGGCGGCCCCAACCTGCTCGGGTCGAGCTGGCGCTACGCGTTCGCGGCGGTTGGCAGCAACGCCTATACGTTCAACGACGGCTCCTCCGTGCCAGCGCTCGGGTTCGCCGCCCAGAATCCGCGATATTTCGACACGTTTTACCAGACGTTCGCGACAGTGCCAGGCGATACCTACACCTACAGCTTCAATTACTGGAACAACACGACTGGCTTTGGCGCTACGCCTTCAAAGCTCGTCGTGACGGCGACCAGCGCTCCCGAAGCTTCGACCTGGGTCCTGTTGCTGCTCGGGTTCGCCGGGCTGGGCTTCGCAAGCTATCGTGGTTCGCACAACGCGGTTGCGACCGCCGGATAAGCAGGACCCGTCACGAACTCAGAGGCCGCCGTTCCACGGGCTGCGAGACATATCTTGGGCGCGGCAAACGCCGTCGAAAAGGCCGCATCTTCAACGATGAGGCCTTTTTCGATGTGATACGTTGAGGACGGGCGTGCGAATACGGCGCCTCGCGGTCCAGGTTCTGTGGAGGTCCGCGCGACGGGAGAAGGGCTCTTCGTTTCTACGTAGAGAAAGAGTAATATCCGCGGGGAGGAGATGGCGCCCTTTCCGGCGCCAGCACCGCATTGGCAAAATGCTTCGCGACGGGCCGCCCCCCGGAAATCGGCCACCAAGAAATGCAACAATCTCTTGCCAATTGGACGCTCACGTTCTACCTTTGTTCTTAAAGCCCCGATACCGGAGTACGCGCCGCATGTCCGATTGCTCCGAAATCGCGTCGCCGCCCGCTCCTCTAACTCCGCCATCGGGGCGCGGTGCGAGCGCAGCGAAAATCAAGGGGAACAACTGATCGATACTCTCAACGCGGCTTGGGTCCTTCGAGGCGCGAAGGCGGCGCGTGGCCGCGAAAAGCCTGCGGCGGTCGCGAGTCGCCCGGAAAACCCGCCGCAAGGCACTGAAAACATTGAATTCGCGCCCGGGAATTTTTATCCGATGAAACAATGGACGGGGCCGGGCGGCTTCCGAGCCTACGGCATTCGGACAAGGTCGAATTCGCAAGGCTCGCGGCGGTTTCGCGCCCCTGTCATGCGAACGTCGCAGGCCGGCGCCCGTTCCGGCGCCGCCCGCGACGTGCTATTCCCGGCGCCGAGCAAGGTTTCGGAGCCACGAAAACCGTGAAACACATCCTCGCCCAACTGGACGCCCGCCGCAATCGCGCACGCCTCGGCGGCGGCCAGCAGCGCATCGAGTCTCAGCACGCGAAGGGCAAGCTCACCGCCCGCGAGCGCATCGAACTCCTGCTCGACCACGACTCCTTCGAGGAGTTCGACATGTTCGTCCAGCATCGCTGCGACGACTTCGGCATGGAGGCGACCAAGATCCCCGGCGACGGGGTGGTGACCGGCTGGGGCACGGTCAACGGCCGCACGGTCTATGTTTTCGCCAAGGATTTCACGGTCTTCGGCGGATCTCTTAGCGAAACGCACGCGCAAAAGATCACCAAGATCCAGGACATGGCGGTGAAGAACCGCGCTCCGATCGTAGGCCTCTTCGACGCCGGCGGCGCTCGCATCCAGGAGGGCGTGGCGGCGCTCGGCGGCTATGGCGAGGTGTTCCAGCGCAACGTGCTCGCGTCCGGCGTCATTCCGCAGATCTCGCTGATCATGGGCCCCTGCGCCGGCGGCGACGTCTATTCGCCGGCGATGACCGACTTCATCTTCATGGTGCGCGACACGAGCTACATGTTCGTCACCGGCCCGGACGTGGTGAAGACGGTGACGAACGAGACGGTGACCGCCGAGGAGCTCGGCGGCGCCCAGGTCCACTCGACCAAGTCCTCGATCGCCGACCGCGCCTACGACAACGACGTCGAGGCGCTGTTGCAGATGCGCCGGCTGATCGACTTCCTGCCGTCCTCCAACCTCGAGCAGCCGCCGGTGCTGCCGAGCTTCGACAGTCCGGACCGGGTCGACATGTCGCTCGACACGCTGGTGCCGGACAACCCGAACAAGCCCTACGACATCAAGGAGCTGATCCTGAAGATCGCCGACGAGGGCGATTTCTTCGAGATCCAGGAAGCGCACGCCAGGAACATGGTCACCGGCTTCATCCGGATCGAAGGGACGACGGTCGGCGTCGTCGCCAACCAGCCGCTGGCGCTGGCGGGCGTGCTCGATTCCGACGCCTCCCGCAAAGGGGCGCGGTTCGTCCGGTTCTGCGACTGCTTCAACATTCCGATCGTGACCTTCGTCGACGTGCCAGGCTTCCTGCCGGGCACGGCGCAGGAATACGGCGGGCTGATCAAGCACGGCGCGAAGCTGCTGTTCGCCTTCGCCGAGGCGACCGTGCCGAAGGTGACCGTCATCACCCGCAAGGCGTTCGGCGGCGCCTACGACGTCATGTCGTCCAAGCACTTGCGCGGCGACATCAACCTCGCCTGGCCGACGGCGCAGATCGCGGTGATGGGCGCCAAGGGGGCGGTCGAGATCATCTTCAGATCTGACATCAACAATCCGGACGTAATCGCTGAAAAGACAAGGGAATACGAGGAGACCTTCCTCTCCCCCTTCATCGCGGCCGAGCGCGGCTACATTGACGAGGTGATCATGCCGCACTCGACCCGGCGGCGCCTGTCGCGCGTGCTCAACATGCTGCGCAACAAGAAGCTCGAGAACCCCTGGAAGAAGCACGACAACATCCCGCTATAACAGATTGGGGAGCCATTGCCGCGTGTGATCCAGACACGCGACGTCAATTCCAATCGCCGTGCTCGGACAATTCCGCCCGACTGGTCCGGGAGGGCCGGCGTCCTCGAGGCCTGAGAGGCGACCGCGGCGCAGGCACGGGGCTGCCGATGCGCACACGTCACGCGCAAAAGCCGCTGGCCTTTTTCCCCGGCCGGCGGAGAATGCCTGCGCCCCGAAACCGGACTTCACCGTTATCATGGCGAACGTCTTCAGCGCCCGGAACTTCGCCCGCGCCCTCAGCGCCTGCCTTGCCGTAGCCGTCTCTCACGCCGCGCCCGCGCAGGAAGTCGGCCCGAGTCTCGCGCTCAGGCCCGGCCAGGAGACGACCTTCGCCGTGACCGTCTCCGACGGCCGGGTCACGCTTGGGACGGCGCGCCTGTCGAAGCCCGGCGGCGGCCAGCCGAAGGACGGAGAGATCACGGTCAGCTTAGTCAAGCACGGCCTCGCGCCCTATGCCGACCTTTCGGCGACCGAAAAGACCTCGGAGCCGATCGATTTCGTCGCCACCGGCCTCATCGGCGACATCAAGATCGATGAAATCGTGGTTTGCGGGCGGCTCGACGCGCCGGCGACCGGGCGGATCGCCTCCGGGGCGTGGCGCATCTCGCTGAACCGCTTTTCCGTCCGCCCGGGCGGCGCAGAATGCCGGCGTTGACCGGCGAAGGAGGCTTTTCCGATGCCGAAGGTGACCTACCACATCATCGAGCACGACGGCGGTTGGGCTTACCGCGTCGGCGACGTCATCTCGGAGACCTTTCCCAGCCGCGACGACGCCCGCACGGCCGCCCAAAAGGCCGCCGCGGAACAGCGGGTAGGCGACGAGACGCGGGAAATCTCCTTCGAGGATTCGCAAGGCCGCTGGCATGTCGAGACGGCAAGGGGCGGAGACCGCCCGGACACAGACGTAGAGGACGACTGAGGGCGGGCGCAACCGGTCGCGATCGGGGTTTCGACGAGGGCGAATGAACGCCGACGCAGTCATCCATTTCCTCCTTGCCTCTTCAGGGCCATCCTGCTAGCGAACGGCGAGCTCCGGTTTTGCCGGAGAGGAACCTGGGCGTTCGTTTTCGCCGGCCCGATGCGCCGGCCCGCCATGCGCGGTGAGAAGGTCGATGAGACTTTCCCGGCGAAAGAGCGCCTGACCGTCAACGCGAACCCAACCGCCGGCGCCGCCCGCAATCGGGCACACCAGGAGAACCAATGACGCAAACCCAGGCCTCCGCGCCGTCGCGCGAGGATTTCACTGCGCTTCTCAACGAGACCTATGGCGAGGACGAGGCCTTCGAGGGCTCGGTCGTCAAGGGCCGGATCGTCGCGGTCGAGAAGGACATGGCCGTCATCGACGTCGGCCTGAAGACGGAGGGCCGCGTCGCCCTCAAGGAATTCACCAATCATGGCCGCGATCCCGCCCCCGGCGTGGGCGACGAGGTCGAGGTCTATCTCGAGCGGATCGAGAACGCGCTCGGCGAGGCCGTGCTGTCGCGCGACAAGGCGCGGCGCGAAGAGAGCTGGGTCAAGCTCGAGCAGGCATTCGAGAAGAACGAGAAGGTCGAGGGCGTCATCTTCAACCAGGTCAAGGGCGGCTTCACCGTCGACCTCGATGGGGCGGTGGCGTTCCTGCCGCGCAGCCAGGTCGACATCCGCCCGGTGCGCGACGTCGCGCCGCTGATGAACGTGCCGCAGCCGTTCCAGATCCTCAAGATGGATCGCCGCCGCGGCAACATCGTGGTCTCCCGCCGCACCGTGCTCGAGGAGAGCCGGGCCGAGCAGCGCCACGAGATCGTCGCCAACCTCGCCGAGGGCCAGGTCGTCGACGGCACGGTCAAGAACCTCACCGATTACGGCGCGTTCGTCGATCTCGGCGGAATCGACGGCCTCCTGCACGTCACCGACATCGCCTGGCGGCGCGTCAACCATCCGGGCGAGGTGCTGACCATCGGCCAGCAGGTCAAGGTCCGGATCATCAAGATCAACCACGAGACCCACCGCATCTCGCTCGGCATGAAGCAGCTGCAGGAAGACCCGTGGTCGAACATCGAGACCCGTTACAGCGTCGGCCAGAAGCTGAAGGGCCGCGTGACGAACATCGCCGACTACGGCGCGTTCGTCGAGCTCGAGCCGGGCATAGAGGGCTTGATCCACGTCTCGGAAATGTCGTGGACCAAGAAGAACGTCCATCCGGGCAAGATCGTCTCGACCAGCCAGGAGGTCGAGGTCCAGGTGCTCGAGGTGGATTCCGCCAAGCGCCGCATCTCGCTCGGCCTCAAGCAGACCCTGCAGAACCCGTGGGAGGCCTTCCTCGAGAAGCATCCGATCGGATCGACGGTCGAGGGCGAGGTCAAGAATAAGACCGAGTTCGGCCTGTTCATCGGCCTCGACGGCGACGTCGACGGCATGGTCCACCTCTCCGACCTCGACTGGCAGCGTCCGGGCGAGCAGGCGATCGAGGACTACAAGAAGGGCGACAAGGTTGAGGCCAAGGTTCTCGACGTCGACGTCGAGAAGGAGCGCATCGCCATCGGCATCAAGCAGCTCGCCTCCGACCCGTTCGCCGCCCGCAAGGTCGGCGACGAGAGGCGGCGAGGGCGATCTGCGCAAGGGCGGCGTCGTGACCTGCGAGGTGCTCGAGGTCAAGGAAGGCGGCCTCGAGGTGAAGATCGCAGGCACCGACCTCACCACCTTCATCAAGCGCAACGAGCTCGCCCGCGACCGCGGCGACCAGCGGCCCGAGCGCTTCTCGGTCGGCGAAAAGGTCGACGCGCGCGTCATCCAGCTCGACCGCCGCGCCCGCAAGATCGCCGTGTCGATCAAGGCGCTGGAAGTCGCTGAGGAGAAGGAGGCGATCGCCCAGTACGGCTCGGCCAACTCCGGCGCTTCGCTCGGCGACATTCTCGGCGCCGCGCTCAAGGCGCGCGAACTGAAGAAGTAACCGACCGCCCCCGGGGCGTTTCGGTCAGGCCCGCGGGGATCGCTCCCCGCGGGCCTGTTCGATCCGGGCCGTTGACAATCGTTGGGGCGTGCAAACGGCCACGGCCCGGCGACCAAAATTTTCCGGGCGCGGATTCAACGTTTTCAAGGCTTTGCGGCGGGTTTTCCGGGCGATTGTTCCGAAGTGCGCCGCGCACAGGAGGCCCGGTCCTCGCCAAGGCGCGAGCCTGCTCGGGCGCCGCGCCGACGCGGCCCCGCTACTGGACCCTCGCGATTCCGGGCGCGAATTCAGTCTCTTCAAGGTGTTGCGGCGGGTTTTGCGGGCGATTGTCGATCCGGGAATCCATCGCGGGCGGAACGCGCCCAGAGCTCTCGACCCGAAGCAATCGTCAAAATAACACAATACAGAAGTAGTTAATTCGATTTCCAGGATCATGTCGGATCCTTCTTGCTCGCGCCCTGCACGCGCCTGCCGACTCCGTTGCAGAGGGCGGCCGGCGTCGCGGCCTCAGCACAAACGGACATGCGATCGTGTCGATCTGATAAGAACAAAGATAGAACATACTCTTTCGCCTGTCAAGAAAACGCCGTCCGCGGGAACGACAGTTCCCCGCCGCCGCTCCGATCTCCTAAACCGTCGCCGTCTACAAGCAGATCGAGCGCGGAGAATTGACGCGGATCGTCCTCGCTGACGTCGAACCGCTGGAGGTTGGGATATGGGCCGTTTTCCCAACCCGCGCGCACATGCCTGCCCGGGTGCGGGCATTTATCGACGCTTTGCGACATCGCCTCCTTGCAGGCGGCGATGCAGCGTCAGGCGCGCCGCGCCGAGCAACCCGCCTTGAGATCAGGGGAAGATTCCGCATCGAGAGGGAGAACCGACTTGAGTTGCTCTGCTGAACGCTGTCGTCTGACTCTGGGCGCCAGCCGTTCGGGAGCCGGGGCCGCTCTGATGGCTTGGCGGGGCGGGCCACGCCGACGGCCGCGTTGGGGCAGAATGGCTGGCGGCAACGGTAAAGGAGGTCCTGACCTCCGGCTATCGTAGCGGCGTCAACGGCGACTGTTGACGTGGAGGAGGTCGATGTCTTGAACGGAACCATCCTGATCTACGGGGCGACCGGCTACACCGGACGGCTGATCGCCAGGACGGCAGCCGAGCGAGGGGCGCGCCCGGTCCTGGCGGGGCGCAATCTCGAGAAGGTCAAACGCGTGGCTGAGCCTCTTGGGCTCCCCGCTCGCGCGTTCGATCTTGCCGATCCTGCCGGGATCGACGCGGCGATCAAGGACGTGGCTGTCGTGCTCTGTGTCGCGGGCCCGTTCTCGGCGACGTCGCGACCGGTCGCGGACGCCTGCCTTCGCAATCGCGTTCACTACCTCGACATCACCGGGGAAATCGAGGTCTTCGAGGCCCTAGCCGCGCGGGATGGGGAAGCCAAGGCGCGGGGCGTGATGCTCCTGCCCGGCGTCGGCTTCGACGTCGCGCCGAGCGACTGTCTCGCGGCGCATCTGACGCGCCGATTGCCCGACGCCAATGACCTCAAGCTCTATCTGTCGGTCGGCGCGAACCTGTCGCGCGGAACGGCCAAGACCATGGTCGAGTCGGTCGCCGCCGGCACGCGCCTTCGGCGTCGCGGCGCGATCATCTCGCGAAACTCGGCGGAGGCGGGATCATGCGACTTCGGAGACGGCGAAAAGCCGACGATCCAGATCAGCTGGGGCGACGTCGTGACCGCGTTTCATTCGACTGGGATCCCCAATATCGAGGTCCACTTCGAGGCGTCGCCGGCAATCCTGGCGCTGATGCGGGCGCCGTCGTTCGTCAAGTCATTCCTGGGCTTGAGCTTCATGCAAAGCCTCCTCAAGTCCCAGGTTGATCGGATGCCCGAGGGGCCGAGCCAAGCGGCGCGGCAAGCGGGACGAGCCGTGCTGGTCTGCCAGGCGCGCAACGCGAAGGGTGAGACGGTTCGCTCGCGACTGACGACGCCGGAAGGCTACACGCTGACCGCCGCCACGGCCTTCGACGCAGCGAAGCGGGTCGCCGAGAAAGACGCCAAATCAGGCTTTCAGACGCCGAGTGGCGCTTTCGGCGCCGATTGGATCCTCGGTTTCGACAAGGTGGCGCGCATGGACCTATAAGCGCTGAGCGCCCGCTGGCCGGTTGTCGGCCTCAGCCGTCTTCAATGAAGGGTGTGCGGGTAAGGCGCAGCGCGGGCAGGGCCCTGCCGATTCCTCGGGCCGGGCGAAACGACTTCTCTCAGCCAGGGGGGCCCGGGTTCACAGACCTCGCATCGCCCTCCCAAAAGCCAATTCTCGAGCCAACGCCGCTCGTCGTCGCTGATCTCGCCTCCCGCCGCATGCGCCGCTTCAAATGCGGCGCCGAGCGAACCGAAGCGACCGATCTCCTGATCTTCCGAATGGACGACAAAGTGGGGCGCGTCTTGCGCACGGATAATCGAGACAGGGCGAGCCATGCGATGGCGTTTCCTCCGGCTGCCGCCGGCAAGCGTGCAGATGATGAGGCCGTAATCCTCGGCGCGACGTCTAGCGCTAACACCGGCCGCGATGAGCAGAAATGCGGCAAAATGCAGCTGAGACGAGCTTATACGCCCGTCCAAGCGGCGAACCAAACCGGCCGGGCTCCCCGGTCCACCTCGTCGGCTACCCCTTTGTGCCGGATGAGTTCGCTGTCTACCACTTTTGAGGCATCTCTGGCCTATTCCTTAAGGTCAGGAGAACGGCCGTTATTATTTTATGTGAGCAGCCATTTACTTCTTCGGCAGATTACGTAATGGTAATGCAACCGAGGTTGTTGTGCTGCCGGCAAGGCGGGGTTCGAGCGGGACATCGAATCCGGGTTTTATGCCGACTTGCCGGGAGCGCAGCGGGTCCGCCGATCGTCGGCGAACGCGCCCTCGTGATGCGGGGAGTCTCTGATGGATTACGAATCTTACATCTCCATCGATCGGGAGCGTCCAGAGTTGGGGCTTTTGAGACCCGAACCGGAGAAGCTCGGCGTTAACGTCGATCGTGCTTACACGGGCGCGGATGCAGGGAGCGGCCGGTACATCGCGCTGGTCGAAAGTCGTACGTTCATGCGGGAGTGCATGCACCGTGGCATGCAGGCGGCGCTTTCGCTGCCGGTTGTAACGTTCCCGACGCTGTCGGAACTCGAAAGCCAGTTCAGCAACTCGGTGGCGCTCGTTTTTCTCTGCCTGCCGGACGCCCGACCCGCGGACTGCGCGAATGCGCTAAAGATCTTGTCAGACCTTGCTCCAGGCGTTCCGGTCGTCGTTCTTGCGACGGCGAACGACATGGAACTGGCCAAGACCGCGATCAGCTTTGGCGCCAAGGGCTTTCTTCCAAGCGTGACAAATTTTGAAATCGCGATCGAGGCGGTGCGGTTCATCTTGGCCGGCGGCAGCTACATTCCGATGGATTATCTGCTCGCGGCCGGGCCGCCGAGCCCCCCGGCGACGCGTCCTTCCGAGTTCGTCTTAACCGATCGCGAAATCAGCGTCGTGAAGGCCGTACTGCAAGGTAAGTCGAACAAAATAATCGCCTATCAGTTGTGTATGTGCGAGGGCACGGTGAAAGTGCACCTGCGCAATATCATGAAGAAGATGAAGGCGAAGAATTGAACCGACGTCGCTATCAAGGCGCAGGCGTCATTGGCGTTGGACATGGAGCGGCCCGGCCTGTAGCCCCGTCGGCGACTCGTGACCGGAAGAGGTTCGGGCGCGTTCCGGCTGCCCCAGCCGGGACGTTGAAAACGCATCGCTTCGTCCACCGACCGCCTCGGGCATAGCCGCTAGCGTCCACGGCCGTGGCGGATCGCGCTCTCGACGCCGCCTGGCGCCAGGCCGATGTCGCGCAGCGAAGCGCAATCGAGCATCTGGGCGCTGGCGAGCTGCCGTCGCACGCGCCATTCGCCGTGCAGCGCGAGCAGGAACGCGACGAGGTCGCGTGAGGGTCCGCGGTTCGATCGTAACATCGACGACTGACGAGAAAGCAAGGACATGTTCGCCTCCGGTGATGTTCAATCGCCACGATAGGCGCGCGCCTTGCATTAGGAAATCGAATGTATATGATACATGGCATTATCGATCGTAATGGCTGAGCATGACCCGCAATCTCGACACCGCGCTCCTCCGCAGCTTCGTCACGGTCGCCGAAACGAGCAGCATGACCGCGGCGGCCAACACGCTGCATCTCACCCAAGGCGCCGTCAGCCAGCAGATCAAACGCCTGGAGGACGCCTTCGCCTGCCCTCTGTTCGAGCGTGACCGGCGCGGGCTGGCGCTGACCAACGCCGGCGAACGGCTGCTCGGCAAGGCGCGGCGCCTCCTCGGGCTCAATGATGAGATCTGGGCCGAGATCACGACGCCTGCGGTCACCGGCGAAGTCAGGCTTGGCATGCCCTACGATCTCGTCACGACCTACCTGCCGTCGATCCTGAAGACCTATTCGCAGGAATATCCGCGCGTGGATATATCGCTGATCTGCCTGACCTCGCCAATGCTTGCGAAGGCCTTGGCCGCGGGCGAAATCGATCTCGCGATTATCGAGGAGCCTGTCGGCCGATCGAACGGCGAATGCCTCGCAGTCGAGCGCCTCGTCTGGGTTGGCGGCAAAGGGGGCGAAGCCTATCTGAAACGACCGCTGCCGCTCTCGATCGTCAGCGACACCTGCGCCTTCCGCCCTGTCGTGTTCGACGCGTTGCGTCGCGCAGGGCTCGGCTGGCGGACAGTGTTCGCCAACGGCAGCGTCGAGGCGATTACCGCCACCGTGCTGACAGACCTCGCCGTGACCGCTTCGCTCGCCGCGACGGTTCCGCCGGGGCTCGACATTCTGACGACGCAGTCGGGTCTGCCGGACCTCGCGACCTTCGGGATCAACCTGCATATGCCGCGCGCTCAGGTGAGTCCGATCGCGCAGGGCCTGGCGCAGCACATTCGCGACAGCTTTGTCGGGCAGGGGCGATCGAAGGCGGCGTAATCAAAGGCGGCGGCGGTTTCGGACTTGCACCTGTCTTTCCTGACGCAACCGGCTCAAAAGCGCGGACTCGCGGCCTTGCGCTCGATCCAAGCCGGGATATAGTGACATGCCAGCTCAAAGTCAGGCATCAACGCGTCATGCGCCCGACGTCCGCATTGGCGGAGGACGCGCCTCACGCCGGGCGCCGCGTCAAGGATGGGTACGCCGTCGTCTTTTCTGAACGCGTTTTCACGCCCGATCGAACGGGCCAACGCCAAGGCCAAACTTCTGGGAGGAAGATCATGCAATTTGTTCGCCGTCTGGGAATTTGCGCCCTCGCCGGGTCGGCGTGGGCCGCCTGCGCGATGAGCGCGCCGGCCTACGCCGCCGGCCCCGAGGTGGTGGCGGGCCCGGCCGCCGATCCGAAATGCTTCGTCCCCTGGACGGACTCCACGAAATTCTTCAAGTTTCCGGCCAAGCCCGGCCCGTATCGGATCGCTCTGGCGAACGGCTATATCGCCAACACCTGGCGCATCCAGATGATCCAGACCGCGAAAGCCTACGCCGCTCAGCCGGACGTCGCCGCCAAGCTGAAGGAATTCAAGGTCGTCTCGACCGGCGAGGACGTCGCCGCACAGATCGCGGCGGTCAACAATTTCATCGATTCCGGCTACGACGCCATCGTCGTCGACGCCCAAAATCCCGAGGCGTTCAAGCCGGTGGTTCGCCGCGCCAGGCAAGCGGGAGTCGTGCTGGTCGCCTTCGACAACATCCTCGACACGGAAGACGCGATCAACGTCGACGTCGACCAGAAGGGCCTTGGCGTCTATTGGGCCAAATGGCTCATCGACAATGTCCCGAACGGCGGCAAGATCCTTGAAATCCGGGGCGTAGCGGGCACCTCGGTCGACCGCGACCGCCATGACGGCATCCATGAGACGCTCGACAAGAGCGGCAAGAAGTGGGACGTCATCGAAGTCTACGGCAAGTGGGACGATCCGACCGCGCAGAAGGTGACCGCCGACGCGATCGCGGTGCAGAAGCATTTCGACGGCTTCACCGCGCAGGGCGGCGACACCGGCGCCGTTCAGGCGATGATCGACGCCAAGCAGCCGTTCGTTCCGTTCGGCGGCGAAACGGAAAACGGCTTCCGCAAATTCTGCGCGAAATTCGGCGACCGAGGGCCTCAAATGCGCCTCCGGCGGAACGGGGCCGGCTCAGGTCGCGGTCGCGATCAAGACGGCGATCGCCGCGCTCGAGGGGCAGGTCGTGCCGCAATCGGTCAAGCTGCCGCTGGCCACCGCCGAGTACCCCGACTTCAAGGACGGGGTGAACTATCTACTCCAATCTGTCCGACAATTTCTTCGTCGGCAATTCCTTCCCGACCTGCGGGATCAACTTCAACGCGGCCGAGATCATGGGCCAGACGAAGGAGAACAAGTAACGCCGTCCGGCGCCTCGCTCGAGCGCCGCCTCGTCGTCCGATGCGGGGATCGAGCCCGTGACGCAAACCGAACAGGGTCCTGCGATCCTGCGCATGGAGGGCGTTTCGAAGCGCTATGGCGGCGTTCGGGCGCTCGAGAACGCCGACCTCGCCGTCTCGGCCGGACGCATCCATGCGATCCTCGGGCGAGAACGGCGCGGGCAAGTCGACGCTGATCAAGATCCTGTCCGGCGTCGTCGAGCCGGACGCCGGCCGGATCGTGCTCGACGGCCGCGAGGTCGCGTTCGCCTCGCCGGCCGCGGCCAACCGCGCCGG
Organism: uncultured Alphaproteobacteria bacterium; assembly: GCA_963724785.1. Lineage (GTDB taxonomy): Bacteria > Pseudomonadota > Alphaproteobacteria > Rhizobiales > Beijerinckiaceae > Roseiarcus. The sequence goes on along the minus strand of CAVRWC010000025.1, from coordinate 595,913 downwards.
AATCGTCTGCATCTTCCAGGAGCTGTCGCTCGTTCCGGACCTCTCGGTCGCCGACAACATCGCCATCATCAATCCGCCGTTGCGCTTCGGGCTCATCGACCGGCGCGCGCAGCGGCGGCTCGCGGAAGGCAGCGCTCGCCCGGGCCGGCGCCGAGCGACATTCATCCGATGGCGCTGGTCAAGGACCTGTCCGCTGTCGCGCCGCCAGATGGTCGAGATCGCCAAGGCGCTGGCGCGGGAGCCCCGCATCCTCATCCTCGACGAGGCGACCTCGGCGCTGACCGCAGCCGACGTCGCCAGGGTGTTCGTGGTGCTCAAGCGCCTGCGGGACGAGGGGCTGGCGCTCCTCTACATCTCGCACCGGATGCACGAGATCGCCGAGCTCGCCGACGACTGCACCGTATTTCGCAACGGCTCGAACGTCGCCACCTACCGGGCCGGGACGAAGTCGGACGCGGAGGTGGTGGAGCTGATGATCGGCCGCGAGCTCAGCGCCGTCTTCCCGCCGAAGCCGCCGCCGCAAAGCGGCGAGCGCAACGCCGCTCCTCGACGTCCGCCGCCTCTCGTGGACGAACCGGCTCCGCGACGTCTCCTTCCATGTCGACGAGCGGCGAGGTGGTCGGGCTTGGCGGACTCGACGGGCAGGGGCAGCGGGAGCTTCTGCTCGCCCTGTTTGGCGTCCTGCGCGGCGTGACCGGCGAAATCCGGGTCGCGGGCCGCCCGTCGCGCCGACCAGTCCCCGCATGCCGCGAAGTCGAGCACGATCGGCATGGCGCTGATCCCCGAGGACCGGAAGACGGAGGGCCTGATGCTGCCGATGTCGGTCGGCGCGAACCTTTCGTTCGCCGCGCTCGATCGCGTCTCGCGCGCAGGCGTGCTCGACCGCGACCGCGAAGGAAAGCTCATCGGCCAGATGATCGATCTTCTGGCGATCCGCGCGGGCTCGATCGACATTCCGGCCGGCGCGCTATCGGGCGGCAACCAGCAGAAGGTGGTCATCGCCAAGTGGCTGATGACGGAGCCGCGCATCATCCTGCTCAACGATCCGACCCGCGGCATCGACGTCGCGACCAAGCAGGAGATCTATCAGCTCCTGCGCCAGCTCGCGGACGCGGGCGCCGCGATCGTGTTCTACACGACCGACTACAGCGAGCTGATCGGCTGCTGCGACCGGGCGCTCGTCCTCTACGACGGGGCGATCCGGCGGGAGCTGGTCGGCGAGGAGATCACCGAGCGCGCGCTGGTCGCGAGCGCGCTCAACATCGGCGAAGTCCGACCCGCGCGCCTATGGGCGGAAGCGCTTCATGAGCGACTGGCGCTATGTCCTGGCGCAAAATCGCGCGACGCTGGTCTCGTTCGCGTTCTTCGTCGTGATGTTTGCGATCTACGCCGGCAACCATCCGGCCGGCTTCAGCGCCAACGTGGTCGAGACCGCGGCCAACAAGGGCGTGCTGCTGGCGCTGGTGGCGATGGCGCAGACCTTCGTCGTCGTCACCGCCGGCATCGACCTCTCGGTCGGGGCGGTGTTCGTTCTGACCAATTGCCTCGCGTCGTGGATCGTCGTCGGGACCGCGGGGTCGGCGGCGCTCGGCGTCGCCGGCGTTCTCGCTGACGGGCCTTGCCTGCGGCGCGCTGAACGGCCTCATCGTCATCGTCGGCCGCTTGCAGCCGATCGTCACGACCATCGCGACCGGCGCGGTCTTCTTCGGCCTGGCGCTGGTCCTGCGCCCGACGCCGGGCGGCGACGTCTATGGGCCGCTCGCCGACGCCCTGACCGGCCGGGTTCTCGGCGTCCTGCCGGCGAGTCTCGTGGCGCTCGCCGGCGATCGTCCTCGTCGTCTGGGTCCCTTACCGCCGTTCGGCGATCGGACGCGCGGCCTACGCGGTCGGGCTCCTCCGAGCAGGCCGCCTTCATGTCGGGCGTTCCGGTCGATCGGGCGAAGTTCGCCGCCTACGTCCTCTCCGGCCTCGCCGCGTCGATGGGCGGGCTGTTCCTGACCTTCGTCACCTATTCGGGCGAGGCCTCGGCCGCCAACGGCGGAACCTACACGCTCTATTCGATCGCGGCGGTCGTGCTCGGCGGCGTCTCGCTCTACGGCGGTTCGGGAAGCGCAATCGGCGCGATCTTCGGCGCGCTGATGTTCCGCACCATCGGCGACCTGCTGTTCGTCTTCAATCTCGATCCGCTGTGGCAGCCGCTGTTTCAGGGCCTCGTGCTGCTCGCCGCCATTTGCATCGGCGCCGCGCGGCTGTTTCAGGTCCGCAATCGGCTGGAACTGTTCGAGTGAGCATGCGCGCGCTGCCGAAGCGGACGGACGGGCTCCTGAAAGGGATCGACCGTCCGGTCGCCATCGCATTCGCCTGCATCGTCGCGCTGCTCCTCGTCGGCTCGCTCTACTCGCGCAGTTTCCTGTCGCCCGACTATCTCCTGCAGCAATTGAAGGTCGCGTCGTTCCTCGGCGTCATCGCGACCGGCACGATGATCGTCATCCTGCTCGGCCAGATCGACCTCTCGGTTCCCTGGGTCGTCGCGGTCGGCGGCATGATGTCGACGGCCGCGACCGGCTGGGGCCCGGTCGGGCTGGCGACTCGCGATTCCCTTCGGGATCGCCTGCGGAGTTGCGCTCGGGCTCGTCAACGGCTCCGGCGTCGCCTACCTGCGCATTCCCGTCGATGATCGTCACGCTCGCGGTCAACGCCGTCGCGCAAGGGCTGATGGTCGTCCACACCGGCGGCTTCTCGCCGCAGGACTCGTCCTCGCCGGCGATGCGGGCGCTGGCGACCGGCGACCTCGCGTTCGGCCTGCCCAATGCGCTGATCGTGTGGGCGGCGGTCGGCGCGGGCGCGATCTTCCTGCTCACCCGCACCACCTTCGGCCGCGCCGTCTACGGCATCGGCAACCGGGAGCGGGCCGCCTATCTGTCGGGCGTCGACACCCAGCGCATCGTGCTGATCGCGTTCGCCATCGCCGGCGGCCTCTCGGCCTTCGGCGGCGTGCTGCTCGCGGGCTACGCCAGCAAGGCGGCGCAGGGCATGGGCGACGCCTATCTCCTGCCGGCGATCGCCGCGGTGGTGCTCGGCGGCGCCTCGATCCTGGGCGGGCGCGGCAGCTATTTCGGCACGGTCGCCGGGCGTGATCCTGATCACGCTGCTGCAATCGATCCTGTCGGTGGTGCAGATGCCGGACGCCGGCCGCCAGATCATCTACGGCGTCGTAATCATCGCCATGCTGCTGGTCTACGGGCGCGAGCGAGGGCGCGATAGCGGCGACGCTCCGAGCCGGGCGACGCGGCTCCACGTCCCTCATGTGACAGGTTTGTGACGCGCGTCACGCGGAAGGTTACGCACTCGTGCTCAGTTATGCGTGTCGAGACACCTGGGGGGTTCTCGAGTGCGAGCAATGATCAAGTTCTTGCCGATGGATGGCCGAAATGAAGCGGTCCACTATGACTTTTTCTTTATTCGCGATCACCTTCCGCGATGACCTTCGCCATTGTCGCGCCCGTCAGTGCCGATAGGAAACATGCGGCGCACATGCAGCGCGTCGCGCGTCATCACGCCATCCCGGCGTCGGCGGAAGCCCTTTCCCCGCCGTTTTGCGCCCGCTCTCCGCCGCGACGACGATAGCGACGGGCTGACCCGCAATACGACGAGTGCAATTTCGGCTGCATCGACAACTGAGACGGCCGCGGCAGCGCTGACGACGGCCCTTGCGGAGACGCCGCGAGGGCCTTCGCTTTACGGGTCACGGCGGCGGCGCGGGCGCGCCATACGCCTCCGGGCAGACGGTGAGCAGGCGCAGGTCGTCGATCAGCCATCGCCCGGCGCGGCCGATCTCGGCTGCCCCGCATCCGCATCACATGGACGCGGAACTGGAACGGGTCGCGCTCGGCGAGTTCGAGGCGCCTTCAGCCGTCCCGCCGCGATCGGCTCGCGCACCATGTGCAGCGGCATGTTGCACCAGCCGAAGCCGGCGAGCAGGAATTCGAGGCGGGTCGAGAGATCCGCGAAGCGCCAGATGTGATGGCCGACGATCCCGCCGCTGAAGTTTTGGGTGAGCGGCGTGCGGTCGGTGAGGACGAGTTGGACATAGGGCTCGAGCGTCGCGCGCGGGATCGGCTCCGGCTCGCGCGCCAGCGGATGATCCATCGAGACGACCGGCGCCACGTCGAAGGCGGCGAGGAATTCGGCGACGAGGTCGCCCGCGCCTGTCCAGGCGCATCGGCGCGATCGCGAACTGCGCCGCGCCTTCGCGCAGCCGCTGCTCCGAGCCGCCGAGGTTCTCGGTGAAGATCGTGACCGGCAGCTTCGGGAAGGCGACGCTCAGCGCCTTGAGGCTCGCCATCAGCGGCTCGTGCGGGAAGATCGGATCGACGGCGAGGGAGAGCTCCGGCTCGACGCCGGAGGCGATGCTCGCCGCGCGCGCCTTGAGTTCGTCCGCGCGTTCGAGCAGCCGGCGCGCGTCCTTGATCATCGCGTCGCCGGCTCGGCGTCAGCCGCGGCGTCTTTCCGGACCGGTCGAACAGCGTCACGCCGAGATGGGATTCGAGCGCGGCGATCGACTGGCTGACCGCCGATTGCACCCGCCCGAGCTTGCGCGCGGCGGCGGAAAAACTGCCTGCGTCGACCGCGGCGACGAAGATTCGCATCTGGTCGAGGGTTAGCGCATCGATCATCTTCGGCCTTATATCATCAGAAACGATGGAAAGCATCACATTTTCTCCGTTGCGCTGATGGCCGCTTGACCTCCATGTTGCGACGCGACGGAGATCTCCATGACCGAAATCAAGAATGAGCGCGGCGCCGGAGCTCGGCGCGGCGGCGCTGGCCAAACTGTTCACCGAGGCGCGCACCCACAACGCCTTTCTCGCCAAGCCCGTGCCCGACGCGCTGCTCGTCGAGGCGCTCGACCTCGCCAAGATGGGGCCGACGGCCGCGAACTCGCAGCCGCTGCGCGTGCTCTTCCTCCGCTCGCCGGAGGCCAAGGAGCGGCTGCGCCCGGCGCTTGTCGGCCGGGCAATCTCGCCAAGACCCTGGCCGCGCCGGTCGTCGCCATCGCCGGCTACGACCTCGAGTTCTACGAGCATCTGCCGTTCCTGTTCCCGCACGCCGACGCGAAGAGCTGGTTTTCCGGCAACCAGGCCTTCGCCGAGCGCACCGCCTTCCAGAGCGGCACGCTGCAGGTCGCCTACCTCATTCTCGCGCTGCAGGGCGCTCGGCCTCGACGCGGGCCCGATGGCCGGCTTCGACAACGCCAAAGTCGACGCGGAATTCTTCCCCGACGGCAAGACCAAGTCGAACGTGCTGATCAACATCGGCTACGGCGACGACGCCAAGCTCTTCCCGCGCAGCCCGCGCTTCGCCTTCGACCAGATGGCGAAAGTGCTCTGAGTCACTCGACCGGCAAGACCTGGAGACTCCTCGATGACCAAGGTGCTTGTTCTCTATTATTCGTCCTACGGCCACGTCGAGGCGCTGGCCAACGCCGAAGCGGAAGGCGCCCGGGCCGCGGGCGCGACGGTCGACGTCAAGCGCGTCCCGGAGATCGTCCCGGAGGAGATCGCCAAGGCCGCGCATTTCAAGCTCGACCAGGCGGCGCCCGTCGCCAAGGTCGAGGATCTGGCGAACTACGACGCGATCATCGTCGGCGCGCCGACCCGGTTCGGCCGCATGCCCTTCGGCGCTGGGCAGTTTCTTCGAGCAGGCCGGCGGCCTCTGGGCGACCGGCGCGCTGCACGGCAAGGTCGGCGGCGCCTTCACCTCGAGCGCCACCCAGCACGGCGGCAACGAGACGACGCTGTTCTCGATCATCACCAACCTCCTGCATTTCGGCCTGGTGATCGTCGGTCTGCCCTACAGCCACGCCGGCCAGATGACGCTCGAGGAGATCGTGGGCGGCGCGCCCTATGGCGCGACGACGATCGCCGGCGGCCAGGGCCAGCGCCATCCGAGCAAGCTCGAACTCGACGGCGCCCGGCACCAGGGCGAACTGATCGCCAGGACCGCGGCCAAGCTCAAGGCGTGACCGGAGCCGACGAACGCCCCCTCTGCGTCGGCTCCAGCGAAGCGCCGCGTCCTGCCAGGACGCGGTCGAGCGGCCCGAACAAAGGGAAACCATATGAGCGCATCCACCCTTCCAGCCGGCCGCGACGTCAAAGGCGACCATCCTTCCGCGCTCCTGGGCGCCGGCGCTGCATTCGGTGCTACGCATCGTCGCCGGGCTCCTGTTCCTGGAGCACGGCACCGGCAAGCTGCTCGGCTTTCCCGCCGGCCTGCCGTTCATCGACAAGATGCCGGCGGGGCTGCTCTATTTCACCGGGACGATGGAGCTCGTCGGCGGCGTGCTGATCGTGCTCGGCCTGTTCACCCGGCCGGTCGCCTTCGTGCTCTCGGGATTCATGGCCTTCGCCTATTTCATGGCGCATTTTCCGACGAGCTTCTTCCCGGCGATCAATTACGGGGAGCCTGCGGTCGCTGTTCTGCTTCGTTTTCCTATAGCTCGCCGCGGCCGGCCCGGGCCCGTGGGCGGTAGACCGGGAACTGAAACGATAAAAGGACTGTTCCGAAACCTCTCGCGACCGCGCAAAGGGGCCAGCGGCTCGACTGCGCCTCTCGCACGCGAACGAGGCGGAGGCGCACTCGGCGAAATCTGACGTCACCGCGATAAGGAACAAGTCGGCGGCGAGTTCTGCTAGCCCTTTTCAAGCCCCGCCATTGCCTCCGTGACCAACGTTCAACGACGTCGTGCCTCCATGGCCAACGTTCACCGACGTCGCGACCAAGGTAGGCGACAGGGACAGGAGCGACGAAGGCGACAGGGAGTTGGCGCTTGTCGACAAACCGTTCTTGGCCTCGCTGATCGCCGCCCCCAAGATGACATTGATCCCTGACGTGCTCCAATCGATGCCGATCGGGCCGTCACCGGGCCTGAGGATCGAGCCGATCGAGGCGGGCAGGACGCCGGGGGTGGCGAGCGCCTGCTGTAAAATCGCGGCAAGCCCAGGGTCGGCCGTGTTGCCAGTGTCGCCGGCGCTCTTTGGAAGGTTCGGGTCGTTGGTCCTCAGCGACACGTTATTGACGAACGTGTCGGCGGTATTGTTTGAACCGAGATAAGTGTATTCTTGCAAGATGTTATCATAGAATGAAATATTCTTGGACGAGTTTGCTAGGTGCAGCGCGCCCAGCGACGGGGCCAATGTCGAGGTCAAGACGATATTGCCATAGATGTTGGCGGTGTTTGTGTTGCCCCAATCCGCGATGCCCACGCCTGTCTGGCCGGTAATGACATTGTAGGCGATGGTGAAATTGTTGGGGGTGGCTACAGGGCCGGTCAGGGTAGGGTTGCCTTCGATGGCAATGCCCGCGCCGCCGTTCTGGATCTGGTTATTGGTGATACTGACGTTCTGGCTCTCCTGGGCGCCGTTGACATCGAAAGCTATGATGCCGGTGGCGTGAACCCCATAGGCGTTGGTTATGCGGTTGCTGGAGACCGACGAGTTGACGTCGTCGAACTCAACGATGCCCGACCAACCGGGAGAGTTGATTGTATTGTCACTGACGGTGCTATTTGTTCCCCCAAGGTCGGCGATGCCCCCGCCGTAGGTGATATTGGGACCGACGGTGTTGCCTGAAATGGTAAGGTTGGTAATCCCACTTGCTGCGATTGCAGAGAACCCAAAGCCATCGTGCGTTGCGAGATTTGAAAGCGTGTTGTTGGTGATCTGGATGTTCTGAGCGTTGCCGAAAACGATTCCTCTTCCGTCGCCATCGCCATATCCAGAGATATCGAACCCATCGACCGTAATATTCGACTTATTGCCTGCATAGAAAGCACGGGGGCTTGTCGAAACCGCTACCGTGTGTACGCCTGGCGTCACGGCGGCAATGATCTGATTGCCTTCGAGGGCGTATTCCGAATAGGGGTCCGACGAACTCACGAAGGCCGGATTGTTGTAAAGGGTCACAGAGGGGGCTGTGCTGGGGGCGACGAATTTGCCGGACAAACTTAAGGCCCCCGTTGCGGAGTTGTATCCCGTTACAGACATATTTAGTTCGTTATTTGAAATGACATAGGCTCGAGCCACCATGTTCGAGATGGTCGACGCGGTTGACGTGGACAGCGACGCGCCGAGCGATGGATCCGTCAGAGTCCAAGAGGAGCCTGATCCCTTCATTTCGGAGGCCGAATAGGAAATCGCGCCGAGATCCGGGAAATACGGATTGCTTGACGTGGAATTGTTGGACATATACGAGACTTTTCCGTCAATCTCGACGATGTTGTTCAGCGCAGACTGTGTTTCCGTGGACATCCCTGCTGGGATCAACCCGGCAGGAAGCGTCGCCACCGAAAGCTTTGGATTGGATGGATCGGCGGTGAACGTGAGTTGCGCCGAGGTAAGGCCGCTCATGATCGCCTTGCCCGTTCCCCAACCCGTCCCCTCGTAAACGATCGGTTTTCCGGCGGTCCCGCTCGTTTGCATGTTGATCGTGCCCTGGTAGACCACGCCCGCTTTGAAGAGCACCTCGTCGCCGCCGACCAGAGCTTCCGTCTTGACTGCGCCGGTCGCGTTCGGATCTCCCGGTGCGTGCTTCCACGGCGAGTTGGGCGACGTGCCGGAATTTGTGTCCGAGCCGGTAGCGTAGTTTACGTAGAAGGTTGTCATTGGACATCTCTCCATGACCGAGCGGCGCGCCGGTTCAAAACGCTGCGCGGCGGAATTCTTTCACTAGAGCCCAAGAGTACTCTCAACTGGGTAGACTTACATAGGGCATTTTGCCACGCCCATATTACTATCGTCAACAAAGATATTATTTTCGCCAGGATTCGTTCACGATTTGTATGTTTGCTTGACTGAGAGCAATACATAATTCTTACTACCGGTCGGTTGTCCTCATCGACTTGTAGCGACGGCGTCAAGCAACGGCCGCCTGATTTAGCGCAGTCGGAGTTCGGGGGGTCCGCGCGGGGGGCTCCGAGCGGGCCGCCGTCTGGCGAAAGAACCGGGACGTTGGCGTAAGGACACCGCCCGCGGCCACAACTCCGGCGAAGGCGCTCCCGCGGACGATCCGCTTTCCGGGTCTCGGTCGCAAAGGCTACTGCCGCAAGTCGCGCATGTCGTCCGATCCGGCCGACGACCCGAACACGCCGAACGGCAGGCCGGCGAACAGTCTCGCGACATCCGCCACGATGCCAGTCTTCCTCTGCGGCGGCGGCGACGGCGCGGCGCCCGTCCGGTCCGGCGGCTCGGGGGCGGCGCTCGCAATCGGCATCGGCGGCAGCGGCGCTTCCAACTGCGCGGCGCGCTCGAGCAGCGCGCCGTTATCGGCGGCCGGCGAGGCGGCGGGAAGTTCGGCAAGCGCCAGCGCGGCCGTCGGCGGCAGCGAGGTCACGCCCCGAGTGATGACGCTCGGCAGTGGCTTGACGCCGCCGGCATCCGTCGCGCGCTCGGCTGCAGCCGTCTCGACCGCGGCGACCTCCGGGGGTCGGGCCGGCGCGGCTCCGACCGAAATGGACGCGGTGACGTCCGGCGACCCAGCCGCCTCCGGCCCCAGCAACGCCAGGTGGGCGGGGCGGACGGGCGGCAGCGGGCGTCGCGCGCCGGTGCTGGCGCGAGGTCGGCCGGCCGGACCGGGGGCAGGGGAATGTTGGCGAGCAGGGCGAGTTGCTGCTCGAGATTGGCCGGCCGCCGCGGCGGCAGGGGCGCGAGATAAAGCGCCGCGATCGGCCCGGTGAGCTTGACCGGCGAGTCGGCCTGCGGCGTCGCTCTCGACCTTCGGCTGTTCGAGCGCCGCGACGACCTGCGGCTTGGCCTCGGGCTCCGGCGCGCGGCGTCGGACTGGGCGGCGCGGCGACGGCGCCGGGCCGGCTTAGGCGGGGCCAGTCGGCAGATCGCGCTTGGCTTTCGCGACCGCGGCCGGACCGGCTTCGGCGATCTCGACCGGGGCCGCCTCGACACCGCCGCCGCCGGAACGTGTGCCGCCCCGGCCGCCGCGGCCGGTGGCGACGACGGCCTCCTGGCCGCCGGACTCCTCCGCGTCGTCCGCGCCGCCGCCGAACACGCCGGCGAGCCATGCGAAGAACCCGCCGCCGCTCGCCGTCTGAATCTGGCCGCCGCGCTGCTCGATCTCGGCCTTGGCCAGGTCGTAGCCCGGCATCGGCTGGCCGTCGGCCGGAATGAACACCGTCTTGCCGTCGGGGAAGAGGCGGGTCAGCGCCTCGCGGCTCATTCGCGGCCAGTAGCGCACCGAGCCGCTGTCGATGTGCACCCAGGTCAGGCCCTGTCGGATAGAAGCCGACGCCGCCTTCCTGCATCCGCATGGCGATGTCGCGGATGCGCGCCGGGACCGACGTCCACGAAATGCGCGTCGATCGCCTTGCCCTTGCATGTGCTGGGAATGCTCGGCCACCTGACGCGAGCGCCGCCGCAGCATGGCGTTGGTCTGGGGCGAGCGGTAGCCGGAAAACACGTCGATCGGCTGCTGCGAGCCCGATTCGCGATAGACCTCCCAGATGATGTCGAACAGATGCGGGTCCATCTTGGTCGGCTCGTTGAGCCGCCAGTCGCGCATGAACCAGTTGAGCTTGTCGAGCACCGCCTGGTCGTAGACCCCGTTCACCATATAGGTGAACGAGCCCTACTTCGTTGGTGTGCTGGTTGGAGAAGGTGACGGTGCGGGTGTCGCCGTTGGCGACCGCCGATTCGGTCGAATTCGGAGCCAGCCACGCCGCGACGAGAACCGCGGAGAGGGCCGCTCGCGACGCTCCGCGTCGCCAGCCCTCGTTCGATACTGAACAGCCTGCCAACAGATCACCCTTCCGAACTGCGGCGCGCCTCAGCGGCGCCGCCGTGACCTCGGACCCATGCGTCCGTCCGCTCGCTCCCCCGATCCCGGGATCCCGCCCGGCCGGCCGCCTTATCGTCCGGAGCGCGTCCGACGCGCCCCAATCCGGACGTCGTCTCCGATCTGTGACCAGAACGTCACAGAGCCGGTAAATTCGATCGCATTGGCGTATAGACCCATCGCGCTCTCGTTTCAATCTTGACTTTTTGCCGACAACATGCCGGCGACTTTTTGTGCAGGCCGTACACGTCCGGCCGCTCCTCGAGCGTCCCGTCGGCGTCGACGAACGCGGTGAAATATTCGATGTGGATCGGCAGCGGCCGCGGCAGGAAGACCGTCCGCTCCGCTCCGCCGATCGCGGCTTCGACGCGCGCCTCCGGCCAGTCCAGCACGATCTCGGCGAGCCGCTCCGGATCCTCGACCCGCACGCAGCCGTGGCTCAGCGCCCGCATGTCCTCGCCGAAAAGCTCGCGCGCCGGCGTGTCGTGCAGATAGACGGAATGGTCGTTGGGAAACATGAAGGCGAGGCGCCCGAGCGCGTTGTCCTCGCCCGGCGGCTGGCGCACGACCACCCGGCCGCCGACCGCCTTCACCTCGTAGCCGAGGCGCGTGAAGTGATCGAGGCGCGGCAGGATCTCCTTCCTGACGATCGAATTCGGGAACCTGCCACGACGGATTGATCAGCACGTAGCGCATCCGGTCGGAGAACACCGGCGTCGGCGTGTCCGGCTTGCCGACCACGACCCGCGAGTTCATCAGGACCGAGTCGCCGTCCATCACCGAGACGGAGAAGTCGGGAATGTTGACCTCGATGCGCCGCTCGCCCATGTCGCGCGGCTCCCAGCGCCACATCTCCATGTTGGCGAGGATCGCGGCGCGCTCGCGCGCCGCGGCGTTGCGCGCGGCCCGGGGCGCGGCGGAGGCGAGATCGGCGCGCCGTCGGGCGGGCGACTTTCCGATCCTCCGGCCGCGCCGAGCAGCGGGTCGTCGCCGAAGGCCGGCGCGTCGGAAACGGCCGAGCCGAGGTCGATCTCCGCGCCGTCCGGCTGAACCCCGCCGCGTCGCGCCGCGTCGTCCATGCGTCTCAGCGCATCGCGCAGCGCGCGATAGCCCTTCTGCGGCGGATTGAACGCGGCGAGCCGCGCGCCAGGGTCGGGCGCGGCGGCCGTCTCGGCCAGGGCTTCGCCGGGATCGGCGACCTCCGGCTCGGCGGCGAAGATCGGCGAGATGCGCGAAGGCGAAAGCCGCGAGCCGCTCGCCTGCTCGGCGTAGGCGACGACGGCCGCGGCGATTGCGACCTCGGCGGCGGCAAGCGCTTCCGGGTCGAGCGGGCCGGCGAGGTCGCGGGGCAGGGCGAGGCCGGTCAAGGCGAGGCCGTCCTCCGGCGCGCGCGCCAATTGCGCGATCGCGGCGCGGCCGGCGGCGGTCAGTCCCGTCCGGCGTCGACCCAGACCGGTCGGAAGCCGCGGTCGGCGTAGAATGCGCCGATCGCCGCCTTCGCCGTACGCCAGTCGCCGACGCCCAGCGGATTGACGCCGTCGTCGCGGACGATGAGACGCGTGAGCGCCGACGCGATCGCGGTCGGGACAGGGTCGGGCGGAGGGCTCGGCGGCGTGACGACGGTCGGCGGCGACGCGGAGCCCTGGGCAGCTTCGCCGGACGGCGCGATAGGCGCCGTAGCGTTTAAATGAGAGAGGCGCTGGAATGCGCCGAGATCGACTTCTGCGAGTTTGGTCGGTGGGAGGCCGGTCCCGCGGACCGCGTCGAGCGTCTCGATCAGCGGGTTCTCAGGCGTTTCGCCGAAGCGGATCCCCGGGTCGGGCAGGCGCAGCCCGAGCGCGTCGCCGGCGAGCGAACCGCCCGCCGTCGCCGCGACGGCGGCGAGGGCGATGCAGAACCGCAACGGCGCTCGTCGCCGCATCCGAAGTGCCGAGCCTCATGCTCCCTTTCCATGCCGCGTTGCGCGCTGCGGTCGGGCTCGACGCGAAGGCGAAGAGCCGGCGCACGCAAAACAGCGCCGATCCGCCCTCTATCGTCAGGCCGCGTCGCCGATCAAGCCCTCGCCGTCGCCCTCGCCCTCGCCGAGGCCGCAGTCCTTCATCTTGCGGTAGAGCGTCGAGCGTCCGATGCCGAGCTTGCGCGCCACCTGCGACATCTGCCCGCGATAATGGGCGAGCGCGAAGCGGATCGACTCGGCCTCGATCTCCTCGAGCGTGCGGACGTCGCCGCGGTCGTTGATCAGCCGCAACGCGTGCGGATCGGCGGCGATGATCGTCGTCTCCCGCAACGGCTGCGCGTCGGGGTCGGCCGCCACCGGCGGCGGGGCAGGGGGAATGCGCACGTCGAAGCCGTCGACCTGCGCCGCGATCTGCGGGAATTCGGCGGTCGTCAGCTCGTCGCCGTCGGCCAGCACCACGGCGCGGAACACGGCGTTTTCGAGCTGGCGCACGTTGCCGGGCCAGTCGTAGGCCGACAGCAGCGCCAGCGCCTCGGCCGTGAGGCCGCGAATGCGCTTGCCCTCCTCGGCGCAGAAGCGGGCGAGGAAGCGCCGCGCCAGATCGGGAACGTCGCAGGCGCGGGCGCGCAAGGGGGGAATGGCGATCGGAAAGACGTTGAGCCGGTAGAACAGGTCCTCGCGGAACCGGCCGGCCTTCACCAGCTCGATCAGGTTCTGGTTGGTCGCGGAGATCACGCGGACGTCGACCTTGACCGGGCGGCGCGCGCCGACCGGATCGATTTCGCCCTCCTGCAGCGCGCGCAGAAGCTTGACCTGGGCGTCGAGCGACAATTCGCCGATCTCGTCGAGAAACAGGGTGCCGGTGTTGGCCTCGGCGAATTTGCCGACGTGCTTTTCGGTCGCGCCGGTGAAGGAGCCCTTCTCGTGGCCGAACAGGATCGATTCCACCAGCGTCTCCGGCAGCGCGCCGCAATTGACGGTGATGAACGGCTTGCCGCGCCGCTCGGAGCTGCCCTGGATCGCGCGCGCCATCAGTTCCTTGCCGACGCCGGACTCGCCTTCGATCAGCACGGGGATGTTCGACTTGGCGGCGCGCTCGGCCAGGCGCACGGTGCGGCCCATCGATTCGGCGCGGCTGACGATGTCGCGGAAGCCGAGTTCGCCGGCGTTGCGGCGGTTCGCCCGGCGCAACTCGTCCTCGAGCGCGTCGACGCGAAGGGCGTTCTTGATCGACACCTGCAGGCGCTCCGCCCCGACCGGCTTGACCACGAAGTCGATCGCGCCCGCCCGCATCGCCGAGATGACGGCCTCGATCGAACCGTGCGCCGTCTGCACGATCGCCGGCACGGCGATGTCGCGCTTGCGCAGGCGTTCGAGCACGCCCATGCCGTCGAGGTCGGGCATAACGAGATCGAGAATGACGAGATTGACCGGCGGACGGTCGGGCGCTTGGACGCGCGCCAGCGCCGCCTCGCCCGAATCCAGGGTCTCCACGTCGTAGCCGAATCGCCTCACCATCGCCTCCAGCAGACGCCGCTGGATGGGATCGTCGTCGACAACGAGGATGAGGGCGGCCATTGTTTTCCTGAGACTGCGGGCGGCGTTCGGTCGCCCGCGTTGCGCCACCCTCGGCCATCACGGTAAACGCCATGTTAATGTCGTCCCATGATGACGGCGGCGATCCTCAAAAGGGCCGCTTTGTCCGCCAGAAGGATAGTGTCATGATGAATCCCGGATTGCACAGGTTTCAACAATGAGAAGTCTTTTCCAATCCGTTAACGCTGCTCAGGCGTCGGCCTCCTGCCGCCGCCGAACTCGGCGCATTGCCGCAGTGGCGTCTCGACGATCTTTACGACAGCATGGACTCGCCGCGCTTCGCCGCCGATCTCGCGCGCGCCCAGCGCGAGGCCAAGGCCTTCGCCGAAAGCTGGCGCGGCGCGCTCGCCGCGATCGCTCGCCTCCCCCGATGCGGGCGACAGGCTCGCCGAGGCGGTCCGGGACTACGAGGCGTTGCAGGACCTGATTGGCCGGGTCATGTCCTACGCGTCGCTCCTCTACGCCTCCGACACCAGCGATTCGGCGCGGGCGAAGTTCTACGGCGACGCGCAGGAGCGGGTGACGACGCTCGCCGGCGACCTCCTGTTCTTCGAGCTCGAGCTCAACCGGCTCGACGATACCGCGCTCGACAAGGCGATGGCCGCGCCGGCGCTCGGCCCATTACCGTCCCTGGCTCGAGGACATCCGCAAGGAGAAGCCGCACCAGCTCGCCGACCAGATCGAGCAACTGTTTCTGGAGAAGTCCGTGTCGGGCGCGGCCGCGTGGAACCGCCTGTTCGACGACACGATGTCGGCCCTGCGCTTCGATTTCGAAGGCGAAAGCCTGACGCTCGAGCCGCTGCTCGCCAAACTCCAGGACCCGGACGAGACGAAGCGCGAGGCGGCGGCGAACGCGCTCGCCGCGACGCTCGGGGCGAACCTGCGCCTCTTCACCCTCGATCACCAACACGCTCGCCAAGGACAAGGAGATCTCCGACCGCTGGCGCAAGTTCGCCGACGTGGCGGATTCGCGCCATCTCGCCAACCGCGTCGAGGGGCGAGGTGGTCGAGGCGCTGGTCGCCGCGGTCACCGACGCCTATCCGCGCCTCTCGCACCGCTACTACGCGCTTGAAGGCGCGCTGGTTCGGCAAGGACAAGCTCGCCCACTGGGACCGCAACGCGCCGCTGCCCGGGCGCCCCTCCGCGCGTCTATTCCTGGGAGACCGCGCGCGATACGGTGCTCGCGGCTTACGCCGGCTTCTCGCCGCGCATGGCCGATATCGCCCGACAATTCTTCGACGAGGGCTGGATCGACGCGCCGGTCAGGCCCGGCAAGGCGCCCGGCGCCTTCGCCCATCCGACGACGCCGTCGGCGCATCCCTATGTGCTGGTCAACTTCCTCGGCAAGCCGCGCGACGTGACGACGCTCGCCCACGAACTCGGCCACGGCGTTCATCAGGTGCTCGCTGCGCCGAACGGCGCCTTGATGGCGCCGACCCCGCTGACGCTCGCCGAGACGGCCTCCGTGTTCGGCGAGATGCTGACGTTTCGCTCGATGCTCGAAACGGTGACCGATCCGGCCGAGCGCAAGGCGATGCTGGCGGCCAAGGTCGAGGACATGATCAACACGGTCGTCCGCCAGATCGCCTTCTACAAGTTCGAGCGCCGCGTCCATCTCGAACGCCGCAACGGCGAACTGACCGCGGAGCGGATCAACGCCTTCTGGCTCGAGGTCCAGGGCGAGAGCCTGGGGCCGGCGATCGAGTTGAAGGCGGGCTACGAGACCTATCTGGGCCTATATCGGCCACTTCATCCATGCGCCGTTCTACGTCTACGCCTACGCTTTCGGCGACTGCCTGGTGAACTCGCTCTACGGCGTCTACGAGAACGCGCGCGAAGGGTTCGCCGAGCGGTATCTGGCGATGCTGGCGGCCGGCGGCTCGAAGTCCTACAACGAGCTGCTCAAGCCCTTCGGCCTCGACGCCAAGGACCCGGCCTTCTGGAGCATCGGGCTTTCGCGTGATCGAGCGGATGATCGGCGAGCTTGAGGCGATGGGGTAGGGGGCGCCGCGCCCTTCGCCGTTTCGGCTCCCGTTTCGAGCGTTTTCAGAAGCTTGCGGCCCGTTGCGGTTCCCTTGCCGCTCCCGGTTTGGGCGTCATCGCGAGGCGCTGGAGAGCGGCGACGCGGCGATCTGGAAGCCGCAAGCTCTTGACCCCTGGATTGCTCCCCGACTTGATTCGGGGTTGCTCGCGACGAAGGCGGCCGCGTCCTGGGAGGGTGAGGGCCGAGTTCGTCCCTTCGGCCGTTCGGCTCCCGTTTCGAGCGTTTTCAGTCGCTTGCGGCGCGTTTCGGTTCCCTCTCACGCCGCCGAGTCCATGACAGCGGTCGTGCCGGTCGAGGGCCTCGATGAAGGGCGCCATGGCCTTGACGTCGCCCTCGGCCCGAGCCTCGCTTGCCGCGCGCATGGCGAAGCCCAGCTGATCGATCTGCTGGACGGCGAGGGTTCCGCCTTCGACAACCTCGCGCGGCCGCTCACTGCGCCGCGTGCGCGCTCCCCGGCTGAATTGCGTCTGCCTCATGCCGTCCTCGCTCGCCGCGTCCACGCGGCTTGATTGCCGAATAGAATGAACATAGAACAGACTTCTGATTTTCGCAATCGTTTGTCTGCCGGAGCCGGGCGGCGGGCGCCGCCAGATGCGGGGCGGGGAAAAACGTCGAGCACGCGGACGCCACGGAGCCCTGGGGGGTTCCGCGCGGTCGGGGCTCTGGCGGGGAAAGTCGGGCGCTTGGCGGCCGCCGCAGCGGCTTCGCAGAGGGGTGGGACGCGAGCATTTGAAGCTGGCGCGGTGGACGGGCGGACTGCGCAAGGAGCGCCCACTGGACGAGGGCTTGGCAAACGGGCGAAATCAGGGCTTTTGTTCCCGTCGAGCCAGCCGAGACCGAACGCGCCGGAAAATTCAGGAAAACGCTGAGGTAAATGTGGTGGCTAGTATCATTGGATAGCTGCGCATGCTCGCACGCCGCCGAGCCATCCAATACCCGCAGTTCGCGGCCCTGTAATCGGCCTCTCCGATCCCCGCACATTCTCGCGGCGTGTTCGCCGCGAGGCGCCGCTTACGGCGTTGCCGGGAAAATGGTTGAACCGCGCGATGATGAGTTTGCGCGCCAAGGACGCGGCGGGGGCCCCCGCTGACCAGCCGAATGTTTGTTTCGACCGCTCCGCGCTTTTCAACTACTCTGTTTGCCTTGGCATAGTAGTAATCCATCAGCATCACGCAGGCGACAAAAATATAAACAAGCGTGTGGTTTTCTCTCTGCGTGAGAACAGTCCTGTAAGTGATATATGTGACCAGCGCGCAGGCCAGTCCTCCAGAGAGCGCCCCATACCAAGATGAGAGATTCCGAAACATACCTACGGAGACCGCGCCAATTGGCAAGAGTAAGCATCCCAAAAGAAGAAAATCGTCGAAGGGAATCTCGTTTCAACAGAGTGTTGATAGGACGTAACTGTCAACCGTTGGAAAAGTCGCGCCCGGCGGGTAGTAACCGATGATCTTCCCATTCCGAACCCGTGACCGGCGATTGGGTTCGCAAGGATCTTCGGTATGCCCAACGCCCACTCGATGTGCCTCCCTTCGTCACTGGCACTGCTCCATGCCACCGCCGAGCACGATATTATGCGCTCTCCCCCAGAAACTGACGACAAAGACGGCACCCAAGGCCCCGCCGCCGACCAGCAAACCGACCGCCGGCGACATGCTTAACGGCTTGAAGTGGCGGGTGCGCAGAAGCCACGCGGCGAGCAGCGCCACGAAGGCGCAAAACACGGATATGTAGCCCCCGCGCGAACCCGAAACGAAAATGCCTAGAAGGGTCGCCAGAAGCAGGGCGCTTCCGAACGCCCGATCCCTGAATGTTGTAGCATGGAGAAGAAACAACAAAGCGAATGGCGCCATCATGGCGCTGAACTCAGCGAAGGAGAGACTTACAACGTACACCGATGATGCGCGGTACAGGCCATTTCGTAGTATGGTCGGAGCGTTTATCATATTGGCGAATCCCACGCTGTTCGCCGAGAGCGCCGCCAGCATACTATTGGGCAAGATGCGCAAAAATATATTGAAGTGGACAACAAATTCCGCGAGTCCCAACAAACAAACAAATAAGGTGCACCAAGAAACAAGACGAACTAACAGATCAACGTCCGCATCACTTCTAATCACGTAAATAATTACTAGAAATGGAACATACCATTCCAAAATGACCTGTGAGCACTGAGAAGCGCTTGACTCAGGTGATATAGATGTAAATATTGACAAAAAAACCATAGTAATGAATCCAAAAACGCAGATCGAAAGCCATCGATCGTTCCGTATGATATCCACAAGTCGTCGCCTTACTTCGCTGGAGCCTGAAATGGCAATAGCCCAAAGAATGATGAGCGGAAACGTAAACAGACGGCGCACAGATATAAATGGCAGTCCTTCGATCAGGATAGCGTAATAATAGGGAACACAAAGACTGACCACCGAGGAAGCAAACAGCAACCGTCGAACAATGCGGTCTGGAACGGCGGCCAAATCCGGCATCACCCACAGAAGCACAAGACCTACGGCAGCGACGATACCTAGCGCTCCCATCGGTGGCAGAAGGACCGCTGCGAAGCCAACAACAGAACCCAAAAAGATGGCAAGCGCAGCCCACCCTACGATCACCAGACCGCGCCAGATGAGTTCCGGCGCTCTGGCGAAAGCCAACCGGGCCTCGCCGCGGGCGATCAAGGCGAACTGCGCAAAGCCGGCGCGAACGGCGCTCACGTTCGCACTTCCGGTTCTGGAGTTTGAATATCACCATTTATATGATGTGAACTTGTCGCGGCAGGAATGATCTTGCGACCTAGATTTTCAATTATGGCATCGGCGTTTCCCTCATCGTTGGCAGACGGTACGACAGGGATGACACGCTCCCATCGAATAGTACCGACGAATGCACGGACGATGTCGCTATTGAAGGTCCAGTTGTACCAGGCGCTTGGCGGCTTTGAGCAATAGGCTGCCTCAAGGTTGCAACCGAGCACTAGCGCATGATCGCGCATGGCGTCGGTCCCGACGTTCTCCCAAAGCGCGTCAAGACCGGGAGGTTTCTCGAAGTCGCTGTCAGGCAACCTATGCAGGCGCAGCAGATGCTCCCAAACGCAGAGCGCCGCATATGCGTCGCCCTCGGAGTAGTGAAGAGTCTTGATGGCCACTTTTTCGCCCCAGCAATTCTACATAATGTCACAATCTAATTAACAATGTTATCATCTGTGGGCAAGCGAAACAATGGACAGATGGATTTCGTTGCAGTAGATGAATGCCGGGGCGGGCTTCCGGCTACCTGACCGAGTGGCCGGCGGGGAGCCGATATCGGCAACGGTCGACGAGACCTACGCGCGTCGCGGCCGTATAATGCCCCTCATCGCACAGAGGCCCAGGGCTAAACGCTCGCCGGCCTACTCTCGTCTTCCGGGTTAGGGTTGTGTTTCGCACGCGAAACAGAAATAAAAATAGCAGGTTACGCTGTGAAAGCCCGCTCGCCCGCAGAACACAGACTTCCAAGGCCTTGACACTCGAAGCCAGCTCTACGTCGATTTTGGTCCTCCGATCCCAATCGGAGCGGCGCTAAGTCTGAGTTTCTAGCCCTTGGCGAGGCGAAAGCCGCGTCCCCAGGCGCGAGCGCGGCGGTTTTTAGCCCCCGCGGCTTCGCTTGAAAAGGCGTGCGCCGATTGTGGGCCCTGCGCAAACTTCAAAAATCCGAAGCTTCCTGTTCGGCGTGTAATCGTTAGGCGCCGAGCCTATATGCAAGGCCGACGCGACCCATGGACTCCCCCCTTTGACCGAAGACAACGAAGCCAACCGCCTGTCCGCCCGCGCGCTGCGCTACGCCCGGCTCGGCGTCAGCGCGGGCGCTTTCGCCGCCCGCGTCGGCGTCAACCGACTGACCGGGGGCGGGCGTGAGACGGACGCTCGTGCGCTCGCCTCGGCGCTGGGCTCGATGAAGGGGCCGTTGATGAAGGTGGCGCAGATCCTGACCACCATCCCCGACGCGCTGCCGGCCGACTACGCCAACGAGCTCATCCGCCTGCAGTCGCAGGCGCCGCCGATGGGCGCGGGTTTCGTGCGGCGGCGGATGGTCGCGGAACTCGGCCCGAAGCTGGCGCGACCGCTTCGCGGAATTCGACTTGAAGCCCGCGGCGGCCGCCTCGCTCGGCCAGGTGCATAAGGGCCGGACGCTCGACGGCGAAGACGCTCGCCTGCAAGCTGCAATATCCGGAGATGGCGTCGGCGGTCGAAACGGACCTGTCGCAGCTCGACCTTCTGTTCTCGCTGCACCGGCGCATGGGCGCGGCGATCGAGACGCGCGAGATCGCGCGCGAAATCCGCGAGCGGGTGCGCGAGGAGCTCGACTATGTTCGCGAGGCGAAGATCGCGCGCCTCTACGGCCTGATGCTGGCCGACCGGCCGTTCGTGCGCGTGCCGCGCGTCCATGCCGAACTGTCGACGCGCCGCCTTCTGACGCTGCAATGGCTCGAGGGCGAGAAACTCACCGAATTCGAAGCGGCGCCGCAGGCGGCGCGCGACGCGATCGCGGTCGGCCTGTTCGACGCGTGGTGGCGGCCTTTCTTGCGCTACGGGATCATTCACGGCGATCCGCATCTCGGCAATTACGCCGTCGTCGCCAAGGGCGCGGGGTCCAAGCAAACCGTCGAAGGGGTCAATCTCTTCGACTACGGCTGCGTGCGCATCTTCCCGCCGCGATTCGTCGCGCGGCGTCGTCGAGCTCTATCGCGCGTTGCTCGTCCAGGACGAGAAGCGCGTCGTCGACGCCTACGCGATGTGGGGCTTTTCCGGCCTCTCGCGCGGGGCGATCGAAGCGATGACGCTCTGGGCGCGCTTCATCTGCGGGCCGATCCTCGACGACCGGGTGCGCACCGCCGCCGACGGCGTGAGCCCGGCCGAATACGGACGCAAGGAGATCGGCCAGGTGATGCGCGCGCTGAAGGCCGAGGGCGGCGGCCTCCTCATCCCGCGCGAGTTCGTGTTTCTCGAACGCGCCACCATCGGCCTCGGCGGCGCTTTCCTGAGGCTCGGCGCCAAGCTCAACTTCCACCGCATGTACGAGGACGCGATCGCCGACTTCGACGTCGAGACGGTCGCGAGGCGCCAGGCGGAGGGGCTGAAGGCGGTCGGGCTCGAGGGGTGAGGCTTGCTGTAGCTCCGCTCGGGCGGCTGGCGCAATTGCCAGGGTAGGCCGGCGCGGCGCATAATTGACTTCCGCCGCGTTTCTTGAATGAGGATCGCCATGACCGAAGCCCGCATTGTCCTTGATCCGCAGGTTCTCGCTGGTAAGCCGGTCGTGCGCGGAACGCGGCTTTCCGTAGAGTTTATTGTCGGACTGCTGGCCGACGGCTGGAGCGAGCAGGACATTCTCGACAACTACCCGGGCCTGCAGGGCGATGACATTCGCGCGTGCCTCGGCTATGCCCGTGATCGGCTGGTTTCGGAGAAAGTGTACCCGAGCGCAGCGTGAATGCGGTTTCTGGCCGACGAGAATTTCCCCCGACGCGCGGTTCTGGCGCTGCGGCGTTGCGGTCACGAGGTGGACTGGATTTGGGAAAGCGCGCCGGGCGCGGCGGATGATGTGGTGTTCGCTCGCGACCTGGCGTCTGGCGCGATCATTCTGACCTTCGACAAGGATTTCGGCGAACTGGCTTGGCGGATGGAGCCATCCGGCAATTTCGGCGTCCTCCTCTTTCGGTGTCCGATGCCCAAAGCCCTGGATTTCGGCGAGGCTTTGGCGCGTCTCGTGCTTTCGTGAACCGACTGGGCGGGTCATTTCTCCGTTGTTGAGCCGGGGCGTTTGAGAATGCGCGCATTCACCGCACGATAGGCGACCCCTTCACGACCAGTTCGTCCACCTTGGCGCGACGGCGTAGTTGAGCTGGATCAGGATGATCAGCGTCACGCCGAGGGGGACGTTGACGAGGCCGACGAGCGCCCCGACGGCGTAGAGCGACTGGGCGACGATCACCCGCCGCTTCACCGCGCGCGAAACCTCGCCGTGAGCGTCCTCGCGGATCAAATTTGCCCGCTCCGCGTAGGACCAGGCGGCGTAGATCGCCGCGCCGAACAGGAAGATATTGGCCCAATAGATCAGGAACGCGGTGCGGTAGGTCAGGAAGTCGGCGAGCAGCCGGGTCGAGAACGGCAGCACCGTGACGACGGCCAGGAAGACGAAATGGAGCCAGGTCAAGTTCCGGTTCGATCGTTCGAGCTGGCTGAGCTGGGTCTGTTGTCCGAGCCAGAAGATGCCGAGCGTGATGAGGCTCAGGAGCCAGGGCAGGAGCCGCGGCGCCGAGGCGAAGAGCGCGCCTAGAAGCTCGGCCTCCGAATGGACGTCGGCGACATCCGGCGTGTGGAAGTCGAGCACGAGCACGGTCAACGCGAAGGCGAAGACGCCGTCGCTGAGCGCGGCGATGCGTCCGACGTCGCCGCCGGCGAGGCTGTTGTACGGGGTCGCCATCGCCAAAATCTTGGCAGGCGGCGCGGCGCGGGGTCAATCCGTCCGGCTCACTCTTCCGGCAGCACGCCCTTCTTGAAGATGAAGCAGCCGTAGTGGCGTCGCTCGCCGGTGACCAGAATCGCGAAAGCCTCGGCGGCGCGGTCGTAGAAGGCGAAGCGCTCGACGCCGACGAGCGGCTGTCGCCGGCCGACCGAACGGTCGATCGCCTCCTGCACCTCCTGCTGCACCGGCGGGACGGCGAGCGGGTCGCCGGCGACCTCCATCCGCATCGCCGGATCGGGCACGAACGTGTCGAGCGGCATCACCGACAGCACGGCCTCGACCGCGCGCGCGGCGGAAACGCCGCCCATGATGATCGGCTGGCCGGTGACGGTCTGGGCGGCGGTCGACGCCGCCGGGAAATTGGCGTCGACAATGGCGATCTCGTCGCCGTGCCCCATGCGGCGCAAAGCGTAAAGCAGGTCCGCGTCCAGGAGCGGATCGATTCCCCAAAGCATGTTTGGCCTCCCCGTTGTGTGTGCCCGGAGACGAGCTTATCCGGTTGGGGCGGGGGTGGGCAATAACGCAGCGGTCGGCGCGGGTCAGCCCCCTCCACAGAGTCTTCGGCTGCTCCGCCGTTCCGCTTTCGCTGCACAGGGGAGGATCCCGCGGCGCCGCGTTTTCCTCCCCTGCGAAGCGGGGGAGGGGGACCGCCTGCAAGGCGGTGGGAGGGGCTGCGCGCCGCATTGGGGGGCGCCTCGCCGGCTCCCTGTCGAAGTCGATCCGCCCCTCCGCTGTCAGCCGCACCAGCGCCCCGCCGAGGTTGGCGGCGAGCGGCTGACCCTCGGCGACGGCGTCGCGGAGGCGCGTCGCCAGCGCCTCGATCTTCTCGAGTCCGATCCGGCTCTCGTCCTTGCCGCCGGCGGCCGCGATCCGGCGGGCGAGCACGCGCTGGACGACCGCGATCGGCTCCGAGACCAGCGCGCGGGCGTCGATCCGCCCGCCGCCGAGCCGCGCGTCGGCCGCCTCCGTCATCCGCTCCAGCGCTTTATCCGCCTCGGCGGCGCGGCGGGCGAGGCGGACCAGCCCCTGCGCGTCCAGCCCTTCCTCCGCGAGCGCGCCCATCAGCGCGCGCAGGCGCGGGCGGGCGTAGGCCGGATCGGCGTTGGACGCGTCCTCGAAGAACGCGACGCCGCGGCCCCGGCAGAAGGCCACGAGGTCGGCCTTGGCGAGTCCGAGCAGCGGCCGGACCAGGATCACGCCGTCGCGCTCGGAGGTCGCCGCCATGCCGGCGAGGCCCGCCACCCCCGAGCCGCGCATCAGGCGGAACAGCACTGTCTCGGCCTGATCGTCGGCGTGGTGGGCGGTGGCGATCGCCTCGGCGCCGATCGCTCGCGCGTGTGCGACGAGCAGCCGGTAGCGCGCCTCGCGCGCCCGCTCCATCAGCCGGGTCGAAGGCTTGGCGCCTGTCCAGACGAGGGTCGCGTGCGGGACGCCGAGCTTGTCGCACAAGGCCGAAACCGCCGCCGCCTCCGCCGCGCTCTCGGCCCTCAGGCGGTGATCGACGGTGGCCGCGAACACCCGCGCGCCGCGTCGCGCCGCCCATTCCGCCGCCATCACGAGCGAGCGCCGTCGAGTCGGGTCCGCCGGACACGGCGATCAGCGTCGCCCGTGCGCTTGCGAGCGGCGCGAGCAGCGCGTCGATCCGCGCCTGCGAGAGAGGCTCGGCGCGCGCGGCGCTCAACAGTGGTTCTTCGCCGTTTCACGATCGGCGAGGCGCTTCACCGAAGCGGTCGCGGTCGGGTAGCGCTTGCCGAGTTCGGCGAAGGTGGCGCAGGCCTGATCCTTGTTGCCGAGCGCGGCCAGCGTCTGGCCGAGCCGCACCAGGCTCTCCGGCGCGCGGCTCGACTTGGCGTAGTCCGTCGTAACCTTGAGATATTGCTCGGCCGCCTCGCGCGGACGGCTGCGCTGGAAATAGGTCTCGCCGACATAGAAGACGGCGTCGGGCGTCAGCCGGTGGCCGGGATTGGCGGTCATGAACGCCTTGAACCCGTCCTCGGCCTGCTGGTACTGGCCGCCCTGAAAGGCCTGGACCGCGGCGTTGAACTGGTCGCGGGGCCCGTCGAGCATCGCCACGCCCGAGCCCACAATGGTCGGGCCGGTCGCGGCAGGGGGCGCGGGCTGCGGCGCGTTGCCGAGCGCCAGCGGCGGACCGGCGGCGGGGGCCGGCCGGACGATCGGAGCGCTCGGCGAAGTCGACCCCAGCGGCTGCGGGGCGCCGGGAGCGTTGGGCTCGGCGTCGGGATCGAAGGCGTCGGAGCGGCGCGGCTTCGGCGGCGCCGAACCGTCGATCACCACGGGCGGGGCGGCGGTCGCCACCGAAGGCGCCGAGGCTGCGCCGGGTGGCGCGACGACACTCGGCGCTGCGGCGCCCGAGCGGTCGCCAAAGCGGAATTCGACGTCCTGCCGGAACTTCTGAAACTGATCCTCCAGCCGGCGCTGAGCGTTCTCCAGCTCCTCGATCCGGCCGTTCGCCTGGCGCAGCTGTTCCTCGAGCCGATTGACCCTGAGGACGAGGGCGGCCGCCTGGTCCTCCTCCTGCGCAACCTGGCCGGGAACGTCGGACGGCGGCGCCGGCTGAGGGGTCTGGCGGTGAAAGAAATCGAAGTTTTGCGCGCCAGCCGGCGCCGCCGCCGCGCTCGCGGCGATCAGGATCGCGATCAGGCGCAAGGCGAGCAACGGCGTCCTCCCCCGCTTCGCACCGGAGGAGGTCGACTCTCCTCTCATGCCGCGAAACGGCGCGGGAAGGGGACCCGTGAATCGGTCCCATCCCGTCAAAAGACGAAGCACTCCGGGCGAAAGCGCCGCAAACGTCGGATTCACGTTCTTCCCTCTGCGCCGTCAGCTTTCCGGCGAGCCGTTCAGCACGGTCACGGCGCGGCGGTTCTGCGACCAGCACGAGATGTCGTCGCAGACCGCGACCGGACGCTCCTTGCCATAGCTGATCGTCTTCATCCGGGACGTCGAAACGCCCTTGGCGGCGAGATAATCGCGCACCGCCTGCGAACGCCGGGCGCCGAGGGCGAAGTTGTATTCGCGCGTGCCGCGCTCGTCGGCGTGGCCTTCGATGGTGAAGGCGTAGCGATTGTACTGGTTGAGCCAGGCCGCCTGCTTGTCGAGCGTCGCCTGCGCGGTTGACGACAGGTCGGTCTGGTCGGTGTCGAAGAACACCCGGTCGCCGACGGTCTGGTTGAAATCCTGGATGCTGCCGGGTCCAGAAGCGCCGTAAGCCGCGCCGCCGGCGCCGGCGGCCAGATCGCTGTCGGCGTTGTGGCGGGCGCAGGCGCTCATGCTGAGACCGAACAGGAGAGCGCCCACGAGCGCGAGCGAAAACCTCGATCCAACCGCCACCATGTCCAGCTCCTGACCGTTCGCAGCCCA
The DNA here is from genome assembly GCA_963724785.1 of uncultured Alphaproteobacteria bacterium. GTDB lineage: Bacteria > Pseudomonadota > Alphaproteobacteria > Rhizobiales > Beijerinckiaceae > Roseiarcus. The sequence continues at coordinate 569,594 of CAVRWC010000025.1, read as the reverse complement.
CTATCGCTTAAACGCCGACGCGTTAATGCGAGGTTCCGGCGACTCTACCGGTTCCATGCCGGCTTTGTGTGAACGTTTCGAACGATCGGCAGCGTTAACAGCTCTTTCATGGCCATAATGGGGCGCGCGACGCCTTGCCTTGGACGGCTTTGGCGGGCAAGGTCTCGGGACTGGGTTCACGCATTTCGCGGATAACTTGGGCGGATTTTCCTTCGATGAAGCATCACAGGGTCAGGCGGACGGCGCTTCTGGCGCTGGCGTTGGCGTTTCTGGCCGTCGCCTGGGTTTGGGACGCGCTCGCCGCCGCCGTTCGGCGGCTCGTGGCCTTCATCCCGTGGCGCCGCCTGAAGGCGGCCTTCGTCGTCGTCATCGACCGTCTGCCGGCGCCGCTGGTGCTGCTCGTCTTTCTCGTGCCGTTCCTGATCGTCGAACCGCTGTTGGTGGTGGCGACGTTCGCCATCGCCTTTGGCTATTACTTTTGGGGCGCCGTCGCCTGGATCGTTCTGAAAACGCTGGCGATCGCCGTCCTGCCCGCGATCTTCGAACTCACCCGGCACCGACTGATGACCATGCCCTGGTTTGTCCGGGCGTTCGACAAGGTCATGGCCTTCCATCGTTACGCCGACCTGATCGTCGAGCCCTACAAGCACACCGCCAAGGCGCTGGTCGCCCGGTGGCGGTCGCGGGCGTCGGCGCTTCTCAAGGGGCGGACGGCGGGGACCGCCCAGCGCGCCGTGCGCTTCGTGGCGCGGCGCCGGGCGACCAACGGCCGGGCTTAGTGAGGCTGCGCCGGGAAGGTCAAGCGCGAGACAACGACGCCGTCGCGACGTTCGCCACGGACGCGATCGTCGGAGGCGTCGCGGGCTGGCCGGCGGCTGTTTCCGTCCGGTGCTGGAACTTGACATCGGGGGTGGTCGGGGCCAGATACTTTAACATGCTCGAGGGGCGTCCCTGAACGGGGCTGAGACGGCGAGACGCCGAACCCTTTGAACCTGATCCGGGTCATGCCGGCGAAGGGACGTAGCGGCTGCATCGCCTCCAGACATGCCGCCTCATCCCGCCGCCGATTCCGGCCCACGCGAGGAGACGGCCATGAACGAGAAGTCCGAAATTCGCCGCGCCGCAAACCGTCACCACCGGGCCGATCGCCGGTTCGCGCAAGGTCTACGCCGCGCCGAAGGACAGCCCCGATCTTCGCATTCCGTTGCGCGAGATTGCGCTCTCCGATCCGGGCGAGCCGCCGGTGCGGGTCTACGACCCGTCCGGCCCCTACACCGAGAGCGGCGCACGCATCGATCTCTCCGAGGGTTTGAGGCCGGTGCGCGAGGCCTGGCTCGCCGCGCGCGGCTATGCGACCGTCGAGGGCCGCGCGATCAAGCCGGAAGACAACGGCAACGTCGGCGCCGATCGTATCGCGCCGCTCTGTCCGGCGTCGAGAACGCTGCGCGCCGGAAAGCCCGGCCAGCTCGTCACCCAGTTCGAATTCGCCCGCGCCGGGATCGTCACCGAGGAGATGATCTACGTCGCCCACCGCGAGAACCTGGCGCGCGAAGCGGCGGTCGCGGAGGCGGGGGCGCGCCTTGCCGACGGCGAGAGTTTTGGCGCGGATATTCCTGATTTCGTCACGCCCGAGTTCGTGCGGGCGGAGGTCGCGCGCGGCCGCGCCATCATCCCGGCCAACATCAATCACGTCGAACTCGAGCCGATGGCGATCGGCCGCAATTTCCTGGTCAAGGTCAACGCCAACATCGGCAATTCGGCGGTCAGCTCGGGCGTCGCCGAGGAGGTCGAGAAGATGGTGTGGGCGATCCGCTGGGGGGCCGACACGGTGATGGACCTGTCGACCGGCCGCAACATCCACAACATCCGGTCCTGGATCGTCCGCAACGCGCCGGTGCCGATCGGCACCGTGCCGATCTATCAGGCGCTGGAGAAGGTCGGCGGCGATCCGTTGAAGCTCGACTGGGAGGTGTTCAAGGACACGCTGATCGAGCAGGCGGAGCAGGGCGTCGACTATTTCACCATCCACGCCGGCGTCAGGCTCGCCTACGTGCCGCTGACGGCCAAGCGCGTCACCGGCATCGTGTCGCGCGGCGGCTCGATCATGGCGCGCTGGTGCCTCGCCGGCCATCGCGAGAGCTTCCTCTACGAGCGGTTCGGCGACATCTGCGACATCATGCAGAAGTACGACGTGTCGTTCTCGCTCGGCGACGGGCTCCGCCCGGGCTCCAACGCCGACGCCAACGACGCGGCGCAGTTCGCCGAACTCGAGACGCTCGGCGAACTGACCAAGGTCGCCTGGGACAAGGGTTGCCAGGTGATGATCGAGGGCCCCGGCCACGTGCCGATGCACAAGATCAAGGTCAACATGGAGAAGCAGCTCCGCGAATGCGGCGAGGCGCCCTTCTACACCCTGGGTCCGCTGGTGACCGACATCGCCCCGGGCTACGACCACATCACCTCGGGCATCGGCGCGGCGATGATCGGCTGGTTCGGCACGGCCATGCTTTGCTACGTGACGCCGAAGGAGCACCTCGGCCTGCCCGACCGCGAGGACGTGAAGACCGGCGTCATCACCTACCGGATCGCGGCGCATGCGGCGGATCTCGCCAAGGGCCATCCGGCGGCGCGCATCCGCGACGACGCCATCTCGCGGGCCCGTTTCGACTTCCGCTGGCAGGACCAGTTCAACCTGTCGCTCGACCCGGACACTGCGCAGAAGTTCCACGACGAGACCCTGCCGAAGGATTCGCACAAGGTCGCGCATTTCTGCTCGATGTGCGGGCCAAAATTCTGCTCGATGAAGATCAGCCAGGACATCAGGGCCGAAACCGAGGCGATGGCCGGCATGGCTGAAAAGTCGCGCGAGTTCGTCAAGGGCGGCGGCGCGCTCTACGTGGACGCCGCGGAGTAGGTTCCATGCGTGCGACGGTGGTCGGCGCCGGCGTCGTCGGTCTCGCGACCGCGACCGCGCTCGCCGAGCGGGGCGCGAAGGTGACGCTGATCGAGCGCGCCGCGGACTTGAGCGCCAGCGCCTCATGGCTCGCCGGCGGCATGCTCGCGCCGTTCTGTGAGGGCGAGAGCGCGCCGAAATCGGTGGTGGAGCGCGGACTGAGCGCGATTGATTGGTGGGCGAGCCATGCGCCGGGCTTCGTGCGCGCTGGAACGCTGGTGGTCGCGCCGCCGCGCGACGTCGGCGAGATCGAACGCTTCGCTGCCCGAACCCGCGCTCACGAGCGCGTTGACGATACGCGCATCGCGGCGCTGGAGCCGGACCTTGGGGGACGCTTCACCAAGGGCCTCTTCTTCGCCGGCGAGGGCCACGTCGATCCGCGCGTGGCGCTCGGCGCGCTGTTCCAGGGATTGCGCGAACGCGGCGCCGAGATTCGCTTCGGCGCGGACGGCGAGCGGCTCGGGCCGGAGGCTGGGACGGTCATCGATTGCCGCGGCTTCGCCGCTCGGTCGCATCTGCCGGAATTGCGGGGGGTGCGCGGCGAGATGATGCGGGTGCGCGCGCATGACGTGACCCTGACGCGGGTCGTCCGGCTGCTGCATCCGCGCATGCCCGTCTACATCGTGCCGCGGACCGGCGGCGAATACATGATCGGCGCGACCATGATCGAAAGCGCCGGGACAGGCGCCGTCACGGTCCGCTCGGCGCTTGAGCTTCTTTCCGCCGCCTACGCCCTCCATCCCGCCTTTGGCGAAGCGGAGATTTTGGAAATGAGCGCCGGCGTGCGGCCGGCCTATCCGGACAACGAACCGCGCATCGAGGAGCGCGACGGACGCATCTTCGTCAACGGCTTCTATCGCCACGGCTTCTTGCTCGCGCCCGCCTTCGCCGAGCGCGCCGCGGCGCTGGCGTTCGAGAGGGCGAGGGAGCGGGTATGAGGCTCATCGTGAATGGAGAGCCGCGCGAGGTCGAGGCGGAGAGCCTTGCGACCTTGCTCGACACGCTCGAATACGGCGAGGCGAAGGTTGCGACCGCGCTCAACGGCGCCTTCGTGCCTGCGCGGTTGCGCGAGACGACGCCGGTCGAGGACGGCGACCGGATCGAGATCCTAGCGCCGCGGCAGGGGGGATAGATGCCTATGAAGCGCGTGCTGCCCTCTCCCCGCTTGCTCCACAGCATGCACACGTCTCGTTGCTGTCGGGGACGGTTGATCGGCGACTTGCGTCCCTCCCCCCTTGTGCACGGCTGTCCGGGGAAGTTTCACGCATATCGGAAAGCCAGCTGATTGGGATTGGTTTGGTCCCGTTTTCTGCTGGGATTGGTCGGGGGCGGTTCTTGGATGGCGGCGAGGTGGCGGCGATCGAAGAGGAAGACGCCGACGAGTTCGCTGAAGCGCAGGAGGTCGAGTTTGGTTTTGGCGGCCTTGGCCGCCAGCCGCAACAGGATATAGGCGATCATCGCCGCGTGGATCTGCAGTTTGATGGCGTTTGGGCTGGTCCCGAGGAACTTTCGAAGCTTGAGGTGTTGCTTGAGCCATCGGAACAGCAACTCGATCTGCCAGCGGAACTTGTAGGCCTGCGCGATTTCGGCAGCGGATCGTTCCCTGTCGTTGGTGATGACGGAGATCGTCTTTCCGTCCTCTTCGCGCACGATTTCGATGCGGCGCAGCGGGATCGGCAACTTGGAGTTGCCTTTGCTCGACAACGCGACCTCCTGGTCGCCGGTCACGATGAAGCCGTCTCCGCGCGAGGGGCGATATTGCCGCTCGGCCTTGACGGTCAGGCCCATGTTGGTCTTGGGCCTTGTGACAAAGAAGGCCTCGGCGGCGTGAATGGCCCTCCACCAGCCGTAATGGCAGTAGCCTTTGTCGAACACATAGGTCAGGCCCGGCTCGATCTCGATCTGTCGGCCGATTTGGGCGTCGTTGATGTTTGCGTCGGTGATGTCGAGGATGCGCGGCAGATCGCGGTCCGGATCGTAGACGACATGGGCTTTCATGCCGCGAAAGCGGCCATTGGACTTGGCCCAATCGAACAGTTTCCCCAACGGGATGGGGGTGGAGTTGATCAAGCGCAGCCCTTGTGGGGGAAGGACAGGATGGGGGGTCACGCGGACCTCTCATTTTAGCGGGGTCCAAATAGCCCAGGCTTTCGAAACTCGGCGCGACCCCCCTCCTCAATCCTCCCCCACAAGGGGGGAGGAAGCGCGCATCCGGACCGCGCAGCGTGGATTACGCGGGCTCGAGAGGTCCGTGCATCCCGTAGCCCGCTTGCGGGGAGTGCGCCAGGGTGAGGGGCGCGGGCGATTGGCCGCCACGCGGCGTGTCGTAGCAGCGCTTCGGCTGGTTGCCACCGCTCGCGCTGACCCGCCAAGCCCCTCACCTGGACCCTCTCCCCGTGAACGGGGAGAGCGGGTCCGGGCGGCGCCCTTTGTCGCAGAAGGACCAACGCGATGACATCCCCGGACTTCACCCTCTACGGCGTCGCCCTGCGTTCGCGGCTGATGCTCGGCACGTCGCAATATCCCTCGCCGGCGATCCTCGCCGAAGCGGTGCGCGCCTCAGGCGCGGAGATCGTCACGGTGTCGCTCCGACGCGAGTCGGCGCGGCTCAGGGAGGGGCAGGATTTCTGGCGATTGATCCGCGACGCCGGCGCGCGCGTGCTGCCGAACACCGCTGGGTGCTACAGCGTGAAGGAAGCGGTGACGACGGCTCAGATGGCGCGCGAGGCGTTCGGCACGCCCTGGGTCAAGCTCGAGGTGATTGGCGAGGCCGACACGCTGCAGCCCGACGTATTCGGCCTCGTCGAGGCGGCGCGAATTCTCTCTGACGACGGCTTCGAGGTCTTCCCCTATACGACCGAGGACCTCGTGGTCGCCGAGCGGCTGCTTCAGGCCGGCTGCAAGGTGCTGATGCCGTGGGGCGCGCCGATCGGCTCGGGGCAGGGGCTCAACAACGTCTTCGGCCTGCGCGCGATGCGCGCCCATTTCCCCGACACGCCGCTGATCGTCGACGCCGGCCTCGGCCGGCCGTCGCACGCGGCGGCGGCGATGGAGCTCGGGGTCGACGGGGCTCTCCTCAACACCGCGGTCGCCAAGGCCGGCGATCCGGTCGCGATGGCGCGGGCGTTCGGGCGGGCGATCGAGGCCGGCCGCGCGGCGTTTCTCGCCGGCCCCATGCCGCCGCGCGACATGGCCGCGCCCTCCACCCCCGTCGTCGGAAAGGCCATGTTCTCGTGACCCTCGCGCCCAATGCATCCGCCAAGAGCGGAGCGGAGACGCTCGACCCCTTCTATCCGATTGTCGACAGCGCCGCCTGGGTCGGCCGGCTGGTCGGCGCCGGCGCGCGCCTGATCCAGCTTCGGGTCAAGAACAAGGACGAGGCTTACGTCGCCCGAGAGACCCGCGAATTGCTGGCGCTTGCCCGCAAGGCCGGCGCGACGCTGATCGTCAACGATTACTGGCGGGTCGCCATCGCCGAGGGCGCCGACTGGGTGCATCTCGGCCAGGACGACCTCGACACGGCGGACCTGGCGGCGATCCGCAAGGCGGGCCTCAAGCTCGGCGTCTCGACCCACGACGAGGCCGAACTTGAGCGCGGGCTCGCGGTCGATCCCGATTATGTCGCGCTCGGGCCGATCTTCCCGACCATCTCGAAGGACATGGCGTTCCTTCCACAAGGGCTCGAACGACTCGCCGAGTGGAAACGGCGCGTCAGCCCGCTGCCGCTCTGCGCCATTGGCGGGCTCGACCTCGAACGGGCGAATCTATGCCTCGCCGCCGGCGCCGACATCGTCTCGGTGATCTCGGACATCACGCTGAACGCCGACCCGGAGGCGCGCGCGAAGCAGTGGATCGCGGCGATGCGGCGCAAGTGACTCCCGAAGCGATCGCGCGGACGCCGATCGCGCTGACGATCGCCGGCTCCGACTCGGGCGGCGGCGCCGGAATCCAGGCCGACCTGAGAACCTTCGCTGCGCTCGGAGTCTACGGCGCGAGTGCGATCACGGCGCTGACCGCGCAGAACACCCTCGGCGTCCGCGCGATCCACATTGTCCCGCCCGACATCGTGCGCGCAGAGATCGACGCGGTTCTGGAGGATTTCGACGTCGCAGCGATCAAGATCGGCATGCTGGCGAGCGCGGCGATCGCGGAGGCGGTCGCCGGCGCCTTGGCGGGGAGCGCCTTCGTCGTCTACGATCCCGTGCTCGCCGCCTCCTCTGGCGACGCGCTTGCCGGTACCGGCCTCATCGAGGCGGTCAGGGCGAAGCTCCTGCGGCGAATCGACTGCCTGACCCCGAACCTGCCGGAGGCGGCGGCGCTTCTCGGCGGTGCCGAGGCCACGAGCGAAGCGGACATGATCGAGCAGGGGCAGGCGTTGAGGGCGCTTGGTCCCCGCGCCGTACTGATGAAAGGCGGGCACCTCGACGGTCCCGACGCGGTCGACCTTCTTCATCACCGCCGAGGGCGTTCGTCGCTTCGTAGCGCCGAGAATCGCCTCGGCGAACACGCACGGCACCGGCTGCACGCTGTCAAGCGCCATCGCCGCCCATATTGTTAACGGAGCGCCGCTTGCCGAGGCCGTCGCCGCCGCCAAGGCCTTCGTGCGGGAGGCGATCGAGCGGGGCGCGAAGGCCACCCTCGGCGCCGGGGCGGGGCCGCTGTTGCAGGCGCCCCTCTTGTAGACGCGCGCGTAGCGCTAGCCGCCTTGTGCCGCCGCGACGTTGCGCTACCTTAGGCGTGGAGGGCGGCCTATGCTCGACAAAGCCCGCGGTTTCTACGAGTCCTTGCCGATACTGACCGACTTCGCCGCCGTGATCAGGGCCGAGGCCTATCGTCCGGTTCCCGAAGACTGGACCGTCGGCATCGCAGACGTGATCGGCTCGACCCGGGCGATCGCCGAGGGGCGCTACAAGGCGGTAAACTTCGTCGGGGCCGGCGTGATCGCGGCCGTCACGAACGCGTTGGGGCGCCGGCCGTTCCCTTTTGTGTTCGGCGGCGACGGGGCGAGCTTCGCTGCGCCCGGAGCCGACGCGGCTGTCGCCGGAGAGGCGCTGGCGCGGATGGCCGCATATGCTGCGGCCGAGTTCGAGCTGGAACTGCGGGTCGCGACCATGCCGGTCGCCGCGATCCGCGCGGCTAAGCGCGACGTTCGGGTCGCGCGTTTCGCGGCGTCCGAGCATTGCGTCTATGCGATGTTCGCCGGCGGCGGGCTCACCTGGTTCGAGCAGCAGGCGAAGGCGGGCGCCGGCGCCCTGCCGTCCGCGCCGCCGGACGCGCGCCCCGACCTATCGGGCCTCTCTTGCCGTTGGGGGGTCGCGCCGGCCAGACACGGTCTGGTCGTCTCGCTCATCGTCGCGCCGCGCGGCGAGGATCGTCGCTATCCGGCCCTGATCGAGGAGATCGTCGCGCTGACGACGAAGGCGGGCGAGTCCGGCCGGCCGGTGACGGCGGACAGGCTCCGCGCCGGCGATTCCGGTCCGGCGATCGCCCTCGAGGCCTCAGCCATCAAGGCGTCGGGCGTCTCGGCGTTGAAGGCGCGGCTTAAGGCCGCTGGAAGCTACGCGCTCGGCTACACGTTCCACCGGTTCAGGCTCAAGGCGGGCGACTTCGATGCGGCGACCTACGCTGGCGACGTCGCCGCCAACGCGGATTTCCGAAAATTCGACGACAGCCTGCGCATGACCCTGGACTGCACGATGGGTTTCGCCGACAAGCTCGAGGCGAGACTGGAGGCCGCGGACGACTTCGCCGACTGGGGCCTTTATCGGCAGAAGTCGGCGCAGATCACCTGCTTCGTGCCCTCGATCGCCGACCGCAGCCATGTCCACTTCGTCGACGGCGCGGAAGGCGGCTACACCGCGGCGGCGAGCGCGCTCAAGGCGCGGCGGCTCCTGAAGGCGTAAGGAGGGCGCGCGTCTCGCGCGCCCATACCCGGTCTCGGCAGGGGCGTCCTTTCGGCCGCCCAAAAGGGGGCGGCGGGACGCCGCCCCTCCGAGGCGCCACTCTTCCTGACCGCGCCTTTGAGTCCCCGTGGATATCGCGCCCCGCGCCCTCACATGCGGCGAGCCGATTTGCTAGGGTCGCCCGCATGGATGCGCAGACCCTTGACGCCGTTGCCGAAAACCCGAGCCCGGAGGCCGCGCCTGCGCGGCTGACGCCGATGATGGCGCAGTATTTCGAGATCAAGGCGGCCAATCCGGACTGCCTGCTGTTCTACCGCATGGGCGACTTCTACGAGCTGTTCTTCGACGACGCGGAGGTGGCGAGCCGCGCGCTCGGCATCGTGCTGACCAAGCGCGGCAAGCACGACGGCGAGGACATCCGCATGTGCGGCGTTCCGATCGAGCGCGCCGACGACTACCTCAACCGGCTGATCGCGCTCGGCCATCGCGTCGCCGTCTGCGAGCAGCTCGAGGACCCGGCGGAGGCGAAGAAGCGCGGCGCGAAGTCGGTCGTCAAGCGCGACGTCACCCGGCTCGTCACCCCCGGAACGATCACCGAGGAGCGGCTGCTGGAGCCGGGGCGGGCGCGGCTCCTCGTCGCCGTGCAGCGGTTGCGGACGAACGAGGGGCGCGCATGCTACGGCCTCGCCGCGCTCGATCTCTCGACCGGCGCGTTCGCGCTCTCCGAGACGGATGAAGCGGGGCTCGCCGCCGAGATCGCCCGGCTCGAGCCCTCCGAGGTCGTCGCGTCGCAGGGCGTTTACGATGAAGCGCCGTTCGCGCGCCTGATCGCCGAGATGCGCGTGCCCGTGACCCCGCTCGCGCGCGAGGCGGGCGACGGCGCGGCTGCCGAGCGGCGGGTCTGCGAATTCTACGGCGTCGAGACCCTCGACGGCTTCGGCGCCTTCACCCGAGCCGAGATCGCCGCCGCCGCGCTGGCGCTCGCTTACGTCAAGCGCACGCAGATGGAGGCGCGCCCAGCCCTGTCGCCGCCGACCCGACGGGCGCGCGGCATGAGCCTCGAAATCGACCCCGCCACCCGCGCCAACCTGGAGCTGACCCGGACGCTCAGCGGCGCGCGCGAAGGCTCGCTGCTCGCAACCATCGACCTCACCGTCACGCCCCCCGGCGCGCGGCTTCTCGCCGAGCGGCTTGCGAGCCCGCTGACCGATCCGAGCGCAATCAACGAGCGGCTCGATTCGCTCACCTTTCTCATCGAGGCCGCGCCGATCCGCGAAGCGCTCCGTCGCGAACTCAAGGGCGCGCCGGATTTCCTGCGCGCGCTCTCGCGTCTCAGCCTCGATCGCGGCGGCCCGCGCGACCTTGCCGCCGTCCGCGACGGCCTCGCAGCGGCCGCCGCTCTGGCTCTGATCCTCGAGACGGCCGACGCGCTTCCCGCCGAGCTTCTGCGCGCATACGCCGCGCTTTCGTCCGATTGCCGCGCGCTACAGGCCGACCTCGCCAAGACGCTGGCCGACGAGCTGCCGCTGGTCAAACGCGATGGCGGCTTCGTCCGTGCGGGCGCGCTTCCCCCGCTCGACGAGGCGAGGGCGTTGCGCGACGAGAGCCGGCGGGTGATCGCCGAGATGCAGACGGCTTACGCCGGGGAGACCGGCGTCAGACAGCTGAAAATCCGGCACAACAACTTCCTCGGCTATTATATCGAGACGCCGCAGGCGCAGGGCGAGGCGCTCTTGAAGCCGCCGCTCAACGCCGCCTTCATCCATCGCCAGACCATGGCCGGAGCGCTGCGCTTCACCACCAACGCGCTGGTCGAACTCGAGGCCAGGATCGCCTCGGCCGCCGATCGGGCGCTGAACCTCGAACTCGACGCCTTCGAGCGGCTCCGTCTCGCCTGCCTCGCCGAGGGCGACGCCTTGCGCGCCTACGGCGGAGCGCTCGCCACGATCGACGTCGCAGCGGCGCTGGCCGAGCTCGCGACAAAACGCGACTGGACGCGGCCGCTCGTCGATTCCTCGCTCGCCTTCCGCATCGAGGGCGGCCGCCACCCGGTGGTCGAGGCGGCGCTGAAAGACGCGGGCGAGCCGTTCGTCGCCAACGCCTGCGACCTCTCCGGCGAGGTCGCGGACGGCGGCCGGATCGCGGTCGTCACCGGCCCGAACATGGCGGGCAAGTCGACCTATCTGCGCCAGAATGCGCTGATCGCGCTGCTCGCTCAGATGGGCTCTTACGCGCCGGCCGCCCGCGCCCATATCGGCGTGGTCGACAGGCTGTTCTCCCGCGTCGGCGCCGCCGACGACCTCGCCCGCGGGCGCTCGACCTTCATGGTCGAGATGGTCGAGACGGCGGCGATCCTCAACCAGGCGACGGCGCGCTCGCTGGTCATCCTGGACGAGATCGGCCGCGGCACGGCGACCTTCGACGGCCTCTCGATCGCCTACGCCTGCGTCGAGCACCTGAATGCGGTGAACCGCTCGCGCGCCCTGTTCGCCACGCACTTCCACGAATTGACCCAGCTCGCCGAGACCCTGCCGCGGCTCGTCAACCTCACCATGCGGGTCAGCGAGTTCAAGGGCAGTCTCGTCTTCCTGCACGAGGTCATGTCCGGCGCGGCCGACCGCTCCTACGGCATCCAGGTCGCCAAGCTTGCCGGCCTTCCCGCCTCGGTGGTGCGGCGGGCGCGCAAGGTGCTGGCCGACCTCGAGGCCACGCGGCCTGGCGCGCAGGCTCGATTCCCTGCCGCTGTTCTCCTACGAGCCGCACGAGCCGGCGCGGCCGCCGAGCACCGCATTGCACGAGGCGGTCGTCGCTCTGGACCCGGATTCTCTCAGCCCGCGCGAGGCGCACGCGGCGCTCTACGCGCTGAAGAGGCTGCTGGGGTAGGGCGCCGCCACCAGGAACACCAAGGAGCAAGAAGGTATCTTTGTGGGTCTTCGTGTGCTTGGTGGTGAATCGAGCGCCGCTAATCGAGGGGACGGCATGACCAATCCGCAGATCCTGATCGCCACCCTGGTCGCCGCCTACCTCTACGTGGTGACGCCCGGGCCGGCGTTTCTCGCGCTCTTCACCCTCTCCGCGGCGCGCGGGCGAAAGTCCGGCGCCTGGTTCATCTGCGGCCACCTGGTCGGCGACGTGGTCTGGGGCGCGCTGGCGGTGGCGGCGATCGTCGGCGCCAACACGCTCGGCCCGACCCTGTTCGAGGCGCTCGGCTTCGTCTGCGGCCTCTATCTCTGCTACCTCGGCGCCCGCGCGGTGATGACCCGCAAGGACGCGCCGCCGAAGACGATCGGCGCCGAGCGGCCTCTGGCGACCGGCATGGCCTTCGGCCTCACCAATCCCAAGTCCTATCCGGTCGCGCTCGCGATGTTCTCGGCGATCGTCGCGCCCTATATCGGCGCGCTGAAAGCCGTCGACGCGCCGCAGATGTTCGTCGCGGCTTTCGCCGGGTTCCTGCTTGCCGACGCGACGCTGATCTTCACCGCCGGCCTGCCGGCGGTCCGAAAGTTCTTCCTCGGCCACGGCGTCGCGGTGACGCGGGCAGTCGGCGTGATCTTCATCCTGTTCGGCGCGCGCTCGATCGCGGATGCGGCGGGCAGCGCAATGCGCCGGACGGCGTGAGGGGCCTTTCGGGGCGGTCGTCGCCCCCGGCGGCCCGGACCTGCCGACGAAAGCGCCGATCTATCTGGCCGGTCCCGACCCGTCGTCGACCAGCACCGCCAGCATCAGCGCGTCTTCGTCGCCGGTGTTGATCCAGGCGTGGTTTGTGCCGCGCTGGATGACGACGTCGAAGGGTTTCAGCTCCCGTTCTTCCTTGTCGAGCACCAGCGTGACCTGCCCGGAAAGAAGCACGATGTAGTCCGTCGAGTCCGTCTGGTGCATGGTTGGATTCTTGCTCACGTCCTTGCGCGCATGACCGGCGTTCATCGCCGCGAACATCTGCGCGGCGATGGCGTCGCGCTGCGCGTCGGTCATTGCGGCGAAGGCCGAGATCGGCGGCAAGGTGAAGTAGCGGAACACGGTCCCGCCCTTGGGCGGCTCGAGGCCCTTCGAATCCGTCGCGTGGTCCTTGCGGTCGGCATGATCGTGGCGCCCTGGCCCGGTCACCCACATGTCGGTCAGGATCGTCGCCCATGCCTTGGTCGGCTGGCCGTCGAGGAGAACCTCCGACTTCCCGTTGGCGTCGTTGGTGGTGACGATGCGTCGGAATTGCCGCGCCATGTTTCCTCCCGTTCCATCGTTTGCTTCTCCGGCGATGTAAGGCCGTTCATCCGGCGCTGGCAAGGCGCGAGGCTGGAGGCGCCGTAGCCACACCAGGGCCTTGGGCATCGCCTCCCGTCGAAAGGGCGGCGGAGGTCGATTTCGACGTCTCGGTCGCGACGGGCGCCGCCGGGGCCATCATCGGTGTCCCTCCAGGACGGACCAATCACGGACCTTGATCACCGCGTCGGCGAAGGCCTCAGGCGCCGCCTGGGGAAGATTGTGTCCCGCGTCGACAATGCGGTGTTCATGCAGCCCGACAAACATGGGGGCGTGGTCCGCGGTCCCGCCGGGCTTGAGCGGGTCGGTCGCGCCGTCGATCGTGACCGTCGGCGTCTTTATGGTCAGCTTCCGCGCCAGACGATCTTCGAGCGGCTGCAAAGCCGGGTCGCCAGCCTCGCGGCCGAACAGCCAGCGGTAACAATGGATCACCACATTCACGAAGTCGGGATTTTCGAAAGCGGCCGCGGACCGGGCGAACGTCGCTTCATCGAACCGCCAGCCGGGCGACCATTCGCTCCACAGCATCCGGCACAGTTCGCGGCGGTGTTCCGTCAGGCATTCGCGTCCGCGTTCGGTCTGGAAAAGATGCTGATACCAGAAGACGCGTTCGAGCGATGGCGCGACAGGACGCCGTTGTCGACCGACATCGATCACGTCGTAGCCCGCATAGGAGACCAGGCCGCCGATGCGCTCCGGCCACAGCGCCGCCGCTGCGCAGGACGCGTTGCCTCCCCAATCGAAACCACCGAGGATCGGGCGCTTGAGACCGAGAGCGTCGGCAAGCTGGACGATGTCGCGGCCGCGGGCGGCCTGCTGACCGCTTCGCATGACATCGTCCGACACGAAACGGGTTGGGCCGAACCCGCGCGCATAGGGGGCGATGACCCGCGCGCCTGCTCGCGCCAGGATCGACGCTGCGTCGTCGAAAGCATGCACATCGTAGGGGAAGCCGTGCGACAGGATGACCGGCCAGCCATCGATTGGCCCGTGCTCGACATAGGCGATCCGGAGGACGTCGGTCTCGATGCTTCTCACCGGCTGCTCATCCATGAGAGGCCCTCTTGGATTGCGCGGGCGCCGCCTCGGCAAATCCCGCGCGGGCCTCGATCGGAAGGGTCGCGAAGAGACGGTCGAGGCCAGCAGCCGGCGCAAGGGCGAGGCTCGACAATCCGAGCCATGACGCCATCAGGCGAAGCTCGTCGATCAGCCGTTCCGCCGTGCTTTTCGGCGCGCCGGACTCGACGTGCGCACGCTGCACGACCAGCGCGCCGGCTCTTCGATCCGCCTTCAGGTCCACGCGGGCGACGAGCGCGCCATCCATGAGGAACGGCAGCACGTAGTAACCGTGCTCGCGCTTGGAGGCAGGCGTGTAGATTTCGAGACGATAACGGAATCCGAACACTCTCTCGGTTCGGGGACGGCTCCAGATCAGCGGGTCGAAGGGCGACAGCAGCGCCGAGCCCTCGAGCCTCCGGCCGGGACGCGCATCTTTGTGCAGATAGGCTTGTTGCCGCCAACCGCGCACACCGACGGGGATAAGGATTCCCTGCTCGACCAACTGTTCGATCGGCAGCCGCGCGTCGGCGGTGGGGATGCGATAGTAGTCGCGCAGGTCGTCCGCCGTCGCGACGCCGAGCGCGCGGGCCGAGCGCGCGAGGAGCGCCCGCCGGGCGTCAACGCCGCTTGGCGTGGGGAGTTGGAGGATCGCGCGGGGCAACACCCGCTCGGGCAGATCGTATACGCGCTCAAAGCTGCCTCGGCGGTGTGTTGCGGCGACCAGTCCCGCCCAGAACAGCCATTCCAGCGCCTGCTTGGCGGCGCTCCACGCCCACATGCCCTTCGAGGCTTTGCTGTCCGCCACATCGGAAGCAGCCAGCGGCCCCTCCGTCTCGATGCGGGCGAGCAAAGCGTCGGCCTCGCCCCGCTTCTCCCTCGAAAACGGTTCGAGGCGCCGCCACACGCCCTTGCCGCGAAGCGCGCGGGCCATACGCCAGCGCAGCAGGGGTTGGCAGTCGATCGGCAGCAGCGACGCCTCGTGCCCCCAATATTCAAAGAAGCGCCTGGGCTTGGCCGCGATCAGCGCGTCGAGGAGGGCCGGTTCGTAGGAACCCAGGCGGGAGAAGAGCGGCAGATACTGAGCGCGCACGAGAATGTTCACGCTGTCGATCTGAAGGACGCCGAGCTGTTCGACGCCCTTGCGCAACTGCGCCGCGCCGACAGCCTGAGGGCGACGCATCGCGTTGAAACCCTGCGCGGCAAGCGCGACGCGACGAGCTTCGGAAGCGGAGAGTTCCGCCTTCAGTGCTGCTCTCCCGCTACGGTGGAGGACGAACGCGCTCCTACCACAGGGCGCCTCGCTCTCCCAATTATTCCCTTGCCTCAGGGCGCTGGCGAATTGCGCCGCAAGGACCGGGGTTCGGGGCCGAGGCGATCGCGATAGAACCGAGCGACAAGCAAAACCCGGAGCAGCCCCCATGTTCACCGCCATGACCGAACCCGTCCGCGACCTGACGTCAAACGACATGTGGGACGCCGTCCGCCGCCGCGACGGGAGGTGCGACGGCGCCTTCGTGTTCGCCGTGAAAACCACCGGCGTCTATTGCCGTCCGAGCTGCGCCTCGCGTCCGGCGAAGCGCGAGAATGTGTCCTTCTTCGCCAGCCCGGAGGCGGCGGAGCGGGCGGGCTTTCGCGCCTGCAAGCGCTGCCGGCCCGACCGGGCGGTCGAGCCCGACCGCCATGTCGCGCTCGTCCGGCGCGCCTGTGAAACCATCGCCGCCGCCGAGGCTCCGCCCTCCATCGCAGAGCTTGCCGCCGAGGCGTCCTTGAGCCCCTTCCACTTCCACCGCGTCTTCAAGAAGGTGACCGGCGTAACGCCAAAAGCCTACGCGGCCGAGAGGCGGGCGCGGCGGGCGGCCGAGGGTCTCCGCACCGCGGGCACCGTCACCGAGGCGATCTACGACGCCGGGTTCAACGCTTCGAGCCGCTTCTACGAACAGGCCGCGGCGCGGCTCGGCATGACGCCGGCGGCGGCGCGGCGGGGCGGGGAGGGCGCCGAGATCCGTTTCGCGGTCGGCCAGGCCTCCCTCGGCGCCGTGCTCGTCGCCGCCACCGACAAGGGCGTCGCGGCCATCATGCTCGGCGACGATCCGGAGGCGCTGGTGCGCGCGCTTCAGGACAAATTCCCACGCGCAAAGCTCCTCGGGGGCGACGCGGCATTCGAGCGCACCGTCGCCCAGGTCGTCGGCCTCGTGGAGGCGCCCGGCCAGCGGTTCGACCTGCCGCTCGACATCCGCGGCACGGCCTTCCAGCAGCAGGTGTGGCAGGCCTTGCGCGCCATTCCCGCCGGCCGCACCGCGAGCTATTCCGAGATCGCCAAAGCGATCGGCCGGCCGGGCGCCGTGCGCGCGGTCGCCCAGGCGTGCGCCGGCAATCCGCTGGCGGTCGCGATCCCCTGCCACCGGGTGGTGCGGACCAACGGCGACCTTTCCGGCTACCGCTGGGGCGTCGCGCGCAAGCGCGCGCTGATCGAGCGCGAGGCCGCCCGATGACGACGGCGGCTCTCGATGCGGCGTCAGTCGGCGGTCTCGACTGGGCGGAAATCGAACACGACCTCGACGCCTACGGCGCGGCCGTCGCGCCAAAGCTTCTGTCGCCGGACGCCTGCCGGGCGCTGGCGAGCCTGTACCCGGACGACGCGCGTTTCCGCTCGACCATCGTCATGGCCCGGCATGGCTTTGGTCGCGGCGAGTACAAGTATTTCGCCGATCCGCTTCCCGACATCGTCGGCCACCTTCGCGGCGACCTCTATCGGCCGTTCGCGCCGATCGCGAATCGGTGGAACGAAACCATGGGCGTCGCGCTCCGCTATCCCGCCGAGCACGGCGCCTTCCGCGCGGCGTGCCGCGCCGCCGGACAGGCGCGGCCGACCCCGCTCCTGCTGCGCTATCGCTCGGGCGACTTCAATTGCCTGCATCAGGACGTCTACGGCGCGCTGGTGTTTCCACTGCAGGTCGCGATCCTGCTCTCGGCCCCCGGGCGCGACTTCACCGGCGGCGAGTTCGTCCTGACCGAGCAGCGGCCGCGCATGCAGTCGCGCGCCGAGGTCGTGAGCCTCGGGCAGGGTGACGGCGTGATCTTCGCGGTGCGCGAGCGACCGGTCCTGGGTACGCGGGGCCCGTACCGAGTCGCGCTCCGCCACGGCGTCAGCCGCATCAGGAGCGGCGAGCGATTCACGCTCGGGGTCATCTTCCACGACGCGACGTGAGCGACGTTCAAACCCCTGTCCCGCCGCCGCTCGGGTATCGCTCCCGCCTCGCGCTTCCCTTTCGGCCAGATTGGTGGGGTATTGATCGGTCGGCCGAAAGACAACCTGGAGGTACGTAGAATCCCGTATTGCTCGCCTGGTCGGTTGTTGACACATGTACAGCTGCGCGCGGCGCCCCTGCTGCGCGACCTGGAGGAGACAGTGGCAAGGAGTAAAGACCGAGCTCAGAATGCATTGAAGGTTCAGTCAAGGGACAGACAAGCTTCATCGATCGATAGTAAAAGTCATGTTTCCCTGAACAGTGGGCACGCCTCTCCTGAGGAAGGAGTTGAATTGATTCGCGCCTTCTTGCGTATTGAACAGCGCGAAATTCGCGTTGCGGTTGTTGAATTTGTAAGGCGTTTATCAGACGTATCGCCTTTGAGTTAGCGATAATTATTGGCCCGGCGTTTCAATTATTGGCCAAGCGTTATGCGTACGAGTTGAAATAACTAGTGAAACAAATCATCACGATAATCCATAACAAATCAACTCCTGTCGTATCCCCCATCATAAACCAAGCATCGGACCAACTCATTGCCGCGGAGCCGCAGCATATAACTTAGGGCGAGATAGATCCATGCAGGATATAGCTGGTAAATTTCCACAGGCGTTCATGACGCCGAGCCGTGGGACCTTCCATCACGGCAATGTGCCCGAAGCCCTGCTTCGCGCCGCGCGCCAGCTCCTGGACGCCGGCGACACTGAAGAGGTCGGCCTGCGGGAGGTCGCCCGGCGCGTCGGCGTTTCCGCCGCGGCCGCCTATAAGCATTTCGTTGACAAGGACGACCTGATGGCGACCGTCGCGACGGAGGGTTTCCGTGAGCTCGCGGCGGAGCTGTGGGCGGCGGCGGACGAGCCCGATCCGGCCATCGCGGTCGGCCTCGTCTACGTGGAGTTCGCCCGCACCAGGCAAGGCCTGTTCCGGCTGATGTTCGGGCCGCTCCTGGCTCTCGGAGAGAAGTATCCGGCCCTCCGCAAGGCGGCGGAGGAGGCGTTCGAGGCCGTCGAGCGCTCGGGCCTCGCGGGCAAGGAGCCGGGAGAGCGCGAAGACGCGACGACGAAAGCGACCTTGGGCGCCATCCACGGCCTGTCGTGGCTGTTGATCGACAACGTCCTGTCGGAAAAAGACGCGAGGCATCTGGCGCAAGAGGTTCTCGAAAACGCCAAATTCGCGCGCGCCTCGAGCCACGCGCGAGTCTGAAGGCGCGACGCGGCGCTGGCTTCCGTTTTCCATAAATCGATGCTTCGCGCCCGATCGTTTACAGGCAAGATATAAAGCGTCGGGAGGGCCATTCTGGCGACCCTCCGGCGCGGACCGGACGGCCTGCTCCTGGCGCAGTCGCTGTTTCATCCGGACCTCCTCCAATGCGGACCGGCTAGCGCGCGAACGGCGTCCACCTCGCCCTCCATGTCCCGCCGCGCGGCACAGAGCGTTGCAGCCACAGCGCCAGCGCGGCGTTGTCGATTGTCCTCGCGGCGCTTAACTAAGGCGCAAGCGCCCGGAACTTCGAGGATTTTTCATGCCCGCCCGTCAGCCCGCGATCTTCCTGCCCCACGGGGGCGGACCCTGCTTCTGGATGGAGTTTCCTCCGCCGTTTGGGCCGCGCGCCTGGGACAGCCTGCGCGCCTACCTTGCCGAGTCTCGTCGAGTCGCTGCCGGACCGGCCGAAGGCGTTCCTGGTCGTCACCGGCCATTGGGAGGCGGCTGAGCCGACGGTGAGCGTCAACCCCAAGCCGGGCATGCTTTACGACTATTACGGCTTCCCGGACCACACCTATCATCTGCAGTATCCGGCGCCGGGCGCGCCCGAACTCGGCCTTGAGGTCAAGCGCCTGATCGAGGCGGCCGGACTGCCGGTCGCGACCGACGACAAGCGCGGCTTCGACCACGGGGTGTTCGTGCCGTTCCTGATCGTCGATCCGGAGGCGGAGATCCCGGTGGTCATGCTGTCTCTGCGGAAGGACCTCGACGCCGCCTTCCACATCGCGCTCGGCAAGGCGATCGCCCCTTTGCGCGATCAGGGCGTGGCGATCGTCGGCAGCGGCATGAGCTATCACGACCTCAGAAACTTCTTCGCCGGCGGCGACGGCGCGTCCTCGGCGTTCGACGCCTGGCTCGACGAGACGGTGAAGGCGCCGGCGCCCGAGCGCGAGGCGCGGCTCGCCGCCTGGGACCAGGCGCCCGGCGCGCGGCGCTGTCACCCGCGTGAAGAGCACCTCATTCCGCTCATGGTGGTCGCCGGCGCGGCCGGCGACAGCGAAGGCGTGCACGCCTTCCGCGACGTGATCGGCGGCAAGACGATCTCGGCCTTCGAGTTTCGCTGACGACGCGGGCTGGCAGGGTTTCCGGGAAGCCGCGGGCGCTGAGGCCGCCGCGTCCGGTCCGATGAATCGGTGCTGCACGTCACGCGCCTTCCTCGGAAGGACCGGAACGGCCGCGCCTGAACATGGGCGCCGAGCGGCGAGCGACGGATCGTCGCGGCCGTACCCCTTATACCCCTTCGGACCGCTACTGGCGCCGAACCAAAGCTTGCATTAAGTTCACAATCTTGACGACGGTTTGCGGCACGCGGCGGTAATTGCGGGGAGCCTGTTCGGTGGAGACCATCGCGGCCGTGGCGGCCAGAAAGCTGGCGAAGTTCCTCGCCGAGGACTTTCGCGACATCTTCGGCTCGGCCCATGCGGAAATGGCTGAACGGCTCGGTTCGCTGGCGCGAAGCGCCATCGAGGCGATCGCCAAGAGCGACGCGCTTTACCATAACTTCGAGCACACGATGCTGGTGACGTCGGTCGGCCGCGACATCCTGCGGGGCCGGGTCCTGTCGCAGCGGATCGAGCCGTCCGACTATCTGCACCTGATCTGCGCCTGCCTGCTGCACGACATCGGCTTCGTGCGCGGCATCCTGAAGGGCGACACCACGAACGAGTTCGTGATCGATCAGAGCGGCCGCAAGGTGACGCTTCCGCGCGGCGCGTCGGACGCCGCCCTGATGCCCTACCACGTCGACCGGTCGAAGCTGTTCGTCTACGAGCGGCTCGGCAATTCGCCGCACATCGACCCGGCGCGAGTGGCCGAGTCGATCGAGCTGACCCGCTTCCCGCCCTGCCTCGACGGCCGGGAGAACGCCGACCTCGAAGCGAGGCTGGTGCTGGCCTCGGATCTCATCGGCCAGCTCGGCGACCCGCTCTATCCCAAGAAGGCCAACGCCCTGTTCGCCGAGTTCGAGGAGATCGGCAGCAACCGGCAGTTCGGTTATGACACCCCGGCGGACCTCGTCGACAAATATCCGACCTTCTTCTCCCATAGCGTCGCCGGCCATATCGAGGACGGGGTGAAGTTCCTCTCGATCACGGCGTCCGGCCGGCAGTGGGTCGCCAACCTCCATAACCACGTCTGGTGCGCCGAGCACGGCCAGTGGATGATGGGTCCGCAGCACTGACGGGCCGCCCGCGGACGCGGGCGAAGCGACAGGCGATAGGATCGCCGGCGCGCCGCGCATTCCGATGGGACGGGCGTGCGCGAGGGGCCGTACGGAGCGGAGGCCGGGCGCAGGTGTCCGAGGCCGTATCGGCAAACCCCGCCTGAAGCGGATCATCGTTCCGGGCGATTCAACGGGCGGAGTTCGACGGATTGCTGCCGCTCGACTGGCGTGCGTGGACGCCTCCATTGGGCGTGAAGCGGGCCTCGCACTCGGCTTATGGAACGACGGCTATCCGCCCCGACGATGGACGTCCGCAAGACTTCGCACCGTCGGGCGCTCCCCACCCGGCGCCTCGCTCGAATCGAGCCTTGCTGCGCGCGGCGATTTCGTTCTCGTCCCATTTCTCCTTATTCAACTTTGACCCGCCCAAGATCCGCTTCAGGCCGACCCCTGTCTCCGGGTCCTCGCTGTCCTGGACAGCAATGGCTCGCCTACTTCTTCTCGCCGACCAAATCGCCCGATCCGCCTTCGCCGTCTGAACCTCCGGATTCGCCCTTCCCCGGTTTGCCCTTAACCGGTTCGCCGGGCTCTTCGCCCATATCGCGCTCGATGGTCGAGACAGCCGCGTCCACATCCTCAACTCGCGCCGGCGGATCCCCTCTGACCCCGCGTTGGTCAATGGCGGGCTCCAAAGCAGCCCAGGCCTTGGCGCCAATCTGCACCTGAAGGCTATAGACCGCTTCGCCGCCCAGATACCAGGAGTTGTCTCTTCCCTTTGCGGCCGTGACGCCATCCGCGATGATCTGAGCGCCGGACGTGATCAGGAGATTACCTTCGTCTTTACCGGTCAGATTGCTTTCTTCTGTTGTGTAGCGCACGTCGACGTCATCGACGCCCGCAGCCTTGAACGCATCGACAACATCGTGGACCAGCAGCCCGCTTTCTTCGCCTTTGATCTGACCCCGTCGTTCTGCAACCCTGTCATCGATTTCAGCCGTGACGCGCATCAGGACGTCATGCGTCAGCCCCTGCCGGAGCTGAGGGATGACGGGATCTGTTGCAGACACGAGCGGCGGGTTGCCCGATCGGGAGGGTAGTTCCGTCCCCAGCTCGGCGAGCAACTCGTTCACCTCGGTATCGGCGAGCGCCTCGGTTTCGGCCATATCGGCTGTCGCAATTTTTGCGACGGATTTGTTGTCGCTTGACTTTTTAACCGCACGGGCCGCCGAGACACCCTCCAATGTATTGTGTACCTGGCCGACCGACGGTTGGTCGCCTCCTTGCAGGACGCCTTCCTGTTCGCCCGATGCGGTGAATAGGCCATTGGCGTTGTTGCCGATTGGGACTTTTACGAGTTCGCGGGCCGCAAGGTCTGTATTGACGACATTAGGGTCGGCGGGGTCGGCGTCAGCTTCCAACTCCCCGATCGCCTCGAGCGTCTCATAACCCCTGTCCGCCGGAAAGGCCGCTATTAGCCAGTCGACCGCGCCCCGGGCATCGGCTTCTGAAATGGCGCCGTCCTGAACCGCGATCAGGTGTGTGCGACCCGGATCTTTCAAGTCTTGAAGCTCGATCTGGCGGACCTCTACGCCGCCCTGCGGGGTGTCTGACGAATCTCTGATGTTCACTCTCACGGTGTCCGTATAACCTTTACGGACCTCGTAAACGAACCGGCCGAGGTCGACCGGAGCGGCGGCGGCGGCCAGGGGCAACTGCATCAGCGCGGTCGCGCAGGCGACCATGGCGACTTTGCGCAGAGCGATCTTCGTCATTGGTTATTCCCCATCTTTCGTGTGGCAGGGGCGTCACTGGATGCCGAGAAGCTTGCCAAGGTTTGCAGGCGTCAAGGTCACCCGCAACAGCGGAGTCAATTTGTCCGGACCTAAGTCCACGGCTGCGTTTGCATTCAGCTCAACCGTTTGATCGGGCTGGCTCAGGAAGGCATGGGACGCAAACGCAATCGGTGTGGGGTGTTGCACACGTGAGGACCAGTTGCCGCCCGATTCGCGAAAATCGTAATTAGCGCTTCCGGAAAGCGAGGCCGTGTCGCCGCTTGGCACAAGCGTCGCGGTTGGCGCGCCATTTGCAAAGTTCAGCGTGAAGGCCGAGGGGTCCGCGGCAGAGACCTGCATATTGGCCCTCGGGATCAGTTTGCTTCCTTCGCCAGCGGAAACAGTGAACGGACTCCAGTTCCAGGTGACGCGGCCCCCGTGCTCGCTGCGAGATTCCGGCGGCTGGAACGTGAGTTCGACGATCCCGGGCTTAGACTTGTCCGACGGCAGTTTGACAAAAGCGTATTTCTGGATGGCCTCGTACACACGGTCACGCAGGTCGAGAACGATCTTCGGATCGTCGTAAAAAGGCGGGCCAAGGAGTTCCGAGATCGGCCGAAGATCCAGAAAGACCGGCACATTCGGCTCTCCTGAGGGCACCCCGCCGTTACAGCTGGCCCCACCGGAGCATGTGTAGTTTTCCGCGCTGTCCTGCACGATGCTCGCGAACTTGCTCTGCATGTCCTTGTCGCTCGAGCTTTCCGATCCGCCGCCGATCGAGCCGCCCGAACCCATGACCTTGACCTTGACGTTCGCTTCCCAGGCCTGTGAGTAGTTCACGCCCTGCTCGACGAGCTGCGACATCTGCTGTTCGGAAAGTCTGTAGGTGGCCGCGCCTTGGGTGCCATAAGTGATCGCATAAGCGTAGTGCGTGCCGTATATCCTTAAAAAGTCTTCAAGTTTTTGGTCTGTCAAAGAACCAGCCGTCAGATCCCGCAAAAGATTCTGGACGTCATCTGTGAAATGTTGATGAAGTTTGAGGTCCATCTTCTGGACTGCAATAGCATAGCTAGTGTGATGGTACTGACTCTGCGTAAAAACCGTCTTGTCCTCCTGCATGTTCGCCATCTTCTGCATCTCGCCGTTCGAGCTTTTAAAGCTAAACGACGCCTCGGCCTCGACCACGCCGTAGCTCACGTCCACGGACCCGGAAACATTATAGCCGGCGGTTCGCTTAACAGAATTCATCACATCGCGGCTCGTGTCGATCATAGTTGTCGTGCTGTCGCCGCCACTGTAGTCGTTAAAGTCGTAATACCAGCCATAAGGTAGCGATATTCCCCCGGTGGGGCGAGTATAGTTCTTTAAATCGTGGTCCGGTAAATCGAAAAGATGTTCATTGCAATTCTGACTTTGATAGTCAAGATAGCCGAGCTTGGTGACGTCCCAGCAGCCGGTCAAGTAATAAATAGGTTCATAGTGACTCTTTGGAAGGAAGCTGCTGCCCCAGGTTTGATCCTCTTTCGCGATATTGTCCGGCGTCTTATGCTGCTCGACGTACGCGGTGAACTCGTCGTTACCCGAGGGAAGCTCGGCGAAATCTCCGGTCCCGCTGACCATGAAGCATGCCTGCTCGCCGCAGGCCGGGTCGTTGAAGGACACGGTCGCATCGGTGAAGGGCGGATGCGTTGCGCTGCCGCTGCGCATCACATCTATCTTATACTTGGCGACCAACCAGTGATTGGATGGGTCGGACGCTTTGGCCCGCATGCCGGCGCTGCCGGGGACGAGCGTGAGCTCCGCCTTCAGCTGACCGTCAGAGACCAGATACCGCTTGCCGGTCGCCGAATCTTGGAGAAAGGCGTAAAAGGGCTGGGTGCGATAGGTGCCGTGCGAACTTTGTGCGACGCCGGGAATGTCGATCTTTTGCGGCACCGGCGTGTCCCTGTAAAGGTACCACTGGTACACTACGCCGGTAGGGAAAAAGGCGAAAGGCGCTTGCTGGGCGAATGCTGGAGACGACAGGACTGCGGATGCCGGAAGCGACGCGGTCAGCGCTGCGACAAGGAACACCTGATTGATGTGCTGAGTCATAAAGCCTCCCGCGTGTATTATTGTTACTTGATGAGATAGCACTTTTTTCACTGTGTCAATTAAGGTTTTCCTGTCCGCGAACTGCGGATGACCGGTTTAGGCGTGTTCTTTCCTTACCGAGACCGAACTGGAAAGCATGCCCAGGGTCGAAATGACCCGTTCGGCAAGTTCTCGACGAATGGTCGGTATTTGCCCGCGACGTCGTCAGGAATTCATGCTGGGCAGGTGGCGCTGCTAGAGCGATGATCGTCGACGCATTTTGCACGGTACGCCGCCGTAGGATGTTCCGTTCCCACATCCGACCCCACACTAAGGTCGCTATCACATCGGGCTAGAACGGAGTTGATCTGCCGCGCCAACGCGAGAAGATTTCCGGCGAGCACCATCGAGGAGTGGTCTCCCGACGCGTGGACGACCTCGATGCCCTGATCGAAGAGTTCGCTAAATCCGTTTGTAAAATCATAGCCAGGCAGCAACTCGTCATTGGGCACATGCGCGCGAAATAGCACACCAGACGCCTCAAGGGGTCGCGGTCGCCATTGCCTTACGGCAATTCGAACCAATCGATCAATGGCCATCTGGTCAATCAGCGCGCCTTGCTTATCGAGATAGCCCGAAGGGCGTTTCTCAGGCGAGAACAGATGCTTCAGCTGGTGCAGGCGGCCCTTCAGCATTTGCGGCATTCGCGCTATCAGCCACAAAAACAAACGCCACAGATTGGCGAGCAACTCGCTCAATCGGTTGAAGTAAAAATCGTCGTTACCCTTTCCCGTCGCGCCACCTCGCCGGATCCAGCCCAAACTCTGCCACACTGGTCCGCGCGTCGCGCCACGCCAGGTGACCGCCCACGCGTCGACGAGGAGGATCGACTTGAAATTGCCACCGGCGCGCCTGAGTGCGTGCGCGGCTTCGAAAGCTATGTTGCCTCCCAAGGAATATCCGGCGATCACGCAGGGCGCCGATCCAGCATGCGCGAGCAGCACATCGCCGTATAGTGCGCCCAGTTGTTCGATCGTCGGCAGCGCAGGTCGGTCATTTGCTGCAATTGCGCGATGCCATTCCGCGGGCATCGGCACATCGATCAAATAGATGGCGCGATCCCCTCCGAGTAATTTCGCCAGCTGATATTCTTCCGGCCGGGCACCCATGATATAGAGCGGCAGACCGGTATGCCCGGCCTGTATTTGCACCACCTTTGGTTCGTGTCCGGACTGATGCCTCTGCTCAACTAGGTTAGCCAGCCGCTCAATGGTCGGGCTCTGGAAGAAAGTCGCAACTTGGAGGTGCGCCCTCAGCGCGTTGTTGATTTGGCCAATGACACGGAGCGCTGTTAGTGAGTGTCCGCCGAGCTTAAAGAAATCGTCGCGGCGCCCGACGCGTTCGAGATGCAAAAGCTCGGTCCATATCGCGGCGATGGCCGTCTCAGTGGGTCCCTCAGGGGCTTCATAGGGTCGCGCGCCAACGGCGTGGTCCCTGGGAGCCGGGAGCGCGCGGCGGTCCAGTTTGCGATTTGGGGTCAGCGGCAGGGCGCTGAGCCTCACATAGGCGGAGGGTACCATGTACTCAGGCAGGGCGCTTTCCAGGTGAGCGCGCAAGGTCGCCTCGGAGATATCCTGCTCGCTGGAGAAGTATGCGACCAGCTGCTTATCGCCGGGCGTGTCCTCCCGCGCGAGCACCGCCGCCTCTTGCACCGCCGGATGCGCGGCCAAAGTGGATTCGATTTCGCCCAACTCGATCCGGAAGCCGCGAATTTTAACCTGATGATCGAGGCGACCAAGATGCTGCAACTTGCCGTCGGCGCCCCAGCAGCCCAGATCGCCAGTTCGGTACAGCCTCGCGCCGGGCTCTCCAGAGAGCGAATCGGGAATGAAGCGTTCGGCGGTGAGGCCGGGGCGACCGAGATATCCAGTCGCCACGCCCGCGCCGCCGATGCAGATCTCCCCCGCAACGCCGATCGGCGCCGGCTCCCCGGCGCGGTCCAAAATGTGCACCTGCGTGTTGGCGATCGGGCGACCGATGCTGATGGCGGCGCCGTTGCGCTCGACTAGGTCGAGCGTCGACCAGACCGTGGTCTCGGTCGGGCCATACAGGTTCCACAGCTTGTCCACCCGGTTCAGCAGCGCGTCAGCCAGATCGCGCGGCAACGGCTCACCCCCGCTGAGGGCGCGAAAGCCCGGGCGCCCGGACCAACCCGCCTCCAGCAGCATCCGCCAGGTGGAAGGCGTGGCCTGCAGCACCGAGGCGTTGCTGGCCACAAGCAGTTGCGCCAGCGCCGATCCATCGACCGCTGTCGCTCGCGACACCAGTTCGATATGGGCGCCGACCATCAGAGGCAGATACAGTTCCAAAGCCGCGATGTCGAAGGACACTGTTGTGACCGCCGCCAGCACGTCCTCCGCCGTCAGGCCCGGACTTTCCTGCATGGAGCACAGGAAATTCATGAGCGCCCCATGCGGCACCGCAACGCCCTTGGGCCTGCCCGTGGAACCGGATGTATAGATGACGTAGGCAGTGTCTTGCGGCCCCGCGGCGCCGGTCGGGTTGTCCGCCCGGCCCGCCTCGGCCAGCGCATCCAGATCGAGAGTCTGGACGCCGTCCGGAAGCCGCAGGCTGTCGGTCGCGTGGCCTGCGGTGATCAGCACCTTGGCGCCGCTGTCGGCAAGCATGTATTCCAGCCGTTGCGACGGATAGTCGGGGTCAAGCGGCACATAGGCCCCGCCCGACTTCTGGACCCCGAGCAATGCCGCCAGCAGCGCTGGAGAGCGCGGAACGCAGAGCGCTACCATTACACCTGCGCCAACTCCGAGCGCACGCAGCTGGTGAGCGACTGCATTCGCCCGGGCATTGAGCTCCCCGTAGCGCAATGCGGCGCCCTCGAACGAAATTGCCGCCGCGTCAGGGGTGCGGGCGGCTTGTTCCTCGAACAGAGAGACGAAGATCCGGTCCCGCGGATAGGGCGCCTCAGTGGCGTTCCAGTGGCGCAGCAGGTGTCGCTCAGACCCGGAAAGCATCTGAAGGCGCCCAATCGCGCTCCCGGGGTCGGCAGCCACGATTTCGAGCAGGCGCAAAAGCCGCTGCCGATGACCGTCCAGCGCCTGCGCATCGTAATTCGCCCTGTTGGCGTTCAACTCGATTTGGATGTCCGCGTCCTGCCGCCCCGCCTGGACTGCGATGAGCAGGTCGCCCACCCGCCAATTGCCCAGATAATGTTTGCGGATCGAGCAGCCGGCAATATCGAAATCCTCGTCGATCGGGATGAAATTCATCAACGTTCCGTAGATATCCGGTTCGTTGGGGGCCAGACCGAGGTCCTGGCGCAACACACTGGCTGGGTAGCGCTGATGTCGCAGCGCTTCGCGCATTCTTCGCCCCGTCTGCTGCAGCAAGTCATCAAAAGTCGACGCCAGATCGACTGTCAGCCGCAGCGGAACGACATTGGAGGCTAATCCTACGACACGACGCAACTTAGGGGTGGGGCGGGCCGCCACCGGCATCCCCAGCACCACGTCGCGCGCGCCGGTCATCCGCGACAGATACACCGCCACCACTGCGGTGATCGCAGCTGCCAGTGTCGCGCCGCACGTCTTGGCCGCCCGCTCCAGCGCCGCTGCGGCCGCACGAGGCAACGCGCCGACGCTGTCGATTACGTCGCCGCTCCAACGCGGCATCCGACACGACAATGTAAGCGGATCTGGCCGGTCAGCCAGTTGCGCGAGCCAGAAAAGCTTATCTCGATTGAGATGGGCCGAAAGCCTATATTCTTCGTCAGCTTGGAGAAGATCGAAGAGCGACGGGGGGGTCTCCATCGGCGCCGCGCCCCCGTCAGTCATCCCGCGATACAATTCGGCCACCCGCCGCTCAACCAGCGCGGAGCCGAATGCGTCGTTGATCAGGTGGTGATTGACCTCATACCAGAAGAAACGGTCGTGCTAAATCCTAAACAGTGCATAACGAAACAACGCGCCGCCCGTGGGGTCGAACACCCGCGCCATGTCCTCGCGCATCCAGGCTATCGCTGTCGCTCGCGGATCATCTTTGCCGCAGAGATCGAAGTACGGCACCACAACATCGGCGTCGCGGCGAAAATACTGCCGCGGTCCAAGTTCGGTTTCAACGAACCCCAGCCGCAATCCATCAATCTCGCAGACCGCCTGCTTGATGGCGGCCGCGAACAGGTCCGGCACGACCGCACCGAAGATCTCGACATAGCGGCCCATGCTGTAGCACGCGCTCTCAGGGTCGAGCTTTTGCGCAAACCATATCTCAGCCTGCCCGGCCGACAGAGGGAACGTCGTACACATTTCAACATCAGCGCGGGGAGAAATGGCGACGCTCATGGCTCGCACATCCGCGCGATGGACCGGGGCTGCGAAGTCGTTCGGGAGAAGCACCCCCGGGGTCGCGAGCGATATCGGTACCGTCTCCGTCCAATGCAGCCTCCCGGAGGCACGCGAAACGCGTGCGATAACGAGTGCTGGCCTTCATCGTTACAAGGGACACGACATGATGCAGACGCGTCTTCGAAAGAGCTTCCCATCCGAATTCCCCCGCTAGCTCGAATTCGAGAATTGACAATGTTTTCACTCACGACCTGATCATTTACAACATAAACAAGGGTGGTATATCCAGAATGGGTATTTTCCCTGCGGCTCCGCGAGCGGAGCGTCCGTGACTTCTATTGGACATGCACCAGCAGCGCGCTTCATGCCGGCGGGGGCACTGGTCATGACCCACGCCGACGATGTGGCTGCAAAGATCCGGTTATGACGACCTCTGGTCATGCCGGCGCGGGCGGGAACGGTAGGAACGAGCCGGATAGGGCCCGTTGGCCAAACCGTCCGGCAAGGTCGCTATTTTCGCACTGCCGCCGTCCGGACGGGCGAGGGATTGCGACGCGTGCAACCGTCCGCGGCCGCCTGGCGGCCCGCTCCCCACGGTAAAATCAATTCGCTTTGCGGCCGGCAAGCGGACTGGGACGGTTAATCGGGCGCGCCGACCGGCGACGCTCGCGGCATGAGGTGGAGGTCTGTCCCGTTCCACGGGTGGGCGTTCGCGACCTCCTCGTCGAGTTCTACGCCTAGGCCCGGCTCGCTTGGCGGGATGACGTAGCCGTCCTCCCAGTGGATGGGTTTCTTCAAGATCTCCGCGTGGAAGCCGTCCCAGCGCTCGATGCTCTCGAGGATGAGGAAGTTCGGGCTGCAGGCGGCAAGCTGGATATTGGCCGCCCCGACCACCGGTCCGCAGTAAAGATGCGGCGCGATCTGGGCGTAGTGCGCCTCGGCGATCGCAGCGATCTTCTTGGCCTCGAGGATGCCGCCGACCCGGCCGAGGTTCGGCTGGAGGATCGACGCGGCGCCGGTCTTGAGCACGCGCGCGAACTCGTATTTGGTCGTGAGCCGCTCGCCGGTCGCGATCGGCATGCGGCAGAGGGCTGCGACCTTCGCCATCTCCTCCGGCGCCTCGGGCGGGGTCGGCTCCTCGAACCACAGCGGCTCGTACGGCTCGATCCGCCGCGCGAGCCTGAGCGCGCCCGAGACCGTGAATTGCCCGTGCGTTCCGAACAGGAGGTCGCACCTCGTCCCGAGCGCCTCGCGCAGCGTCTTGCAGAAGGCCTCGCTGAGTTCGAGCCGTTCGAGGCTCGGCTGGCGTGGATCGAACGTCGAGTAGGGGCCGGCCGGATCGAACTTCACCGCGGTGAAGCCCTGCTTGAGATACTTCAGCGCCCGTTCGGCCGCCGCGTCCGGCCTGGAATAGACCGGGCTGTCGGAATGGGCGTGCGAGCCGGGCTCGTCGGGGTAAAGATAGGTGTAGCTGCGCAGCCGCTCATGAACCTTGCCGCCGAGGAGGTCGTAAACCGGCTTGCCGACCGCCTTGCCGACGATGTCCCAGAGCGCCATTTCGATTCCCGACAGGACGCCCATCAGGGACGCGTCCGGCCGGCCGGTGTAGCCGCGGCCATAGACGTTGCGCCACAAAGCCTCGATGCGGAACGGATCGGCCCCGAGGACGTGGCGCTCGAAGACGTCGCGAACCATGGGGACGATCGCTTCGGGAGCGAAGCTCGCCGCGTAGACCTCGCCGACGCCCTCGACGCCGCAGGCGGTCACGAGCTTGAGGAAGATGAAATAGCGTCCGCCGAAAGCAGGGGGCGGGTTGCCGACGACGAAGGTCTTGAGCTCTGCGACCTTCATGGGCGCGCCTCCGCTTTAGAACACGATCACGTTCCGCACCGCCTGGCCGGAGCGGGAGGAGGCGAGGGCCTCGTTGATCCGGTCCAAGGGATAGCGGCCGGTCACGAGTTCGTCGAGCTTCAGCCGTCCGTCGCGATAGAGCGCGACGATCTTGGGCACGTCGACGACGGGGCGCGCCGAACCCATCTTCGAGCCCAGGATCTTCTGCCCGTCCGCGGCGAGCCAGCCGGGATCGATCGTCGCATGGACGCCCGAGGGCGGCATGCCGACGAGCACCACGCCGCCATTGCGCTTCATCAGCGACACGCCCTGTTCCGCCGCGCCCTTGACGCCGACGGTGACGAACACCCAGTCGGCCTTGCGACCCTCGGTCAGCGCCCTCACGCGGTCCTCGACATTCTGGGTTTTGCCGTTGATCGTATGCGTCGCGCCGAATTCGCGCGCGGCGGCGAGCTTCGCCGGCTCGACGTCGACGGCGATGATCGGAACGCAGCCGGCGAGCCGCGCGCCCTGGACCGCATTCAGCCCGACGCCGCCGCAGCCGATCACCACAGCGCTCGAGCCGGGTTTGACGTCAGCGGTGTTGAAGACGGCGCCGAGGCCGGTCATCACGCCGCAGGCGATCAGCGAGGCGACGTCAAGCGGGATCTCCCCAGAGATGGGCAGCGCCTGGGAGGCGTCCACAAGCATATGTTCGGCGAAGGCGCCGGTGCGCAGTCCGTGGACGAGCGGCCTGCCGTCGGAGTCGTGGAGCGGGGTTTGCCGGTCGAGCGGGAACACCTCTTCGCAGAACACCGGCGCGCCGTCGGCGCAGGCGGGGCAGAAGCCACAGTTGCGGATCAGGGTGGCGACGACCGGGTCGCCCGGTTTGAGCCGAGTGACTCCGGGTCCGACCGCCTCGATGACTCCCGCCGCCTCGTGGCCGTAGACCGCGGGCAGGTCGCCGCCCCAGGCGCCATCGATATACAAGATGTCGCTGTGGCAGATCGCGCAGGCCGCCGTCTTGATCAAGACTTCGCCGGGCCCCGGCGCGGCGACCTCGATCGTTTCGATCGACAGCGGCGCCCCGAAGGTCCGGCAGACTGCGGCTCTGGTTTTCATGGGACCTTCCACGACTCGGCGGCGACGCCGGCCGGAAGGTTTCCCGCGCCGCGGCTGGTTTCAAGCGCAGCCTTGATGCCGGGGCATGCCTTTTTGAGGGGAAGGGCCGTGTCCGCCCTTCCAGCAGGCGTTCGCAGCGCTAGCGCGCGAACGGCAGATTCGTCTTGGCGAGGTCGATGACCTCCTCGGCGCGACCGTTCAGCACCGCCTTCATCAGCCACAGGCTGAAGCCTTCCGCCTGCGCGAGGTCCGTCTTCGGCGGCATGGCGAGCTCCTGCCGCGCCGTGACGACGTCGAGCAGGGCGGGGCCGTCGTGGGCCAGCGCCCGGGTCACGGCGTCCTCGAGATCGGCCGGGTCCTCGACCCGGACGCCCAGCACGCCGGCGGCGTTCGCCACGGCGGCAAAGTTCGGGTTGGTGAGAGAGACGTCGACGTCGAGGAAGCCGCTCGCCTTCATCTCGAGTTCGACAAAGCCCAGCGTGCCGTTGTTGAAGATGACGATCTTCACCGGCAGCTTGTGCTGCAAGAGCGTCAGGAAGTCTCCCATCAGCATGGCGAAGCCGCCGTCGCCCGACAGCGAGATCACCTGCCGGCCCGGGAACGCGGCCTGCGCGCCGATCGCCTGCGGCATGGCGTTCGCCATCGATCCGTGGGCCAGCGAACCGATCAGCCGGCGCTTGCCGTTCATGGCGAGGTAGCGCGCCGCCCAGATCGACGGGGTGCCGACGTCGAAGGTGAACACGGCGTCCTCCGCCGCGAAGTCGCTCAATGTGCTGGCGAGGAATTGCGGGTGGATCGGCTTATGTCCGGGGCGGCCGACCGCCAGCTCGTCGAGGCCGTCGCGCGCCTCGCGATAGGCCGCGCGGCAGGCTTCGAGGAAGGCCTCGTCCGCTTTCGGCTTCAGGCGGGGCAGCAGCGCCTCGATCGTGTCGCCGACGTCTCCGACAAGACCGAGGTCGAGGCGGCATTTCCGGCCCAGGTGTTCCGGGCGCAGGTCGATCTGCGCAATCTTGGCTTCCGTCGGATAGAACTGGCGGTATGGAAAATCCGTGCCGAGCATGAGCAGGACCTCGCACCCCAACATCGCGTGGTAGCCCGAGCTGAAGCCGATCAGGCCCGTCATGCCGACATCGTACGGATTATCGTACTCGACCGCCTCCTTGCCGCCGAAGGCGTGGACGATCGGCGCCTTCAGCGCGCCGGCGAGCCGCATCAGCAGATCGTGGGCGCCGAGGCAGCCGCGGCCGCAAAACAGCGTCACCCGCGAGGCGTCGTTCAACAGCGCGGCGAGCGCGTCGAGTTCGCCGTCGCGGGGTCGAACGAGCGGTCGCGCCGGCAGGAGCGACGGCGAGACGTCGGGGTGCTCCGGCGCCTCCTGAAGCGAGACGTCGCCCGGCAGCACGATCACCGACACGTCCCGCTCGCCGACGGCGACGCGGATCGCGGTTTCAAAGACGCCCGGCAACTGCGCCGGATTGCTGACGAGTTCGCAATAGCGGCTGCATTCGCGGAACAGCTCCGTCGGGCGCGTCTCCTGAAAATAGCCGCGGCCGATCTCGCTGCTCGGGATTTGGGCCGCGATCGCCACGACCGGCATGCGGGAGCGATGGCACTCGAACAGACCGTTGATAAGATGGAGGTTGCCGGGCCCACAGCTTCCGGCGCAGACGGCGAGGGCGCCCGTCAGGTGCGCTTCGGCGCCGGCGGCGAAGGCGGCGGTCTCCTCGTGCCGGGTGTGGATCCATTCGATCGTTCCGTCGGCGCGCAGCGCGTCGGTGACGCCGTTGAGCGAATCCCCGGCGACGCCGTAAACCCGGCGGACGCCGGCGGCCTTGAGGGTTTCGACAAGAAGGTGGGCGACATTTCGTGACATGGGACCTCCTCGGATCGTTTGGGCCTGCCCCCGCTGACCGCGTTCGCCCCCCTCGTCTTGATCGCGAGGGCCTCGGATGGCCCGTGTCGCGTTTCGATTAAGGATTCGCGCCCCCCTGTGCGCGTTCGACTTGAGAAGGCGCGCGCCCGGCGCCTCGACTTGCGCTCGGACGACTGAGGGTGCTGGCGACGGCGGGCTCGACGGCTGCGGTTGCTGATCTTGGATGAGAACCGAAAAGCGATCTTGAATGGGCGTGACGACGAACGCTGGCGACCTTAAGGATAACGATAGGGACGGGCAGGTCTAGATCGGAAATGGGGCGTCGGAACATGTTTCTATCCAACGCCTGGACGGTCTTGTGGAAGCGGCGGGACTTTGGAGTTTGGCCCATTGCACGGCCGGCCTAGCGCCCTGATCGACGCGGGCCGCTCGCAGAAATTTCCTTGCCGATCCCCCTTGCGCATAAAACCCAAATTCGCTATGAGAACCCGGCCGGGGTTGACGGCGCGATGCGACCCCGAATGATCATACATGGCTACCGCCCTGTTTGGGCCTCGTCTCGCTGGAGGCAGGCTTGAAGAGAGGCGGCGGATGGGCCGGAGGACGGAAGGGGAAGCCCTTGCGTCCACTCCGGCCATGTCCTGTCCGAGACTGCAGGCGCGGAAAACCTTTCGGGTCGACCGCTTAATTCCACGAAGGGGCCCCGTCCAAGGGCCTGGGGCCAGCATAGACGGGGAAGACCGAATTTCGAACCGTGAGGGGTTCCTTACGGCCAATGCGGTTCGAACCATCTGTCCGGCGCTGGGTTCGCCCATCTCCGGGGACAGGCGCAAGTCGTCGTGGCGCGTGAATTGTCAGATTCTCGCGGCGCGGCATGTGCAACAGGCGGGCGTCAAGCCCGCCGACCGGAGACAGCACCGTGGATAGAGCGGAAAAGAAAGAAGCTGTCGCGGCCCTGCACGACGTCTTCTCGAAGACGTCGGTCGTGGTCGTGGCGCACTATTCCGGCTTGACGGTCGCCCAGATGCAGCGTCTGCGCAAGCAGATGAAGGCCGCTGGCGCTTCCGTCCAGGTCGCGAAGAACCGCCTCGCCCAGATTGCTCTCAAAGGCACGGACGTCGCCTCCATCGGTCCCTTGCTCAAGGGCCCGACCCTGATCGCCCATTCGGCCGATCCGGTGGCGGCGGCCAAGGCAGCCGTGGCTTTCGCCAAGGAGAACGACAAGTTCGTGCTCCTCGGCGGCGCCATGGGCAAGACCGCCCTCGACGTTGACGGGGTCAAGGCGCTCGCGACCTTGCCCTCCCTCGACGAGCTGCGCGCCAAGTTGCTGGGGCTCCTCACCGCCCCGGCGACCAAGCTCGCCCAGCTCTCCACCGCGCCAGCCGCCAAGCTCGCGCGCGTGGTCGGGGCCTACGCCGCCAAAGACGCAGCCTGACAGAGGCTCTTCAAAATCCTCAGTTCGAACCCATATTAAGGAACACGCAAAATGGCCAATCTCGAAAAGATCGTCGACGAACTCTCCTCGCTGACCGTTCTCGAAGCCGCTGAGCTCGCCAAGCTCCTCGAAGAGAAGTGGGGCGTCTCGGCCGCCGCCGCCGTCGCCGTCGCCGCCGCTCCGGCCGCCGCGGCCGCCGCCGCTCCGGTCGAGGAGCAGACCGAGTTCACCGTCGTCCTCGCCGCCATCGGCGACAAGAAGATCGAGGTCATCAAGGAAGTCCGCGCGATCACCTCGCTCGGCCTCAAGGAGGCCAAGGACCTCGTCGAAGGCGCGCCGAAGCCCGTCAAGGAAGGCGTCTCCAAGGACGAGGCCGAGAAGATCAAGGCCGCTCTGGAGAAGGTCGGCGCGAAGGTCGAGCTCAAGTAATGAGCAGGCGGGCCCGCAGCGGGCTCGTCAGTCAAATTGGGGACGGTCCCGGGCCTTTCGGCCCCGGGGCCGTTCCGGCGTTTTGAAGGTTGGGTTGATTTCGACCGCGAGGGGCGCATGGGCGCGCGCCCTCGGGGCGAAGGATTTGACAGGGGCGATTGGTTCGCTCCGGCGGCTCTGACAGCGATCCCCGCCGCATGGATCGCTCGCGGGGCGTGAGCATTGAGGAACGACATGGCGCAGACATTCACCGGCCGCAAGCGCGTTCGCAAGGTCTTCGGGCACGTCAAGGAAGTCGGCGAAATGCCGAACCTGATCGAAGTGCAGAAGGCGTCCTACGACCAGTTCCTCCTGATGGACGCGCCCAAGGGCGGCCGTCCCACCGAGGGCTTGCAGGCGGTGTTCAAGTCGGTGTTTCCGATCAAGGATTTCGCCGACACCGCGCATCTCGAATTCGTCAAGTACGAGTACGAGGCGCCCAAATACGACATCGACGAGTGCCGCCAGCGCGGCATGACCTACGCCGCCCCCCTCAAGGTGACGCTTCGCCTGATCGTGTTCGACGTCGATCCGGAGACGCAGGCCAAGTCCGTCAAGGACATCAAGGAGCAGGACGTCTACATGGGCGACATGCCGCTCATGACGCCGAACGGCACCTTCATCGTCAACGGCACCGAGCGCGTCATCGTCTCGCAGATGCACCGGTCGCCGGGCGTGTTCTTCGACCACGACAAGGGCAAGAGCCACTCGTCCGGCAAGCTCCTGTTCGCCGCCCGCATCATTCCCTACCGCGGCTCCTGGCTCGACATCGAGTTCGACGCCAAGGACATCGTCTATGCCCGCATCGACCGGCGCCGCAAGATTCCGGTGACGTCGCTGCTGTTCGCCCTCGGCCTCGACGGCGAGGAGATCCTCAAGACCTTCTACCGCACCGTGACCTACGGCCGGCTCAAGGACGGCTGGCGCGTGCCCTACGATCCCGAGCGGATGAAGGGCTTCAAGGCGACCGTCGACATGATCGACGCCGACACGGGCGAGGTCGCCATCGAGGTCGGCCGCAAGCTGACCGTGCGCTCCGCCCGGCAACTCGCCGACAAGGGCCTCAAGGCGCTGTTGGCCGGCGGACGCCGACCTCTACGGCCAGTACATCGCCGAGGACCTCTACAACCCGCAGACCGGCGAGATCTACGCCGAGGCCGGCGAAGAGATCACCGAGAAGTCGCTTGGACGATTGCTCGACGTCGGCTTCACCGAGCTGCCGATCCTCGACATCGACCACGTCAACGTCGGCCCGTACATCCGCAACACGCTGAAGGTCGACAAGAACGCCTCGCGCGAGGACGCGCTGTTCGACATCTACCGCGTGATGCGCCCGGGCGAGCCGCCGACCATCGAGAGCGCGGAGGCGATGTTCCATTCGCTGTTCTTCGACAGCGAGCGCTACGACCTCTCGGCCGTCGGCCGCGTCAAGATGAACATGCGGCTCGACCTCGACGCGCCCGACACCCAGCGCACGCTGCGCAAGGACGACATCCTGGCGGTGGTGAAGGCGCTGGTGAACCTGCGCGACGGCCGCGGCGAGATCGACGACATCGACCATCTCGGCAACCGGCGCGTGCGCTCGGTCGGCGAGCTGATGGAGAACCAGTACCGCATCGGCCTCCTGCGCATGGAGCGCGCGATCAAGGAGCGCATGAGCTCGGTCGAGATCGACACGATCATGCCGCAGGACCTGATCAACGCGAAGCCGGCCGCCGCCGCGGTGCGCGAGTTCTTCGGCTCGTCGCAGCTGTCGCAGTTCATGGACCAGACCAACCCGCTCTCCGAGATCACCCACAAGCGCCGCCTGTCGGCGCTTGGCCCGGGCGGCCTCACCCGCGAGCGCGCCGGGCTTCGAGGTGCGCGACGTGCACCCGACCCACTACGGCCGCATCTGCCCGATCGAGACGCCGGAAGGCCCGAACATCGGCCTGATCAACTCGCTGGCGACCTTCGCCCGGGTCAACAAGTACGGCTTCATCGAGGCTCCGTACCGCAAGGTGCGCGACGGCATGGTGACCGACGAGGTCGTCTACCTGTCGGCGATGGAGGAGCAGAAATACGCGGTCGCGCAGGCCGATACGCCGATGGACGCCGAGGGGCGGCTGACCGAGGACCTGATCGTCTGCCGGCGCGCCGGCGACGTCGTGTTCCTCGCCTCCAACCATGTCGACTACATGGACGTGTCGCCGAAGCAGCTCGTCTCGGTCGCCGCGGCGCTGATCCCGTTCCTCGAGAACGACGACGCCAACCGCGCGCTGATGGGCTCGAACATGCAGCGCCAGGCGGTGCCGCTGCTGCGCTCCGACGCGCCGCTGGTCGGCACCGGCATGGAGGCGATCGTGGCGCGCGATTCGGGCGCGGCGATCGCCGCGCGCCGCACCGGCGTCGTCGACCAGATCGACGCGACCCGCATCGTCGTGCGCGCGACGGAAGAGACCGACGCGGCCAAGCCCGGCGTCGACATCTACCGCCTGATGAAGTTCCAGCGCTCCAACCAGTCGACCTGCATCAACCAGAAGCCGCTGGTGAAGGTCGGCGACCGGGTGGAGCATCGGCGACA
Source organism: uncultured Alphaproteobacteria bacterium (assembly GCA_963724785.1). Taxonomy (GTDB): domain Bacteria; phylum Pseudomonadota; class Alphaproteobacteria; order Rhizobiales; family Beijerinckiaceae; genus Roseiarcus. The sequence goes on along the minus strand of CAVRWC010000025.1, from coordinate 531,253 downwards.
TCATCGCCGACGGTCCCTCGACCGATCTCGGCGACCTGGCGCTCGGCCGCAACGTCCTCGTCGCGTTCATGCCGTGGAACGGCTACAACTTCGAGGACTCGATCCTGCTCTCCGAGCGCATCGTCAAGGACGACGTCTTCACCTCGATCCACATCGAGGAGTTCGAGGCGATGGCCCGCGACACCAAGCTCGGGCCCGAGGAAATCACGCGCGACATTCCGAACGTCTCGGAAGAGGCGCTGAAGAACCTCGACGAGGCCGGCATCGTCTACATCGGCGCGGAAGTGCAGGCCGGCGACATTCTGGTCGGCAAGATCACGCCGAAGGGCGAGAGCCCGATGACGCCGGAAGAGAAGCTCCTGCGCGCCATCTTCGGCGAGAAGGCCTCCGACGTGCGCGACACCTCGCTTCGCGTGCCCCCGGGCGTGCAGGGCACGGTGGTCGAGGTGCGCGTGTTCAACCGGCACGGCGTCGAGAAGGACGAGCGCGCCCAGGCGATCGAGCGCGAGGAGATCGAGCAGCTCGCCAAGGACCGCGACGACGAGCAGGCGATCCTCGACCGCAACGTCTACGCGCGTCTCGCCGAGACGCTCGAAGGCAAGCGCGCGCTCTCCGGGCCCAAGGGATTCAAGAAGGATCAGATCCTCATCCGTCCGATCCTCGAAGAGGTTCCGCGCTCGCAGTGGTGGGGCTTCGCGCTCGAGTCCGACCAGACGATGTCGGAAATCGAGGCGATGCGGAAGCAGTACGACGAGTCGAAGAAGTCGCTGGAGAACCGCTTCCTCGACAAGGTCGAGAAGCTGCAGCGCGGCGACGAGCTGCCGCCCGGCGTGATGAAGATGGCCAAGGTCTTCATCGCGGTGAAGCGCAAGATCCAGCCCGGCGACAAGATGGCGGGTCGTCACGGCAACAAGGGCGTCGTCTCGCGCATCGTGCCGCAGGAGGACATGCCCTTCCTCGCCGACGGCCAGCCGGTCGACGTCGTGCTCAACCCGCTCGGCGTGCCGAGCCGCATGAACGTCGGGCAGATCCTCGAGACCCACCTCGGCTGGGCCTGCGCGGGCCTCGGCAGGCAGGTCGGCGAGGCGGTCGACGCCTATCTGCGCTCGCACGACGCTCAGCCGCTGCGCGGCAAGCTCGAGCGAGATCTACGGCGAGGACGAGACGATCAAGCGCGCTCGACGACGAGAGCCTCGCCGAACTCGGCGAGAACCTGCGCCGCGGCGTGCCGATCGCGACCCCGGTGTTCGACGGCGCGCGCGAGAAGGACATCGTCGAGATGCTGGAGAAGGCGGGTCTCGACTCGTCCGGGCAGGTGACGCTGTTCGACGGCCGCACCGGCGATCCGTTCGACCGCAAGGTGACGGTCGGCTACATCTACATGCTGAAGCTCCACCACCTCGTCGACGACAAGATCCACGCCCGCTCGATCGGCCCCTACAGCCTCGTCACCCAGCAGCCGCTGGGCGGCAAGGCGCAGTTCGGCGGCCAGCGCTTCGGCGAAATGGAGGTCTGGGCGCTGGAAGCCTACGGCGCCGCCTACACGCTGCAGGAGATGCTGACGGTGAAGTCGGACGACGTGGCGGGCCGCACCAAGGTCTACGAGGCGATCGTGCGCGGCGACGACACGTTCGAATCGGGCATTCCGGAGAGCTTCAACGTGCTGGTCAAGGAAATGCGATCGCTCGGCCTCAACGTCGAACTGGCGTCGATCAAGCGCGCGCCGGAAGAGACGTCGCCGCCGGCGGAGGCCGCCGAATAAGGCCGGGCGGCGCCCGCCGCTCAGACGGCGGGCGCTGCGCAGCGCCAGGGAATTGCCTCGCGGCGGCTCGCGCCGCGACTTTCTTCCATCGAGGCGAGCTTCGGGCGTTGGCCGCGCCCGAGCTCGCGGGAGACGAGAATGAACCAGGAAATCACCAATCCCTTTGCCCCGGTCGCCGCCCCGCAGGCGTTCGACCAGATCCAGATCGCCATCGCCAGCCCCGAGAAGATCCTGTCGTGGTCGTTCGGCGAGATCAAGAAGCCGGAGACGATCAACTACCGCACCTTCAAGCCGGAGCGGGACGGCCTGTTCTGCGCGCGCATCTTCGGGCCGATCAAGGACTACGAGTGCCTGTGCGGCAAGTATAAGCGCATGAAGTACAAGGGCGTCATCTGCGAGAAGTGCGGCGTCGAAGTCACGCTGTCGCGCGTGCGGCGCGAGCGCATGGGCCACATCTCGCTCGCCGCGCCCGTCGCGCACATCTGGTTCCTGAAGTCGCTGCCGTCGCGCATCGGGCTCCTGCTCGACATGACGCTGAAGGACCTCGAGCGCGTCCTCTACTTCGAGTCCTACATCGTGCTCGACCCGGGCCTGACGCCGCTCAAGGACCGTCAGCTCCTCAGCGAGGACGACTTCCTGCGCGCGCTCGACGAGTACGGGCAGGACAGCTTCACCGCGCATGATCGGCGCCGAGGCGATCCGCGAGATGCTGAAGGGCATGAACCTTCAGAAGATCGCCGAAGACCTCAAGGTCGAGATCGCCGAATTCGAAGAGCGAGCTGAAGCCGAAGCGCCTCGCCAAGCGCCTCAAGATCATCGAGGCCTTCATCCACTCGGGCAACAAGCCGGAATGGATGATCCTGACCGAGGTGCCGGTCATTCCGCCGGACCTGCGGCCGCTGGTTCCGCTCGACGGCGGCCGCTTCGCGACCTCGGACCTCAACGACCTCTACCGCCGCGTCATCAACCGCAACAACCGCCTGAAGCGGCTGATGGAGCTGCGCGCGCCCGACATCATCATCCGCAACGAGAAGCGGATGCTGCAGGAGTTGGTCGACGCGCTGTTCGACAACGGCCGCCGCGGCCGCGTCATCACCGGCGCCAACAAGCGGCCGCTGAAGTCGCTCGCCGACATGCTCAAGGGCAAGCAGGGCCGGTTCCGCCAGAACCTGCTCGGCAAGCGCGTCGACTATTCCGGCCGCTCGGTCATCGTCGTCGGTCCGGAGCTGAAGCTGCATCAGTGCGGCCTGCCGAAGAAGATGGCGCTCGAGCTGTTCAAGCCGTTCATCTACTCGCGCCTCGACGCCAAGGGCCTGTCGGCGACCGTCAAGCAGGCCAAGAAGCTGGTCGAGAAGGAGAAGCCGGAGGTCTGGGACATCCTCGACGAGGTGATCCGCGAGCACCCGGTGATGCTGAACCGCGCCCCGACCCTGCATCGTCTCGGCATCCAGGCGTTCGAGCCGGTGCTGATCGAGGGCAAGGCGATCCAGCTGCATCCGCTCGTCTGCTCGGCGTTCAACGCCGACTTCGACGGCGACCAGATGGCCGTGCACGTTCCGCTGTCGCTCGAGGCGCAGCTCGAGGCGCGCGTGCTGATGATGTCGACCAACAACATCCTGCACCCCGCCAACGGCCAGCCGATCATCGTGCCGAGCCAGGACATCGTGCTCGGCCTCTACTACGTGTCGCTGATGCGCGACGGCGAGCCGGGCCAGTACGAGGAGGACGCCGAGACGAAGCGCCCGGTGCGCGGCTTCTACGCCGACATGGGCGAGATCGAGCACGCGATCGCCGCCAAGGCGATCACGCTGCATACGAGGATCAAGGGCCGCGCCTGGACCTATGACGAGAACGGCGAGCGCGTGGCGAAGATCTTCGACACGACGCCCGGCCGCATGATCCTCGGACAGCTCGTGCCCGAGCACGCCAAGATCCCCTTCGACGTCGTCAACAAGCTGATGACCAAGAAGGAAATCTCGAACATGATCGACATCGTCTACCGCAACTGCGGGCAGAAGGAGACGGTGATCTTCTGCGACCGGATCATGGCGCTCGGGCTTCCGCGAGGCGTTCAAGGCCGGCATCTCGTTCGGCAAGGACGACATGGTCGTGCCGGACACCAAGAAGCAGCGCATCGCCGACACCGAAGCGCTCGCGAAGGAGTACGAGCAGCAGTACAACGACGGCCTCATCACCCAGGGCGAGAAGTACAACAAGGTCGTCGACGCCTGGGCGAAGTGCTCGGACAAGCTCGCCGAGGAGATGATGGCGGGCATCTCGGCCGTCGTGAAGGACGAGTCGGGACGCGACCGGCCGATCAACTCGATCTACATGATGTCGCACTCCGGCGCGCGCGGTTCGCCGACCCAGATGCGCCAGCTCGCGGCGATGCGCGGCCTGATGGCGAAGCCCTCGGGCGAGATCATCGAGAGCCCGATCAAGTCGAACTTCAAGGAAGGCCTGTCGGTTCTCGAGTACTTCAACTCGACCCACGGCGCCCGCAAGGGCCTCGCCGACACCGCGCTGAAGACGGCGAACTCCGGCTACCTGACCCGACGTCTGGTCGACGTCGCGCAGGACTCGATCATCACCATGAACGACTGCGGCTCCGAGCGCGGCATCAGCATGCGGGCGATCCTCGACGCCGGCACGGTGGTGGCGTCGCTGGGGACCCGCGATTCTCGGCCGCACCTCGGCCGAGACGCTGCGCGACCTCGACGGAAACGTCATCGTCGAGGCCGGGCAGATGATCGTCGAGGAGAACATGCCGGCGATCAACGCCGCGGGCATCCAGGAGGTGAAGATCCGCTCGGTGCTCACCTGCGAGGCCAAGAACGGCGTCTGCGCGCTGTGCTACGGGCGCGACCTCGCCCGCGGCACGCCGGTCAATATGGGCGAGGCGGTCGGCGTCATCGCCGCGCAGTCGATCGGCGAGCCGGGCACCCAGCTTACCATGCGCACCTTCCACATCGGCGGCGCGGCGCAGCTGGCCGACCAGTCGTTCATCGAATCGAACTTCGACGGCGAGGTGAAGATCCGCAACCGGAACATCGCCCGCAACGCGAACGGCGATCTGATGGCGATGGCGCGCAACGTCGCGGTCGTGATCTACGACAAGAGCGGGACCGAGCGCGCGGTCCACCGCCTGCTCTACGGCGCGCGGCTCAAGGTCGACGAGGGCGACAAGATCAAGCGCGGCCAGCGGATCGCCGAATGGGATCCGTTCACCCGTCCGATCCTCACCGAGATCGACGGCGTGGTCGGCTTCGAGGATCTGCTCGACAACCTGTCGATGTCGGAGCAGGTCGACGAGGCGACCGGCATCGCCAAGCGCATCGTCACCGACTGGCGCTCGTCGGCGCGCACCGCGGGCCTCAAGCCCGCGATCGTGATCAAGGGCCCGGACGGCAAGATCCTCAAGCTGCCGCGCGGCGGCGACGCGCGCTACGCCCTGCCGGTCGAATCGATCATCTCGTTCGAGCCGGGCTCCAACGTGCGCGCGGGCGACGTGATCGCGCGCATCTCGATCAACAGCGCCAAGACGCGCGACATCACCGGCGGTCTGCCGCGGGTGGCGGAGCTGTTCGAGGCCCGCCGGCCGAAGGACCACGCGATCATCGCCGAGATCTCGGGCACGGTGCGGTTCGGGCGCGACTTCAAGAACAAGCAGCGCCTGAGCATCGAGCCGAACGAGGAGGGCGTCGAGGCGGTCGAGTACCTGATCCCGAAGTCGAAGCACATCCATCTGCAGGATGGCGACGTGATCGAGAAGGGCGAATTCATCGTCGACGGCAATCCCGCGCCGCACGACATTCTCGCCATCAAGGGCGTCGAGGAGCTGGCGGCCTATCTCGTCAACGAGATCCAGGAGGTCTATCGCCTCCAGGGCGTCAGCATCAACGACAAGCACATCGAAGTGATCGTGCGCCAGATGCTGCAGAAGGTCGACATCGTCGATCCGGGCGACACCGACTTTCTCAAGGACGAGCAGGTCGACAAGCTCGATCTCGAAGCGGCCAACGAGGCGGCGCTGGCCGAGGGCAAGAAGCCCGCGGTCGGCCTCCCGGTGCTGCTCGGCATCACCAAGGCATCCTTACAGACGCGCTCCTTCATCTCGGCGGCGTCCTTCCAGGAGACCACCCGCGTCCTCACCGAGGCGGCGGTCAACGGCAAGGTCGACACGCTCGAGGGCTTGAAGGAGAACGTCATCGTCGGTCGCCTGATCCCGGCCGGCACGGGCGCAGCGATGTCGAAGATCCGCTCGATCGCCTCGATGCGCGACACGCTGATCCTGGCGCAAAAGGCCGAGGAGTCGGAGCAGCCGGCGGCGCTGTCGCTTGCGGCCCCCGCGAGCGAAGGTCCCGCGCACCGCCGCGAGCGAACGCGGCCGGCGGCGGAGTAAGGGCGCGCGCCGAAGCCAAGGCGAAGCATACGGAAAGCCGCCTTCGGGCGGCTTTCTTTTCTGGCGAAGCGCGCCGAACGCGCTCCGTCGTCGTCATGGCGTTTCCCGCGCTCCTGTCTATCCGCGTTTCAGCCGTTCAGGCGGCCCGGGAAAGGGACGGCTGAGATACGGCGAGCCCTTGAGGCCGAAGCGCCACGGCGTCTCGACGCCCTTTGTGAGCCCGATGCGCGGGCCCGACGCGACGGCGCGGACATGATCGTTGCGGCTCAGCGCGAACGGCGGCCGGTCGAGCGGCAAGCCGTCATGGGTCGCCCGGGTAATCGCGAGCGCCTGGCAGACGCGGCCGGGCCCGGCGCAGAGCCTCAGCAGGTCGGCCATGCCACGGCGGGATTGCATGATCGCGATTCCGTCGGTCGGCTCGAGCGCCCGGATCAGCACCGCCGCGCCCGGCTTAGGGCCGCTGACGAGATTGAGGCACCAGTGAATGCCGTAGCTGCGATAGACATAGGCGTGGCCCGGCGGCCCGAACATCGCGGCGTTCCGGGCGGTCGGCCCGCGGAAGGCATGCGAGGCGGGGTCCGTGCGCTCGTAGGCCTCCACTTCGACGATCAGCCCGCCAACGCCCTCGACCGTCATGCGCACGCCGATCAGCGCGCGCGCCACCTCAAGGACGCCGTGGCGGAAAAAGTCGGGCTCGAGCGGGAGGTCCGAGGTCACGGGCGCCGGAGTCGCAAGCGGGCCCTACACCACTTCGTCCGGCGCGAGCGCACAGGCGATATCGGGATCGGTCTCGACCTGCACGGTGCAGTGGCCGATGCGGAAGCGCCCGGCGAGTTCGGCCGCGAGATCGTGCAGGAACGGATCGCCGGGATGGCCGCCGGGCATGACGAGATGGCACGTCAGCGCCGTCTCCGTCGTGCTGATCGGCCAGACGTGGAGGTCGTGGACGGCCGCGACGCCCGGACGCCCGGCCAGGTAATCGCGAACTCCGCCCGGATCGACGCTGTCGGGGACGGCGGCCATCGACATGCCGAGCGACTGGCGCATCAGCCCCCAGGTCCCCCAGACGATCACGACGTTGACGGCGAGGCTCGTCAGGGGATCGAGCCAAAGCCAGCCGGTCATCAGGATGACGAGGCCGGCGACGACCACGCCGGCCGAGACCAGCGCGTCCGACGCCATGTGCAGGAAGGCGCCGCGCAGGTTGATGTCGTCCTTCTGCCCCGAGGCGAACAGCCAGGCCGTGACGCCGTTGACGAGAATGCCGATGGCCGCCACGACCATGACGGTCTTGCCGGCGACCGCCGCCGGATCGGCCAGCCTCAGGATCGCCTCCCAGGAGATCGCCCCGACTGTCAGCAGGAGAAACACCGCATTGAACAGCGCGGCCAGGATCGACGAGCCGCGCAGGCCGTAGGTGAAGCGGGCCGAGGGCGCGCGCGTGACGAGCCGGCTCGCGAGCCACGCGGCCGCGAGGCCGAGCACGTCGCCGAGATTGTGGCCGGCGTCGGAGAGCAACGCGACCGAGTTGGCGAGGAGGCCGTAGACGACCTCGATCGCGACGAAGCCGACGTTGAGCGCGATACCGATCGCGAAGGCCGGGCCGAAATCCGCCGGCGGGTGGGCGTGAGCATGGTCGCGCCCGGCGTGGCCGTGGTCGTGGCTGCCAGGGTCATGGTCGTGGTCGTGCGCATGCTCGTTCCGGCTCATCGTCGGCTCCGATCGAGAAGGATCATGGCTTCCCGGCGACCGCGTCGTCCAGCCGCGCGTCGAGGATCCCGTAGGGTTCGATATGCGCGGTCGCCTCGACCGTGCCCGGCAGCAACTTCTGCACGGCGATCTCGGTCGCGTCGCCGATCGCGTGGCCGAGGTCGACAGTCAGCCCGGGATCGACTTCGAGGTGGTACTCGACGAAAATCCGGTCGCCGGAGAACCGGGTGCGCAGGTCGTGGATGTTGCGCACGCCTGAGCAGGCGCGCACCGCCAAGGTGATCTTCCGCCGCTCCTCGCTCGGCAATTCCCGGTCGAGCAACTGCTCGAGCGCCTCGCGCGCAATGCCATAGGCGTTCCAGAGCATGTAGCCGGAGATGACCAGCGCGATCGCCGGGTCCGCCCGCGTCCAGCCGGTGACCTCAGTCACGCCGAGCGCGACGAGCACGGCTGCGTTCAGGGCGATATCGGTCAGGTAATGCGCCCGGTCCGCGGCGATTGCGGTCGAGCCGGTCCTGGCGACGACATAGCTCTGCATGGCCACCAGTCCGCAGGCGACCACGAGGCTTCCCGCGATCAGGATGACGCCGACTTGGAGCGCCTCGAGCGGGACGGGGAAGAGCAGCCTCTGGATCGACTGGAACGCCAGGACGAAAGCGGCGCCGGCAAGGAAAGTCGCCTGGGTGAAGGCGGCGACCGCCTCGCCCTTGCCGTGACCGAAGCGATGATCCCGGTCCGGAGGCTTTTGGGCGTAGCGGACGCCCAGCAGGGTCACGAAGCTGGCCCCCGCGTCGACCAGGGAGTCGACGGCCGAGGCCATCAACGCCATCGAGCCGGTGAGGAGCCAGCCCCCGAGCTTCACGGCGGAGAGCACGAAAGCCGTCGCCAGGGTGACATGCGCGGAGAAGGTCTTCAGACGCTGCAGGCGGGCGGCGTCATCAGGATTGCCAGGGGAAATTCTCATGCGGTGGCGCCAGCGCGGCTTATGCGCCGGCCTTTCTCCGATTGCCGGCCAGGCCATCAAGCCTGTCCGACCCAACGTTGGCAAGGACAACGGCGCTGTCAAACTCCGGCGGCGGCGCGGGCAACCCGACCCGCATGGGCGCGAACGCCGCGTTTTGCATGTTTCCCGACGAGCTCATGCCGTCACCCCCGCCTTTTCGGTCGGCCTCCCGGCGACCCGCTCCCGCGCCAAGCGCATTGGCTTTTCCACGAGGCGGGGAGACTTTGCAATATTGCACTTCGACGACCTTGCCTATGGGTCTTCTCGACCGGATCGCCTTATCGAAGGCTCACGGCGACGGCAGGGCGGAAAACAACAGCGTGGGGCGCTTCTTCTCTACACGCCCTCGGGTCGAGCCCGGGAAGCGGGCCGTGAAGGTTAGCAACCGGTTACGCAGGTCGTGATCGGCGCGCGCCGGGCGATCCCATCGCTCTGAGCGCCGCGCCATCGCGCCGGCGCTTTACTCCGAGGACGACGGCGGCGCCGAGCCCGAAGAGCAGCCAGGTCGCGGGTTCCGGCGCGCCCGGGATGGGATGGGGCGGATCGACGGGCGGCAGCAACGGGCCCGACGGGAAGTGGGCCGGGGGGCTTGGGTTGAACGGAATAACGTTCGGCGACAACGGGGTTGGATCATACGGGTCGACGCCGCCGGGATCGATCGAGGGCGTCGAAGCGTAGGAATTGGAGTCGGCGGTCGACCCGAAACCTCCGGAGGCTGCTTCTGAAGACGCGCCGGACGATGCGGCCGAGTTCGTCTGGCCGGAGGATCCGCCGGGTATGGAGAGAAAGGGTTGACTGCTCGCGCCGCCCAGAAGCGCGGTGACGCCTCCGCCATCTCCGACTTCGTCTGGAGCGGCGACGTCGGCGGCCTCCGCGGCGTCGGCGGACCCGTCCTTGCAGTCGCAGACAAAATGGATACGGGGACGGTGATGGCCGCCGACAAAATGGTGGGTTTGCTGAGGGAGAGGATGGTCCTTGCGATAGGCGAGGCGGGCCAGCCGAGCGTGCCACTGGGCGCAGTCGAGATGGACGATCCTGATCAGGCCAGCGTCGGCGGTTACGACCGGACCGCTCGCGAAGGTCATGGCGACGAGCGACCGGAGGACGATCGCCGACTTCCTGTTCATCAATCCCCCAAAGATGGAAACCCCAATTCTCAATTGGCAGACTTTGTTTACAATGACAAGAGACAGGCTGAAAAAAGTTGACGTGCGGTAAGAACACTACGGTTGCGCGGTTACCTATGCGTATCCAGCAAGGGCGGCTTGGGACTTTGTTGGACGTGCGCCTTCGTGCTGGCCCCGCGCCCAACTGTGACGATCTCCGCCTCGACCGCCTTCGTTAGACTGTCCCGTCGCCCGTGAGCTTGCTGATCGTCGCGCCGGGCGGATGCACGTTCGGCGACTCGTGGTGGTCGTACGCGCGAGTTTGGCTTCTCGCTGCGACGACGGGGCCAAGCTCTGGCACAATTATTCCCTTGTGTTTGCGCCCAACGTTGTCTACTAGCGCCGGTAATTTGGCGCCGGTCCTGTCGTCGCCAGGAAGAAACATACGAGACATCGTGGTTGAGTAGACACCGTCCTGCGGCGGTTCGCGCTCAGGCGGCCTTCCAACCCGATGGGAGGAGTGCACGATGACCAAAATCCCCGAAAAATTCGCCCTGCGCTTAAGCCTGACCCGCCGCAGATTCGCCGTCGCCGGCGTGCTCGGCTCGGCGGCGGTTCTGGCCGGAGGCCTGAGCGCTGCGCGTGCGGCCGAGAAGCCGAAAGTCGGGCTCGTTATGAAGTCGCTGGCCAACGAGTTCTTCAAACAGATGGAGGCGGGCGCGGAGAAATACGCGGCGGCGAACACCGACAAGTTCGAGTTCAAGGCGGTCGGCATGAAGGACGAGCGCGACTTCGCCGCGCAGGTCGACGCGATCGAGAACTTCGTCACCCAGAAATACGACATCATCGTCGTCGCGCCGGCGGATTCGAAGGCGATGGTCACGCCGATCGCCAAGGCGGTGAAAGCCGGCGTCAAGGTGATCAACATCGACGTCGAACTCGATAAGGACGCCAAGAAGGCGGCCGGCATCGATCTCGCCTTCTTCGGGCCCGACAACCGCGCCGGCGCCAAGCTCGCGGGCGACGCGCTCGCCCAGACACTCGGGTCGGGCGGCAAGGTCGTCATCCTCGAGGGCAACCCCGAGGCCGACAACGCCGCGCAGCGCAAGCTCGGCTTCATGGACTCGGTCGAAGGAGGGCAAGCTCACGCTTCTCGACAGCAAGACCGCGCACTGGGAGACCGAAGAGGCCAACACGCTGATGACCAACTTCCTGACCCAGTATCACGACATCCAGGGCGTCATGGCGGCCAACGACTCGATGGCGCTCGGCGTCGTCAAGGCGCTCGACGCTGCGGGCCTGAGCGGCAAGATCCAGGTCGTCGGCTTCGACAACATCCCGGCCGTGCAGCCGTTGATCAAGGACGGCAAGATGCTGGCGACCGTCGAGCAGTACGGCGCCGACATGGCGGTGCTCGGAATCGGCTACGGCATGAAAGAGCGCAACGGCGAGACATTCACCGGCTGGGTCAAGACGCCGATCAAGCTGATCGAGGCCAAGGACCTTTCGTAGGTCTTCTCCGACCGGTGAGCCGGTCGATGGGCGCGGGCATTTTGCTCGCGCCTTTCTATTGAGCGCATCGTCGGCTCCCGGGACGCGTGACGCGTGATGGACAATCCCATCCTGACCCTGACGGGCGTGGGAAAGCGCTTCCCCGGCGTGGTTGCGCTGCGCGGCGTCTCGCTCGAGGTTGAGCGCGGCGAAGGCCACGTGCTCCTCGGCGAGAACGGCGCGGGCAAATCGACGCTGATCAATCTGCTCGCCGGCGTCTACGCAGCCGACGAGGGCGAGATCACGTTCGACGGCAAGCCCTATCGCCCGCGCACGCCGACCGACGCCTTTCGCGCCGGCATCCGCGTCGTGCATCAGGAACTGTCGATGCTGATGCAGATGACGGTGGCGGAGAACCTGATGTTCGAGCGTCTGCCCCAGCGCCGCGGGATCGTCGACTATCGCGAGACCAACCGACGCGCAGCCCAGTTGCTCGACGAGGTCGGGCTCGACGTCGCGCCGACGACGCAGGTCTCGCGTCTCGGCGTCGCGCAGATGCAGCTGATCGAGATCGCCAAGACGCTGGTCTTCGAGAGCAAGCTTCTCATTCTCGACGAGCCGACGGCGACCCTCACCTCCAAGGAGGTCGATCGACTGTTCGACATCCTGAGGCGCCTGAAGACGCGCGGCGTGACGATCGTCTACATCTCCCATCGCCTGCAGGAGATCGGCGAGATCGGCGACCGCGTGACCGTGCTGCGCGACGGCCAGCTCGTCGCCACGCGCCCGCTCGCCGGCCTGACGATCCCCGAGATCGTGCGGATGATGGTGGGGCGGAGCGTCACGGACGAGCGCGCCTTTCGCGCCGATGTCGCCGTTTCGGGCGAGGCGTTGCGCGTCGAGGGCCTCAGGCGCAACGCGCTGAGCCCGAAGCGTCTCGTTCTCCGTCGGCAAGGGCGAGATCGTCGGCGTCGCGGGCCTGGTCGGCAGCGGGCGGACGGAGACGGCGCGGGCGATTTTCGGCGCGGACCCGAAGATCGCCGGCGAGATCTGCGTCGAAGGCGCGCGGGTCGCGATCGAGTCCCCGCGCGACGCCGTGCAGAGCGGCCTCTGCCTGATGACCGAGGACCGCAAGGGGCAGGGCCTCCTGCTCGGCATGAGTTGCGCCGAGAACATCACGATCACCGACCTCGCCAAGATCTCGCGCTACGGTCTCCTCGAACGGGCCGAGGAGCGCCGGGCGGCGACGCGCCTCGTGGCGGACCTGCGCATCAAGACGCCGTCGATCGACCAGATCGGTGCGCAACTTCTCCGGCGGCAACCAGCAGAAGGTGGTGATCGCCAAATGGCTGTTCCGCGGCTCGAAGGTGCTGCTGTGCGACGAGCCGACCCGCGGCATCGACGTCGGCGCGCGCGCGGAGATCTACGACCTTCTGTGGACGCTCGCAGCCGAGGGGCGCGGCGTGCTGTTCATCTCCTCCGACCTGCCGGAGCTGATCGCCATCTGCCACCGCATTCTCGTGTTCGCCAAAGGCCGGGTCGTCGGCGAGGTCGGGCGGGCCGAGTTCGACCAGCACCGCATCCTGTCGATGGCCTACGAGGAATTTGAACGTGGCCCAGGCGACTGAGGCCGCGCGGCGGCAGCCGCGCCGGCGGCGTGTGGAACGACCTTCTGCGCTTCGGCCTGCGCGAGGCGGGGGTCGCGGTCGCGCTCGTCCTGATCGTGATCTTCTTCTCGCTGACCGCGCCCTATTTCGCCACGCCCGAGAACTTTCTCAAGATTTTCGTCCAGATCGGCATCAACACGGTGCTCGCATCCGGCATGACCTTCGTCATCCTGACCGGCGGGATCGACCTCTCGGTCGGCTCGGTGCTGGCGCTCTGCACGGTGGTCGGCGCGCTGATCATGACCAACCCAAGTCTTCCGTTCGCGGTCTCGATTCCGCTCGCGCTTCTCGGCTGCATGGGCGTCGGGGCGCTTGTGCGGCTTCGTCAACGGCTTCGTCGTCGAGCAGTGGAAGGTTCCATCCTTCATCGTCACGCTCGGCATGCTCAACGTCGCGAGCGGCGCGGCGCGGGTCGTCAGCAACAACGCGACCATCACCGGCCTGCCGCAGCCGTTCATCGATTTCGGCAACCTCATCGTGTTCGGCGTCTTTCCCTCGATCTTTCTCGTCGCGATCGGCGTGATCCTGATCGGCTGGTTCGTCCTCCGGTTCACTGTGTTCGGCCGGTTCATCTACGCGATCGGCACCAACGAGGAGGCGGTGCGGCTCTCGGGCCACAATCCGCGCTTTTACAAGATCGCGGCCTTCACCATCAGCGGAGCTCACCGCCGGCGTCGCGGCGATGGTCTATCTGTTGCGGCTCAACGTCGGCAGCCCGATCGCCGGAGTCGGCTATGAACTGAACGCCATCGCGGCGGTCATCATCGGGGGCACGAGTCTTGGCGGGCGGCAAGGGCTCGATCATCGGCACGCTGGTCGGCGCCTGCATCATCCAGGTGCTGTCGACCGGGCTGCAATTGTTCGGGGTCGGCGACAACGTCAAGCCGATCGTCATCGGCACGGTGATCGTGCTGGCGGTCGTGCTCGACGCCTATCGCGACCGGTTCCTGAGGGTGATCGAGTCGCGGTGAGCCAAACCTGCTGGCGTCGATCTGCGAAACCGGCCATATCGCCTTCCCGATGCTGCAGACCTTTTCCTCCGACGGCGTTCATATCGCCTATATCGACGTTGCGCCCCAAGGGACGGATCGGGGCGAGCCGATCCTGCTGATCCACGGCTTCGCGTCGAACCATCGCATCAACTGGGTCAATCCGCGCTGGGTCGAGACGCTGACCAGGGCCGGACGGCGGGTGATCGCCCTCGACAATCGCGGCCATGGGCACAGCCAGAAGCTCTACGCGCCGCATGACTATCGCTCCGACCTGATGGCGCGGCGACGCCGCCAATCTGCTCGCGCATCTTCGCATCCAGCGCGCCGACGTGATGGGCTACTCGATGGGCGCCCGGATCGCCGCTTTCCTCGCGCTGGGGAAGCCGGCGCTCGTCCGCTCGATGATTCTCGGCGGGCTCGGCGACCGGCTGGTGCATGGCGTCGGCTTGCCGGTCGGGATCGCCGACGCGATGGAGGCGCCGTCGATCGCCGATCTCACGGACCCGATGCAGCGCATGTTCCGCGCCTTCGCCGACCAGACGAAGAGCGACCGCAAGGCGCTTGCCGCCTGCATCCGCGGCTCGCGCCAGACGGTCAGCGAGAACGGCATGGCCAGGATCGCCGTCCCCACGCTCGTCGCGGTCGGCGCGCGCGACGACGTCGCCGGCGATCCGGTGAAGCTCGCCGCGATGATGCCGAACGCCGAGGCGCTCGAGATTCCCGGCCGGGACCATAATCTCGCGGTCGGCGACAAGGTCTACAAGGCCGGCGTTCTCGCCTTCCTCGAACGCCGCCCGTGACCCGCATGACGGGCTTCAACAAAGCAGGCGACCTCGACATGCCGTCTCAAGGCTCGACCTTTTCCGCCGTTTCTTGCGATCGGCATGGCTTCTTGGAGCGTCGGTCGAGGCGTCGCAGGACTTCGAAGACGGCTTCGCCGCCGATGCCGAGGATGCTTCCGATCTCGCCCGCACTCAAATCCGTTTCCCGCCAAAGGCGACGCATGGCGCTGGAGCGGACCATGCCGGTCTGCGCATCCCGGGGCGCCGGGCGAGGATTGCGCCAGGATCGAAGCCAATCGCCTTGGCCTCCTCACGGATGATGCGGAAGGCTCGCTTGGCGCGCCGGTCTCCAATGTCCATCATAACGAGCCTAAGACCTCCGCGCCGTTCCTCCGCCTGCGCGCTGGAACCTTGTTGAGCATGTTGGATCGGACCACGCGCCGACGCCGTCTCGCGCCTCGTGCGGATGTTCGACGAGGACCGCGACATCACGTCCGGGAGAGACCTGTCGCGGCGGATCTCGTCAGCCCCGACCGGTCTCGCGTTGCGTCGCCTAGGTCGCGGGCTCGTTTTTGTGCGGACCGTCGATCACTGGCTCCTCGGAGCTCTCGATACTCTGGCGCCGACCACTGGTCCGAAAAACTTGCTTACGCGACTACCTTTGATAGTTGGGGCTCGCAGTTGTTCTCCGCAATAGCAAAATAGAAACTGGAGCTGATTTATTTTTTGACGATAAAATGTCCGCACAATGTCACATGGCAGGCGTCTCTACGGGCAATTAGCCGATATTCATCATGTTTTCAGCTCGTTAATAAGCTGAAATGGAAATGTTCACGCGAACAATAACAAGTTGCAGATAGTATTACTATTCTTAAAGTTTGTATTGTTGATTTTGATTTTATGTGTTTATATGTCTGCCTCGGGACCAGATATCTTACCCTTTCTCGGTTCCAAGAGGCCGCCTTTTGTCCTCCCTGAAGGCGGCCTCATTTATTTCGGCAGACCTCCTAAACGTCGACAAGCCCGCCAGGATCGCGACGTCAGGGGGCGGTTCGCAGAAACCCGGCGGTCTCATCGCCGGCGTCGGTCATCGCATCAGGGCCTGGATTGGCTGAGCAGCGCGAGCGCCGGCGTCGATCGCGCCCTCAGCTCCACGCCTTCAGCGAGCCGAAGCGCACGAACTTCTTCGAGAAGTGCCGGTCCATGCGGGCGAGAACGTCGCGCAGGAAGGCGACGCCCTCGGCGAGATAGGGCCCCTTGTTGAGCATGACGCATTCCGCCCCCTGCGCGGACGCCGCGTCGGTCATCTCGGCGCGGCTCGCCACGCCGTCGCGCACGTAATTGTCGAGCACCTGCGTCGCCCAGACGACCGGCGTGTGCGCCGCCTCGCAGAGCCACAGGATTTCCTCCTGCATCTCGGTCAGTCGGGCGAAGCCGAGCTCGACCGCGAGGTCCCCACGCGCGATCATCACCGCGGTCGGGTTGTGGGCGGCCGACTGCAGGATGAGGCGCGGCAGGTTGCGCACCGCGAGCGGCGTCTCGATTTTCAGCACGATCCCGTGCGGCTCGCGCCTCGGGGCGCGGGCGACGAGATGGTCCTGCAGAAGCTCGATGTCGTCGGTCCGCTGCACGAAGGAGAAGCCGACGAGATCGGCGTGCTCGGCGACGAAGTCGAGGTCACGGAAGTCCTTCGAGGTCAGCGGCGGCAGCTCCAGCTCGGTCGAGGGGAAATTGACGCCCTTGCCGGGTTTCAGCCGCACGCCCTTCTCGCGCGCGGCGTAAACCTCGATCTCGGCCCGGCCAGGCGTCTTGGAGACGACCCGGGCGGCGGCCTTGCCGTCATCGATGAACACCTCGGCGCCGATGGCGAGCTGGTCGACGAGTTCGGGAAAATTGAGCGAGAAGGCGATCGGATCCTTCGTCTTCTCCTTCAGCTCGTCGATCAGCGCGGCGCGGTCGCCGCGAACGAGCCGCGCCTTCGGCGGCGCCTTGACGCGCTGGATGCGGCACTTCGGTCCGCCGAGGTCCATCAGGATCTTGCAGGGGCGTTCGAGCCGCGCCGAAGCCTCACGCACATTCTCAACCATTCGCCCCCAGGCTTCGGCGTCGTCGTGGGCGCAATTGATGCGCGCGCAATCCATCCCGGCGGCGACCAGGTTATCGGCGAGTTCGGGATGGGTGGCGACTTCCGGCGGCAGCGTCGCCATCACGCGCACCCGCGGCGCGCCCCTCGGCCGCTTGCCGAACACGCGGTCGGATTCGGCCTCGAGCTCGAAGGCCCCCGCGCGGGCGACCGCGGGGCCGGGGTAGGGGACATCGGTTTCGCCGGTCAGGCGGCGGAGCGTCACGATCAGCAGATCGAGCGTCGCCGCCACCTTCGCCTCGCTGCGGCCGAGCGAGGAGAGGCCGCGCGCGGCGAGTTTGAGCTGCAGGTCGTTGAGGTCATGGCTGCGCAGCGCGATATAATGCGACAGGTTGGCGGCGCGGGATTCCGCCCGTTCGGCGGTCACGCCCCACTCGCGCCGGAGTTCGGCGCCTTTGGCTTCAACGTCCTCGCGAAGCGCCTGCACTTCGGCGAGGAGGGCGCGGAGGTCGTCGAGATCTTTGCCGGTCTTGGTCGCCATGGAAGGCTCCCCGCGCGCAAGCGCCCCGACGGGAATCGGATTTCCTTACGCCTGACGGGTGTTTGACGCGGGAATATGACACCTGTGCAACAGCGTGTCGCTCATCCGGGGGGTTCCGTCACGTCCAAAGCCCGGGTCCGACGCCTTCCGCCGTTCTCTTGCGCGCCTTCGCCGGCGCTCGTATTGCCGGGCGCGAAAGTCGCCGTTCGCGAGGGGAAAACCATGCGTGTTGGATTTCAGGGAAGGGTCGCGATCGTCACCGGCGCGGGCGCGGGCCTTGGGCGCTGCCACGCCCTGGGCCTCGCCGCGCGCGGCGCGAAGGTGGTCGTCAACGATCTCGGCCGTGACGGGCGCCGTCCGACAGCGCGCTCAAGGTCGTGGAGGAGATCCGGGCGGCGGGCGGCTCGGCCATCGCCGATCCAGCAGACGTCAGCGATTTCGAGCAGGTCTCCGCCATGGCGGCGCGCGCGGAGACGCAATGGGGCCGGATCGACATTTTGGTCAACAACGCCGGCGTGCTTGAGCGACAAGACCTTCGCCAAGATGGAGATGGCTGATTTCGAGCGCGTCGTCCGCGTGCACCTGATCGGTTCGGCCAATTGCACGCAAGGCGGTGTGGAACGGCATGCGGGAACGCAACTACGGCCGCATCGTGCTGACCTCGTCGGCTTCGGGCGTCTACGGCAACTTCGGCCAGGCGAACTACGGCGCCGCGAAGGCGGGCATGATCGGACTGATGAACGTGCTCAGCATCGAAGGCGCGAAGCACGACATTCGGGTCAATATTCTCGCGCCGACCGCGGCGACCGCGATGACGGAAGGCCTGATCCCGTTGGCGGCGGCCGAACTGCTCGCGCCCGAAACGGTGACGCCGGCGGTGCTGTTCCTGGCGAGCGATGCGGCGCCCTCGCGCGTCATTCTCGGCGCCGGGGCGGGCGCCTTCGCCGTCACCCATATCGCCGAGACGGCGGGCGTCTATCTCGACGAGGCCGAGCGCACGCCGGAGACGATCGCCGCGCGCTGGGCCGAGATCTCCGACCCGGCGACCGCTCGGCCGATGCGCGACGCCTACGCCCAGACCCAGAAATTCGTGGCGGCCGCGGCGAAGGCGAAGGGCGTGAAGCTCGACTGGTGAGGAACGCGAGCGGTTCAGAACAGCCGCATGTCGAGCGCGAACGGCTCGGCGCGCTCGAGTTCGATCTGCGCTACCGCCGGATGGCGATGATTGATGAGCACGTTCACGTCGGGTGAGTCCTCAAGCGGCACGATGGCCGAGGGGACCCGCAGGAGGAGCGCTTGCTGCGCTTCATGCCACCGATCGCCGCGCTCCTGGGTCCAGCTTTCCTGGGCCCGCCACATCTTTGGCGCTTCGGCCAGGCCAATGGTCTCGACGGCGACCTCGTCCGGAACGTCGTAGCGCACCATCATGAGCGGAGGCATCAGCTCGGGGTCCTCGATGTGGACCAGCTTTTCGAGAACGCAAAGCGAGGGAGACGTCGAGCAGTACGTCACGGCGTGACCAGCGGTGTTCCAGCGGCCGTCGAAAAGAAGCCCATAGCCCCCGTCGAACGACCGCGCGTGCGCAAGGCCGGACAGGCGCCAGAGCCGCATCAGGCGGCGGCGCCCAGGCGATCTTGGCCAGAATCGTTTCGATGACACGCGCGCCGGTCTCTGTCTCGGCGATCGCGAGCGGCGTCTCGCCTCCGAGTTCCGCAAGCGGGCGACGCAGCCAGACCGCGGCCTTCTCCGTACTGTCGAACGTGTCCTCCGCGACGGTCTGGATTCGCAACAGACGAACGGCCCGATCGGACTCGTCCACAGTCAGCGATTGCCGCTTTTGCAATCTGTGGCGGCGCGTGCGCGAGGGAATGACAAACCGCTCGATTTCGCCCTCGCTCAAGCCCGCCTCGGCAAGGCCCTTAAGCGTCGAGAGCGGAAGGCGCTCGCGCACCAAGAGCGCAAGTTCGGCCTGAGAGCGCACCAGCCGACCGAGCACGGACAGGCCGCCGAGCTTCCGCGCGACTTCTTCGACGACAGCCGACATTTGGGCCTCCTGGCGCGATATGGCAATCTGCCCCCCAATATAGAGGCATATTGCCAGGAAGCAAGAGCCGGCTGATCATCACCCCTTCGCCGCCCTCTTCCTCCGCTTCGCCAGCGTCCTCAGGCGCAGCGCGTTGAGCTTGATGAAGCCGGCGGCGTCGTTGTGGTCGTAGGCGACTGCGCCCTCCTCGAAGGTCACGAGGTCCTGGTCGTAGAGCGAGTGCGGGCTGTCGCGACCGACGACATAGACGCCGCCTTTATAGAGCTTCAGCCGAACCCGACCGGTCACGAGGTCCTGGCTCTTGTCGATCAGGGTCTGCAGAAGCTCGCGCTCGGGCGCGAACCAGAAGCCGTTGTAGATCAGCTCCGCGTATTTCGGCATCAGCTCGTCCTTGAGATGCGCCGCGCCGCGGTCGAGCGTGATCGACTCGATGGCGCGATGGGCGACGAGCAGGATCGCGCCGCCGGGCGTCTCGTACATGCCGCGCGACTTCATGCCGACGAAGCGGTTCTCGACCAGATCGAGCCGGCCGATTCCGTTGTCGCGGCCGTAGGCGTTGAGGGCGGCGAGCAACGTCGCCGGGCTCATCGCCTCGCCATTGATGCTGACCGGATCGCCCTTCTCGAACCCGATCTCGATCAGGGTCGGCTTGTCGGGCGCCGATTCGGGATCGATGGTGCGCGAATAGACGTATCCCGGCGTCTCCTCGGCCGGGTCCTCGAGCACCTTGCCCTCGGAGGAGGTGTGCAGGAGGTTGGCGTCGGTGGAGAACGGCGCCTCGCCGCGCTTGTCCTTGGCGATCGGAATCTGGTGCTTCTCGGCGAATTCGATCAGCGCGGTGCGCGAGGCGAAGCTCCATTCGCGCCAAGGCGCGATAATCTTGATATCCGGCTCGAGCGCGTAGGCCGAGAGTTCGAACCGCACCTGGTCATTGCCCTTGCCGGTCGCGCCGTGGGAGATGGCGTCGGCGCCGACCTCGCGGGCGATCTCGACCAAACGCTTGGCGATCAGCGGACGGGCGATCGAGGTGCCGAGCAGGTAGAGGCCCTCGTACTGCGCATTGGCGCGGAACATCGGGAACACGTAGTCGCGCACGAACGCCTCGCGCAGATCCTCGATGAAGATGTGCTCCGGCTTGATCCCGAGCATCTCCGCCTTCGCCCGCGCGGGCTCCAGTTCCTCGCCCTGCCCGAGATCGGCGGTGAAGGTGACCACCTCCGCGCCGTAGGTCTCCTGCAGCCATTTGAGGATGATCGAGGTGTCCAGGCCGCCCGAATAAGCCAGGACGACGCGCTTGATCTTGGATTTGGGGAGGGCATGGACCGGACTCGCTTCGCGGAAGGCTCTGAAAACCAAGCCGGGCAGGGCGATCAGGCCCGTCCTGCCGACGTTGCGCGGACTTATAGACGCGCCTGCGCCGCGCGCAACCCGCGCGCATCGCGCTGAAGACTCGATCCGTCGGCCGGGTTCGTCCGCCGCCGGCGCGCCCGCGCGGCCTCCACCACCTCCGCCGCCGTCTGGCCGCCGTTCGACGGAGCGCCCGGCGCCGCGTCGGACGGATCTTCCCCACACGGCCACAGCAGCATCCGTGCGATCTCGACGATGATCAGGGTGACGAGGCCGCCGAGCAGCACGTCGGAGAGGTAATGGCCGCCGAACGCCATCCTCAGGAGGCTCGCTGCGGCGCCGAAGGCGAAGGCCAGGACGATCGCCGGCCCCCGCCAGGGCGGCGGCAGGACGCTCGCCGGCGCGACCATCCAGAACCCGGTCGCCGCCTCGCCCGAGACGAACGAACAGTTCTTCCGGCATGCGCCCTGATCGTCGTACCAGGGCTTGAACTCGCTCGGTCCGTTGAACTCCTGGGTCTGGATCGGCCGTGGCCGGTGCCAGTGATCCTTGAGGCTGAGGTTGACGACGACGCCGGGACCAATGGCGATCGTCGCGATGAGGAAGATCATCGCCCGCCCGCTTGGCGCCCAGCCGCGCCAGCGGCCGCGCCGTCGCGCGAGCCATAGAGCCGCGTAGGCCGCCAGCACCACGAAGGGCGTCACCCGGAAGAAGTCGCGGCCGAGCCTGTCGAGCGCGTCGTGACCGATGAAGCCGCCGCCGTCGTAGAACCGATGCGCGACCATGAGGTCGAGTTCCGGCCAGAGGGCGAAGACGGCGAGGGTCAGCGCCGCCAGCGCGACATAGACGAAGAAAGCTCTCATCGAACGGTCAGATCGCCCGACAGGTCTTGTCGGTTTCGAGCCCCTCGACGCTGCGGTCGAAGGCGCGCGCGGCGCGGGCGACCGGCGTCGCTTCCAAGCCGCGGAAGAACGGTCCGATGTCGCGAAGCGGTGCGGACCCGGCGACTGCGCGGCCGAGCGCGCCCGAGGCGCCGGTGAGGAGGATCAGGAGGCGTTCGGCCATGAAACTCTGAATTCCGTGTCTCCTTGCGGCGCTTGCGCCGTCGAGCAGGAGTTTTCCTAGCGTCTCGGGCTCCATCGCGCTAGCCTCGACCCCGTTGCCACGCCGCGCCGCCGATTTATAGTCGACAGCGCCGCACGGCGGAGGGCCCGAATGACTCGTCTTGACGACAAGCTTGCGCGCATTCGCGCTGGCGCGAACAATCGCACTGATTTCATCATCGCCGACGCGAAGGACCCCGACATGGGTCCGGGCCTGCACGCCGTCGGTCCCGCGCGCCAGTTGGAAGGGTCGGCCCCGCGCTTCCAGACCCGCGAGGAGTTCCTCAAAGGGATCGAGGCGGTGATCGGCCAGGACGTGGTCGACATCATGCTGACCTCTGTCAGCAACCTGGAAAAACTCATCGAGCGCAAGGCGTTCGCCCGCTCGAACGTCAAGCCCGCCATCCGCGCCAACGACACGACCGACATCTGGCGCCACCGCGGCGCGACCTACCACCATTACGCCTCGCGGCCGTATCGCACCGCCTCGCTGACGCGCGCCAAGGCGCTGACCGACCTCGGCCTCTATTCGATCACCTTCACCAACGACCTCGACGCCGACCTCGCCTCGCTCGAAGCGTTCCGGACGTTCCGCGAGGACGCGGCGGCGCACGGCTTTTCGTACTTTCTCGAGGTGTTCAATCCCAACGTCGACGCCAACCTCGAGCCCGAATTGGTGCCTTCGTTCGTCAACGACGCGATCGTGCGCTGCCTTGCCGGGCTCACGGAAGACGAGCGGCCGAAGTTCCTCAAGATCGCCTACAACGGCCCCAGGGCGTTGGAGGAGTTGGCGTCGTTCGATCCGAGCATCGTCGTCGGCGTGCTCGGCGGCGGGGCCGGCACCACGCGCGACTGCTTCGAGCTCATCCACCAGGCGCAGAAATACGGGGCGCGGGTCGCCCTGTTCGGACGCAAGATCAATCTCGCCGAGTTGCCTTTGGACATCGTGCGGCTGATGCGGGCCGTGTCGGACGGCGCGCTGACGCCGTCCGAGGCGGTCGAGGACTATCACGACACCCTCAACCGCAAGGGACTGAAGTCCGCGCGCGACTACGCCGACGACCGCGAAGTGACCGAAGCCGTCCTGCTGCACGGCTGAGACGACATGAGCGCGCGCAAGGGAGTGCTATCGGCCGGGACGTTCTGCGTCGATTTCAACAAGTCGATCGCGCGCTGGCCGAACGAGGACACTGTCACCGAGGTCATGAGGATCGACCGCCAGGGCGGCGGGTCGGGCTACAACATGGCCATCGACCTCAAGCGGCTCGATCCCGCCTTTCCGGTCGAGGCGATGGGCGTGATCGGCGACGACGACTTCGGCCGCTTCCTCGTCGGCGAGTGCGAGGCCCGGGGCGTCGCCTGCGGCGGCCTCAAGGCCTTGCCGGGCGGCGCGACCATGAGCGTCGACGCGATCAACGTCCTGGAGACCGGGCGGCGGACGCATTTCTTTCACGCCGGCGTCGCGGCGACGATGACGCCCGACCATTTCGACTTCGCCTCGACCCGGGCCCGCATTCTCCATCTCGGCCTGCCGGGCGCCCATGCGGCGATGGACGTCCCCTGGCGAGGGCAGGCCAACGGCTGGGTCGCCGTGCTGAAGGCGGCGCGAAGCGCGGGCCTCAAGACCAATCTCGAGTTGATGACCACGTCGGCCGAGCGCCTCGCCGAACTCGGCCGCCCCTGCCTTCGGCATCTCGATTATCTGATCGTCAACGATTTCGAGATCGGCGCGCTCGCCGGGGTGGCGACGCGCGGGCCCGATGGGAAAACCGACGTCGCCGCGGTCGGGCGCGCCATCGGCGAAGCGCTCGAACGCGGCGCGATGTCCTGGGTCGTCGCACATTTCCCGGAAGGCGCCGTCGCCGGCGGGCGCGACGGAACCCGTCTCGCGCTGGGCTCGGTGGCGATGCCGGCGACCATGGCGGCGGGGGTCAACGGGGCAGGGGACGCCTTCGCCGCGGGCATGCTCTATGGTCTGCACCAAGACTGGCCGATCGCCGACGCTCTGCGACTGGCTCACAGCTCCGCCGCCGCCTCGATGCGCGCGGTCTCGACCACCGAGGGCGTCGCCCCGTTCGCCGAGTGCCTCGCGCTGATCGACCAATGGGGGCTGCGGCCGGCGCCGACGTGAGAGGCGGCGTTTTGCGGCCGGGGCGATGAGTTGAGCTATGGACGGCCGATGCTCCAAACCCTTGTCGCCAGCGTCGAACGAAAGAAAGCGGAGGGGAACAGCCTCACGCTGCGCGAAACGGCGGAAGTCATCGAGCACGGAATTACTGTCGGCGGCAAGACGCTCCGCGACCATAAGGAAGTTGCCGAAGGGTGAAGTTGCGGGTTGCGCGAAAACCCCCTCGCCCCGCTTGCGGGGAGAGGGCCGGGGTGAGGGGCCCTGGTGATTGGCCGCCGCGGATAATCTCCCTGCCCCTCATCCTAACCTTCTCCGCGCAAGCGGGAGAGAAGGGACTACCGGCGCCTTCACCCATGCGCAGCGGGCGATAAGAAGCGCTGCTGTGGATGCGCGAGCCTGGGAATACGGCGACCCCTGTCGCGCGCAGCCAGCCGGAGATTGCTAGCGTCTACAGCCGCAACCCGCCATGCATCAGCGGCTGGACGCGACCTTGGGGGAGTACGTGAGCGCCTTGCGGCAGGCGCTTCCGCAAGCGTGAAAAAACACGAAGCGCCGCGTTTCGCAGCTCGACGGGCGCCTTGATCGACGGCCTCTGCGCCCTCTGTCACCGCGATGCAAACCGCTTCCTTGCGGCTTCGGTGACCGGCGTAGGGAGCCCCCACGAGCGTCCGGGATGGCGGTGCGGTTCGAGGCGGGCCGGGGCGCCGCTCATTGCGAAATTCCAGAGGCGTCACAAAAATCTTCCCAAAAAATGGATTCCGTGGTAGCTTGAAAAATCGCAGCGCGTTCGCTCGGCGCTGCCCATCAGGCCCGCTTCGCGTGGGCGGGAGTTGTTTGTCATTGTGTCGCGGGCAAGCGGGCCTTGACGGCCCCTGCGATGCGCACGCGGGCCGCCATTCTCAGGCGTCCCCCCGCGCGTTCCAAGACGACGCCGTCAGGGCGAGGGCCGAAGCGACCGGCGATCCCAAAAATCGAAGGGCGGTCGATGTTCGCCGTGGATCGCCCCGCTTCGCTTGCGAGGGCTGACTTCATTGCGGCAGGCTTCCTTGGAGTTGCCGACCCCTCGAAATTCATAAGTCCTTGAAAAGGCTCAATCCCTGTTCGCGGAATTGGCTGTGATGGCCATCAAGTCATTGAAAAGAAAAGGGATCTGTCCGAAAACCGCGCTCGCGCCAGGCGTCGCGGCGGCCAAGCCGGGTTGGAACCGCCCTCGCAACTCAAGGAGCGGCCGCACTTCGCGACGCGATGCTTCCCATACCTTTCCGAGGCCTGAGGGACAGCACGGACGCCGCCGCCAGCTCGGCGGTCGGGCCGAATCGGAAATGGCGCCGCAACCCTTTGAAAGGGCGCAAAACCGACACGCAAACGGCACGGCTCCCTCACGGTCGCCGCGGCGCCCGGAAGAGGTCGAGCAGCATCGGCTGCTCGAAGGCGTAGTCGCCCTTGTCGGTGCGCCCCGCCTCGAACAGCGCACGGACCTCGTCGGTCTCGACCCGCTCGCGCCGAATAGCGTTAAAGGTCTGGCCGAGGACGCGGGCGACGAGCGCGTCGAAATTCGCATAGCGCGGATGCTGGAGATAGCGGTACGACCGGCGCTCGCGGAACAGCGGCGCGGCGTTTTTCTCGAGGGCGCTCTGCGCCGCCGCCCGCACCAGGGTCTCGTCGTGGAAGGGGCGCATGACCGGGAAATGCGCGCCCGCCACGCTGGGCTCGATCACGCAAAGGAACCCGGAGTCGGGCTTCAGCACCCGCGCCGCCTCGGCGAGCGCCGCCCCCATCGCCCCGACCGGCACATGATGCAGGGAGCGGAAGAACACGACTCCGTCGACTGAGCCGGACTTGGCCGGAAGGCGCTCGGCGCGCGCCTCGACAAAGGCGACGCTCGGCGGAGGCGCCGCCTCGCGGTTCTTGGTCGCCTGGATCGGGTCGGGCTCGACCGCGAGCACGATCGCGCCGGCCTCGGCGAGTTCGCGCGCATTCTTGCCCGCCCCGCATCCCACATCCACAAGCGCGAGCCCGGCGACCGGGGTCAGCGCCAACACGGCCGCGACGTCGCTCCGCTCGCCGAGATCCGTTCGCGCGCCCATTTCAAAGCTCCGTTCGCTCGCCCGGCGCGGATCGACCGGCGACCCCGGTGATCGGCCGGGACGGTTCAGCCCGCCTGCGCGCGCTCGGCTTCCCGCAGGTCCTTTTTCGAGATCTTGCCGACCGCCGTCTTCGGCAGGGCGTTGCGGATCTCGAGGGCGCCGATCATCTCGTGCTTGCCGATCCGGTCCTTGAGGAAGGCCTTGAGGTCGTCGAAAGTCAGTGGGGAGGAGCCGGCTTTCAGCTTGACGAAGGCCTTCGGGATCTCGCCGCGGTATGCGTCCGGCACGCCGATCACGCTGACCTCCTCGACCGAAGGGTGCTTGTAGATCGCCTCCTCGATGGTGCGCGGATAGACGTTGAAGCCGCCGACGAGCAGCATGTCCTTGGTGCGGTCGACGATGAAGACGAAGCCGTCCTCGTCCATGTAGCCGACGTCGCCGGTGCGGAAGAAGCCGTCCGCCGTCATGGCGGCCGCGGTCTCCGCGGGCTTCTTCCAGTAGCCCCTCATCACGTTCGGCCCCTTGACGCAGATCTCGCCGCGTTCGCCGAGCGGGAGGTCGCGCGAAGGGTCGGCCGCGTCGATGAACTTCATCTCGAGGCGCGGCATCGGCAGGCCGCACGAGCCCGGCTTCCCCCGACCGTCGCGCGGGGTGAACGTGCCCGCGGGCGCCGTCTCCGACATGCCCCAGCCCTCGGTGAGCAGCGCGCCGGTGACCGCCTGGAACCTCTGCTGGACGGCGACCGGCAGTGGCGCGCCGCCGGAGGAGCAGAACTTCAGCGACGTGAGATCGTACTTGTCGATGTCGGGCAGGCTGAGCAGCGCGAGATGCATGGTCGGCACGCCGGGAAAGACGGTGACCTTCTTCAGCGCGATGTCCTTGGCGACCGCGGCCGGATCGAAACGCGGATGCAGGATGATCTCGGCCCCGAGGGCGAGGCCGAGAATGAGGACCGCCGACAGCGCGTAGATGTGGAAGAGCGGAAGCACGCAGAGCGTGCGCTCGACGCCCTCGGTCATCGCCGGCGGGTCTGAGCGCGTGGCCGTCTCCAGGTACTGCGCGCAGGCGGCGGTGAGGTTGGCGTGGCTCAGCATCGCGCCCTTGGGCAGGCCGGTCGTCCCGCCGGTGTACTGGATCACCGCGAGCGCCTCGGTCGGCTCGCCGATCGGGTGCGCCTGATAGCGGCCGTCGTTGTCGAGGAGATCGTGGAAGGCGACGTGCCGGTCGTCGGACGGGACCTCGGAGAGCATGCCCTGCGCCGCAAGGAACGCCTTCACCGGCCCCGGCGCGGCGGCGTATTCCGGGAACGCGCCGATGACGAGCCGCTTCAGACGGGTCGAGGCCAGGAGCTTCTCGGCCTGCGGATAGACGGCGGCGAGGTCGAGGGTGACCAGCATGTCCGTCTCGCTGTCCTCGATCTTGAATTCCAGCGTGCTCAGCGCGTCGAGCGGCGAATAATTCACCACCACCCCGCCCGCCCTGAGCACGCCGAACAGAGCGATCACGTAGTGCGGCGTATTCGGCATGAACACGCCGACATGCACGCCGGGGCCGACGCCGAGCTTCTGGAAGCCGGCGGCGGCGCGGTCGGCGAGGGCGTTCAATTCGGCGTAGCTGATCCGCTTGTCCATGAACTGCAAGCGCCGGGCGGTCGGCGAAGCGGCGGGCCGAAGTCTCGAGAATGGCTTGCAGTGGCTTGAGCTGGATAGGCGCATCCCATCGGACCCCAGGCGGATATGATTTCAACCAGGGCTGAGCGTCCATCGGCTCCCTCGCGTTTCCTGTCCGTCTCGTTCATGCGTTCGGCGGTTCGCCGCGCGCCGTCGCAAAGTCCGCAAATAGGCGCAGTCGGCGGCCGGGCGTCAAGAGCGCGCGTTCCCTTGCGTTGCGCGACGGAGCCGCACCGTGCAGGATCGACCGCTCACACACGCCCTTCCGAGGAGGGAGCCATGGCGAACGAGAAGCTGCCGGTCTGCGCGGTCGTCGGGATCGGGCCCGGCAATGGGGAGGCTTTGGCGAGGCGATTCGCCGCCGAAGGATACGCAGTCGCGATGCTGTCGCGGCGGGCGGAGCTGACGGCGAAGCTCGCCGGCGAACTGCCGCGGGCGCGCGCCTACGCCTGCGACGTCGCAGACGAACCCTCGGTGGCGGCGGCGTTCGAGCAAATCCGCGCCGAGCTTGGCGACGTCGACGTCCTCGTCTTCAACGCCGGTTCGGGCGTGTGGGGAACGATCGAGGAGGTGAGCCCCGAGGATTTCACGCGGTCCTGGCGCGTCAACACGCTCGGCCTCTTTCTCGCTGCGAAGCAGGTCATCCCCGCCATGCGCGCCAAGGGAAACGGGGCGATCATCGTCATTGGCGCGACCGCCTCGCGCCGCGGCGTCGCAAAAACCGCCGCCTTCGCGCCGGCCAAGATGGCGCAGAAGGGCCTCGCCGAGTTGATGGCGCGGCATCTCGGGCCGGCCGGAATCCATGTCGCGGTGATCATCGTGGACGGCGTCGTACGGTCGCCGGCGGTGCAGGCGCGCTTTCCCGATCGCTCCGAGGACGCCTTCATCGCGCCGGCCGGGGTCGCCGACATCGCGGCGAACCTCGTCGGCCAGGATCGCTCGGCGTGGAGCTTCGAAGTCGAGGCGCGGCCCTACGCTGAGAAATGGTGAGCCAGCCTACAACGCCGGCAGCAGCCCGGGCAGCTCGGCGAGCGTCCTGATTTCGAAGTCCGGCGCGCCGGGCAGACGCTCGCGGCGCTGGCCGTAGCGATTGCACCAGACGACGCGCATGCCGAAGTCGGAGGCGGCGTAGGCGTCCCAGCCGTTGGAGGACTGGAAGGCGATCGCCGGCGCCGGCAGGCCGAGCGTGTCGAGCGCAAGCCGGTAGACCCTCGGATCGGTCTTGAATACGCCGAGGGCGTCGACCGAGAGGACGGCGTCAAACGCGTCGCCCAGACCGGCGCGCGTAACGAGCGCCTCGAGCATGGCGGGCGTTCCGTTCGACAGGATGGCGGTCCGGAAACCGCGCCGCCGCAGTTCGCGCAAGATCTCGGGGACCTCCGGGAAAGGCTCGAGGCCGAGATAGAGCGCCAGGAGAAGTCTCGCGCAGGCCCGGCGCGTCGAGGCCAAGGCTTTCGAGCGCGAAATCCAGGGCGTCGGCGGTGACTTGCCGGAAATCGGCGTAACGGTCCTGGAGGCTTCTGAGCCACGTGTACTGGAGCTGCTTGTCGCGCCACAGCGTCGTCAGCGCCGCGCGCCGGTCTTCAGGCACGTCCGGCGACCGGCCGGCGGCGGAAGCGAAGTCGAACAGGGTGCCGTAGGCGTCGAACACGCAGGCCCGGACGCCGTCGAGTCGCCTTGGCGCTTCATCGGACATCGTCGTTTCCCTCCGAGTAACTGGCCGCCGACCTCAGCCGCGCTGGGCCGCCTCGCCGAGCAAGCCTTCGAGATGGTCGACCCGCTTCTGCAAGATTTCGCGCTCGACCTGCCCATAGGCGATCTCGGCGTCCCGGGCGAGCGCGCCGAGAAGCGCCCGCTCCGGGCTATTCGAGTCCGTTCCCGACTCGTGCGCGCTATAGAGGACAACGGCGAAGCGCCGCCTCGGATTGCCGACCGGCACGCCGAGGACTGGCCGGGCCAGATCGTCAGGCGCGCCGGCGGCGCCGGGCGCGATCGGAAACGGCGCGCTCGACGGCGCTTCCGCAAGCGGAGGCTTGCCGTCGGTCAGCGCGTCGAGGTGCTCCGCATCCCAACCGATGCTTGCGCTGCGGCGGAGGACGCCGTCCTCTTCGCGAAACAGCGCCGCAGAGGCCAGGCGGAGGGCTTTGACCGGCTCCTCGACCATCAGACGCTCGATGTCGGCAGAGTCTCTCCGCGCGCTGGATGTCGTGACCCACCTCTTCGAGGCGCCGCTCGGCCTTGCGGAAGTCGAGATCGAACAACCAGTCGGCTCGCTCGGTCGTCCATTCGTGCAGGCGGGAGATCAGGAAGACCAGAACCGAGGCGACCAGCACCCACGCCCACTCCGGCAGGTCGGTCCATTCGTTGACCGTGTTCAGTTCCTCGTGAATGAAGAACGCTGGCAGGCTGAGGATGAGCCCGAGGACGGTCGCGCGGCGCAGCGGAACCCAGACGCTGACCACCGTCGGGCGCCGCACCGCCTCGACGACGAACAGGCAGAGGACGCCGTTGATCAGGTAGAAGAAGCCCGCGACGTCTTCTGTCAGCGCGCCGGCCCCGAACAAGGCGTGCGGCAGGGAGGTCTCCTGCCAGAGTTCCGCAATCGACGTTGGCCGGCAGGCCAATGAGGCAGCCCCAGATGACCCAGCGCATCCGCTGATAGTCGCGCGGACTGAGATCCCCGCGCCGGGCGATCAGAATCGCAATCGCCGCCACGCTGACGGCGAAACCGATCAGCAGCGCCGCGCGCATGGCGAATTCCGTCGGGAAGCCGAACAGGCTCCCAAGACTGGCAGCCTCGACCGCCAGGAACAGGATCGCCGCCGCGGGCAGGGCGCGCTGGGCGAGACGCCAGCGGCCCTCGATGCGGTCCACCGGGGCGCGCAGGGCGAACAGC
This sequence comes from uncultured Alphaproteobacteria bacterium, assembly GCA_963724785.1. GTDB lineage: Bacteria > Pseudomonadota > Alphaproteobacteria > Rhizobiales > Beijerinckiaceae > Roseiarcus. The sequence continues at coordinate 500,439 of CAVRWC010000025.1, read as the reverse complement.
AAGAGGCCCGCGTAGCCGGCGGCCTGAAAGACGCCCGACGCGACGTCCTGGGCGAGGAGCGCGGGCGGCCATTGCTGCAGCCAGGCCGCGAACTGGAAGGATTGTCCCGGATTGAAATACATCACGTAGGCGAAAAAGCCCCAGGTCATCGGGCCCGGGCGGCTCCAGACGAGCCAGGCCGCGCCGAGCACGACCAGAACGCCGGCGATCTGGGTGAGCGCCAGCATCAGGTCCACCGCAACCGAGCGTGGCCGCGGCGCGGCGACGAGCTTGACCTCGCGGGCGGGTCGATCGCCGTTGGCCTCAAGTTTCAAGGTCGCCGGGCGCCCCGGCAGGACGTAGCCGACGCCGCCCCAGAGCGCGAGATTGCTGGCGCAAAGCTCCGTGTCGACGGGGATGCAGCGCATCGCCCGGAGGTCGAGCCGGTCGCCCACGTGCAGCTCCGCGCGGGACGCTGGCGAAGCATCCTCGGTCGCGAACGGACCCTGGATTTCGTAGATAAGGCCGTCGGCGTTGGTGGCGAGGCCAAACGCGCCAAGCGGCCAAACGATCCGCGCGAAGTCCGGGACGATCATCGCGAGTGCGTAAAGCGTCAGCAGCGTCAGGATAGCGCGGCTTATCCCCTTCCGGGCGACTGCATCGGTCATGCGCGAACGCCCGTTTTTGCGTTTCAGGGCGCGCATTTTTCGAATGCGGGCGCACGATGTCAACGCGTGAGGCTCAAAATTTTGGTCTTCGTACGCCAGACGCCGCTGTGCGCCGCAATGTCGCTGACGGCCCAGGCGGGGTGCTGACGGTCGCACTGGCGCAATGTGCGCAGAAGCGTTCGGCGCCGTACCGTTCAAGGGCCCCGATTCGTCAGCGGCGCTCGCTCGGGGTGGTCAAACAACGGCGGCGACGGCGCGTGCGACATTAGAGCCCACCTCGACGGATGGAAAGGCTGAGACATCTTCCGCTTTCCCGCAAGCAGTTGCTAATTTCATAGTGATCGCAAGAAATACGTACAGTTGTCCCGTCCTGCGCTCTGTGATCGGTATCGAAAGTGAACGTCCGAATACGTAGAATCCACAATTGCGCGGGCGTCTAATCGCCCCAACGTTGCGGGCGAAGAGCGGGGGACCATTATGGAGACGACGGTGGCAAGAACGGACGTCCTAGAAGAAATTTGTGTCCAACCAGGATCAGTTAATAATCTGACTTATTCCGCGGGAAGGCGAGGCGCCCCTAGGGTGATAGAGGACTTCGCCGAGGAAAAGATCGGCGATTTGGCCTCCGCCGAAGAAGGGGCCGCGCTCATTCGCGCCTTCACGCGCATCAAGGAGCGCAAGATGCGTGCAGCCATTATCGACCTCGCTGTTCGTCTTTCAACCTGAAGCCGAGGTTTCCTTTCGGACGCCTTGGACAGCCAATCGGCTGCCAGCCGCGCGAACCTGAAAACCGGGAACGCGTAAGCTTCGAAGCCTAGTCGCGCCGCAAATCCTTGTACATAAGCCGGGTAGCGTCGTAGCGATCGGCCTCCATGGCGTCGCGCGCGTAGAGCGGGATCGTTCCGGCGAGCGCGTACCCCAGCGAACGGTAGAGAGTCTCGGCGGCGTCGCCGGCGGTGTCGAGGGTCAAGAGCCATCGCCCGGCCTCGGCGGCGCGACGCTCGATGTCGGCCATCAGCGCACGGGCGACGCCCGTGCGGCGAAAGCGCGGATCGACCAGCACCTTCGAAACCTCGGCGTGATGGCGCTTGCTCGGCATTCCGTCGAGATCGAGTTGCGCCGTTCCGACGACCTCGCCGCCGACAGTCGCGGCGAGAACGAGCCGGCTCCCGGCCTTAAGCGGCGGCGCTACTTTTTCCCGCCAATAGGCGCGCGCCTCCGCTTGGGCGAAGGGCAGCACGAAGCCGACGCTCGCGCCTTCGCGCACGCAGGCCTCGAGGATCTGGGCAAGGCGGTCGAGATTCCGGCGGAAGGAAACAGGGTCGAGCGCGGCGATCGAGGGGGTTCGGGTTGGGGTCGGCATGGCTGGAGACAATCACGGGCGCTTGTCCGCCGTCCAGCGCTGAGATCGTCTTAGGCCCCCTCGGCGCGAGCGCTACCGCAACCGGACTGGAATGACCTCGATGGTGAGTTGCACCGCATCGCCGAGTCCGTAATACGAATAGGCCGGGCGCGACGCCGCAGCAAGGAACTGAAACAGGCTGAGCCGCAGGCGCTTGAGGACATTGTTTCTCCGCGCGGGCAGGAGGTGGTCCTGCATGATGTGGACGATCCACTGGTGCGGGTCGACCGGCAGGTCGATTTCGTGATGGCGCGCCAGGTCTTCGAGCGCCTTTTCGACATCGGGCTCCTCCAGGAAGCCGAAGGACAGCTCGACGCCGATAACACTGCCCTTTTCCTCGCTGCGGTCGAATACGGTGACCTGATATCGGCTGCCGTGAATGTAGGGGGTCTTCTTGTGGCTGACCTCGACGAAGATCAGGTTCCGCGGCAACATGCCTGTGCGCTCTGCAATCAGGCGGATCAGCGACGGGGCGCGATCGCCCTTGGTCCGCAGCGGGCGCGGCGACATGATCAGCGCGTTGCGCTCGAGAAAGATCTTGCTCGCCCGGTGCAACGTGACGACCTCGGAAATGGTCAGCGTCGCCTTGGCGTTGTGGGCGGCGTAGGTCGCCTTGCGGCCCCAGCGCCAGGTCGCCATCATGGCGAAGGCGACGCCGCCGACGGCGATCGGCACGTAGCCGCCCTCCAGAAGCTTGAGCAGACTCGCGATGAAGAAGGCGCCGTTCAGCGCGGTCAGCGGCGCCCAGACGAGCGAAGTCAGCGCCGGGCTCCAGCCCCAGTAGCGCAGGGCGATCGGGATCATGGCGACCGAGGTGATGACCATCACTCCGGAGACGGCGAGACCGTAGGCGGCCGCCAGAGCCGCGCTCGAGCCGAAGGTGAGCACCAGCGTCACGCAGCCGGCGAGCAGAACCCAGTTGACTGCGGGGATGTAGACCTGACCTTCGCGCGCCTGGTGGGTGTGCTCGATGTCGAGCCGCGGGAACAGGCCGAGGCGGATCGCCTGCGAGACCAGCGAGAAGGCGCCCGAGATCAGCGACTGCGAGGCGATCACGGTGGCGGCGGTCGCCAATACGACCATGGGAGCCAGGAGCCAGGGGGGACTCAGCGCATAGAAGAGCTTGTCGCCGGCGATCGGCGCGCCGCCCAGAAGATAAGCGCCCTGGCCGAGGTAGTTGAGGATAAGCGCCGGAAAGACGACCGCATACCAGGAAAACCGGATCGGCAGCGCGCCAAAATGGCCGAGGTCGGCGTACATCGCCTCGCCCCCGGTCACCACCAGCATCAATGCGCCGAGCAGCATCAGCGCCCCGATGAGATTCGCGCGGCCGAGAAACTCGAAGCCGTATACGGGATTGAAGGCGGCAAGGATTTTCGGCGCCGCCGTAATCTCGGCCGCCCCGAGCGCCGCAATGGCGGCAAACCAGACGAGCACGATCGGACCGAACACCGCGCCGACGCCGGAGGCGCCTTTGAACTGCACGGCGAAAAGGGCGATCAGCAGCCCCAGCGTGACGGGCGCGACGGCGGACGAAAAGCCAGGCGCGGCGACGTTGAGACCCTCGACCGCCGACAACACGCTGATCGCCGGCGTGATCATGCCGTCGCCGATCAAGAGACCCGCGCCGACCATCAGCGCCCAGAGCAGCATGCGGGCGCGCCGGTCCTTCCGGTCGTGCAACAGGCCATAGAGGGCGAAGACGCCGCCCTCGCCGTCGTTTTGCGCCCGCAGCACCAGAAGCGCGTATTTGATCGCCACGATCAGGGTGAGCGTCCAGATGACCAGCGACACGGCGCCGAGCGCGTCCTCTGCCGTTCGGCCGGGGGAGACGCGAAAAATCTGGTCCATCGCATAAAGCGGCGACGTGCCGATGTCGCCGTAGACGACTCCGAGCGCCCCGAGCGCCAGCGGTCCGACGCCGCCCTTCGGCACGTGGCCGCGCCCCCGCAGAGTGGCGTCGGCGTGGCGTGAGGGTTCGGCGACGATGGACATCGGCTGTCGTTTCAACACCGCCACTGTGCATTGGCCGGTCGCGGACGGCAACGCTTGTCCCCGCGACACTTGCGCCCAGTCCCGACATGGTCTAGGGCCGCCCTCAAGGGGATCAAGAGGAGACAGGCTTGGCCGCAACGGCGTCCTTGAAGCCGATCAACTGGCTCAACGTCTCGACGCTCGTCAGCGTCGCCATCCTGGTCGGCACCGAGTTGATCGGGGCCGGCTTCGCAGCCGGCTGGGCGATCGGCGGCCTGTTTGCGCTGGGTCCGTTATTCACTCATGGGCTCGAAGCCTTTCTCGTGCTGCTGGCGCTTGTCGGGCTCTCTTACTTTTTGCGTGCGGCCATCGGACACGAGAAGCTGCGCGGGTAGTCGGGGTTTTTCCAGTCTCCCGCAGGGCGCCCTGCCGTTTTCGAGTTCGAATTGAGCTTTTCCAGCCGGTTGCGGCGCCATTTCCGATTCCCGACGCGGCTCCGTCGTGCCGGGCTTGTAGCGCCGTTTTTCAGGCTATATACTTGACGTAGAGGTCCACATGGTCCATGTTGAAAGCGTCGAGTTGAAAGGCCCGGCTGGCGCGCCCGGAATTGAGGTTGAAGTAACCCCGGCTATGGTTGAGGCGGGGGCGGAGAAGATTTGGTCTTTTTTTTACGATGCGACAACTTACGGGACTTCGCCTGCTCGCGAGTTGGCAACAGAGGTTTTTCGGGCCATGGCCTCTTGTCGTCGTTGAGAGCGAACCATATTTGCAATGTATAACCTCGTAAGGTGTCAGCTTTAAGATACAGAAGATAAAGTGGCAGCTCGCCGAGACGCCGCACTCTTGCGTGCCCTTAGCACTCCGCACAAGCGGCAAAAGGAAATGAAAACCGGGAAGCGGCAATCAGTCGCTAGTGATCCAACGATACTCGCGCTCCGGGGGGCTCTTGACGGTCAAGCTGCCGCCCTTGAGGCCCAGGAATCCTTGCCGGATGGCCTTGTCGACGTGATTTTTGGCTGCCTCCCGCATGATGTCCTCAACCCGGTCTTCACGCCCGCAGATGGCGCATTTGGCCCAGGTCTCGCCATCGCGTTCAAACCCGCGTTCCGGCGTTACGTGACATTTGCCGCAGAGTACTGGGTGAGTCTCCGCCCGTCGTTACCCCTCCTTGACGGTGCCAGCCTAATCCGGAGCCCATCGCTTTCGCCTTCTCATATCGGGCGGACGCCCCGATTTCTCGGGAGGCGTCCAAATCCTCTTTTCAGGCCCCCGGTTCTTAGTTCGCAGGCTGATGATAAGTGAGGCGCTTACCTTCCGCGCCCAATATCGCTTTTTCGGCGCGGACTGTATCGTTGACGCCAAGTTTGGAGCGGCTCGAATATCGGAAATCGAACTCGGCCAAGATATCGGCTCATGTGAGCCTCGCTGACCGAAATGATAAACGCCGTAAATCCCGCGCTTTAGGATGCTGAAATAGTTTTCGGCGTTGATCGTGACCGACTTCTTGCCGATCTCGTAAGCGTACTCGTCGCGGCTGTGATCGACCGCATGATCGGCCGCAAACTCGCGACCGGCGCGGACGTACATGCTGGCTTCGTCGGTGTTGAGCGTGCTTTTCCGGCTCGCGTTGCGGACCAAGAGCGGGCGCAATGTGCTGGCGTTGATGTTCGCAACATGGAAGGACCAGGCCGCGCCGTCGCGCTCAATGAGCGTGAAGACCGCCTTCTTGGGCGCGGGCTCGCTGTGGGCGCGGTTCTTGGCTTTGCCGCCGACAAAGGTTTCATCGGCCTCCACGGTCTTTCCGTGGCCGCCGAGCGGGCCTTTGGTCTTGTGCGTCTCTTCGGGCGTCATGGCCTCGACGGATGCGATGGCAAAGGAACCACGCCGTCTTGTACGTGACGCCCAGCATCCGATGCAGTTGATGAGCGGACATGCCTTTCTTGCTGGACGCCATCAGGTGAAAGGCTAGAACCCACTTGTTGAGCGGGATTTTGCTGTCTTCCATGACTGTTCCAACCGTGACCGAGAACGGCTTATTGCACTCGTTACACCAGTAGACGCCGGGGCGCGTGGACTTGCCCGCCAGCTTCGTGATCCGGCTCGCGTCCGCGCTTCCGCAATGACGGCAGACTCGGCCGGTCGGCCAGTACAAGCCTTCAAGGTGCTCGCGAGCCTTGTCGGCGTCAGTTAACATGGGATCGGTAAGGTTGGTCATGGCGCGTCCTTCAACGAGGATCAACATGCCACAAACCGATTTCTACGTCAAGTATATAATCGCCGTTTTTCAGCAGAGGCGCTGATATTTCAATAGCTTAATAAGCGAACACGGGTGTTCTTGGTGTACTGATTCAACTTTTTCAATGGCTTAACGGCAGGACAGGCTGATCGCGGACGGTCCTCACCGCTCGGGCGGCGGGACGATGTCGGCGTAGATGTCGGGTACGTACATTTCTTGCGGGATCATCTCCCGGTGATAGTCCGGGTGATGGACGCGCTGCGGCAGGACCGGCTTCTCGTGCGGCACTTCCTTGTACGAAATGCGCGTCAGGAGGTGGGCGATACAGTTGAGCCGAGCCCGCTTCTTTTCGATGCCCTCGATCACCCACCACGGCGCTTCCGGAATGTGGGTGCGCTCGAACATGATTTCCTTCGCCTTGGTGTACTCCTCCCATCGGCGGCGGGATTCGAGGTCCATCGGCGAGAGCTTCCACTGCTTGAGCGGGTCGTTGATGCGGGTCAAGAAGCGCAGGTTCTGCTCTTCGTCGGTAATCGAGAACCAATATTTGACCAGCACGATCCCCGATCGCACCAGAAGCTTCTCGAATTCCGGCACGGACTGGAAAAAGTCCTCGTATTCATCGTCGTTGCAGAAGCCCATCACACGCTCGACGCCGGCGCGGTTGTACCAGGAGCGGTCGAACAACACGATCTCGCCGCCTGCCGGCAGGTGTGGGACGTAGCGCTGGAAATACCATTGCGAGCGCTCTCGCTCGCCTGGAGCGGGCAGGGCGACGGCGCGGCAGACGCGGGGGTTGAGGCGCTGAGTGATGCGCTTGATCACGCCGCCCTTGCCGGCGGCGTCCCGGCCTTCGAACAGCACGACCAGCTTGAGCTTGTTGGCGACCACCCAGTCTTGCAGTTTGATCAGTTCGCGCTGCAGCCGCAGAAGCTCAGTGAAATAGAGCCTGCGCGGGAAGGCGCGTATCTCCGGATGCTCGTGGCCTTCGGCGAGAAGGTCGTCGAGATCGCTGTCCTCGAGCTCGAGTTCCAGGTCCTCGTCGAGGTTGTCCTGGATCTCCGCGTCGATGCGATGCTGCATCGCGCCGGGGCTGTTATCCTTGCTCGCGCTCATCGTCGGTTCCCTGGTCGGCGCCGGATCGTTCGGCGGGGCTCGGCGAATTCTTTCAATGACACATGTGACGGCGGTGCGACAGGGGCGACGCGCGCCGGATCCGCGGCTTTCCCGTGCAGTCCGGCGCGGCGGCTCCATCGTGGATCGCAGAGCGTGGAGCCATTCCGCATGGCGCGTCGTCGTGGCCCGCTCGATGACTTCGTTTCGCCCGGCGAGTTTTCAGGCGCGGTCGCCTGCCGCCTTCATCGCGCTGATTCCCAGTTCGCCGCTCGTCTGCTATGCTGGAGTTAGGGTCGCTGTTCGTCTATGGCGGCGCAACTGTTCACGTAGAAACCGACCGCCTAGCCGCGCATCGAGCCGATGAAACCAGGCCGATGCGCCCGACCCATTCAGTGCGCTTCCCGCAGTCGAATCCAGGAGGCTTACTTATGGATACGGCCAAGGTCGCCGACGAAGTCGACCATCGTCGCCGCCGCTTCTTTGGCGCCGCGGTCATGACGATCACCGCCGCACAGCTTGGAATGAGCGGCTCTGCGTCCGCGCAAACCGGTGAGACAAATCCGACGCCGTTGCCCACGATCAAGCCGGGAACGAACACGCCGTTCGCGCCTCTGAAGCGGATCGACGCCGGCCTGCTCAACGTCGGCTACGCCGAGGCCGGCCCTCCGGACGGTCCTGCGGTCATACTTCTGCACGGCTGGCCCTACGACATCTACAGCTTTGTCGATGTCGCGCCTCTGCTGGCGTCGGCGGGCTACCGGGTGATCGTCCCCTATCTCCGGGGCTACGGCTCGACGCGGTTCCTCTCCGGGCGACACGTTCCGGAACGGCCAACCTTCGGCGGTGGCCGTGGACATCGATCGCGCTGATGGATGCGCTCAGAATCGAAAAGGCCACCATCGGCGGTTTTGATTGGGGCGGGCGGACGGCTGACATCATCGCTATCCTGTGGCCGGAGCGCTGCAAGGCCCTGTGTCGGTGAGCGGTTATCTGATCGCCAGCCAGGAATTCCAGAACACGCCCTTGCCGCCAGCGGCCGAGCTTCAATGGTGGTACCAGTATTATTTCGCCACGGAGCGCGGCCGGGTCGGGTACGACAAGTACCGGCGCGACTTTTCGAAGCTCATCTGGCGGCTTGCCTCGCCGAAGTGGAACTTCAACGACGCCACGTTCGATCGCACCGCGGCTTCGTTCGACAACCCGGACCACGTCGCCATCGTCATCCACAATTATAGGTTCAGGCTCGGACTGGCCGAAGGCGAACCGAAGTACGACGATCTGGAAAAGCGGCTCGCGGAGGGTCCGGTCATCGGCGTACCCACCATCACCCTCGAAGGCGACGCCAACGGAGCGCCGCACCCGGAGGCCGGTTCGTACGCCAGGAAATTCACCGGCAAATATGCGCACCGGACCCTTACCGGCGGCGTCGGGCACAATCTGCCTCAGGAGGCTCCGCAAGCCTTCGCCCAGGCGATCGTCGACGCTGCTGACTTATGAGCAAAACCAACCCGCCGAACCGCTGAGGGCCTCATATGCGACCTGAGATTGTTCCGGGGGCGATCCTTCCGGACTACGAACTTTCCGATCACACGGCGAAACGCCGCAAGCTGTCGGAGCTTCAAGGACACCATCCAATGGTTCTTGTCCTTAGCCGGGGAGGCTTTTGCCCCAAGGACCGCCGGCAAGCCGAGGGTCTTGTCGAACTCCATCGCGAGCTTGAAGTCGCCTATTGTCGGCTTGTGACCATTAGCACCGACAATATTACGCAGACGAATGAATACCGCACCGGAGTTGGCGCTCACTGGCCATTCCTCTCCGATGTGAGGCGTTTGGTCCAAAAGGATCTCGACATCGCCGAGTACACGGACCCTGTCAACAATCCGATGATTCCTCACGTGATCGTTCTCGAGCCCGGTCTTGTGGTCTACAAAGTTTACAACGGCTATTGGTTCTTCGGCCGGCCGACCGTCGAGGACCTCCGTCAGGACCTGCGGGCCGTCACCAAGAAATGCCGGCCGGATTGGGATATTACGACGCCGGAACTTAAAGCGGCGTGGCAGGAGGGCCGCAAGGAACTCTTCTATCCGTATGGCAAAACCTACGTCCAGACTCTGGGCGAGCAGGATTAGGAGCGAGCGATCATTGCCGCTCCCGACTGTGCCATCATGGCCGCGGTCCATCGGATTTATGGGTCATCTGAGGAAACAAATTCTTGGCCATGCAGAGCTTTGCGTGGCGGACTTCGGTCAACACTCTCAAAGCCCCAAGCCGCAGGAGCTGGACATGAGCGATACGCAGGCCCGAAGTGAACATGCCGTCAACACCCCCGGTGCGGCGTTCGACACGAAGCTCGAGGTCGTCGTCATTCCTGTCTCGGACGTCGACCGCGCCAAGCGCTTTTACGGTGGTCTCGGCTGGAGGCTCGACGCCGACTTTGACTCGGGCGACGACTTCCGCGTGGTCCAGTTCACGCCGCCAGGGTCCGCCTGCTCGATCATCTTCGGCAAGAACGTCACTGCGGCGGCGCCGGGCTCAGCGCAGGGGCTGTACCTGATCGTTTCCGACATCGGGGCCGCCCGCGACGCGTTCCTGAAACGCGGCGTCGCGATCAGCGAGGCGTTCCACGACGGCGGGGGCGTGTACGCCGGTGGAAGCGAGCCCTATCTGTTTGGGCGACTTCGAGTTGGCGGTCCCGATCCCGAGCGTCGCAGCTATCGCTCGTTCGCTTCGTTCAGCGATCCGGACGGCAATGGCTGGCTGTTGCAGGAGATCACCGCGCGTTTGCCCGGACGCGTGGACGCTGACAGCACGACCTTCGCCTCGTCCGCCGAGCTTGCGGCGGCGCTGCGACGCGCCGCAACCGCGCATGGCGAGCACGAGAAGCGGATCGGCAAACAAGACCCGGAATGGCCGGATTGGTACGCCGAGCACATCGTCCAGGAGCAAGCGGGCAGGCCGTTGCCGGAATAGCCGATCGCTCCACGTCAGTCAGAGTTCGACTTTGACCCCAAAGAGCACCAAGGACACAAAGAACGACAGGGCTCTTTCGTACGCCTTCGATATTCTTCGTGTTCTTTGTGGTGAATTTGTCTCTCTTGTTCCGTTGGCCAGCCTAAGAATCTCTGATTAGTGTCTGCCCGCCGGCCGTCGCGGCGCGTCGCCGCTCGGCGCCCTTAAACCCGGACTGCGCGCGACCCATGAAAAACCTGCTTTCGGCCTGGCAGTTCTGGGCGGTCCTGTCCGCCGCCTTCGCGGCGCTGACGGCCATCTTCGCCAAGGTCGGAATCGAGAACGTCGGCTCGGACTTCGGCACCTTCATCCGCACAATCGTCATTCTGTGCGCGGCCGGCGCGATCCTGGCGCTGACCGGACAGTGGCAGCCGTTGGGCTCGGTGTCGCCCAGAAGCTATGTCTTTCTCGTCTTGTCGGGGCTTGCGACCGGGGGCTCCTGGCTCTGCTATTTTCGGGCGCTGAAACTCGGCGACGCCGCGCGGGTCGCCCCGATCGACAAGCTCAGCGTCGTCATGGTCGCGATTTTCGGCGTCGCCTTTCTGGGAGAGAAGCTGGCGGCCCTCAACTGGCTAGGCGTGGCGCTGATCGCGGCCGGCGCGATCCTCGTCGCGTTCAGGATTTAGACAGTGGGCGCCGGCGGGCGCTCCACGGCCCGCACCGGCAAAGGACGCCATAGGACCCCGGCGCCGCCGCCGGCCCCTTGTTCGAGGAGATCGAGCGTTGAGCGAGTCCGTCCCGTCGCAGGAGGAGGCGTTCGGCTTTCTCGCCGATCCGGCGACGCATGGGCTTAACGCTCCCGTCGGCCGCGTCGACACGGCCGGGGCGGTCGTCTTTCTGGCCGGGGCGGACGTCTACAAGGTCAAGCGGGCGGTCACGTTCCCGTTCATGGACCTCTCGACGCTCGACAAGCGGCGCGAGGCCTGCGAGGCGGAGATCGCCGTCAACCGCGACAATGCGCCCGGCGTCTATCTGGCGGCGGCGCCGATCGTCAGAACCTCCAAAGGGCTCGCGATCGGCGGAGTGGGCGAGGTGGTCGAGTGGGTCTGCCACATGCGCCGGTTCGACGAGAACGCGACGCTCGACCGGATCGCCGAGCGGGGCGGGCTCGCCGACGCTCTCGTCGACAAGCTCGCCGAAGCCGTCCGGCGCGCCCATGCGCGGGCCCCCAGGCGCGACGGAGCGCGCGCGGCCGGCGAGCTCGAGACCTATATCGAACAGAACGCCGCCGCCTTCGCCCGCTGGCCGGACCTCTTCCCGCCTGCCGACGCTCGCTGGCTGACGCGCGAGACGCTGCTCGCCTTCGCGGTCGCGCGGCCGACGCTGCTCAGGCGCGGGCGCGACGGTTTTGTCCGACGCGGCCACGGCGACCTGCATCTCAGCAACATCGCGCTGATCGACGGCGAGCCGATCCTGTTCGACGCGGTCGAGTTCTCCGACGCGATCGCCAGCGGCGACGTGCTCTACGACCTCGCGTTCCTGCTGATGGACCTCGAAGCGCGAAAGCTCCGGCGCGCCGCCAACCGGGTCTTCAATCGTTATCTTGCGGCCGAACCGCCCGAGGCGCTCGCCGGGCCTAGCGGCGCTGCCGCTCTTCATGAGCCTGCGCGCCGCGATCCGGGCGAAGGTCGAGGCCGCGGCCGCGGATCGGCTGGAGGATGAGGCGCGCGCACGGACGAGGCGGTTGGCGCGCAGCTATTTCGACCTCGCGCAGGGTTTCCTCCGCTACGTTGCGCCCCGGCTCACGGCGATCGGCGGGCTCTCGGGATCGGGCAAGAGCGCGCTCGCGGAAGCGCTCGCGCCGCGGCTCGGACGGGCGCCGGGCGCCCTGTGGCTTCGCAGCGACGTCGAACGCAAGGCGATGTTCGGCGTCGAGGCGACCGTCCGCCTCGACGTGGACGCGTACGCGCCCGAGGTTTCGCGCGAAGTCTATCGAAGGCTCGAAGACAAGGCGCGGCGCGCGCTCAACGCCGGCGCAGCGGTGGTGATCGACGCGACCTTCCCGACCAGGCTGATGCGCGCCGCCGTCGGGCGGGTCGCCGCGGAAACCGGCGTCGCCTTCGACGGCCTGTTCCTCGACGCGCCGCCCGCCATCCGGCTCGCCCGCGTGGCCGGGCGCCGCGCCGACGCCTCGGACGCCGATGAGGCCGTTGCGCGGAGGCAAAAGGCAGAGCCGCTCGGCGAACGGGGATGGGCGGGGATCGACGCCTCGGCCGGATTCGAGACGACGCTCGCCCGCGCAGCCGAGCGGCTCGGTCTCGATCGCCCGCCGTCTGCGCGAGGCTCGCCCGATCGATCTGCGGGGTAGCCGGATATTCTGTCAAGTAAGGAATATCAGTCGATTGCGAAGTCTTTTTAAGGTTTCAGGTGAATTTATCGGATCGCCAAAAGCCCTTACCGGCCCTGACGTTGCGCTCCCACATTTCGCACGCGTCGCGAACCGGCGACGCTCTGTCGGGTCAGCGAAGCCATTTGGCGCTGATCGCCTCGAACGCGCCGTTCTCTTTCGTGAGGTGGAGCCACTGGTCGACGAACGCCTTGAGCGCCGGGTCGGGCGCCATCCAATAGGCCTTCTCTGCGAAGTCGAACGGCTTGTCGGGGTGGATGGCGCAGAGGGCGGCGGGATGCAGCTTCTGCTGGAGCCGGGTTTCCGAAGCATCGGTGATCATCACGTCGGCGCCGCCGGCGGCGAGCGTATCGAAAATCGTCGTATTGTCGGGCTGCACGACGATTTGGGCCTCGTGGAGGTGGGCGCGGTCGAAGCGCTCGTTCGTGCCGCCCGGATTGACGATCACCCGCACCTCGGGCCGGTCGATGTCCGCGAGCGTCTGATACCTGGAAACGTCGGCGCAACGCGCAATCGGCGTCTTGCCGTCCCTGAGGTAGGGATCGGAGAAGAAGCCGATCTTCTGCCGGTCGAGCGTGACCGAGACGCCGCCCATAGCGATGTCGAAGGCGCCGGCCTTAAGGTCCTGGGCGAGGTTGGGCCAGGCCGTCGGCACGAACGTGAGCCTGACGCCGAGGGCCTCGGCGAGCGCGCGCGCCATGTCGACGTCGAAGCCGGAATAGGCGCCCGTCGTCTTGTCGAGGGCGCTGAACGGCTGGTAGTCGCCGGTCGTGCCGACCCGCAACACCTGTGCGGAAAGGATCGCGTCGAGGCGCGAGGTTTCCGCAAAAGCCGGCGAGGACGCAGCGGCGGCGAGACCGAGAATCGAGAGTTTGGAACGGTCCGCCGGGACGCATTGGGGCGCTTGCGCCCGGCTGCCCGCTACGCCGCCTTCAGGAGCCGCTCGACCTCGGAGACCAACTCGCGCAGGTGGAACGGCTTCGACAGGATGCGAGCGTCCTTCGGGGCGTTGTTGTCCGGGTTGAGCGCCACCGCGGCGAATCCGGTGATGAACATGACCTTGATCTCGGGATCGAGTTCGGTCGCCCGGCGCGCCAGTTCGATGCCGTCCATCTCCGGCATGACGATGTCGGTCAGCAAAAGCTCGAACGGCTCCTCGCGCAGACGGTTATACGCCGACATCCCGTTGTCGAACGAGGCGACGTCGTAGCCGGCGTTCTGCAGAGCCTTGACGAGGAAATCGACGCATGTCGTTGTCGTCCTCGGCCAACAAAATCTTGGGTGAAATCTCGACCGGCGTACGCATACCCCATCCCCTGTTCAGACTTGCAACTTTGCAGCGCCCCGGTAAAAATTCCTTGAAAGGCGGCAAGGACCCTGCCGCCCGCCGATCGCGATCCCATATGATAAAGCCCATGCCCGCGGCGAGAGCAAGCGCGCAAGTGCTTCCCGGAGCGACGATGAAGGAATTCTATAGAGCGGCGCTGGCGGAATTCGATCCTCCCGTCGAGACGATCGAGCCGGCGCGCTTGACGTCGGCGCTCGTCTTCAGCTCGCCGCACTCGGGTTCGCGCTATCCCGCCAGTTTTCTCGAGGCTTCGCGACTCGACGCGCTGACCCTGCGCCGGTCCGAGGACGCATTCGTCGACGAATTGTTCCTGCCCTGCGTGGGGCTCGGCGCGCCGCTCCTGCGGGCCTTGTTCCCGCGCGCCTATCTCGACGTCAATCGCGAGCCCTATGAACTCGATCCGAAAGTCTTCGACGGTCCGGTGCCCGATTACGCCAATAGCCGCTCGCTGCGCGTGGCCGTGGGCCTCGGCACCATCCCGCGCGTGGTCGGCGACGCGCAGCCGATCTACAAGCAGCCGCTCAAGGTCAAAGAGGGGCTGGCGCGGATCGAGCGGCTTTATCGGCCGTACCATGCCCGGCTCGAGAGCGCTGATTGCGCGCGCGCGCCAGCAATTCGGGCGGGCGCTGCTGATCGACTGCCATTCCATGCCGAGCAACGCGGCGGACGTCGGCGGTCTGGATATCGTGCTCGGCGACCGGTTCGGCGCGAGCGCCGCGCCGTTCGTGACCGAAGCGCTGGAGACCAGCCTCAGGGCGTCGGGATATCGGGTCCGGCGCAACAAGCCGTTCGCCGGGGGGTACATCACCGAGCGCTTTGGCGCGCCCGGGGAAGGCGTCCACGCCGTCCAGATCGAGATCGCCCGCGCGATTTATCTCGACGAACGCCGCATTGTCCGAAACGAGCGCTGGACAACGCTGCGCGACGACCTGTTCGTCGCCGCCAAGGCGCTGGCGATCGCGTTTGCCGCCGCTGAGGGTCCGGAGCGCCTGGCGGCCGAGTGAGGGCCGCGGAATCGGAACGAGCCAGCGCAGCGCAGCGTCGGCGGAGCGCGATGCAGCAATAAAATGTTGCGATGCACAAAAAACGGAGCGGAGGTTGCGGAAATTGCGTCTCCCGGCGCCCGGACCAAAACAGGGTTGGCGAAAAAAGGAGGCCGCCAGTGTTTCCACGGCGGCCTTCAGTCTAGGGAGGAAACGCCCAAGGAGGGCATATGCGGCAGGTCATGCCGCACCGCAACAATATCGGCGACCGCAACCGGTCTTGCAAGAGCTTTCTTCCTCCGTTACGCCGCGACCCGTTGAAGGCGCTGCGACAAGGCCGCGAATGGGGCCTTATCTCGCCGCTTATTTCGGAAAATGAATGCGTAAAATCAGCACCTTACATTGTTAACGATCTGTTAATGGGCAGTGGAGCTGCTGAAAGAGGGGATAGCAGATATGCGAGAAAAGCATGCCTTAGCCGCCAATTCCGGAGGCGAAAGATGACGGCTGTAGACTTTGCGGCCTTCGTCGAGCGCCTCGCGCAGGTTTCGGGCGACGTGATTCTGCCGTTCTTCCGCAGTGCGATCGGGGCCGAGGACAAGTCGCTTGGCGGGGTGTTCGATCCGGTCACCGAGGCCGACCGCGGCGCCGAGGCGGCGATGCGGCGCCTGATCGGGCAGACCTTTCCGGCCCATGGCGTGATCGGCGAGGAATACGGCCTCGACCGCGCCGACGCCGAATATGTCTGGGTTCTCGATCCGATCGACGGCACCAAGAGTTTCATCTCGGGCATGCCGACATGGGGGACGCTGATCGGCCTCATGCACCGCGGCCGGCCCGTCTACGGCATGATGGCGCAGCCCTTCACCCGCGAGCGCTTCACCGGCGACGGCAAGCGGGCGCGGCTGCGCACGCTGGCCCCGAGCCGCGGCGACGCGCCGCCGACCGAGTGGACGAGCCGGACGCTGCGGACCCGCGCCTGCGCCTCCCTCGCCGAGGCGACGATTTCGACGACGAGCCCGTCGCTGATCCGGGACGCGGCCGACCTCGCGGCCTACCGAAGCGTCGAAGCGAAGACGCGGCTCGCGCGCTATGGCGGGGATTGCTACGCCTATTGCGCGCTCGCCGCGGGCTTCGTCGACCTCGTCATCGAGACCGGATTGAAGACCCACGACGTCGTGGCGCTCGCGCCGATCATCGAGGGGGCGGGCGGCGTCATCACGACCTGGGAGGGCGAGGACGCCTCGAAGGGCGGCCGCATCCTCGCCGCGGGCGACCGGCGCGTCTACGACGAGGCGCTGCAGCCTGCTGACGGCGTCAGCCTGAAGGGCGGGAGAACGGGTCGAACAGCCCCGGCGTCGGCGCGGGACCGCGACGCGGCGCGACGAGGGCGACCAGCGATCCGGCGACGAACGCAGCCGCGCCGGCTGCGAGCGCATCGTCGAGCAGGTCGGTCGCGATCGACGGGGGCGCCCCTCGCGAACAGGAGACCGGCGACCGCCGCCGCTGTCAGCGTCGCGGCTGTCGCCGCGAGGGGCCCGGCGCGCGGGATCGCCGCGAGCGCCGCGATCGGCGCCGTTATCGCGAGCGTGAGCGCCATCGCGCCGATCAAGGCGGTAGCGGGATCCGTCAGGCCGGCGCTGTCGGCCGCGGCGCAGCCCAGAACGATCGCCGCCTGCGCGAAGCGCATGCGCGCGAGGCGCACGCTGGCGAGCGTCGGGAAACGCCGGGGCGGCCGGGCGAGGGCGACCCCGAAGGCGCGTGAAGCGCCAAGGACCCCGAGGCCGGCAAGCGCCAACGCCGCGGCGAGGGTGGCGGCGCCGGCGAGCGATCCTGCGAGCGGGCTGGTCCCGGCGAAACCGCTTTCAACCGCGAAAACCGGCGCTCCGGTGAAGGCAATCGCGGCAAGCCCGGCGAACAGGACGATTCCGCCGACGCCGGCTTTCACCGCCGCGGCCGTGTCGCGGCAGCCGGCAGTCGGCGGCGCGGCGCCGATCAGGCCGGCCGCTCCGATCGCCGCGGCGACCAACGTCGCCAGCGCCCCGGGCGGAGAGAGCGCGGCGAGAAACTGGGCGGATTCGCCGTGGATCGCCAGGGCGGCGCCGGCCGGATGGGCAGGCAGAGCCCAGCCGACGAGGGCGATGAGCGCGACGCCAGCGCCGGACGCGGCCGAGCACCAGACGAGGCTCGCGAGGCCTCCCGCCGCGAGGGAGGCGAGAAGCGCCGCCCCGACGATCGTCTCCGCCCAGGGACGGCTGGCCGTGACCAGGGCTTCGGCGACCGCCACAGCCGTCCGGTAGCCGGCGAAGGCGACGAGCGCCGCCGCCGATCCGATGAAGAGGCCCGAGACGGCGCGCACGTAGGGGTTCGGGAAACGGGTGGCGATGACGTCGCTCAGCGACGCGCCGCCAAAGCGCCGGACGAGCGGGCCGAGCGCCGCCGCGCCGAGCGCGACGCCGATCATCGCCCCAGGCCAGATCGGGTCCGACGGCGCCGCGAGCCGAAGGCCGAGGCCGAGCGCCGCGCCCGCGGCGATAGCGGCGACGGAGAGCGCGGCGTAGAAAGGCGGCGCCCTGCGGCCAGCCGCGATGAACAGCGGCGAGCGTCGCGGTGCGGCTGCCGATCCCGAAGGCGCCGAGCGCGAACAGCGCGAGGATCGGGCCGAGCGCCTCGACGAGGCGTTCCGGAGCGCCTGCGCGGTCGAGCGCCGCTATCGCGACGACGCAGACCGCGAAAGTCGCGGCGGCGAACGCCGCCAGTCCGGCGATTCGGCTCGAATGGGGCTTTGGCGACATGAGATTCGGGAACCGGCGGAAGGCGGCGTCTTAGCGGCTCCCGCCGGTTTGCGCCAACCCGCCTCGCGGCGGGCTCGTCGCCTGCCCGGTTCGCCCCGCCTCAGGCGGCTGGGCGCTTTCTGGCTTTCTTGCCGGACCCTTCCGCTTTCGGGCCCGGCGCTTTGGCGCCGGCGGCCTTCGATGGGGCGGGACGCGCAAAGCCGTGCGGGCCGCACCAGCCGGGAAGGTAGTCCGCGTCGCCGATCTTGGCGATTCTCGCCGCCTCGTCGACCGCCGCCTGGAAGTCCGCCTTGATCGTTCTCGCCTTGATGCGCGGGCGAAAGAAGTCGGCCCATAGGAATTCGGCAAAAGGCGTGGAGTCCTTGGCGAAGCCGCCGTTGTTGCGCAGGGCGCCGGCGAGCGAACGATAGGGATCGTCCTCGAGGCCCGCCACGGTCTTCGGGAGGTCGGCGTACGGACGCCGCCGTCCTTTGCCGTCATACGGATGAGTCCAGCCCTTGAAGTCCATCATGTTCCAGAAATGGTCCTCGGGCAGGCGGCTGAGGTCGGCGACCGTGGCGACGAAGACGCTGTCGACGCCCTCTTCGTGCAGCGCGAGCGCAAGATGATGATGGTCGATGACATGGTGCGCGCCGCCGGGCCCGATGATCGTGGGAACCATGTGCTGGGCGAGGAACTTCTCGAGATCGGCTGAGGCCTTCTTCCTCCACTCGTCGCGCTTCCGGCGCACCTCTTGCATGCCGACCGTCATCTGGGTCGGCCGCAGACTGCGGATCGGGGTGGCGTGCAGGACCAGATCCGGGGCGCTCATGGGAAAGTCCTCGTGGGCCAACTCAAGGGCGTTTGTCGTAAAACTGTCATGCGTCCCTGGCGCAGTCGAGCGTTTTCGCCAGATATCGTGGGTCGGCGGCTCCTGCGCCGTCTTCGTCCTCATTTGACCCTCTGGTCAAATCGTGATTTGTCCGGCCGCGAAATCCATTAAGACGTCACCTGACGAGACCATCCGGCAATGCGTTCTGAACGCTACAATGTGCGTGAATCCGAGGCGAAGTGGCGCGAGGCCTGGGCCGAGGCCGGCGTCTTCAAGACTCTGAACGCCGACCCGCGCCCGAAATACTATGTGCTCGAGATGTTCCCGTATCCGTCGGGCCGCATCCATATGGGCCACGTGCGCAACTACGCGATGGGCGATGTCGTCGCCCGGTTCCGGCGCGCCCGCGGCTACAACGTGCTGCATCCGATGGGCTGGGACGCCTTCGGCATGCCGGCCGAAAACGCCGCCATGAAGAACAACACCCATCCGGCGACCTGGACCTACGCCAACATCGACGCGATGCGGGCGCAACTGCAGTCGATGGGCCTGTCGCTCGATTGGTCGCGCGAGATCGCGACCTGCGACCCGAGCTATTACCGTCACCAGCAGAAGCTGTTTCTCGACTTTCTCGCCGCAGGGCTGGTCGCGCGCAAGAAGTCGAAGGTCAACTGGGACCCGGTCGACCATACCGTGCTCGCCAACGAGCAGGTGATCGACGGCCGCGGCTGGCGCTCGGGCGCCGTGGTCGAGCAGCGCGAGCTGACCCAATGGTTCCTGAAGATCACGGACTTTTCCGAAGACCTGCTTTCGAGCCTCGACCGGCTCGACCGCTGGCCGGAAAAGGTGCGCCTCATGCAGCGCAACTGGATCGGCCGCTCCGAGGGCCTGATGGTCCGGTTCGTCATCGATCCGGCGACGGTCGGCGTTCTCGAGGGCGAGCCCGAGACCGACGAACTCGAGATCTATACGACCCGTCCCGACACGCTGTTCGGCGCGAAGTTCATGGCGATCGCTCCCGATCATCCGCTCGCCGCCGCGGCCGCGCGGCGCGATCCCGCGCTCGCGGCGTTCATCGAGGAGTGCCGCAAGGTCGGCACCTCGGTCGCCGCGATCGAGACGGCGGAAAAGAGGGGCTACGACACCGGGCTCAGGGTCTTCCATCCGTTCGATCCCGAGTGGCGCCTGCCCATCTATGTCGCCAACTTCATCCTGATGGACTACGGGACGGGCGCGATCTTCGGGTGCCCGGCCCACGACCAGCGCGACCTCGACTTCGTCAACGTCTATGGCCTCGGGGCGACCCCGGTCGTCTGCCCGCCGGGTGTCGATCCGGCGACCTTTGCCGTCGACAAGGTCGCCTACGACGGCGACGGCCTGATGATCAACTCGCGGTTCCTCGACGGAATGACGATCGAGGCCGCCAAGGAAGAGGTGGCGCGGCGGCTCGAGGCGGTGACGATCGGCAATCGCCCGCAAGCCAAGCGCCAGGTCAATTTCAAGCTGCGCGACTGGGGCATATCGCGCCAGCGCTACTGGGGCTGCCCGATCCCGGTCATCCATTGCGAGCGCTGCGGCGTTCTTCCCGTCCCCGAGCAGGATCTGCCGGTGCGGCTGCCCGAGGATGTGACCTTCGATCAGCCTGGCAATCCCCTCGACCGCCATCCGACCTGGAAGCACGTCGCCTGCCCGCAATGCGCGGGACCCGCGCGGCGCGAGACCGACACGATGGACACGTTCGTCGATTCGTCCTGGTATTTCGTGCGGTTCACCGATCCGACCAACGAGACGGCGCCGACAGACCCCGCGGTCGCGAACCACTGGCTGCCGGTCGATCAATACATCGGCGGCATCGAGCACGCGATCCTGCATCTGCTCTATTCGCGCTTCTTCACCCGGGCGATGCGCAAGTGCGGCCATCTCGCGCTCGACGAACCCTTCGCCGGGCTCTTCACCCAGGGCATGGTGGTGCACGAGACCTATCGCGACGCGGACGGGCAGTGGATCGCGCCGAGCGAGGTGCAGATCGACGCCGAGAGCGGCGCGCGGCGGGCGGTCTTGATCGACAGCGGCGAGCCGATCGAGATCGGGCCGGTCGAGAAGATGTCGAAGTCGAAGCGCAATACGGTCGACCCCGACGAGATCATCGAGACCTACGGGGCCGACACGGCGCGGTGGTTCATGCTGTCCGATTCGCCGCCCGAGCGCGACGTGATCTGGACCGAGGCCGGCGTTCAGGGCGCCTACAAGCAGACGCAGCGGCTGTGGCGGCTCGTGTGCGAGATCGAGCGCGTCGTCGGCGCCGAGCGTCCGGCCCGGCCGGAGGCGTTCGGCGACGAAGCCAGACGCATCCGTCAGATCGCCCACGTCGCGCTGGCCAAGATCGAGGACGAGATCGAGCGGCTGCGCTTCAACGTCTGCATCGCCCAGATTTACGAATTCGCCAATGCGCTGTCCGCCGCGGTCGGGGCGATCGAGGCCACCCCAATCGCCGACGACCTGCGATGGGCCTTCGCCGAGGCCGGCGACATCCTGGTGAACGCCTTTGCCCCGATGATGCCGCACCTGGCCGAGGAGTGCTGGGAGGTCCTCGGTCACACGACCTTCGTCGCCGAGAGCCCGTGGCCGGTCGCCGACCGCAGCCTGATCGTCTCCGACAGCGTGACCTATGTCGCGCAGGTCAACGGCAAGAAGCGGGGCGAGCTGACGGTCGCCCGCGACGCCGACAATCCGGCGATCGAAAAGGCCGCGCTCGCCCTCGACGGGGTCCTGCGCGCCGTGGATAATAAGCCCGTCCGCAAGGTGATCATCGTCCCCAACAGGATCGTCAATGTCGTGGTCTAGGATGTCGTGGTCTAAACTTGCCGCCTCGGTCGCGGCGCTCGGTTTCGCCATGGGGCTCGCCGGCTGCTTTCAACCGCTCTACAGCGAATCGGCGCACCCGGGCCTCGTCGAGGACCTGCGCGCCATCGAGGTCACGCCGATTCCGCTCCGCATCGGCCACTATCTCGGCGAGGACCTGATCGCGGACCTCAACGGCACCGGCCAGACGAGCGCCCCGAAGTATCGCCTCGCGGTCAAGATCACGACCGGCGTTCAGACCCCGACCGTCAACTCCGAGACCGGCGTCGCTTCCTCGGCGACGCTGACCGGCGATGCGGACTATTCGCTGACCAAGGTCGAGGGCGGCGCCGAAGTCGTGAAGGGAACGGCCAACGCCGCGGCTGCATACGACCGCACGACCCAGCGCTACGCCGATCTGCGCGCCTCGCGCGACGCGGAAATCCGCCTCGCCCGCGCGCTGTCGCAGGAGATTTCGCTCCGCCTCGCAGCGGCGCTCGCCGCGAAGCCCTCGTAGGACCTTGTGCGCGCGTCAACAAGTCCTCTAGCCTGATGGCGATGCTGCTCTATCTCGTTCAGCGGTTCGCTGTCCTGGCGGCGACGCTGGTGATCGCGTCGCTGGTCGTGTTCGCCGTCATGGAAATTCTCCCTGGCAACGCGGCCGAGACGATCCTCGGGCCGACCGCGACGCCGGAGGCGGTGGCGGCGCTCGCCCACAAGCTCGGCATCGACCTGCCGCTTCACGTCCGTTACGCGCAGTGGATCGCGGGACTCCTGCGCGGCGATCTCGGGGTCTCCTACGCCTACGGCTCGCCGATCGCGCCGCTGATCGGCTCGAGCCTCGCGGTCAGCCTGCCGCTCGCCGCCATGGCGATGGCGCTGTCGGCGGCGATCGCGCTCGCGGCCGGCGTCTACGCCGCCGATCGGCGCGGGCGCGGCGGCGACGCCGTCGTGATGGGCATGACGCAGGTTGGCCTCGCCGTGCCGAACTTCTGGCTGGCGATCCTGATGGTGATCGTGTTCGCCGTCACGCTGAGGCTCGTCGCCCGCAGGCGGCTTTCCCGGCTGGGCGAATCCCGCGCAGGGCGGTCGGCGCCTTGATCCTGCCGGCGGTCGCGCTCGGCGTCGTGCAGGCGGCGATCCTGACCCGCGTCACCCGCTCCGCGCTGATCGAGGCGCTCGGCGAGGATTACATGCGCACCGCGCGGGCCAAGGGCGTGTCGCGCCGCGCGGCGCTGTGGCGCGACGCGCTGCCGAACGCGCTCGTGCCGGTGCTCACGATCATGGGCCTGCAGTTCGCCAACCTGATCGCCGGCGCGATCGTGGTCGAGAACGTGTTCGTCCTTCCCGGTCTCGGGCGGCTGATGCTGCAGTCGATCTCCAACCGCGACACGCCGGTGGTGCAGGACTGCGTGATGCTGACCGCGATCCTTGTGATCGGCCTCAACTTTCTCGTCGACCTCGCCTGCGCGGCGATCGATCCGCGGCTCCGGAGCGGCCGCGGCGTGAGGGGTCTTGTCGCGCGGCGGGCTCAGTCTGTGGCTCGGCGGCGCGCTGGTGGCCGCGCTGCTTGCTGATGGCTGCGGTCTCGTATGTCTGGACGCCGTACCCGCCGGCGGCGATCGACATTCCCCACAAGCTCGCGCCGCCCTCGCTCGCCCACTGGTTCGGCACCGATCACCTCGGCCGCGACGTCGCCTCCGAGATCATCGCCGGGGCGCGCGTCTCGATCCTGGTCGGCGTCGTGGCGGTCGGCATCGGCCTCGTGTTCGGCGTCGCGCTCGGCCTCTTCGCCGCCTTCCGGAAGGGCGTCGTCGAGGACGCGATCATGAAGGGCTGCGATTTCGTGTTCGCCTTTCCGGCGCTGCTCTCGGCGATCATGCTGACCGCGACCTTCGGCCCCGGCGTCGTCAACGCGATCGTGGCGATCGGCATCGCCAACGTGCCGATCATCGCCAAGCTCACGCGCGCCACCGCCAACTCGGCGCTGGCGCGCGAATATGCGCTCGCCGCGCGCGCCGCCGGGCGGGGCCCGCTGGGAATCGCCTTCGACCACGTGCTTCCCAACATCGCGCCGGCGCTGATCGTCCAGGCGACGATCCAGTTCGCCATCGCGATCCTGGCGGAGGCGGCGCTCTCCTATCTCGGCCTCGGGGCGCAGCCGCCGCAGGCCTCGTGGGGCCGGATGCTGTCCGACGCGCAGACCGTGCTCTACAATGCGCCCGCATCTGGCGATCTATCCCGGCGTCGCCATTGCGCTGAGCGTGCTTGGCCTCAACCTTCTCGGCGACGGGTTGCGCGACGCGCTCGACCCCAGGCTCAAGGCGCGGTCCTGACATGCTGCTCGAGGTGAAAGACCTCGTCGTCGACCTTCCCGTCCGGGGCGGCTCCGTCCGGATCGTCAACGGCGCGACCTTCCGCCTCGACGAAGGCGAGAGCCTCGGCGTCGTCGGCGAATCGGGCTCCGGCAAGACGATGACGGCGCTGGCGCTGATGGGCCTCGCGCCGGAGGGCGCACGGATCGGCGGCTCGATCCGCTTCGAGGGGCGCGAACTCGTCGGGCTCGAGCGAGGAGGCGATGCGCCGGCTCCGCGGCGACCGGATCGCCATGGTGTTCCAGGAGCCGATGACCGCGCTGAACCCGTTGCGCCGCGTCGGCGCCCAGGTCGCCGAGCCGCTCGTCCTGCATCGCGGCATGAGCCGGAAGGCCGCCCACGCCGAGGCGGTGCGCCTGCTCGAACATGTCAGGCTCGCCGACCCCGAGCGCGCCGCGCGCGCCTATCCGTTCGGCCTGTCGGGGGGCGAGCGCCAGCGGGCGCTGATCGCCATGGCGATCGGCTGCGGCCCGAGGCTGGTCATCGCCGACGAGCCGACCACGGCGCTCGACGTCACCGTGCAGGCGCGGATTCTCGCGCTGATCGACGGGCTGCGCGCCGAATCGAAGATGGCGCTGATCCTCGTCAGCCATGACCTCGCGATCGTCGCCGGCCATTGCGACCGGGTGATCGTCATGTACGGCGGCCTCGATCCTGGAGAGCGGGCCGGTCGACGTCGTGCTGCGCGAGCCGAGGAACCCGTACACCCGCGCGCTGCTCGAGGCGCGCCCGACGCCCGGCGCGCCGCGCGGCGCAGCGGCTGAAAACCATTCCCGGTTCGCCCCCCCACCATCGCGAGGTCGGCGCCGGCTGCCCGTTCGCCGGCCGCTGCGAGCTGACGGCGGACGTCTGCCGCACGGCCGCCCCGCCGGCGGTCGCCTTCGGCCCGGAGCACGTCTCGCGCTGCTGGCGCGCGAGCGAACTCGGGCCGCGCCGCATGAGCGCGGCGCCGCTTCTCGACGTCGTCGATCTCTTCAAGGCCTATCGGCTCAGCTCGGCCGCGGCCGTTCGCGCCGCATCGGCTCCGCCCGGCGCTGAGCGGCGTGAGCTTCTCGGTCATCGCCGGCCGCTCGTTCGGCATCGTCGGCGAATTCGGGATCGGGGAAGTCGACGCTCGCCCGGATCGCGCTGGCGCTCGACAAGCCCGATTCCGGCGCGGTCAAGCTCGAAGGGCGCTCGCTGTTCGACCTCAACCGGGGGGAGCTCAGGTCCGCGCGCGCGCACATGCAGATGATCTTCCAGGACCCTTACGGCTCGCTCGATCCGCGCATGCGGGTCGGGCGAATCGTCGCCGAGCCGCTCGCCGCGCTCGGCGGCACGTCGCGCGCCCGAGCGGCGCGCGCGGGTCGGCGAATCGCTCCTCGCGGTCGGCCTGCGGGCCTCGGACGCCGACAAATACCCGCACGAATTCTCCGGCGGCCAGCGCCAGCGCGATCGCCATCGCCCGCGCGCTGATCACGCGGCCGAAGCTGGTGATCGCCGACGAGCCGGTGTCGGCGCTCGACGTCTCGGTCCAGGCGCAGGCGCTCAACCTGATGAGCGACCTCGCAGCGCGAGGCGGGCGTCACCTTCCTCCTGATCAGCCACGACCTCGGCGTCGTCGCCCACATCTGCGAGACGACGGCGGTGATGTTCCGCGGGCGGATCGTCGAGATCGGCCCGACCGCGGACGCTGTTCGCCGCGCCGGCGCACCCCTATACGCGCGAACTCGTCGACGCGACGCCGAGGCTCGACCGCGTCGAACGAGGCCGCGCCGCCGCTCGAACGCCACGCCGGCCCGCCGCCGGCGAAGGCTGCCCCTATGCGCCGCGCTGCGGATACGCCGGGCCGCGCTGCCTCGTCGAGAGGCCGGCGCTGACCGCCGTCGCCGGCGAAGGGCGGCGCGCGGCCTGCCACTTCCCGCTCGCTTGAACCGCGTTGGGTTTCCTGGCCGGTTTTGAGCGCTCTCGACGGATTGCAGCCCCATTGCCGACCTCTTCGCTGAAACTCGCCGCCAGGAGAAGGTCGGCGCGCCTCACAGAAACGCCAGGCCGCCGTTCACGGCGATCGTCTGGCCGGTGATGAAGCCGTTGCCGATGACCAGGACCGTGGCCTGCGCCACCTCTTCCGCCTGGCCCATGCGCCCGACGGGGATGCGGGCGACGACGCCCGCGGCTTTCAACGGGCCGCCCATCTCGGTGTCGATCGGGCCGGGCGCGACGGCGTTGACGGTGACGCCGTCCTTCGCCACGCGCGCCGCGTATCCGCGCGTCAACCCCTCGAGCCCGGCTTTCGAGGCGTTGTAAGCGACGCCGATGGCGCCGGCGCCGCGGGCGGCGACCGAGGAGATGTTGACGATCCGTCCCCAATGGCGCGCCCGCATGCCGGGCAGAACCGCCTCGGCGCAGAGGTAGGCCGACTTCAAATTCGTCGCGAGCGTCCGATCGAACGTCTCTTCGCCGGCGTCCTCGAGCGCGATCCCGGCGTTGTTGACCAGGATGTCGATCGGGCCGAGATCGCGCGCTGCGCGCTCCATGAGATCCGAGACTTCCGCGGCGACCGAAACGTCGGCGCGGACCGCGATGGCTCGCCCGCCGGCGGAGCGGATGCGCTCGACGACGGCGTCGGCTTCCTCCGCGCGGGTGCGGAAATTGACCGCGACGGCCGCGCCGCACTCGGCCAACGCCAGGGCGATCGCCCGGCCGATGCCGCGCGATCCGCCTGTGACAAGCGCGCGCCGTCCTGAAAGATCAACGCCAAAGACCATGGGCTCGCTCCGTCGCGGGTTCGGTTGGTGATTGTCTAAGCCCAATCCGGCCACTGGGGTAGCCGGACGATTTTTCGTGTACCGGCCCTTGCGCAGCCATCATCGCACGCCAATCTCATGGGCGCCCGAGAGACCGCCGCCGGTGGCGTCGCGGCCTCGGCGTCAAGGAGGTCCCTTATGGGCACGGCGGATAATGCGTGGGGCGGCGGTTACGGCGCCCGGGAGTTCGGCCCGAGCGACTGGGCGAACGCCCGGTGGCGGCGCAAGGGCGGCACGCGCTGGACGGGGTTCGAGATCGTCGCCCTCGTTCTCGGCTTCATCGTCTTCTGGCCGATCGGCCTGGCGATCCTCGGCTACAAGTACTGGCAGGGCCGCAGCGGCGGGCCCGATCTGCAGACCTTCGCGACCGACAAGATGGCAGGATGCGCGCACCATGATGTCTTCGAATTCTTCCTGGAGCTGCGGCGGCGCCATGCGGCGCGCGAGCCGCTACTATGCCGTCCGCGACCGGCAACATGGCCTTCGACGAGTGGCGCGACGGCCGAGCTCGCCCGGCTCGACGAGGAGCGCCGCAAGCTCGACGACGCGCAGCGCGAATTCTCCGAATATGTCGAGGCGATCCGCCGCGCCAAGGACCGCGAGGAGTTCGACCGGTTCATGGCCGAGCGCCGCGCCCGTCCGGCGAACGGCGGCGCGGCCAGCCGAGCTGATCGCCGTCCCGTTTCAACAGCATCACAAATATGAAACAGCCCCTTTGTCGACGACAGAGGGGCTTTTTCACGCTTGACGATCGCGCGTCGCGCAATGCTATGCTCCGGCGCCTTCATCCCCTCCGGAGCATTCCATGCGCCGCGCATCCTCGCCTCTGATTTCCGCCGCCTTCGCGCTCGTCGCCTCCGCAAGCCTCGCCGTCGGCGAAAGACAGCGTCACGATCGGCATGGTCCTCGAGCCGCCGGGGCTCGATCCGACGACGGCGCCCGCAGCGGCGATCGGCGAGGTCACGCATTACAACATCTTCGAGGGGCTGACGAAGATCAACGAGGACTTCTCGGTGACGCCGCTGCTCGCCGAGAACTGGACCTTCTCGCCCGACCTCAAGACCCTGACCTTCAGCCTCAAGCCGAACGTCAAATTCCAGGACGGCGAGCCTTTCTCCGCCAAGGACGTCAAGTTCTCGTTCGAGCGCTTCGGGGCCAAGGATTCGACCAACAAGGACAAGGGCTTCTTCGCCTCGATCGAGTCGATCGAGACGCCCGATCCGCATGACCGTCGTGCTCCACTTCAAGGACCCGAGCTTCGAGGCGCTGTTTCATCTCGGCATGAACACCGCCGTCATCCTCGACGAAAAGAGCGCCGCGACCGAAGCGACCGCGCCGGTCGGCACGGGCCCCTACAAGCTCGGCTCAGTGGACCAAGGGCGCCTCGATCACGCTCGACAAGTGGGACGGCTATCGCGACGCGGCGAAGATTCCGCTCGCGCGCGCGACCTTCCGCTTCATCTCCGATCCGTCGGCCGAGACGGCGGCGATGCTCGCCGGCGACGTCGACGCCTTCCCGCGCTTCACCAACGTCCAGGCGCTCGGACCAGTTCAAGTCCGACCCGCGCTTCCAGGTGCTGATCGGCGGCACCGAGGGCAAGACGATCCTCGCGATCAACAACAAGAAGAAGCCGCTCGACGATCTCAAGGTGCGGCAGGCGATCTCCTACGCCATCGACCGCAAGGCGATCATCGACGGCGCGATGAACGGGCTCGGCGCGCCGATCGGCAGCCACCTGACGCCGAACGACCCGGGCTACGTCGACCTGACCGGCCTCTATCCGCACGACCCCGACAAGGCGAAGGCGCTGCTCAAGGAAGCGGGCGTGACGACGCCGCTCGACCTCACCCTGATCCTGCCGCCGCCGGCCTATGCGCGCCAGGGCGGCCAGATCATCGCCGCCGAACTCGCCGACGTCGGCATCAACGCCAAGATCCAGAACGTCGAATGGGCGCAGTGGCTGTCGGGCGTCTACAAGGACCACAACTACGACCTGACCATCATCAGCCACGTCGAGCCGCTCGACATCGGCATCTACGCCAACCCGAACTACTACTACCAGTACGACAGCCCGGCGTTCCAGGCGATCGACAAGAAGATCACCACGGCCCCGAACCTCGAGGCCTACAAGGCGGCGCTGGGCGAGGCGCAGAAGCAGTTCGCCGCCGACGCCGTCAACGCCTACCTGTTCCAGCTGCCCAACGTGACGGTGGCGAACGCCGATCTGCAGGGCCTGTGGAAGAACGCGCCGATCTTCGTCAACGACCTTTCCGCGCTGTCCTGGAAGTGAGCGAACGGAAAGGTCCGAACAAAGTGCAGCCATTTCGCTGGTCGGCGCTCGAACTCCTGAGCGCCTACCGAACACGAAAACTGTCGCCCGCCGAGGCGATGGTCTCGGTCATCGAAAGGGTCGAGGCGTTCGAGCCGCACATCGCGGCGACCTGGCTCTACGCGCCCGAGCGCGCGCTGAAGGAAGCGCGCGCCTCGGAGGCGCGCTGGATGAAGGGCGAACCGATCGGGCCGCTCGACGGCGTGCCGGCGACCGTCAAGGACAACATCCACACGAAGGGCGAGCCGACGCCCGGTCGGCACGGCGGCGAGCGACATGACGCCGGCCGAAGCCGACGCGCCGCCCGCGGCGCGGCTCAAGGAGGCGGGCGCGATCCTGTTCGCCAAGACGACCATGCCCGACTACGGCATGCTGTCGTCGGGACTTTCGAGCCACCACCCGCTCGCGCGCAATCCCGTGGAAGCTCGACCGCAATCCCGGCGGATCGTCGGCGGGGGCGGGGGCGGCGGCCGCGGCGCTCTACGGGCCGCTGCATGTCGGCACCGACATCGGCGGCTCGGTCCGGCTGCCGGCCGGCTGGTGCGGGATCGTCGGCCTGAAGCCGAGCGCGGGGCGCGTGCCGATCGATCCGCCCTATGTCGGCCGCGTCGCCGGCCCGATGACCCGCAGCGTCGCCGACGCGGGGCTCATGATGGCGACGCTGACGCTGCCGGACGCGCGCGACTATCGCGAGCCTCGAATACCAGGCGCTCGACTGGGCGATCCGGCCGGCGCCGTCTCGCGGGCCTCAGGGTGGGGCTGATGATGGAGGCCGGCTGCGGCGATCCTTGCGGGCCCGAGACCCGCGCGGCGGTCGAGCGCGCGGCGCGCGACTTCGAGGCGGCAGGGGCGCGGGTCGAGCCGCTCGCGCCGTTTCTCACCCAGGACGATGCTCGACGGGCTCGACCATTTCTGGCGCACGCGGGCGCTGATCGACCTTAACGCGCTCGCGCCCGAGAAGCGCGCCGCGGTGCTGCCGTTCATCCGCGACTGGGCGGAGTCGGCGAACGGCTTTTCCGGGCGGCACGTGTTCCGCGGCTTCGACCAGATCGCCGCGATGCAGAAGGCGGCCGTCGTCGCGACGCTGCCCTTCGACTATCGTGCTGACCCCCACCGCGCCGATGACGGCCTTCCCGGCGGAATGGGCCTCGCCGAGCCGCGACCCGCTGAATCCGTTCCCGCACATCGGCTTCACCGTCGCCTTCAACATGTCCGGGCAGCCGGCGGTCTCGGTGAATTGCGGCTTTTCGAGCGAGGGCCTGCCGATCGGCCTGCAGATCGTCGGCCGCCGGTTCGACGACGTCGGCGTGCTGTCGGTGGCGGCGGCGTATGAGGAGATTCGCTCGGCCGAGATGCGGCCGTGGCCGGAGCCGCCTCGCGGCTGACTCTCACCATAAAGGGGCACAAGGGGACACGGAACCCCTGGTGGTCCTTCGTGTCCTTGGTGAATGGTGGCTCCGACGTCGTGGATGAATCGCGATGTCTTCCCGGAAACGGCCGCTCGCCTGCCGCGACTCGGCTCAGCCCTTCGGTTCGCCGTCCGGCGCGAGCGAGATCCCGTTCCATTCCGCGACGAGATCCGAAAGCATCGGCACATAGTCCTCGCCGTGGCCGGTCGCGACGGCCTGCGCAAAGGCGTTGCGCACCGCCGCGCCGACCGGATTGGCGACGCCGAGCGCCAGCGCGAAGCCGGCGAGATAGGTCATGTCCTTCGAGGCGTTGGCGAGGGTGAAGCGGTGCGCGTCGCGGTCGCGCTCGATCACGTATTTCCGGAAGGTCTGGTAGAAGAGGCAGTCCATGCGGCCGTTGCGGATGACGGCGTCGAACACTTTTGGCGACAAGCCGGCCTTGGCGCCGACGGTCAGCGCCTCGGAATAGAGCGCCGCATAGCCCATCGACACGAAATTGTTGAGAAGCTTCATGGTGTGGCCCGTGCCGACCGGCCCCGTCTCGACGATGCGGCCGGCGAAAGCCTCGAGGATCGGCCGGGCGCGCTGAACCGACGCCGAATCGCCGCCGACCATCACGTCGAGCGTTCCCTCCCAGGCGTCCTTCGGCGTGCGGCTTAAGGGGGCGTCGAGGAACGTGATCCCCTTCGGCTGAAGCTCGGCCGCGAGCCGTCGGGTCGAGGCCGGCTCCGAGGTCGAGCAGTCGATCACCAGCAGCGGCTTACCCGCCGAGGCGAGACCTTCCGGACCTTGCATGATCGCCTCGACCTGCGGCGAGCCTGTGACGCAGAGAACGACGACCTCGCTCGCCTCGGCGACTGCGCGGGGGCTTGCAGCCTCGCCAGCGCCGCGGCCCTTGAGGTCGTCGACCGCCTCGCGCTTGCGATGCGCCAGCACGGTCAGCGGAAAGCCCTTCTCGACGAGATTCTTCGCCATGCCGTGGCCCATGAGTCCGACGCCGATGAAGCCGATGCGTTCTGTCATGACCGATGATCCTTTCGCAGCCGCCCGGTGCCCGCTGGCATGTTAGCAACGCGAGTGCGCCGGCGACAGGTCCGCCTGCGCACGTGTTGCGGATCAGCGGCGCACGCGGGGAGAGTGTTCCAGCCTCGCGGCCAAAAGATCACCGGGGATACGATCCATCGAAGAAGCGCGCTCGCTCCGGCGCTGAGCGCCAACGTCAGGACACCGTCGATAGATTTCGCTTTGATATCAAGATATTACTTGAGGGCGTTGGCGGAGACGGAGGGATTCGAACCCTCGATAGGGCTTTACAACCCTATAACGGTTTAGCAAACCGCCGCCTTCAGCCTCTCGGCCACGTCTCCTTAAGGCCCGGACATATGCCCGACGCTTTCGCTGTTTGCAAGCGCCAAGAGCCTTTGCGCGGACCGGCGATTTTGGAAGGGATCGCGTCTCACGCGCCCATAGTTCGTCCGTCGGCGATCGAGTAGGGGCCGGCGAGATATTCGTCGATTCGCCAGGCCGCGTGTTCATCACGCCGAACAGACGATTGACCGTCGTCGGTGCAGCAGTCGATCGCCTAACCCATCGTCTCGGTCGGCGTAGATGCGGAAGGGATTGGCCTGGCCGCACATCGGCCCAAGCCCGCCCGTTTGCCAGAACAGCCGCTCGCTGACGGCGACGCGCTCGCGCGGGTCTCGCCGCCGAAGCGATCTGTCTTGTTGGCGAGATACTGCAGGATCGCGCCCGATTCGAACACCGGGACCGGCTCGCCGTCGGGCCGTCGGATCGACGATCGCCGGCATGCGGTTGTTGGGCGAGATGGCGAGGAACTCGGGCTTGAATGCTCGCCCGCGCCGATGTCGACGGCGCGCACGTGATAGGGCAGACCGCACGCTTCGAGGCATGATGGAAATCTTCCATCCGTTCGGCCTCGGCCAGCAATAGAGGTCGATCGGATCACCGGTCTCGGTCATGTGCGGATCGCCTCCTTCTCGCGCGCCCGACGAGCGACGAGCCAACGCCTTGGTCGGCGAAGCCTGCGCGCGATCCGCAGCGATGACAAAGCATCGCGACCAAGCCTGTTCAGGTGCTCACGGATCGGCGCTCCACAGCGATGGAGAGATCAGGCCGCGCCCGAACGCCTGAAGCATCGGACGAAGACGCCGCTTCCGACGTCTCGAAAACTCCGGCCTGCTCGAGCGCGGTCCTTCGATCCGCGAAGCGCCGCTTATTCAGTGTCGGTGGGCGGCGGCGGTTCGGTTGGTTCAGGAGGGACGACAGGCGCTGCTTTCTTGCGCTTCACCGGAGCGCGCTTGGTCGAGCGCCTTCTTGGCTGCGGTCTTCTTGGCCGCGGTCCTTCTTGACGGCCGTCTTTTTCGCTGCGCCTCTCTTGGCCGGGCCCTTCTTCGCGGCCGACTTCTTGGCTGCGCCCTTCTTGGCGCGGCCCCTTCTTCACGGCGCCCTTGCGTGCGCCCTTCTTGGCCACGGCCTTGCGCGCTGTCTTCTTCGCGGCGGCTTTCTTCGCGGGTTTCTTCTTGGCTGCGGCCTTCTTCGCCGGCTTCCTAGCTGCTGCTTTCGCCATGTGTCGCGTCCCTCTCGATGGCCTGCATTCCCGCGTGTTCGAACGCGCTTCGCAGATACGCGATCGAAGGTACATTCGTTTTGGGTCTTCGCAAGTCAGGCGAAGCCCGCAGCCGCGCTCCGATGCAACGTCACTATCGAATTATCGCGCGCCGCGCAGCGTCTCAACGGCGGCTGTGGCGACACTCGTAAGGGATCGACGCAAGTCCTTGTCAATGCTGGCGAAGCGCCGCCGCGCCGCGCCGTCGAAAAGGCGCGCGCGTTCGCCGATCCTCGGTCTGCCCTTGTTTTCCGCGCGATCTCCGGGAATCGTCGTGGCACGCGCGATGCGCCGCGGCGCGCGTCGTGCGCGCATCGTCGAGGCGCGAGGAGCGCCGTTCTCAACGCAGCGCGCGTTTCGCCGCGCGGTCGCGAGCGCGCATGCGTCAATCGAATTTTTCTTGGGAGCCGCTGTCGCATTTCTGTTGCGACGGCGACGCAAACGCCGCGCGCGACGCGCTGCGACGCAAGCGAATCGCGCGAATCGCAGCGCGCGATTCGCTCGCGACTCAGAGCCCGAGTCGTTTCTTCAACGCGTCGCTGACCGCCTGCGGATTGGCCTTGCCGCCGGTCGTCTTCATCACCTGGCCGACGAACCAGCCGAGCATGCCGGGCTTCGCCTTGGCCTGCTCGGCCTTGTCGGGATTGGCGGCGATGACCGCGTCGACCGCGGCGTCGATCGCGCCGGTGTCGGTCACCTGACGCAGGCCGCGCGCTTCGACGAGCGCGCGCGGATCGGCGCCGCGGTCGTCGCCGAGCAGCATGACGAGAAGGTCCTTGGCGATCTTGCCGGAGATCACGCCTTCGCCGATCAGGTCGACGAGCGTCGGCGAGCGACGCGGCGGTGAAGGCCGGCGTCCGGCGACGCTGACGCCCTGTGCGTTGGCCTGCGCCGAGAGATCGCCCATCAGCCAGTTGGCGACGGCCTTGGCGTCGCGCTTTGCGTCCGCCATGGTTGACGGCGCTCTCGAAGAAGTCGGCGGTCTCGCGTTCGGCGACGATCACCGAGGCGTCATAGGCGGAGAGCCCGTAGTCGGCGATGAAGCGCGCCTTCTTGGCGTCGGGCAACTCGGGCAGATAGGCCGCGAGCGCGTCGACCCACTCGTCGTCGAACTCGAGCGGCAGGAGGTCGGGATCGGGGAAGTAGCGATAGTCGTGCGCCTCCTCCTTGGAGCGCATCGAGCGCGTCTCGCCGCGCGCCGGATCGAACAGGCGCGTCTCCTGGTCGATCGTGCCGCCGTCCTCGATGATCTCGATCTGCCGGCGCGCCTCGGTCTCGATCGCCTGGCCGATGAAGCGGATCGAGTTGACGTTCTTGATCTCGCAGCGCGTGCCGAGCGGCTCGCCGGGCCGGCGCACCGAGACGTTGACGTCGGCGCGCAGACTCCCCTTCTCCATGTCGCCGTCGCACGAGCCGATGTAGCGCAGGATCGTGCGCAGCTTGCCGACATAGGCCTTGGCCTCGTCGGCCGAGCGCAGGTCGGGCTTCGAGACGATCTCCATCAGCGCGACGCCGGAGCGGTTGAGGTCGACGAAGCTCATGGTCGGCGACTGGTCGTGCAGCGACTTGCCGGCGTCCTGCTCGAGATGCAGGCGCTCGATGCCGACCCGGATCGAATAGTCCGGCGTGAGATCGACCTGGATCTCGCCCTCGCCGACGATCGGGCTCTTGTACTGCGAGATCTGATAGCCCTGCGGCAGGTCGGGGTAGAAGTAGTTCTTGCGGTCGAAGGTCGAGCGCTTGTTGATCTGCGCTTTCAGCGCGAGGCCGGTGCGCACCGCCTGCGCGACGCATTCGCGGTTGATCACCGGCAGCATGCCCGGCATCGCCGCGTCGACCAGCGACACATGCGCGTTGGGCTCGCCGCCGAACTCGGTCGAGGCGCCGGAGAACAGCTTGGCCCTGGAGGTCACCTGGGCGTGCACCTCGAGGCCGATGACGATTTCCCAGTCGCCCGTCGCGCCCTTGATGAGCTTGGCGTTGGCCGGTGCTGTCGTCATGTCGATGACCTCGTCATCTCGCAAAGGATGGCGTCGCGTCTCACGGCTCACGCCCACCACGGCTCCGGCGGGGAAAGCCGATCCGGCCGCCTCTTCGATCGTCGCGCCGATGGCGAACAGGGTCTCCTCGTCGAACGGACGGCCGATCAGCTGCAGGCCGAGCGGCAGGCCGTCGGCGGAGAGCCCCGCGGGCGTCACCAGCCCGGGCAGCCCGGCCATGTTGACGGTCACGGTGAAGACGTCGTTGAGGTACATCTCGACCGGATCGGCCGACGCCATCTCGCCGATGGCGAAGGCGGGCGAGGGCGTCGCCGGCGTCAGGATCGCGTCGACGCCGTTGCGCGAACGCGATCTCGAAGTCGCGCTTGATCAGCGTGCGGATCTTTTGCGCGCGCAGGTAGTAGGCGTCGTAATAGCCGGCCGACAGCACGTAGGTGCCGATCATCAGCCGCCGCCTGCACCTCGGGGCCGAAGCCGCTGGCGCGCGTCTTCTCGTAGAGGTCGACGATCTCGGAGGCGGGCTCGCGCAGGCCGTAGCGGACGCCGTCGTAGCGCGCGAGGTTGCTCGACGCCTCCGCCGGCGCGACGATGTAATAGGCCGGCAGCGCGTGGCGCGTGTTGGGCAGGCTGACGTCGACGACGGTCGCGCCGGCCGCGCGCAGCCACTCGGCGCCCTTCGCCCACAGGGCCTCGATCTCGGGGTTCATGCCGTCGAGCCGATATTCCTTCGGCACGCCGATCGTCAGGCCCTTGACCGAGCGCCCGACCGCCGCCTCGTAGTCGGGCACGGGCTCGGTCGAGCAGGTCGAGTCCTTCGGGTCGGGGCCGGCCATCGAGCGCAGCATGATCGCCGCGTCGCGCACCGTGCGAGCGAGCGGTCCGGCCTGATCGAGCGAGGAGGCGAAGGCCACCATGCCCCAGCGCGAGCAGCGCCCGTAGGTCGGCTTGATGCCGACGATGCCGGTGAAGGCGGCGGGCTGGCGGATCGAGCCGCCGGTGTCGCTCGCGGTCGCGGCGAGGCAGAGATGCGCCGCGACCGCGGCCGCCGAACCGCCCGACGAGCCGCCCGGCGCCAGCAGGCCGCGCTTCGCCTTGTCGGCGAGCGCGGCGCGCGCCTGCTCCCGGCTCCAGTTCGGCGGCAGCCAGGGCGAGGCGACCGGACCGTAATAGGAGGTCTCGTTCGACGAGCCCATGGCGAACTCGTCCATGTTGAGCTTGCCGAGCATCACCGCGCCGTCGCGCCAGAGATTGGCGGTGACGGTCGACTCGTAGGTCGGCTTGAAGCCGTCGAGGATGTGGCTGCAGGCCTGGGTGTGGACGCCCTCGGTGGCGTAGAGGTCCTTGATCCCGATCGGCAGGCCCTCGAGCGGGCCGCCTTCGCCCTTGGCGAGGCGCGCGTCGCTCGCCGCGGCCATGGCGAGCGCCTTGTCGGCGGTGACGGCGACGATAGGCGTTGAGCGCCTTGCCGCGCTCGATCGCGGCGAGATGGGCGCTCGTCAGCTCGGCGCTCGAGATCGCCCGGGACTTCAGCCGATCGCGCGCCTCGGCGAGCGTCAGGGAGGTGAGGTCGGTCAAAGGAAATTCCTGGCTCAGAGGGTCGCGCCGCGGCGCGGCCGTTCACTCGATCACTTTGGGGACGAGAAAGAAGCCGTCCTCGGTCAGGGGCGCGTTGGCGAGCACCTTTGCCGCGATCTCGCCGTCGGTCACGACGTCCTCGCGCATCGGCAGCCGCATCGGCGTGACCGAGGTCATCGGCTCGACGCCTTCGACGTCGACTTCGCTCAGCGCCTCGACGAACTTGAGGATGGCGTTGATCTCGTCTTGCAGATGCGGAACCTCGGCGTCGCTCACGCCGATGCGCGCGAGATGCGCGATGCGGCGAACGGCGTTGAGATCGACGGACATCGATGGCTCCTTCAAGATGCCAATGTACGGGAAGAGGCCCCTATACATCGCGGCCATAAGGCTGGCAAACTCCGCGCGCCGCCAGCCGTTCGACAGGCGTCGCGCCGCCGTGCTAGCGCCTCGATGCGATGAACCGCCCGATCGCCGTCGAAGACCTGGCCCTGCGCCTTCCCGCCAAGGCGCGCCTGATCGGGATCGACCTCGGGACCAAGACGATCGGGCTTGCCCTATCGGACGTCGAGCGGCGCCTCGCCTCGCCGCTGAAGACGCTGCCCCGCACCGCGTTCCAGAAGGACGCCGACGCGCTGCTGGCGATCTTCGCCGAGTTCGAGATCGCGGCGATCGTGCTCGGCCTGCCGCTCGATCTCGAAGGGCGCGACAGCCCGCGCGCGCAGTCGACGCGCGCCTTCGCCCGCAACCTGGCGCGGGCGGACCGATCTGCCGATCGCCTATTGGGACGAGCGGTTCTCCACCGCCGTCGTCCTGCGGTCGCTGATCGAGAACGACGTCTCCCGGGCGCGCCGGGCGGAGGTGGTCGACAAGATGGCCGCAGCCTACATCCTGCAGGGCGCGCTCGACCGCCTTTCCGCTCGCTCTGCCGGGCGATGAGCACTGTACGACGCTCGATTTCTTAACAATAGCGCAAATCGGGGGTTGTATTTTGCATGGAAAGAATGCTGACTTCGAGACAGGGGCGGGGGCAGGTCGAGTTGGCGACGCGTTGCGGCGCTGACGCCTCCTGCTCGCGTCGCGGATCGCTCAGTTGTCTCCGTAATGCGTGCGAGCGACAAAACGTATGGTTGTTCACCACGGGTACCCGAGACGAAAGACGCGGCGCCAATGCGCGATCGACGCAGCGAGCCCGAAGAGCCGTCGTCCTCGCCGAAGGACCGGCCGAGCAGGTCGCCACCCGGGATTCGCTCGACGTCGCCGGCTACGTCTCCGACATGACTGCGCAACTCGAGGCGATGGCGCTCGCCGCCGGCCTCGACCTTCTCGCCTATTTCCTCGGCATGGCGCGTTCGGAGGCGGACCTGTTCGTGCGCACGAACGCGGGACTCGAAGGCGAGGCGCGGCGAGGAGGCCGAAGGCGACGGGCCTTCCGACGAGGATCAGGTCCCTTTCGACAGCTCTGGGCGGTGACGCAAGCGAAAGCGCCGATTCAGGCCGTCTCGCCGGCAGACGGCCGCAGGGCGACCCGATCGCCGCCGGAAAACTCGACCCGGCCGGCGAGCTCGAGCTCCATCAGCGCGACGCGCACCTCTCGCGCCGAGGCTTCGGCGGCGCGGGCGAGATCGTCGAGCGTGATCGGCGAGGGCCCGAGCAGCGCGACGATGCGGTCGCGCGCCGCGTCGAGGCGGTCGACGGCGATATAGGCGCGGCGCCGTCGCCTCGTCGAGTTCGTCGCCCGGGGTTGTTCGCGGCGTGGCCTCCGGATCGACGCCGAGCAGCGCCTGCTCGCCCCAGAGCGGCTCGCCGTCGCCGTCGCCTTCTTCCAGCGCTGCGAACAGGTCGGCCGGCCGCGTCGGCGCGAGCGCGGTCACGACGTCGTCGGCCGAGGTGCAGATCGTCGCGCCCTGCTTCAGGAGGTCGTTCGTCCCCTCGGCGCGCGGGTCGAGCGGCGAGCCGGGCGTGGCGAACACCTGGCGGTTCTGGTCGAGGGCGAAGCGGGCGGTGATGAGCGAACCCGAGCCGCGCGCCGCCTCGACCACCACGGTGCCGAGCGCGAGGCCCGAGACGATGCGGTTGCGGCGAGGAAAGTCGCGCCCGCGCGGCTCCCATTCGATCGGCATCTCCGAGATGACGGCGCCATGCTCGACCATGCGCTCGATCAGCGGGATCGCCTCATCGGGGTAGGGGCGGGCGTGTCCGCCGGCCAGCACGCCGACCGCGCCGGTCTCGAGCTTGCGACATGGACGCGCTGGTCGATGCCGCGCGCGAGGCCCGACACCACGACGTAGCCCGCCTGTCCGATGCCGCGCGCCAGCCGTTCGGCGAACGTCAGGCCCGCGGCCGAAGCGTTGCGCGAGCCGACGATCGCCACCGCCGGCTGTTGCAGCGCCTCCTCGCGGCCGCGAAACGCGAGGATCGGCGGGGCGGAATCGATCTGGCGCAGGACGGGGGATAGTCCGCCTCGCCCAGCGCGATGAAACGCACGCGGAGCTTGCGCGCGAGCGCGAGCTCGCGCTCGATCTCCTCGTTCGTCGCGACCCGGATCGGCCGGCGCGCGCCGCCGCGGCGGGCGAGGTCCGGCAACGCCTCGAGCGCAGCGCGCGCGCCGCCGCAGGCGTTGATCAGCGCGCGAAACGTGCGCGGGCCGACGTTCTCGGAACGGATCAGCCGCAGCCAGTCGAACAGTTGCTCGTCGGAGAGGCGCGGCGCGGGCGGTTTCTTCGCCATGGCTCAAGCCTGCCCGATCTTCGATTCCGTTCCGGCGAGGAGGCGGCGGATGTTGGCGCTGTGCTTGAACCAGACGAGCGCCGCCAGGAGCGCGAACACGTATCCGACCTCGGGAAGCCCGATCGCATAAGCCGACGATCGGCGCGGCGACGGTCGCCGCCAGCGCGGCCGCCGACGAATAGCGGGTCACGAAGGCGACCGCGAGCCAGACGACGGCGAAGGCGAGCGCCGCCGGCCAGGCCATGCCGATGAGCCCGCCGAGGAAGGTCGCGACGCCCTTGCCGCCGCGGAACTTCAGCCAGACCGGATAGAGATGGCCGAGAACGGCGCCGGCTGCGGCGGGCAAGCGCGGCCGCCGGACCGAACAGCCAGGCGCCGAGGAGGACGGCCGCCGTGGCTTTGAGCGCATCGAGGACGAGCGTCGCCGCCGCGAGGCCCTTGCGTCCGGTGCGCAGCACGTTGGTCGCGCCGATATTGCCCGAGCCGATGGCGCGCAGGTCGCCCGCGCCGGCGAGCCGGGTCAGGAGGAGGCCGAACGGTATCGAGCCGAGCAGATAGCCGAGCGCCAGCGCCAGCGCCCCGCCGTACGAAACCCCAACCATGCGCGCTCCGCGTCGTTCTGGTTCGGCCGAGATTATTCGTGGGCGACGCGCCCGGCAACCAGCGTCAGCTTCACCCGGCCCTCGAGCCGCGCCGCGTCGAACGG
Source organism: uncultured Alphaproteobacteria bacterium (assembly GCA_963724785.1). GTDB lineage: Bacteria > Pseudomonadota > Alphaproteobacteria > Rhizobiales > Beijerinckiaceae > Roseiarcus. The sequence goes on along the minus strand of CAVRWC010000025.1, from coordinate 460,393 downwards.
GCGTGTTGCGGCAACGCGAGTGGAGGCTCGCGGGGTCGAGCACGTAGGGCTCTTCCGGATCGAAGCGGATAACGTCAGCGGGCGCGCCGACCGAAAGCCGGCCGACCGGCAGCCGCAGGATCTCCGCCGGCCTCAGCGTCATCGCGCGGAGAAGGCGCGGCAGGCTGACATGGCCGGCCGTCACGAGCCTGAGGCTGGCCGACAGCATCGTTTCGACGCCGACGGCGCCGGCCGCGGCCTCGGCGAACGGCAGGCGCTTCGTCTCGACGTCCTGCGGGTCGTGGTCGGAGCAGATCACGTCGATCACGCCTTCGTTCAGCGCCTCGACCAGAGCCAGCCGCTCGTCCTCGCCCCGCAAGCGGCGGGCTGAGCTTGAGGAAGGTGCGGTAGTCGCCGACGTCCAGCTCGTTCAGGCGTGACATGGTTGATCGAGACGCCGCAGGTCGCGGCGAGGCCCGCGTCGCGGGCGCGGCGCATCGCTTCGATCGACAGGCGGTTGGAGATCATCTGCGCGTGGTAGCGCGCGCCGGTCAGCGCCACCAGCCGGAGGTCGCGGTCGAGCACGATCGTCTCGGCCTCGCGCGGCACGCCGGGCAGGCCGAGCCAGCTCGCCCTCAGGCCTTCCGCCATCACGCCTTCGCCGCGAGCGAACGGTCCTCGCAGACGGGCGCGACCAGCGCGTCGAAGTCGCGCGCGTAGGTCATCGCGCGGCGCATGGTCTGCGCTTCGCCGATCGAGCGGCGCCCGTCGGAGAAGGCGATCGCGCCGGCCTCGGCGAGAAGCCCGATCTCGGCGATCTCGCGGCCTTCGAGGCCCTTGGTCAGGGCCGCCGACGGGAAGATGCGGATTTTCGCGTCGTCGCGCGCCCGCCGCAGGATGAAGTCGACCACCGCCGGATCGTCGACCGGCGGATGGGTGTCGGGCCGGACGACGAGGCTCGTCACGCCGCCGGCGGCGGCCGCCGCGCTGAGGCTCGCGATCGTCTCACGATGCTCGGCGCCCGGCTCGCCGACGAAGGCGCGCATGTCGATGAGACCCGGCGCGACCACGTCGCCCGCGCAGTCGAAGACCCGCGCTCCCTCGGGAATCTGGTCGCGCGTCACCGCGGCGCCGACGCCGGCGATGACGCCGTCGATGGCGAGGAGGCCGCCGCGGGTTTCCGTTTCGCGCGACGGATCGACGAGGCGGGCGTTGAGAAGCGCGATCGGCGGGGCGGACATGAGCGGCGATTAGCGAGCGCGGGCCGCGATTGCAAGCGGGCGAAGAGCCGGAAACAAACGGCGAGGGCCGTTCGACCCTCGCCGCCCAATCTGCGTCGCCGACGTCGGCGGCTTCCGCTTTCAGCCGGCTATTCGCCTTTCACCGCGATCGTCTTGACCGGCTTCAGCGCCTCGGCGGTCTTCGGCAGCGTGACCGTCAGCACGCCCTTCTTGAAGCTCGCCTCGATTTTCTCGACGTCGACGCCCTCGGGCATGCGCAAAACGCGCTCGAACGACGCCGAAGCGCCGCTCCCGCATATGGAAGTCGGGCTTCTTCTCTTCCTTCTCTTGCTGCTTCTCGCCCTTGATGGTGAGAACGCCGCCCGCAACCTTCACCTCGATGTCCTTCTCGTCCATGCCGGGAAGCTCGGCGTGAACCTCATAGGCGTTGTCGCGCTCGACGAAGTCCATCGCCGGCACGGCCACCCAGGACTCGGGCGACCAGAACGGCTCGATGTCGAACGACGGACGCCGGAAGGGCAGCCTGAACGGGCTCGTCGTGAAGTCTTCGAACAGCCGGTCGACCTCCCGGCGCAGGCTTTCGAACGGGCGCCACATCTGCATCTGCATCGTCGGCGGCGCCATCTCGGGTTTCGTCTCGGTCGTGACGGGGACTTTGGTTTCGGCCTTGGCCATAGAACCCTCCACTCTCGGCTGGTTCTCAGCCTCAACTAAAGATACGCGGGCCTTGCCGGCGACGCATTGATGTTCCGCAATTCGACGGGCGTTCGAACGGCTATTTTTTTGCTGACGGACGCCCGCGCCAAGCTGCGCCTGGCCGCTCGCAGCAGGCCGGCCGATATCCCAGGCTCGACGATGACGAAACCCGCGGCCCGCAACCGTTCGCCCTCTTGACGCCTCGCATCGGCTTTCCCAAGTCGAACGGCGATCGTGGCGGAAAGACGCCCGCTTGGCCCCGAGGGTCGAGACGCCCGAATGGGCGAGCCCCAGGCTGCGCTGAGCGCCTTCCGCCCGCGATAGGGAAGGAGGCAATCATGGCGATATTTCCAGATCCATTCGATGCGCTCACCGGCTTTCAGCAGGCGCTCGACGCCTTCCGGGCAAGCGACTGGCTGGCGGCGGGTCCGAGCGGCGGCGGGGCTTATCCGCCGATGAACGTGTTTCGCAAGGGCGACGACTTCGTCATCATCACGGAAATCCCCGGAGTGAAAAAATCCGACCTCGATTTGCAGGTGAAGGGCCGCACGCTGCGGTTGTCCGGCGAGAAAGCGGCAGCCTTCCCGGAGAAGGCTGCAGTGCATCGCCGCGAGCGGCTTCAGGGCCGGTTCGACCGCGCCGTCACGCTGCCGGTCGAGATCGACGCCGACGGCGTCAAGGCCGAGTATCGCAACGGCATCCTCGTGCTTTTCCTGCCGCGCGCGGAGAGCGAGAAGCCAAGGACCATCAAGATCGGCTGAGACAGCGACCCATGAGCAAGGACACGAAGGGAAAGGGCGCCACCATGGCAGAGAAGAAGGAAATGGAAGTTCGCGAGAAGAAGGAACTGGTCGGCAAGGAGGAGAAAACGGTTCCCGGCCGGTATTTCGTCCCCTACGCCGACATTTACGAAACGGACGAAGCGCTGACCGTGGTGATGGAGATGCCAGGCGTCGAGACGAGCAATCTCGACGTCGGGCTCGAGAACGACGTGCTCAGGATCAACGGCCGCATCGACTTCTCCAACTATAAGGATATGGAGCCGGTCTACGCCGAATATAACGTCGGCCACTATGCGCGCTCGTTCACCCTCTCCAACACAATCGATCAGGAGAAGATAAGCGCCAACCTCGAAGACGGCGTGCTGACGCTGACCCTGCCCAAGGGGAGGCACGCCCAGCCGCGCAGGATCGCGATTGCGTGAACGCGACTGCGGGGCCCTGTGCGTAGGCCTTCCGACCGGGGCGTTTCGTCGCCCCGGCCGTCGAGCGCGCTGGAGCGGGATGCGATCGGGGAGCTTCGCAACCCCCTCGCGCCGCTTGCGGGGAGAGGGTCCTTGGCGATTGGCGCGGACGCTCGCCCCGCCCCTCATCCTAACCTTCTCCCCGCTTGCGGGGAGAAGGGACCCCGCTTCTATCGAACAGCATCCCGCGCTAGAGCTTGATCTTGCCAGGCGGGAAAAACCCGACGCGTGTGTCCGCTGCAAGCCGGATGGCCGTCTCGCCGGCCCGCTCTTCCACATGGTCCGCCTTGCCGGTCGGCTTGCCCTCGCGATCGAGCGTGAAAGCCTCGAGGCCCTCGAGCGCCTTCAGCTTCACGGAGACGGTCGCCGGCAGAGGCGACGGGTTGCCGACCACATAGCCGCCGTCGGGCGTCATTTCGACATACGCAAGCCCGGTTTCGCTTCGCTTCAGCGAGGCGTCGGCCGCCCTCAAAAACGTCCCTCCGGCGAGATAGAGCGCGCGCGGGCGGGCGCCGGCGGTTGACACGAAGGCCTGAAGCGCATCGGTCTCGATCCCTTCGGCGTGGTGCTCGGCCGCGCGGTAGGACGCAAAGCACACGTCCTCGCCTTGCGCGGTCTCGATCTTCAGCGTCGCGAAGCCGGCGTCTACTCCGCCGCCCTGCGTGACGCGTTTGACATAGCCGTCCGCCTTGCCCGAGAGATCGAGCACGTTGCCGAAAATGGTCGAGCGAACGCCCTCGCGACGTTGAAGGATCGTCGTCGCCGTCGGTCTCCAGTGCGGTTCGTTCGACGTCACGTCGACGTAGACGCCGCCGTCACCGACAATGGCGCGGGTCGGCTGCCCTTCAGCGAGGATGAGCCGCGACTCATGATCTTTGAGCGCAAGCTTCACCATCCAGGAGTCGCTCGTCGCCTCTGACTGGCGCACGTTGGTCAACTGGTTGTAGCCGACAGGAATTGGATCGGGGAACGCGGTCGGCTTGAGCTGGAGATCGGACGTGGGAACGCCGCGGATATGCCAGGCCAGATCATACGTGTGCGGCGCGTCGGAGACAGCCGAGAAAAGGTCGGCGAGATACCATCCGTTGAGGAACACCGCTCGGTCCATATGGACGCCCGGATAGGCTGTGTCGGTCCACGCGCGCTGAAGCCCCATCGTCTTGGCGGGGCCGTAAACCGTCTGGTCGGCGCGCACGTCCGGCAGGCGAGGGTTGTGCTCATGGAAAACCTGGACGCCCTGGTCGACCACCAGCGTGTTGTGGGCGACCGTCGTCTTGTACCAGTTCGGCAGCAGAGGATTGCCGGAGTAAGGGAAGTTGATGCCTGGACTCGGCATCAGCACGTCGCCGAAGGCGAAGAGGTCCAGGTGCAGTTTGTCGGGGTGGCCGTGAGAAGCGCTCGGGCCGTAAGACAGGATCAGGTTCTCGATGCCCAACCCGTTGGCGGCCGGCACACGGAAAACGCCGAAGCCGACGGACGAATAATTGACGTCCACCGGCTCATCCTTGGGAGGTTCTTCTTTCGGATCGAGGTCGTAGAGAAATGACGGCGGGACGGCGCCGATCGGGAACATGCTCAGGTTCCTCGAGCTGCGGACTTTCGGATTGGCCTTCGGCGTAGAGGCCCGAAGCGAGTTCAGGTAAGCGCGCTCGGTCGGAGGGTCGACGATCGTCAGATATCGGGGATCCCGATATCGACGGTAGGCGTATTCATAGAGATTTGGGGTCGCCCCGGTGAGCAGATAATCACGATGAGAGTCGTTTTCTCCCGGCACAGTCAGGTCAGGATAGGCGAAATCGAGCGGGTAATCGAACAGATGCTTGAGTATGGCGTCGTTGTAAGAATACAAATCGAGACCGTGGCGCCACGCCGCTTCGGCTGCATTGACCAAGGATCCGAGTGCGTAGAGCGCATAGCCGGGACTTCCCTCGACCCACATGCCGCCTGGAATCGCCCGCGGCGCAAAGAACACCGCCAGCAGGCCGAAGCCTGGGTTGTCCGCCGTCGCCGCCGTCCAGTCCTTGGGCGGAGGAAATAGCTTGCGCCGGACTGGGTCGCTCTGGCGCAGTGTCGATCGCGTGCCGTAAAGGGCGGCGTTGACGAGTTCTTCGTCGTCCGTCGCATAACCGGCCAACAGGACCGCCGCCGAGCCCATCGCCCCCCGGTTCGAAAGGTCGACCGCCGCGCTGGTCAGTTCCCTTTCCGGGCGCCCGGATACAACATTTCAGCGGCGAGCGGCCGCAGCAGTTCGTCATGGATGCGGGTCCGGTCCTCCGCGGACACGGACTGAGAGCTGGAGATCAGGTCGTAGCCGCGGGTCATGAACTGCAGAAGCAGGGCCTCGCCGAAAAGCGGTCCGACAAGGCCATTGATGCTGCGCTTGTCCAAGCCCTCGGGCGCCCCGTACCGGGAGCAGTTCGAGTACCCGATCAGGATGTCCCTTGCGTGCTTTGCGTATTTCTCGTCGCCGGTCAGGGCGTAAACCGTGCCCAGATCGGAAACCTCGTAGGCGGCCGTTTTGAAGTAGAGGGAAAAAATGCTCCGCGGGTCGGTGACGTCCGCGCGCCCGGGGAAAGGCGGAAAGTAAGCCCCCGGAAAAAGCCAATTCCCGTCCGGTCCCTTTTGCGGTTGGGGGATTGACACCGGCTGGCCGACGACCCGGTCCATCCGGCGCTTGAGGTCCTCGAACTGGACCTGAAGCTCCCGGCTCGACCGCAGCATGTCTTTGTAATGGTCGATGTCCTCCTGATCCCAAAAGACATTGGGATGTTTCGTGTCGAAGCGCGGCTTTCCGACGACCTGAACGCCCAACGTAAGGCAGCGTGGCCGGCGACACGGCGATGTTGGGCGAAATTTGGGGTGTGGACGGGGAGCCGGGCGCGGCGTCCGCCCCAGCCGCCAAGGCGGCGTCAGCCAGCGCAATCGCGCTTGCCGCGAGAATCGACGCAGCGAGAAAAACCAGCCTTCCAGGTCGCATTTCGGCGGACAATCCCGTTCGGGGACAAGCGCGACTGAGCTTTCGACGACGCCCGCGTCCGGCCAGCGTGACCAAGCGTCCGCATCTGCGTCCCGCGCGCTTTGAGACGGCCAGACGGATACCATGTCAATTCGGGCCCCAACAAGGCGTGGGGCGTCGAACGGCGTCGGCGCCGAGCGTCATTCCGCGCCGTTCAGGCGCGCGACGACGGCGTCCGCGGCCTTGCGCGCCACGGCGCCGAGGCCGCCGACGAGCTGCTGCAGCGGCGTCTTCCGCGCCTCCCACCTGACCTCGTAGAGCTTGGCGTCGTCGCGGGCGCGAAACAGGAGATCGTCGCCGGCGACGATCTCGTCGACCAGACCGAGGGCGAGCGCGTCGCTCGCCAGCCAATAGTCGCCGGTCGCCACGCGGGCGATGTCGGCGGCCGGCCGGCGTTCGGCGACATGCGCCTTGAACGCCGCATGAATCGCGTCGAGCTTGCCGCGAAAATGCTCGCGCCCGGCAGGCGTGATCTCGCCCAGCACGGAAACCGTCCGCTTGAATTCGCCCGCGGTGATGTCCTCATAGTCGATGGCGTTCTTCTGCAGGAGCTTGTGAACGTTCGGGATCGAGGCGACGACGCCGATCGAGCCGACGACGGCGAACGGCGCCGCAACGACGCGGTCCGCGGCGCAGGCCATCATGTAGCCGCCGCTCGCCGCGATCTGATCGACCGAGGCCGTCACCTTGACGTTTCGCGCCCGCAAGCGAAGAATCTCGGCGGCCGCGAGTCCGTAGCCGGTCACCGTGCCGCCGCCGCTGTCGATCCGCACGACGACCTCGTCGGCCTCGGGCCGCGCTACCGTCAGCACCGCGTCGATCTCGCGCCCGAGGTTCTTGACCGCGGTCGCGCGCAGGTCGCCCTTGAAGGCCAGGACGTAGACGCGCTTGCCGGCGGGCTGGCCGCGCCGCGCCTTAGCCTCTTTCCTGCGGGCCTTGAGAAGCGCCTTCCGCTCTTTCTTTTCAAGGATTTGCGCGTCGATCGCATCGCGCATCGCGTCGTAGCGGTCGTTGATCGACTTGATCCGAATCTCGCGGTCCCTTGGGCCGTCGGCCGATCGGGCGAGGCGCGCGATCAGGATCGCGAGACCGCCGACAGCGGCCACGATGATGAGCGCCTTGACGAGGAAGGCGGCGATGTCGAGCCAGAAGGACATAAGGGGCACCACTCGGACGAAAGCGAGGATATAGGACGTCGCCGCGCTTTTTCACGCGGCCGAAGGGATGACAAGCGGAACTTCGCCCCGAGATCTCGCGCCGGCACAGGCGCGGCAATCGTTGCGCGGAAGGTCGAGGCCGAGCGCGGAGCGCCCCTCGGTCGGGGCGGCGTGGCCCAGCGGGGTCGCCGGGAGCGTCTTCGGACTACCCATGCGCGCTCTGGTCGATCCGGCTCCAGAAGCCGTATTTGCGGCCGTGCCGGCGGCGCAGTTCCGCGCGATAGTGTCGGTGCGGCTCGATCGGCCAATCCGGGGCCTCGCGCGTCTCGAGCCCTTCGAGCACGGCGTAGTAGCGGGCCGCGTGGCCGTAGGCCAGGGACTGGCCGCGTGCCAGGATCGAATCGATCAGCGCCCGATAGAGAAGAACGGCGCCGAGCGGGTGCTTCGGCTCGAGCGCTTCCGCCGCCGGCGCGAGCGCTTCGTAGCGCTGGCCGTCCCAATCGTTGCGCCGCTCCACCACCAGCCGCTCGGCGAGGTCGAGCCGAGGCCACCGCATGAAAAAGCGGAGCGCGGCGTAGACGAGCGGCGAGGCGAGCGCGGCGGCGAAGGCCTGATCGAGCGCGTCCACGTCCTCGAAGTCGGGCAGGCGGGCGACATGCTCGCGCAGCATGTCGGCGTCGAGCGTCTCGGTGAACAGCCGCCAGCGCAGCGCCTGCGCCGCGGTGCGGTCGCCGACAGCTTCGAGCGCCCGGATCTCGACCTGCGCCCGGCGGACGGCGGTCGGATCGCGCGGCGGCAGGCCGACATGGAGATCGGCCATGGTCGACATCTTGATCGCAACCGGGGCCGGCCGCCGCAGCCAGTCGAGCGCCTCGCGCGGACGCCCGGCGTCGACGAGCCGCTCACCGATCGCCGCGGCGTCTGGAACGTCGCCCGGCAGCGCCGACTCGAGCGCGATGAAGGCGTCGACGTCGCCGCGTACGTCGGCGATGTGCTGGCGCAGTTCGATCAGCCGGCGCGCCCGCGCCCGCAGACTCCAATCGGCGACGCCAGGCGCGATCGGCCCGAGGGCGTCGATGGCCCCGGCGAGCCGGGCGTCGAGAGCCTCGAGCACGCCCGGAGGGGCGACGGCGAGGATCTTCGGCGTCGAGCCGGTGAGAATGGCGCTGCGCGAGTTGGCGGCGAGCGCGTAGAGTCCGTCGGCCAACGGCGCGGCCTCCGAAGCGGACAGGCGGCCGATGAGGGCTGGGAGCGCCGCCGCCGCGGCGCGAAAGACCGGTGCGATGTCCACGTCGGATCCGCCCTGGGAGCGCCGAAATGTTCGGTCGGCGGTCGCCAGCAGCCTGACGAGCCGCGCGGCCGCGCCGTCCACGTCGGCCTTGGCGAGGTCGCCGACGATGATCTTCAGCGTCGCCGACAGGTCTTCGACGAACGCCCGGACGCGGCCGGAGCCGATTGCGCCCGTGGCCTTCTCGAGCGCGGCGAGGCGCTTGTCGACGATCGCCGCCACGGCTTGCGGGCCTGCGGTCGCCGCCAGCGCTGCGGTCAGAAGCTTCTTGAAGGCGGCGTTGGTTTCGGCCTCGTCGAGGGCCAGTTCGGCGAGCCGATCCGCGCCGAGTCCAATCAGCGCCTCCCTGCTCAACGGCGGCGTTCGCCCCATCGGCCCTGTCCCTTGTTCGCGGTTCGTCGGCCGGCTCTCCTTTGCGGAGGTCCCCGAATTGGCGGGGGCAATTATCGTTCGGACCTCCGCTCGCGCCAATGCCCTGCGGCGGCGGGCGACATTGCCATAGGGGAAAGGCCGTCGTATCGCAGTGCAGCAGCGCCGACGCGCAAGACGAGGCTGGCCATGGACCCCTTGATCGAAGGCTACCGGAAATTCCGCGCCGAGACCTGGCCGGCCGAGCGGGCGCGCTACGAGGCGCTCGCCCATTGGGGGCAGAGCCCGGAAACCATGGTGATCGCCTGCTCGGATTCGCGGGTCGATCCGCAGACCATCTTCGCCGCGGTGCCGGGCGAATTGTTCGTCGTGCGCAACGTCGCGGCGCTCGTCCCGCCCTACGCCCCCGACGTCGGCTACCACGGCACCAGCGCGGCGCTCGAATTCGCGGTCAAGGTGCTGAAGGTCGCCCGGCATCGTCGTGGTCGGCCACGGCCAATGCGGCGGCGTGCGGGCGATGGCCTTCGGCGCGCCGCCTGCAGGCGCGCGACTTCATCGCCTCCTGGGTCGAGATCGGCCGCCCCGCGGTCGAGGCGGCGGGCGAGGCGCAGGAAGGCCGGCTCACCCGCATCGAGGCGGAGGTCGTCCGCCTGTCGCTCGCGAACCTCATGACGTTCCCGTGGATTGCGGAGGCGGTCGCGGCAAGCCGGCTCGGCCTGCAGGGCTATTGGTTCGACGTTCACACCGGGCGTTCTGGCGAACGTCGGCAAGGACGGGCTGACGCCGGTCGAGTAAGAGAGGCGAGCATAAGCCCGCCGGGCCGACCGCTGTCTGCGGCGATCTTCCCCTTTACGCGGCCCCCATCGCGGGGCGATAGAACGATCTCGCCAGGATTCGACCGGAGAGGCCACATGAGGGACGGGGCGAGCGTCGCGACCAGGGAGCGCCGCTTCGATGCGGCCTTCCGCGCCGAGTTCGCCGACCTGCTCGCGTGGCGGCGCGACGTGCGCCGGTTCCGCGCCGACCCGGTTTCGGAGGCGACCCTCGACGCGCTCTTCCGTCTCGCCGAATACTCGCCCTCGGTCGGCAACTGCCAGCCGACCCGCTTCGTGCGGGTCGACGACCCGGCGCGACGCGCGGCGGTGCGGTCGAATTTCGAGGCCGCCAACCGCAAGGCGCTCGGCGCCTATCGCGGCGAGCGGGCGCAGCTTTATGCGAGGCTCAAGCTTGCCGGCCTCGACGAAGCGCCGGTTCACTGCGCGGTATTCTGCGACGAACAGACCGGGCAGGGCCACGGCCTCGGCGCGCGCACCATGCCGGAGACGCGCCGCTACTCGGCGGTCTGCGCGCTCTACACCTTCTGGCTGGCCGCCCGCGCCTATGGGCTCGGCGTCGGCTGGGTGTCGATCCTCGATCCGGGGGACCTCGCCGAGACGCTCGACGTGCCGCACGACTGGTCCTTCATCGGCTATCTCTGCGTCGGCTGGCCGGAGGAGGAGAACCAGACCCCGGAACTCGAGCGGGCCGGCTGGCAGGCGCGCACGGCCCATCCGGTCCTGCGAAGGTGACACGCGCCGCCCGCGGGCTCGCAATGACGGGACCGGGATTGAACGTCGATCGTCGCGCCGGACGAGACCCAAAGATGAGGAGCGCGCCTTGAGCGCCGGGACGCCGTCCACGATTTGACGCCGTTAGGCCCCGGCGCTGCGAAGCGCCGAAGCTTGGCCTCCCAGCGCCGGCGCCGTAGTTTGTCCGCATGAGCGAAGTCATCCCGATCGTCGAGGCCCCGACGCGCATGACCGCGCGGGCCCTGATCGTGGGCGAACGCATCGATACCGTCGGGCTCGAGCGGCCGGACACCATCTCGCTCCTGCCGCTCGCCTTTCGCGTCGGGGCGCAGGGGGTGGTGGCGCTGTTCCGCTTCGGCGTGGCGGTGATGGTTGGCCTGACGCCGCTCGAGGAGGAGGACACGCTCGCCAGGCTCCAGTCGCGGGTCAGCGGCGTCCGGGCCAAGGGCGACGACGAGACGGCCGTTCTCGAGATTTCGCCGATCGGCGACGAGCAGAAGTCCTCCAGCGGCCCGATCCAGATCAAGGACCTGTCGCCGCAGCGCTTTCTGGTGGTGGCCGACGCCCTGTCGAAGACGGTGGCCCTCGCCCGCGACGAGCGCGAGGTCAACCAGGTGTTCGACGTGATCGAACCGTTCGCCGCGCAGCTCGCCGCCACCGGCCGGACGCCCTACCGTCGCCGCGCCATGCTGCGCCTGATCGGGCAGGCGCTGCTGGTCCAGCATCGGGTTTCGGGCCGTGTCGCGGTCGAGGAGAAGCCCGACGTGCTGTGGGACCGGCCCGACCTCGAACGCCTCTACGCCCGGCTCGAGGACGAATACGAGCTCAAGGAGCGGGCCGGCGTGCTCAAGCGCAAGCTCGACGTCATCGTCGAGACGGCGCATTCGCTGACCGACGTCATCGACGCCGACCGCGCGACCCGGCTCGAATGGGCGGTCATTCTGCTGATCATGGCCGAGCTGATCGCCGCGGTCGTGCAGATCTGGCTCGCCATGGCGGGGCATTGACGCACGGTGACGGCGCCCGAATCGATCTTCATTCAGGCGATGGACGAAGCGACTCCCGCGGCCGCGTGACCCGGCTTGTCGGAGAGACCACCTTCGCCGTCTGTGCGTCGATCAATGCGTCCTTTTGCGCGCGTTATAAATAGCGTCAACAATTACTTGCAGCCGCTCAACCCGGTTCGCGGCTTTTACCTTGCAATCGGATGGTCAAGGGAATAGAGGTTGCTTACGAACGTGGTCGAAAAAAGTATTAAGCGCCCCGCACCACGTTTTTACTAAATTCATGGCGGCGGCGTCGGCAAGAGAGGTCGGCGCTTACACCCGCTTCGACTGTGTATGGAAGCCGCGCAGCGGGACAAAAGCTTTACCGATCCCGCAAGTGATCCTCTTATGACGAGATATTTATGAGAACCGTTGCGATCCTGTTGGCCAGCATCGGCGCGCTGCTGTCGTCGCTCGTCCCTGTCGGCCCAGGCCGATCTGCGAAAGCCGCCGACCTCCCGCCCTACTTCAATGAAATCGTCGGAGCCGAAACGGCGAGCCAGGCCGAAGTCGGAACCAAAAATATCTTGCAGCTCAACACCACGATGTTCGAGCTTTATGGCGATGCTGGACAGATATTCAAGAAGAATATCCTTTCCAATAGCCCACTTATCCTCGGATTGTTCTCTGGATCTGGCGGGAGATTCATTCTCTATCGCCCCGGAATGGCGCCGATCGACGCGCCACCGGTGCCGATCGTCTATCAATTGCTCAAGTCCATCGGCCACAGCACGATGGCGCTGGGCGAGGTCGTCCTTCCCTATCTGAGCAGCCCCAATGATCTGACTTGGCGTGGCTCGCTGGCGGCGTACCGCGACCGCATGCAATCGGCTCTCGACGGCCTTGACGCAACGGCGATGCCGGACGACTGGCGGCCGAACAACCGCAGCATTCTCGAGAACAATATCGCGTTCATGGACGAGTGCCTGAAAAGCGACGTGATCTCGGCGGATGCGCTGGGGGAGTTCGCCAAGAAGCAGGCGCCGTTACTGAAGAAGGACATCGCTTGGGCGGCTCAGACCCAGGTCGCGCACTGGATGGACGTGATCAGCGGCTGGAAGCAGATGCTCGGCGACGACTGGGGCAAGACCTATGCGGCAAGCAACACGATCTACGTCGCCCGCCAGAATAACGTCCTGTTCAGTGTGCTGGCGCAGTTTTTCGGACCCGAGGCGATCAACGACCGTCTGATCCTGATCGAGACGGTCTCATTCACAACCACGCCAGACGACATGCTGGACTCGCTCACCCGCATTATCGCCGACCGGGCCGTCGGCGCCGCGTTTTTCGGCAGCTACCATCTTATGGACTATGAACTGATGGGCGGCGACGCGCGTCAGGCGATCATCGACGAAGACACCAAGCGCAAGATCGCCGTAACCCTGCCGCCGCAGGTTCCGTTCGGTTCGCACCAATGGCCGGCGCTGATCACGCCGGGACCGGGCGCCAAGAGTTTGGCGGACCTTCCATGAGCTTGGGCAGAGCGGCCGAGACGATGACCCGGAAGGTCCGGGAGCACGGCTTCGCCGTCGGAATGGCGCTGTTGCTCGCCGTTCCATTTCCCTCCGCGGCCCTGGCGCAGGAGGCAATCGACCCGGTCACCCGCTTTGCGCGCGAGCCGGTCCACGTCGCCGTCTGGCCGGGCGGCAGAAAGGTCGCCGTCAGCTTCGCGCTCTTCGTCGAGGAGTTTGGATTGGGCGAGGGTCCGGTCTTCCGGCCGGATCTTGCGATCCGCAAGCCCGACCTCGTCAACGAGGCCTTCCGTCAATATGGGATCGACTGGGGCGTCGGCCGCGTCGGCCGGCTGTTCAGGGAATTGGATGTTCCGCTCAGCATCGTGCTGAACGCAGAATTTCCTGGCGACCATGCGTCGGTCTGGAAGGATTTCCGGACGGCTCAGCCGAAGGCGCCGATCATCGCCCATGGCATGAACAACACCAGCCGGATGCTGCCGCTCGGGCGAGGGCTTGCCGAGCAGAAAGCCTACATCCGCCAGACGCTCAACATGATCGACGGCGCGACCGGCGTCAGGCCTGCCGGCTGGTCGAGTCCGAGCGTCTACTCCGATCGCGACACCATGCAGGCGGTTGCGGCCGAGGGGATCGCCTACACCCTCGACCAGATGGATTCGGACATCATTTCGCGCCTGAAGGCGCCGGACGGGATGGTGGTTCTGCTGCCCTATCCCGTCGTCACGGTCGACATGGGGCAACAGCTGGCGCGGATGAAATCGCCGGGAGAGATCGCGACCCTCTGGCTGGACTATGTTTTGGAGCTGGCGAACGAGGCGCGCGCCGACCCTTCGCGAGAGGCCACGACCGTGGTCATCGGGATCCATCCCTTCGTTGTCGGCACGCCGGACGGCGCGGCCGCGCTGCGGCGTGTGCTCCTGCGCCTCAAGACGGATGACGAGGTCTGGCTGACCGACACCGACGCCATCCTGGCGGCCCTTCCCAAATGACCGCTTCGCGACGCGAGTTCGTCAAGCTCGCAATGGCGAGCGGCATCGCGCTCAGCGTGTCGCGCCTGGCGATGGCCGAGGAGCCCGGATTCGCCGCACGCGAGACGCTTCCGGGACGGCGCGCCTGGAACCCGGCCGCCACCGGCATGGGCCGCGTCGACGGCGTCGCCAAAGCCACCGGAGCCAAGCTCTACGCGTCCGATTTTCGCGCGGCGGATCTCCCGGGCTGGCCGCCGAAAACTTCCCACGCCATGCTGATCCGGGCGGCGGACGCAACGCATGTCTATACTGGCGTCGATCTCTCGCGCCTCAGCGGCGGGTTGAAGCCCGCGGTGGTGGTCACTGCCGACGACCTGGCTCGAACCGGGGTACGGGTTCCGGAATACTATGCCGGCGATCTCTTCTGCCCGGTCGGCAAGACGCCGATCTATCTCGGCCAGCCAGTGGCGCTATTGATCTTCGAGGATTTCGACGCCTTCGACCAAGCGCGGCTCGCCCTTCGCGACGAAGCCGTCCTGACCTTCGGTGAAGAAACCGGCCCGGTGAGGATGCCCAACTACGGCGCCTTTCGCTTCACCCGCGTCGGCGGCTCGACTCCGGAGGCGCCCGACGTCTTCTCGCCGTTCAAGAACGGCTGGGTCAGCCCGGGGCGCTTCGAGGACACGGGTCAGCCGATATGGGCGCGACTCCCGATCCCGACCGGGCAAGCCTATGCGGAAGCCGCGACCCATGGCGAGGCCATTCGGGCTGAGCTTTCTGCGGACAATCCGGCGCTTCTGGTGCTGGACCGCGAATTCGAGACGCAGTCGGTCGATCCCATGTTTCTCGAGCCGGAAAGCGGCCTTGCCTGGTTTGACTCCGCGCGCAAGAACCTCGAGCTCGTCGTCGGCTCGCAGTCGCCCTACGAGATTGCGACTGCGGTCGCATATCTGCTCGGAGACGCCCAGGCGGACGTCAAGCCAACGCACATCAAGACCAATTCCGCCTATTGCGGCGGCGGATTCGGCGGCCGCGACCACACGCCTTTCCCGCTTTACGTCGCATTGGCGGCGATGTTCTTTCCGAACCATCCGGTCCGGCTCGCGAACAACCGTTTCGAGCAGTTTCAATCGGGGATCAAGCGGCACGCCTTCAAGATCCGCACGCAGATGGGGGTTGATCGGTCGACCGGCAAGATCGTCGGATTCGCCGCCGACCACGCGCTCGATGGCGGCGGCCTCGCCAATTTTTCGGTCAATGTGGCGACCGTCTCCGCCAATATGGCGGTCGGCATTTACTATGTCCCGAAAGTCGATTTGACGACGTATGCGTTCCACTCGCGCGCCGTGACCGCGGGCTCGATGCGCACCTACGGGACCGTACAGGCGACGACCGCGCTCGAAGTGATGGTCGATGAGATTTGCACGGCGCTGCCGCTCGACCCATTCGAGTTCCGTCGCCGCAACGTGCTCGCGACCGGCGGTCGGATCCTTGCCGGAAACACTTACAGCGTGTCGATCCGCACCCCGGAAATCCTGGACAAGCTGGAGAAGCATCCGATTTGGACTCAGCGCGCCGAGGAGAAGGCGCGCGGGCAGCAGGCGGGACTTCTGGTCGGCGCCGGCGTCGCCTGCGCCACCAAGAACTACGGCACCGGAGGCGATTGTGTGTTGGGATCCGTCGAAATCACCCCCGACGGCCGGATTACAATCCGTTGCGACGCCACCGAAATCGGCAACGCGGTCGGAACGGCGGCGGCCAATCGGATCGCGGCGCATGTTGGCGGCGTCGCCGACGAAATCGCCCTCGCTCAAGTCGACACCTTCGGCCCGCTGGAGCTCGTGACCTCAGGCGACTCCTATACGATCGATCAGGCGACGCAGGACGCGGCGGCGCGCGATCCGCGCTGGGTGCCGGGGATCAGTTCGGCGACCGCCGCCTCGACAGGCGCCTTTGCCGGGACGCACGCGGCGGCCGAGGCCGCGCGAGTCATTTTCCGCTTTGGCCTTTGGCCGGCGGCGCTCGAATTGTGGGGCGTCGCGCCGGGTGATCCGGAAGCCGGGGATTGGGCGAAGGCGCGCTGGGAGGACAGGCTGCTCATCATGCCGGGTCGTGTTCCGCTGACGTTGGCGGCGGTCGCGGCCAAGGCGCACGCACAGAATGGCGTGACCGGAGCGATAGCCCACGGCTTCAATCGCTGGGCGTGGTCGGAAGCGACCTTCCCGGTGGCCGGACAAGCATGGACGGCCGACATTGACGCCCTGGCCGTCCGCCGCGGGGCCGGCGAGTTTGTTCGCATCGATCGCTCGAACGTGAAGTTTCCGCCCACCGTCTTCAACCAGAGCGGTCCCACCTACGCCACGTCGTGCGGCGCGCTGGTTCGCATCGAGATCGATCCCGCGACCGGCGCGCTGCGGATCGCGAAAGCCTACAGCGTGCTGGAATGCGGGCAGGCTTTGGTCCCGGAGGTCGTGCTGGGACAGGCGCAGGGCGGCTTCGCAATGGGCGTCGGTTACGCGTTGCTCGAGACGCTGCCGCTTTACGAGGACGGACCGGGCAACGGAAAATGGAACCTCGGTCAGTATCTCGTCGCGCGGGGGTCGGACCTGCCGCTGAACGGCCTCGAGGTCGAGGTCTTGCCGCCCGTTGACGCCGACGAGCGGCCGAAGGGCATGGCGGAAGTCGTAATGACCCCGATCGTGCCTGCGCTTCTCAACGCCATTTACGATGCGACCGGTCACCGCTTCCGGTCGCTGCCGGTGACCCAGGCCATGCTCAAGCAGGCCCTGCTCGAGGACGCGCCCAAATGACGTCGCTCGCCGTCACCATCAACGGTCGCGCCTACGGCCCGCAGGACGTGCGTGACGAACTGACCATGAATGATTTCCTGCGCGAATATCTGGGCATGACCGGCACAAAGTTCGGTTGCGGCGCCGCTCAATGCCTGAGTTGCGCGGTCATTATCGATGATCCCGACGGGTCGAGCTACACGAGCCCGACCTGCATCGTCCCGGCCGCAAACTTCAACGGCAAATCGATTCGCACCGTCGAAGGTCATGCGAAGGACGGCGAGCTTACGCCCTTGCAGAAGGCTTTCATTGACCATTTCGCCTTCCAGTGCGGCTACTGCACGGCGGGCTTCCTCAACGAGGGCCAAGTCCTTCTCGAGCGGCTGGCGAGGGCGCCGACCGGGCGCGCCGATCTCGAGAAGACCATCGCCGAGGCGCTGGACGGCCATCTCTGTCGCTGCACCGGCTACGTCAAATATCACCAAGCGGTGCGCGACGTGATCCTGGCGGATCCGGCGCGCTACCTCCGAAGCAGTTGAACCCAACATGCGGACTGACTTGCGGACATGGCTGTTCGTCGCGACCGTGGCGCTCCCGGCGAACGTGCTGACCGCCTACGCCATCTCCGACGTCCCGCCGAACGGTCTCGCCAGCGTCGACAGCTTTTCCTCGATCAACGATCCGACCGCGCGGTCGGCGGCTTATTTTACCGAACTCGGCAAGGTGCTGACCAATCCCCGCTGTCTCAATTGCCATCCTGCCGGCGACCGCCCGCGCCAGGGCGATGCGGCGCGCCTGCATCAGCCGCCGGTCGAACGGGGCGCCGACGGCTTCGGTCTTCCGGCGATGAGATGTCCGATCTGCCATCAGGCGGCGAATTTCGAGCCCGCGCGCGTGCCGGGCGACCCGATCTGGCATCTGGCGCCGCGCGAAATGGCCTGGGAAGGCAAGACGCTCGGCGAGATCTGCGCCCAGATCAAGGATCCTGCGCGCAACGGCAATCGGCCGCTTGAGACCCTTGTGGACCATATCGGCGGGGACCACCTGGTCGGCTGGGCGTGGGCGCCGGGGTCCGGCCGTAAGCCCGCGCCCGGCACGCAGAAGGAAGCGGGCGCGCTCGTCGAAGCTTGGGTGAAGACCGGGGCGGCCTGCCCGAAGCCGTGATGCGCGGCAAGGGACAATCCCGCAGGAGTTCTCGGCGAGGCAGATCGTTGCAATCAACCGGTTTCGGGCGCCGGGCGGTCGAGCCGCGCGCCCCAGGAAAGGGCGGCTCCCGCCTGCGCTTGGCCTTTGCACGTCCGGCGATCCCAGCAACGACGGGCTCTCCGGCCGGAAATTCACTCCCGCGAATGAGACAATCGTGCGATAATCGGGAATCACCGGGAAAGCCGCGCCAAAGGAACGCGGCCGCCCCCGGCGGTTGCGGGCGGAGCCTCGATCCGACGCGTTGCGGTCCGGCGGCCGATAGGTCGTTTCGGTTGTCGTCGAATTCGGACGACGTTAGGAACGGCCCCATGTCCCAACACGTCTTCGTCCTCACCGGCGCCGGGGTCTCGGCCGAGAGCGGGCTCGGAACCTTTCGCGACAAGACGGGCGAGGGGATCTGGGCGAAGTTCGACCCGATCAAGCTCGCGACGCCGCAGGCCTTCGCGCGCGACCCTGAGACGGTGCTCTCCTTCTACGACGCGCGGCGGCGCAACCTCGTCGGGGCCGAGCCGAACGCCGCGCATTTCGCGCTGGCGCGGCTCGAGCAGGGGCTCACGGCGCGGGGCGGTCTTCTGACGCTGGTGACCCAGAATATCGACGACCTGCACGAGCGGGCAGGCTCGAGGCGGGTCGTCCACATGCACGGCGAGCTTCTGAAGGCGCGCTGCCAGTATTGCGAGACGGTGCAGGCGTGGCGGCGCGATCTGACGATCGACGACGCCTGCCCCGAATGCAGCCGGCCCGGCGCCCTGCGACCGCACGTCGTCTGGTTCGGCGAAATGCCGCTTCACCTCGCCGACATCGACCACGCGCTCCGCAACGCCGACCTGTTCGTGGCGATCGGCACCTCGGGCGCGGTCTATCCGGCGGCCGGGTTCGTCGCCGAAGCGCGCGCCTATGGCGTGCCGACCTGCGAAATGAACCTCGAGGCGGCGGACAACGCCTTTCTGTTCGACGACGCCCGCTACGGGCGGGCGAGCGAGACGGTTCCGGCCTGGGTTGAGGAAATGCTCGAAAGGTGATCGAAAGGGTTCGGGGGGCGAACGTCCGGCGCCGGCGGAGGAGCCTGCAAGCCGGACCGAGCCTGGATCGAGCGCTTGGCGACGCACTCCCGCATCGATTTCAGCTTCATTCCTGTCAACGACGTGACCCTCCACTGCGCGACGACCGGACCTGAAGACGGACCGCTCGTCGTGCTCCTGCACGGCTTCCCGGAATTCTGGTTCGGCTGGCGCGACTATTTCAAGCCGCTTGCCGAGCACGGCTTTCGCGTTGTGGCGCCGGACCAGCGCGGCTACAACCTGTCGAGCAAGCCCGAAAGCGCCGGGGCCTACCGGCTTTCGGTCGCCGCCGCCGACGTTTTCGCTCTGGCCAGCGCCCTCGACCGTGAACGGTTCCATGTGGTCGGGCACGATTGGGGCGCGGCGGTCGCCTGGACGATGGCGGGCCTCGATCCGAAGCGCCTCACCAGCGCCACCATGATCCAGGCGCCTCATCCTGCGGTGTGGCTCAAGGCGATGCGGGACGATCGCGAGCAGCGGCAAAGGAGCCGTTATGTGCAAATCCTGCGCATGCCCTGGCTCTCCGAAATGTCTCTCAAGGCCGGCAACTTCGCTGCGCTCGCGCGGGCGTTCAGGACGTCGACGCGGCCGGAGGCCTTTCCGCCCGAAGCGCTCGAGGCCTATCGCGAGGCCTGGCGCCGGCCGGGCGCGCTGACGGGCATGCTGAACTGGTACCGCGCGCTCTTCATCGACAAGCCCGCGACCCCCGGACCGCGCAGCCTGACGCCGCCGACCCTCGTCCTGTGGGGCGACCGGGACGAGTTCGCCATCCCGCAACTCGCCGACGACAGCGTCGCGCTGTGCGCCAACGCGCGCATCCGGCGCCTGCCTCAGGCGACGCACTGGGTCATCCATGACGCGCCGGAGGTCGTGCGCGACGCGCTGCTGGACCATTTGTAGGAGCGCAGTCGCCTCTACGGGACGGGCTGCGCCTGGGGAGGCTTCCACGCGCCGCTGAGAGCCTCCGGCCGCGGCCGGTAGAGGCGGAGCATGGCGCTCCAGTCGGGCGGAGTTGGCAGGCAGTTCGGGACATGGCCGTCGCAGCCGCCGAACTGGACGACGACCGCGCCGTCGGGGGTGGCGTCGGCGGTTATGGAATTGACGGTATAGGCCTTCTGCGGGTTCGTCGCGAAGCGGCCGTCGGCGTCGTACACGCTCACCGACCAGAAGCCGTCCACCGGCACGTCCTTCAAGGTCAGGCGATAGACGGTCCGGCCGTCGTTGCGGTCCGGCGTGATGTTGAGGAACAGGGCGTCTTTCTCCGGCAGGCCGCCCCAGGCGGCGCCGGCGCCGATCAGCCGCCGGACCGGATCGCCCGCGCCGCGCCGCCCGGAGAGGCCCCTGGTGTCCGGCAGCGCCTCGGCGAGCACTGTGAGGCCGGTGCGCACGTCGACCTGGCTCGCCGCGTCCCAGTTGGGGACGGAAAACGCGCCCGGGCCGCCCGGCTGCTCGACCCGGATCGCATTCTGGAGCGCGCGAACGGCGTCGACGTCCTTCGGACTGTTGGCGTCTACGAAGATGCGCACCGCCGCCAGCGCATAGCGCGTGCCGATCGCCTCCCGGCTCAGCGTCGTGGAGCCGGGCCCGTAGACGACCTCGACCGTGTCGTCGTCCTCATCGACGATCTGCATCGAGACAAAGCGCTTGCCGGCCTCCGGCAGCGTGATCGTGACGGGTCCGGCGTCGAGATCGAACACCGCGGCCGAATAAAGCGTGTCGCGATTCATCCGCGTGACGCCCTGGTGGTCGAGCACGATCGGATCGCGTCGGTGGGCGAACTTGCCCAGGCCCCCCTCCTTGACCAGTCCGGCGAAATTCAGGTCGGATTCGGCGCGTGGAAAATTGTCGGGCGTGACCGCGACGGCGGGAGGCGGCGGCGGGCGGGGCGACGGCGGCACGGTCGCGGCTGCCGCGGCGGCGAGCAGCAAGGCGAATTTCATCGTCGTTTTCCTCGCGCGGGGCCGCGGCAGGTTCGAATCGCTGCGGGAGCAGCGTCAGGCCCGTGAGTCCGCATAGTGTCGATTCGGCGATCCTCAAGCAATCCATGTCGTCAACGAGGGGACGAGCGGTCCTCGGCGACGGCGACGGCGATCCGGCGCGCTTCGATGCCGATCTCTCGCAACTGACCGTAAGGCGAAGCGATCGCGCCGCAGAAGAAGAGTCCCGGCGCGGCGGTTCGTCCGCCCGCTGACAAGCGGTCTCCCGGACGCGTTCAGAACGCCCGCGACGTCTGGCAGCAGCGCGCTGAGATCGGGGCGAAAGCCGGTTGCGAGAACGATCGCGTCGAAAGGCTCGACGCGTCCGTCCGCGAACGCCACCGTTTCTGGCGAAAGGCTTTCGATATCCGGGCGCACCGCAATCCGGCCGCGGCGGATCAGGGCGAGCGTGCCGACATCGAGAAGCGGAACGCGGCCGTCCTCCTCGATCATCCGGCGCGGACCTTTCGCCGCCCGCTTCAGTCCGAGCTTCTCGATCGGACCGACCGCCAACCGGATGGCGGGCGCGTTCAGCGCGTCGGCGACGCGCGTCGGCAGCTTTTGCTCGGCGATCGCCCAGGCGAGGATCGGGACGCCCAGGAGTTCACGAGGCAGGATCGAGACCGGACCGCGCACCGACATCGCGACCTCGATGTCGGCCTGAGCGACATCGAGCGCGATCTCGCCGCCCGAGTTGCCGAAGCCGACGACCAGGACCCGCTGTCCGTGAAAGCGGTCGGGATTGCGGTAGGCGCTGGAATGAAGGACTTCGCCGCCAAAGGTGTCGAGCCCCGGCCAGGATGGAGAATAGGGGAAGTCGGCCCAGCCGGTCGCGACCACGACGGCGGGCGCGGCGAAGATCCTGTCGCCCGCGTCCGCTCGCCACAGCGTTCCGTCGCGACGGATCGACCGGACATCCGTTCCGAAGATGGGCTGCAGGGCGAAGCGGCTTGCATAGCGCTCGAGATAGTCGATCACGTCGAGGCGGGACGGGTATCGTCCGTAAGTCCTCGGCATCGGAAGCCCCGGCAGCGCCGAATGGCTGCGGTCGGTATGAAGGCGCAGCCGGTCGTAATGACGCCGCCAGACCGCGCCGACGGTTTCCGCCTTCTCGAGGATGACCGCATCGAGTCCGCGTTCGCCCAAGGCCGCCGCCGCCGCAAGCCCGGCCGGTCCGGCGCCGATCACAATCGCGTCATTGATCTCGGGCATCGCGCACTGCTCCTTTCGGGCCTTTCCAGACGCTGCTCGGTTCACGCCGCCATGTCGTCCATCGCGCCGACCTTATATTGCATCAGTTCCCAGGCGGTCGTCAGCGCCGAAAGACCGCCGTTGACGAACGGGGGCGGCGCTGCGAAGCTCACCCTCAAGAGGTCCAGCACCTCGGGCGCCGTCAATCAAAATTGGAGGGAGGAAATCTTGGAACGTCGTACGGCATTGAAGCTCATGGGCGCGACGGCGGCGATGGCTGGCGCCGGGCTTATTCCCGGCCGCGCGAGCGCCGCGGACAAGATCACGATCGCGCTGATCCCGGGCCTGACCTCCGACGGTTTCTACATCACCATGCACAAAGGCGCGGAAGCCGCGGCGAAGGCGGTCGGCGCGGAGCTCATCTACCAGGGCGCGGCGGAATGGAACGTCTCGCTGCAGGTTCCGATCCTCGACGCCATCATCGCCAAGAAGCCGGGCGCGATCCTGATTGCGCCGACCGACAAGACCCAGCTCATCAAGCCGCTGCGCAAGGCGTTCGACGCCGGCATCACGGTCGTCTGCGTCGACACCTTCATCGGCAACGGCGTCTTCCAGACCGGATCGGGCGACGCCGATTTCCCGATCAGCTATGTCGCGTCGGACAACGTGCTCGGCGGCCGCATGGCGGCGCGCGCGCTCGCCAAGGCGATCGGCGAGAAGGGCAAGGTCTACGTCTCCAACGTGAAGCCCGGCGTCTCGACCACCGACCAGCGCGAGGAGGGCTTCAAGCTGGAGATGAAGAACTACCCGAACATCTCGGTGCTCGAGACCCAGTTCAACGACGACGACGCCAACAAGGCGGCGGCGCAGGTGCAGGCGGTGATGGGCCGCGTGCCCGATCTCGCGGGCGTGTTCGGCGCCAACCTGTTCTCGGCCGACAGGCACCGCCAACGGCGTCAAGCAGGCGGGCAAGGCCGGCATGGTCAAGATCGCCGGCTTCGACGCGCCCGAATTGGTCGTCGCCCTGTTGAAGGACGGCACCTTCGAACTGACCATCGCCCAGCACCCGGCCGAGATCGGCTATTTCGGCTTCATAGCCGCCTTCGCTCATCTGACCGGCAATCCCGTCCCGACCGCGATCGGCACCGGCTTCACCGTCATGACCAAAGACAATATCGACGATCCCGAACGTCTCGCAAGTTCCTCTACAAGAGCTCGTGATCGCGCGGTTTCGCTGCGAGCCGGCCGCCGGCCCCTTGCGGGCCGGCGGCTTTGCGCTTTCCAGTTCGTCGAGGAACCGCATGACGATCGCAGCGACGTCGCCTCCGGCAAGACTTTCCCACCCTGTCATTCTCTGGATCGCGCAGCTCAGGGCATGGGTGTTCCTGATCGTGCTCGTCGTCTTCTTCGAGGTCTGGGCGCGCACGGCGGAAGGCATCTCGTTCCTCTTCAACGTCTACAATATCCAGTCGATCCTGGTGTTCGCCACCGCGCCGCTCCTGCTGGCGCTCGGCCAGACCTTCGTCATCATCTCCGCCGGCATCGACCTGTCGCTCGGCTTCGTGATGGGCCTGTCGTCGGTGATCGCGGCCCACGCCTCCAACTACTTCACGGCGCAGCTCGGGCCTGCCGCCGTTCGTGGCGATGCTGGCGGCGATCCTTTCCGGCGCGGCGGTCGCGCTCATTCCCGGCCTCGTCAACGGTCTGCTGGTCTCCCGCCTGCAGATCCCGCCGTTCATCGGCACGCTCGGCATGTACGGCGTCGCGCGCGGCGCGGCCTATCTGTTCGCCGGCGGCATGACGGTCGCCATCGACAACGACTGGTACAGCGCGATCGGCAACGGCCGGGTTTTCGGCGTGCCGGTGCTGGTGATCATCACCGGCGTCGCCTGCCTGGTCCTGCACTACATGCTGTCGCAGACGCGCTTCGGACAGCACACTTACGCGCTCGGCGCGAGCAAGCCGGCGGCGAACCGCGCGGGCATCGACATCAAGGGCCTGACGCTCAAGATCTATCTGCTCTCGGCGGTGATGGCCGGCGTCGCGGGCGCGATGTACACCGGACGCTTCACCGCCGGCGCGCCGCAGGCCGGCGAGCCGCTGCTGCTCGACTCGATCGCGGCGGTCGTCATCGGCGGCGCGAGCCTGTTCGGCGGATCGGGCACGATCTGGGGCACGATCGCCGGCGCGCTCGTCATCGCGGTCATCCAGTACGGTCTGGTCTTCATCAATGTCGAGCCGTTCTGGCAGTTCATCGCGGTCGGCGTCGTCATCATCATTTCGGTGTTCGTCGATCAGACCCAGCGCCGCCTGATGGGAGGGCGACAGGTTGAGTGACGCCGAGCCGATCCTGACCGTGCGCAATGTCTCGAAAGCCTTCGGCGGCCGTGCAGGCGCTGAACGGGGTGTCGTTCGACGTCCATCCGGGCGAGGTCGTCGCGCTCGCCGGCGACAACGGCGCCGGCAAGTCGACGCTCATCAAGGCGATTTCCGGCGTGTTCCGGCACGACGCGGGCGAGATCCTGCTCGGCGGCGAGCCGATCAACTTCGCCACGCCCCAGGAGGCGCGCGAGAACGGCATCGAGACGATCTATCAGGACCTCGCGCTCGCCGACAATCTGTCGATCGGCGAGAACATCTTTCTCGGCCGCGAGCCGAAGCGGATGCTGTTCGGCTTCCTGCCGATCCTCGATCGCGGCCAAGATGGCCGAGGCCGCGAAAGGACGATGGCGACGGCTCGACTTCCACGTGACGCGGCTCGACGCGCCGGTCGCGGCCTTTTCCGGCGGCCAGCGGCAGGCGATCGCCATCGGCCGCGCGATCTACTGGAACGCCCGGCTGGTCATCATGGACGAGCCGACGGCGGCGCTCGGCGTGCCCGAGCAGCGCCGCGTGCTGGCGCTGATCAAGTCGCTGCGCGGCGCAGGGCAAGGGGATCATCTTCATCTCGCACAACCTGCGCGACATATTCGAGGTCGCCGACGAGATCGTCGTCTTCCGCCGCGGCGAGAACGCCGGCGCAGCGCAAGCCGTCGGAAACGACGCACGACGAGATCGTCAAGCTGATGGTCGGGGTCTAGCGCGCTGGACGATTCGCCGCGACGCGCCGGCCTTTGCGGCGATCGAGTCCCTGCTAGGATCGGAAGGAAGGCGCGCCGACACACCACTCGCGGCGGCGGCCGGAGGACAGGATATGTGGGGTCTCGAAGGACGGCCGGTGCTCGTGACCGGCGCCAGCGGCGGCATTGGCGGGGCGACGGTTCGTCAGCTTGTCGCCGCGGGCGCGGACGTCATCGCCAGCGGCCGCTCGAAGGCGGCGCTCGATGCTCTCGCCGCGACGACCGGCTGCCGGACGCTGGCGTTCGACCTGACGTCGGAGGAGAGCGTCCGGGGCGCCCTGGAGGGCCTCGACCTCTGGGGCGTGGTCAATTGCGGCGGTTTCGGCGGCGAGATCGCGACCCCGATGGACACGGATATCGCAGTGTTCGACCAGGTGATCAGCGTCAATGCGCGAGGCGCGTTGCTGGTCATCAAACATGCCTCGCAATCGATGATTCGCCTCGGCAAGGGCGGCTCGATCGTCAACGTCTCGAGTCAGGCGGCGCTGGTCGCTCTCGCCGGCCACATCTCTTACGGATCGTCCAAGGCCGCGCTCGACAACATCACCCGCGTCTCGGCGCTCGAACTCGGAAAATACAACATTCGGGTCAACAGCGTGAATCCGACCGTCGTCATGACGGTCATGTCGGCCTTCTACTGGGGCCGCCCGGATATCGGGGAGCCGTTCCTCAAGCAGATGCCGCTCGGCCGCTGGGCCACGGAAGACGAGATCGCGGCTCCGATCGTGTTCCTGCTCGGCGACGGCGCCTCAATGATCACCGGCGTCTCGCTTCCGATCGATGGCGGCTTCACAAGCTGCTGAACGGCCAGGCGGGCGCCGTTCCCTCGACCGCCCGCTCCAGCGACGTCGCCGCGTCGCCTTGCGTCGTCGAAAAGAAAATCCGCGCCAAGACGGCGCCCCGCGGCGTCGAGGCGGCATCGCCCTTGCAGCCGACCCTTGTGAAGGCGCCGCGCGACAGGCTAACCATGCGGCGCGAGGGAAAATGGAGGCGACACGCGACGTGCAGCGCGAAAAGACGACCTTGAGCGTCCGCCACCTGACGACTTATCGCTATGCGCAGCCGGTGGAGCTCGGCGAGCACCGCATGATGCTGCGCCCGCGCGATGGCCACGACCAGCGCCTGCGTCCAGTCCGAATTGACGATCGAGCCCAAGCCGATCCGCATCCGCTGGCTCTACGACGTGTTCGACAATTGCGTGGCGCTCGCCTCTTTCGCCGGATCGACGACGTCGCTTGAGCATTGAGGCGCGCTTCACCGTCGACCGGACGGCGGACGATTCGCCCGGCGGCGAGATCGACCCGCGCGCGCGGCGCTATCCCTTCGCCTATCTGCCGGAGGAATTGCCCGACATCTCCCGGTCGATCGAGCGCCTCTACTCCGATCCGGCGGGCGACCTCGAGCGATGGGCCAACCAGTTCGTCAATTCGGGCGGCTCGACCCAGACCGGCCATCTCTTGATGACGATGACCTACGCGATCAAGGAGGGCTTCGCCTACGAGCGCCGCGAGGAGGCGGGCGTGCAGCCGCCGTGGGTGACCCTCGACCGGCGGAAGGGCAGCTGCCGCGACTTCGCGGTGCTGATGATGGAGGCCGGCGCGCGCCCTCGGCGTCGCCGCCCGGTTCGTGTCCGGCTACATCTACGTTCCCCGCGACGACGACGGGCCCGGGCGCCTCGGCGGCGGGGCGACGCACGCCTGGGTCCAGGTCTATCTGCCCGGGCGCCGGCTGGATCGAGTTCGATCCGACCAACGGCCTGATCGGCGGAAAGGACCTCATCCGGGTGGCCGTCGCGCGCGCGCCCGCCCAGGCCGCGCCCCTGACCGGAACTTACTACGGGGATCTCGAGGACGAACTCGGCATGGACGTTACTGTCGAGGTGACGCAACAAAAGTGAGCGTCAAGCGTTTGTCGTCTCATCGCGCCTCATTGCGTGGCTTGGAGACAACGGATGATCATCAGAGCAGGCTACAGGATCGCGTTCGAATGCGCGGCGCCGACGCCGATGCTGCTGCAGCTCAATGTGCATCCGTCGCGCCACGATGATCTTCTTTCGCCCGACATCGTCTCGACGAGCCCAGCCATCCCGATGGAGACCTATATCGATTCGTTCGATAACCGGGTGACGCGGGTCGAAGCCCGGCCGGGACTCGTCACCTTCAGCAGCGATTTTCTGATCCGCGATTCCGGTCAGCCGGAAGCGACGCCGGAGGACGCGCCGCTCACGCCGGTGACCAAACTGCCGGTCGACGTCCTGCGCTTTCTCCTGCCGAGCCGCTACTGCGACAGCGACGTCGTCGAGCGACTTCGCCTGGAGCGCAATTCGGCAGCGAGACCGGCTCGGGCGCGGGGCTCGTCCAGGCCATCTGCGATTTCGTCCACGGCCACATCCGCTTCGACTACCAGCGCGCCGAATTCGCGCCGCGCCGCCTCCGACGGGCTTCGCGAGGGCGTCGGCGTTTGCCGCGATTTCGCCCACCTCGCGGTCGCGCTTTGCCGCTGCATGAATGTCCCGGCGCGCTATTGCGCAGGCTATCTCGGCGATATCGGCGTGCCCGCGAACCCGGATCCGATGGATTTCTCCGGCTGGTTCGAGGCCTTTCTGAATGGCCAGTGGTATTCCTTCGACGCCCGCCACAACGTTCCGCGCATCGGCCGGGTCGTCATGGCTTACGGGCGCGACGCCGCCGACGCCGCGCTTTCGTCGTCTTTCGGGGCCGCGCCGCTCGCGGGCTTCGAAGTGACGACCTACGAGGAGACGAAGGTCGCGCTACGAGGACCGGGAAGCCGCGGAGTAAGCGGACCTCGCCTACTTCCGCCGCTTCGCCGGATGCATCGAGGTCTCGAGGATGTTCTCCGCCGCGCCGATGACCAGCGACGAGGAGCCGACGATCAGCGGGTCGGGGCCGACGACGACGTGGCGGTCCTTGTTGGGGTAGGGGAGCGAGAACAGGAAGTGGTGCATGGCGTTGATGCGGGCGCGCTTCTTGTCGTCCGACTTGACGATGGTCCAGGGGGCGTCGGCGGTGTCGGTGTTGAAGAACATCGCCTCCTTGGCCTCGGTGTAGTCGTCCCATTTGTCGAGCGAGGCCTTGTCGATCGGCGACAGCTTCCACTGCTTCAGCGGATCGGTCTCGCGCGCGGCGAAGCGGCGGCGCTGCTCCTCGCGCGTCACCGAGAACCAGTACTTGAACAGCCGGATGCCCGAGCGCACCAGCATCCGCTCGAGCTCGGGACACTGGCGCATGAACTCGAGATATTCGTTGGGCTTGCAGAAGCCCATGACCCGCTCGACCCCGGCGCGGTTGTACCAGGAGCGGTCGAAGAACACCATTTCGCCCGGCCGCCGGCAGGTGCTGGATGTAGCGCTGGAAATACCATTGCGTGCGCTCGCGCTCGTTCGGCTTCTCCAGCGCCACGATGCGCGCCCCGCGCGGGTTCAGGTGCTCCATGAAGCGCTTGATCGTGCCGCCCTTGCCGGCGGCGTCGCGGCCCTCGAACAGCACGACGATCTTCTCGCCGGCTTCCTTGACCCAGTTCTGCGCCTTCAGAAGTTCGGCCTGGAGCGGGCAGCATCCGCTCCAGGTAATGGGATTCGGTGACCTTCGACTTGTAGGGATAGTCGCCAGTCTCGAACCCGCGCCGGATGGCGTCGGGATCGTGGCGCAGCGACTGGACCTCGACCCGGTGGGGGCGCTCCGGCTCCGACTCCTCGGCCGGCCGGACCCGCCGGCGGGGCAGGGGCGCGGTGACGACGATGCTGGCGCGGGCTGCGAGGCGAGGCGCGGCGTCGCGCCGGCGCGGCGCGGGCCGCGTCTTCGGCTTCGCCGCCGGCTTGGTCTCGGTTTCCATGTCATCGCCGCCTGCTTCCCGCTTCGCCCAAGCGCGCGCGAAAGCCCGTCAACAACGACATTCGCGGCGTGCCGCGGCGGGAAGTCAACGCGACGCGGCGTCGCGCTGGTCGCAAGCGGCCGCGCGCCAAGTGTGGCGCCGATGTCACAACGGCGCTGTCGGTTTGTGCCGCGCAACGCGAAGAGCCTCCGCCTGACCTTGCGTTGCCGCGGTTCGCTCCGTTAAGACTGCAAAAGGGGCGGAGTCGAAGCCGCGACCGTGGGCCAGAATTGCGGCGAGGCGGTGCACTTTGAGCTCCAGACTTGGCGTGAGCGTTCGGTCTGGATGTCGCGGCGCTCCTCAGCGGCGCGGCCTCGCGCGGCCGACCTCAGCGAGGCTACCCCCGACTTTGCAGTTCAGCAACCTTTGGCCTGGCAGCCGCTCGACGAGGTCCGCGTCGGCGTTTTCGCCCACAATTGGATCCATGACGAGGACGCGCCGGTCGACGCGTCCATCGAGGTCCTGTCCTCGCCGCTCTCCTTTCCCGGCTACAACAACCCCGGGATCGCCGGGAATCCGTTGGGTGTCCTGGTTCTTCGACCCGCGGATCAACGTCGGCGGCATGATCAACACCGGCGGCAAGACGAGCTACGCCTTCACCGGCTTCACCTGGCGCATCCCGATCTACCGGCAAGTTCTTCTTCGAGGGCGAGTTGGGCGGCGCGGTCAACAACGCTCCGGATTGGCACGAGCCCGGGCGGGTCGACATGGGCTGCGCGCTGACCTTTCGCGAGTCGGGCGGCTTCGGCTACCAGTTCAACCGAAACTGGGACCTGATCGCGCTCGATCGAGCACGTCTCCCACGCGACCTTCTGCAGCAACATCAATCCCGGCCTCACCCAGGTCGGCGTGCGGATCGGCTACAAGTTCTGAGCGTTCGGCGCACGCGCGGCGCGAAAGACGCGCCGCCGAGCGGTTTCCAGTCGGACAGCGGGATGTTTTTGTAGGTTTAGGGCCCTTGAGGCTTCCGGGCGGTCGCCGTCGCCCTTCCCATCGGAGCGTTTTTTTCGTCTATTCGACGGGCGCGCTCATCGAGGGCCGGGCCCCGCCCGGACCTCCCGGCGCATCGCATGAGGGACGCATCGCGGCAAGGCAGCCCGCGGCGCGGCCTTTTTTTGTGCGCCCGACGCAAGACGATTGCGCGGCGTCCTGGAATCGGCGCGCGCCAAGAGGACCGAATGCCCAAGCGCACCGACATCTCGACGATCCTGATCATCGGCGCGGGCCCGATCATCATCGGCCAGGCCTGCGAGTTCGACTATTCCGGCACCCAGGCCTGCAAGGCGCTGCGCGCGGAGGGCTACCGCATCGTCCTGATCAACTCGAACCCGGCCACCATCATGACCGACCCGGACATGGCCGACCGGACCTACGTCGAGCCGATCACGCCCGAGATCGTCGCCAAGATCATCGCCAAGGAACGCTACGCGATCCCCGGCGGCTTCGCCCTGCTGCCGACCATGGGCGGGCAGACGGCGCTGAACTGCGCGCTCAGCCTCAAGAAGATGGGCGTGCTCGAGCGCTACGACGTCGAGATGATCGGCGCCACCGCCGAGGCGATCGACAAGGCCGAGGACCGCGAGCTGTTCCGCGAGGCGATGACCAAGATCGGCCTCGCCACGCCGCGCTCGCACCACATCAAGACCTTGTCGCAGGCGCTCGCGGCGCTCGACGACATCGGCCTGCCGGCGATCATCCGCCCGAGCTTCACGCTCGGCGGCACCGGCGGCGGCATCGCCTACAACAAGAGCGAATTCATCGACATCGTCGAGCGCGGCATCGACGCCTCCCCGACCAGCGAGGTGCTGATCGAGGAGAGCGTGCTCGGCTGGAAGGAATTCGAGATGGAGGTCGTCCGCGACAAGGCGGACAATTGCATCATCGTCTGCTCGATCGAGAACGTCGATCCGATGGGCGTCCACACCGGCGATTCGATCACCGTCGCCCCGGCGCTGACGCTGACCGACAAGGAATTCCAGATCATGCGCGACGCCTCGATCGCGGTCCTGCGCGAGATCGGGGTCGAGACCGGCGGCTCGAACGTGCAGTTCGCCGTCAATCCGGCCGACGGGCGGATGATCGTGATCGAGATGAACCCCCGCGTCTCGCGCTCCTCGGCGCTCGCCTCCAAGGCGACCGGCTTCCCGATCGCCAAGGTCGCGGCCAAGCTCGCGGTCGGCTACCTGCTCGACGAGATCGCCAACGACATCACCGGCGGGCGCGACGCCCGCCTCGTTCGAGCCGACGATCGACTACGTCGTCACCAAGATCCCGCGCTTCGCCTTCGAGAAGTTCCCCGGGCGCCGAGCCCAACGCTGACGACGGCGATGAAGTCGGTCGGCGAAGCGATGGCGATCGGCCGCACCTTCGCCGAATTGCTGCAGAAGGCGCTCCGCTCGCTGGAGACCGGCCTCGACGGACTCGACGAGATCGAGATCGAGGGCCTCGGCAAGGGCGACGACAAGAACGTGCTGCGCGCCGCCGTCGCGACGCCGACCCCCGACCGCCTGCTCAAGGTCGCCCAGGCGATGCGGATGGGCATGAGCGTCGAGGAGATTCACGAGGTGTCGAAGATCGACCCCTGGTTCCTCGAGCGGATCGCCGAGATCGTCGCGCTCGAAGCCAAGGTGCGCGCCTTCGGCCTGCCGCACCGACGCCGGCAACCTGCGCGCGCTGAAGGCGGCTGGGTTCTCCGACGGGCGCCTCGCGGGGCTCGCCGGAAAGGAAGAGGAGGAGGTCGCGGCTTTGCGCAAGCGGCTCGGCGTTGCTGCCGGTCTTCAAGCGCATCGACACCTGCGCGGCCGAGTTCGCCGCGCCGACCGCCTACATGTATTCGACCTACGAGACGCCGTTCGCCGGCAGGCCGAGCTGCGAGGCGGCGCCTTCGGCGCGCGAGAAGATCGTCATTCTCGGCGGCGGCCCGAACCGCATCGGGCAGGGCATCGAGTTCGACTATTGCTGCTGCCACGCCTGTTTCGCGCTGAGCGAGGCCGGCTACGAAACCATCATGATCAACTGCAACCCTGAGACCGTGTCGACCGACTACGACACGTCGGACCGGCTCTATTTCGAGCCGCTGACGCAAGGAGGACGTGCTCGCCATCCTCGACAAGGAGCGGGAGAACGGGACGCTGAAGGGCGTGATCGTCCAGTTCGGCGGCCAGACGCCGCTGAAGCTCGCCCACGCCATCGAGCAGTCGGGCGCGCCGATCCTCGGCACCTCGGTCGATTCGATCGACCTCGCCGAGGACCGCGACCGCTTCAAGCGGCTGCTCGACAAGCTCGGCCTTAAAGCAGCCGAAGAACGGCATCGCCTATTCGGTCGAGCAGGCGCGTCTCGTCTCGGCCGACCTCGGCCTGCCGCTGGTCGTGCGCCCGTCCTACGTGCTCGGCGGCCGCGCGATGGCGATCATCCACGACCAGACCGCGCTCGACGACTATCTTGCTCGGCGTGCTGCCGAGCCTGGTGCCGGCCGACGTCAAGGCGCGCTATCCCAACGACAAGACGGGTCAGATCAACACGGTGCTCGGCAAGAACCCGCTGCTGTTCGACCGCTATCTCTCCGACGCGATCGAGATCGACGTCGATGCGCTCTGCGACGGCAAGACCGTGGTCGTCGCCGGGAGTCATGGAGCACATCGAGGAGGCGGGCATTCATTCGGGCGACAGCGCCTGCTCGCTGCCGCCGCGCTCGCTGACGCCCGAGACGGTCGCCCTGCTCGAGGCGGAGACGAAGAAGCTCGCCCTCGCCCTCGAGGTCGGCGGCCTGATGAACGTGCAATATGCGCTGAAGGACGGCGTGATCTACGTGCTCGAGGTCAATCCGCGCGCCTCGCGCACCGTGCCCTTCGTCGCCAAGGTGATCGGCAAGCCGATCGCCAAGATCGCGAGCCGCATCATGGCGGGCGAGTCGCTCGCGAGCTTCGACCTCGACCTCGGCAAGCTCGGCCATGTCGGGGTCAAGGAGGCGGTGTTCCCGTTCGCCCGCTTCCCCGGCGTCGACACCGTGCTCGGGCCGGAGATGCGCTCGACCGGCGAGGTGATGGGCATCGACCGGTCGTTCGCGATCGCCTTCGCCAAGAGCCAGATCGGCGCGGGCTCCCGCCCGCCGAAGTCGGGCGCGGTGTTCGTTTCGGTGCGCGACGCCGACAAGGAGGGGATCGTCGAGCCGCTGAGGACGCTTCAGGCGCTCGGCTTCAGGATCCTCGCGACCGGCGGCACGCAGCGCTTTCTCGCCGCCCACGGACTGAAGGCGGAGAAGGTCAACAAGGTTTCGGAAGGCCGGCCGAACGCGGCCGACATCGTGCGCAACGGCGGCGTGCAACTGATGTTCAACACCACCGAGGGGGCGACCTCGCTCGCCGATTCGAAGCCCCTGCGCCGCGCCGCCCTCTTGCAAAAGACGCCCTATTACACCACACTTTCTGGCGCTATCGCGGCGGCCGAGGGAATCCGCGCCGTCGCGGCCGGCGAACTCGAAGTCAGGGCTTTGCAGGACTATTTGGCGTGACGGCGCGAAAAGCGCCGCCGCGGCCGATACTCTTTTTCGACGGGAAACGAATGGAAAAACTGCCGATCACCGCCGCGGGCCATGCGGCGCTGGAAGCCGAATTTCTTCGCCGCCAGCAGGTCGAGCGCCCGCGCATCATCGCCGCGATCGCCGAGGCGCGCTCGCATGGCGATCTGTCCGAGAACGCCGAATACCATTCGGCCAAGGAGGCGCAGTCGCACAACGAGGGCCGCATCGTCGAGCTCGAGGACCTGCTGCAGCGCGCCGAAGTGATCGACATCTCGAAGCTGAACGGCGGCACCGTCAAGTTCGGCGCGACCGTGACCCTGATCGACGAGGACACCGAGGAGAAGAAGGTGTTCCAGATCGTCGGCCAGACCGAGGCGGACGTGAAATCGGGCAAGGTCTCGATCAGCTCGCCGACCGGGCGCGCGCTGATCGGCAAGAAGGCCGGCGACAGCGTCGAGGTGACCACGCCCGGCGGCGGCAAGAGCTATGAAATCCTGAAGGTCGCGTTTATATAGCGGTCGTGCCTGCGCCCTTACAGGCGGCGAGCTAAAGAGGGTTTTCGACATGCCGACCCGCGTCCTGACCCGCCGCGCCGCGCTGATCGCGCTCGGCGCGTTCGCCGTGGCCCCGGCGGCCGCGGCTTGCGCAGGGTCCGGCTGCGATTCCGCGCCGTGCAGGTGGACGTTGCTCCGTTGCGCGCGAGCGCCGGCGACCCGACCGCCGCGTGGGTGGCCGAATCCCTGCCAGGCGCGCTCGCCCGGGCGCTCGGGCCCTATCTCGCGCCGGGCGATCCGAACGGAGCGACGCTCGTCGCGCGAATCGGCTGGCTCTACCTCGGGCCGAGCAGCGGCGGCGTCGGCGCAGCCGGCTCTGGCCAGGACACGATCGCGGGGGACTTGATCGTTCGCGGGCCGCGCGGCGGCGTCGTGTCGGAGATGCCGCTCCAGGCGATCGCCACCTATTATCCCAGCGGCGTCCACCAGGCGCTCTGGGTGCAATGGAACCGCTCGCGGATCGACGCGCTCGCGCAGGCCTTCGCCGGCTGGGTTCCGCGTCAGCTGGGCCTCTGACGCCGCGCTCCGCGGGTGTCTGCTCCAGTCCGGTCGATGGGCCGATGCGGGTTCAGCCCGGTCGCGGAAGCTTGTCGGGCGCTTCGCTGAGCCGATCCCGCGCGACCTCGCGCTTTGAAGCTTCGGGCCTTGGATCGACGGTTCCGCGCGACCGCGATCTTGCCTTGGCGGCGGCCGCGCACTAGAGGGCGGCATGGTTGGCGCAGGCACGGACAGGACGAAGCCGCCGGTCGGCGGCGGGCCGGCGGTCATCCTGGTCAGGCCGCAGCTCGCGGTGAATATCGGCATGTGCGCGCGGGCGATGGCCAATTTCGGCCTCGACGACCTGCGCCTCGTCAACCCGCGCGAAGGCTGGCCGCGCAGCGACGAATATCGCGACGTCGCCTATTCCGCCGCGGCCGGGGCGACCGCGCTGCTCGACGCCGCGCGGGTATTCGACAGCGTCGAGGCGGCGGTCGCCGACTGCCATCGGGTCTACGCCGCGACCGCGCGCGAGCGCGGACAGGCGAAGCCGGTCCTGACCCCGAGCGTCGCGATGGCGGCGACCGTCGCGGCGGCGGGCGAGAGGCACGCGATTCTGTTCGGCCCGGAGCGCACCGGGCTCGACAACGACGAGGTCGCGATCGCCGACGCGATCGTCACCTTTCCCTCCAATCCCGCCTACGCCTCGCTCAATCTGGCGCAGGCGGTGCTGTTGTGCGGCTACGAGTGGTTCAAGGCGGCCCATGGCGACCAGCCGCCGCCGTCGACCATTCCGCGCGCGATCTCGCCGCCGGCCCAGCGCGAGATGCTGCTCGCCTTCTTCGAGTATCTCGAGGCGAGGCTCGACGAGGGCGGCTTCTTCCGGCCGGCGACCAAGAAGCCCGGCATGCGGCGCAACCTGCGCAACATCTTTCACCGCATGGAGCTGACCCAGCAGGACGTGCGGACGCTTTGGGGCGCGGTCGTCCGGCTCGCCGAAGGCCCGAGGGTCGAGGTGCAGACCCGCAAGCGAGTCCGGCCGAAGAAGACCGGGCGGCTCGACGCGCGGCGTCTCTCCGGCCAAAACAGAGGCCCTTCCGGACTGACGCCGGAAGGCCT
This sequence comes from uncultured Alphaproteobacteria bacterium, assembly GCA_963724785.1. GTDB lineage: Bacteria > Pseudomonadota > Alphaproteobacteria > Rhizobiales > Beijerinckiaceae > Roseiarcus. Next base: position 424,447 of record CAVRWC010000025.1, on the reverse strand, counting down.
CCGGTCCAGGCTAAAATTTCACCGACGGAGAACCGCTGGCTTATTACTTGCGGCGCGTCTGCGGGGGCAGGGCCGGCGCCATGTCATGATGCATGTGGTGGTGGTGGTGATGGTGATGATAGTGATGGTGGTGGTGATGATGATGGTGGTGGTGCTCCATCGGCGCTGCGGGCGCGGGTGCGGCCGGCGTGGCTTCCTGCGCGACGGCGTAGCTGGCCAGGCCGATGGTCAACGCGGCGGCGGCGACAAGACTCTTGATCATGGATGAAAAATCCTTTCCTGGAAGGCCCCAGCGGCCTCGCGGAGAGATTGTCGGGTTGCGCCTGAACGCAGGATGAACCGGCCGCGGGCGCGTGACATCGAGGCCGATTTCGTGCTCAAGCGAGCGGCGGCGACGATCGGCGTGGCGAAGGGATCGTTAACAATGGCGGCAAACAGCATGACCGGCTTCGCCCGCGCCGCAGGCGCGAGCGGCGCTTGGCGCTGGGCGTTCGAGCTGAAGAGCGTCAACGCCAAGGGCCTCGACCTCAGGCTCAGGATGCCGCCGCCGTTCGACCGGGTCGAAGCCGAGGCGCGCGCGCGGCTCGGCAAGGCGCTTGCACGCGGCACGTGCTTTCGCGACCCTGACGGCCCAGCGCGAGGGCGGCTCGCTTGCGCCGCGCATCGACGAGGCGGCGCTCGATCGCGCTCGCGGCCGCCGCCCGCGCCGCCGCCGAGAAGGCCGGGCTCGCGCCGCCGACCCTGGATGGCCTCCTCGCCGTGCGTGGCGTGGTCGAGATCGCCGAGGCCGAGGACGACGAGGCGGCCATCGCCGCGGCCTGCGCCGGCGCGCTCGAAAGCCTCGACGAGGCGCTCGTCGCGCTCACCGCCGCCCGCCGGACCGAGGGCGAGGCGCTGGCGGCGGTGATGCGCGAGCGGCTCGACGCGATCGAGGCGCTGACGCTTGCCGCCGACGCCAATCCGGCGCGAAAAGCCGAGGCGGTCCGCGCGCGGCTCGCCGAGAGCGTAGCGGCGCTTATGGAATCGGGCCGCGGCTTCGACGAGAACCGGCTGCATCAGGAGGCGATCCTTCTGGCCTCCAAGGCCGACATCCGCGAGGAGCTCGACCGGCTGAAGACCCATGTCGCCGCGGCGCGGGCGCTTCTCGACGGGGCCGGAGCGATCGGCCGCCGCCTCGACTTCCTCGCCCAGGAGTTTTCGCGAGAGGCGAGCACGCTGTGCGCCAAGGCCAACGACGCGAGCCTCACCGCCCAGGGGCTTGAACTGAGGGCGCAAATCGAGCAATTCCGCGAGCAGGCGCAGAACATCGAATGAGCACAGAGACGATGAAGTCCGCCCGGCGCGGCATGATCCTGATCCTGTCCTCGCCCTCGGGCGCGGGCAAGACGACGCTGACCCGCATGCTGATGCAGGACAAGGCGCTCGACCTGACGCTCTCGGTCTCGGTGACGACCCGGCCGCGTCGCTCGTCCGAGGTCGACGGCATCCATTACCGCTTCGTCGACCGGCGCGAGTTCGAACGGATGAAGGCCGACGGCGACCTGCTTGAATGGGCCGAGGTGCACGGCAACGGCTACGGCACGCCCTGGGCGCCGGTCGAGAAGGTGCTGGCGGAAGGCCGCGACATGCTGTTCGACATCGACTGGCAGGGCGCCAAGCAGGTGCGCGACCGGCTCGGCGACGACGTCGTTTCCATTTTCGTCCTGCCGCCGTCGATGACGGAGCTGCGCGCCCGGCTCGAGCGCAGGGCCGAGGATTCCGCGGCCACCATCGAGCAGCGGCTCGAGGCGGCGCGGCACGAGATCGAGCGCTGGCGGAATTACCACTACGTGATCGTCAACGACGACCTGCAGCGCGCCTACCAGGACGTGCTGGCGATCGTCGCCGCCGAGCGGCTAAAGGTTCGTCGCGTCCAGGCCGGCGTCGAGCCGTTCGTCGAGCGTCTCGTCCACGGCTAACCCGGCGACGCCGGCGCAAACAGCCGGCTCACAGGAACCTGTGCTGAAGTCGCGTGGCGACTCACTCCTTTAACAACATATTTACCGTATTACGAAAAAGGCGCCCCGCTCCAGAAGTGGGAGGTCGTTCTGGGCGGGGCGAGCCGGCGTTGCCGCGAGGCGAAAGGAGGGCGGCCGAACCGCAGGTGAGCAAGTCGCATGCCAGGCGGCTCCCAGCAGCGTGCGCCTCCTGGCGGCGAGGTTGCGCGCGCCACGCCCCTGACCGCCGCGGCGGGCTCGTCGCCGGGTCGGCAGGCGCCGCGCCCCATTCCGTTCTATTGTCCCGCGATGCCGAATCCGCCTCCCTTCCGACGCCTCGCCTGGCTTGTGGTTGCGGCCGCCCTGTGCGGCGCGTCTTACAACTGGCTCAACAACAACGCGCCGCAGGGCGGGGCGTTGGCGGGCGCGATGATCGCCGCCGGCCTGTTCCTGCTCGAACAATTCGTGCTGAGGCGCGGGACCGCGTCCCTGGTCAGCCGGCTGCCGTTCCTGGCTTATTTCGTCCTGCGCTCGGTGGCCTACGTCGCCGTCATCGTGCTGGCGACCTCGTTGGTGACTGAGCTGAGGTTCGGCGTGTTCGCCTTGATCGGCGGCGCCGATTTGCTCTTCTCGCTCGCGCTTTCCGTAGGCGCAAATCTCCTCGTTGCGGTCAACGAACTGCTTGGCCCGGGCGTGCTGTTTGCTTTCGCCGCCGGCCGCTATCATCAGCCGCGCATCGAGGAGCGGGCGCTCCTGTTCATCGACATGCGCTCCTCGACCGCGATCGCGGAGCGGCTGGGCGATCTCGCCTACCTGAACTTCCTCAACCGCTTCGTCGCGGACGTCTCGCTCGCGATCGCGGAGGAGAGCGGCGAAATCCACAAATACGTCGGCGACGAAGTGATTGCGACGTGGAAGCTCGCGCCCGGCGCCAACGAGCCGGCATGCGTCCGCGCCTGCTTCGCGGCTCTCGACCGGCTTCGCGAGCAGGGGCCGGCGTACGAGCGCGCGTTCGGGCAGCGCGCCGACTTCCGCGCCGCGCTTCACTGCGGCCCCGTCGCCGTCGGGGAACTAGGCACGCTGAAAAAGGAGATCGCCCTGATTGGCGATGCGATGAACGCCGCCGCGCGCATTCATGAGGCCTGCCGCGCCGCGGACGAACGCGTGCTGGCCTCTGCTGCGTTCATCGACCGCCTCGGCAACCTCCCGGCGCGCGTCGCGCGTCGCCGGCTCGGCGAACTGCCGATGCGCGGCAAGGCGCGACCGCTGGAGCTTTATGTCCTGGAGTCCGCAGGCTGACGGGCGATCGGCCGTCCTGCCCGGACGACATCGGGGATGAACCTTGCCCCGGAGCAGCCGCCGGAAGGCCCGGCGGCCGTTGCGTTGCGAGTGCGTCGCGAGCCCGCGCGAAAGACGAGCGGCGATATCAAGCCGGCGAATCAGTGACGCCTGTGGCCGCCGCCGCCATGGTGGCCGCCGCCGTGATAATGGCCGCCGCCGTGGTAATGGGCGCCGCCGCCGTGATAGTGGCCGCCGCCGTGGTAATGGCCGCCGCCGTGATAGTGGCCGCCGCCATGATAATGGGCGCCTCCGTGGTAGACGCCTCCGTGGTAAACGCCGCCGTGGTAATAGCCGCCATGGTAGGCGCCGCCATGGTAGGCGCCGCCGTGGTAATAGCCGCCGCCATGCCGCCAGCCGTTCCACCCGTAGCCTCCGCCCCAGCCCAGGCCGGCGCGGTAGGCGTAGCCGCACCAATACCAGCCGGGCCCGCTCCACCCATTGTCGTACCAGCAGTAGGGCCGGCCGCCGAAGACGAACTGCGCCTTGTCGATCGGCGCGAACTGGCCCGACGGATTGGGCGAGGCGAGAACGCCATCCATCATCGCCGCGTCGGCCGCGCCGGCGAGCGGCAAGGCGAGACCGGCGGCGAGCGCCAGGCCAAGAGCAAATTGTCGGAGCATGGGCGAAGCATCCTTTTCGCTTTTGAGACGCTGCAACGCGTCTTGTCGGCGACCAGACTGGACGCCCGCCTTTGAACAGGGGCTGAACAAGCGGCTCTCTTCAGTCGATCACGAATATGTTACGTTCGGGCGCATGGATTTGCTGGTCAATGTCGATGTTCCGGATCTCGTCGAGGCGATCGCCTTCTATGCGCGAGCCTTCGGCCTCGCCGTCACGCGACGCCTCGGCCCTGAGGCGGTCGAACTCGGCGGCCTGCCGGTCCGGCTCTATCTTCTGCAAAAGCCGGGCGGTTCGATCGGCGCCGCAAAGGAGCCGCGGCGCTATGATCGCCACTGGACCCCGGTGCATATCGATCTCGTCGTCGCCGATATCGAAGAGGCGGTTGATCGCGCGGTCGCCGCCGGCGCGCGAACCGAGACGGGCGTCCGCATCAACGCCTGGGGGAAGATCGCCGTGCTGTCCGATCCCTTCGGCCACGGCTTCTGCCTGATCGAGTTTCTCGGCCGCGGCTACGACGAGATCGCCGTCAGCGGGCCGCCGCCATCGCAGGGTTGAACGAAATCACGCCTTCGCGTCGAGCCCGTACAGCGAATGCAGCGTCCTGACAGCGAGCTCCGTATAGGCCTCGTCGATCAGCATCGAGAACTTGATCTCCGACGTGGTGATCGCGCGGATGTTGATGCCCTTGGCGGCGAGCGCGCCGAAGGCGCGCGCGGCGACGCCCGAATGCGAGCGCATGCCGACGCCGATCGCGGAGACCTTCACCACGTCCTCGGTGCCGTTCAGCCGGGCGTAGCCGATCTCCTCGCGATGCGACGCGATGATGCCCTTGGCGCGCTCGAAGTCGGCGCCGGAGACGGTGAAGGTGATGTCGGTGAACGCGGCGTCCTCGGACACGACCTGGATGATCATGTCGACGTTGATGTTGGCCTCGGCGAGCGGGCCGAAAATCGCGGCCGCGACGCCGGGCTTGTCGGCGACGTCGCGCAGCGTGATCTGCGCCTCGTCGCGCGAAAAGGCGATGCCGGTGACGACCTGCTGCTCCACGATATCCTCCTCGTCGCAAATGAGCGTGCCAAGCTTGGGGCCCGCCGGATCGTCGAAGGACGAGCGCACGTAGAGCCTGACCTTGTGCACCATGGCCACTTCGACCGAGCGCACCTGCAGAACCTTGGCGCCGAGCGACGCCATCTCGAGCATTTCCTCGAACGATATCTTGTCGAGCCGCCGCGCCTTCGGCACGATGCGCGGGTCGGTGGTGTAGACGCCGTCGACGTCGGTGTAGATGTCGCAACGGTCGGCGTGGATCGCAGCGGCGAGCGCCACGGCGGAGGTGTCGGAGCCGCCGCGCCCGAGCGTCGTCACCCGGTTCGACGGGCCATGCAGGCCCTGGAAGCCGGCCACCACCGCGACCTCGCCGGCCTTGAAGCCGTCGATCGAGCTCGGCGCCGTCGATCTTGGCGATGCGGGCGGCGCCATGGGCGTCGTCGGTCAGGATTGGAACCTGCCATCCCTGCCAGGAGCGGGACTTGAACCCCATGTCCCTGAGCACCAGCGCGAGCAGGCCCGAGGTGACGAGCTCGCCCGAGGCCACAATCGCATCGTACTCGGCGTTGTCGGCCTCGGCGCCCGCTTCCTTCGTCCACGCGACGAGCTCGTTGGTCTTGCCGGACATGGCCGAGACCACCACCGCCACTTCGTGGCCCGCTTCGACCTCGCGCCTGACGTGCTCTGCGACATTGCGGATGCGCTCGACGTTGGCGACCGACGTGCCGCCGAATTTCATCACCAGACGCGACAAGAAAGAACCTCGGAGGAATATGGAATGAGCGCCGCTCGCGCAAAGGGACGCGGCGGCGTATAAAGGCGGGGCGCCGGCCGGTCAACGCCGCCAGCCCCCGGAGCCTCGCGCCGCAAACCCGCCAGAGCGGTGAGAGGGCAGGGGCGAGGGGCCTGGGGGATTGGCCTTCTCCCCGCGAGCGGGGAGAAGGGGCGCGCACGTAAGCGAGGTCCCCATGAACGCCGCCGCCGCTCCGAGCGTGATCGCCGAAGAAGTCGCGCGTTTCGACGCGCTCGGCGATTCCTGGTGGGACGAGGATGGGCCGATGGCGCCCCTTCATCGCCTGACGCCGGTCCGCGTGGGCTGGGCGCGCGACGTCGCGGCCCGCCATTTCGGGCGCGAGGCGGAAGTCGGCCCGCCCTTCGCCGGCCTGAAAATTCTCGACGTCGGCTGCGGCGCCGGCCTGTTCGCCGAGCCGCTCGCAAGGCTCGGCGGCGACGTTCTGGGGATCGACCCCGCGCCGGCCTCGATCGGCGTCGCCCGTCGCCACGCCGAAGAGACGGGCGCGAGCCTCGCCTACCGCGTCGCGACCGTCGAGGAGCTCGCCGCGGAGCCGACGCGCTTCGACGTCGTCACGGCGATGGAGGTCGTCGAGCATGTCGCCGATCCGGCCCGCTTCATCGCCGAAGCCGCATCGCTCCTGAAGCCCGGCGGCCTGTTCCTCGCCTCGACCGTCAACCGGACGCTCAAGAGCTTCGCGCTCGCAATCGTCGGGGCGGAATACGTGCTGCGCTGGCTCGAGCCCGGCACCCATCGCTGGGAGCAGTTCGTCACCCCGGAGGAACTGGCGCTCGCGGCGCGTCAGGCGGGGCTCAAAGTGATCGAGCGACGGGGCGTGTCCTACGATCCGCTGCGCCGCAGCTGGCGGCTGTCGGACGACCTCGGCGTCAACTACCAGCTCGCGGCGAAGAAACCGCGGGGATGAGCGGCGGGGCGCGGCTCGCGCGCCTCAGGCGGCGAGACGCCGTCCCTCCAATTGACCAAGCGATTCGCCCTACGCCTTCCCCGGGCATTCCTTCGCCAGGCGGTCCATCGCCTGGGAGAAGCCGGTCAGCGAAAAGCTGTCGGTGGTCCCAACGCCCTTCACCGCCGCGGCCTTCACCTCGAGCGTCTCGCCCTTCTTCATTTCGGCGATCAGCGCGCTCTCGCGCGCGGCGTTCTTCACCCAGAGATTCGCGCCTTTGGGCAGGAGATCGAACGATTCCTCGCCGACGGTGGCGACCGGCGCGATAGCCGGCGCCGTCTTGCTCTTCGCCTTTGCCTTCGCCTTCGACTTGCTGGGCTTCGAATTGGTCTTTTCCGTCTTGGCGTCGGTCTTGTCGTCCTTGTCCGCCACAGGGCCGCCCGCGACCTCGAAGCCCATGATAAACGACACCTCGTTGCGCACGCCCTCGGCAGGGCGATCGGAGATGAAGGCGTATCCCTGGTCGCGCTTCGCCTCCTCCGGCTCGCGCGTCTTCGGCTGTGCGAGGACGTAGCAGATCTTGCCTTTGCCGGCTTGGCCGACGAAGACGTTCCAGTCGCCGAAGCTCGCCACCAGATTAGGTTTCGCAGCCTCTTTTTTTTCTGTTGATTTGCTTGCGGCGTCGGCCGGGACGAGGGCCGAAGCCAGCGCGACAGCGGCTACGGCCATCGCAGCCCCGACGCGCCAACGAGACGAAACCCTGCGAGATGTCATAAGCCTCAAACCCTTCGAACCTTGAGCCGCCCGCCGCCGGCGCTGAGCCCCTTGCCGTTTGATCAGGGCGAAATTCCGGCCCACGCCTTGCGGCGGCGCGCCGGCCTTGTAAAGCTGCCAGTGGTTAATGAAAAATGAGTAAAGCGAGGAGTTGAGGATGAAAGCCCTGATCTGTCCGGCCCTTGGTCCCGCAGAGACGCTGAAGCTGGTGGAGTTCGAGAGGCCCTCGGCCGGGCCAGGCGAGGTCGTCGTCGACGTCGTCTATACGGCGCTCAATTTCTTCGACACCCTGATCATCGAGGGCAAGTACCAGCTCAAGCCCGAGCCGCCGTTTTCCCCGGGGGGCGAGTTCGCCGGCCGCATCGCCGCGGTGGGCGACGGCGTCGTCGGTTTCAAGGTCGGCGACCGGGTGATGGGCTCGACCGGATACGGGGCGGCGCGCGAACAGATCGCCATCGCCGCGGGCCGGCTCGCCCACGTCCCGGACGGCCTCCGCTCGACAAGGCGGCCGGCCTGTCGATCGCCTACGGCACGACGCTGCATGCGCTCAAGCAGCGCGCCGAGATGAAGCCCGGCGAGAGCCTGGTCGTGCTCGGCGCGTCCGGCGGGGTGGGGCTCGCGGCGGTCGAGATCGGCAAGGCGATGGGCGCGCGGGTGATCGCCTGCGCCTCCTCGGACGACAAGCTCGACCTTCGCCCGCGGCTATGGCGCGTCCGAGACGATCAACTACGCAACCGAGGATTTTCGCGCCCGCCTCAAGGAACTGACCGGCGGCAAGGGCGTCGACGTCGTCTACGATCCGGTCGGCGGCGCGCTGACCGAATTGGCGCTGCGCTCGCTGGCCTGGAAAGGGCGGCTTCTGGTGATCGGCTTCGCCTCGGGCGAAATCCCGAAGCCGCCGCTCAACCTGACGCTGCTCAAGGGCTGCGACATCCGCGGCGTCTATTGGGGCGAGTTCGTCGTTCGCGAGCCGGAAGCCCATCGCGACAACATGTCTCAGTTGCTTTCCTGGGCGGAATCCGGCGCACTGCAAGTGCACGTTCACGCCAAGTTTCCGATCGGGGAATACCTCAAGGCCTTCGAGGCGATCTCCAAACGGCAGGCTCTGGGCAAGGTTCTGCTGCAACTCGGAAGCGAGCTGTGAGAAATATTAATTCTGACGGCTTGATTATTATGCTGCGGTGCAGCATAAAGGGGAGCGGGAACGAAAACGCCGAGGCTAAATTCGGCGGGGGATAACATGAGCGAGACCACGTCATCGAACCTCGAAGTCCGGCGGCTCTGGCCTTCGGATATGGAAGCCTATCGCGACCACCTGCTGCGCCTGGATTCGCGCAGCCGGCACGAGCGGTTTGGCGGCGGGATGTCCAACGACTTCCTGATGCATTACGCCGAGCATTGCTTCGGCCAGGGCGATCTCCTGTACGGCGCCTTCGTCGACGGCGGGCTGGTGGGCGCGGCGGAGTTGCGCTCGTCCGCGGCGATCTGGAGCGAGCAGGCGCCGTTCGGCCGGCACATCCACGCCGAGGCGGCTTTCTCGGTCGAGCAGGACTATCGTCGGCGCGGCATCGGCGAGAAACTCTTCCGCCGCATCCAGCGCGCGGCCTCGAACCACGGGGTCGAGACGATCGAGATCATCTGCCTGCCCGACAACATCGGCATGCGGATGCTGGCGCAGAAATTCAAGACGCACTTCACCTTCGAGGAGAGCGCGCTGACAGGCCGCCTGCACGCGCGCCGTCCCACGCCTTTCTCCCTGATGCGCGAGGCCGCGGGCGACGCGGTCGACTTCGGCGTCGCCCTGTTCGACGCCCAGTGGCGCGCCTACAACGACACGCATAGCGCGCCGACGGGCAAGCAAGCCGCGTGACGGCGCAGAATACGCAAGGCTTTCAAAGGGGCCGGGCTAGGAAGCCCGGCTTTTCTTTGTCGGCTTCGCCCGCCGCCGCCTCGCCTGCCCGCGACGATTTCTTGATCCGGGACGCGAATCGCCGAAGGCCTCGTGTTTACGATAAGATACTGTGGCCGGACGGTTGGCGAGGCGGTTGCGCGTTTGTTCTACCTTATGTCTATGGTCTATCGGAACGACAGGCGCGCGCTCTGGGCCTCTTCACGGCGATCCGCCTCTGAAGTCGGGGGCGCGCGCGTCCGCAGGGGTTGGGTGCGGTCATGGATATCGGCGGCTGGCTCCATGAACTCGGGCTCGACCGGTACGAGCCGGCGTTCCGCGCAAAGGCGGTCGATCTCGCCACCCTGCCGAAACTGACGACCGACGACCTGAAGGAACTCGGCGTTCTCACGGTCGGCGATCGGCGCAAACTGTTCGCGGCGATCGCGAGGCTTGTCGCCGGAAAGCCCACGCGCGCCGCGCCGCCGGAGCGACGCCAGCTCACGGTGTTCGTCTGCGATCTCGTCGGCTCGACGGCTCTCGCCGTCAGACAGCGACCCGGAGGACCTGCGCGTGGTCCTGGCGGCCTTCATTCCGCTGCTGCGTTCAGGAGGTTCGGCGGCGCGGCGGGTTCGTCGCCCAGATCATGGGCGACGGACTGCTCGCCTATTTCGGCTATCCCGAGGCGCATGAGCGCGACGCCGAACTCGCCGTCGAGACCGGGCTCGCCGTCGTCGCCGCCGTGCCGAAGCTGGAGACGCCGGCCGGCGCGCCGCTCCATGTCCGGGTCGGGATCGCCACCGGGCTCGTGGTCGTCGGAGACCTGCTCAAGGCCGGCCAATTGGAGGAGCGCGGGGTCGTCGGGCGCGCGCCGCGAATATCGCGGCGCGGCTCCAGGCGATCGCCGAACCCGACACGGTCGTGATCTCAAACGACACGCGCCGCTTTCTTGGCGAGCTCTACGATCTCGAGGATCTCGGCGCCCACGATCTCAAGGGCATCGAGGCGCCCGACCCGCGCCTGGGCGGTTCTCGCCCGCAGCGCGGTCGAGAGCCGCTTCGACGCGCTGCGCGGCGCGAAGCTCAGCGCCTTTGTCGGACGCGCAAAAGCGAGGCCCGCCGCTCGCGACCTTGGGCGGCCGCCAAGTCCGGCCGCGGCCAGGTCGTCGTTCTCTCCGGCGAGCCGGGCGTCGGCAAGTCTCGGCTGATCGCCGAGGTCTTCGCCACATTGCCGACGAATCGCAGCTTCCGGCTGCGCTACTATTGCTCGCCGCAACATCGGCGAAAGCGCATTCTATCCGGTCATCCGGAACCTGGAGCGTCTGGCCGGTTTCGCCGAGCGACGACCCCGCGCGCGGCCAGGCTCGACAAGCTGGACACCCTGCTTGCGCGGGCGGCGACGGCGCCGAGGACGCGCCCTGTTCGCCGACATGCTGTTTCCTGACCGACGGAGCGCCACTCCGTAGACGCGGCGCCGGACCGCCGCCGCCGGATGATCATGCAGGCGCTCCTGGGCTGACCGAAAGGCTCGCGCGCGTTCGACCGACGGCTCCTCGTGCTGGAGGACGCCCAATGGGCCGACCCGTCGACGCTCGAGCACGTCGGTCGATTGGTGCGATCGGTCGCCGCCCTGCGCGCGCTCTCCTCGTCGTCTGCCGGCCGGAGTTCAAGGCCCGGCCTGGATCGGCAAGCCACATGTCGTATCGATCACGCTGGCCGGCTGACGGCCCGGAGATCGGACGCGCTTGTCGATGACGTCGTGGGCGAGGCGCGTTGCCGACCGAGGCGCGCGACGAGATCGTCGCCAAGGCCGACGGCCTGCCGCTGTTCGCCGAGGAGATCGCCAAGGCGGCGCTCGAATGCGCCTCGGCCCGCGATGCCGGCGCGCCGCCGTGCCGGAGAGCCTGCAGGCGTCGCTGACCGCGCGTCTCGACCGGCTCGGCCCGCCGAAGGAGGTCGCGCAGATCGCGGCCGCGATCGGCCGGGAGTGCTCCACAGGCCCTGCTCGCCGCGACGGCGGCCGAGGGTTTCGCGGGCGTCGGACGCGGCGCTCGATTCGCTCGTGCGCGGCGGGATCCTGCTCATCCGGCGGGGCCGGCCGCCGGCGCGAACTACATGTTCAAGCATGCGCTTTTCCAGGATCTCGCCTATGGCGCGCTGCTGCGCGAGCGAAAGCGGGCGCTGCATGCGCAAATCGCGCAAGCGATGGAGATTCGCTCTTTCCCGAGATCGGCGAAGACCCAGCCCGAGACGCTCGCTCGACATTGCGCGGAAGCCGGGCGCGGCGGAGAAGGCCGCAGGGCTTCTGGGGAAGCGCGGGGCGGTCGTGCCTGCGCAATTCCGCGCTGCGCGAGGCCGAAGCGCACTTCTCGCGGGCGGTCGCGGCGATCCGCAGCCGCCCGTCCACGCCCGACCTTCGCCACGTGGAGATCACCTGCCAGATCGGCCTCGCCAGACGCTGCTGCTCCTGAGAGGGTACACATCCGCGGAGGCCAGGGCCGCGCTCGATCGGACGATCGCGCTGATCGACCGCGCCGCCGCGCTCGATGAGCCGGTCGAGCACCCGCTCGCGCTGTTCACGACGCTGCACGGCTTCTGGCTCGCGAGCATCGTCGTCTCCTCGGGAACGCCGCCACGCGGGAGCTTGCCGCGCAATGCCTTGCGGTCGCGGAAAAGGGCGGCGGAAGGGCGAGATCGTGGCGGGCCGCCATGCCGTCGGGCTCAGCCTGCTGTTTTCCGGCGACGTGGCCGGCAGCCCGGAATCATTTCGATCAGGCGATCGCGCATGTTCGACCCGGGCGAGGACCAGCAGGGGACACGCTACGGCGGCGAATACTGGAGTTCGGCGCTCGCCGGCCGCGCGGCCGCGCTCTGGACGCTCGGCCGACCGGACGCCGCGCGCGCCGACCTGGCGGCGTCGCTGGAATCGGCGCGCGCCTTCGGCCATGCCATGACGCTGGCGAACAACCTCATCTTCGCCGCCTGGACCCATGTCGCCTGCGGCCGCTTCGACGATCGCCGGATCGCATTCGGCGGAGTTGCAGCGCCCTCGCGGACGAGAAGGACGAGCCGTTCTACCGGGCCTTCGGCCGGATGATGGAAGGCGCTCGTCGCGATCGCCGAAGGCGGCGGCGCGGACGCGACGCCGAAACCTCGGCCGCGCTCGCCGCCTATCGCGCGACCGGCGCGACCCTTCTGACGGCGCATGTGCTCGCCCATCTCGCGCGAGCGCTCGCCAGGCGAGGGCCGGCACGAAGAGGCGCAGCCCTCCTCGACGACGCGGCCGCAACGATGGCGGCGACCGAGGAGCGCTGGTGCGAAGCCGACATCGGGCGCATCGCCGGGGAGGTCGCGCTGCATAGAGCCCGGCGCGCGACGTCGCCGCGGCGGAGCGCCATTTCGAGCGGGCGCTTGCGATCGCGCGGGAGCAGCGGGCGAAATCGTGGGAGCTTCGCGCGGCGACGAGCCTGGCGCGGCTCCGGCGGGACGGCGGTAGACGCGCCGAGGCCCGTGCCTGTCTCGAACCGGTCTACCGGTGGTTTACCGAAGGCTTCGACACATACGACCTGATCGAGGCGGGGACGCTTCTCGGCGAACTGGCGGATTGATCGCCGGCTTTTTCGGGGGTCGCCGCGCGGCGCCCTCGAGGCGAACGCTCAGACGTTGATCAGGGCCCAGGCGGCGTCGCGAAGCGTGGCGGGAGCGGCGTCGGCGGCGCCCTTCGGACCTGGCGGCGCGCCATCCGCGCCGTCGTCATGCGCGGCCGACGGGATCGGCTCCCGCGGGCCGGCGCCGACAACGTCGCGCTCGCGCCAAGTCGTGAAGGACTGAGCCTGTCCGTTCATCGCGTCTTGTTCCGCACCCTGACGGCTGAGAGCAAGGTCAGACGACGCAGGCTCAGACAGAGAAGCAGTGATGTTAATAACACGGGCGTCATGCGCGTGCTCCCGATCTTCGCTCACCACCCAGTTCCAGTGACGATGTCATAGTGACTTGCTTGCGCCGCGATAACAATTTGTCAGAGTGACGCAGGTTGCGTTCACATTGATATTGCAACCAGGCGCTGGACAAGCGTGTCGGGATGGCGGCGATGCGGCGCGAACAACCGCGGCGGAGGGCGCTCGGCGGAAGGCGCTCTCACAAAACGATCGCAGCGTCTCGCAGCCGATCCGCCTCGCCGGCCCTATCCCGGCAGGGCGCCGGCAAGGCCGTAATGAGAGAGCGGGTAGGACACCACGAGGGCGATCGCCGCGCCCGCAAAAATGTCGCTCGGATAATGGTGCGCAGACGCCAGCCGCGCCCAGGCCATCGCGCACCACGCCGCGAGCGAAATCGACAGCGTGCCCGGAATCGTCACCACGATCGGCACCAACGCTGCGGTCAGCGTCATCACGTGACCGCTCGGGAACGAGTGCTCGTCGAGCGTCGCCAAGAGCGGTTTGAGGTCGGAATGGGCCTGAAAGGGCCGCTGTCGCGCGGCGCGTCGCTTGATTGTCGGATAGACGCTGTGCATGAGGCCGACGTTGACCGCGGCGGCGATCATCACATAGCAGCCGCGCGCGCCGCAGCCGAGGATCATCAGCGCCGCGAGAGCCGGGTAGAGGCCGCCGTTTCCGATTCGGCTGACCGCCACCGCGAGGCGACGCCCGGACGCGGTCCGCGCCGATGCGACGAAGAGACGCAGGACCCAGACGTCCGCTGCGATGAGGAACGGCACGAGGGACTGCCTGACCTTGACCACATGGCCCATCACGACCTGCCCGGTATAGCCAGACTGTTTAACCTACCCAAGGCGACAGGCGAATGACGAGACAGAAACCTTTCCCGGGTCGGCGCGTCATTATAGCCCGGCTGGACGCTCCCGTAATGACCGTATTTGGATTTCTCGCAATTCATTCTGTCTCCCGGCCGGTTTGCGACCGCTTTCGGTCTTCATTTCAGGCCAGATTGCGGCCGTTGCAGGAACCGCGAGCCGCGGGAACGCGTTGTCGCTTTCATCCCCGTAGACGTCCGGGAAGGAGCAACGCCCATGCCGCACGGCGGCCTGACCGGCCCGGATGATTCGTCCCAGGCGGTCGCAGCGACGCCTGGGCCTAGCGCCCCTTTGCGGCCGGACGTGGTCGAATCGCTGGTCCCGGCGCGGCTCGAACGCCTGCCGTGGGGGCGTTTTCACGTCCTGGTGGTCGCGGCGCTCGGCATCACCTGGATCCTCGACGGTCTGGAGGTGACCCTCGCCGGTTCCGTCGCGGGCGCTCTGAAAGCGAGCCCGGCGCTGCATTTCACCGACTCCGCGGTCGGTTTCGCCGCCAGCGCCTATCTGTCCGGCGCGGTGTTCGGCGCCCTGTTCTTCGGTTGGCTGACCGATCGTCTCGGGCGGAAGGTGCTGTTTTTCACCACCATTGCGGTCTACCTGACCGCGACGGCCCTGACCGGCGCGGCGTGGGACGGCGCCTCGTTTTTCGTCTTTCGGTTTTTTACCGGAGCAGGGATCGGCGGCGAATACGCCGCGGTCAATTCGACGATTCAGGAGCTGATCCCCGCCCGCTATCGCGGCCGCCTCGACCTGATGGTCAACGGCAGCTTCTGGGTCGGCGCGGCGCTCGGCGCGCTGGTCGCGGTCGCGCTGCTCAGTTCGAGGTTTGTCGATCCCGAACTCGGATGGCGCCTCGCTTTCCTGACCGGCGCGGCGCTCGGCCTCGTCGTGTTCGGCATGCGGATGTGGATTCCGGAGAGCCCGCGATGGCTGGCGATCCACGGCCGCGCCGAGGAGGGCGAGGCGGTCGTCGCCGGGATCGAGGAGCGGTTCCGCAACGAGGGCGAGATCCTGTCGCGCGTCCCGCGCGACGCCGCCATTCGGCTGAAGTCGAGAACGCACACCCCGCTGAGCGAGGCCCTCGGGGCGCTGTTCGTCACTTTCCGTCTGCGGACGTGCGTCGGCCTCGCGCTGATGGCGGCGCAGGCGTTCTTCTACAACGCGATCTTCTTCACCTACGCCCTGGTGCTGACGAGGTTCTACGGCGTTTCGCCCGGCGCCGTCGGCTGGTACATCTTGCCGTTCGCGCTCGGAAACTTCCTCGGTCCCGTCGTCCTCGGGCCGCTGTTCGACACCATAGGGCGCCGGCCGATGATCGCGGCGACCTACGGGCTCTCGGGGCTTCTGCTGCTCGCGGTCGGCGTCGCGTTCGAGCGTGACCTCTTCAGCGCCGCGGGCCAGACGATCGGCTGGATGATCGTGTTCTTCTTCGCTTCGCCTGCGGCGAGTTCGGCCTATCTGACCGTCAGCGAGACCTTCCCGATCGAGATCCGCGCCCTGACGATCGCCATCTTCTACGCGATCGGAACGGCGCTCGGCGGCGTCGCGGCGCCGGCGATCTTCGGCCGGCTGATCGAGAGCGGCTCTCGCCAAAGCGTGTTCGCGGGCTACGCCTTCGCCGCCGTCCTCATGTTGGCCGCCTCCGCGGTCGCCGCGCTGTTCGCCGTCCCGGCGGAGCGAAAACCGCTCGAACTGGTGGCCAAGCCGCTGTCGGCGGAGTGACCGGCCACCTCTGATGAGACGGTCCCAAGTCCGGCCGTAGTCGTCGACGCCTGCGGCAAAGTGTCTTCACGAGTGCAATCTGATCTTCGTCAATGCGCGGCGGTCTGCGTTTACGTATGTTCACCCGAATCGCGCAAGGGAGGAGGCACGCCATGTCGGCGAAACTTATCGAGGTGAGCCCATCGGCTTACCAGTACCCGCTTCTGATCAAGCATCTGCTGCACTACCCGATGGCCCATTCGCCGGACCAGGAGATTGTCTATCGGGACCTGAGGCGGCACAGCTACAGGGAGTTTCGCGATCGCATCGGCCGGCTCGCGAGCGGGCTCGCCGAACTCGGCGTCAAGCCGGGCGACGTGGTCGGCGTGCTCGACTGGGACACCGACCGCTACCTCGAGTGCTATTTCGCCGTGCCGATGATGGGCGCGGTGCTGCAAACGGTGAATCTCTCCCTGCCGCCGGAAGGATTGCTGTTTGCGATGAACGACGCGGCGCCTTCGACGGTGCTCGTCAACGCGGACTTCCTGCCGCTGATGGAGAAACTGGCCGACAAGCTGCCGTCGGTGCGAAAATACGTTCTGCTCAACGACCGTAAGGAAAGGCCGACCACCCGCCTGCCGATCGAATGCGAATACGAGGACATGCTGGAGGCGAGTTCGCCCTTCTTCCAGTTTCCGGATTTCGACGAGAACGCGCGCGCGACGACGTTTCACACCACCGGCACGACCGGTCGCCCGAAGGGCGTTTACTTCAGCCACCGCCAGCTGGTGCTGCATACGCTCGGCATCACCGCGGAATATGGCTGCGCGCCAGGCCAGGGACGGATCCATCGGGACGACGTCTATATGCCGCTGACCCCGATGTTTCATGTCCACGCGTGGGGGAGCCCGTATCTCTACACGATGATGGGCGCCAAGCAGGTTTACCCCGGGCGCTATGCGCCCGATGTCCTCTTGGGATTGATCGCGCGCGAGGGCGTGACGGCCACGCATTGCGTGCCGACCATCCTGCAGATGCTGCTCACCGCGCCGGGGAGCAAGGATGTCGATCTTACGAAGCTGAAGATGGTGGTCGGCGGCTCGGCCATGCCGCGGGCGCTCGTCAGGGCCGCGATGGCGCGCGGCATCGACGTCTACACCGGCTATGGTCAGTCCGAGTCCTGCCCGATGCTGGCCGGGGTGCATCTGACCACGGCGCAAATGGCCGAGGACCTCGAGGCCCAGGTGGAGCGGCGCGCCTCGGCCGGACTGGCGGCGCCGCTGGTCGACCTGCGCATCGTCAACGCGGACATGTCGGACGTCCCGCATGACGGAAGAACCCGCGGCGAGATCGTGACCCGGGCCCCGTGGCTGACCATGGGCTACCTGAACGATCCTGCGGCGTCGGAGCAGCTTTGGGCCGGCGGCTACCTGCATACCGGCGACGTGGCGACATGGGACGCGGACGGGACGATCCGCATCGTCGACCGCATCAAGGACATCATCAAGAGCGGCGGCGAATGGATTTCCTCGATTCAGGTCGAGGACATCATCTCGGAGAAGGCCGGCGTCGTGAAGGCGGCGGTCATCGCCGTCAAGGATCCCCTGTGGGGCGAGCGTCCGATGGCGCTCGTCATCGTCGAGCCGAGCTTCGCGGGCGGCTCCAAGGAAGCCGCGGAAGAGGCCATTCGCGAGCACGTGCGGACCTACGTCGGCAAGGGCGTCATCTCGAAGTTCGCAATCCCGGATCGGGTCATTCTCGTCAAAGAGCTGCCGCTGACTTCGGTCGGCAAGGTCGACAAGGCCGTGCTGCGCGAACGGCGCCTCCGGAACGAGGCGGCCTAGCGCGACGCTGGATCCATTGGAGGGGCGGCGTCTCGCCGCCCTAACACCCGAGAGGCCATCGCCTCGAGCCGACTTCGTGCGGTCCGTTTGCCCTTTCGCTCCTGCGCCCGATAATCTTTTCGTATGTGCAACCTCTACAGCCTGACCAAGGGCCAATCGGCGATTCGCGATCTCTTTGCCGTCAAGCACGATCGCGTGGGAAACCTCGCGCCGCTGCCCGCGATCTTTCCCGATCAATCGGCGCCGATCGTGCGCATGGGCGCGGAAGGGGAGCGCGAACTCGCCATGGCGCGCTGGGGCATGCCCGGCCCGCCCCAGTTCGGCGGCGCGCCCATCACCAACATCCGCAACGTGAAGAGCCCGCACTGGCGCCGCTGGCTTGGCCAGGCTAGCCGCTGCGTCGTGCCGGCCACGTCGTTTTGCGAGTACGCGGACACGAAGCCGCGCAAGACCCCGATCTGGTTCGCGCTTGACCCGCAACGGCCGCTGTTCGCCTTCGCCGGGATCTGGACGCCCTGGCGAGGCGTGCGAGGCCCGAAGAGCGCGCCGGTCGCGGGCGACCATGACCTGTTCGGCTTCCTGACCACCGACGCCAACGCCGTCGTGGCGCCGATTCACCCGAAGGCCATGCCCGTCATCCTGACGACGCCCGAGGAGGTCCAACTGTGGCTGATGGCCGACCCGCTGAAGGCGCTGGAGCTTCAGCGGCCCTTGCCCGACGGCGCGCTGAAGATCGTGGCGAGCGGGGAGAAGGAGGATGGAGCGCCGATGTGAGCGGCTGCTCCTGCTGACCCTGTGGGCGCCGGCCGTCCTTGCTCGGCGCGCGTGTGGTCGCGCGACCACACTTGCGCCGGATAGATGAGGCGCCTGCGCGCCGCCCGTCGTGTCCAATCCAAAATGGCGCAACCAAAATCAATCTTGCGCGTTTGAACGGCACGGGGCGACCTGCCGATCGCGGGAGCATTGATCTTGACGGGCGTGCAGGAAGCTTCCGCAAAGACTTCGAAGGCCGTTCGGCCGCTTGAGGCCCTGAACTTCTTCATGGCCGACATGCAGGCCGGCATCGGGCCGTTTCTGGGTGTGTTTCTTCTCGCGCATGGCTGGGGGAGCGGTCTGATCGGCTCTGTCATGACCATCGGCGGCATCGCGGGCATGGTCGATGACGGCGCCGGCGGGCGCGCTTGTCGACGCGACTTCGCACAAGCGGCTCTACGTGATCGTGCCCGGCGTCTGCACGGTGCTGGCGTCGTTGATCATTCTCGCTGTCGCAGAATTTTTGGCTGGTCGCCGTCTCCCAGGTGGCGACCGCGATCGCGGGCGCGGCGATCGGGCCGGCGGTCGCGGGCATGACGCTCGGCATCGTGCGGCAGGCGGGCTTCAACCGGCAGAACGGCCGCAACCAGGCGTTCAACCATGCCGGCAATATGGTCGGGGCGGGCCTGTCGGGCCTCCTGGGCTGGAAATTCGGCCTCACCGCGGTTTTCTGGCTGGCGGCCGTCTTCGGCGTCCTGTCGATCATCTCGGTTTTGATGATCCCCGCCGGCGCCATTGACGACAAAGAGGCGCGCGGCCTCAAGGACGGCGGCGACGGCGGCAAGGCCAGCGGGTTCCGGGTGCTGCTGGAATGCAAGCCGCTGCTCGTCCTCGCGGCCGCGCTCGCCTGCTTCCACCTTGGAAACGGCGCCATGCTGCCGCTCTACGGCCTGGCGGTCGTCGCGAACAAGCAAGGCGACCCGGCGAGTTTCGTGGCGCTCACAATTGTCGTGGCTCAGGCCGTGATGATTGTGGCCTCGCTTGTCGCCATGCGACTCGCCGAGAAAAACGGCTACTGGCTGGTGCTGCTGATCTCCTTCATCGCGCTGCCGATTCGCGGGCTGGTCGCCGCCCACTTGATTACCTACTGGGGCGTCTACCCGGTCCAGATGCTCGACGGCGTCGGCGCCGGGCTGCAAAGCGTCGCTGTCCCGGGTCTCGTAGCGCGGATCCTCAATGGAACCGGGCGTGTCAATGTCGGGCAGGGCGCCGTCATGACGGTGCAGGGGTTAGGCGCTTCGCTCAGTCCGGCGATCGGCGGCTGGATCGCCCAGGATATCGGCTACCCCGCCATGTTCATGATCCTTGGCGGATTCGCCCTGGTCTCGATCGCCCTTTGGATCGGCTTCGCGTCGCTGCTGAAGCCGGCTTGCGCGAAGAACGCTGCGGAAACGCCCGTCGGACTCGCCGGAGCAGAGGCATGAGCGCGGCTTCCGAAGGGTAGCCAATCGGAGAGAACCCTCCTGATGTTCGGCTTTCTGTTGAATCCGATCGACGCGATTTGGGTCATCTCAGCCATTGCGACCGCTGGAGTCATCGTACGTCCGTTCTCGTGGCCCGAGGCGATCTGGGCGGTGCTGGGCGCCGCCGCGCTCTTCGCGTTGCATCTGATCGGGCTCGATACGGTCTGGACCGGCGTGCGGAAGGGAACGGACGTCTATCTATTTCTGCTCGGCATGATGCTGCTGGCCGAAACCGCCCGGCGCGAGGGCCTGTTCGACTGGCTCGCAGCGCTGGCCGACCCGGCGCGCGGCGGGTTCGCCGCGGCGCCTCTTTCTTCTCGTCTTCGGCGTCGGCGCGATCGTCACGATATTTCTTTCCAACGACGCCACGGCCGTGGTGCTCACGCCCGCGGTGGCGGCCGCCGTCAAGACGGCGAAAGTCGACAATCCGCTCCCCTACCTGCTCATCTGCGCCTTCGTCGCCAATGCCGCTTCTTTCGTGCTGCCGATCTCCAATCCGGCGAACCTGGTGATTTACGGCGCCCATATGCCGCCGCTCATGGAATGGGCTGCCGCGCTTCGCGATTCCCTCCATCCTCTCGATCGTCGCCACCTATCTCGTGCTGCGGTTCACACAGAAGCGCGCGCTCAGCGCCGAGAGCCTTGCGGAAGACGTCGAGCCGCCGAAGCTGTCGAGCAACGGCAAGCTCGCCGCCGCCGGCATCGCGCTGACGGCCGTCGCGCTCCTTGCGTCCTCCGGATTGGGCCTGCAGCTCGGTTTGCCGACCGCGACTTGCGGCGTCCTGACCGCAATCGTGGTGCTGCTGCTGAAACGATCGGCGCCCTGGGCGCTTCTCAAGGGCGTCTCCTGGGGCGTTTTGCCGCTCGTGGCGGGTCTGTTCGTGTTGGTCGAGGCGCTCGACAAAACGGGACTTATCCGCACGATTGGCGATCTGCTGCGCACAGCCGCCCAACAATCGGAGGGTGAGACGACTTGGGGAGTCGGACTCCTCCTCGGCTTTACCTGCAACCTCGTCAATAACCTTCCGGCGGGCCTGGTCGCCGGCAGCGCCGTGCAGGCCGCGCACGCGCCGAACCGGGTCACCAGCGCTATCCTGGTCGGGGTCGATATCGGCCCAAACCTCTCGGTCACCGGTTCGCTCGCCACCATTCTGTGGCTCAGCGCGCTGAAGCGGGAGGGACTGAACGTGACGGCCTGGAGTTTCCTTAAGCTCGGTCTGCTCGTCATGCCGCCGGCGCTCCTTCTGGCGCTCGGCGGGCTATTCATCTCTTGAGACTATGACGGCGCTGTCGAACAAGCGCCTGCGGCCGGAGCGAGCGCTCCGGCCCATCCTGATCCTGATGCGAGCTACTTCGGCGCGCAGCTGACGATCGCCCTGGCGTCGGAATCGCCGTAGCAATGGGCGCCCGTCGTTCCGTCCTTCTTGAAGGTTGCGTTGTCGCCGGCGCAATAACCGGCGACCATGATTTCGTTCGCGTCGCAAGCGGCGCTGCCGTCTCCGACGACGACCCTCACGCGGGCGAGCCCCGGAGCGCCCGGAGGTCCGGGCGGCCCTTGCGGACCCGGCGATCCTTGAGGTCCCGGCTCTCCCTTGGGTCCTTGCGGGCCGGCAGGCCCAGCCTCCCCTTTCGGCCCGATCGGTCCCGCGAGGCCGGTCTCCCCCTTTGCTCCAACGGGTCCCGCAGGACCCTGTTCCCCCTTGGGCCCTGGAGGGCCAGGGGGACCGGCGAGACCTGCGTCGCCCTTCGGTCCTGGCGGGCCGGCGGGACCAGCATCGCCCTTCGGCCCGGCAGGGCCGGCCGGTCCCGCGTCTCCCTTCGGACCCGGAGCGCCAGGAGGCCCGGCAGGCCCGACAGGACCGGCCACGCCCTGCTCGCCCTTCGGCCCCTGCTGTCCGGCGTCGCCCGTGTCCCCCTTGTCGCCCTTCGCGCATCCGGCAAGCGCCAGCAGGGCGACTGCTGCGACGCCGGCAATGATCCTCCGCATCCGATTTCTCCCCGGGATTCCGCTTGGTCCAGTCGAACGGACCGCCATCGACAGTGTCAGGATGACCGCCGATTGTGATGGTCGCATGATCCGGCCGAAAAGGACAAGGGACGGCCCGGGAACTTGTCGGTCGTCGGCGGTAGCCGCGCCAACGCGCCCGACCGTCTTGCCGAGTTCGACAGCTTGGACTGCGAGAAGGGCGCCTCTCAGCCGACGTGGCGCTCGACCATCATCGCCTTGATGCTGGCGATCGCCTTGGCCGGGTTGAGACCCTTCGGGCAGGTCCTGGAGCAGTTCATGATGGTGTGGCAGCGGTACAGCCGGAACGGGTCCTCGAGGTTGTCGAGTCGTTCGCCGCGCGCCTCGTCGCGCGAATCGATCAACCAGCGGTAAGCCTGCAACAGGACGGCCGGCCCGAGGTATTTTTCGCCGTTCCACCAGTAGCTCGGACACGCGGTCGAGCACGAGGCGCACAGGATGCACTCGTAGAGGCCGTCGAGCTTCGCCCGGTCTTCCGGCGACTGCAGCCATTCCTTCTCGGGCGCGGGCGTTGTCGTCTTGAGCCAGGGCTCGATCGAGGCGTGCTGGGCATAGAAGACGGTGAGGTCGGGAACCAGATCCTTGACCACCTCCTGATGGGGCAGGGGGCGGATCACCACCGGCGCGGCGACCTCGTCGATGCCGCGGGTGCAGGCGAGCGTGTTGAGCCCGTCGATGTTCATCGCGCAGGAGCCGCATACGCCTTCGCGGCATGAGCGCCGGAAGGTCAGCGTCGAGTTGATCTTGGACTTGATCCAGATCAGCGCGTCCAGCACCATCGGCCCGCAATCGTCGCGGTCGACGAAATAGGTGTCCATCCGCGGATTGGCGTCGTCGTCCGGATTCCAGCGATAGATCTGGAACTCCGTCACCCGCTTGGCGGCGGACGGCCTTCGGCCACGTCTTGCCCTTGGTCAGGCGCGAGTTCGGGGAAGGAAGAATTGCACCATCAGCGTCTGTTCCTGTCCGGAGGCGTGGCGTCAGTACACCCGCGCCTTCGGCTCGATGTACGAGATGTCGTTGCTCATCGTGTAGGTGTGGACCGGCCGGTAGTCGATCGTGACCGCCTGCTTCGCGGGGTCGATCCAGGCGAGCGTGTGCTTCATCCAGTTGGCGTCGTCGCGATTGGGGTAGTCCTCGCGGGCGTGGGCGCCGCGGCTCTCGAGCCGGTTCGCCGCGCCCTCCATCGTCACCACGGCCTGGACGATCAGGTTGTCGTACTCGAGCGTCTCGAGGAGGTCCGAGTTCCAGATGAGGGAGCGGTCGGCGATGGCGACGTCGGCGCCGGCGCGCCAGGCGGCGTGGATCTTCTGCTTGCCCTCGTCGAGCGTGGCGCCCGTGCGGAAGACGGCGCAATCGGCCTGCATGACCTTCTGCATGGCGAGGCGGAGCTCAGCCGTCGGCGTCTTGCCTTTGGCGTTGCGGAAATGGTCGAGGCGGGAGAGCGCGAGATCGGCGCTGTCCTTCGGCAGGTCGGCCTGGCGTTCGCCGGCCTTGAGCTTGTCGGCGGCGCGCAGCCCCGCGGCGCGGCCGAACACGACGAGGTCGATCAGCGAATTGGAGCCTAGTCGGTTCGCGCCATGCACCGAGACGCAGGCGGCTTCGCCGAGCGCCATCAGCCCGGGCACGATGGAATCCGGGTCGCCGCCGACCTTGGTCAGCACCTCGCCGTGGAAGTTCGTCGGGATGCCGCCCATGTTGTAGTGGACGGTCGGAAGCACCGGGATCGGCTCCTTGGTCACGTCGACGCCCGCGAAGATGCGCGCGCTCTCGGAGATGCCGGGCAGCCGCTCGTGCAGCACCTTGGGATCGAGATGGTCGAGGTGCAGGTAGATGTGGTCCTTGTTCTTGCCGACCCCGCGGCCTTCGCGGATCTCGATGGTCATCGACCGGCTGACGACGTCGCGCGAGGCGAGGTCCTTGGCCGAGGGGGCGTAGCGCTCCATGAAGCGCTCGCCGGCCGAGTTGACGAGATAGCCGCCTTCGCCGCGCGACCCCTCGGTGATGAGGCAGCCCGCGCCATAGATGCCGGTCGGGTGGAACTGGACGAACTCCATGTCCTGCAGGGGCAGCCCGGCGCGCAGCGCCATGGCGTTGCCGTCGCCGGTGCAGGTGTGCGCCGAAGTCGCCGAGAAATAGGCGCGGCCGTAGCCGCCGGTCGCGAGCACCGTCGTCTGGGCGCGGAAGCGGTGGATCGTTCCGTCGTCCATCTTCAGGCAGACGACGCCGCGCACGGCGCCCTCGGAGTCGCGGATGAGATCGATGGCGAAATATTCGATGAAGAACGCGCACTGCGCGCGCAGCGCCTGACCATAGAGCGTGTGCAGGATCGCGTGGCCGGTGCGGTCGGCGGCGGCGCAGGTGCGCTGGGCTATGCCCTTGCCGAACTCGGTGGTCATGCCGCCGAATGGCCGCTGATAGATGCGGCCCTCTTCGGTGCGCGAGAACGGGACGCCCCAGTGGTCGAGCTCGTAGACCGCGGCCGGCGCGTTGCGGCACAGATATTCGATCGCATCCTGGTCGCCGAGCCAGTCCGACCCCTTGACGGTGTCGTACATGTGCCAGCGCCAGTCGTCCGGACCCATGTTGCCGAGCGAGGCCGAAATGCCGCCCTGCGCCGCGACGGTGTGCGAGCGCGTCGGAAACACTTTGGAAATGCACGCCGTCTTGAGACCGGCCTCAGCGCAGCCGACGCTGGCGCGAAGTCCGGCGCCGCCCGCGCCCACGACCACGACATCGTAGGTGTGGTCGGTGATCGGGTAAGCCTTGCCGCCGAGCGCCCGTGCGCTCGCAGCCGGGGAGCCGTTCGTCGCCATTGCGAGGGTCCGTTCTCTTGATTGTCTTCAGGTGAAGCTGATGCGCAATGTGGCGTAGACGCAGGCGAGCCCGAGCAGCGCGGCGCAGCAGGTGTTGGCGAGCAGCGCCCAGGCGCGGGCGTGTCCCTGGACATAGTCGAGGATGATCGAGCGCATGCCGATCTGCATGTGGACGACGCCAGCCAGGATGAAGGCGATGAGCAGGATCGCCGGAATGGGCTGGCCGAGCGTGGCGCGCACGCCGTTGTAGTCCATGTGGAGGAGCGTAAGCATCATCAGGACGAAGATCAGGCTCAAGGGGACGAGGGCGATCGCCGTGACATGCAGGGCCCAGGTTTCGCCAGTTCCCTTGCGCGAGGACCCGAGAAAGCGAACCCGACCGAGAGGCGTGCGGAGACCGCCGGAACCGTTGCCAGACATCAATCTTTCCTTACCAGACGAGGTAGCCGATCGCCCAAACCACGATGGTCAGCCCGAAGCCGCCGACAAGCGTGCCCCAGGCCAGATAATCGCGGGTCGGCGCCTCGAGGCCGTAGCCCGTATCCCAGATGAAATGGCGGATGCCGCCGAAGAGGTGTGTGAAGAGCGCCAAGGTGAAGGCGAACAGCACGAGCTGTCCGATGAACGATTGGATGAAGGCGGAGAAGATTCCGAAGGCCGCGGCGTCCGTCGACGCGGCGATGAGGAACCAGGCCAGCAACAGGACGCCGACATAGAGACCCGCGCCGCAGATGCGATGGACGATCGACATCAGCATCGTGATGGTGAACTTGTAGATGAGGAGATGTGGCGACAGCGGGCGCGGACGGAGCTTGCCCGGCGCAACTTCGGTCGAAGCCATGCGATCGGTCCTGTTTGAGTTGGGCCAGACTCTTAGACCGGTCGCTGGGGCCTCGCAATCCTGCTGTTTGTCGCCAAAAGTCCTATTCCCTTTCAGCGCTGGCGACTGAGCGCGGCCTCGACCTCGGCGCGCGTCGGCGGATTCGAACCCTTGCGGGTGCAGGTGATCGCCGAGGCGCAGGCGGCGAAACCCAGCCAGCGCTCGAGGGACGCGCGATCGGGCGCGGCCGAGGCGCGGCCGAGGGCGGAATCGCGGTCCATCGCCGACAGCAGCGCCGACATGAAACTGTCGCCCGCGCCCACGGTGTCGACGACGTCGACGCGCGGCGCCGGGACGGCGATCCGTTCCGGGCCCAGCATGGCGAGCGCGCCGCGCTCCCCGAGCGTGGCGACGCAGAAGCGCGGTCCGGTCGCCGCCAACGCGGCGAGGCTCTCTTCAACCGAACGGCCCGGATAAAGCCATTGCAGGTCCTCTTCGCTCGCCTTCACGACATGGGCGAGCGACGCCTGCCGTTCGACCAGCGCGGCGACCGCATCCCGGTTCGGCGTGACCAGCGGGCGGATGTTCGGATCGTAGCTGATGGTCGCGTACGGTCGAGCCGCCTCGAGCGCCCCGACCACCCTGTCGCCATGACGCGGATCGACGGCGGAGATCGAGCCGACGTGCAGATGGCTGGCGATCCCCGGCCACTTCGCCGGAAACGGCCAGGGTCCGTCGAACGAGGTCGCGTCGAGGTAGAAGGAATAGCGCGAACCGGTCTTGGCGGTGCCCCGCATGACGAAAGCGAGGGTCGTCGGCCGCTCGTCCCGCAGGACGAAGGCGAGATCGACGCCATTCTCGGCAAGGCCTGAGGCGAGCGCGTCGCCGTTGCCGTCCTTGGAGATGCGCGAAACAAATGCGGTCCGGGACCCGAGCCGCGAGAGGCCGATCGCGACATTGTAGGGAGAGCCGCCACGCACCGCGTCGTAGGCAGCGGCCTTCTCCGGATCGGGGATGAGGTCGATTAGCGCTTCGCCGGAAATCAGTATCATGCGATCCCTCGCCCCTCGGGCGTCATTTTAGGCCAGCGTATAGGCCGTCTTTACCGTTGTATAGAACTCGGCCGCATAGCGGCCCTGCTCGCGCGCGCCGAGGCTCGATCCTTTGCGGCCGCCGAACGGCGCGTGGTAGTCGATCCCGGCGGTCGGAAGATTCACCATCACCATGCCCGCCTCGGCGTTGCGCTTGAAATGCGTCGCGTGCTTCAGGCTCGTCGTGCAGATGCCGGCGCAGAGGCCGAAATCCGTGTCGTTGGCGATCGCCAGCGCATGGTCGTAGTCCCGCGCGGGGATCATCGCCGCGACAGGCCCGAAGATCTCCTCCCGGGCGATCCTCATCGAATTGTCCGCGTCCAGGAAAAGACCCGGCGCCACGTAAAAGCCGGGCGTGGACCGCGTGAGCCGCTCGCCGCCGAGAGCCAGTCGGGCGCCTTCGTTCCGGCCAATCTCGACATAGGCGAGATCCTGATCGAGCTGGTTCTGGTCGACCGCCGGTCCGACGTGGACGCCGGGCTTCAGCGCGTCGTCGACGACGAGCCCGCCGATGCGTTCGATCAGGGCGTCCGCGAAGCGCTTGTAGATCGGCTCCTCCACGATCAACCGCGAGGACGCCGTGCAGCGTTGTCCGGTCGAGAAATAAGCGCCGTTGACGGCGCATTCGACGGCGTTGGCGATATCGGCGTCAGCCAGAACGACCAGCGGATTCTTGCCGCCCATTTCGAGCTGGAACTTGCGCATCGCTCCGGCTGAGGCTGCGGCCACGCGCCGGCCCGTGGCGATCGATCCAGTGAAACTGATCGCGTCGACCGCCTTGTTGGCGAGGATCGCCTCGCCTACGACCGAACCTCGGCCCATGACGAGGTTGAAGACGCCTTTGGGGACCCCCGCGCGTTCGAGGATTTCGCTAAGCGCATGCGCCGAGGCCGGGACAAGATCCGCCGGCTTGAACACGACCGTATTGCCGTAGGCGAGCGCCGGCGCGATCTTCCACGCCGGGATCGTCATCGGGAAATTCCACGGCGTGATCACTCCGATGACCCCGATCGGCTCCCGGGTCACCTCGACGTCGACGTTCGGTCGAAGGGAGGCGAATTTCTCGCCTGCGATGCGCAAAACCTCGCCCGCGAAGAAGTCGAAGATCTGCCCGGCGCGGGTGACTTCGCCGACGGCCTCCGGGAGGGTCTTCCCTTCTTCGCGCGCCAGCAGTCGGCCGAGCTCGTCGCGGCGCGCCGATATCTCGTTCGCGACGCGCAGAAGCATCTCACGGCGCTCCTGCGGGGCCGTCCTGGACCATCGCGGAAAAGCGGACTTTGCGGCGGCGATCGCGGCTTCGGTCTGGACGGCGTCGGCCTGTGCGTAGTCGCCGATGACGTCGTCCGTATTCGACGGGCTGACGTTGTGCGTGATCGATGCGCCCTCGACCCACTCTCCGGCGATCAAATTCCTGTTGAGCGAAGCCATTTTTCCCTCCGACGTTGCGCCGACATAGTCCGTTGAGCGGAACCAAATCAACCTTTGTCAATCGGTTCTCGAAACAGGCGTCCCGGACCGCGGCGTGCCGGGGGGTCTCGGCGCTGCATTGACGAGGGCGCGACGGGCGTCTAGCGTCTGGCATGCTAGCATGGAATCGACCACAAGGCCGCTTCCTGCAGTTTCGCGGGCAGGGAACATTGGCCAAGGGCGCCCATTCGAAGGCCGACGCGGTATACGGCGAACTGAAGCAGGCGATCCTGACGGGGGCGCTCGAGCCCGGGAGCCTGATTGAGAAGGCTGAGCTTTGCGAGAAATTCTGCGTTTCGCGTTACCCGGTGTCCGCCGCGGTGAGCCGGCTCGCCTACGACCAGCTCGTCGTCGTCGCGCCGCAGCACGGATCGTTTGTCTCGCGAATTTCCCTTCACGACGTCCGGGAGCGGCTGTTCATCCGCAGCGCCCTCGAAGGGGAGATCGCCGCCGAGGCCGCGCGCCGGATGACCGGCGCCGACCGGCAGGCGCTTGCCGCAAATCTCAAGGAAGCCGAGGCCGCGGTGGTGGCGGACGATCGCGCGTCCTTCTACGCCGCGGACGTCGCATTCCATCAGATTCTGACGTCCGGGCTCGCCATGGCGCGCGCCGGCGAGGTGCTGGACGGACTTCGGGTGCATCTGGAACGCGTTCGGCGGATTCTCATGTCGCCGCCGGGCCGTATCCGCGAGGTGCTGGCCGAGCATCGCGCGGTGGTCGAGGCGATCGAAGCCGCGGACGCCTCCGCCGCCCGCGACGCCATGAGGCGACACCTTGGCGTGACTGGAGAGCAGCTCGAAATGTTCGCCGAGCAGCGGCCAGGCATCTTCGCCGCGTAACCGTCGAAAATCGCGAGGGACGAGAGCTATGACCTCGGGAGGGGCCGCGCTGCTCTTTGATCTCGACGGGACGCTGGTCGACAGCGACGCGAAACACCTCGCGGCCTTCCAGCAGGTGTTTGCGCCCTTCGGCATCTCGGTGGATCTCGAGACGTACAATTCGAGAATCCACGGCGCGTCGAATGAACTGATCGGGAAGCTATTTCTGCCGCATCTGACGCCCGAGAGGCAGCGGGCCGCGCTCGAGGAAAAGGAGGCGGTCTATCGCGCCGACCTCGCCCACATCGAGCCGATCTCAGGCGCGTCCGAGCTTCTCGATTTCGCCGACCGGCTCGGACTCGGGCGCGCGGTCGTCACCAACGCCCCGCGCGCCAACGCCGACGCGGTGCTCTCCGCCCTTGGCCTCGCCGCCCGGCTGTCGATCGTCGTCATCGGGTCGGAGCTCGAACGGTCGAAGCCCGACCCGCTGCCCTACCTTCGCGGGCTCGAACTCACCGGAGCGGCGGCGAGCCGCTCGGTCGCCTTCGAGGACTCCCCGCCCGGCGTCCGCTCGGCTGCGGCGGCGGGTCTCGCGGTTGTCGGCATCACAAGCTCGCTCGATGAAGCGTCGCTGATCGGGGCCGGGGCGCTGTTCGCCGCCGCCGATTTCACCGACCGGCGCATCCGGGCCCTGATCGAGACGCGAGCGGCGACGCGACCGTGAGGACGGTCACGTCGCGAGGCGCTCCAGGAGGCCTCACAACCGCGCGCTCAGCGGCTCTCGCGCTCGAGGTGTTTCGCCTCCAGCCAGAGCGCTTCCATCTCGTCGAGACCCGCGGCTTCGGGCCGTCGTCCGTTCTCTGCGAGGCGTCGCTCGATATGAGAAAAGCGCCGTTCGAACTTGGCGTTCGCGCCGCGCAGGGCGGCCTCGGGGTCCACGTCGACATACCGGGCGAGATTGACCGCCGCGAACATGAGGTCGCCGATTTCGACCGCGAGCTTGTCCTGCGCCCCTGCCGCGATCTCGGCCTCCGCCTCGGCGATCTCCTCGCGCAACTTCGCCACCACGCCGCGGACGTCCTCCCAGTCGAACCCGACCTTGGCGGCCTTTTCCTGCAGCTTTAAGGCTCGGGTCAGCGCGGGCATCGATTTTGGAACGCCGCCGAGCGCGCCGTGCTTCGGTTCGGCGTCGACGCCGGCGCGCTTTCGCGCCTCGGCGCGCTCGTGCTTTTCCTCGGCCTTTATCCGCCCCCAAAGCGCCTTGACCGCTTGCGGAATCGAGGTCGCGAGCGTCTCCGAAGACGTGCGGATGCCGGCGAACGAGCTTGGTTGTGATCGCCTCGACGACGCCGCCGAAGTCGAACAGGCCCGCTTCTTCCGCCATCCGCGCATGAAAGACGACCTGCAGCAGCAAGTCGCCGAGTTCGTCGCGCAGATCCTCGAAGTCGCCGCGCTCGATCGCGTCGGCGACCTCGTAGGCTTCCTCGATCGTATAGGGCGCGATCGAGGCGAAGCTCTGCTCGACGTCCCAGGGACAGCCGCTCTCCCGATCGCGCAGGGCGGCCATGATCTCGATCAGTCGGCGGAGGTCGCGCGACGGCTGCATGGGCTGGAATCCCTCGATCGGCGGCGGCGCGAACGCCCGTGGTCGCCGCATCGTTCGCCCCGTACGAAAAAGAGCGCGGCTTTGGGCCGCGCTCCGGTCTCTGGGTCAGGGCTGACCCCGCGCCCGTCAAATCGACAGCGAAATCGCCTCTCGGCCCTTCGGCGTGTCGACGACCCGCATGTTGACCTGCTGGCCTTCCGCCAGGCTCGTGATGCCCGCCGGGCCGAGGATCGAGATGTGGACGAACACGTCCTTGCCTCCGTCCTCGCTGGCGACGAAGCCGAAGCCCTTGGTGTCGTCGAACCATTTGACGTGCCCGGTCACGCTGACCGCGGTCGACGGGTCCGGGGCCATCGCGCCGCGGGCGGGCGCGGCCCATCGCTCGACGGCCGCGGCGGCCGCTCGACGATGCCGGCGGCGTCGACCTCCAGAACGCGCGTCACCTGAGCGCCCTTGGCGCCCGCGCCGACCTGAACGCGCAGTTTCGCGCCGGCCGGGACCAATTCGTGCCCAGCGTTCCGCAACGCGTTGGCGTGCAGGAACGCGTCGCCCTGGCCGCCGGCCAGCTCGACAAAGCCGTAGCCCTTGTCCGCCTTGAACCACTTGACCGTGGCGTCGACGGCGGGCGCGCTCGAGTTGACTGGCGGAGACGCCGACCCGCCGCCCATCGGCGGTCCGCCAAAGCCTCCGTCCGGAGCGCCGCCGCCGAAGCTGCGGCGGGGCTTCGCATCGTAGGACATCGGTCCATCATCGTCGAAGCCACGCTTGCGCGGCCGAAAATCCTTACCCTTGCTCATGTTCGTCGAAAATCTCCAACCAATCCCTGTTCGCGTGAGACGTGACGCCGCCTCTACCGATCGCCGCCTGCGCGGCGAAACTCATGCGCGCCGTCTGCAACCCGCCGTCGCCGGAAGGACGCAGAGCCGCCTGTTGATCGAATTCTTCAAGAGCAACGCCTTTCGGCGGCGGAGGCGGACGAACAAAGCCGTGCAACTCCGCCAGGGGCGGACTGCCTGCGTCGTGTCTCTTGCCGTCCGCACCAAGTCGAAATCAACCACCTGAATCATCGAGCTGCTCGCCCACTCGTCCGCGAAATGCGAACGGAGCCCACCGACGATTCCCTACCGCATTTTGCGCGCCAATTCCAGACGAATTAGCACCCGTACCGAAAGGATTTCGGCGGCGGGGAAACCGGTTCATACGTCAACGAGTTCCGCCGCTTTGGGCGCGCGCTCCTGGATGAAGGCGAAGCGGGCCTCCGGCTTCGACCCCATCAGGCGCTCGACCGTGTCCGCGGTCACCGCCCGGTCGTCGGCGACGATCGCCACGCGCAGGAGCATTCGCCGCGCCGGATCCATCGTCGTCTCCTTGAGGTCGCGCATCGGCATCTCGCCGAGACCCTTGAATCGGCTGACTTCGATCGAACCGCGGCCGGTGAAGCCC
Organism: uncultured Alphaproteobacteria bacterium; assembly: GCA_963724785.1. Taxonomy (GTDB): domain Bacteria; phylum Pseudomonadota; class Alphaproteobacteria; order Rhizobiales; family Beijerinckiaceae; genus Roseiarcus. Next base: position 392,383 of record CAVRWC010000025.1, on the reverse strand, counting down.
GACTTCATGAGCTCATCCTTGTGGGCGTCGTCGCGGGCATAGATCGACTTCGCCCCCTGGGTCAGCCGGTATAGCGGCGGGCACGGCGAGGTAGAGATGGCCGTCATCGATCAGCTTCGGCGTCTGCCGATAGAAGAAGGTGATCAGCAGGGAGGCGATATGCGCGCCGTCGACGTCGGCGTCCGTCATGATGATGATCTTGTCGTAGCGCAGGTCGTCGGCGCGATAATGAGCCCCCGAGCCGGCGCCGAGCGCCTGAAGCAGATCGCCGAGTTGCTGGTTCTGCGCCAGCTTGTCCCGGGTCGCCGAGGCGACGTTGAGGATCTTTCCGCGCAGCGGCAGGACGGCCTGGGAGGCGCGGTCGCGGGCCTGCTTGGCCGACCCGCCCGCCGAGTCGCCTTCGACGATGAAGAGTTCCGAGCCTTGCGCGGAGGAATTGGTGCAATCCGCGAGCTTGCCGGGCAATCTCAGCTTGCGCACCGCGCTCTTGCGGGCGACGTCCTTCTCCATGCGCCGCCGCAGCCGCTCGTCGGCGCGCTCGATCGACCAGTCGAGCAGTTTGGCGGCCTGGCTCGGCGCGGCGGCGAGCCAGTGATCGAAGGCGTCGCGGACCGCGCCGTCGACGATCCGCGCGGCCTCCGCCGTCTGCAGGCGGCCCTTGTTCTGGCCCTGGAATTCCGGCTCCCGGATGAACACGGAAATCAGCGCCGCGCAGCCCGCCATGACGTCCTCGGCGGTCAGCGCGCCCGCCCGCTTCGACTGTCCGATCCGCTCGGCGTGATCCTTGAGGCCGCGCAGGATGGCGGTGCGCAAGCCCGCCTCGTGCGTGCCGCCGTCGGGGGTCGGGATGGTGTTGCAGTAGGAGTGGACGAAGCCGTCCGCCCCGGCGAGCCAGGCGATCGCCCATTCGACCGTGCCGTGCTTGCCGTCCTTTTCGACCCGCCCGGTGAAGACCTGATCGGCGACCAGCGGTTCGCCCTCGATGTCGGCCGCAAGATAGTCCTTGAGACCGCCGGGGAAGCGGAAAACGGCCTCTCGCCGGAACCTTGTCCGGGTCGGAGATCAGGGAGGGCGCGCAGCGCCAGCGGATCTCGACCCCGCCGAACAGATAGGCCTTCGAGCGCGCCATCTTGAACACGCGCGCCGGATCGAAGCGGACGGCCGCGCCGAAAATCTGTGGGTCGGGCAGGAAGCGGACCTTGGTGCCGCGCCGGTTCGGCGCCTTGCCGACGACCGTCAAGGCCGGAGGTCGGCTTGCCGCGTTCGAACGTCTGACGGTAGAGCGTCTGCCCGCGCGCGACCTCGACTTCAAGCTTCTCCGACAGCGCGTTGACGACGGAGACGCCGACGCCGTGCAGGCCCCCCGACGTCTCGTAGGCGCCGCTGTCGAACTTTCCGCCGGCGTGCAGCATCGTCATGATGACTTCGAGCGCGGATTTCTTCGGAAACTTCGGATGCGGATCGACCGGCATGCCGCGGCCGTTGTCCAAGACGCTCAGCCAGCCGCCGTCCTCCATCGAGACCTCGATGAAGGTGGCGTGGCCCGCGACCGCCTCGTCCATGGAATTGTCGATCACCTCGGCGAACAGGTGGTGCAGCGCATTGACGTCCGTCCCGCCGATATACATGCCGGGGCGGCGGCGGACCGGCTCGAGGCCTTCGAGCACCTCGATCGACGACGCGTTGTAGTCCGCCTCGCCGGGCGTGCCGCGCGCGATCGGCTTGGCCTTGGCGGGGACGGGTTTGCCGCGAGGGGTCGGCTGCGCGCCGAAAAGGTCATTCATATGGGGTGCTGCGGGGTTGGGTGATTCGAGGGTCTATCAGATTAGCATGGGGCGCGGTTGAACGATCCCGGAGCGACTTTGTCCAGAGGCGCGAAACGACCCCTTTCTCCCGTAGAGCGACGACGGAAGGAACAATTTCGACGCAAGCCATAATGGCCATCCGTGAAAAGTTGAAATATCGCCCACCTGCCAACACGCGGGGCGGGTAGGGCCGCCGCGGCGCTGCTGCTCGGGGTTGCAAAGTTGAGGCGGACCGCTCCTTGCGCCGATCGACATTTTCTTGACAATTAAAAACACAGGCGTACGATTTCTCTAAATCGGAAATGACAGACGCTCCGGTGTCCGACCTCGCCCATCCCTCTCAATTCCTGACCCGGCCGCTTCGCCATGCTGGCGCGCGAGACCCTCGCGGCGGGCCGACGGGTGAGCGGGAGCGCGACCGCCATAGCGGAACAGGGGCGGAGCGCGCGGAACTGAAGCGCGCCGCAAGCCATTGGAAAGTCGCCTTTCCGGAGCCGAAATGCAGGGCGCCTCGCCCCGTGGAGGAGTCTTCCGGCAGCGCTGGCGCGCAGCGGAAAGTCACTCCCAAGCTGGCGGCGGCGTTGCGATCATCACCAGGACCTCATCCTGAGGAGCGACGCGCAGCGGCGTCTCGAAGGATATCCAGTGCGCGGGAAAGTTGGTGCGTTCTGGAGCGTCCTTCGTCGGGCTCAGGACGAGGCCCGGAGCGGCGCCCTGGCAGTTACAACGGAACCGAAACGCGCCGCAACACCTTGAAAAGCCCCGATTCGGGAGCCAAACCGACGCCGGCGCCCTCTTCGCCGGCCCGCTCAGACCGCCGCCTCCAGAAGATCGAGCGCGACGCGGACCGAGGCGAGCCGCACCGCGCCCCGGCCGATGTCGCCGAACCGTTCTTCGCGCGCGACGGTCGCGCCGCCCCGGCGGGCGCAGCCGAACCAGACGAGGCCGACCGGCTTCTCCGCCGAGCCGCCGTCCGGCCCGGCGATCCCGGTGACGCTGACGGCGATGTCCGCGCGCGAGGCCTCGAGCGCGCCTTCGGCCATGCGCGCGCGCGGTCGCCTCGCTGACCGCGCCGTGCGCGGCGATGGTCTCGGCCGGCACGCCGAGCAGCTCGATCTTGGCGTCGTTGGAATAGACGACGAAGCCGCGCTCGACCACCGCGGACGAGCCGGGGATTTCGGTGAGGAGGCCGGCGATCAGGCCGCCGGTGCAGGATTCCGCGGTTGCGATCTTGAGGCCCGCCGCGCGGCAGCGGTCGAGCAGGGCGGCGGCGCGGGCGGTGAGGTCGGGAGGGAACATTCGGCCGGTCGCATCAGGTGTCTGGTGCAACGGACTACGACGCTACGACATGGCGTCGCGGGAAGGCCGCCGATAGCGTCCCTTACTGCGCCGTCGTCGAGACGCTCGCGGACCTTCGCCGCCAGCTCATCCTGCGAGAACGGCTTGCGCGAGCAGATGAATGCCGGGCTCGAGCCGGCCGCGCCGTTGATCGCGTCGCGGCTGTAGCCGGTCATGTAGAGCACCCTCAGGCCCGGACGCCGCGCGACCGCCTCGTCGGCGAGTTCGCGACCGTTGTATTCGCCGGGCATGACGACGTCGGTCAGCAGCAGGTCGAGGTCGCGGCGCGCTGTCGAGGATCGAGAGCGCCGCCTTCCCGCTCGAGGCTTCCGCGACCCGGTAGCCGAGATCGCGCAGCGCTTCGCTGGCGAAGGCGCGCACCCCGTCGTCGTCCTCGACGAGGAGAATGCTTTCGCGGCCGCCCGCGCCGGCGAACGGCGCTTCGGACGCGCTCGGCGAGCTCCGCATGGGGCGCGGACTGCCGCGGAAGAAACATCCGCACCGTCGTCCCGCGCCCCGGCGAGCTCTCGATCTGGGCGTGGCCGCCGGATTGCCGGCAGAAGCCGTAGACCTGGCTGAGGCCGAGCCCGGTGCCCTTGCCGACCTCCTTGGTGGTGAAGAACGGATCGAACGCCCGGGCTTGCGTCTCGGCGTCCATGCCGGCGCCGGTGTCCATGACCGCGATCGACAAGTATTCGCCGGGCTCGACGCGCTCGGGAAACGCTGCGACGTCGGCGCCGTCGAGCGTGCGATTGGCGGTCTCGATGACCAGACTGCCGCCGCGCGGCATCGCGTCCCTCGCGTTGAGCGCGAGGTTGATCAGCGCGTTCTCGAGCTGGTTGGGATCGACGAAGGCGTTCCAGACGCTGGTCGGCGAGGATCGTCCTCAGCGTGATCGGCTCGCCGAGCGTTCGCTGCAAAAGATCGCTGATTCCGGCGACCAGCGCGTTGGCGTCGACCGGCTGCGGAGCGAGCGTCTGCCGGCGGGCGAACGCAAGCAGGCGCGCGGTCAGCGCGCGGGCGCGCTGGACGCCCTGCAGCGCCATGTCCTTCGCCCGTTCGATCCGCGCCCGCGGCGGCGCCTCCGGCAGATGGACGAGCTGCCGGTCGATGGTGTCGAGGCCGCCGAGCACGAGGGTCAAGAGATTGTTGAAGTCGTGCGCGACCCCGCCGGTGAGCTGGCCGAGCGCCTCCATCTTCTGCGCCTGGCGCAACTGCTCCTCGAGCCGCCGCCGCTCCGTCACGTCGCGCGCGCTGACGACCACCCGGCGCGGCTTGCCGTCGCGGGACGGAACCGCCGTCGCGACGGCTTCGACCATGCGGCCTCCCTGCATACGCTCGTAGCGATAGGCGCCGCCCTCTGCGCAGGCACGCCCTGATGTGGCGATCGACCTCCGCGCCCGATTCCGGGCCCAGCGACCTCCTCGGTCGGCCGTCCCGACCACCTCGGCGCGCGTCTTGCCGTAGAGCGCGCAGCGTCGCCGGATTGATCTCCTGAAAGCGGAAGCCGTCGCCGTCCTCGACCAGCACGGCGTGGCATTCGGGCGAGTGCTGGAAGAACGTCGTCACCAGCGCCTCGCTCGCGGCGAGCGCGGCGGTTCGCTCCTCGACGCGGCGTTCGAGCGTTTCGTTGATGCTGCGGCGAGCGCTTGCTGCGCCTCTTTCGCCGCCGTGACGTCGTGGGCGACGCCGATGAAGCCGGCGTGCTCGCCGGCGATGGTCCACCGGGGCTGCGATTCCGCCTGAGCCAGCGCCACTCCCCGTCGCCGCGCCGAAAGCGGGCCTCGACCGTGACCACGCTTGGTCGACGGACCGACGGCCGGCGCCTCGCGAAGAATTCGCGGCAGGTCGTCGGGATGGAGGGCCTTGCGCCAATCGAATTCGAGCGCCTCCTCGTAGGAGCCGCCGAAATAGTCGAGGTAGGCCTGATTGACGAACTCCCGCCGCCCGTCCGCGCCGGTAACCCAGATCAGCACGGGCGCGCTGTTGGCGATGGCGCGGAACCTGGCCTCGCTTTCGGCGAGGGCGCGCTCCGCCAGCTTGTGCTGGGTGACGTCGGTCACGACCACGTAAACGCCGAGCACCTGTCCCGCGTGCGTCGCGATGCGGGACGTGGACGACCTCGGTGAATGCCACTCCGCTGCGATCGCGGAAACTCGACCTCGTAGGACACCTCCTCGCCCGCCAGCGCCCGCTCGAGATTGCCGCGCCGCGCCGCGTACATCTCGCGGCGTCATGACCTCCTCGACGCGCCGGCCGACGATCTCGGTTCGCGGTCGCTCGAACCAGATCTCGTAGGTCGCGGTTGACGAACCGGAAGACCTGGTCGCGGTCGATGTAGGAAATCAGGACGGGCAGGGCGTCGGCGATCGCGCGCAGCCGTTCCTCGCTCTCCAGCGCCTCCTCCTCGGCGCGCTTCCTTTCGGTGATGTCGGTATGGGCGCCGACCAGGGCGACCGGCGCGCCGTCCTCGTCGCGCTCGATCTCCGCGACCGCCCGAATCCATCGCACGGCGCCGTCGCTCGGCCGCACGATCCGGTATTCCGAGGCGTAGGTGGTCGACGGGCCGTCGAGAACTGCGAAGAAGTGCTTGACGGCCCGCTCGCGGTCCTCCGGGTGGATGCGCCGCACCCAGTCCTCATGGGTTTCGACCGCCGGCCTCCGCGGGCAGTCCGTGGATGCGCAGATATTCCGGCGAGCGCAGGCTCGGGAAGCCGCCGTGGAGGTCGACGCGCATGCCGCCGATGTCGCCGATTTCCTGAACCCGCGCGAGTTCGAGTTCGCGCTGCCTGAGCCGTTCGAACATGGACCTGCGCTCGGTCGCGTCGCGGAACGGAGACGCCGATCCCGTCGCCGAGCGGAAAGGCGCGCACCTCGTGCCAGCGGCCGGGGATGCGGGTGGTAAAGGCCTCGAACACCTGCTTTTCGCGCTCGGCCATCACCTTGCGGTAGCGGCGCTCGAACTCGCTGCCGACGATGGTCGGCGAGACCTCCCAAAGCAGCCTGCCGATCACCTCTTCGCGCCGAAGGTGGAAGATGTCCTCGGCCGCGCGGTTGAAGGCGGTGAACCGCCAGTTGGCGTCGAGGGCGAAGAACCCTTCGGCAAGACCGTCGAGAAGCTCGTCCACCACCGGCCGGCTTTCGGCCGCGACGCCGGGCAGCGTCGAGAGGTTCTCGGCGGACGGAGCGGACTGGCCGGTCGAGGGTCGTTTCTGCGCTCATGTCGCAAAGCCACGCTGAAGCGGCCGCCCGACGCCGGGCGAAGCCAATAACGTGCTTGAAAATGGCTCAAAAACGGCAGGCCTCGGCCAGACTCCCGGTCGGCCCGGCGCAGAGTCCTCGGCCCGGCGCATCGCAGCGAAACGGTGGACGAAAGCCGCGGCGCGATGACGCATTTTCGTGCGACGCTCGCAGAGGTTCGCATGAGCCATCACGCCAAGCATCGCCCGTTCACCCTCGAAGAGCTTCGCGCCTATCTCGAGGAGGTCTTCCCGCAGGTCTGGGCGCGGGGCGACTACGCGATCGAGGAGGTGGGACGCGATGAGCGCGACGGTGCGGCTCGCCTATCATCCCGATCACCTCAGGCCCGGCGGGACGATCTCGGGCCCGGCGATGTTCACGCTCTCGGACCTCGCGCTCTATGTCGCGATCCTGCACGAGATCGGTCGGGTGAAGCTCGCGGTCACCACCAGCGTCACGATCAATTTCCTGCGCAAGCCCGAGCCGAAGGACCTGATCGGCAGGGCGAAGCTGATGAAGCTCGGCAAGCGGCTCGCGGTCGGGGAGGTGGCGCTGTTCTCCGAGGGCGGGGACGAGATGGTCGCGCACGCGACGGGCACGTATTCGATCCCGGCGAAGGGGGACTGAGCCGGGACACCGGTGATCGCGGTATTATGGTACCAAACACGGCGAAATGGCCAGTTTTCTGGCGGATTCCGCCCGCTTGTGCTTGACATTCCGCTGAGCGCGCCGCAAAAGCCGCCGACTTGAAACCTCACGGAACCATCATGTTCGGCAAAACCCATTCGACCAAGACGGCCGACGTCGAGAAGAAGTGGCTTCTCATCGACGCCAAGGGCCTCGTCGTCGGGCGGCTCGCGACCATCGTCGCGATGCGCCTGCGCGGAAAGCACAAGGCCAGCTTCACTCCCCATATCGACGACGGCGACAACGTCATCATCATCAACGCGGAAAAGGTCGTGCTGACCGGCAAGAAGCGCGACGACAAGAACTACTATCACTACACGGGCTACATCGGCGGCATCAAGGAGCGGTCGGCGCAGGTCGATCCTCGAGGGCAAGCACCCCGAGCGCATCGTCGAGAAGGCGGTCGAGCGCATGCTTCCGCGCGGGCCGCTGGGCCGCAAGCAGCTCGGCAATCTGCGCGTCTACAAGGGCCCCGAGCATCCGCACGCCGCGCAGCAGCCGGTCGTGCTCGACGTCGCCAAGATGAATCCCAAGAACACCCGGACCGTCTAACCCATGGCTGAAACCCTCTCCTCCCTGGCCGACCTCCAGACCTCGGCCCTCGCCCCGGCGCTCGCCGAGAGCCTCCCGTCCACGTCCAGAAGCTCGACAAGTACGGCCGCGCCTACGCCACCGGCAAGCGCAAGAACGCCGTCGCCCGCGTCTGGATCAAGCCGGGCAAGGGCCTGGCGACCGTCAACGGCAAGCCGCTCGACGTCTATTTCGCCCGTCCCGTGCTGCGCATGATCCTGAGCCAGCCGCTGGTCGTCGCCGACCGCGTCACCCAGTACGACGTGACCGTCACCGTCGTCGGCGGCGGCCTCTCGGGGCAGGCCGGCGCGGTCCGCCACGGCATCGCCAAGGCGCTGACCTACTACGAGCCGGACCTCCGGCCCGCGCTCAAGAAGGAAGGCTTCCTCACCCGCGACTCGCGCGTGGTCGAGCGCAAGAAGTACGGCCACGCCAAGGCCCGCCGCAGCTTCCAGTTCTCGAAGCGCTGAGCGAACTGTCTTCAGTCCGGCTTGCGAAAGGGCGGCTTCGGCCGCCCTTTTTGTTCGCGGGCGACGCGTTTGCCGCGCGCCTTTAGCCGCGGTCGTAGACAGGCGGTCCGTGCGATCGGCCCGTCAAGTTCGTCACGTTTGCGCCACATCACATAGGGGATCGCCAGGACCGCCGCACCCAGGAGATAGAGCAGGAAGGCGGGCAGGACCGTCCTTGTATTCCGGGAAAGTTCGCCGAGCTGATCGCCAACGCGACGCCTGGGTGCCGGGAGGCGGTGGCGAGCGCGAGCACGGTGCGGTCGTTCGGGTCGGGGCCGCCGAGCCAGTGTCCGACGGCGAGGCCGATGCGCCACGAAGGCGGCGACAGCCCAGAGCCGCGCCGGTTCCGACCAGGGATGACGATCGCCGGCCACGCGGTCGCGAGCACGGCGAGAACGCAGAGCGCCAGCACGATGTTGGCGATCAGACCCGATCGGCCTCGCGAAGCGCGCCGCAATCCCGGGCGCGATCCGCCTGACGAAAATGCCGGCCAGAAGCGGCGCGAGCACGGTCGCGAACACGAGTTTTGCGATCGGCCAGGGACTCATGTGGACCGGCATCTGGAACGCGAGGCCCAAGAGTTCGACGGCGATCGGGCACGAACAGGACGGCGACCAGCGCGAGCGCCGACCAGGAGCCCGATCGCATAAGATGGCTCGCCGTGCGCCTTGATCTGCTTCTTGGGCAAGAGAGGCGGAACCGGCGACACCGCGAGCGCCACCAGCGCCACCTCCACCGCCTCCGGCAGATCGAAGGCCCACGCCATCGCCGCCGCGACGAGCGGCATGACGACGTTGATCGCCAGCGCCGAGCGCAGGAGCAGCGCTAGGCCGGCGCAGCAGGAACAGCGTGTCCTCGACCCGGGAGGCGAGGCCGATCGCGAATACGGACAGGACGATGCTGGCCTTCAGCGCCAGAAGGACCAGGCTTTGCGCGGTCATCCGGTCCGGTTACCCGATGGCCGCGGCGGCGGGAAGGGATAACGCTGTGCGCGCCGCGAGACGCGCCCCTCCGATCCGCCGCGCGGCGAGCAGCGGCTTGACCGTGACGGCGCTTTCATAGGAAAGACCCTCCATGATCGCCAGTTCGCCTCTCCGACCGCGCCGACGCTGAAAGAGGGCGCGGCCGCGCGCGAGCGCGACAGTTTTGGTTTCGGGACTTCACGAGGCGATCATGGCGACAATCTTCATCGACGGCGAGGCGGGCACCACGGGCCTGCAGATCCGGGAAAAGCTCGAGGGGTTGAGCGGGATCACGCTCGCGAGCCTCGCCCCGGAGGCGCGCAAGAACCCGGACGCAAAGCGGAAGATCTACGAGGAGGTGGACGTCGTCATCCTCTGCCTGCCGGACGAGGCGGCCAAGGAAGCGGCGAAGCTCGTCGACGCGATGGGCGACAAGGCCCCGCGCGTGATCGACGCATCCTCCGCCCATCGCGTCGCGCCCGGCTGGACCTACGGATTTCCGGAACTGATCTCCGGGCAGGACGTGGCGGTCGCCAGGGCGAAGAAAGTCACCAACCCCGGCTGCCACGCCACCGGCGCGATCGCGCTCCTGCGGCCTCTCGCCGACGCGGGGCTCCTGCCGAAGGACACGCCCGTGTCGATCACGTCGGTCAGCGGCTATTCCGGCGGCGGCAAGTCGATGATCGAGGCCTACGAGCGGGGCAGGGCGCCGGCCTTCGAGCTCTATGCGCTTGGTCTCGAGCACAAGCACATGCCGGAGATCCAGGTCTATTCCGGCCTCGCCGAGCGGCCGGTCTTCGTCCCCTCGGTCGGCAATTTCCGCCAGGGAATGCTGGTCAGCGTGCCCCTGCATCTCGAGGCGCTGCCGGGCAGGCCAACGCTCGCCGACGTCAAAGCGGCGTTCGACAAACACTACGCCGGCCAGAAAACACTTCAAGGTGTTCGCCTCGACCGAGAACGCTCGATCGAGCCCGAGGCGCTGAACGGACACGAACGACATCGAGATCCACGTCTTCGCCAACGAGATTGCGCCGCCATGCGGTGCTGGTCGCCAGGTTCGACAATCTCGGCAAGGGCGCGTCGGGCGCGGCGGTGCAGAACCTGATGCTGATGCTCGGGCGCTGACGGCCGGGCTTTGGGACCCGCCCTGACCGAGAGCAATCGCTGCCTTTGGACGACGTCCCCCATGTAGGCGGGCGCGGTCGGTATGGCTTGAGGCTGGCGTCGCGTCCCGAGGGCGCGTAGCGTGGCGCGGTCAAGGGCTGCGTCTAGGCGAAGGAGCGATCCATGATCACCGTCCATCACCTCAACCATTCGCGCTCGCAACGCGTGCTCTGGCTGCTCGAGGAATTGGAGCTGCCTTACGAGATCCAATATTACGAGCGCGACCCGGTCACGCGCCTCGCGCCGCCGGCGCTCCGCGCCGTCCATCCGCTCGGCAAATCTCCGGTTCTGGTCGACGACGGCGTGACCATCGCCGAGACCGGCGCGATCGTCGAGTACCTGGTCGAGAAGAGCGGCGGACGGCTGCGTCCGGAGGCCGGCACGCAGCGACCGGCTGCGATGGACCTATTGGATGCATTTCGCGGAAGGATCGCTGATGCCGCAACTCCTCCTCGATCTCGTGCTGTCGACCTTGCCGGGCCGGGCGCCCGGACCGCTGCAGGAGGCCGCGAAGTCGGCGGCGGAAGCCGCGCGGCAGGCCTATGCCGCGCCGAACCTCAAGACCATGTTCGACTTCATCGAAGCGGAGCTGGCGACGAGGCCCTGGTTCGCGGGCGAGGAATTCTCCTCGGCCGACGTGATGATGAGCTTTCCGCTCGAAATCGGCGGCGCGCGGGCCGGCGCCTTCACAGGCCGGCGGAAGGTCGAGGCCTTCGTCGAACGCATTCACGCCCGCCCGGCCTACCGCAAGGCGCTGGCGCGAGGCGGACCGTACGCCTACGCGCATCATGAGGCGTAACGCCGCGCCGGGCCTTGGCGGGGGTCGCGCTCGCCTAAGCGAAAATTCTGACGCCGGGCGCGCGAACCGCGTGCGCTGGCGTCGCGATTGCGCTAGCTTGAGGTCGCCGGGGGGCGCATACGCGGAGGCGTCTATGGACCTTGTCGCGTCCGTGATCGAACGGCGCACGCCATGATCACCCTGCCCAAGCTCGCCGCCAACGCGCTCAGCACGTTCCTGGCCGACGACATGAAGGACCGTTTCGGGGCGTCGCACGCGCGCCTCGCCGAGATCATCCCGTTCGCGGCGCAGCTTGCGCTCGAGTGCATCGGCAACAGCGACGCCCTCTATCACAACGTCGAGCACACGATGCTCGTCACGCTCGCCGGCCACGACATCTTCAAGGGTCGCGCGCTTGTGACCGACTCGACGCCGTCCGACTACTCCCACTTCATCGTCGCCTGCCTGACACACGACATCGGCTACGTCCGCGGCATCGTCAAAGGGCGACGGCGCGGACGGCTTCGTCGATCGACGCGGCCGGGGGCAAGATCGCCTTGCCGCGCGGCTCGTCCGACGCGGCGCTCGCGCCCTATCACGTCGAGCGGTCGAAACTGTTCGTGCGGCGATCGCCTGTCGACGATCGACGAACTCGACGGCTCGCGGGTCGCAGCCGTGATCGAGCACACGCGCTTTCCCTATTCGTCCAAGCCCGAGGATCCGGACGTCAGCGAGGAGGCGGGCCTGTTGCGCGCCGCCGACCTGATCGGCCAGCTCGGCGATCCGCATTACCTGAAGAAGTCCAACGCGCTCTACTGCGAATTCGACGAAGTCGGCTTGAACAGGCAGCTCGGCTACGATTTGCCGGCCGACCTGATCGACAAATATCCGAATTTCTACTGGCGAAAGGTGTCTCCCTATATCCAGGACGCCATTCGCTATCTGAGCCTGACGTCGAGCGGGCGGCAGTGGATCAACGGCCTCTACGCCAACGTGTTTCGCGCGGAGCACGACTTGCGCCAGCACGGGCCGCAACTCTGACGTTTGGCGCCTTTGGCGACGAGGCGCCGCCTTCCAGTTTCGCCGCGACGTCTTTGCGTTCCGAGCGGCCTCTTTGCCTTCGCCGTCCATTTGCGCCATGAGAGCGCTCATGATCCCCGCCGCCCGCGTCTCCGCCGCCATCGAAATTCTTGCCGACATCGAAGGCCGCCGCCGTCCAGCCGCCGACGCGATGAAGGACTGGGGCCTGACCCACCGCTTCGCCGGCTCGGGCGACCGGGCGGCGATCTCCGCTCTCGTCTACGACGCCCTGCGGCGCAAGGCCTCGTCCGCCTGGCTGATGGGCGAGGCGACGCCGCGCGCCGAAACGATCGGGGCGCTGAAGCAGACGCGCGGGCTCGACCTCGCAAGCGATCGCGGCGCTGTTCACCGGCGAGGGCCACGCGCCGGCGCCGCTCACCGGACGCCGAGCGCGAACGGCTCGCGAGCGCGACGCTCGAAGGCGCGCCGGCTCATGTCGCGGGCGACTATCCCGAATGGCTCGCGCCGCAGTTCGAGGCGGCCTTCGGCGCCCGCGCGGCCGAGGAGGGGCGGGCGCTCGCCGAACGCGCGCCCGTCGATCTGCGCGCCAACCTCCTGAAGACGACGCGCGAGAAGGCGCTCGCCGCGCTCGCCCATCTCGAACCCGCAGCCGACGCCGCTGTCGCCGGTCGGCCTGCGCATCGCCATCCGCCCCGACGGGCGCGGACCGGCGCTCGCCGCCGAGCCCGCCTACGTCAAGGGGCTGGTCGAGGTGCAGGACGAGGGCTCGCAACTCGCCGCGCTGCTCGGCGAGGCCAAGCCCGGCATGCAGGTCCTCGACCTTTGCGCCGGCGCCGGCGGCAAGACGCTGGCGCTCGCGGCGCAGATGGACAATCACGGCCAGGTCTATGCGACCGACGACGACGGGCGGCGCCTGACCCCGATCTTCGACCGGCTGGCGCGCTCCGGCGCGCGCAACGTGCAGGTTCGGGCGCCCGAAGGGGCAGGCGGACGTGCTCGCCGATCTCGAGGGCCGCTGCGATCTCGTGATGATCGACGCGCCCTGCACCGGCTCCGGCGCTTGGCGGCGCAACCCCGACGCCAAGTGGCGGATGCGCCCGGGCGCGCTCGAGCAACGCATCAAGGATCAGGATGAAACGCTTGAAAAGCGCGGTGCGTTTCGTCAAGCCGGGCGGACGGATCGTCTACGTCACCTGCTCGGTGCTGCGGGCCGAGAACGAGGACCGCGTCGCCGCCTTTCTCGCCCGCCACGACGATTTCCTGCCGGTCGACGCCGCGACGCAGGCGCGCGCGGCGGGCCTCGCCGCGCTCGCCGGAGCGCGCCTCGCCGTTCGGCCCGGGCTTCCGCTTGAGCCCGCTGACGACCGGCACGGACGGGTTTTACGTCGCGACGCTCGTGCGGATCTAGGCCGCTTGGCGTCCAAGAGACGTCCCGGAATCAGGCCGGCGTCTTGCCGTCCAGGGCGCAGGACGGGGCGCGGACGGTCCCCGACCAGAGGTCGCGGCAAGCGCTGAGTTCCGGCCCAGGGTTTGCTTGTATAATAGCGCGACGCGCGTCGATGCGCCGCAACGCCGGAGACATGTCGTGAACCTGACAGAATTCGCCCCCTCCGCGCCGCGCCCGCTCAAAGCCGCCGAGCGCGCCCGACTATCCGGCCGCCGACGACCCGTCGCCGGCGCTCGGCGGCTTCGCGTTCAGCCGCGCGGCGCCGCCGCATGCGCCGGGCGTGTTTGCGCTGACCCTCGCCGTCGACGGGCGGGCCTATCCGCTGGTGATCGGCGAAGGCGACGACCTGGCGCAGGCCCTCGAATCCGCGGCGGCCGCCCTGCCGCCGCTGCCCGGCGAGGTCGGGCGGCTGTGGATGGAGCGGGCCCAGGCGCGCCAGCGCGCCCATATCGTCCAGGACCTCGTTCGCAAGCTCAACCCGCCGCTGAACCGCGAGGGCCGGTCGGCGCGGGCGCCGGCCGCAGATCGCCGCGCTCGCGCCCGACGTCGCGGCCGAGATCTTCCCGCCGCTCGGCGGCGTCGAGGGCGCGACCGTCAGCGAAGAGGCGCTCGATCGTCTGACCCGGGCTTTCTACGCCGCCGCGCGCAAGGACCCGCTGATCGGCCCGGTCATCGCCGGCGCGATCGCCGACTGGGACCACCACTATGAGGTCGTCCACGACTTCTGGTCGAAGACGCTGCTCGACACGACCCGCTACAGCGGCTTTCCGTTCACCGCCCACGTGCCCGCTGAAGCTCAAGTCCGGAGCATTTCGACCGCTGGCTCGAGATTTTTCGCGCGACGGCGGCTGCGAACCTGCCGCCCGAGGCGGCGCGCCGCGCCATCCTCAAAGTCGAGCACATGAGCACCTGCTTCCAGGCGGGGCTGACGCCGGTGGCCGGGAAGGCGGAAGGGTAGGCTGGTCTGGCGCGAGGGTTTTGTAGGTCCCCTCACTAACGCGATCGCCGTCAGGACGCCCGTCCCCGACGGGTCTTGGAACCGCATGGACAATGCCGTCAGGAGCCAAGCCATGGCCGGACCCGCTTCCGACCGAACCGAAGCGGTTCGAGACCTTCCGGGACTTCTATCCGTTCTATCTCGGCGAGCACCGCAACGCCGCCTGCCGGCGGCTGCATGTGATCGGCAGCGCGCTCGTGCTCGTCGCGCTCGCCGCGGCGATCGCGACCCGCAACCCGTGGCTCCTGCTGCTCATGCCGCTGATCGGCTACGGCTTCGCCTGGGTCGGCCATTCGCTTTCGAGAAGAACAGGCCGGCGACCTTCACCTATCCGCTGTGGAGCCTGATGGGCGACTGGGTGATGTTCGCCGAGGTCGTCACGGGGCGGCGGCCGTTCTGACGATCAGCGGCCGACATGTCCGCCAGGGCGTCCCGCATCGACGTGCTCGGGATGCCGAACAGGCCGCCGTAGGGCATGTCGAGATCCTGGATGACGAAAACCGCGGACGTGATCGAGATCGCCGACAGACGCGATGACGATGATCGTCACCGGGTTGGCCGGCGCGGTCAGGCCGATGCTGGCGAACAGGATGACGAGCCAGAACACCAGCACCCAGTAGAAGGGCGGCGAGATCGAGGCTCGCGCCTGCTCGATGACCGTCCAGCGGCTCTTGATCGAGGTCCGAATATTGCTGCTCGCAGACCGATTGAAGCTGCTGGTGCAGCGGATCGGCGGGCTGAAGCCGGCGAAGCTCGCTGCCGACCTCGTCGATGATCGCGCCGAGGACGCGGCTTTCGCCGGTCAGCGGCATGCCCGTCGTGTCGGGATAGCGGACGCCCTGCCGGCGGCGGCTCGTCCGGCCAGGTGCTGGCGATGACCGCCGCGGTATAGGCCGCGCAGCTGCTCGCGCATCGCTGTCGGTCTCGCGGGCCGTAGTCCTGCAGGCAGCTGTCGATTTGGGCGAGCGCGGCGGCGTATTGGCCGCGGGCGGTGTAGGCGGCGTCGAAGCCGCTCTTGACCGAGGTCGTCAGCAGGCCGAGCACGATGGCGGTGAAGGTGACGAGCAGGTTGATCGACGTCTGCACCAGTTCGAACGAGTCGCGCGAACGGTGCCGCTCCGGCAGGCGGATCTTGACGAAATAGCCGCCGGCCGCGGCGGCGCACAGGAGAACGAGCAGGAGCGCGGTGGAGAAGACGTCGGGCATGGTTTCGGCGCGTCCTGATGAACGTCGGGTTGAACGCGCTTACGATTTCTTCTTGGCGCCTTTTTCTTCCTTCGCCGCCGCGTGGTACTTGCGCCGGATGTCGTCGAGGTCGACCGTGGGCTTCGGGAAGGCGAGCTTCAGGTCCTCCATCGTGTCGGCCATGATCTGCGACACCGCGAGATTGCGGAACCACTTGTGGTTCGACGGGATCACGTACCATGGCGCGTCCTTGACGCTCGTCGCCTCGATCGCGTCCTCGAACGCCTCGATGTAGTCGTCCCAGAGCGTCGCGTTCGGAATAGTCGGACTCGCTGATCTTCCAGTTGCGCTGCGGGTCGTCGAGGCGCTGGGCGAAACGCGCGAGCTGCTCCTCCTTGCTGATGTGCAGGAAGAACTTGAGGATCGTCGTGCCGCTCTCTCGCCAGAAGCGCCTCGAACTCGCGGATGCGCTTGTACGCGCTCCGTCCACGTCGCCTTGTCGATCAGCTTGTGGACGCGGGTGACGAGCACGTCCTCGTAATGCGAGCGGTTGAAGATCGACGATATCGCCCTTGCCGGGCGCATGAGGGTGGACTCGCCAGAGAAAATCGTGCGCGAGCTCCACCGGGTCGGCTGCTTGAAGCCGACGACGTTGACGCCCTGCGGGTTGACGCACGGTGAAGACGTGCTTGATCGTCCCGTCCTTGCCGCCGGCGTCGAGCGCCTGCAGGACGACCAGGACCGAGTGCTTGTGCTCGGCGTAGAGCAGCAGCCTGCTGCCTCGCCAGCTTGTCGCCCGCAGGCCTGCGATCTCCTCCTTGGCCGCTTCCTCGGATTCGTGCTTGCCCGTGTAGGCCGGGATCGATCTTGCCGAGTTTGACCTTGCTGTCCGGCTCGACGCGAAACGCTTTGCGATAGTCCATGGCGACGTCCCTTGCGCGCGAGCGCCAGAGTGATCGCGAGGGAATCGCGACCACGACCGCACATTCCGACGGGCTTGGGATCGTCGTCAATCTGTCGCGAGAGCCGCCGGTGCGGCTCATCCCGACAGGAAGCGCGAAACGATCATCCAGTCGTGCGGGAATCCCTGCGGCCGGATCTGGCCGGAGGGGCTCGTCTCGCCGCCCGGGGACCCACAAGACGCTCTCCTCCGAGAATGCCGGCCTTGGGAACGAGGCATCCCGGCGCCTGCGGGCGTCTCGAGAACTGCTTACGCCGCCCCCGTTACGACCGGGCAGTCGTCCCGCCCGCCCCATTCCGCCCACGAGCCGTCGTAGAGGCCCTCGATCTTGCCGCCGGCTTCCTCGACCGCGAGCGCCAGGATCGCCGCGCTGACGCCCGAGCCGCAGGTGGTGATGATCGGCTTGCCGAGGTCGACC
The DNA here is from genome assembly GCA_963724785.1 of uncultured Alphaproteobacteria bacterium. Taxonomy (GTDB): domain Bacteria; phylum Pseudomonadota; class Alphaproteobacteria; order Rhizobiales; family Beijerinckiaceae; genus Roseiarcus. Next base: position 375,281 of record CAVRWC010000025.1, on the reverse strand, counting down.
TTGTGCGCGGCGAAGATCGCCCTCAGCGTTTCCGCGGGCTTCAGCCGGCCGTGCTCGACCACCTCGCCGAAGGGCAGGTTGAGGCTTCCGGGCATGTGGCCGCTTTTCAGGCCCGGCGCGGGGCTCGGGAGCCTCGCCGCGAAACCGCTCGCGCGGGGCGGGCGTCCACCACCTGCGCCGAGCCGTTCGCCAGCGCCGCGCGCACCTCGTCGAGGGAGGCGACGAAGCTCGTCGTCGAGCCGCGGCGTGAAGGTTCGCGGCGTCGGGTGCGCCGGCCCGTTCTCGAGCTTCCGCCCCTCGACGATCCATTTGGTCAGGCCGCCGTCGAGGATGCGCACGTCCTTGGCGCCGTAGGCCCGAAGCGTCCACCAGACGCGCGCCGCCGCGAACAGGCCGAGCACGTCGTAGACGACGAAGCGCATCCCGTCGCCGAGGCCGAGCGTTGGTCATTTCCGCGGCCAGGTGGTCGGGCTTCGGCAGCATGTGCGGCAGGCCGCTGTCGCGTCGGCGATGATGTCGATGTCGAAATAGACGGCGCCGGGGATATGCCCGAGCGGAAATTCGATCGCGCCGAGCCGTCCGGTGTTGGGCAGATGCCACGATCCGTCGATCACGCCGAGATCGGGCTTGCCGAGTTCGGCGGCGAGTTCGGCGGTCGTGCAGAAATTTCGGGAGGACATGGATGGTGTCGACGCTCACTGTGAGGAAAGAACGATGCGCACGCGGCGGTTGAGCCGCCCTTCTTTTCGATCTGCGTGACCGAGGCGCGGCCGATCTCGCCGGTGCGCGCGACATGCGTACCCCCGCAGGGCTGAAGGTCCATGGCCTTCGATCGCCGACGAGGCGGACCTTCGCCCGCGCCGCGCGGAGGCTTGACCGCCATGGTCTTGACCAGCGCCGGATTGGCGTCGAGCTCCTCGTCGGTGATCCACCGAGCGCCGACCGGGGCGTCGAGCGCGATGAGGTCGTTGAGCTTGCGCTCGACCTCGGCCTTGTCGAGCGTCGCCTCGCAGTCGAAATCGAGCCGGCCTTCGGCGTCGCCGACCGAGCCGCCGGTGACCGGGTAGGGCAGCGCGACCGAGAGCAGATGCAGCGCGGTATGGGCGCGCATGCGCTTGTAGCGCCGGTCCCAGTCGATCCGGGCGACGACCGTCGCGCCGGGCGCGGGCAGGACGCGCGCCCTCGGCCGGGACGTGCAGGATGGTCTTGCGGTCCGCGTCGTAGATCGTGTTGACGATCGCGATCGTCGAGCCGCCGTCGACGACGAGTTCGCCCTGATCGCCCGGCTGTCCGCCGCCCTGGGGGTAGAAGACGGTGCGGTCGAGCGCGATGCCGCGCGGTCTCGGCCGAGACGACCGTCGCCGGCGTCTCGCGCCGATAGGCGTCGTCGCGGAACAGGGTCTCGGTCATCGGACGAACACTTCGGGGGCGCGGCCCCTGGCCTCGAGCCAGGCCGGGACGGCGAGGTTCTTCTCGCGCAGGAAGGCCGGGTTGAACAGCTTGGAGGCGTAGCGGGCGCCGGAATCGCACAGCAGCGTGACGATGGTGTGGCCCGGTCCGAGTTCGCGCGCGAGGCGGATCGCGCCGGCGATGTTGACGCCGCGAGGAGCCGCCGACCAGCAGGCCTTCCTGGACGGCGAGATCGAACACGATCGGCAGCGCCTCCTCGTCCGGAATCTGGTAGGCGAGGTCGACCGGCGCGCCTTCGAGATTGGCGGTCACGCGGCCCTGGCCGATGCCCTCGGTGATCGACGAGCCGGAGCTCTTCAGTTCGCCGGTCGTATAATAGGAATAGAGCGCCGACCCCATCGGGTCGGCGAGCGCGATCTTGATGTCGCGGTTGCGCTCCTTGAGCGCCATGCCGACGCCGGCGAGCGTGCCGCCGGAGCCGACTGCGCTGACGAAGCCGTCGAGCTTGCCGTCGAGATCGTTGAAAATCTCCGGGCCCGTCGTCTCGTAGTGGCCGCGGCGATTGGCGACGTTGTCGAACTGGTTCGCCCACACCGCGCCGCCCGGCTCGGTCCTGGCGAGCGCCTCGGCCAGCCGACCGGAATAGCGCACGTAATTGTTGGGATCGGCGTAGGGAACCGCGGGCACCTCGATCAGCTCGGCGCCGGCGAGCCGAAGGAGGTCCTTCTTCTCCTGCGACTGGGTGTCGGGGATGACGATGACGGACCGGTAGCCGAGCGCGCCCGCCACCATCGCGATGCCGATCCCGGTGTTGCCCGCGGTGCCCTCGACGATCACGCCGCCCGGGCGCAGCGCGCCGCGATGCGACGGCGTCCTTGATGATCGCGAGCGCGGCGCGGTCCTTGACCGACCCGCCGGGGTTCATGAATTCGGCCTTGCCGAGGATCGTGCAGCCGGTCGCCTCCGAGGCGGCGCGCAGGCGGATAAGAGGCGTCCGCCCGATGGCGCCGACGACGTCGCGATGAAAGGTCATGCTTGCTTCCCCTGGATTGAGGCCGACACTAGGCCGGCCGGACGGGTTGCGACAAGGGTCGACCCCTGCCAGAAGGGCGTCCGTTCCCGGAGCGGCCAGATGTTCTTTGTCGTCTCGAAGCTCTACCAACAGTTCCTCTCGCCAATCCCGCTCTTGCTCTTTTTGGCGCTGGCGGGCGCGATTCTGATCGGGCGGTCGCGCCGCCCGTCTGGGCCGCGCGCTCTCCATCGGCTCGACGCTCGCGCTCCTCGTCATCGCTCTGACGCCGGTCGGCCTCATGCTCATCGCGCCCCTCGAGGACCGGTTTCCCCAACCGCCTGCGGACGCCCCGTCGCCCTATGGGATCATCATCCTGGGCGGCGCGATCAAGAGCGACGAGAGCGACGCGCGCAATCAGGCGGTCTTCGACGAGGGCGAGCGGGTCGTGCAGGCCGCGATTCTGTCGCGCCGCTACCCGGCGGCGCGAATCGTGTTTACCGGCGGCAACGGCTCGCTGACCGCGGACCATAATCATGAGGCCGAGAACACCAGGAAGCTGCTCGTCGCTCTGGGCGTCGATCCGGCCCAAGTGAGGCTGGAGACGGCCTCCCGCAACACCGACGAGAACGCACGCTTCACGGCAGCCATGGTTCACCCTGAGCCGGGCCAGCGTTGGCTCCTGGTGACATCGGGGTTTCACATGCCCCGATCGATCGGCCTTTTCGAGAAGGCCGGCTTCGACGTCGTCGCCTATCCGGTCGCCTTCCGGACACTCGGCCCGGGTCATCCTCTCGAGTGGTGGATTGACGCTGCGCAAAGCCTGCGAACGTTTGAAATTGCGGCGAAGGAATGGATCGGCCTGGTCGCTTACCGGGCGACCGGCCGGATCGACCGGCTTTTCCCCGGACCGCACGACGCCGAGGCGCCCCTCGCGCGAGGCTCCTGATGGCGCTCTCGCCGTCCGAAGCGCCGCCTCATTCGCACGAGGGGGCGCCGAGGCGATAGACGCCGCGGAAATCGTTCGGATCGACGACCTTGCCTTTGCGGGTGATCACGAGCCTGCCCTCGAGCGCCAGCCTGACCGCAGCACGGCGCACTTCCGACAAATGCGAACGCCAGCCGAGTTCGTCCTCGCCGCGGCTCTCCGCGAAGGCCTTGGCGGCGTCGGTCGGGCAGATGGTGCGGCCGACCGGGGCGCGGGCGCAAAGGCCAACGATCAGGGCGTCGAGGGCGGGGGGCGAGTCGGACGGATGCATGGCGCTTCCTCTCGACGAGCGCGTCGGCGCCGTCAAGACGGCGTCACGGGCAAAGTCCCTCCGTCGCCATCCGCGCCGCGACGTCGATGGGCAGGCATTTGCTCTCGATCAGGTCGCGTGTCTTGTTGATCACGACGAACCGGTCGTCCAGAAGCACATGCGCTTCGAGGCAGGTCCGCTTGTCCCGATCGCCGACGTTTTGAACGAAGGCCTTGTAATAGAACTGAATCGCAGTCAATCGGGCGTCGATCGCGATATCGCGCAGCGCATTCCGATCTGAACATGCGTTCGGCAGACTGACGACGACGACGGCGCCCGACGGCGACGAAGCCGCCGCCAGCGTGGCAGTCACGAAAGCGAACGCGCTCGCTTTGCGGAAAATTGCCGTGTTCACGCGGACCTCCTTCCATTCGGCCAGGGCGTCGGGCGAGGGCCCCGCGGACCGCCATTAAGCGGACCATAACGCGCAGAGGTCGCTCGCGATCCTTTAAAACCTCAACGATCGGGTCCACCCGCTTGCTTTCGACGCGCGCATGGTTACAAGATAGGCATCATGAATTCTGCGCAAAAAATAGGCAACCGACTCGCTGGTTGGCCCGATCCGCCTTGATGGCGCGGCCATGCTTGCGCCGATGTCCGGCGTATCGGACCTCGGCATGCGCCGTGCGGCGCGGCGGTTCGGCGCGGCGCTGGCGTTTTCCGAGATGGTGGCGGCTGAGACCTATCTCGAAGGCGACTCCGAGGCGTCGTTGCGCGCCGAAGGCGAGGACGTATCGCCGCACGCGGTCCAACTCGTCGGCCGCGAGCCGCGCGCGATGGCGGAGACGGCGCGTCGGGTCGAGGCGGCGGGCGCCGCGATCATCGACATCAACATGGGCTGCCCGGCCCGACGCGTGTCGGGCGCCCTCGCCGGCGCCGCGCTGATGCGCGATCTCGATCACGCCGAGCGCCTGGTTTCCGCCGTGGTCGAGGCGGTGTCCGTTCCAGTGACGCTCAAGATGCGCCTCGGCTGGGACGCCGCCTCGATCAACGCGCCGGAGCTCGCCCGGCGCGCCGAGCACGCTGGCGTGCGGATGGTGACCGTGCATGGACGAACGCGGACGCAATTCTACGAGGGCCGAGCCGACTGGCGCGCCGCCCGCGCGGTGGTCGACGCGGTCTCCCTGCCGGTAGTCGTCAACGGCGACTGCGCCGGGAGTCGAGGACGCGCGCGCCATGCTGGCCCAGTCGGGCGCCGACGGGCGTGATGATCGGCCGCGCCGCGGTCGGCGCGCCGTGGCTCGTCGGCGCGGTCTCCCGCGCGCTCGCCGACGGGGGCCCGCTGCGTCGCGCCGCCGGTCGGGGAGCGGCGCGCGGCGGCGATCGCGCATCTCGACTGGCTGCTCGGGAAGCTCGGCTCGCGCGCGGGCCTCCGCCACGCGCGCAAGCATCTCGCGGCCTATGCCGAAGCCGCGGGGGCGCCGGCGTCGCTGCGGCGCGAACTGGTGACGACCGACGACGCCGATCGCGCGTCGGACGCTGCTCAGCCAGGCGTTCGACGACGGCGCGATGGAGGACGCGGCGTGACGGCGCCGTTCAACCGGACGCGCCCCGACCCGGCGAAGGTGTTGAACGCGCTCGCTCAGCCGCTGATCACCGTCGAATGCCGACGATACGGTGATCGAGGCCAACGTCGCGGCCGAGACCTTTTTCGACATGGGGCGGGTCGCGCTCCTGCGCTCGCGCCTCGTCGATCTGCTGCCGTTCGGCTCGCCTGTGTTCGGCCTCGTCTCCGACGCGCGCAGGAACCACGCGACCGTCGCGGGCTACAAAATCGACATCTCCACGCCGAGAACGGGCAGTCGGGGTACGGTCGACGTTTTCATCGCGCCGCTGCCGCAACCGAGCGATTCCGTCGCGATAATGCTGCAGGAAAGGGCAATTGCCGAAAAAATAGACAGGCAAATGACCCACCGGAGTGCGGCGCGCTCAGTCACTGCGCTCGGGGCCATGCTCGCGCACGAAATCAAGAACCCGCTGTCCGGCATCCGCGGCGCGGCGCAACTGCTCGAAGCGAGCGTCGGGGACGAGGATCGCGCGCTGACCCGTCTCATTTGCGACGAGACCGACCGGATCGTGAAACTGGTCGACCGGATGCAGTCCTTCGCGGATTCGACGCCGTCGCAATGGGAAAGCCTCAACATCCACGCGGTGCTCGACCATGTGAAGCGGCTCGCCCAGGCCGGTTTCGCCCGGCACGTCCGCTTTGCGGAGGTCTACGATCCTTCGCTGCCGCATGTCTCCGGTTCGCGCGACCAGCTCATCCAGGTCTTCCTGAACTTGATCAAGAACGCCGCCGAAGCCATTGGCGAAGATGGCATTGACGGCGAGATCACCCTGACGACCGCCTACCGGCCCGGGGTGCGTCTGCGCACCGGGGAGAACGCCGAGCCGGTTTCGCTGCCGCTCGAAATCTGCGTGCGCGACAACGGTCCGGGCATCCCGTCCGAGATCGCCGCCAACCTGTTCGATCCGTTCGTCACGACCAAGGCCCAGGGCTCTGGTCTGGGACTTGCACTGGTAGCGAAACTCGTCGGCGATCATGGCGGCATCGTCGAATGCGAGTCGCATCCGCGCAGAACGACTTTCCGCGTCCTGATGCCGTTGCCGTCGATTCGCGCCCGAGCCTTGGGCTGAAAGGGCGCGGGATGCATGGATGGCGAAGGAGCGTTGGGTATGCCGTCAGGGCATATTCTGGTTGCGGACGACGATGCCGGAATCCGCACTGTCCTCAATCAGGCGCTGTCGCGCGCGGGCTATGAGGTCCGCTCGACCGGAACGGTCGCGGGACTTTGGCGCTGGGTCGCCGCCGGCGAAGGCGACCTCGTCATCACCGACGTCGTGATGCCCGACGACAACGCCTTCGATCTCCTGCCGCGCATCAAGCGCATCCGGCCCGACCTGCCGATCATCGTCATGAGCGCGCAGAACACGTTCATGACCGCGATCAAGGCGTCCGAGCGCGGCGCCTACGAATATCTGCCCAAGCCCTTCGACCTGCGCGAACTCGTCTCGATCGTCGGGCGCGCGCTCGCCGAGCCGAAGCGCCAGCGCGAGGAGCCCGACGACCACGCTCCGACCGAGACCATGCCGATCGTCGGCCGCTCGCCGGCGATGCAGGACATTTTCCGGGTGCTGGCGCGGCTGATGCAGACCGACCTCACCGTGATGATCTCGCGGCGAGTCCGGCACGGGCAAGGAGCTCGTCGCCAGGGCGCTGCACGACTACGGCAAGCGCAAGGGCGGCCCGTTCGTCGCCATCAACATGGCCGCCATTCCGCGCGACCTGATCGAGAGCGAACTGTTCGGCCACGAGAAGGGCGCCTTCACCGGCGCCGCCGCGCGCTCCGTCGGCCGCTTCGAGCAGGCCGAGGGCGGGACGCTGTTCCTCGACGAGATCGGCGACATGCCGATGGAGGCGCAGACGCGGCTCCTGCGCGTGCTGCAGCAGGGCGAATACACCACGGTCGGCGGCCGGACGCCGATCAAGACCAACGTCCGCATCGTCGCGGCCACCAACAAGGACCTGCGCTTCGCCATCCAGCAGGGCGCCTTCCGCGAGGATCTGTTCTTCCGCCTCAACGTCGTCCCGATGCGCCTGCCGCCGTTGCGCGAGCGCCCGGAGGACATCCCGGACCTGGTGCGCGCCTTCTTCCAGCGCGGCGTCGCCGAGGGACTGCCGCTGAAGTCGATCGAGCCGGCGGCGATGGAGCGCCTGAAGCGCTATCCCTGGCCGGGCAATGTGCGCGAACTGGAGAACCTGGCCCGGCGCCTCGCCGCGCTTTATCCGCAGGACGTAATCGGCGAGGGGCTGATCGAGGCCGAGCTCAGCGCCGGAAGCGCGCCAGCGATCGCGCCGGCGCCGCTTTCGAGCGACGATCTGCGTCAGCGCGTCGCGGCGCCTTTGGCGGCCGGCGGCGAGGGCTTCAACGCCTCGATGGAGCGCGCAATCGGCGATCTCTTCCGCTCGTTCGGCGGCGCAAGTCCTCAGGTCGGCCTCTATCACCGCGTGCTGCACGATCTCGAGGCCCCGCTGATCGCCGCGACGCTTGCGCTCACCCGCGGCAATCAGATCAAGGCGGCGGAGATCCTCGGCCTCAACCGCAACACGCTGCGCAAGAAGATTCGCGACCTCAATCTGCGCGACATGCCGACTTTCCGCTGACAACGCCGCCAAATCGTCGCAATCTGGCAACATTGTTGCACAATTGCCACGAATCTCCGGGCGTATGGGAACGTCAGGGGCGGCGGCGGGATTCGGGATCTTGACGGGCGATAACAAAGAGTACGGGCGGGCAGGGGGCGGCGCCTTTCGACGACAGCGGACCGACGGCCCGGTTTGGGCCGATCGCGGTCGGGGCGGCTTTCGTCCTCGCGCTCGCGACCTTCCTCGTTTTCGCCGGGCTTCACGCCGATCCTTCCGACCGAAACGGTCGTCTTGATGCTGCTGGTCGGGGACGGTCTCGTCGTCATCGTCCTGATCGTCCTGATCGCGATCGAGCTCATGCGGCTTCGGGCGGCGCGCCGGGCGGCGCGCGCCGGGGCGCGCCTGCACAGCCGGTTCGTCGCGCTGTTCTCGCTGGTCGCCGCGATTCCGGCGATCGTCACCGCGGTCGTCGCGACCGTGTCGGTCGAATGGGCGATCAACCCGCGCTTCATGAGCGACGTGGCCGCTTTCATCAACGAGTCCGAACCAGGCGACGCAGCTCTATCGCGAATCCCAGTGCCGGGCGCTGCTGCGCGACGTCGAGCTGACGGCCGGCGACATCGCTCGCAGCGCGCTGCTGCTGCGCTCCGATCCTACCCAGTTCAGGGACTATTTCAGCTCGCGCGCCAAGACGCTCGGCTTCGGCGCCGCGGCGCTGATGAAGAGCGACGGCAATCCGCTCGAGATCGCCGACGGCTCGGACCCCAAGCTGATCGCCAGACCCGACCCGTCCGACTTCCAGGACGCGCTGGCCGGCGAGGACCTGTGCGGCTTTCTCGGCGCCGGCAACATCTTCGTCGCGATCCGGCCGATCCCCGGCGCCGAGGGCCAGTTCCTCTACGCCGCGCGCGGCATCGATCCGCTGGCGGCCAAGGTCGCCGAGGACGCCGCGAGCGTCGCGAGTCTCTGGGGACGGTTCGAGGCGCACCGGCACAGCCTCGAACTCGGCTTCGCCACCGTGTTCGTCATGCTGGCGCTGACGATGCTGTTCTCGGCGATCTGGCTGGGGCTGACCTTCGCCAACCGGCTCGTCGGGCCGATCCGCCGCCTGATCCGCGCCACCGACGAGGTCGCCTCGGGCAATCTCCATGTCCAGGTGCCGACGCGCGCGTCCGACGGCGACCTCGGCCATCTCGGCGACACGTTCAACAAGATGACCGTCGGAGCTCTTGCGCCAGCAGACCGGCCTGATCGCCGCCAACGCGCTCAACGACGAGCGGCGCGCCTTCATCGAGGCGGTGCTGTCGGGCGTGCCCGCGGGCGTCGTCGGCGTCGACAAGGACGGCGCCATCACGGTCTGCAACGCCGCCGCCGAGCGGCTGCTCGGCGGCGAGCCGGCAGCTGGTCGGTCGCCGCTCGCCGCCGTCCACCACTAGCATCGGCCTGATCTGGGAACAGGCGCGCTCGCTGCGCATGCGCCTGCATCAGGGCCAGGCGACGGTGCTGCGCGACGGCCGCGAGCGCATCCTCAACGTCCGCGTCACCGGCAATCCGGGGCGCGGCGACAGCGGCGGCGTCATCACGCTCGACGACATCACCGATCTCGTCACCGCGCAGCGCACCGCCGCCTGGGCCGACGTCGCCCGCCGCATCGCCCACGAGATCAAGAATCCGCTGACGCCGATCCAGCTTTCCGCCGAGCGGCTCAAGCGCCGCTACGGCCGCCACATCGTCGAGGGCAAGGACGTGTTCGACCAGTGCACCGACACGATCATCCGCCAGGTCGACGACATCAAGCGCATGGTCGACGAGTTCTCCTCCTTCGCGCGCATGCCGAAGGCGCGGCCGGCGCGCGACGACCTCACCGATTGCGTGCGCCAGGCGGTGTTCCTCATGCGGGTCGGGCGCGCCGACATCGATTTCGAGGAGCGGTTGCCGGAGACGCCGGTGATGGCCGACTTCGACCGCCGGCTGATCTCCCAGGCGCTGACCAACGTGCTCAAGAACGCCGGAAGGCATCGACGCGCTCGGCGAGGACCGCGAGCGCGGGCGCGTCCTCGTGACGCTCGAGCCCGACGTCGGCGGCTTCATCGAGATCGCCGTCAGCGACAACGGCAAGGGCTTCCCGAGCGAGGACCGCAATCGCCTGATCGAGCCCTACGTGACGACGCGCGCGGAGGGCACCGGGCTCGGCCTGCCGATCGTCGTCAAGATCTTCGAGGACCACGGCGGCGGGGTCGAGCTGCTCGACGGGCTCGCCCGCGCCGACGGCGGCCGCGGGCGCGATGGTGCTGATGAAGCTGCCGCTCGTCGGGCGCCGGTCGGCGACGCCGCCGAGCCGCAGAACGCAAAAAGCCGGGTCATCCTGATGGCTGCCGATATCCTGATCGTCGACGACGAAGACGACATCCGCGAACTCGTCGGCGGCATTCTCGCGGACGAAGGCCACCAGCCGCGCGCGCGCGCGCAATTCCGACGAGGCGCTGGCGGCGATCGAAGTCGCGCCGGCCGCAGCTCATCCTGCTCGACATCTGGCTGCAGGGCTCGAGGCTCGACGGGCTGCAGCTGCTCGAAGTCGTCAAGCAGCAGAACCCGAACGTGCCCGTGGTGATGATCTCCGGCCACGGCAATATCGAGACCGCGGTGACGGCGATCAAGCTCGGCGCCTACGACTTCATCGAGAAGCCGTTCAAGGCCGACCGGCTGATCCTGATCGCCGAGCGCGCGCTGGAGACGTCGCGCCTGAAGCGCGAGGTCAACGAGCTCAAGACGCGCGGCGGCGCGGTCAATCGCATGGTCGGCGTCTTCGCAGGCGATCGCCAACCTCAAGCGCATCATCGACAAGCTCGGGCCGGCCAATTCGCGCGTGCTGATTTCCGGCGGCGCCGGCTCCGGCAAGGAGCTTGCCGCGCGGCTGATCCACGAGCGTTCCGGCCGCGCCGACGGGCCCGTTCGTCGTGGTCAACGCGCCGGCCATGACGCCCGAAACGATGGAGGCGGAGCTGTTCGGCGTCGAGGCAGGCCCGGACCATCCCCGGCGCATCGGCGCGCTCGAGGAGGCCCACGGCGGCACGCTCTATCTCGACGAAGTCGCCGACATGCCGCGCGAGACGCAGGCCAAAATCCTGCGCGTGCTCGTCGACCAGAATTTCCAGCGCGTCGGCGGCTCGTCGCGCGTCCATGTCGACGTGCGGATCATCTCCTCGACCAGCCGGGACCTCGCCGAGGCGATCACCGACGGGCGCTTCCGCGAGGACCTGTTCCACCGCCTGTCGGTGGTGCCGATCCGGGTGCCGTCGCTCGCCGAGCGGCGCGAGGACATTCCCGAGCTCGTCCAGTATTTCCTCGAGCATGGCCGCGCACAGCATGGGCGTGCCGCCGCGGAAGGTCGGCGCCGACGCCATGGCGGTGCTGCAGTCGCACGACTGGCCGGGCAACATCCGCCAGCTGCGCAACAACGTCGAGCGGCTGATGATCCTGGCGGCCGGCGATCCCGACGCCGAGATCACCGCCGCGATGCTGCCGGCCGAAGTCGGCGCGCTGGTGCCGGCGATGCCGAGCGGCGTCGGCGGCGAGAAGCTGATGAGCCTGCCGCTGCGCGAGGCGCGCGAGGTGTTCGAGCGCGAATATCTGATCGCCCAGATCAACCGCTTCGGCGGCAACATCTCGCGCACCGCCGAGTTCATCGGCATGGAGCGCTCGGCGCTGCACCGCAAGCTGAAGTCGCTCGGCGTGGAGTGAGGGCCGTCGCAGCGCTCGCAGAGCGAACGTCGAATCGCACGGAAGGAGCGCGCGTGTCGCGCATCGCCTATGTCAACGGCCGCTACCTGCCGCACGCGCAAGCGCGTCGTGTCGATCGACGACCGCGCCTTCAAGTTCGGCGACGGCGTCTACGAAGTCTGCGAGGTGCGCGGCGGCGCGCTGATCGACGAGACGCGCCACCTCGACCGGCTCGAGCGTTCGCTGGACGGCGCTCGCATCGCCTCGCCGATCGGGCGGGAGGCGCTGCGGCGTCGTCTGCGCGAGTCGTGCGCGCGCAACCGCGTCCGCGACGGCCTCGTCTATCTGCAGATTACCCGCGGCGCCGCGCGCCGCGACCACGGCTTTCCGCCGAGCGCCGTCACGCCGGGCCTCGTCGTCTCGGCCAGCCCGCTCGATCCCGCGCTCGCGCGAAGCGGGCGCCGGCGCGGCGTCGCGGTCGTCACCGTGCCGGAGACCGCTGGGCGCATCCGCATATCAAGACGCTCCAGCTGCTGCCCAACGTGCTCGCCAAGCAGGCCGCGCGCGAGGCGGGCGCCTTCGAGGCCTGGTTCGTCGATCGCGACGGCTTCGTCACCGAGGGCGCCTCGACCAACGCCTGGATCGTCGCCGCCGACGGCGCGCTCGTCACCCGGCAGGCCGACCAGTCGATCCTGCGCGGCGTCGACCCGCGCGACCCTGATCGACGTCGCCGCCGCGCTCGGGCTCGCTCGCTCGAGGAGCGCCCGTTCACGCCGCGAGGAGGCCTACGCGCGCGCGAAGCCTTCTTTTCCAGCGCCACGACGATCGCCATGCCGGTCGTCGTCGCTCGACGGGCGGCCCGATCGGCGACGGCCGCCCGGGCCCGGTGACGCTGGCGCTGCGGCGCGCCTTCCGCGAGCGCGCCGAGCGCACCTGAAAGCCATTATGACAATCGCGCGTAGTGGCGTATCTGTCGCTCGCCGATGATATATGTTATGGAGTTGGCGCGGCGCGCCACGAAAAGGCGCGCATGGGGAATCAATAACAACGGCCGGGCAGTGGGCCCGGTTCAAGTGGAAAACAACTCATGCCGACTGAAAAGGCGCAAAACCTCCAGGACACGTTTCTCAATCACGTCCGCAAGATCGAAGACTTCGGTGACGATCTTTCTGGTCAACGGGGTGAAGTTGCAGGGGTTCGTGACCTGGTTCGACAATTTCTGCGTGCTGCTGCGGCGCGACGGCCACTCGCAGCTCGTCTACAAGCACGCGATCTCGACCATCATGCCGGCCAGCCCGATCACCATGTTCGAGGCTGTGGAGGAGGGGTCCGACGCCCATTGAGACTGACTGCCGCGGAGCCCCGCGGCGCCGCCGACCAACGGGAACGCGCCGTCGCGGCGGGCACGCGCGCGCTGCGTCGTCTGCCCACTATTTGACCGCGCGTCCCGTTCGGCGAATCGGGAGCGCTGCGGACGCCCGAGGCGCGCCGCGAGGAGGCGGTCGGCTTGGCGCGCGCCATCGACCTCGACGTCGTCGGCGCCGAGATCGTCGTCGCTCGCCGCCATCCGCCCGGCGACCTATCTCGGCAAGGGCAAGGTCGAGGCGATCGTCGCCGAGGTCGAAGGCCGACGAGATCGATCTCGTCGTGATGGACTGCGCGCTGTCGCCGGTGCAGCAGCGCAACCTCGAAAAGGCGTTCGCTGCAAGGTGATCGACCGCACCGGGCTGATCCTGGAGATCTTCGGCCGCCGCGCCCGCACCGCCGAGGGCGCGCTGCAGGTCGAGCTCGCCCATCTCGCCTACCAGAAGTCGCGCCTGGTGCGCTCCTGGACCCACCTGGAGCGCCAGCGCGGCGGCTTCGGCTTCCTCGGCGGCCCCGGCGAAACCCAGATCGAGACCGACCGGCGCCTGATCGCCGAGCGGATGGTGCGGATCGAGCGCGAGCTGGAGAAGCGTCAAGCGCACCCGCGCCCTGCACCGGGCGAGCCGCGCCGACGTTCCCTATCCGATCGTCGCGCTGGTCGGCTACACCAACGCCGGCAAGTCGACGCTGTTCAACCGCCTGACCCGGGCCGACGTGATGGCGGCCGACATGCTGTTCGCCACCCTCGATCCGACCATGCGGCTGATCAAGCTGCCGCACGGCGGCTCGGCGATCCTGTCCGACACCGTCGGCTTCATCTCCGACCTGCCGACGATGCTGATCTCGGCCTTCCGCGCCACGCTCGAAGAGGTGCGGGCCGCCGACGTCGATCGTGCACGTGCGCGACATCGCTCACGCCGACAGCGAGGCGCAGAGCCAAGGACGTCGAGGCGATCCTCGCCGAACTCGGCGTCGCCGACCGCGCCGACCGGGTGATCGAGGTGTGGAACAAGCTCGACCAGCTCGACGCCGACGCCCGCGCCGCGCTCGATCAGGACAGAGGACGATGCGCCCCGACCGCCGCTCGCCGTCTCGGCGCTGACCGGCGAGGGGATCGACCGGCTGCTCGCGGCGATCGAGGACGCGCCTGGCGCGCGGCCGCTCGCTGATCGACCTGACCTCGATCCGCCGACGGCCAGGGCCTGCACTGGCTCTACGAGCACGCCGAAGTCATGAGCCGCTCCGACGACGACGACGGCCTGCGCCTCACCGTCCGCGTCGCCGCCGGACCAGGTCGAGCGGGTCAAGCGGCGGTTTGCGGGGGCCTTTGGGGCAGGGCGCGCGGACGAAGGGTTATGACCTCCCCAGCGTTCGCGCTCAGGCGCATCCATATCCTGAGTGGGAGAAGAAGTTTCGGCAATCTGAGGGCTGGATCTCCTCGGTTGCGATGGCGCAGGCGCTCCAGAGGCCTTCAAGCGTTCGCCTGGCGAGTTTGCGCAAGATGCTTTTGAACTTGGCGAAGGCCTGTTCGATCGGGTCGAGGTCGGGGCTGTTGGGCGGAAGAAAGCGGAGTTCGGCTCCGGCGGCTTCAATCGCGACTTTGACGGCGGCGCGCTTGTGAGCGCTGAGGTTGTCCATGATCACGATGTCGCCCGGTCTCAGCGTCCCGACCAATTCCTGTTCGATGTAGGCTGCGAACTTTTCTCCGTTGATCGCTCCGTCGAAACGGCGGGCGCGGTCAGGCGGTCGTGGCGCAGGGCGGCGACGAAGGTCGTCGTCTTCCAATGACCAAAAGGCGCGTAGCCGATCAACCGCTTGCCGATCCCACACCGGCCGTAGCGCGGCGTCATGTTCGTGGACGCCCAGGTTTCATCGATGAAAACGAGTTTCCGAGGGTCGAGGGTCGGCTGGTTCTCCCGCCATGCGGCGCGCGCGGCGGCGACGTCCGGACGTTTCTGCTCGGCCGCGCAAAGCGTTTTTTTTTATAGCTGATCCGCAAGCGCTGCAGAAACCGACCGATCGACGACTTCCCGACCTCGACGCCTCGCTCGCTCAACGTTTTCTGCAGTTCGAGCAGGGTCGCGCTCGGCGCCTGCTCGACGAGCTCACGCACGAGAGCCTCATGCGGGGCGAGCTTCGGCTCCCTGTGGCCGCCGAAATCCCCCGGACGGAAAGTTCCCGTCGCTTGAAAACGCTGCATCAGCTTGACCACGAAGCTCACGCTGACGTCGAATTGACCAGCCGCTTTGTGGCGCGAACTTCCCCCTTCCACGGCGCGCACCACACGCTCGCGGAGATCCTCGGAATACGGTTTCGCCATCCCAGCCGGCCTCCAGCCCGGCCTCAAAGGTGAATCCAATTTCTACCGATTCGGGAATCCCCCCTTCCGATTCCGTCCACACGGGAACCGCTCTAGCCGCAGTACTGCGGATAATACGATCTGTAGCAGTTTAATTTTCTCATTAGACCGGGCGGCATTCCGATAGGGGATCGAAATAGCTGGCGCGCCCGGAGAGATTCGAACTCCCGACCCCCAAATTCGTAGTCTGGTGCTCTATCCAGCTGAGCTACGGGCGCACATTCCGTTGCCGGATTTGGCGAAGGCTGCCGCCGGAAACGTGTGGCGGCGTCTAACTTCTTTTGCGGATGCAGGCAAGAGTGATTTTGCGGTCCTTTCGCTAATGCCCCGAGCCTCCACGGAGTCGCCGCTCTTTAGCTGACCTTCGGACCATCCGCCCGTTCCCCGCTGCTTCTTCCGGTCCGGTTCCCTCGAACTTCGGCCGCAAAGACGCGCAAAAAAAGGGTTGACGACGGCGGAGCGCGCCGCATATGTTCCGCGCGCTTTCGGCAGGTCGTAGAGCTTCGCTGTACAGGGCGACGCGTCCGGTACCCAACGGCTCTAAACACTGACGATCTCATCGACGAGCCATTTCCGGCCCTACGGGGCCGGCTCTGTTTAGCATGATCGCGGGCTCGCCCGTGATCCTCTGCTTTCGGCGGCGCCCGAACCCGGACAGGGGTTCGTGGGCGCTGTTGGTTTCGCGCGTTTGTCAATTCGCGCGCGCGGTGATGAGCGAAGTATTTCTGTCCGGCCGCAAGGCCGAGCGCCAGGAACGGGAAGTTAAGGGCTCGACATGCCGACGATTAGCCAGTTGATCCGCAAGCCGCGGCAACCGAAGACCTACCGTGAGAAGGCCCGCCACCTCCAGGCGAGCCCGCAGAAGCGCGGCGTATGCACGCGCGTCTACACCACGACGCCGAAGAAGCCGAACTCGGCGCTGCGCAAGGTCGCCAAGGTCCGTCTCACCAACGGCTTCGAGGTCATCGGCTACATTCCCGGCGAGGGCCACAACCTGCAGGAGCACTCGGTCGTCATGATCCGCGGCGGCCGCGTCAAGGATCTGCCCGGCGTGCGCTACCACATCCTGCGCGGCGTGCTCGACACGCAGGGCGTCAAGGACCGCAAGCAGCGCCGCTCGAAGTACGGCGCGAAGCGGCCCAAGTGACCGCCCAAGCGACGTCCCAAAGGTAAAGGATCTGGAGCGCAGCGTAAGGGTCGTCCCGGACGGAGCCAAGCGAAGATCCGGGGATCTGAGAGACGATTTGACGGCCGGTCCGCCCGGTCATGACGAAGAGAGAGTTAGGCCATGTCCCGCCGGCACAGCGCTGAAAAGCGTGAGATCATCCCCGACGCCAAATTCGGCGACGTCGTCGTCGCCAAGTTCATGAACACCATCATGTACGAAGGCAAGAAGTCGGTCGCCGAGCGAATCGTCTACGGCGCCCTCGACAACGTCGAGGTCAAGGCCAAGAGCGATCCCCTGGCGGTGTTCAAGCAGGCGCTCGAGAATGTCGCGCCGTCCGTCGAGGTCCGGTCCCGCCGCGTCGGCGGCGCGACCTATCAGGTGCCGGTCGAAGTGCGCACCGACCGCCGTCAGGCGCTGGCGATCCGCTGGATCATTGCCGCCGCCCGCGACCGCAACGACAAGACGATGGTCGAGCGCCTCTCAGCCGAACTGCTCGACGCATCCAACAACCGCGGCGCCGCGGTGAAGAAGCGAGAGGACACGCACCGCATGGCGGAAGCCAACCGCGCCTTCGCGCATTACCGCTGGTAAGCGGCTGTCCTCCAGCAAACCGGGATCAGGATCATGGCGCGCAGCCACGCGATCGAAGACTACCGTAATTTCGGCATCATGGCCCACATCGACGCCGGAAAGACGACGACGACGGAGCGCATCCTCTACTATTCCGGCAAGTCCCATAAGATCGGCGAAGTCCACGACGGCGCCGCGACCATGGACTGGATGGAGCAGGAGCAGGAGCGCGGCATCACCATCACCTCCGCCGCGACCACCACGATCTGGAACGGCAAGCGTCTCAACATCATCGACACGCCCGGCCACGTCGACTTCACCATCGAGGTCGAGCGGTCGCTGCGCGTGCTCGACGGCGCGGTATGCGTGCTCGACGGCAACCAGGGCGTCGAGCCGCAGACGGAGACCGTCTGGCGCCAGGCCGACAAGTATGGCGTTCCGCGCGTCGTGTTCGTCAACAAGATGGACAAGATCGGCGCCGACTTCTACCGCTGCGTCGAGGAGATCAACACCAAGGTCGGCGGCCGCCCGGTGTGCATCCAGCTGCCGATCGGCTCGGAGTCCAACTTCAAGGGCGTGATCGACCTTCTGCGCATGAAGGCCGTGGTCTGGGAAGACGAGGGCCTCGGCGCGAAATATCACGACGAAGAGATTCCGGCCGACCTCAAGGCGAAGGCCGAAGAGTATCGCCACGCGCTCATCGAAGCCGCCGTCGAGCTCGACGACGAGGTGATGACCGCCTATCTCGATGGCCACGAGCCCGACATCGACACGCTGAAGAAGTGCATCCGCAAGGCGGTGAAGCAGATCACCTTCGTGCCGGTATTGTGCGGCTCGGCTTTCAAGAACAAGGGCGTCCAGCCGCTGCTCGACGCGGTCGTCGACTATCTGCCCTCGCCCGTCGATCGCGGCGGCATCAAGGGCGTCGACGTCGACACCGGCGAGGAAATCATTCGGCTGCCGAAGGACTCCGAGCCCTTCTCGATGCTCGCCTTCAAGATCATGGACGATCCGTTCGTCGGCACGATCACCTTCTGCCGCGTCTATTCGGGCAAGATCGAGTCCGGCACCACCGTGCTGAATTCGACCAAGGACAAGAAGGAGCGCGTCGGCCGCATGCTGCTGATGCACGCCAACAATCGCGAGGACATCAAGGAGGCCTTCGCGGGCGACATCGTCGCGCTCGCCGGTCTCAAGGACACCCGCACCGGCGATACGCTGTGCGACACGATGAAGCCGGTGATCCTCGAGAAGATGGAGTTCCCGGAACCGGTCATCGAGATCGCGATCGAGCCGAAGTCGAAGGCCGACCAGGAGAAGCTCGGCGTCGCGCTGGCGAAGCTGGCCGCAGAGGACCCGTCGTTCCGCGTTTCGACCGACCCGGAATCCGGCCAGACCATTCTCAAGGGCATGGGCGAACTGCATCTCGACATCAAGGTCGACATCCTGAAGCGCACCTACAAGGTCGAGGCCAATATCGGCGCGCCGCAGGTCGCCTATCGCGAGAAGCTGACCAAGAAGACCGAGATCGATTACACCCACAAGAAGCAGTCGGGCGGCTCGGGTCAGTTCGCGAAGGTCAAGATCGTGTTCGAGCCGGCCGAGCCGGGCGCAGGCTCGTCGTTCGAATCGAAGGTCGTGGGCGGCGCGGTGCCGAAGGAATACATTCCCGGCGTCGAGAAGGGCTTCCAGAGCGTGCTCGGCTCCGGCGTGCTTGCCGGTTTCCCGGTCGTCGACGTCAAGGCGACGCTTGGTCGACGGCGCCTATCACGACGTCGACTCGTCGGCGCTCGCGTTCGAAATTGCTTCCCGCGCGGCGTTCCGCGAGGGACTGCAGAAGGGCGGTTCGGTTCTGCTCGAGCCGATCATGAAAGTGGAAGTCGTCAGTCCGGAAGAGCACACCGGCTTCGTGATGGGCGATCTGCTTTCCCGTCGCGGGCATGTGCAGGGTCAGGACATGCGGGCCAACGCCGTCGTCATCAACGCGATGGTTCCGCTGTCGAACATGTTCGGCTACGTCAACCAGTTGCGTTCGGGCACGCAGGGCCGCGCCAACTTCACGATGCAGTTCGATCACTACGAGCAGGTCCCGGCGAACATCGCCGCCGAGATCATCGAGAAGTTCAAGTAAGGCGCGTCGCCGCGCGTTAAGATATAGGCCTCGAAAAGGAGTTCGGTCATGGCCAAGGAAAAATTCTGCGCGTAACAAGCCGCATTGCAATATCGGCACGATCGGCCACGTCGACCATGGCAAGACGTCGTTGACGGCGGCGATCACCAAGGTTCTCGCCGAGACCGGCGGGGCGACCTTTACGGCCTATGACCAGATCGACAAGGCGCCGGAGGAAAAGGCTCGCGGCATCACGATCTCGACCGCTCACGTCGAGTACGAGACGAAGAAGCGCCACTACGCGCACGTCGATTGCCCCGGCCACGCCGACTACGTGAAGAACATGATCACGGGCGCGGCGCAGATGGACGGCGCGATCCTCGTCGTCTCCGCCGCCGACGGCCCGATGCCGCAGACCCGCGAGCACATCCTGCTCGCCCGTCAGGTCGGCGTGCCGGCGCTGGTCGTGTACATGAACAAGGTCGACATGGTCGACGACCCGGAACTGCTCGAACTCGTCGAGCTCGAGGTTCGCGAGTTGCTGTCGCGCTACGAGTTCCCCGGCGACGACATTCCGATCGTCAAGGGCTCGGCGCTGATGGCGCTGGAGAACAAGTCGCCCGAGATCGGCCACGACTCGATCCTCAAGCTCATGGACGCGGTCGACGACTACATCCCGCAGCCGGAGCGTCCGAAGGATCAGCCCTTCCTGATGCCGGTCGAAGACGTCTTCTCGATCTCCGGCCGCGGCACCGTGGTCACCGGCCGCATCGAGCGCGGCATCATCAAGGTCGGCGAGGAAGTCGAGATCGTCGGCCTGCGTCCGACCGCCAAGACGACCGTGACCGGCGTCGAGATGTTCCGCAAGCTGCTCGACCAGGGCGAGGCGGGCGACAACGTCGGCTGCCTGCTGCGCGGCACGAAGCGCGAGGAAGTCGAGCGCGGCCAGGTGCTGTGCAAGCCCGGCTCGGTCAAGCCGCACACCAAGTTCAAGGCCGAGGCGTACATCCTGACCAAGGAGGAGGGCGGCCGTCACACGCCGTTCTTCACCAACTACCGGCCGCAGTTCTACTTCCGCACGACCGACGTGACGGGCATCGTCGAGCTGCCGCAGGGCACCGAGATGGTCATGCCGGGCGACAATGTGACGATCGACGTTTCGCTCATCGTGCCGATCGCGATGGAGGAGAAGCTGCGCTTCGCCATTCGCGAAGGCGGACGCACGGTCGGCTCGGGCGTCGTGGTGTCGATCACCGAGTAAGGCTCACGACCAGCGAAAAAAGGCGGGGCGGTTCTTCGCCCCGCCCGCGCCGGCAAGGATTGAAAGAATGAACACGACAAACATCCGGATCCGTCTCAAGGCGTTCGATCACCGTGTGCTCGACGCTTCGACGAAGGAGATCGTGTCCACGGCCAAGCGCACCGGCGCCAGGGTTCGCGGGCCGATTCCGCTGCCGACGCGGATCGAGAAGTTCACGGTGAACCGTTCGCCGCACGTCGACAAGAAGTCGCGCGAGCAGTTCGAGATTCGCACGCACAAGCGGGTGCTGGACATCGTCGATCCGACGCCGCAGACGGTCGACGCGCTCATGAAGCTCGATCTTGCCGCCGGCGTCGACGTCGAAATCAAGCTCTAAGGATTTGCCGGGCGCCTCTGCGGCCCCTCCCGCAAGCGCCCTCGAAGGATAAACGCCAATGCGTTCAGGCATCATCGCAAAGAAGCTGGGCATGTCCCGGATCTTCACCGACGCGGGCGAGCACGTTCCGGTCACGGTCCTCCATGTCGAGGGCTGCCAGGTCGTCGCGCATCGCACGCAGGAAAAGAACGGCTACACCGCCCTCCAGCTCGGCATCGGCAAGGCCAAGGTCAAGAATGTCTCCAAGGCCGAACGCGGGCGTTTCGCGGTTGCGCACGTCGAACCGAAGCTGCGCCTGGCCGAGTTCCGCGTCGCCGAGGACAAACTCATTCCGGTCGGGGCCGAGATCACCGCTGATCATTTCACCGTTGGACAATATGTCGATGTCACCGGTGTGACGATCGGCAAGGGTTTCGCCGGTCCGATGAAGCGCTGGAACTTCGGAGGCTTGCGCGCCACGCACGGCGTGTCGGTCTCGCACCGTTCGCACGGCTCGACCGGCGGACGTCAGGATCCCGGCAAGACCTGGAAGAACAAGAAGATGGCGGGTCACATGGGCGTCGACAAGGTGACGACCCAGAATTTGCGCGTCGTGCAGACCGACGTCGAGCGCGGCCTGATCCTGGTTCAGGGTTCCGTGCCGGGCAACGCCGGCGGCTGGATCGCCGTGCGCGACGCGGTGAAGAAGCCGCTGCCGAAGGACGCCCCGGTTCCCGGGAAGTTCCGTATTCACGAAGCGGCTTCCGAGGCCGCGTCGGCCGAAGCGCCGAAGGGAGAGTGACGGTCATGAAATTCGACATGACGTCGATGGACGGTGCGGCGGCGGGCTCTCTCGAGCTTGACGACGCGATCTTCGGCCTCGAGCCGCGCGCGGACCTGATCGCGCGCATGGTCCGCTGGCAGCTCGCCAAGCGCCAGGCCGGCGACCACAAGACGCTCGGCCGCGCGGAGATCCACCGCACTGGCAAGAAGATGTACAAGCAGAAGGGCACCGGCGGCGCCCGTCACGGCTCGGCCCGCGTGCCGCAGTTTCGCGGCGGCGGTCGTGCGATGGGCCCGGTCACCCGCAGCCACGAGCATGACCTGCCGAAGAAAGTGCGCGCGCTCGCGCTGCGTCATGCTCTTTCCGCGAAGGTCCGCGCCGGCGGCCTTGTGGTGTGGGAGAAGGCGGAGCTCGACGAGGGCAAGACCAAGGTCCTGCGCGAATCCTTCGCCAAAGGGGCGATCGCCAACGCCCTGATCATCGATGGCGCTCAGGTGCACGAGCGGTTCGCCGTCGCCGCGCGCAACCTTCCCCGGATCGACGTCCTTCCGGTCCAGGGCATCAACGTCTACGACATCATGCGCCGCGAGAAGCTGGTGCTGACCAGAGGTGCGATCGAAGCGCTGGAGGCGCGGTTCAAATGATAAAGGACGCTCGCCACTACGACACGATCGTCGCGCCCGTGATCACGGAGAAGGCGACGATCGCATCGGAAAGCAACCAGTTCGTGTTCAAGGTCGCGCGCAACGCCACCAAGCCGCAGATCAAGGCGGCGATCGAGAAGCTGTTCGACGTCAAGGTGACCGCGGTCAACACCCTTCTGCGCAAGGGCAAGACCAAGGCCTTCCGCGGCATCCGCGGCCGGCAGCAGGACATGAAGAAGGCCATCGTCACGCTCGCCGACGGCGATCGCATCGACGTGACCACCGGCCTCTAAGGGTATCAGGACCATGGCTCTCAAGACCTATAAGCCGACGACGCCAGGCCTGCGCCAGCTGGCCATCGTCGACCGCAGCGAGCTTCATAAGGGTAAGCCGGTCAAGGCGTTGACCGTCGGCAAGCCGGAGAAGGGCGGCCGCAACAACCACGGCCGCGTCACCGTGCGTTTCCGCGGCGGCGGCCACAAGCAGTCGTACCGCATCATCGACTTCAAGCGGCGCAAGTTCGACGTCGCCGGCAAGGTCGAGCGGCATCGAATACGATCCGAACCGCACCAGCTTCATCGCGCTGATCAAGTACGCCGACGGTGAGCAGGTCTACATCATCGCGCCGCAGCGCCTGTCGGTCGGCGACGAAGTGATCGCGGGTCAGCAGGTCGACGTGAAGCCGGGCAACGCCATGCCGCTCTCCAGCATTCCGGTCGGCACGATCGTCCATAACGTCGAGATGAAGATCGGCAAGGGCGGCGCGATCGCGCGCTCGGCCGGAACCTATGCGCAGATCGTCGGCCGCGATCAGGGCTATGTGTCGCTCCGCCTTAACTCGGGTGAGCAGCGGCTCATCCACGGCCAGTGCTTCGCCTCGGTCGGGGCGGTGTCGAACCCGGACCACATGAACGCCTCGCTCGGCAAGGCCGGCCGCAACCGTTGGCTCGGCCATCGCCCGCACAACCGTGGCGTCACCATGAACCCCGTCGACCATCCGCACGGCGGCGGCGAGGGCCGCACGTCCGGCGGCCGCCACCCGGTGTCGCCGTGGGGCAAGCCGACCAAGGGCAGCAAGACCCGCAGCAACAAGTCCACGGACAAGTTCATCGTCGCATCGCGGCACGCGCGGAAGAAGAAAGGCTGAGCCATGACGCGTTCGATCTGGAAGGGGCCGTTCGTCGACGGCTATCTGTTGAAGAAGGCGGACGCCGCGCGCGGGTCAGGCCGTTCCGAGATCATCAAGATCTGGAGCCGCCGCTCGACCATCCTGCCGCAGTTCGTCGGCCTCACCTTCGGCGTCTACAATGGCCACAAGCACATTCCCGTGATGGTGTCCGAGGAAATGATCGGCCACAAGTTCGGCGAGTTCGCGCCGACGCGGACGTTCCACGGCCATGCCGCCGACAAGAAGGCGAAGAGGGCGTAATCGATGTCCAAGCAAGCCAACCCACGGCGTCTGGCCGACAACGAGGCGAAAGCGACCGTGCGCATGCTGCGCGTGAGCCCGCAGAAGCTGAACCTGCTCGCCCAGCTCATCCGCGGCAAGAAGGTCGCGACCGCGCTCGCCGACCTCGAGTTCTCGCGCAAGCGGATCTCGGTCGAGGTAAAGAAGGCGCTCGAGTCGGCGATCGCCAACGCCGAAAACAACCATGACCTCGACGTTGACGATCTCGTCGTCGCCCAGGCCTGGGTCGGCAAGGATATGGTGATGAAGCGCTTCAGCCCCCGCGCCCGCGGGCGGGCCGGACGCATCGAGAAGCCTTTCGCCAACATTACGATCGTCGTGCGCGAAGTCGCAGCCGACGAAGCCAAAGCGGCCTGAGGAGAGGCGACTATGGGTCAGAAGATCAATCCGATCGGGCTGCGCCTCGGCATCAACCGGACGTGGGATTCGCGCTGGTATTCGAACAAGACCGAGTACGGCAAGCTCCTGCACGAGGACATGAAGATCCGCGAGGTTCTGTCCAAGGGGCTGAAGCAGGCTGCGATATCCAAGATCGTGATCGAGCGTCCGCACAAGAAGTGCCGCGTCAATATCCACTCGGCTCGTCCCGGAGTGGTGATCGGCAAGAAAGGCGCCGATATCGACAAGCTGCGCAAGCAGGTGTCGAAGCTGACCAACTCGGAAGTCGCGATCAACATCGTCGAGGTGCGCAAGCCGGAAATCGACGCGACTCTGGTCGCCGAGTCGATCGCCCAGCAGCTCGAGCGCCGGGTGGCGTTTCGCCGCGCGATGAAGCGCGCCGTCCAGTCGGCCATGCGGCTCGGCGCGGAAGGCATCCGCATCAACTGTTCGGGCCGTCTCGGCGGCGCGGAAATCGCCCGCCTCGAGTGGTACCGCGAAGGCCGTGTACCGCTGCACACGCTGCGCGCCGACGTCGATTACGGCGTCGCCACTGCGCATACGGCATACGGCACCTGCGGCATCAAGGTCTGGATCTTCAAGGGGGAAATCCTTGAGCACGATCCGATGGCCCAGGACAAGCGACAGGCCGAGGCCGATCATTCCTCCACGCACCGTCCGCGCCGCGAGCCGCGGGAGCGGGATCGCGAGCATGGCCGCGACCGCGACCGTGAGCACCGCGAAACGGTGTGACGGCTCACGGATCCATTGAAAGTCTACGACCATGATGCAGCCCAAGAGAACCAAGTTCCGCAAAGCCTTCAAAGGCCGGATTCACGGCAATGCGAAGGGCGGATTCGCGCTGAACTTCGGTGAGTTCGGTCTGAAGGCGCTTGAGCCGGAGCGCGTGACCGCGCGCCAGATCGAGGCGGCCCGTCGCGCGCTCACCCGTCACATGAAGCGCGCCGGCCGCGTCTGGATCCGCGTGTTCCCCGACGTGCCGGTGTCGAAGAAGCCGATTGAAGTCCGCATGGGCAAGGGCAAGGGCGCACCGGAATTCTGGGTCGCTCGCGTCGCGCCGGGTCGCATCATGTTCGAGGTCGACGGCGTGCCGGAGCGAACTCGCGCGTGAGGCGTTCCTGCTCGCGGCGGCGAAGCTTCCGATCAAAACCCGCTTCGTGCAGCGAATCGCGGAATAAGGAGAGCGCGAGATGAAGAATTCCGGCCGCCTTTCCGATCTGCGCGTCATGACGGAAGACCAGCTCAACGACGAGGCGCTCAAGCTGAAGAAGGAGCAGTTCAATCTGCGCTTTCAGAAGGCGAGCGGCCAGTTGCAGGACACTGCGCGGGTGCGCGTCGTCCGCCGCGACATCGCGCGCGTCAAGACCATCGCCGCGCACAAGCGCGCCGCCGCCAAGTCCGAGGACTGAGATATGCCGAAGAGAATTTTGCAGGGGGTCGTCGTCAGCGACAAGCAGGAAAAGACGCTTGTCGTGAAGGTCGAGCGCCGATTTACCCATCCGCTTCTCAAGAAGACCGTGCGCCGCTCCAAGAACTATCACGCGCATGTCGAGAACAAGACGCAGAAGGTCGGCGACACCGTCTCCATCGAGGAGACTAGCCGATCTCGAAGCTCAAGCGCTGGATCGTCATCGACGATGCGACGCAGAAGGAATGATGGGCGCGAAAGCGCGTGTCTCGTTTCATCCCGGGGGCGATGAGCTCCCTTCAGGCGCAGTCCGGCGCCGCAAGGCGCCGGAAACCGATCTGACCAGAAAGGCGATCAGGCCATGATACAGATGCAGACCAATCTCGACGTCGCCGACAATTCCGGCGCGCGCCGCGTGATGTGCATCAAGGTTTTGGGCGGATCGAAGCGTCGGTACGCTTCGATCGGCGACATCATCGTCGTCTCCGTCAAGGAGGCGATTCCGCGCGGCCGCGTGAAGAAGGGCGACGTGATGAAGGCGGTGGTGGTGCGCACCGCCAAGGACATCCGTCGCGCCGACGGTTCCGTGATCCGGTTCGACTCGAATGCGGCCGTGCTGGTCAACAACCAGTCCGAGCCGGTCGGCACCCGCATCTTCGGACCGGTGCCGCGCGAGCTTCGCGCCAAGAACCACGTGAAGATCATCTCGCTCGCGCCGGAGGTGCTGTGATGGCCGCCAAAATCAAGAAGGGCGACCGCGTCGTCGTCGTCGCCGGCCGCGACAAGGGCAAGACGGGCGAGGTTCGTTCGGTGATCCCGGCGGAAGATCGCGCGATCGTCGCCGGCGTCAACCTGGTGCGTCGCCACACCACGCCAGACCGCGCAGACGGAGGGCGGCATCCTGAGTAAGGAGGCGCCGATCCATCTGTCGAACCTGGCGATCGCCGATCCCAAGTCGGGCAAGCCCACGCGCGTCGGCTTCAAGATTCTCGATGACGGCCGCAAGGTCCGCGTCGCCAAGCGTTCCGGAGATCTGATCGATGGCTGACAAGAACGACAAGGGCGCGAAGCCCGGCAAGGGCGACAAGGCCGCTCCGCCGAAGGGCGGCAAGGGCGGCTCCGGCTCCCGAGGCCAAGGGCGGCAAGGTCGCCAAGCCCGCCAAGGGCGAAGCGCCTGCGGCGTCCGGCGGCGGCGTCGCCGGCCACGCCGAAGGACTATGTCGCGCGCCTGAGGAAGGTCTACCAGGACGAGATCGTGCCGAAGCTCGTGAAGGAGTTCGGCTACAAGAACGCCATGGAAGTGCCGAAGATCGACAAGATCGTGCTCAACATGGGCGTGGGCGAAGCGGTCAACGACACCAAGAAGGTGACGACGGCGGCCGCCGACCTTGCGCTGATCGCGGGTCAGAGGCCGGTGATCACGCGCGCCCGCAAGGCGATCTCGACCTTCAAGGTGCGCGAGAACATGCCGATCGGCGCCAAGGTCACCCTGCGCAAGACCCGCATGTACGAGTTCCTCGATCGTCTGGTGACGGTGGCCCTGCCGCGCGTGCGCGACTTCCGCGGCCTCGACCCGAAGTCGTTCGACGGTCGGGGCAACTACGCGCTCGGCGTCAAGGAGCACATCATTTTCCCCGAGATCGACTACGACAAGGCCGAATCCATGCTCGGTCTCGACATCGTGGTCTGCACGACGGCCAAGACCGACGCGGAAGCGCAGGCCTTGCTGAGCGCGTTCAACTTCCCGTTCCGGCAGTGAGCCCGAAAGGCTCAGACGCGGAAAATTGGAGGCCTTAATGGCAAAGAAGAGTGCAATCGAAAACAACCTGCGCAAGCAGCGGCTGGTGAAGAAGTTCGCCGGACGTCGCCGGCGCGCCTGCTCGACGTCGCCAACGACGACGCGCGTCCGATGGAGGAGCGCTTCGAGGCGCGCCTCAAGCTCGCCGAGCTGCCGCGCAACGGCGCGGCCATCCGGGTGCGCAACCGTTGCGAGGTGACGGGACGTCCGCGCGGCTACTATCGCAAGATGAAGATGTCGCGCATCGCGCTTCGGGAACTGGGCAACAAGGGCCTGATCCCGGGCCTCGTGAAGTCGAGCTGGTGAGGAGGCTGGGATCATGGCAGTGAACGATCCGCTCGGCGACATGCTGACCCGCATCCGCAACGCGCAGATGCGCAAGCGCGGCAAGGTCTCCACTCCCGGCTCCTCGCTTCGCAAGAAGGTGCTCGACGTGCTCGAGTCCGAGGGCTTCATCCGCGGCTATTCGACCACGGACTTCGGCAACGGCCGCTCCGAGTTCGAAATCGAGCTGAAGTATTTCGACAACGAGCCTGTCATCCGCAAGCTCGAGCGCGTGTCGAAGCCCGGCCGCCGCGTCTACGCGACGGTCGACGCCATGCCGCGGGTCGCCAACGGCCTCGGCGTCGCCATTCGTTTCGACGCCGAAGGGCGTCATGGCCGACCACGCCGCGCGCGACGCCAACGTCGGCGGCGAAGTCCTCTGCACCGTCTTCTGACGGGCGCGTTCGCGAAGATTGGAATTGAGCCATGTCTCGTATTGGCAAGAAGCCCGTGGTCATTCCGGCCGGCGTCACCGCCAAGCTGGAGGGTCAGACCATCGCCGTCAAAGGCGCGAAGGGCGAACTCGAGTTCACCGCGCCTGAAGAGGTGTCGGTGACGATCGACGGCGGCGCGGTGCACGTCCAGCCGCACAGCGAGGACAAGCGCGCTCGCGCGATGTGGGGCACGACCCGCGCGCGGATCGCCAACCTGGTCGGCGGCGTCACCCATGGTTTCGAGCGGAAGCTCGAGATCAGCGGCGTCGGCTACAAGGCTGCGATCGCCGGCAAGAACCTGCAGCTGTCGCTCGGCTACAGCCACGACATCCAGTACCCGATCCCGGCCGGCGTCACGATCACGACGCCGAAGCCGACCGAGATCACGGTCGCCGGCATCGACAAGAGGCAGGTCGGCCAGATTGCCGCGGAGATCCGCGCATTCCGCGGCCCCGAGCCCTACAAGGGCAAGGGCGTCAAGTACGCCGGCGAGTTCATCTTCCGCAAGGAAGGCAAGAAGAAGTAAGGGGCGCCGCGATGGCCAAGTCCAACACCTCCACCGAGCGGCGCAAGGCGCGCGTCCGCCGGACGATCGCCGTCAAGGGCCGGCGACCGTCCGCGGCTCAGCGTCTTCCGCTCGTCCAAGCAGATCTACGCCCAGATCATCGACGACGAGCAGGGCCGCACGCTCGCCTCGGCCTCGACGATCGAGAAGGCGTTCCGCGAGCAGCTGAAGACCGGCGCGACCGTCGAGGCGGCGCGCATCATCGGCAAGGAGCTCGCCGAGCGCGCCAAGAAGGCGGGCGTCGCCAAGGTCGTGTTCGACCGCGGCGGCTACATGTACCACGGCCGCGTGAAGGCGCTGGCCGAGGGCGCCCGCGAGGGCGGCCTGGAGTTCTGAGCCACCAACGGAAGCGAGCGGCGCCGCATTCGGGCGAGCGCCGCGATTGAGTGACGGAAGATAGATATGGCGCGTGAAGACGGCGGCCGCGGCCGCGAACACAAGCACGAGGAGCGCGACAGCGAGTTTGTCGATCGCCTCGTCCACATCAATCGCGTGGCGAAAGTGGTCAAGGGCGGCCGGCGATTCGGCTTTGCCGCGCTCGTCGTCGTCGGCGACCAGAAGGGCCGGGTCGGGTTCGGCCACGGCAAGGCGCGCGAAGTGCCGGAGGCGATCCGCAAGGCGACCGAGGCGGCCAAGCGCGGCCTCGTGCGCGTGCCGCTGCGCGAAGGCCGCACGCTGCATCACGACGTCAACGGCCGCCACGGCGCGGGCCGCGTCGTGCTTCGCGCGGCGCCCGCCGGCACCGGCATCATCGCCGGCGGCCCGATGCGCGCGGTGTTCGAGTCGCTCGGCGTCCACGACGTCGTGGCCAAGAGCCAGGGCTCCTCGAACCCGTACAACATGATCCGCGCGACCTTCGACGCGCTTGCGCGCGAGGACAGCCCGCGCTCGGTCGCGCAGCGCCGCAACCTCAAGGTGTCGACGATCCAGTCGCGCCGCCAGGGCGTCGAAGCCGACGCCAGCGACTCGTGATGGCGGAGGCCGGCATGACCACCGAAAAGACGATCACGTTGGTGCAGGTCTCCAGCGCCATCGGCCGGCCCGGCTCGCAGCGCGACACGCTGAAGGGCCTCGGCCTCAACAAGATCGGCCGCAAGGCGAACGTCGCCGACACGCCGGCTAACCGCGGCATGATCGCCAAGGTCGCGCATCTCGTGCGCGTCGTGGAAGGTCGAGTGAGGATCGCGCCGATGAAACTCAACGACATCAAGGACAATCCCGGCTCGTCCAAGGCGCGCATCCGCGTCGGGCGCGGCATCGGCTCGGGCAAGGGCAAGCAGTCCGGCCGCGGCGGCAAGGGCCAGACGGCGCGTTCGGGCGTGCGCATCAAGGGCTTCGAGGGCGGCCAGATGCCGCTGCTATCGGCGCCTGCCGAAGCGCGGCTTCACGCCGCCGTACGCAGCTCGTCTACAACGAGGTCAACCTCGGGCGGATCCAGAGCGCGATCGACGCCGGCAAGCTCGACGCTGCCGAGACGATCACGGCCGAAGCGCTGCTGAAGGCGGGCGTCGTCACGCATCCGCGCGACGGCGTGAAGATCCTCGGCTCGGGCGAACTCAAGGCGAAGGCGAATTTCGAGGTCGCCGCGGCCTCGAAGAGCGCCGCCGCTGCGATCGAGAAGGCTCGGCGGCAGCCTCAAGACGCTGCGGGCGGAGGCCGCGCCGGCCACGCCGTGACGACGGCGTTCGGGTTGGCGATGGCGCGCGCGCCGACCATATGATAGGGGCGTTCCCGCCGCGCGGTCAGCGCGGCGGGAACGTCGTTTTTCACACTCCGCGCTCCTTACGGGGGCGCCGCCTGGAGAGCGCAATGGCGTCCGCCGCCGAACAGCTCGCAGCCAATATCAACTGGTCAGCCTTCTCCAAGGCCGATGAACTGAAGAAACGCATCTGGTTCACGCTGGGCGCGCTCGTCATCTTTCGGCTCGGCACCTACATCCCGCTGCCCGGCATCGATTCGGACGCGTTTCAGACGGCGTTCCTCGGCCAGAAGCAGGGCGTGCTCGACATGTTCAACATGTTCTCGGGCGGCGCCGTGCAGCGCATGGCGGTGTTCGCGCTCAACATCATGCCGTACATTTCGGCCTCGATCATCATCCAGCTCCTGAGTTCGGTGGTGCCGTCGCTGGAGGCGATCAAGAAAGAGGGCGAGCAGGGCCGCAAGGTCCTCAACCAGTACACCCGCTATCTGACCGTCGCGCTGGCGATGTTCCAGGCCTACGGCATCGCGATCGGGCTCGAGGCGCGCACGGGCGTGGTCGCCGATCCCGGCCTTCTGTTCCGCATCTCGACCATCGTCACCCTGACCGGCGGGCACGATGTTCCTCGTCTGGCTCGGCGAGCAGATCACGGCGCGCGGCGTCGGCAACGGGTCGTCGCTGATCATTTTCGCCGGCATCGTCGCCCGGCTGCCGCAGGCGATCGTGCAATTGTTCGAACTCGGCCGGCAGGGGTCGATCTCGACCGGACTCGTGCTCGCCGTCATCGTGATGGTGTTCGTGGTCGTCGCCTTCATCGTCTTCATGGAGCGGGCGCAGCGCCGGGTGCCGATCACCTATCCGCGCCGGCAGGTCGGCAACAAGATGTACGAGGGGCAGAGTTCCTTCCTGCCGCTCAAGCTCAACACCTCCGGCGTCATCCCGCCGATCTTCGCCTCCTCGCTGCTGCTGCTGCCGACGACGGTCGCGAATTTCGCGCAGGGGACGACGAGCGCCGGGATCTTCACCACGATCACCGCGCTGCTCGGGCGCGGCAGCGCGCTCTATCTCACGCTGTATGTCGCGCTGATCGTGTTCTTCGCCTTCTTCTACACGGCGACGGTCTTCAATCCGGCCGACACGGCCGACAACCTCAAGAAGCACGGCGGCTTCGTCCCGGGCGTACGGCCCGGCGAGCGGACGGCGCAATACATCGACTACATCCTGACCCGCATCACGGTGCTCGGCGCGGGCTATCTGGCGCTGATCTGCCTGTTACCCGAATGGCTGATTTCCTATGCGTCGCTGCCGTTCTATTTCGGCGGCACCTCGCTGCTGATCGTCGTCAACGTGACGATGGATACGGTGGCGCAGATTCACGGACACCTGCAGGCGCATCAATACGAAGGGCTGATCCGCAGGGCCAGACTGAAGGGAAGGAAGCGATGAGGCTGATTCTGCTCGGGCCACCCGGCGCCGGCAAGGGCACGCAGGCGGCCCGGCTCGTGCAGAAGTACGGCATCCCCCAGCTTTCGACCGGCGACATGCTGCGCGCCGCGGTCGCGGCCGGAACGCCGATCGGGCTCAAGGCCAAGGCGGTGATGGAGTCGGGCGGGCTCGTCTCCGACGAGATCGTCGTCGGCATCATCGCCGACCGCATCGGCCAGCCCGACGCCAAGAACGGCTTCATCCTCGACGGCTTTCCCCGCACGGTCAAACAGGCCGAGGAGCTCGACGCCATGCTCGCGGAGAAGAGGCCTGAAGCTCGACGCGGCGGTCGAACTCACGGTCGACGCCGCAAAGCTCGTCGATCGCATCGTCAATCGGGCCGCACGAGGCCAAGGCGGCCGGCCAGCCGGTGCGCAAGGACGACGACCCGGAAGTGTTCAAGTCCCGTCTCGCGGCTTACGAGCGCGACACCGCGGCGGTGACGCCGTTCTATCGCGGGCGCGGCCTCCTGCGCGAGGTCGACGGCATGGCGCCGATCGACGCCGTGACGGCCGCGATCGACGCGGTCCTGAAGGACGTCGCGGGCGCGTGAGCGGTCCGGCCCAGGACGCCGAGGCGCTGATCGAGCGGCGCGGCGCGGCCGGCGTGATCGTCCTCAATCGGCCGAAAGCGCTGAACGCGCTGACGCTGACGATGGTGCGGCTGATGGCGGCCGCCCTCGACGCGTGGGAGGACGACCCGCTCGTCACCCGGGTGGTGATCGGCGGCGCGGGCGACAAGGCCTTTTGCGCCGGGGGCGACATCCGCAGCCTCTATGAGCTCGGACGCGCCGGGGACCACGACCGGCAGCTGACCTTCTGGCGCGAGGAATATCAGCTCAACGAGCGAATCCGCACCTATCCCGAAACCGGTCGTCGCGCTGATCGACGGCATCGTCATGGGCGGGGGCGTCGGCGTTTCGATCAACGCCTCGCACCGGGTCGCGGGCGAACGCTTCTCTTTCGCCATGCCGGAGGTCGGCATCGGATTTTTCCCCGACGTCGGCGGCACGTATTTCCTGCCGCGCCTCGCGCGTCGCGCCGGCGTCTATCTCGCCCTTACCGGCCTTCGCGCCAACGCGGGCGACGCGCTCGCGTTCGGCCTCGCCCAGACCTTCGTTCCGAGCGCCGCCTTTGGCAGCGCTTGCTCAGGCGCTCGAGAGCGACGACGACGTCGGCGCGACGCTCGCCGCGGTTCGCCGCGCCCGCTCCGGCATCGGCGCTGATGGCGGAGGCGGAGGAGCTCGAGGCCTGCTTCTCGCTCGGGGATCGCGAAGCGATCCTGGCCGCGCTCGAGGCGGCGGCGGGGAAGGGGTTCGCCTTCGCCGCGCCGGCCCGCGCCGCGATGCTTGGCAAGTCGCCGACCAGCCAGGCGCTCGCCTTGCGCCAGATGGCGCTGGGACCGAACAGTCGACTTCGACGAGGCGCTCCGGATCGAATACCGCATCGTGTCGCGGGTTTGCCGTGGCCACGATTTCTACGAGGGCGTGAGGGCCGCTGATCGTCGACAAGGACAACCGCCCGGTGTGGAGCCCGCCGCCGTCGGCCGCGGAGGTCGACGCCTATTTCGCTCCGCTCGGCGCACGGCGAGCTGACGTTTCCGGCCGCCGCATCGATGACCTATCGCCTGCGCCAGAGCCGGGACGGCGCGATCGAGTTCGTCGACGGCTCGCCCGCCCGACCTGCCCGACGGGAAGCTGAGTTCCGTGATCGCGGCGGTCGGATGGGAGACCGCGCTCCTCTGGTACATGCGGACGCTCGCCTGGGTGTGGGTGGGCAAGGGCCTGTTCAACTGGGCGATCATTCTCGGGGCGTTTCCCGGCCTTGGCAGCTTCACGACCATGACGCTGGCGTTGCAGGCGACCATTGTCGCGTTCGCATGCTTCGACCTGCTGGCCGCGGTCGGGACTGTGGCTCGCCGCGCCATGGGGCGGGGCGATCTGGCTGCTATGCGCCGTGGTCGAGGCCGTTTCGCCTGTGCTGAGCCCGAAAGCGGCCGCTGATCGGCTATTCTGCGGCGGCGCTCAATATCGTCCTGGCGATCGGTTATTTTTCTCCTGAGTTGGCTC
This sequence comes from uncultured Alphaproteobacteria bacterium, assembly GCA_963724785.1. Taxonomy (GTDB): domain Bacteria; phylum Pseudomonadota; class Alphaproteobacteria; order Rhizobiales; family Beijerinckiaceae; genus Roseiarcus. The sequence goes on along the minus strand of CAVRWC010000025.1, from coordinate 341,433 downwards.
GCGGTGCGCGACCGCGACTGATCGCGCGCCCGGTCCCATTGCGGGACGTGGCCGGACGGCGCTGCCGCTCGGAGGCCTTCGCGTCCTCGCGGGAAATCGGTCGGTCGTTCAATAGATGTTTACCAGCCGGCGAAAACCTTCGATTTATCGTAATTCTTAGGCGCTGTCTTCATGCCCCTGCCGTTACATTCTGCATCGACAAGCGGACCGAATTCAACTTCGGCCAGTGAGCAGACGAGCAGGCGAGCGTGCAATGCTGAATGCGTTCAAGACTCAAGATGTGGTCGGGTTTGCGGAACCTGAACTTCAGGTCTCCGGTCTTTACTTGGAGACGTTGACGATGGTCGAGCGGCTGCACCGCCGCCTGCTCGACGTCATCAAGGATGAATTCGACCGGCGCGACCGTTCGGACGTCAACGCGGTGCAGGCGCTCCTGCTCTACAACATCGGCGACAAGGAGCTTACGGCCGGCGAGCTGCGCACCAGGGGCTACTATCTCGGTTCGAACGTCTCCTACAACGTCAAGAAGCTGGTCGAGCAGGGCTTCCTCCATCATGCCCGCTCGCGGATTGATCGCCGGGCCGTTCGGATCAGCCTGACCGAGAAGGGAAAGGACGTTCATCGCATCGTGGCCGGCGTCTATGCGAAGCACGCCCGCACCGATCGAGCAGATCGGCGGCGTCGCCGGCGGCGAACTCGCGCGGAGTCAACGTTTCGCTGCAGCGGCTCGAGCGATACTGGACCGACCAGATCAAGTATCGGCTCTGATAACCTTCTGTTAACCCAAAGTTCGTCCGTCTGCCGGGGCGTCCGATCGCGGACGCCCCTTTTGTGTTCGATCGTCGGCACGGCCTTAAAATCGCCCGACTGAAACCTATTTTCACAGCCATACCCATCTTCACCTCGGGAAGGCGCGACGCCTTGCGGCTTCGGCGCGAACAGGCGGGACGTCCTACGGCGGGTCTCATGGATTGCGGCTTTTGGGAGTTTCGAATGCTGATGCTTGACATGATCGTCTCGCGGTCCTCGCGCCGCGCTTTTCTCGGCGCGGCTGTGGGCGCGCTGGCGCTCGCTCGCTCTGCCCCCGTTCGCGGCGTCGCCGGCGACGACGGACGACCAGGCGGAATGGCCCCAGAGCTACGAGGCTTCGCCGCAGATGGACGGTGGCGCGCGAGGTCGACGCCGATCCTGTCCGCCGGCGACGGTCGACGCGACGCAGGCCGCGATCCAGAAGTATCAGGACATCGTCGCCCGCGGCGGCTGGAACATGGTTCCGCCCGGGCAGCGAGCTGAGGATCGGCTCCAAGGGTCCGCGCGTCCAGGCCCTGCGCGACCGGCTGGTCGCGTCGGGCGACCTCGATGCGATCGCGGGCGCCGGCCCGATCGTACGACTCGTTCGTCGAGGCCGCGGTCAAGCGCTTCCAGGCCCGCAACGGCCTCAGCCAGTCCGGCGTCGTCGACGAAGCGACGCTCGCCGAGCTCAACGTTCCCGCCGCCTCGCGCCTGCAGCAGCTCGAGACCAACATCGTGCGGCTGAAGAGCTATTCGGGCGACCTGGGGACGCGCTACGTCGTCGCCAACATCCCGGCCGCGCAGGTCGAGACCGTCGAGAACGGCGTCGTCTATTCCCACCACGCCGCCGGCGTCGGCAAGATCGACCGCCAGTCGCCGATCATGCAGACGCACGCGACCGAGATCAATTTCAATCCCTTCTGGACCGTGCCGCCTTCGCTGATCAAGAAGGACCTCATCCCGAAGATGAAGGCCGACCCGAACTATCTCACCGACGAGAAGATCCGCGTCTTCAACGGCAAGGGCGAGGAGGTCTCGCCGTCGTCGATCAACTGGAACACCGACGAGGCGACCCACTTCAAGTATCGTCAGGACACCGGCGCCGACCTCAACTCGCTCGGCATCGTCCGCATCAACATCCCGAACCCCTACGGCGTCTACATGCACGACACGCCGTCGAAGGGCGTTTTCGGCGACGACTTCCGCTTCGTCTCCTCGGGCTGCATCCGCGTCCAGGACGTGCGCGACTACGTCGCCTGGCTGCTCAAGGACAATCCGGGCTGGGGCCGCGACCAGATCGACGAGGTCATCCGCACCGGCCAGCGTCTCGACGTGAAGCTGGCCCAGCCGGTCAACGTCTACTGGGTCTATATCACCGCCTGGGCGACGCCCGACGGAATCGTGCAGTTCCGCCCCGATGTCTATCAGCGCGACGGCGCCGGCCCCGGCCCGATCGCCTCGGCCATCCCCGCCCAGCCGATGGCCATCCCGCAGGAGTGAACGTCCGACAATATCGATCTCCCAATTCGTCCGGGAATTGACTGCGAATCAAACCGGACGCCGCCGGATCTGCGAGACTCTCTCGTCAGATCGGGCGTGACCTCCAAGACGTCAATGACGCGGGTTCCTTCACCCTCTGACAAGTTCGGGCCGGGCCGGTAAATCGCCCCGGCCCGACTTGCGTTTTGAGCCTTGACGCGGCGTCGCTCGGGGGTTGTCCTGCGCGGTGGGTGCGGGCGCCGCCGAGACGGTCACCCTCGCCTGGCCGCCGTGCAATGCTGTGGCGCCAAGCGCGACGCCGAGGACGGGCTTCCTTAGCCGGGTATTCTGGAAGGGCGCGTAAAGCGCGCCCTTCGGCTACCTTTCCGCTCATCTTCAAGGGATCAACTCATGATCGTCGTCTTCGACATCGGAAACGTGCTGTTGCGCTGGGACCCGCGCAATCTCTATCGCAAGGTGTTCGATGACGAGGCCCGAATGGAGCGATTTCTCGCCACCGCGCTCGGGCGCGACTTCATTCTGCAGACCGACGTCGAACCGGATTTCGCCGCTGCGATCGAGGAGCGCGCGCGGGCCTTCCCCGAATTCGCCGACGAAGTGCGGCTCTACGATTCGCGCTGGGTCGAGACGCTTGGCGGCCCGATCGAGGAGAACGTCGCGCTGCTCCGACGCCTTCGCGCCGCCGGCCAGCCGGTTCACGCGCTCAGCAACTATTCGACCGCCAAATTCGCCCTGTCCGAGACGCTGCACGGCTTCCTGCAGGAGTTCGACGAGCGCGTCGTATCGGGCCATGTCGGCGTCGCCAAGCCCGACCCGCGCATCTACGAGATCCTGATCGAACGCGCCGGCCGCCGGCCGCACGAGCTGCTGTTCATCGACGACACGCAGGCCAACGTGCGCGCGGCCGAAGCGCTCGGCATGGGGGCGATCCATTACCGGCCTGGCGTCGACCTCGAAAGCGAACTGAGAGCCCGCGACGTGACGTTTTGACGTCGCTCAAGCGGCCGCGGTAAGCGCCGCTCAGGTCGCGCCCGGCGGGATGAAGGCGCAATAAAGATAGATGTCGTCAAACACGTTCGACGCGCTCCAGCCGGTTCGGTCGGACGCGGTCGCGGCGCGATAGCAAAGATGCGCATGGTGCGTGTCGTCGGTGGGCGGGTCGCCGGGGACGGGCAGGAAGGTGATGCGCTCCTGCGGGATCGACACCCAGCGCTGCTCGCGGGTCAAGAATTCGAACTGGCCGCCGCGCTCGCGGTAGGTGGTCGCGGCGCAATCGTTGCCGCCGCAGCAAAGCAGGCCATCCTTGCCTTTGACGCCGGTATAAATGTCGTGCGCGCTGGCGTCCGAGAACGAGGCCGCCAGGAGGGCGGCGCCAAGCGCCGCCCGCATAACCACATGGATCATGTCAACCGCTCCAGTCTTGGCGGCCAGCCCGTCGAGCCGAACGTCGACATGGGTCCGGCCGGCCGATCGCCATCCAGAACGCGGGACTCCTCCCGAAGGTTGCGGGGATTTGAGCAAGCAGTTTTCATGCCATGTCCCGGCTTTGGCGGCCGGGCCGCTCTACGCCTGGACGCGCAAGACGTCCCACAGCGGGCGTCTCGGGCTTGGGACCGCGGGGCGTTCGGGGACGCCGAGGCGGAAGACGAAGGTCGCCTCCCAGCCGGGCTCGGGGGCGAGTTTCGCAAGCGCGCCGCTGAAAATGTCCGGGCGGCCAAGGGCCGCGTTGCGGTCGGTCCGCTCGACCGGCTGATTGAGCGGCTGGGCGGCGAGGTTTCTGGCGGTCGCCGCGAGATGGAGCCGCTGCCATGCGCGGCCGGCGGCGATTGCGGCGGGCTGATCAAGCCGGTCGCGGACGAAGACGACGCCGAGCGCGGGCGCGGTCGGCAGTTGCACGTCGCGCGTCATGGCGAGCCAATAGGCGTCGCCGGTCTTGGCGCTCATGTCGGGCAGAAGCTCGGCGAGCGCCGTCATTGCTGGCGTCAGGCCGGCGGCCTCGAGCGTGACGCCGTCGCGATGGGCCTCGACCTCGCGTCGGCCTGAGCGGAGCCAGCGGGCGCTGTCGGCCGACATGTCCGCGTCGTCGGCGATCTGACGCGTCGCCTCGACAATCAGCGCGCCGAGGTCGCTCCGCGCCGCTGGCTCGGTCACGAACACGATCCGGATGTCTGCGCAGGACGCCAGGTCGGCGAGGCGCTTCAGGAGTTCCGGCGCGATGGCCGCGTCCGGCCGGTACGGGCCGCGATTGGTGTGGCGGTTCGGGATGGCGGCGAAGAGCGGGTCGCGTTCGCCCGCGCGGGTCTGCAGGACGACGCGCGCCGCCGAGACAGGCGTGTCGGGAGGCGAAAGCGCGAGCCTGCCTTTGGTGGGCTCGACGCCCGCCATGACGCCATGAGCCCGCGCGGCGAGCACGAGATTCTCGATCGCCGCGCCGAGACCCAGGTGCATCTCGCGGCGGAAAGGATCGAAGGCCCCGAGATTGCGGGCGCGGTCGGCGAACACCTCTATCGAATCTGCGCCGACGGCGAAGATCCAAGGCTGCGTGTCGTGTGGACTGGCGCCGAGGATGGCCGCGCGCAGCGGACGGATCGGCCCATCATCGGGGGCGCCGTCCCAATCCCGCCACGGCTCCGAAGCCGGCCCCCGGCCCGACCGGCCGACCCCGCGATCCCAGGCCCGCCAGCCAACACCCGCGAGCGCCACCGTCAAGGCGCCGCCAACCAGAAGCGTTCTTCGGTGCAGCACCCGTATATCGTCCTCTGGCAAAAGAACACATGAGAGCAATATCACGTGGGGCAAGGCGCGCGGTGTGACCCCGATCAAAGCCGCGTGATACGGAACGAGCCGGCTGACGTCAATTGATCGCGCAGGCGGCGGGCCGCTCGAGACTTTCCAACGGGTTGCGGCGCCTCCCGGTTCCGCGCGCTCCCCGCTCAACGCCGTTGCGAACGACACTCGGCGAGAAACGCGGCCGGATCGGGGAGGATATCCGCCAACGCCTCGCTCCGCCCCTGTTCGGCAAGAGCCCGCGCCCGGGCGCGCGTAACGCGGCCCCGGTGGCCGGGGGGTCCCCTGTCGGCTCCGGAATTGAGGCTTTCCAGGAGCTTGCGGCGCGCTTCGGTTCCGTGCGCGCCGCCGCTCAAGCCCTGATAGCTATCGAGTTCGCGCACGGTTCTGACGACCCCGGTCGACCGCCGGAAGGTTCGCAGCCGCCATCGCGCCAGAGCTGACCCCCAGCGCCTCGTTGAGACGGCTCATTTGCGTCGCTATGAACGCGCCGGGAGAGCGGTGGCGGCGGAGATTGGGCTCGGGGGTGGGGTCGGACAAGCGCGCGCCTCGATTTCGGTCGGACAGAACAAACGTAGAACGAATTCGGCGGGCTGGCAAGGAAATGTCGAACGCGAGAAGCATGCGGCGTCAGTCGACTCGGGCCGCCCCTTAAACTCGTTTCGCTCGCAGTGGTCCGTTATCAGGCCGCGTAATCGAGCCCGATGTCGAGAATCGGCGCGCTGTGGGTGAGCCAGCCGACCGAGATGAGGTCGACGCCGGTCTCGGCGATGGCCGGCGCGGTCTCCGGCGTCACGCGTCCCGAAGCCTCGCTGATCGCCTGGCCGCCAATCATCGCGACGCCGCGCCGGAGGTCGTCAAGCGCCATGTTGTCGAGCAGGATAGCGTCGGCGCGGGCGGCGAGCGCTTCTTCGAGCTGCGTCAGCGTATCGACCTCGACTTCGATCTTGACGAGATGGCCGACGTGGGCGCGAACGCGACGGATAGCCTCCGTGACCGAGCCGGCGATGGCGACGTGGTTGTCCTTGATCAGCGCCGCGTCGTCGAGTCCGAATCGGTGATTGGCGCCGCCGCCGGCGCGCACGGCGTATTTCTCGATCGTGCGCAGGAGCGGCGTCGTCTTGCGGGTGCAGACGATGCGCGCCCTGGTGTGCGCCACCGACGCCGAGAGGGTCGCGGTCGCGCTTGCGATTCCGCTGAGGCGGCTCAAGAAATTGAGCGCCGTTCGCTCTGCCGTCAGCACGCCGCGCGCCGGGCCCGACAGGGTGGCGACGGTCGCGCCGGGGGTCACGCGCGCGCCGTCGGCGAGTGCCGGCTCGAAGCGGATCGCGGGGTCGATGAGGCGGAAGGCGAGGGCGGCGAGGTCGAGCCCGGCGACGACGCCGGCCTGACGCGCGTCCATCACGCAGCGGACCTTTTGATCCGCTGGCGCGATGGCGTCGGTAGTGACGTCGCCGGCCCGGCCGAGATCCTCGAGCAAGGCCTGGCGCACCAGCGGCTCGATGAGCAGATGGGGGAGGGGAACGAACGGCATGTCAGGCTCTCCGGATATGGGTTCTCGGCGCAAGCGCTGCGGCCTCGGCGAAGGCGTCGGCGAGCGTCAAGCGCAAGCGACGGGGCGCCGATGGCCGTGCGGGACAGTCGATGCGGCTGTGCGCGCCAACGCTGTGCTCGCGCTTCAGCGCGGCGACCGCGATCATCAGCGCGACAGCGGCGGGATCGGCGGCCGCCGAACCCGAGGCGGCCAGCGCCGCGAGCGGGCCGATCGCCGCGGCGAGCGTCGCGCCGTCGCGGGTGACGCCGGCGGCGGGAGTGAGCAACGGCCGCACGGCCGTGGGATCGGCGGCGATGGGCGCGAGAGCGCGCTGAAGCCGCGCGGGGGCGCGAGGCGGCGCGGCCTCGATCGAGCGGGCGACGATCACGCCAAACACGGCGGCCTCGGTCAGCGAATTGCTCGCGAGGCGGTTGGCGCCGTGCAGGCCTGTGCAGGCCGCCTCGCCGCAGGCCCAAAGGCCGGCGATCGAGCTGCGACCCTCGGCGTCCACCGCGATTCCGCCCATGTGATAATGCTGCGCCGGCCGGACGGGGATCGGCTCGCGCGCCGGATCGACGCCAGCCGTGCGGCAGGCGGCGGCGATGACCGGGAAGCGTTCGGGAAAGCGCGTCCCGATTGCCGCTCGCGCGTCGAGGAAGGTCCGTCGGCCCCTTGCCCGCTCGGCGGCGATGGCGCGCGCCACCACGTCGCGCGGCGCAAGCTCAGCGCCCGGAATATCGGCCATGAAGCGCCGGCCGGTCTCGTCGACCAGGATCGCGCCGTCGCCCCGCACCGCCTCGCTGACGAGCGGCGTCGGTCGGACCGACACATCGAGCGCGGTCGGATGGAACTGCACGAACTCGAGGTCGGCCAATTCGGCCCCGGCCCGGGCGGCGAGCGCGAGGCCCTGGCCGAAGCTGCCGAGCGGATTGGTGCTGTCATCGTAGAGTCCGCCGATCCCGCCGGTCGCGATGACGACGGCTTGCGCGGAAAGGAGAGCCGGCCCCGACGGGCCGACGGCGACCACGCCGCGCGCCTCGCCGCCCTCGATGACGAGGCGACGCGCCTCGAGCCCTTCGAGGAGAGCGATCGAGGGCGTCGCTCGGACCGCCGTAACGAGGGCGCGCAGGATTTCGCGTCCGGCGCCGTCTCCGCCGGCATGGGCGATCCGCCGCCGGGCGTGCGCCGCCTCGAGGCCGAGCGCATAGTCTCCGTCTAAAGTCCGGTCGAAGCGCACGCCGAGGCGGGCGAGGTTTTCGACCGCGCCGGGCGCGGCGCGGGCGAAGAGTTCGACGATCCCCGGATCGCAGAGCCCGTCGCCGGCGGCGAGCGTGTCGGCTGCGTGCAGGGCGCAACTGTCGTCGGGGCCGAGCGCCGCGGCCATGCCGCCTTGCGCCAGCAAGGTCGAGCCTTCGGCGCCGAGGGGCGCCCTGGAGAGCACGACGACCGGGCGCGGCGCGAGCGCCAGCGCCGTCGTCAGGCCGGCGACGCCGGCCCCGACGATGACGATGCGGCCGCTGAGCGCCAGAGGCTCGGCGGTCACAGCGCCAGCATCCGCTCGACGGCGCGGCGCGCCGGCGTCGCAACCGCAGGGTCGATCGTCACCTCGCCCTGCATCGTCTCGAGTGCGCGGCGGATCTTTCGCAGCGTGATCCGCTTCATGTGCGGGCAGAGCGCGCACGGGCGAACGAAGTCGATCTCGGGATAATGGACCGAGACGTTGGCGCTCATCGAGCATTCTGTGACGAGCGCCACCCGGGCCGGCCGGTTTCGCCCGACATAGCCGATCATGTCCGCGGTCGATCCGGCGAAGTCGGACGCCGCGACCACCTCCGGCGAGCATTCGGGATGGGCGAGCACGATCGCGCCCGGATAGGCCTCACGCAATTCGCGGATGTCGCGGGCGGTGAACTGTTCGTGCACCTCGCAGCGGCCGCGCCAGGCGATGATCTCGACCTCCGTCTCAGCCGCGACATTCCTGGCGAGGTATTCGTCGGGGGTCATGATCACGCGCGGCCGCCCAAGCGACTCGACGACCTTCCGGGCATTGGCTGACGTGCAGCATATGTCGGAGGCGGCCTTCACCGCCGCCGAGGTATTGACGTAGGTGACGACCGGCGTGTCCGGATAGGCTTGCCGCAGGAGTGCAATGTCCTCCGGCGTGATCGACTCGGCGAGCGAGCAGCCGGCGTTCGGGTCGGGGATCAGCACGGTCTTCGTCGGGTTCAGGAGCTTCGCCGTCTCGGCCATGAAATGAACGCCCGCCATGACGATGACGCGGGCTTCGCTCCTGGCCGCCTCGCGCGCCAGCGCCAGGCTGTCGCCGACAACGTCCGCCACGCAATGGAAAATCTCCGGCGACTGATAGTTATGCGCAAGCACGATCGCGTCGCGCTCTCGCTTGAGTGTGAGGATCGCCTCGACATCGGCCTCGAAGTCGGGCCATTCGAACGGCGTGATGATCGCGCTCACGCGCTCGTAGAGGGCGCGGGCGGAGGGCGGTGAGTTGAGCAGGGTCATTTCGTTATACTCACGTTGAGCATATCCGAGATATACTTATCATGAGAATAAGCGGTGTCAAGCCCGGGCGAGCGGCAGCTTGGTTCCAGCCGCGGCGCGCTCCTCGCGGACGGCGGCGCGGAAGCGATAGGCCTTGGCGGGGCGCCCGCCGGTGTCCGAGACGGTCTCGCCGGTTTCCTCGACGAGCTGCTGCTGCTCTATCAGACGGCGGAAGTTGGGCTTGTGGACGCAGAGGCCGGTAATCGCCTCGACGCAGCGCTGGAGCTGCAGAAGGGTGAAGACAGGCGGCATCAGTTCGAAGACGACGGGGTTGTATTTGATCTTGGCGCGCACGCGGGCGATGCCAGTCGCCAGAATCCGGCGATGGTCGCCGATCATCGGTTTGCCGAGCGCCGGTCCGTCGGACACGCCGCTGCGCCTCCGCGCCTCCTCGATCAGCCCCGCCTCGTAGAGGAGTTCGTAGCGCTGCAGGACGAGGTCCTCGTTCCAGCGCCGGCCTTCGAGGCCGAAGGCGATCGCCGCGCGGATTCGCCGCGCCGCGCGGTCGGATCCGGTTCCGACCCATCGCTCGAGGTCCGACGCGATGGACGCCGCGATGATCGGCGGACGGCCCGCGCGATGGTCCTCCCAGGGGAAATAAGCGTACCACGGCCGCCAGGCCGCCTGCGGCGCGGCGCGCTCTTCGCGCATCAGCCCGAGGTAGCTGATCGAGATCGAGCGGGCGCCGTCGGCCGCCACGTTCCGATCGGAATCGGCGAAGGTGTAGAGCTGCTCGACGTAGCCGAGGGGATGGCGGGTCTGGCGCTCGACCCATGCGCGCATGCCCGACTGCAGCGAGCGATGACCGACCTCGAACGGCCCTGAGGGCAGGGCGCGACCGTCGTCGATCGTGAGCACCATCGGCGCGCCGTCGGCGACCGCGGCGAGCACCGCGATCAACTCGACCGCGATCGGCTGCGCCGCCCCGCGGTCCGTGCGTTCCGCCTCTTGCTCAACCATCGCCGCTCCGCCCCAGCCGTATGCGCGGATCCGGGTTTAGCGAGAAACCGCGTCGGCGGGAACGGCGGCCAGCGCATGCAACGACCGCGACGTCGTCGGAATAGAGGCGCCGCCAGCCGGGCTCGCGGTCGAGCACGCCCAGGGATCCGCTCGTCCGGCGCGAAGGGCGTGAGAGAGGGTTGCTCAGGCGCCGCATTCCGCGCGACAAGGCCTCATGACGGTCCCCTCGATGTCCCTCGTTCTCGTCGTCGCGGTCACGTTCTTCGTCGCGGGCGTCGTCAAGGGCGTGACCGGCATGGGACTGCCGACCGTCGCGATGGGCGCGCTCGGCGCAGTCGTCTCGCCGCTGACCGCCGCCGGCCTCTTGATCGTTCCGGCCTTCGTGACCAACGTGTGGCAGCTCATCGCCGGGCCGAGCTTCGCGCCGCTGCTCGCGCGGCTGTGGCCGATGATGGCGGCGATCGTCGTCGGGACGATTGGCGGCGCGTCCTGGCTCGCCGTCGGCGACGTCAGGCTGACGACCTCGGCCCTCGGCGCGGCGCTTGTCGCCTATTCGGGCTTTTCGCTGGTCGCGCGGCCGTTCCGCGCGCCTGCGCGCTGGGAGCCGTGGCTCGGACCCGTCGTGGGCGGGGCGACCGGGCTCGTGACCGGCGGCACAGGCGTCTTCGTCGTTCCGGCGGTGCCCTATCTGCAAGCGCTCGGTCTCGAAAAGAACGATCTTGTCCAGGCGCTCGGCCTGTCGTTCACTGTCTCCACCGTCGCGCTCGCGGCCGGCCTCGCTTCGCGGGGCGCCTGGCGGCTCGACGATCTGGCGCTGTCGACGCTGGCGATCGCGCCGGCGCTGGTCGGCATGGCGGCGGGGCAGGTCATTCGCGAGCGGGTGAGTCCGGAAACCTTCCGGCGCTGGTTCCTGATCGGCCTTCTCGTTCTCGGCGCCGACATGGCCTTGAGGCCGCTTATGACGGGATAGGGCGGGGCGCAGGAGGCGGCCGGCGCAACCTGTCGCTGGACCGCATCCTGTGAGTTGGCCCATGGTGGTAACGCCGCGCCGGCCGCTCCCGTTGCGCGCGAAGCCCGTTTCGCGCAGACCCGCGAGCGGCGATCGCCGATTCGGCAGGAGGGCCTCATGAAAATCCTTGTCGTGGGCGCGACCGGCTACATCGGCTCGGCGACCGCGCGCGCGTTGCAGCTCGACGGTCATGTCGTGACCGGGCTCGCGCGCTCCGATGCGGCTGCCACCCGTCTGCAAGCCAAAGGCCTCGCGTCGCAGGCCGGCGATTTTCGGGATCCGCCGAGCCTCGCCGGCGCGGTGACGGCGCTCGATCCTGACGCGGTCGTTGTGATTGCGAGCGCCGGCGGCGGGCTCGGCGACGCCGCCGCCTTCAGCGCCGACCGCAACGCGGTGCAGGCCCTGGCCGCGGCGATGGCCGGGCGAGGCAAGACGTTGGTCTTCACCAGCGGCTCGGCCGTGTTCGGCGTGTTCGCCGGGGGCGAATGCGCCGACCCGGCTTTCCCCGAGGATACGCCGCTGCCGCTGCCGCGCGCGATCTTCGCGCCGCCTTCGGCTGGCGGCAGACGAGCGGTTCGTCGAGGACCATCAAGTGGCGATCGGCGCGCGCGTCGAGGCTGAGCGGGCCGTGCTGGCGGCGACCGGCGTCTGCGGAATCATCATCCGTCCGGGCAACGTCTGGGGCTACGGCGGCAGCGTCGACATTCCAAAATCCATCGAGCTTGCGCGCGCCCATGGGCTCGCGCCGCATTGGGGCGCTGGCCATGCGAGGCAGGGCTACGTGCATCTCGACGACGTCGTCGATCTCTACCGGCTGGCGATCGCGCGCGGCCGGCCGGGCGGGATCTACCACGCCGCGTCGGAGGAGGCGAGCCAGCGCGAGCTGGGGCTCGCGGTCGGGCGGATGCTCGGCCTCGGCGCCCGGACCGAGAGCGTGTCGCTGGAAAGAATGTCCGAACTCGGCGGCCTGCGCGGCGTCCGGCTCAGCCTCAACAAGCGCCTGTCGGCGGAGCGGACGAAGGCCGAACTCGGCTGGGCGCCGAAACGCCTTGGCGTCCTGGCCGACGTGGAGTTCGGCTCGTACGCCCCATCCTCCCACCGATAATTCGCCGAGTCCTCGTTCTTCTCCCGATTGGGTCCTGGCGCCGGCAACTCGTCGCGCCGTCGCGCTTCCGGGGCGCGCCGCAGGAAAAGCGCCAAAGGCCTTGACAAAGATCGTCTACGATATATCTTAGTTGCGTCTTAGATAGTAAGACGACTAACGAAAGTGGAAAAACTTGAAACATCACAATGAAATGCGCTCGGAAATGGGCTCGCGTCCGGACCGCGGCGGCTGGGGTCGCCATGGGAGCGCCAATCCCGAGCAACTCCTGCACGGCCACGGCGGCCGCGGCGGACGCGGCTTCGGCCACCCCGGCTTTGGCCGCCCCTTTGGCCGGCGCGGCGAGGGCGAACCTGGCGACGAGCGCGGCGAGGGGCGGGGACGGCGCCGCATGTTCGAGGGCGGCGAACTGCGCCTCGTCATTCTGCTCCTGATCGAGGCCGAGCCGCGCCATGGCTATGACCTCATCCGCGAGATCGAGACGCGCACCGGCGGCGCCTACGCGCCGAGCCCAGGCGTGATCTATCCGACGCTGGCGCTGCTCGAAGACGTCGGCCACGCCGAGGCGCGCGCCTCCGAAGGCGCAAAGAAGCTCTTTGCCATCACGCCCGCGGGCGTCGCGCATCTCAATGAGAATCGCGCCGAGGCCGAGGCCGCGCTGGCGCGGCTCGATGCGCTCGCCCGCAAGGACGAGGCGCTCGACACCGGGCCGGTCTTTCGCGCCATGTCGAACCTCAAGGCGGCGCTTCGCATGCGCCTTGCCGGCGAACCCGACAAGACGCTGCTGTTCGGCGTCGCCGACGCGATCGACGAAGCCGCCCGCAAGATCGAACGGCTGTGAGGTCGCGAACGATGGCCGAACCCGCAACGACCCGGCACGCTATCGAGCGCGTGCGCCGCGAGCCCAAGCGGCGGCGCCTGACGGTCGAGAGCGTGGAGGCGCTGACGCCGAAAATGCGTCGCATCGTCCTGACATCGCCCGAACTCGCCGATTTCGTCAGCCTCGGCGCGGACGACCACGTCAAGGTGTTCGCGCCCGACGCGGGGACGCCGCAGGGAGTCGCGATGCGCGACTATACCCCGCGCGCTTTCGACGCCGTGCGCGGCGCGCTGACGATCGACTTCGTGCTGCACGACGCCGGGCCGGCGTCGGACTGGGCGCGGCGCGCCAAGCCCGGCGACCCGCTCGAAATCGGCGGTCCGCGCGGCTCGATGGTGGTCGCCGACGACTTCGACTTCTACCTGCTGGTCGGCGACGAGACGGCCCTTCCGTCGATCGGCCGTCGGGTCGAGAGCCTTCGCGCCGGCGTTCCGGTGACGACAATCGTGCTGGTCGACGGGCCCGATGAGATCCAGACCTTCGACACGAGCGCCGACTGGCGGCCGATTTGGCGCTTCCGGTCCGGGTGCGGCCGCGACGATGCAGACTCTCCTTGGCGAGGCCCTGGCCCAATGGCCGACGCCGCCCGGCGACGGCTACGTCTGGATCGCGGCGGAGGCGCGCGCCGCGCGAACCCTGAAGACTCACGTGCTTCAGGACCGCGGCCATCCCAAGGCCTGGCTCAAGGCCGCCGGCTATTGGGTCCGCGGAAAGGCCGGCGAGAGCGAGAAATTCGCGGACTGAGCGGGGCTCGGCGACCGCTCGATCCCCAAGCGTCCCGTCCCTGCGCTCGGCCTTCGGGAGGAGGGCGTCACGGCTCCGCGGCGATTTGACGCCTTGTCGGGGCAGCCTCAGCGGCCAAAGTACGGGCGCGGCGGACGCGCGCCCGAAAACGAGTGAAGGATCTCTGGCGTCCCGATCCCCGAGACGAGCTTTGCGGTTTAAGGCGCCATTGGGGCGCATGGTTTTGGCCGGCGCGCCGACGAGACCTTGGCAGCCCGCCCAGTCGCCCGTGAGAAAATCGTCGCGAACGCGGCGGATAAGCAGGGGAACTCCAAGGGGAGGCGCGATGCTTCGCTTGGGGGAAGATCCGCAAGCGCCGTGCAACCGCGGCGCCTCGTCGTGGCGCAGTCCGCCTCGTCGAGCGCGTGCGGAGGCGGCAAAAATTTCAGGAGGTAAGCCAGTGAGAAGTCTTGGTCTGTGGCGGCCGCGACAACCATGATGAGGAATATGTCGGAAAGGCTTTGGATCGCCTGCTCGCGACCCGCGGGCCGTTCGAGCGGCTGATCCACGGAGACGCGCGCGGCGTCGACCGGATGGCCGGAAAATGGGCGCGCGATCACGGCGTCCTCGAATGGGACTTCCTGCCGGAATGGCACCGGGTCGACGCCAACGATGGCGAGAGCCGCAATCAGCGGATGATCGCCGAGGGCGCTCCCGAGCTGGTGATCGCATTTCCAGGCGGGGTCGGCACGGAGAACATGATCGAGTTGGCCAAGGGCGCCGGCATCGAAGTCGTGGAGATTCCGCCTGCGCCGAAGACCCACGCATAACGCGCGCTCCGGATGATCCAAGGCTCCGGCGACTGGCGCGTCGGGCCTTTCGGATCTGCGGAGCGACACCGGTAAGGTGGCGGCTGATTTTCAAGCGCGCGGGCGCGATGATAGCATGGCGGCCCCAGGGCGGAGGCGCGCGTCATGAGCAACACACCGATCAGCCGATTCGAACCGCCCCGGCTCGAGGACCTTCCCAAGGATGTCGCCGAGCGGATCGCGGCGGTGCAGGAAAAGTCCGGCTTCGTGCCCAATGTCTTTCTCGCCCTGGCGCGCCGTCCCGATGAGTTCCGCGCGTTCTTCGCCTATCATGACGCGCTGATGGAGAAGCCCGGCGGCCTGACCAAGGCCGAGCGGGAAATGATCGTCGTCGCCACCTCCGGCCTCAACAACTGCCAGTATTGCGTGATCGCGCATGGCGCGATCCTGCGCATCCGGGCTAAGAACCCGCTGATCGCCGACCAGGTGGCGATCAACCCGGGCAAGGCCGACCTGACGCCGCGCGAGAGGGCGATGCTCGACTTCGCCGAGAAGGTGGCGACGCGCTCGCACGCCATCGACGACGCCGACTACGCGACGCTGAAGGCCCGCGGTTTCAGCTGACGACGAGGCCTGGGACATCGTCGCGGTCGCCGCCCTCTTCGCCATGTCGAACCGGCTGGCGAACGCCTTCTCGATACGGCCCAACGAAGAGTTCTACACGATGGGGCGCGAACCGCGCCGCTGAGCCGGGCCGGCCTCGGCGGCGCCGCGGACGCCTTATTTTTCCGGCGCGCCGCCCTGTTCCGGTCATGCCCCGGCCTTCGTCGGGACAAGCGGGGTTGTTGTTTTCGAGCGATTGCCGCCGATCCGGTCGGCGACGCTCGAGACCAGCACCCAAATGGCATCCCCGATCCGTCTGGCGCGAGCGGCCTCCGCGGCTGCTCAACGCCACAAGCGCTCGCTCTTCTTCCTGCTCGTCGGGTTCGCCGCCTGCGGCGCCGCGACGCGGACGCTGCAGCGACGAGGACGCCCCACCGTTCGTGACGGTCGCGGCGCCTGACAGCGCCGGCGACCGCTACGCCCTGCCGATCACCGATCCGCTCGATCAGGGCGACACCGGGCTCTGCTGGGTGTTCGCGACGCTGAGCATGCTGGAGACCAACTACATGAGCCGCCATCCCGGCGCGCATGTCGAGTTCTCGCGAGCGAGCCGTGCAGCGCGACGCCATCGCCGACCGCTTCCTGCGGCTCATCCGCGGCGAGGCGGGAACGGTCTCGCGACGGCGGACTGGCCGTCGAGGCCCTCGAACTCATTCGCCAGAACGGGCTCCTCGATCGCCGTGACTTTCATGATGTCGCCGATACCGACCCGATCGAGGACACCCTGAAGGAGACCGTGGCCGGCGACGCGTCGCCCCAGCAGAAGGCAAAGGCGCTCGCACAAGAGCTGACCGCCTCGCTCGGTCCGAAGCCCGAAGCCACCCATCTCGAAGGCCGGCGCGTAAGCCCCGCCGACACTCGCCCGCGCGGCGCTCGGGCGTCGAGCGTTGGACGGAGTACGATCTTTCGCGCGACGGGTCCGATGGATGGGGGCCGTCGCGCGATCCCGACGCCCGTCCGGAGACCCGCGTCCGCTATGTTCGGCGCGAGAAGATGGTCGACCTGATCCACAAGTCCCTGGCGCACGGCGAGGCGGTCGTCATCGGTACGGCCGATCACGCCCTGCTCGTCTACGGCGCCGACTATGACGGGGACGGCAAGCCTCTGTCCTACCTCGTCAAGGACAGCATGGCGCCGTACCTCTACCGGGCCGAGGCGGAATCGCTTCACCAGCAAGCTGAACGATGTGACCGTTGCGGTCGACGCTGTCGAGCCGGGATTCGCGAAAACCTTTGGCCCGATCGAGCCGGCCGGCGGGCCCCGGCAGGCCCTCCGACCTCCGCGCCGTGACCGATTGCCGGGGTCCGGACAGATAGGAGACGGGCGGTCGGTCCGAAGGTCCAAGTCCCGTCATGGATCGCTTGGAGGCTATTCTGCGCGAAAGAGCCTTGACTTCAAAGCTCTTTCGCGCCCCGCTTCGCCAGCGGTCCATGACGGACCAATCCCGCGCCGTTTATATGCTGAGCCAGCACAACCGATTGCCGACCGCGCGAGTCGCTATCCTTGAGCTCCCGGCGAGGAGGATGTCATGCGGACGATGTTGGCGGTTGCTGGTGCTCGCCGCCAGCGCGGCGCTCGCCGACGATGGCGTACGGACCGGGCCCGCGGCCTACGGCGACTGGCGCTCGGACGCGCCGGGCGTGCGTCGGCTGATCACGCCCGCCGACCTTCCGCCGCCTTATGCGACGCCTTCGGCCGCCAATCCGTCGTCACGCGTCACGCGCCCGCCCGGCGCGCTGCCGAAGGTCCCGCCGGGCTTTTCCGTCGATCTTGTCGCCTCCGGCCTCTCGCTCCCGCGCGTGATCCGCGCCGCGCCGAATGGCGATATGTTCGTCGCCGAAAGCGGGGCGGGGCGGGTGCTCGTCTTCCGCGGCGACGGGCAAAGCGCCGCGCCCCGCTTCGAGCCGCATGTCTTCGCGGCCGGCCTGCCGAAGGTCTATGGGATCGCGTTCTATCCGCCCGGGCCCGATCCGCGCTGGGTCTATGTCGCGACCGAAGGGGCGGTGCAGCGCTTCGCCTATCGGAACGGCGACCTCGCGGCCTCGGGTCCCCCCGAGGTGATCGTACGGGACCTGCCGGCCGGCGGCGCGCACTGGACGCGAGACCTCGCGTTCTCGCCAGACGGCAAAACGATGTTCGTCTCGGTCGGCTCGGCGACCAACGACGCGGACAGGCCTCGAAGTCGGCGGCGGCGCGCGGCTCGTCGGGCATGGACGAGGAGCGAGATCGCGCCGACGTGCTGGCGTTCGATCCCGACGGCGGCGCGCAAGCGCGTCTTACGCGACGGGCCTGCGCAACTGCTCGGGCCTGACGGTCGAGCCGGCGAGCGGCGACCTGTGGTGCGTCGTCAACGAACGGGACGGACTCGGCGACGACCTTGCCGCCCGACTACGCGGCCCGGATCGAGGACGGCGCCTTCTTCGGCTGGCCCTGGTTCTACATCGGAGCGCATCAGGACCCCCGCCACAAGGGCGAACGGCCCGACCTCGCGGCCGCGTGCGAAGCTCCCCGACGTGCTGTTCCAGCCGCACTCGGCCCCGCTCGCGATCGCCTTCTATCAAGGCGGCCAGTTCCCGTCGGACTATCAGGGCGACGCCTTCGTCACCTTTCACGGCTCCTGGAACCGCGCAAAACGCACCGGCTACAAGGTCGTGCGTCTGCTCATGAAAGACGGACGGCCGACGGGAGCCTACGAGGATTTTCTCGTCGGGTTCGTCGCCGGCGATGCGAACGTCTGGGGCCGGCCCGTCGGCGTCGCCGTGACGAAGGACGGCGCGCTCCTCGTCACCGACGACGAGGGCGGCGCGATCTGGCGGGTGACCTACCGCGGGCCGTAGCCGCGATTCGACGATCGGGCGCACTCGGCCCGGAGGCGCCCGCACGGACGCCTCGCCTTCCCGCGGGCAATCAACGTCGAAAAGCCGCCGCGATCAGCGACATGCGCGGTAATGGCGCACGCCGTACGCGTCGCGATACCAGCAGCGGTGGCGGTGGTGGTAGCCGCCGAGCGGCGCCCCGGGCGCCGTGACCACGGCGCCGCCGACGCCGCCGACAACCGCGCCGACCGGGCCTCCGACTACAGCGCCGCCGAGCGCGCCTGCGGTCGTGCCGAACGTCTGGGTCGGCGTCGAGCAGGCCGCCAACCCGAGACACGCCGCCGCCGCCCCCGCCAGCAGGATCTTGTCCATATTGCGTTTCCTTCCCTCGTTCGTGGCGGGACAAGAACGGCAACGTGGTGGCTTGGGTTCCCAATTGCGGCAAGATTTTAGCAGGATTTTCGTCTGCGCCGCTAAGGCGCCGCGAGAGGATCGGCCATGCCAACGAGCTCGAAGCTCAGCGCCCGCAGCCGCTTGCGGGCGGCCGGATCGTAAGCCTGCGCGTCGGCGCGCGCCTCGCGCTTGCCGCTGAAATAGAGGCCGCTGCGGCCCTCGAGCGCGGGCGAGGCGACGAGCTGCGAGGATCGCCTCGCCGCCTTCCTCGACCGTGCTGATCGGCCGTCGCGCCGCTGAGACGCACCATGGTCGTGTCCATGTAGGTCGCCGGATGCAGCGCGTTGACCGTGACGCCGCGGCCCTTCAGCTCCTCGGCGAGGTCGATGGTGAACAGGATCTGCGCGAGCTTGCTCTGGCAGTAGGCGCGGCACGCCGCTGTAGCCGCGGGTCAGCATCACGTCGGAAAAGTCGATCGCCTGCTGCCCGGCGGAGGCGACGTTGACGATCCGCGACGGCGCGCGCTTCTCGATGAGCGGGCAGCAGGAGCCGCGTCGAGCAGGAAGCCGGCGAGAGTAGTTGACCGCGAAGCGCAGCTCGAAGCCGTCGGCGCTGACTTCGCGCGCGTTTCCGGCCGTGCCGATCCCGGCGTTGTTGACGAGGACGTCGAGGCCGTCGGTCTCGCGCCGCACGGCCTCGGCGAGCCTGCGGACTTCGGCGAGCGAGGCGAGATCGGCCGGAAGGAACGTCGCCGCCCCGCCGGCCTTCGCGATGTCCGCGACGACCGCTTCGCCTCGCTCGCCGGTCGCGCCCGTGGACGAGGACGCGCGCGCCTTCGGCCGCGAGCCGCTCCGCGACCCAGCGCCCGACGCCGTCGGTCGAGCCGGTGACGAGGATGGTCTTGCCTTTGACGCTCATGCGTGTCTCCCTCCGGGCGTCGCGGGCGCGCGTCTCGCGCTCGCATCGAGGGGCGGCTGGAGGCGCTTATCCGTCGGGCTGGCCGACGCCGCCCCACGAGCGACCGCAATCCGGAGAAGGACCTACGCCCGCACGACCTCGACCTGGTTCGGATAGAAGGCCAGATGCGCGGCGATCTCGCCGACGTCCGCCTTCGGATGCTCGTAGGTCCAGACCGCGTTGTCGTCGCGTGTCCTCGCCGTCGCGGATCGAGAAGTAGTTCGCCTCGCCCTTGATAGGGGCAGGTCGTGACGCGCTCGGTGCGCTCGAGGAGCCCCATGTCGACGTCCTCGCGCGGAATGTAGGCGACCGGCTTGTAGCCGGCCTCGGCGAGTTCGAGCGCCCGCGTCGTCTCGCCGATCGTCCGCCCGCGCCAGACGACGCGCACGCGCCCGGCGATCGGCTCGATCGTGATCGGATGGTCCTTCGTGCCGGCGTGGTCATCGGATGCTCCATGACTGCCATTCCCGCAGTGGGGGCGAAGGGCGGCGGAGATGCGGAACGGGCGCCTCAGGATGCGGTTCATCTGCGTCGGACCTTCGCGGTCCGAGCACCTGCGCCCGCTCGCGAAGGACGAAGGGATTACTCGTGCCCCGCCACCGCCTTCGGCCGATAGGGCTCCTCGAGTTTGGCGATTGTGCGGGCGTCGAGCTTGAGCTCGGTCGCCGCGACCGCGTCGGCGAGGTGATGCGGCTTCGAGGCGCCGACGATCGGCGCGGTGACATAGGGCTTCGACAGCACCCAGGCGAGCGCGACGATCGCCGGCTTCGTTCCGAGCTTCTGCGCGCGGCCTCGTCCACCCGCTCGCGGATCGCCTCGTCCTGCGGCGAACCGAGGCCCAGCGTGACGCTGAACGGGTCGGTGCGGCCGCGCACGGTCGCGGCTTGCGCGCCGACGCCCGAGCCGGCCAGATAGCCGCGCGCCATCGGCGACCACGGGATGACGGCGATGTCTTCGTACTCGCAGAACGGCATCATCTCGCGCTCTTCCTCGCGATAGACGAGGTTGTAGTAGTTCTGCATCGAGACGAATTCCGCGTGGCCCCTGGCGCGCGAGATGTCGATCATGCGGGCGAACTGCCACGCGTACATCGACGAGGCGCCGATATAGAGCGCCTTGCCGGCGCGCACGACGTCGTTCAGCGCCTCCAGCGTCTCCTCCATCGGCGTCAGCGGGTCGAAGCGATGGATCTGGTAGAGGTCGACGTAATCCGTGCCGAGCCGCTTCAGCGATGCGTCGATCCCTTCCAGGATGTGCTTGCGCGACAGGCCCTTGGCGTTCGGCGCCCGGGCCCATCGCGCCGTGCACCTTGGTGGCGATCACGACCTCGTGCCGCTTGGCGTAGTCCTTGAGCGCCCGGCCGAGGATCTCTTCGCTCGCGCCCTGCGAATAGACGTCGGCGGTGTCGAAGAAATTGATCCCCTTCTCCAGCGCCTCGCGGATGAAGGGCCGCGAGGCCTCTTCCGCCAGCACCCATTCGCGCCACTTGGGCGAGCCGTAGGTCATGCAGCCGAGGCAGAGCTTCGAGACCTGCATGCCGGTCTTGCCGAACTTCACAGTATTCCATTGCGGGCCTCTCTCGCGCTGCGGTTGCGCCGATCATAAAACCTTTCGTAGGGTCGCGGCAAAGTCGGAAACGGCGACGGGGGTCAAACAATCGTGAGCGGCAAAGCGGGGCTGGGACTTCTGGATCGATCGCGGCGGCACCTTCACCGACGTCATCGGCCGCGATCCCGAGGGCCGGCTGCACGCCCGCAAGCTCCTGTCGGAGAGCGCGCTCTACGACGACGCCGCGGTCGAGGCGATCCGCCGCCTGCTCGGCCTCGCCGCGGGCGAGCCGATCCCGGAAGGCGCGATCGGCGTCGTCAAGATGGGCACGACGGTCGCGACCAACGCGCTGCTCGAGCGGCGCGGCGAGCGCACGCTGCTCGTCACGACGCGCGGCTTTCGCGACGCGCTCGAGATCGGCTACCAGGCGCGGCCCAAGATCTTCGCCAGCAACATCGTCAAGCCCGAGCAGCTTTACGCCGGCGTGATCGAGATCGACGAGCGGGTGCTGCGCCGACGGGACCGTCGAAGCCGCGCCCGATCCCGCGGCGCGTGCGCGCGGCGCTCGCCGAGGCGGCGCGAGCGGAGGGCTTCGACGCGGTCGCGATCGTCTTCATGCACGCCTATCGCTATCCCGAGCACGAGCGCATGGTCGGCGACATCGCCCGCGCGCTCGGCTTCGCGCAGGTCTCCGAGAGCCATCGCCTGCTCGGCGCTGATCAAGCTCGTCGGGCGCGGCGACACGACGGTGGTCGACGCCTATCTGTCGCCGATCCTCGCCCGCTACGTCGAGCGGGTGTCGCGCGCGCTCGACGTCGAGCGCACGGGCGCGCGGGTCATGTTCATGATGTCGTCGGGCGGCCTGACCTCGGCGAACCTGTTCGCCGGCAAGGACGCGATCCTGTCCGGCCCCGCGGGCGGCGTGGTGGCGATGGCGCGGACCGGCGCGAGCGCCGGCTTTACGCGCGTCATCGGCTTCGACATGGGCGGCACCTCGACCGACGTCGCCCATTTCGACGGCGAGTTCGAGCGCGCCTTCGAGACGGAGGTCGCGGGCGTGCGCATGCGCGCGCCGATGATGAAGATCCACACGGTCGCGGCCGGCGGCGGCTCGATCCTGCATTTCGACGGCGCGCGCTATCGCGTCGGCCCCGATTCCGCCGGCGCCGATCCTGGCCCGGCCGCCTACGGCCGCGGCGGCCCGCTCGCCGTCACCGACGCCAACCTGATGACCGGCAAGCTCATTCCCGACCTCTTTCCGAAAGTGTTCGGCCCGCGCGGCGACGCGCCGCTCGACGCCGACGTCGTGCGGACGAAATTCGAGGCGCTGGCCGAGACAATCGGCGACGGGCGCGCGCCCGAGGCGGTCGCCGACGGCTTTCTCGCCATCGCGGTCGCCAAGATGGCGGAGGCGATCAAGACGATCTCGGTCGCGCGCGGCTACGACGTGACGCGCTACGCGCTGAACTCGTTCGGCGGCGCCGGCGGCCAGCACGCCTGCGACGTCGCCGACGCGCTGGCGATCACGACCGTGCTCATCCATCCGCTGTCGTCGCTGCTGTCGGCCTATGGCATGGGTCTCGCCGACATCGCGGCCGAGCGCGCGCAAGGGCGTCGACGAGCCGCTCGACGCCGGAGCGACCGCCCGGGTCGGCGTCATCGCCGACCTGCTCGCCGAGCAGCGCGCGTGCGGAGGTCGAAGGCGCAGGGCGTCGAGCGGCGCGGACATCAAGGTCCATCGCGCGGGCGCAGCTTGCGCTACGCGGGCTCCGACACGACGATCGAGGTCGGGCTCGCCTCGCCGCTCGCGATGCGGCGCGCCTTCGAGAGCGGCGCACAAGGCGCGGTTCGGCTTCCTCGACCAGACGAAGGCGCTGGTGATCGAGGCGGTGTCGGCGGAGGCGGTCGGCGGCGCGGCGCGCTTTGCCGAGCGGGCGCGGATCCGTAGCCGCGGTCGCTGAGCGCGGCCGACGCGCCCGGCGACCGCCGTTACAGCCGGCGCGACGGACGCGCTTCTTCTCCCACGGGCGCGTGGCGGGAGGCGGACGTTTTTCTTCGCGAGGCGCTGCCGATCGGCGCGCGGTCGACGGGCCGGCGCTCATCATCGAGCCGCACCAGACGATCGTCGTCGAGGAGGGCTGGCGCGCCGAGATCACGCCGAAGAACCATGTCGTGATGACCCGCGTCGAAGCCTCCGCCGAAGCGCGAGGCGATCGGGTCAAAGGCCGATCCGGTCATGCTCGAGATCTTCAACAACCTCTTCATGTCGATCGCCGAGCAGATGGGCGTGACGCTGCAGAACACCGCCTATTCGGTCAACATCAAGGAGCGGCTCGACTTCTCCTGCGCGGTGTTCGACCGCCACGGGCGCCTCGTCGCCAACGCGCCGCACATGCCGGTGCATCTGGGCTCGATGGACCGCTCGGTCGAGACGATCATCAAGGAGAATGCCGGCCGCATCCGGCCCGGCGACGTGTTCGCGCTGAACGCGCCCTACAACGGCGGCACGCACCTGCCCGACATCACCGTCTGTACGCCGGTGTTCGACGATCAGGGCGAGACGATCCTCTTCTGGGTCGCCTCGCGCGGCCATCACGCCGACATCGGCGGCATCGCGCCGGGCTCGATGTCGCCCGCTCGCGACCACGATCCACGAGGAGGGGATCTACATCGACAATTTCCTGCTCGTCGAGCGGGGCCGTCTTTCGCGAGCGCGAGCTCGACCGAGCTTCTGACCGAGCGGGCCGTGGCCGGCGCGCAATCCGACGCAGAACGTCAACGACCTCAAGGCGCAGATCGCCGCCAACGAGAAGGGCGTGCGCGAGCTTCGCCGCATGGTCGAGCATTTCAGCCTCGAGACGGTCGAGGCCTACATGGGCCACGTGCAGGACAACGCCGAGGAGAGCGTGCGGCGGGTGATCGACCGGCTGGCCGACAGCGAGGCGGAGTCAGGTCTCCGACCAGGGCGCGGTCATCAGGGTGAAGATCACGGTCGACAAGGCGCGCCGCGAGGCGACCGTCGATTTCACCGGCACGTCGCCGCAGCAGCCGACCAACTTCAACGCGCCCGAGCCGGTGACGCGCGCGGCGGTGCTCTACGTCTTCCGCGTCATGGTCGACGACGACATCCCGATGAACGCCGGCTGCCTGAAGCCGATCCGGGTGATCCTGCCCGAGGGCTCGATGCTGTCGCCGCGCTATCCGGCGGCCGTGGTCGCGGGCAACGTCGAAGTGTCGCAGGCGGTGACCGACACGCTGTTCGCGGCGCTCGGCGCGCTCGGCTCGGCGCAGGGGACGATGAACAACCTGACCTTCGGCGACGCGACCTATCAATATTACGAGACGATCTGCTCGGGCGCGCCGGCCGGCCCGGGCTTCGACGGCGCGGCGGCGGTGCACACCCACATGACCAACTCGCGCCTGACCGACCCGGAGATTCTCGAGAGCCGCTTCCCGGTCGTGCTCGAGGATTTCCACATCCGCCGCGGCTCGGGCGGCAAGGGGACAGTGGAACGCGGGCGACGGGACGCTGCGGCGCATCCGCTTCCTCAAAGACCGATGCAGGTCGCGGTGCTGAGCGGCCACCGCGTCGTCCCCAATCCGGGGACGCGCGGGCGGCGAGCCCGGCGAACTCGGCCGCAACTCCGTGCGCCGCAACGACGGCCGCATCGAGGTCCTGCCCGGCTGCGCGCAGACCGAGGTCGAGGCGGGCGAAGCGATCGAGATCGTCACGCCGACCGGGGGAGGGTGGGGAGGGCGTAGCGCGCCTCACGCGAGCGCGGCTACAGCCGCAGCGACGGGTGCATCTCGATTCTGCCCACGGGCAAACGGCGTATAGTCGTCCGGAGCAGGCCGAAGCGCCTTTGGGCGAGGCCGCATCGCCCGCCGTCAGGAAGCACCCTCCATGCACAAAGCTCACGCCCGAAGGCCTTCGACTCGTGACCGAGATCGCCGCCCGCCACGGGGTCAGCGTCGAGGCGGCGCTCAGCCTTCTCGGCGCGCTCGCGCGCGGTCATGGGGCCCAGGCGCAGTTCAATCACCCCGATCTCGGCGGCATGGGACAATGGTCGCAGGGCGGCATGATCATGGTCGGCGACATGTTCAATTCCGGCCTGAAGGCTCGGGTCGATGCGCTCTGCAACGAGCTTGCCGGCCTGTTGCGCAGCCAGCCTTTCGCCGAGGCCCGCGAGCTTTCCGTCGCAAAGCCAGAGCCAGGGCGACGGCGGCGGCGTCAGCCTGTTTGTCGCCGGGAACGGGAGCGAGCGGCGCCTGGTGGCCTGCGGGAACTCGGCGCCCCGGCCTCGACCGGCGCCCAGAACGATATGCGATACGCCTGGTTTCCCGGGTCACGCCGGGTTGCGATCGATGTGGGCGGCGAGGTCCGCGTCTACGATCTCGGGCGAGCACCAGCATCTCCGGGTTCTCGCAGCAGCAGGGCGGCGACCGGTCGCTGACGTTCACGAGCCAGTTCGGCGTCGTGCGCCTGGCCGACCTGCCCCTGGTCTCGCCGCGCGGCGATGCCGCGCCAAACTTCGCCTCGCCAGCGCCGAGCCCGCCCGCGCAAACGCGGCACGCCCCCTCTGCGCAGACGGGCGGAGCCGCGCCGTCGCCGCCGCGCGCCTGCGATGGAGGACATCGTCAAGACGATCGAGCGGCTTGCGGAGTTGCGCCAGAAAGACATCCTCACCGAAGAAGAATTTTCGGCGAAGAAGGCGGAGCTGCTCAGCCGCCTGTAGGCGCCGCCCCTCGCTCACGCCACCTTCGGCGGCGTGGTGAAGAACCAGGGATGGCCCTCGGGGTCGTTGGCCCAGTAGTTCCGGCCGTAGTCGGCGTCCTTCGGCGGATGGACGATTTCCGCGCCCGCGGCCTTGGCGACTTCGTAGTGCTTGTCGACGTCGTCGATATAGACGAACACGCCCATCGTCGCCGCGCCCACGTCCGGCGGCGGCTTGAGGCCCTGTCCGCCGCCGCCCTGGCCCATCATGACGACCTGGCCTTGCAGGGACGCCTCGCCATGCACGCCGCCGCTCGGCGTCGCGTGGCGCATCTCCTCCTTGAAGCCGAAGGCGCGGGTCAGAAAGTCGAGCGCGGCGGGGACGTCGCGGTAGAAGAGATAGGGGATGATCTGCGGCGGGCGTGGGGTCGTCGACATCGATCGGCCTCCGCTAGGCGTGATGACCGGCTCGATTTCTAGGCGTTGAGCATGGCGATCTTGTGGACTTGCGGCTGACCGCCGGCCTCGCGCCTACTTCGCCTTCGTCGTCCAGTTCACGTCGTAGGTCAGCGTGAAGGCGAAGAGATTCGCGGTGTTGCCGGGCGCGTCGGCGACGGTCCATGTCCCCTTGCCGGTCACGTCCTTGTACTTGCCCGTGCCGCCGAGGAGCGCGATGTCGCCGCCCTCCGGGCCCTCGTAGGTCATGTAGAGCTTGTCGCCGTCGCCGTCGGTCTGGATGCACGTGCCGGTGAAGGCGTAGCCCTCCGGCCGGGCCTTGGCCTCCTCGAGGCAGCGGATGGCGAGATTGTCGAGCAGCTTCGAGCCGTCGCGGGTCTTCACGATGCCGGTGCATTCGGCCGAAGAATTCGAGCCGACCGGCCCCATGTCGACGATCGCGAGCGAGCGGCAGACCGCATAGGCCGCGAGCTTGGCCGCGCCGGTCTTCGGGAAGGGCTCGTCGGCGAGGGCCGGCGAACGCGAGGCGAGCGAGCAACGAGGAACGCGAAGCGACGAAGCGTTCCGCATGTCTGCGTCTCCTGATGAATCCCCGGAACGTCGCGCCATCTCGAGACCGGCCCGGCTGGTCTGCGATGCGACGCCCGTCCTCGGCCCGTGCAGCGACCCAGCGCCTCGGCCAGCGCTTTTCTCAGCCCGTGCATCTGGTCGATCAGGTGCAGGATCACGTCGAGCCCCTCGTCGTTGACCCCCATGTTGTGCTTGAGGTCGTGGATCAGGCCGGCGCGGGCGAGGTCCATCTCGGTGTAGGCGCGCTCGGGCGCCGTGCGGTCCGGGCAGATCCACGCCTCGCGGACCCACACCTCGAGCGTCGTCCGGTCGATATGCGCGCGCTCCAGAAATTCCCGCTCGTCGATCATGGCTCACATCTCCCTGCGGGGATCGTAGCTCGCCGGCGGCGTCCAGCCGGCGAGGAAGCTGTCGAGTTCGGCGTCCGGCTCCTTCGGCATGACGACCTTGAGCCTGACGAGTTCGTCGCCCGCGCCGCGCGCGCGTCTTCACCCCCTTGCCCTTGAGGCGCAGGGTGTCGCCGGTGTTCGAGCCCTTGGGGATCTTCAGCATCACGCTGCCGGTCGTCGTCGGCGTCCGGATCTCGCCGCCGAGCGCCGCCTCCTTCACGGTGATCGGCAATTCGACCAGAATGTCGTCGCCCTCGCGGGTGAAGAAGCGGTGCGGCTCGACCACGATCTGCACCAGCGCGTCGCCGGCCGGCCCCTCGCCGGGCGAGGGCGCGCCCTTGCCGCTTGCAGGCGCAGCACCTGTCCGTCCTCGACGCCGGCGGGAATGGTCACGTCCAGCGTTCCGCCCTGGGGCAGGGTGATCGTCCTGACCGCGCCGTTGACCGCGTCGAGAAAGGCGACGTGCAATTCGTAGTGCAGGTCGGCGCCCGGCGCGCGCCGCGCCTGTTCCCGTGGCCTGCTCGCGGCTGCGGCGCAGAAGCTCGGCGAACATGTCGTCGCTCTCGGCGAAGTCGGCGTAGCCGCTCGGCGCTTTCGTAAGGATGTGCCCGCGCCGCCGGCGTATTCGCGATAATATCGGCCCTGCGGCTGGGCGGCGGCTTCTCGGCGCCCGAGGCGTCGATCTCGCCGGCGTCGTAGCGGCGGCGCTTGTCCGGGTCGGACAAGAGGTCGTTGGCGGAGGCGACTTCCTTGAACCGCTCCTCGGCGTGCTTGTCGCCGGGGTTGAGGTCCGGATGCAGCTTCTTGGCGAGCTGCCGGTAGGCCTTGCGGATTTCCTCGGGGGTCGCCGTCTTGGCGACGCCGAGGACCTCATAGGGGTCTTTCATGCGGACGTCCGGAATGAGCAGGTTCGCTGTGGCTTAGCAGGATCGGGCCGCCGTCTCCAGACTTGTCGCGCCGCGCCGGTTCGGAGATAGTGCGCCAGCCTTGAGGGGGCGCCCCTTTTCCGCGGAAGCCCGGCGAAGCGCCGGCGGGAGGAGCAAACCATGGGTCTGATCAGTTTCATCAAGAACGCCGGCGCGTCGATTTTCGGCGGCAGCGAGGCCAAGGCGGCCCCGGCCGACGAACTCAAGAAGGAGCTCGACAAGCAAGGTCTCGATCACTCGGACGTCAAGATCGAGGTCAACGGCGACAAAGTGAAGGTGTCGGGCACGGCGAAGTCGACCGAGGAGGCCGAGAAGATCGCCATCGCGCTCGGCAACACCAAGGGCGTCAGCACGGTGCAGAACGACATCAAGCCGGCCCAGGCTCGAGCCCGAGTTCGAAGTTCTACACCGTCAAGAGCGGCGACACGCTCTGGGCGATCTCCGAGCGCGAGTACGGCAAGGGCAAGGGCGACAAGTACAACGTCATCTTCGAAGCCAACAAGCCGATGCTGTCCAACCCCGACAAGATCTATCCGGGCCAGGTGCTGCGCATCCCGCCGCTGCCGTAAGGCGCCGGCTCCCTTTAAGCGTCCCAAAGGGAAAAAGGGCCCGGCCCTCGCGGCAGCGGGTTGCGACCCGCTCCGGTTCCGCCTTCGCCAGCCCTTGTCGCAGCGGATATTGGGGGAGGGCGTCCAATGAAAAAGACCGCCCGTGCGGACGGCCTTTCTCAGAAAGGTGGAATTGGGGTCAGGCGCCGAAAGCAACGCTCTTGCGAGAGGTGCGGCAGCCGGCGAAGGCGAGGCCCGCAAAGCCGAGCAGCATCATCGCGTAGGTGCTCGGCTCGGGAACGCCGGCGGAGAACGTGGCGCTGATGTTGCCCGAGGTCGAGCCCAATGTGCAGCCTTGCGGCGCGCTGCAGTCAACCCTTACTGGGAAGGTCAGGTCGGTCTTGGAAAACGCCAGGGCGCGCGGGAGTATGAGATCGCCGGCCGGGATCGTATCGGAGGTAAAGGTCACCGCGCTCGCCGGCGGTGTGCTGGCGGACGTGGTCAGCGCGCGTCCGCCCACAACGCCAGACATGAGGTCGACGAAGCTGCCCTCGAGGCAGATGGTCCCGCATTCCGGAGCCTCTACCTCGAACGTTCCGCTAAATCTCTGAGTGAAGTAGTCGACGCCACCGAGTACGACCGTCGACGCGAAGTCGGTTGAATGCGCGTTCAGGATAAATCTGGCATCGGTTATCGGGAGGTCTGGGCCCAGGGGTCCGACGATCGACGTAATCGTTACGCCGATGTCAGCGAACGAGCTGGTGGTTCCGTTGCCGTTGTCGGTGATTTTGACGGCGGACGGCGCATTCACGCCCGACTTCCGCAAAGATCAGAATCGTTGCAGCGCTCGCTGGCGCGACGGTTATGCCCATCGCCAGCGCAATTGCCATAATCTTCGTTAACATTTTCATACCCCTCTATTATTTCGCACCGCTTTAAAATCTGCACGGGCGACCTAAAGAAGCAACTATCGGAATATACGTAAGTACGCGCGACGTATGGTTCGATATTAGACAATATATGTTGACAGTGACTGCTCCGCTGCGATTCCAAACCGAAGTTGGCGTCATCTACTTAAGACAGCATAACTCGAGGTTTGCGAGGGTCTACCCTTCCGCCTCATTTATTCCTCGTCCGCGGCTATGACGCGATTGCCGATGGCGATACGCAAACGCGAAGGAGGCCGGGCGGCCGGAGGGGCGGCGTCTCGCCGCCCGGGGTGCGCGAGACGCGCAGCCTCCCGAGACGGTTCCGACCGGACTCGCCTTATCGTCGCCCGAGCCTCCCCAGCGCCTCGATCAGCGCCGCGTTGAAGCGCTGAGGATCCTGGATCTGGGGCGCGTGGCCGGCGTCGGCGAACGCGATCAGCCGAGCCCCCGGAATGGCCGCCTTGGTCTTCTGCGCGAGTTCCGGGTAGTGGCCGAGGCGGGCGCGCACGTCGGGCGGCGCGACGTCCTTGCCGATCGCGGTCACGTCCTTCAAGCCGATCATCAGGAGCGTCGGGACCTTGATCAGCGGAAACTCGTAGACGACCGGCTGGGTATAGATCATGTCGTCGATCAGCCCGAGGTTGCGGGCGACAATCTCGTGGCCCGGCCCCTGCACAAGTCCGGCCAGCATCGTCACCCAACGGTCGTATTCGGGCCGCCATGTGTCGGCGTAGTAGGTCGTCTGTTCGTAGGCCTTGATGCGCTCGGCGGTGGTCGCTTTTTCCCGCTCGATCCATTGATCGACCGAAATCGCCGGCACGCCGAGCGCCTTCCAGTCCTCGAGCCCGATCGGATTGACGAGAACAAGCGCCGAGACGTCGTGCGGATACATCAGCGCGTAGCGCGCCGCGATCATGCCGCCGGTCGAGTGGGCGATCAGCACCGGGTCCTTGACGCCGAGATGTTCGATGAGCGCATGGGTGTTCGCCGCCAACTGCTGAAAACTGTACTGGTACCGCCCCGGCTTCGACGACTTGCAAAAGCCGATCTGGTCGGGCGCGACGACGCGGTAGCCGGCGCCGGAAAGCGCCCGGATCGTCGCTTCCCACGTCGCCGCGCAGAAGTTCTTGCCGTGGAGAAGGACGGCGGTCTTGCCGTTCGCCGGACCGGACGGCGCGACGTCCATGAACCGCATCGTCAGCGCCTCGCCCTGCGAGGAGAAGGCGTAGTCGCCAACCGGCCATGGATAGTCGAAGCCCTGCAATTCCGGGCCGTAAGAGGGGTCGCCGGCGCGCGAGGGCGCGATCGAGCCGGTGAACGCAAGCGCGGCCGACATCGCCGCGCCGAGGGCCCATCCCATGCGCATCCTGTCGCTCACCTTTCTTGGCGCTCCGGTCCGGGAGTCTGCGGCCCGCGCTACGGCTGGATCGGCATTGCGCCACGCTGATGACGTCGTTGGATAACACAATCGCGAACGCATCGGACGCGCCAAAACGTTTGGCGCGCCGGCAGGCAAGGAGGACGGCGATGGCGGCAAGCGGACTGGTCACAATCGAGAGCCGTTTTGACCCTGAAGCAACCATGGACCGGCTGGTCGCCGCCGTGACAGCGCGCGGCATGGCCGTGCTCGCCCGCATCGACCACGCCAAGGCGGCGGCCGAGGCGGGGATGGCGCTTCGGCCGACCGAGGTGCTTGTGTTCGGCAACCCGAAAGCCGGCACGCCGCTGATGCAGGCCGTCCAGACGATCGGCATCGACCTGCCGCTGAAGGCGCTGGTATGGAAGGACGGGGAGGGCGTGACCCGGCTCTCCTACAACGAGCCGCTCTGGCTTGCGGCGCGTCACGACGACGTCAAAGGTCACGAGGCGGTTCTCGCCGCCATGACGAGCGCGCTCGCCTCGGTCGCGGCGGAGGCGGCCGGGAGCGGCGGCCAGCCTTAGGCGGCCGTTCAGGCGGTCGGCTGGCTGAGGCGGCTGTGGACCTCGGCGGTCATGGTCTCGATGCGCTCGACGAGCGTGCGCACGGCCTCGGTCAGCTCGGTGTTCTGGCGCAGGAGCCTTTCGACCGTTTCGGTCAGCGCCGTGTTCTGCTCGAGCATGTCGAACATCAGCCTCCGACTGCTTCTGCATCTGCTGCTGGCGCTCCTCGTTGACGCGATGCAGCTCCTCGCGGTGCTGGGCGTCGGCGAGGCTCATCGACCTTGTCGCGGTCGGCCTGGCGGGTCTGGGCGAGCAGGATCAGCGGCGCGGCGTAGGCGGCCTGCAGCGAGAAGGCGAGGTTCAGGAGAATGAACGGGTAGATGTCGAACTGGGTCCAGCCGGCGACGTTGACCCAGATCCAGACGGCGACGATGATCGTCTGGGCGATGAGAAAGGTCGGCGTGCCGAAGAACCGTGCGAAACTCTCCGCCCGCACGCCGAACCAGTCGCCGCCGAACGCCGACTTCGAGATGCGCGTGCGGCAAGTGAAAGCGCCGCGTGCGCTCGTGATCGGAGCCGTGGCTCTGCGTGCTCATTTACGTCTCCTGCTCGCCACGGGCTGCTGCGGCCCGGTTCAGCCTTCCGATCCTGCCGCGCCGACAATACAAGAGTTTGAAACGGATTGGAGAGCGTGCGCCCGAGGAGGAAAGCCGGGGACCTGGTCGGACGCGCAGGCGAAGCATGCGGCGCCTCGCCTTGCGCTGGGGGTGGCGCATGGCTATGGTCGAGAAAATCTACCGACTTGGTGCATGATACAAGGAAAATAACATGCGCCAAGTGATAAAGAAGCGCCGGCGTTCGTCGCGTCGACCCGAGGGCTTCGCCACAGAGACGACGCGAAGAAAAATGAAAAAGGAAGGCCCGATGTCACAAAAGCCTGAAACCCTCGCCCTGCATGCCGGCTGGCGCGCCGATCCGACGACCGGCGCGGTCGCGGTGCCGATCTATCAGACGACCTCGTATCAGTTCCAGAGCGCCGAGCACGCGGCGAACCTGTTCGCGCTGAAGGAGCTCGGCAACATCTACACCCGCATCATGAACCCGACCAACGACGTGCTCGAGAAGCGCATCGCCGCGCTCGAGGGCGGCGTCGGCGCGCTGGCGCTGGCGAGCGGGCAGGCGGCTTCGGCCTTCTCGCTGCAGAACCTCGCGCGGGCCGGCGACAACGTCGTCTCCTCGACCGACCTCTACGGCGGCACCTGGAACCTGTTCGCCAACACGCTGAAGGACCAGGGCATCGAGGTCCGCTTCGTCGATCCGGACGACCCGGAGAATTTCGCCCGCGCGACCGACGACCGCACCCGCGCCTATTACGCCGAGACGCTGCCCAACCCGAAGCTGATCGTCTTCCCGATCGCGGAAGTGGCGGCGATCGGCCGTCGGTTCGGCATTCCGCTGATCATGGACAACACCGCCGCGCCGATCCTCACCCGGCCGTTCGATCACGGCGCGGCGATCATCGTCTATTCCTCGACCAAGTATCTCGGCGGCCACGGCACCTCGATCGGCGGCCTTCTGGTCGACAGCGGGACGTTCCCCTGGGAGGAGCACAAAGGGCGTCAGCCGGCGCTGAACACGCCCGATCCGAGCTATCACGGCGCGATCTGGTCGGAGGCGGTGAAGCCGCTCGGGCCCCATCGCCTACATCATCAAGGCGCGCGTGACGCTGCTGCGCGACCTCGGCGCGGCGATGTCGCCGTTCAACGCCTTCCTGACGCTGCAGGGGATCGAGACGCTGCCGCTGCGCATCGAGCGCCATTCGACCAACGCGCTCGCGGTCGCGGAGTGGCTCGCCAAGCGCCCCGAGGTGACGAAGGTCATCCATCCGTCGCAGCAGGTCGGCGAAGCGCGGCGTCGCGCCGAGAAATATCTCAAGGGCGGGCTGGGCGGCCTCGTCGGCTTCGAGATCAAGGGCGGCAAGGACGCGGGGCGCAAGTTCATCGACGCGCTGAAGCTGCTCTACCACGTCGCCAACATCGGCGACGCGCGCTCGCTCGCCATCCATCCGGCGACCACCACCCACTCGCAGCTCTCGCCCGAGGACCAGCTCGCGACCGGCGTGTCGGAGAGCTACGTGCGCCTGTCGATCGGCATCGAGCACATCGACGACATCCTCGCCGACATCGAGCAGGCGCTGAAGGCGGCGGCGTAGAAGCGCGGACGAACACCGCAGCGCTCCGGTCGGCTTTTCTCCGGCTGGAGCGGCGGGGCGGATTGGCGGCGTCGATCGCTTCCGATCGATCTCGGAACAATTCACGGCGTCGTTTGTTGACCGCGGAAGAACCAGAGAGGTCGTCATGGCGGACAATAGCTCGCTCGTGTCGCTGCACGCGGCCGTGCTCGATGCGCTCAACGGCTATGAAGAGGCGATGAAGCGCGCGGAGCGCGCCGGACCTGAAGGCGATCTTTCGCGCGTCCAGGCGCTTGCACGAGAAGGCGCATGCCGAGCTTCACGAGGCGCTTCGCGCCCGAGGCCTCGCCCCTGACCACAGCGGCTCGTTCATGTCGACCGTCCACAAAACCGTCATCCCGCGAGGAGCGCCTTGATCGGCCTTGACGACAAGGCCCTGCCGTCGTTCGCCAGCGGCGAAGAGCGCATTGTCGAGGATTACGACAAGGCGATCGAAGACAATCGCTACGACAGCGCCCTTGTTGCGCTTCTGGCGCGACAGAAACACAGGCTCATGGCCGAAATCGGCGTGATGAAGGCGACCGCGAGTCAGCGGCCCAAGTCGCTTAACCGACGCTGTTGAGCGGCCCGCAATTCGCGTTTCAGCACCTTGCCGATCGCGCTGCGCGGCAGGCTGTCGACGATCGTCAGCGCGGAAAGGCGCTGGGTCTTGCCGAGCCGCGCGTTGACCCAGGCCATCAGCGCCGGCCCGTCGCTCGTCGCGCCCTCGCGCAGCGCGACGAACGCGACCGGCGTCTCGCCCCAGCGCTCCGAAGCGACGCCCACCACCGCGGCTTCGAGGACCGCCTCGTGCTTGACGAGCTCGGCCTCGATGTCGGACGGGTAGATGTTGAAGCCGCCGGAAATGATGACGTCCTTGCTCGCGGTCGAGCAGGATCAGGAACCCGTCGTCGTCGAAGCGGCCGATGTCGCCGGTGCGGATGTAGCGCCGGCCTTCGGCGTCGTGCCATTCGGCCTCGCGCGTCTTCTCGGGCAGGTTGTGGTATCCGGTCATCATCGCCTCGGACCGGCCGACCACCTCGCCGACCTTGCCCTTCCCGACCTCGCGGCCGAGTTCGTCGATCAGGCGAATGTCGTGGCCCGGCATCGGCTGGCCGACCGTGTGCAGCTTGTCCGGAAAGAGGTGCGCCGCGAGCATGGTCGAGCCGCCGCCTTCGGTCATGCCGTAGAATTCGATCGAGGCCGCCCGGCCAGCGCCTGAGCACGTCCGCCTTGAGCGCGGCGGGGAAGGGCGCGCTGGTCGAGAACTTCATCACGAAGCTCGACAGGTCGTAAGCGCTCGAAATCCGCGCGCTCCATGATTCGTCGGTACTGCACGGGCACCAGCATCGCATGGGTCGCGCGGTGAGCTCTCCGCGAGATCGAGGAACGCGCCGGCGTCGAACTTCGGCATCAGCACCGCCGTCCCGCCATGCGCCAGCGTCGGCAGGAACACGACCAGCGTGGTGTTCGAATAGAGCGGCGTCGAGACCAGCGTCACGGCGCCGTCATAGGAAACCCGGGTGAACTGCCGCCAGCGCATCCGGTGGGGCTGGACGATGCCCTTGGGCGCGCCGGTCGTGCCCGAGGAATAGATGATGTTGAACGGCTGCTCGGGCGCGATCACGACGCCGGCGGGCGCAGCGCCGTCCGGACCGAGCCAGCCGGAAAACGGCGCCCCCGCCTCGCTGTCGTCGAGGGCGACGCGCCGGACGGCATTGTCCTCGCCGACCCGTTCAGCGCGTCGGCGGTTTCGCGGTCGACGAAGAAGGCTTTCGCGCCGCTGTCCTTCAGCATCCGCATCAGGCTCGCGGGGCTCGAGGACGGCGCCAGCAGCGCGACCGCGGCGCCGGCGGCGAGCCCGCCGAGAAAGCTGCCGCATAGCGGACCGAGGCTCTGCGCGCAGATCGCGACCACGTCGCCATTTGCGACGCCGTCCCGCTGCAAGGCGAAGGCGATGCGGTCCATCAGCGCGGCGAGCGCCCCGTAGGTCAGCGTCTCGTCGCCCTCGATCAGCGCCGGATGGTCGGGACGCTCGCGCGCGTAGGCGCGGATCAGATCGGGCAGGGCGCCGAAATCGCGCGCCAGAAGCTCCTCCGCCGTCACGTCGCCTCCCGTCGTTCTTTGCCGGCCGAAGGTTCGAGCCTTCGTCTCAGCCCCTGTCCCGCATCAGCCGCGACTTGTCGCGGTTCCAGTCGCGCTCCTTCTCGGTGTCGCGCTTGTCGTGCAGCTTCTTGCCGCGCCCGAGCGCGATGGCGATCTTGGCGCGGCCCTTGGCGTTGAAATAGATGCGCAGCGGCACGATCGTCATGCCCTCGCGCTCGACGCCCCTGGCGAGCTTGACGATCTCCTTGGCGTGCAGCAGCAGCTTTCTCGGCCGCTTCGGCTCGTGGTTGAAGCGGTTCGCCTGAAGATATTCGGGAATGTTGGCGTTGTAGAGGATCACCGCGCCGTTGCGGTCGACCGCGGCGTAGCTCTCGGCGACCGTCGCCTTGCCGGTGCGCAGCGACTTCACTTCCGTGCCGGTCAGCATCAGGCCGGCCTCGAACGTCTCGCCGAGTTCGTAGTCGTAGCGGGCGCGGCGGTTGTCCGCCACGACCTTGAAATTGGGCTTTTCTTTTTCGGCCATCGGTCCATCATCCCGGGCGACGGCGCGTCGCGGCGCCGCAGCGGGTCAGGCGTTCAGGAGCCCGGCGTGGACCATGGCGCGGCGGATGACGAGTTCCGTCGCCTCCTTCACCGGAACGAGCGGCAGGCGGGTCTCGTCGCGGATGCGGCCGAGCAGGCTCAGCGCGTATTTCGTGCCGTTGACCCCCGGCTCGACGAAGATCGCCGCATGCAGCGGCGCGAGCCGGTCCTGGAGCTTGAGGGCGTGGTCCCAGTCGCCCTTGAACACCGCCTCCATCTGCTCGGCGCACAGCGTCGGGGGCGACGTTGGCGCGTGACCGAGATGCAGCCGTGCCCGCCGGCCGCCATGGCGGCAAGCGCGGTCATATCTTCGCCGGAAAGCTGGATAAAGTCCGTCCCCATGGCGTGCCTCTGGCGCGACACCCGGCCGACGTCGCCGGTCGCGTCCTTGACGCCGACGATGTTCGGCAGTTCGTTAAGCCGCTTCATCGTGTCGACCGACATGTCGATCACGCTGCGGGGAGGGATGTTGTAGATGATGATCGGAATGCCGATGGCGTCATTGATCGCCTTGAAGTGCAGGTAGAGCCCTTCCTGCGTCGGCTTGTTGTAGTAGGGCGTGACGACGAGCACCGCGTCGGCGCCGGCGCGTTCGGCGTGCCTGCGCGAGCGCCACCGCCTCGAGCGGTGTTGTTGGAGCCCGCGCCGGCGATCACCGGCACGCGCCCGCGCGCCTCGTCGATGCAGATGTCGATGACCCGGCGGTGCTCCTCGTGGCGAGAGCGTCGGGCTCTCGCCGGTCGTGCCGCAGGGCACGAGCCCGTGCGATCCGGAGGCGATCTGCCAGTCGATCAGGGCGCGGAACGCCACTTCGTCCACCGCGCCGTCCTTGAAGGGCGTCACCAGCGCCGGAATCGACCCGTGGAACTTCGCCCGTTCTCTCATGTGCACTCCGTCCGTCGATCGTTCGGCCGGCCGCGCCGCTGCGCCGTCCGGGAGAGGACACATAAACCCGCAGGCGCGCGTGCGAAAGGGGGAAGCGGCGCGGCCGTCAGGGTTAACCCTTCGTCAGCAAAGACGCTCCATCCTCGCCGCGAGAGGATCGAGCTCATGAGGATCTGGCCCGCCGCGGTTTTCGCCGACCGTTTCCGTCGCCGCCGTCATGGTCGCGGCGCCGCTGCATCGCGCGGAGCTTCCGAAGGGCGCCGAACCGCCGCCCCCGGCCGGTCCCGCGCCTCGCCGGACGCCGCCGAAACGCTGCGCGCAGGAATTCGCGACGCTCGTGCCGCGCGAGGCTTCGACCGGATCGACCCCGCCGCGACCGGCAGCCTCGAGCGGCCGGACAGCGCCGCTCCGCCCGCCTCGGCCGTCGCGCCGCCCGAAGCCGCCTGGACGCGGGTCGGCCAGTCGGTCGAGACGCTCGCCGAGCGGCGGCACGTCGTCGAGACCCTGGCGCGAGGAGACGGCGGCGCTCGTTCGCCGCGGCTTCGCGTGGGCCTCGCCCGGCGGTCCGGACGCCGCCGCCCCGACGAACGGCCGTCGCCGCGTCGCCCAACTGCCGCCGCCGCGGTCGTCCCGCCCGCGGCGGTCGCCTACCGCAAGGGCGACGTCGCCGGCCTCGCCGCCCTCGCCCGGGCCGAGACCGACCCCGACCGCCGCCTCGCCCTCGAATGGGCGGCGCTGCAGGGCCGATCCGCATCCGACCTTCGCCGCGCTCACCGCCTTCGCCGCCGCGCATCCGAGCTGGCCGGGCGACGGCTATCTCCGCTATCGCGAGGAGGCGGAGCTTCTCGTCCGATCAGGCCGGCCGCCGCCGAGGTCGCTGGCGTTTTTCGCCGCCGGGCCGCCGCAGTCGAGCGCGGGCAAGCTCGCGCTACGCCCGCGCGCTCGGCGCGTCCGGCAAGGCGGACGAGGCGATCCGGATCGTCCGCGACGCTGTGGCGCGACGGCAATCTCGACTCCTGGACCGAGAGCGCGATCCTGCGCGACTTCGGGCCGGTCCTGACCCAGGCGGACCACAAGTATCGCGCCGACCGGCTGCTCTACGCGGAGAGCTGGGCCGCCGCCTACCGCGCCGCCGCGCTCGCCGGCCCCGACGTAGACGAAGCTCGCCGACGCGCGCTACGCCGCCGCGCGCGGGCCGCTGCCGCCGGCGCTGGTCAAGGCCGTCCCGGATTCGCTCAAGAGCGACCCGGGGCTCCTGTTCGCCCGCGTCCAGGACGCGCGGCGCGCGGGTCGCACCTACGAGGCGGCGACGCTGCTCGCCCTCGCGCCGTCCGACCGCGACGCGCTCGTCAATCCGGACCGCTGGTGGAGCGAGCGGCGCATGGTGGCGCGCCAACTGCTCGACATCAACGAGCCGAAGCTCGCCTTCGCCCTTTGCGCCGGCGCGGCGAGGCCCGACGATCCGGCCAACGAAGTCGATCGCGCAGTTCCACGCCGGCTGGATCGCGCTGCGCTTCCTCGGCGACGTCGCGCGAGGCGCCGAACCGCTTCGCGCTGGCGGCGGTCGCCGCCGAGACGCCGCTGTCGATCGCGCGCGCCGAATACTGGCGCGGCCGCGCCGCCGAGGCGATGGGCGACGGCGAGGAGGCGACGCTGCACTATCAGAACGCGGCGACCGAGCCGGTCGCCTATTACGGCCAGCTCGCCGCCGACCGCCTCGGCGTGAAGCGGCTCGCGCTGCGCGCGCCGCTCGAGGACGGCCGAAGGCGCCGAGCGCAACGACGCGGTGCGCGCGGCCGAGGGGCTCTACGCCGAGGGCCTCGACGACCTCGCGGCGGCGCTCGCCTACGAGGCGGCGCGCTCCTGGCGCGACGAGGCGCAGATCGCGGCGATGGCCGAGGTGGTCAAGCGGCGCGGCGACGCCGCGACCCAGGTCCAGTTCGGCAAGATCGCGATGCTGCGCGGCTACGCTTTCGACGCCATGGCCTTCCCGGCGACCGGCGTGCCGGCCTTCGTGCCGCTCGCCCATTCGGCCGACCTCGCCAGCGTCTATGCGGTCGCGCGGCAGGAGAGCGAGTTCATCTGGCGCGCCGCGTCGGGCGCGGGCGCCAAGGGCCTGATGCAGATCCTGCCCTCGACCGCGGCCTCGACCGCGCGCCGGGCGGGCGTCGCCTACGACTACACGCGGCTGATCGTCGATCCGGCCTTCAACACCCAGCTCGGCGCCGCCTTCCTCGGCGAGGTGATGGAGGACGAGGGCGGCTCGCTCGCCATGGCTTTCGCCGCCTACAACGCCGGGCCGGGACGGGTGGCGCAGTGGATCGCGGCCTACGGCGATCCGCGCAACGGCGCCGATCCGGTCGACTGGGTCGAGCGCATCCCGTTCGACGAGACGCGCGACTACGTCCAGCGGGTCAGCGAGAACCTCGCCGTCTACCGGCAGCGGTTCGCCGACGAGCAGCTGCCGACCGCGCAGGCTTCGCCCCGGGTGGCGAGGGACTGAGCCGGGCCGACGCGCAAAAAAGGAAGGCCGCGCTTGCGGCGGCCTTCTTGTTGCAGCGAGTTCTGCCGGCGGTCACGCGACAGCAGAGCGCGCCTTCGCGCTGCGGCGGGCCATCCAGCCGAGCGCCGCAAAGCCGAGCGCCATCATCGCCCAGGTCGAGGGCTCGGGCGCGGCCGCAAAGGCGACGCCGCCGTAGCGCAGACCGAGCTGAGCCTGGTCGAAGACCGAGAAGGACTCGTTCGCGGGCAGGGTGGCGTCGGCGAGCGTGTCCGTGATCTCGACGATCTGGTTCGGATCGGCGCCGTTGTCGCCCGAGGCGCTGCTCGTGGCGGTCGTGGCCCACAGCGTTACCGTACCGTTGGCGTTGACTTCGCCGGTGAGGTTGCGCAGCCCCGTGACCGTCTCGGTGTAGTCCCATCCGGCGACGTTGTAGGTGTCGCCGATCAGGTCGTTCCGCAGCGTGTAGTCGAGACGCCAGGTCCCGTTCGACAGCGTCCACTTTTCGAGCCCGGCGTTGTCCGCTGCGTCGGTGGCGTTTCCGGAGCCCTCATCCGCGACATAGAGGGTGTCGGCGTTGGCGAAGTACAGGCCGAACGGGGTGAAGTTCGCCCCCGTCTCCTTGGCGGAATTGGTCGGGAAGCCCGGCAGAACCGAGATCGTTGCGGTATTCGCGGTCGACGCGGTCGGAAGCTGGCCGCCCGGGTTGCTGACCGTATAGACCGTGTCGATGCCGTTGCTGCCGCTGCCTTTGGTGAAGTAGAGATTGCCGTCGAAGTAGGTCACCGCGCGGTAGTTGTTGGTCTTGCCTGCCTTATCCTTCGAGTAGTTCTGGTAGGTGGGATAGGTGTTGAAGGTCGGATCGATCATCTTTGAGTTTTGCGTCGCTCCCGGCGTCACGACCTCGAGGCCAGTTGTGCCGGTAAGTTGGCTCGGCGTCCCCGTGCCATTGTTGGAATTGCCGACCGTATAGTATAGGCCATTCGGCGCGAGCACGGCCGCACGGCTGTTGTCGCCGCCGTAGGCGAGGGTCGGGGTGATCGAATAGCTTCCGTTGGCGCTGACCGCGACCACCGACCGGTTGAACGCATAGTTCGTCCCATAGAATTGCGTGACGGGGTTGGTCGGGTCGACATAGGAGGTGCTGTCGGCGTTCGACACATCGAGCATGCCCGCCGCGAGCGTCGGATAACCGGCGCCGCCGGCCGTATAGCCCATCACGGTCGCGACCAGACCGCTTGCCGTCCTGGTGATGTTGAGCCCCAGCTCGGACTTCGAGCTGAAGCTGGTGACGACCTGGCTCGTATTGAGGGTTTCGCTGGCGAGGACCGAAGCATTCGTCGTGCTGAGGTCCATGAACTTGAGCGGCGAGGTGACGCCAAACGACCCGTCGACCGAGGCGTTGTTCCAGACCGTGTTGATATTTCCGTCCGAATTCGCCGTGCCGCCGGGGATTGGGGTCACGCCGGCGGCCAGTCCGGCGACTTGGCCGACGTCCTCGTAGGTCGTCGCCGAAACGAGCAGCGAGTCGCCATTGATGAGCGTGCCGGCGGGCGCCGCGCCGATCGCGGCGGAAAGGGCAAGCGCGCTGCAGCCGGCGACAATCGCCGCGCGGCGCGCGGACGGTGTGCGAGTAACCATAGTGAGTTCCCCATCGGATGGTGTTTTGGCGCCAATCCGGATAGGGCGATGATGTGACGCTTCGTTAACAGGCTCTGTCACAATTGGCGCATGGCCGCGCACCTGCGCCGCGTCAGCCCGGAAAGCGCGCGGCATGTCGCAACTTCGCGCGTTCGCGCCTGATTGGTTTCGCCTCCCGCGGCGCGAAATGGGTCAGCACGCCGTCGGCGCCGGCGCGCTTGAAGGCGATCAGGCTCTCCATCATCGCCTTGTCGCCATCGATCCAGTTCGGGCGAAGGCGAAAATCTGATCGTTAGAACGGCCGTCGCGTCGAGCGCCGTTCCGCCGCTCCTCACATGATCGTTTCGACGGACGCCAGCACGAGAAGGCCGATCCAGACGGTCTCGGCGAGCATGAGACCGACGGGACGGAATCCGGCCTCGAAAAGATCCTTGAACGACGTCTTCATGCCGAGCGCGGCGATCGCGGCCACGAGGCACCAGCGCGAGACGTCGTTGGCGGCGTCGATCGCGAACCCGGGCAACGGATGAAGCGAATTGACGGCGACGAGCGCCGCAAAGCCAATGAGAAACAGCGGGACCGTGACGCGCGCCTTGCCGCCCTCTCCGCCGCGCGCGACGACGAGCGAGATCGCGAGCACGACGGGCAGCAGCATCGCCACCCGCAAGAGCTTGACATAGGTGGCGATGTCGCCGGTCTCCGGCGAGATCATGTAGCCTGCTCCGACCACTTGGGCGACGTCGTGGATCGTGCCGCCGATGAAGACGCCGGCATGCCTGTGGTCGAGCCCGATCGAGGTCGCCAGGATCGGATAGAGGATCATCGCCAGGGTCGAGAGCGCGGTGACCAGGACGACGGTCAGAATCGTGTCGCGCTCGCGGTCCTTGTCGTGCGGCAACACGGAGGCGATGGCGAGCGCCGCAGAGGCGCCGCAGATCGCCACCGATCCGCCCGACAGCACGCCGAACATTCGACGAAAGCTCCAGGCGCCGGGCGAGGAAGGCGACCAACGATGATGGTGGTCGCCACGCCGACGATCACGGTCGCAACCGGCGCGAGCCCCAGCGAAGCGATCTGGCCGAAGGTGATGCGGACGCCGAGCAAGGCGACGCCGAGCCGCAGAACGGAGCGCGAGGCGAACTCGATCCCCGCGACGCAGCGGCCCTCCCTCGTAGAGAAAATGAAAGGCCATGCCGAACAGAAGCGCAAACAGCATGACCGGCGCCGTATAATGCGACGCGAGCCAGGTCGAAGCCATCGCGATGGTCGCGGCGACGAGCAGCCCGGGATAAACCGCGTGGAGGAGCCGGCCTCGCGGCAGCGTGTCGAGCCAGCCCGGCGTCGTCGCCGGTCCGATGGCCGCGATGCCCTCCATGCTGTCGAGGGAGGCGAAGTCGGTCGTGCTGCGCTTCGGCGCGAAACGCAGCGTCATGCCCGCTTCAGCTTCTCCGCCGCCCGCGGCGCGAAATAGGTCAACACGCCGTCGGCGCCGGCGCGCTTGAAGGCGATCAGGCTCTCCATCATCGCCTTGTCGCCGTCGATCCAGCCGTTCTGCGCCGCGGCCATGATCATCGAATATTCGCCGCTGACCTGATAGGCGAAGGTCGGGAAGCCGAATTCGTCCTTCACCCGGCGGATGATGTCGAGATAGGGCATGCCGGGCTTGACCATCACCATGTCGGCGCCCTCGTCGAGGTCGAGCTCGACCTCGCGCAGCGCCTCGTCGCTGTTGGCCGGGTCCATCTGGTAGGTTCGCTTGTCGCCTTTGAGCGCGCCCTTGGAGCCGAGCGCGTCGCGGAACGGCCCGTAGAAGGCGGAGGCGTATTTGGCGGCGTAGGCGAGGATCTGGACGTCGAGGAAGCCCTCGTCGTCGAGCGCCGCGCGGATCGCGCCGACCCGCCCGTCCATCATGTCGGAGGGCGCGATGACGTCGGCGCCGGCGCGCGCCTGGTTGAGCGACTGGCGAACCAGCGCGGCCACCGATTTCGTCGTTGAGAATGCTGAGGTCGTCGCCGTTCTCGCGGACCAGCCCGTCGTGGCCGTGGCTGGTGTAGGGGTCGAGCGCGACGTCGGTGACGAGGCCGAGCCCAGGGAACTCCTTCTTGATCGCGCGGCAGGCGCGGCAGACGAGATTGCCCTCGTTGTAGGCCTCGGTGCCGTGCTCGTCCTTCAGATG
Organism: uncultured Alphaproteobacteria bacterium; assembly: GCA_963724785.1. Lineage (GTDB taxonomy): Bacteria > Pseudomonadota > Alphaproteobacteria > Rhizobiales > Beijerinckiaceae > Roseiarcus. The sequence goes on along the minus strand of CAVRWC010000025.1, from coordinate 297,829 downwards.
CGGCTCGGTGTAGGGGAAGAAGGCGATCGCCGGAATGTCGAGCTTTACGGCGCGCTCGGCCTCCCGCACCGCCTCGATCGACGCTGAGCCGATCGACGCCCGGCATCGCCGCGACCGGACGTGCGCATCTTCTCGCCCTCGATCAGGAACAGGGGCCAGATCAGATCGTCGGTCGTCAGCACCCGCTCGCGGATCAGCCGGCGCGCCCACTCCGCCTTGCGGTTGCGGCGGGGCCGGTGGGTGAGGTCGAGACGATGGGCTTCAGCGATGCGGGACGGCTTGTTCATGGCGGGGGCAGACTCCTCGCCGCTCTCTTACACCGCTTCGGGGCGTGAGCGCGAGGGGCCGGAAAGCTCGAGCCGTAGCCGGGCCGAGACCGCGGCGACGCGGTTTGCGACGACGTCGTCACGGCGGCGCCAAAGCGATTCGTCGACAGCCAAGGGCCCGCGCGCAACCACCTCGGGCGCGCCCGGCGCGATGGGCCTCAGGCGTACTTGCCGCCCTCGTACATCTTGAGCCACACAGCGGATTGTCCCTTGATCCACCTTCGCGCCTCGGCTTGCGTCCTGAAGCCGTCGATCTCGGGTTGCCCTCCACCGGGAAGCGTCAAGCGAACAAGCCATTGACCGTCTTTCGTCTCGACCGCGTCGAAACGGTTCTTGGTTTGGTCGGCGCCATTTTCGATTTAGGAGAAGCCATACACGCATTATGGGGACCGGCGATCGTTCGCGCTAGGGTGAATTTCGCGCCGACCCATTTTTGCGCCTGCCCGCTGACCGCGATCCCTCCGCCGATCCCGTCGCCGGGCGGTGTTCCCCATCGCCGGGCGCCCGGCGATCGGAGAAAGGGCCTCATGCGTCATTCCGCCGCGTCGCTGGCGCGAGCGCCTCTCCGCTTCGAGAACAGCTCGTCGGCCACGAAACGGGCCTGGGCGGGGTAGGCAAGGTCCACGCCGAGCTCCTGGAAGCGGATCCTCATGCGTCGGTTGAACTCCCGCTGAACCGGCCATCGGCCGGAATTGGTGCAGACAATCTGGCCGACCAGCGTAACCACCGCCCCGTCGAATTTGTCCACCCCCCAAAGCTCGAGCTCGCCGCGCATGAGGGTCTTGAACTCGGGCTCCCGACGCATTTGGGAGGCGATCTCCTTGAGCACTTCGCCGGCCCTGTCGACATCCTCGGCGTAGGCGAGATTGACCGAGATCGCCGCGTTGCCAATTCCGCGATTGGTGTTGGTGACGCTGGTGACGGAGCTGAACGGGATGATGTGGACCGAACCGTCTCCTGCCCGAAGCGTGATGGTTCGGATCGAGAGATTCTCGACCGTTCCCGACAGGCCCGAGACGGTCACGAAGTCGCCGACCTGCATCGCATTTTCGAGCAGGAGGAAAAGCCCGGTGACCAGGTCCTGCACGAGCTTCTGGGAGCCGAAACCCACCGCGATGCCGGCGATGCCGGCGCCGGCCAGCAGCGGCGCGATGTTGACGCCGATCGCGCTCAGGATCGTCAGGCCGGCGATGGTGAGGATCGTCACGGTCAGCGCGGTGCGCAACATCGGCAGCAGCGTCCTGAGCCGCGCGGCGCGAGCGTACGCGCCTTCCCGAGCGAATTGGGCGAGCTGGCGTTCTATCGCGCCGTTGGAAGCTTCCCAGACAACAACGGCGATAGCGATAGCGAGCGCGACTGAGGACAACTGGGAAAGCACAATTGCCCCGACGCGGCCGGAGTTGAACCAGCTCAAGGCGTCGACGCCCCATGCCTCCAGCAGGGCGCCGACCGCGACCGCCGAGATGATCGTCGAGATCGCGAAGCGCAGAACGGGACGGTAGCGGGCGGCGAGCGTATCGAGAACCGGGGCGCCTCGCGAGAAACCCGGAACGCGGATGGAACGCCCGGTCGAGGCCGCCCATGGCGACGGCCCAGATCGCTCGGGCGATCACAGCAATGACGATCGCCTCGGACGCGTAATAGGCGAGGAGACTGTAGCCGTTGGGTATCCTGAACGCCCAGATCGCCCACAAGGCGAGGTTGGCGAAGATGGCGGCGTAGGCCCAAACCTCGGCGAAGCGATTGCGCAGCAGCGCCATCAAACCGGCGCGCCCTGCCGGCGCGCGAATGAAGGAAGCGACGACCCGACGGTAGCGCAGGGTGACGATGACGAGCAAGAGATGCGGCACGAGGACGATGAGCTTCACCATCGCAAAATAGGCCGACCGTTGCAGACCGAGCGCACGCGCGACATTGGCGAAAGCAAGGCCGAAGACGGTGACGCCGATCAGCCTTCGCAACCAGGCTTCGATGGCGGCGGCGGTTTCCGGGGCAAGGCGAAAAGGCTCGTTCCCGGCGCCGAACTGCAGAGGACCATTCGCAGCACGCTCATCGCAGTCCGGCAGAAGACGTAGGCGTTCACCAGCGCAAGGATCATCACGCGCGCGACCGGCTCCGCGCCGATACTCGTTGTCAGCAGCAAATTGCCCGCGGCGGCGAAAGCCGCAATCGGCGCGAGCTCCAGGATGAGATGCGCAACCGCGTAAGGGGCCCGGCCGAGCGCCATTCGCAGGCGCCATACGCGCCGGGCGGACGAGGCGTCGACCTGATCGGCGTCCGGCGTCGCGACGGCCTCGCCACGGTGGTCGTGCACGGCGCGCCCCTCCAGCGCGGTGAAAGGCCGGCGAAGCGCAAGCCGCACGAGGCGCTCCGCCAGGAGCCCGAGGACGGCCACCGCCAATCCCCGCCAGAGGAACCCGAATATCTCGCCCTGCGCCTCAGGATCGGTCGCTGTGCTCGTGAGCCATCGCCACATCGCGGGGAACTTCGTCACGGCGCGGACGCTGTGCTCGAACTGGGCCGACAGGTCTCCCATCTCGGCGGAAAGCTGCTGCAGCGCCTCGAACCGAATCCGTCGATCCCGACAGGCGACGGCGCGGCGGCCGCCGTCGGCGGAGGCGCGGCCGGCGCCGCCTTCGCGATCGTTCGCAATGTTTCGATCAGCGCGTCCCGTTTCCCGGCGTCCTGCAAGACCTCGAGGGCGTGCTGGGCTTCGACCGGCGTCAGGGTCGTCCCGGCGTTGGGGCCCGACGGATTGGCGGCCTCAGCGCGTGCAGAAGGAATGGCGACGCAATACGAGAGCGCAAACAGGGTCGCCGCGATCCCAAACGCGCATACGCGGCGTCTCGGCTTCAAGCCGAGTTGGAATGTTGATTGCAGACGGACATGATTCCCCATCGTCACTTCCGAAAATGGCGGCGCGACCTGTCGCCCCCATTTCCAGCGATTTGCGGGCGACTTTATGGCGGACGGCGAACCGTCCACTGCGGATGCCGGGAAGGGAGCGGCTCCGTTGGCGGCGGTGTTCGGCGCAGGCGCAGGCGACGCCGCGGGCCGCTATTCCGCCGGCTGGCGCTCGCCCTCGGCCTCGGCAGAGTCCGTCGCCAGCGACGCCATCGCCTCGAACACGCCGTCGCGCCGCACCAGCGCGTGAAACAGCGCCGCGGCGACATGCAGGAGGATCACCGCGAAAAACAGCAGCGCGAGCGAAACATGCGCGATCCACAAGCAGCGTGTGCAGGCCGTCGCTCTGCGGCGCGATCGGCGGAAGCCAGAAGCCGCCCCACAGCACGACGGGATAGCCGGCCGCCGACAGCATCGCCCAGCCGATCAGCGGAAGGGCGATCATCAGCGCGTAGAGCGCGTAATGCGACAGGTGCGCCGCGAGCTTCATCGGCGCGGGGAGATCGCGCGGCAGGGGAGGGGCGCCGGAGCGCAGGCGCACGCCGAGCCGGATCAGGGCGAGAAGCAGGATCACGATTCCGAGCGTCTTGTGGATCTCGAACAGCGTCAGATATTTCGGGTTGATGGTCGAGACCATGTGGACGCCGATGAACAGCATCGTCAGGATGCAGAGCGCCATGATCCAGTGCAGCGCGCGCTGGAGCGGCGTGAAGCGGGCGAGCGCTGGTCATGGGTTCCCTCCCGTCGCGGTTCGCGGATAGTCCTTCGCCTCGGCCGTCGCGCCGGTCGAACGAGACGCGGTAGGCCGAGGAGCGCGCGGCCGGGAACGGGTCGTCCGAGGTCGAGATCCCGTTCGGCAGCACGGTCGGATCGTAGTTGATGTCGCGGCATGGCCCGTCCGCCTCGGGGATGATCGTCTGCACGGTCAGCGTTCCGACCTCGACCTTGCGGCGGTCGTCCGGCCAGGCCTTGCTCGGGTCCGCCGTCGGGTCGCCCGGATTGGCGACGGTCACGCCCATGCGTCCAGCGCAGCCGGCCCGCTCTTGATGCGTTCGGCGATCTCCTCCTCGAGGAAGTTCGGCCCGCGCTTCGCCAGCTCCTCGGGCGGGACGGGGACGGGCTGCGCCGCGGGAACGAGCGACCAACGCACCGGATGCGCGGCTCCCGGAGGCGTCGGTGAAAAGGAAGGCGTCGAGGCTGTTGTAGCGCTCCTCGGCGTAGCTGCCGGTCCACGGCGCGCTCTTCGCCCAGCCGCCGAAGGCGGCGAACTCGGGATGCGCGCCGGCGAACTGCCCCATGGCGCCGGGATCCTTGCTCGCGGAAGCCTGCAGGAGTTCGAAGAAGGCGCGGGGTTCGAGACCGGGAAGAACGGCGGGTCGATCAGCGCCATCCGCCATTGCTGTCCGTCCGGCGTCGTGATCAGGACGCCGAGGCCGCGCACCCTGACCGTCGCGTCCGCGGCGTCTGGGTTCGGCGTGCCGAGGTTGAAGCGGCCAACGACCGGATACTGCGCCCTTGGCGAAAACCTGAGCGGTCGAGAGCTCGGCGCCGGCGCCGTTCGCCTCGAACACGCCGGTGAAGCAGATGCCCTTGGCGTGGTTGCGGCGGTGGCCGAGCGGCGGGCCGGAAGGCGGGGCGAAGGCGTCGACCAGTCGATCCGGCGTGAGGCGCCGGGGCGTGAGCCATCCGGCGGTATAGGCGAAGGCCGCGGCGGCGAACGCGACGACCGCGGCGATCAGGACGAGCGATCCGAGGAGGGAACGGGGGGTCGGTCGGAGGGGCTCGGGCAAACGGAGTCTCCATCGAACGATCTGTGCCCCACCCCCGCCACCCTATCACAAATGCCGCACGGCTCCACAGGGGGCGCGCGACTTCGAAGACCCCTGACCCCGCGCTCAATCTCAACCGAGAGCCTTCGTGAGGACGGACCTTCGCAGGGGCCCCTGATCGCCGACGACTCAAGGCAGAATTGATGACGCTCACGGCGACAGCTCGCCGAACACCGTCGGCACGAGCTCGGACACGGTCGGGTGGATCGCGCACGACGCGCGTGTAGGCGGTCGCGGTGACGTTCGCCGCCATCGCCTCGATCACGCCGTGGATCGCCTCGTCGCCGCCGACCCCGAGGATCGCGGCGCCGAGGATCGCGTCGCTCGCGCGGTCGACCACCACCTTGATGAAGCCCTTGCGCCTCGCCCTTCTCGACGGCGCGGGCGACCCGGGTCATCGGGCGCTTGCCGATGCGGACCGCGTGGCCTTTGGCCCGCGCCTCCGTCTCGGTCATGCCCGACCCGCCCGAGCGGCGGATCGACGTAGAGCGCGTAGACCGGAATGCGGTCGGTCGACCTTGCGCGAGGCGCCGTCGAGCAGGTTCGCGGCGACGATCTCGTAGTCGTTGTAGGCGGTGTGGGTGAAGGCGCCGCGGCCGTTGCAGTCGCCGAGCGCCCAGATGTGCGGGACGCTGGTCCGAAGCTCGTCGTCGACCACGATGAAGCCGCGCGCGTCGACGCGCGACGCCGGCCGCGTCGAGGCCGAGGTCGTCGGTGTTCGGCCGGCGGCCGACCGCGAGCAGGACGTGCGAGCCGACAACCGCGGGATCGCCGCTCCGACAATCGACGCCGACCTCGACGTCCGGCCCGTGCGGCGCGAAGCGGATGCACTCCGCGTCGCAGCGGACCGCGATCCCCTCGGCTTCGAGAATGTCGCGGATCGCGTCCGATACGTCCGGATCCTCGCGCGAGACGAGCCGCGGCGCTTTCTCGACCACGGTGACGGCGGCGCCGAGCCGACGGAAGATCTGGGCGAACTCGAGCCCGATATAGCTGCCGCCGACGATCACCAGATGCCGGGGCAGGGCGTCGAGTTCGAGCAGCGTCGTGTTGGTGAGGAAACGGACCTGATCGACGCCCGGGAAATTCCGGGACCGCGGCGCGGGCGCCGACGTTGATGAAGAATTGATCGGCTTCGAGCCGTTCGCCCGCGACCTCGACCGCATGGGGCGACACGAAGCGCGCGTGGCCGTCGATGACCGTGCAAATTTCGCAGGCCCTTGAGCCACGACTCGAGGCCCGCGCGCTTGTCGTCGACGACCTTGGTCTTGCGCGCCATGACGGCGGCGAAATCGACGCCGACCGGCCCGGCGCTGACCCCGTAGTCGGCGGCGCGGCGCGCCAGATGCGCGGCGTAGGCGCTCGCGACCAGCGTCTTGGTCGGCGTGCAGCCGACGTTCACGCAGGTTCCGCCGAGCCGCTTGCGCTCGATGACCGCGACCGTCTTGCCGGACGCCGCGAGCCGGGCGGCCATCGACGGTCCGGCCTGGCCGGCCCCGATGACGATCGCGTCGAATCGGCGGGTCATCGGAGCGCCAGGACGACGATGAGGCCGAGAACGATCGCGCCGACGTCCTCGATGAGGGCGGCCGGCGAATCGCGCCCGAAAGCCTTGGCCATCCGCGCGCGAACCTCGGCGCCGCCGTAGGTCCCGACCACGGCGCCGATCACGCCGGCGACGAGGCCCACGATCCATGAGCCGCCCGACACGCCGAGCGTCGCGCCGCACAGCGCGCCGCTGACGAGCCGAGCGCCGAATTGCAGCGGGACCTTGCGGCTCGGCGTGGACGGCAACTGGTCGGCGATCAGTTCGACGAGCGCCAGGACCGAGAAGACCCATGACGGTCCAGATGTTGCCCATGAAGGCGAGCCACGACCCGTCGAGGTCGAGCAAGCCGAGATGAGCGGCCCAAGCTGACCGCCGCCGGCGCGGTCAGGGTGCGCGAACCGGCGACGATCCCGGCGAGGAGGGCGAGCGCGTAAAGCATCGTGCAGGCTCCGTCAGATGTCGTTCCAAAGCGCGACGACCGGCTCGTCGTGGCTGTCATGCTCATAAGCCAGGACGCTGATGCTCGCGGTGTCGAGCTTGAACAGGCGCCCCTCGGTGGGCGCCAGGCCGAGCCAGCGCGCCGTCAGGACCCTGAGAACGTGGGCGCTGGAAAACAGGATCGCCCGATCCTCGACGGCGCGCAGCCGGGCGATGACGCGATCGACGCGGGCGCCGACGTCGGCGGCCGCTTCGCCATGCGGGCTGCCGTCGCGGAAGATCAGCCAGCCGGGGCGCTCGGCCAGGATCTCGCGCGACGTCCGCCCCTCGTAGTCGCCGTAGTCCCATTCGAGGAGATCGGGGTCGATGACCGCCCGGTCGCCGAAGCCGGCGAGGGCGCAAGTCCGCGCGGCGCGTTGCAGGGGACTGGTGAACACCCGGTCGAAGGTTTGGCCGGCCAGCCGTTCGGCGATTTGCGCGGCCTTGCGCTCGCCTTCCTCGGTCAGGGGGATGTCGGTGCGGCCGGTGTGCCGGCCGGCGGCGCTCCAGGCCGTTTCGCCGTGGCGGACAAGCGTGACGGTTGCCGGCATTCGGGGTCCCTCGTCAGAGGCGCTGCACCGTTCTTTGCGATAGCCGGGCGCCGCAGTCTCTGCAAGAGGACGCGCTGTCGGGTAGTCCCCAGCGACGGCCGCAGGGGTAATTGACCGGCTTTTAGAGGCGTGGGAGAACGTACATCGTTAGGTCGGGGTCTGCCCTTGGAACTGCCCTTTGTAAGCAGCCTCTGGCGTTCCAGCAGTCATCTCAAATATTAGTTGGCAAATACGCATGCCTTCTTTGAGTATCACAGGGAAATGTCCGTGGCTAACTATTTCTAATTGAATTCGCCCCTTAAACCCAGCGTGAATAGTTGGGGCGGTCATATGTATGCCTATTCCAAGCCTGGCGTAGGAACTCTTTCCCTCAACCCTCGCAGCCACTCTCGAATTGATTGGGAGATCAATGTACTCAACTGTCCACGCGAGGATTAATTCGTTCGGTTCAAGGATAAACCCGCTTTCTCCGATAGTTTCAGGATAGGTTATTTCCTTAAGAGCCTCATCGATCTTATAGTCAGAGTGAGCTGGGTTAATGGCTCTTTGAAGAAACGCCTTATCTTTCTTGAAGCGGCTGATGTGCGGGTCCAGTGTCAAATCAACACTTGTAGAGCTATATGCAATTTGTGACGGCGGAGGGTCAATAATTATTGACCTCCGCTCAATCGATATTTGGATTTCTCTGTCGGTGAGAATCACGCTTGAAGACGTTCCGGTTCTACGAGTTGCGCTCTATCTACCCATATGCGCCACGCGCCGTCTTGCGTCTCCCGAGGGAGTTCAACAAGCATGCGGTCTCCCTCCTCCCTTAGCGGCCAACCAACCTCAATTGATCCATGCGAAATGGATCTTTTTGAAATGGTCAGCCTCTCTTGACCGTGGACAGCCTTAATGACCACCACCGTTTCGCTGGGATGAAGCCCGCTCCCGACTTCCTCGACTGATAGGCGCATCATCGTTTTTCTCCCAAGTTTCGAACGTAGTCAAGCCGATTCACTTGGCTAGAATGAATCAAATCCGTTGACCTCTTGTACTGAACAAACAGCGAACATACAGGAAAGTTCCAACTGACGGAATATCGAAAATTGTGTGTATGACTGAACGCCATATTCAAATTCAAACTGGCCCACTACCCGCCCGCTGTCGACGCCACCGTCACGAGCCGATCGCGTTTCGGTCCAGGATTCCACAGGCTTTCCCGGAGCGGCCGGATAGGGTTTCCGACAAGCATTCTCCGGTTTCAAGATCGGACCTCGCTACGACTTCACCAGCACGTACTCCCCCGGCGCGTCGCCGATCGGCTTCAGCTTGCCGTCGCCGGGCGTGCGGGCGGGGACCTTTTCGGGCGCCTGCGCGGTCAGCCACGCGAGCCAGTCCGGCCACCACGAGCCGGGCGTCTCCTTGGCCGCGCTTGACCCAGTCCTCGAACTCGCCCTCGACCGGGCCGTCGGTCCAGTACTGGTATTTCGGCTTGCCCGGCGGGTTGACGACGCCGGCGATGTGGCCCGAGCCCGCCATGACGTAGCGCACCGGTCCGCCGAGGCATTTGGCCCCGTTGAACGCCGAGCGGGCCGGGGCGATGTGGTCCTCCTTGGCGGCGAGTTCGTAGACCGGGATCGTCACCTTCTTCAGATCGATCGTCTGCGCCGCCGAGCACCATGCGCCCGTTGGACAGGTCGTTCTGGAAGTAGCAGTGGCGGAGGTAGAACTTGTGGTTGGCCGCCGGCATGCGGGTCGCGTCGGCGTTCCACACCAGAAGGTCGAAGGGCATCGGCTCTTTGCCCTTCAGGTAGTTGTTGACGTAGTAGGACCAGATCAGGTCGTTGGGCCTGAGCATGTTGAAGGCCTGCGCCATCGCCGCGCCTTCGAGATAGCCCTGCTCGGCCATCCGCTCTTCGGTCTGCTTCAGCTGCTCGGCGTCGACGAACACCTTGAGGTCGCCGGCGTCGGTGAAGTCGATCTGGGTGGTGAAGAAGGTCACGCTCTCGATCCGGTCGTCGCCGACCGCCGCCATGTAGCCGAGCGTGCCCGCAAGCAGGGTGCCGCCGACGCAATAGCCGATCGCCGTCACCTTGCGCTCGCCGGTCGCCTGCTCGACGCAGTCGAGCGCGGCCAGAATGCCTTCGCGCATGTAGGCGTCGAAATCCTTGTCGGCGTGCCGGGCGTCGGGATTGACCCAGGAGACGACGAACACCGTCAGGCCCTGCGCCACCGCCCAGCGGACGAACGACTTCTCCGGGTTGAGGTCGAGGATGTAGAACTTGTTGATCCACGGCGGGAAGATCAGCAGCGGCCGCTTGTAGACCTCGGGCGTCGTCGGCGCGTACTGGATCAGCTCGATCAGGTCGTTGCGGAACATCACCTTGCCGGGCGTGGTGGCCATGTTGACGCCGAGCTTGAAGCCGCGCGCGTCGACCTGGCGCATGCGGACGTTGCCCTTGCCGGCCTCGATGTCCTCGGCCAGCATCTTGAGCCCCCGCACCAGGTTCTCGCCGCTCTCGGCCAGCGTCGCGCGCAGAAGCTCCGGGTTGGTGCCGACGAAGTTCGACGGGGAGAAAGCGGCCGACACCTGCTTGAGATAGAAACGCGCCTTGTCGCGCGCATGCGGCTCCATGTCGTCGGCGTTGTGGACGAGATTCTCCGCCCAGTCCGACGTCAGCACGTAGGCCTGCTTGAGGAAGTCGAAGAACGGATTGTCGCGCCACTCCGCGTCGGAGAACCGCTTGTCCTTGCTGTCCGGCTCGGCGACCGGCTTGGCCAGTCCGCCCTGGAAGCGCTGGAGCGTCGCCGCCCACAGATTGATGAACTGGGTCGCGTAGGCCGTCTGCGCCTCGAAGGCGCGCTTGGGATCGGCCATGTAGTATTCGGCGACATGGCCGAGCGAGCGGACCATCTCGCCGATCTCCTCGGCGACCTTGCGTCTTGATCTCCCCGGTCTCGCGCGGACGCATGTAGGCCGCGAACGACCTTGCCGGCGTGCTCGATGGCGCTGGCGATGTTGCGGGCGAGCGCCTCGATGTTGGGCATCGGATATTGACCGCCAAATCCGACCGCGACGCCCTGCTCATCCGCGGGAGCGGCTGGCGCGGCGGCGACGGCCGGGGGCGCAGCCTTGACCGGGAGGGCGGCAGGCGTTTCCTGGGAGGCCGGCCGGGCGGTCGCGATCGTCGCGACCGCCGGCTCGGCGGGCTCGGGCGCCGGCCCGGCGCTCTTCGGCGTCTCGGACGCGGCGACCTCGGCGATCGCCGGGGCGCGCGGCGCTGTCGCCGATGCAGCGGGGGGCGCGGCCGGGGCTTCCGCCGCAGCGGGCCCCTTGCGCGCGCCCTTGACGGCGCCGGCGGACGTCTTGGCGGACGGGCGCTTCGCCTGTCCTGGCGAACACGGGCTTCACCGCCGCGGGCGCCGGGATTGCAGACGGTTCGAGCGATTCGGACGGGCCCGGCCCGGCCGGCGTGTTCACCCATGCGTCGAGCGCGCCCGCATCCGGTCCGCTGCGCCCCGCCTTCCGCGGCTTCGCCGCCGGGGTCGGGGTCGCCGTGGCGCTGACCCATTTCGACCGGGCGGCCGCTTTGGCCGGGTTCGCGCCGGACTCCGCCGGGACGCCGGCCTTGGCGGCCGCGCGCGGCGTTCCGCCCGTTGACTTGTCCGGCCTGCCCTGGATTTTCTTGCCTTCGCCGGAAACGCCGTCTGCTTTCGCCTCGACCGGAGCGGCCTTCGCGTGCGAGTGCGAGGATTTCGCGCGATTTGTCGCCATGAAAGAGCGTTCCCTGATGATCTACGGGGAGGACCCCGTCCCGTTTTCGTCATAATAGGTCACTACGGCAGCACGACGCCACAACGACTTTTGACGGGATGGCGAGTCTTCGGGTAACGGTCGAGCAGGAACAGAGGGCCGCAGCATGGTCGCAGCGCGCGCGACGAAGTGGGCGATGGTTTTGGCCGTCGCCTGCGGCTTGGCGTCCGCGGCCGCCGCCCAGCAGGCCGACAACCCGGTGAAAAGCGTGATGAAGATGATTGGGATTCGCGACCGACGCCCCTGCAGCCGCAGGATTTCGTCGCCAAGACTCGCGCCGCAGACAGAGCCGGACTATATCCCGGTCTTCCAGCCGCCGCCGGAGCCGGCCAAGCCTGTCCTCAAGGACAAGGAGGTCGAACGCGCTGAAGGGCGACCTCGATTCGGTCGAGAAACGGGCCGACGCGGTGCGCGCGGGCTTCCCGCCCGCCGCCAAGGCCGTCGCCGACGAGCAGGCTCAGGCCGCAGGCGGCGAAAAAGACGCCGGCGCCGGCCAATCAGTAGCGATCTGTTTGCGGCGGCGTCCCGCCCGATGCTAACAGAACCGTGACGGCGCGACGCGCCGGAAGACCGGGACATCCACTCAGGACAGTTTTCTCCAGATGAGCGACTTTCACCGCGTGCGGCGCCTGCCGCCTTACGTCTTCGAGCAGGTCAACAAGCTCAAGGCGAAGGCCCGCGCCGCCGGCGCCGACATCATCGATCTCGGCATGGGCAACCCGGACCTGCCCGCGCCGCGAGCACGTCATCGACAAGCTCGTCGAGACGGTCGGCAAGCCGCGCACCGACCGCTATTCCGCCTCGAAGGGCATCGCCGGCCTGCGCCGCGCCCAGGCGGGCTATTACGGGCGCCGCTTCGGCGTGAAGCTCGATCCGGAGACGCAGGTCGTCGTCACCCTCGGCTCGAAGGAGGGCTTCGCCAACATGGCGCAGGCGATCACCGCGCCGGGCGACGTCGTGCTGGTGCCGAACCCGTCCTATCCGATCCACGCCTTCGGCTTCCTGATGGCGGGCGGCGTCATCCGCTCGGTTCCGATCGAGCCGACGCCGGAGTTCTTCGTCGCGCTCGAGCGCGCGATCATCCACTCGATTCCGAAGCCGATCGCGGTGGTGGTCTGCTATCCGTCCAACCCGACGGCGATGGTCGCCTCGCTCGACTTCTACAAGGACCTCGTCCTGTTCGCCCGGAAGCACGAGATCTTCGTGCTGTCCGACGTCGCCTACGCCGAGGTCTATTTCGAGGACGAGCCGCCGCCGTCGATCCTGCAGGCGCCGGGCGCCTTCGACGTCGCGGTCGAGTTCTCGTCGCTGTCCAAGACCTTCTCGATGGCCGGCTGGCGCATGGGCTTCGCGGTCGGCAACGAGCGCCTGCTCGCCGCCCTCGCGCGGGTCAAATCCTATCTCGACTACGGCGCCTACACGCCGATCCAGGTCGCCGCCGCCGCCGCGCTGAACGGCCCCGAGGACTGCATCCGGGAGATGCGCGCGACCTACAAGCGCCGCCGCGACGTGATGATCGAGAGCTTCGGCGCCGCCGGCTGGCAGATCGACAAGCCGAGCGCCTCGATGTTCGCCTGGACGCCGGTGCCGGAGAAGTTCCGCCATCTCGGCAGCCTCGAGTTCTCCAAGCTCCTGATCGAGAAGGCGGACGTGGCGGTCGCGCCGGGCATCGGCTTCGGCGAGCACGGCGACGACTACGTCCGCCTCGCGCTGGTCGAGAACGAGCAGCGCATCCGTCAGGCCGCGCGCGGCGTCCGCCGCTTCTTCGACACCGCCGACGACACGCTGCACAATGTGGTGAAGCTGAAGCAGCCGGCGTGAGCGGGCCGCGAGGAGCGGACGAACCCGGGTCGGGCGCGCGACTTCCGGCCGCGCTTGACCAGGGACGGTCTATTCGATTTCGAGCTCGTCGAGCCGGAGCGCAAACGCGTCCGGGGCGACGAGCGGCACGAGCCGGTCCGAGGCGGCGGCGTCGGTCGTTTGCCGGTAGCCGTCCGGGGCGGCGTCGCGAAAGACGCGCGCCGTCAGCCTGACAGCGTCGATCACCCAGAGCTCGCGAATGCCGAAGCTGGCGTAGAGCGCCGCCTTGCGGCCGATGTCGTACCGAAGCGACGTATCGGCAATCTCGACGACGAGGAGCGCGGTTGCGGCGGTCAAGCCGCGGATGCCGGTCTCGCGCGGGAAGATCACGACATCGGGTTCGAGATAGGTGTCTTCGCTCAGCCGGAACGTGGTCTCTGGAGCCACGCGGACATCTTCGGGGCGGGCGCGAATCCAGCGATCGAGCAAAGCTGTCTTCACGACCTCGTGGTGATTTTCCTTCGGCGACATCGGAACCAGTTCCCCCCCGATCAACTCGACCCGCTCGTCCTCGTCCACGACGCCGGCCGCAACCATCGCCTCGACCTCGGCGACGGTGAAGCGGCGGCGGGGCAGACCTTCTGCGGCTGTGGTGACGCGGGCGGCGACCGTCATGGCTCCGGCTCTCCTTGCCAGGCGATCATAGCATAATCGGCCGCCGGCGTCGCAGCGACGGCGCGGCGCTAGAAAAGCCGCGCCTCGACGGTGATCGTATCGCCCGGCCGCACCGGATAGGAGAGGGGCGCGGCGAAAGTGGTCGCCTGCCCGTCGACGGTCCGCGTAATGGCGACATTGGACCCGACGGCCTGAGGCGCAAAGCCTCCGGCGACCGCAACCGCCTGCTGGACGGTCATGCCGTTGATGAACGGATATTGGCCAGCGCATGCGACCGCGCCGAGGATGAAGAAGGGCCGGAAGTCCTCGACCTCGATCGAGACGCTGGGATCGCGCAAATAGCCCTGGCGCAGTCGCGCCGCGACCGCCCGTTCGAGCTCGGCCGTCGTCAAGCCCTGCGCCGGCACGCGGCCGATCAGCGGCATCGAGACCATTCCGGAGCCGTCGACCGAATAGCTGTTGGTGAGGTCGCTCTGGCCGAACACGATGATTCGCAGCAGGTCCCCGCTCGCCAGCCGATAGGGCGCGTTGACGACGGCCCGAGGCGCCGGCGCCTCCGGGACTTCGGCAGGCGGCGCCGCGCAGCCGGCGAGCGTGGCGGTCGCCAGAATTGCCGCAATGACTCGCAAGACACTCATGCCAACATCCGCGCCGCATGGCGTTGGGCGCCTCGTCCGGTCTATCGACGTATGGTTAACGAACGGCTGACGCGGCGTCGTTCTTAACGCGAGGGAAACCATGTCTGGCGAAACTGCGCAGAAATCTGCAGGCGCCAGAGCAGGAGGCGAAGACATGGATTCCGGATTTTCTTGAACAATTCCGCATTTTCAAAAAGTCCGGAGCGCCACGCGATTCGCCCGAATCGCACGTCGCCCCAACCGTGAGTGAAGGGACGGACCGATGGCCGGTGAAGATATGAGAGGCGACGCGACCGGCCTGCACAGAGGCTTTCTTTCCGGCGTCGGCCGCCGCTGGCGCTGGATCGTTGGCGGAACGCTGGCCGGGATCATCGGTTCGGCCGCCTTCGTCCTTGTCGTCCCGCCACGCTACGCCGCCGTCGCCACGGTGCTTCCGGCGGCGCCCGCGCTCCCCGTCCCTGGGGCCGCCGCATCTGCGCACGAAGGCGCGGTCCCGGCGGACTCGCTCGCCTGGGCCGACCTCGCCCGCGCGGCGGTCGAACGGTTGGCGCTGGCCGCGTACCCCGAGTTCGCGGACGACGCCGGTTCAGGCCGGAGCGCGGCCGATGCGTTTCTGTCTCGCCTCAGCATCGCGCCCACCCCTGGATCGCGGGCGATCGCGATCACGTTCACCTCACGCGATCGGAACCTCGCGGCGCGGGGCGCCAACACGGTCGCCGAACTTGCCGTTCAGTCTCTGAACGAGGCGAGGGCGCGCTCCGTCCGGGTCGCCGAGAGCTGGCTTGCCGGCAAGATCGAGGACGGCAAGGCCAGGGTCGCCAGCGCCGAAGCGAAGGTCGAGGCGCTCCGCGCCGGCTCCGGCCTCCCGTCCGGCGGCGGCGGACAGACGGCCGGGCCCGATCAGGCGTCCGACCTCAACGCGAAGCTCTCCGCCGCGCGCGCCGCGACGGTCGCGGCGGCCGGGAAGGCGTCGCTCCTGCGCGATCTCGAGCGCGAGGGCCGCTTGGCGGACGCGCCGCCGTCGATCGTCGACGAATCGCTCCGGCGACTGCTGGATCAGCGGGTCGCGCTCAAGGCCGAGATCGCCGACGCGTCGCGGACTCTGCTGCCGTTGCATCCGCGGATGAAGGACCTCGCCGCCCGGCTCGCCGCCCTCGACGGCGAAATCCGCGACGCCGCCGAACAGGCCGCGCGCACCAGCGAAGCCGAAGCCCACCGCTCGCGGGACGAGGCGGATGCGCTCGCCTCGAAACTGGCCGAACAATCGAAGGCCGCCTCCTCCGCTTCCGGCGCGCAGGCTTCGCTGCATGCGCTCGAGGCCGAGGCGCAGTCGGCCCGCGGCGCGCTGGCCTCGTATCAAGAGATGGCCCGGGAGCGCGAGGCGCGCAGGGCGGCGGAGGGGGAAGGCGCCGACGCGCGGATCCTCGCGCGGGCGGAGGCGCCGCGGGCGCCGGTCTTTCCGAAGGTCGCGCCGATCCTTGTCGCCGGCGCTGCAACCGGCTTCTTGCTGTCGGGTCTCGCCGCTGCGATCGCGTCGATGGCTGCGGCGAGGCGGCGAGCGGACCTCCCTTTGCCGCAGGTCGCGACCGCTCCCGCGGCTACGCCCGCCGCGACGCCCGAGGCGGAGCCCGCGGCGCGATTCGACGCCGTCGAGCCGACGCCCGAGGCGCGGGCGCCGGGCGGCGCGCTGGACAGCGCGGCAGGGCTCGTCGCAACGCTCCGGCGCCTGAAACCGGAAGGCCGTGTCATCGCGCTCGTGGCGGGAGACAGGGCCGGACAGGCGCTGAGCGTGGCGCTCGAGTCGGCGCGCCGCCTCGCCGCCGAGCGCGCCGCTGTATTCGTCGACCTCGGCGACACGCAGGATTGGCTCCCCGACATTCTTTACCGCGAGTCCCCGGACGAACCGGCGATCCCCGGTCTTTCGGACCTGATCGCGGGGCGCGCCGGTTTCGGCGACCTGATCCGGCGCGACCTGTCGTCGAAACTGGACGTCGTGCTGCCGGGCCGCGACCGGGCGGGGGGCGAAATCGATGACGCTCTGACCGCCTTTGCCGCCGCCTATGGCGCGGTCGTCCTTCACGCGTCCGATTGGCGCAGCGACTGGGCGCGGGCGGCGGCGGGCTTCGCCGACGCGGTCATCATCGTCGCCCCTGCGGCGCGAGCGGGCGCTGTTCTGGACGAGGCGCGACGCGCCCTTGGCGACGCATGCCCGATCGTCCTGGCCTATCCGGTCAGGGCTCTCCAACAAATCTCCCAGGCTGCATGAAAACCCGCCGCGTGGGCCTGTCGCCGAGCCTGCTTCGGAGGGAGGCTGACTCAGGCGGCGGGTATGGCGAGCGAAGGCTCCGCCGTCGTTTCGGGGCGCGCAACGCGGGCGGCGCAAAAGTCGACCGCGTCCCGAAGCGAGCCGACAGTCGCGTCGGCGCGTGAGGCGTCGGCGGCGGAAGATAAATTTCCCGCGCCCCAAAGACACACGGCGACCGGGATGTCGTTAAATTTCTTCCGCAACCGACGCACCGAATAGCGCACGGCCGCCGGACTGCGGTGATCGAGGTAAAAGACGCAGATCGCCTGGACCCCACTCGCATCCAGAGCGAAAATGCCGCTTGCGAGCGCTTCTGGACCCGCGAGCCGCGTCGAGACGCCTTTGCGCTCGAGGAGCTGAACGAGAATCGCGCAAGCGGCGCGATCGAGCGGGCTTCGGCCGGCGACGCAAAGAACCTGGCCCTCGGCCTCGGGACTCGGATCTGCTGCGCCGGGCAGAGCGACAGGCTCGGCAATCGAGGGGGATTCGACCTCCGTGTCCTGGACGTCGACATGATCGGAAAGATCGGCGACGACCCGCTCGACGCAGTCGCACACCTCCACCTGCCGGCTCCTCTCGAGCACGCCGCGCGTGACGTCGACCTGCGCCATCGCGAGCGCCGGCAGGGCGACCTCCTCGTAATATTCGAGCAGAGGCATGGTCGCGAGCAGGGCTTCGGCCTGAAACGCCACTTCGTCCGGATCGGACGAGAGAATACGCTGATAGAAACTTTGCACCGGCGACAGCGGCGGCTTGTCGCCGAGCATCAACTCGATGAAGTTCAGGCTTTCGACGTGGCGGCCGAGCACAACGAGACAGGCTGTGATCGGCGTCGAAAGCAGCAGGCCGGGCGCGCCCCAGATCAACGTCCAGAAAGCGGCGGCGACGATGATCGCGAGCGGCGACATCCCGGTCGTATGACCAAACAGTCGAGGTTCGACGACTTGTCCGACAATCCCTTCGACCACGATGAACAGCAACGCGGTCTCGGCGACCGTTGTCCAGCCGGGATCGACCGCCGCAGCAAGGGCGAGCGGCAACGCCGCCGCGACAAATGCGCCGATATAGGGGACGAACCGCAGAACAGCGCCGACGATTCCCCATAGGATCGGATTGGGCACCCCGATAAAGCTCATGCCTATCGCGATCGTCACGCCGAAGGCCGCGTTGACGCCTGTCAGGGCAAGGAAGTACCGGCTCAGGCGAAGAGCCGCATCGTCGAGCGCCTTGGTAGTGCGGTGCAGGTCATGCGATCCGATCAGGCCGATGAACCGATCCCGCAGGTCGCTTCGCTGCAGCAGAATGAAAATAACGAAGATGATGACGATCCCCGTCGTCGCCAGCGGCGGCAGAAGCGCCGAAACGATGCTTCGTAGAATGTCGACAGGGCCGGGAGCGGGCTCGTGCACCTCAACCTCGAGGAGGTGCTGCCCCGGAGAGGACGTGGCTGGGGTTGGTAAAGGAACCACGCCGGTCGGGCTCGCGGCTTTGCCGAGGTTGTTGTCGAGGCCGTGCAGGGCGTCGGCGGCCTTCTCGACAATCCCTGCACTGAAGGCCGAATTCCTGACCGCATCCAGTTTCTTCGCGATGACGACCTGATATTGCGGGAGGTTCTCGCCGAGCTGGGCCACCTGCCGGCCGATCACGGTCCCCAGCGTCACCAGGATTGCGAAGGCGAGCGCGACAGCGAGCAAAACAGATGCGACCCTCCCGACCCGGAGGCGTCTCAGCGCCCCCGTCACCGGCGCCAGGACGAAACTGAGCAGCACCGCTATCGCCATCGGGACGAGGACGTCGCGGGCGAAATAGAGGCCGAGCACGATGGCTGCGACGATGATGACCGTGTCCGTCGCGTCGGCGCGCCTGCCAAGATCCGCACGCGCGCCGCTGAACGGGCTCAGCGCTTCGCCTGGGCGTTCGCGTTTGCTATCCGACATGGGGAGCGCACCGTGTGAGGAACGACCGCCGCCTGGCGCCGATCTGGCTGCAGCACGGGCCGCGAATGTCGGCGAAGCTACGATCGGGTCGGAATCTCGACAACTCGATCGACAATCATCGAGGCTGCCTGCATGGCGGGCAGCCCCTCCCGCTCGGCCCGGAAGACGACGAGCCTTGGACCGGCGCCCTCGTTAGCGACGACGCGGACAAGGCGCAAACCCGCCGACGAGCGGGTTCGCGCCATCTCTACGTCTTGGTCCGCCGCGCGCCGAATTACGTTCGGCGCAGGAAGGCAAAAGCGAGACCAACGATCACCAATATGACCGCCAGCCATATGAAGAGGTGCGCGCCGCTCAGAGCCGTCGACGCGACCCCGCCGAAGCCGAGAAGCGCCGCGACAAGCGCGACAACGATAAGGACCAGCGCATAGTAGATCAGGTTGCCAGGCATGTCGGTAGTCTCCGAGTTTCTGCTTAGCGGCTAGCAAAAAGGACAACCCCGATATCTGACGGCGCCGCCTGAACGTCATCACCGCGGGTCTCGAAACGCTCCGGATGGGCTCCAAACTGGGGCACGATCATCTGAAAAGAGAGAGGCCGCCCGCGAAGGCGGCCCCCCTTGTCTCATCGGGTCAGGGCTTTTCGGCGCGGCGGGCCGCGTCCTTGACGTCGCCGGCCGCCTGGTGGGCTGCGCCCTTGGCCTTGTCCATCTTGCCTTCGGCCTGGAGCGACTTGTCGCCCGTGATCTTTCCGGCCGCGTCCTTGACGGCGCCCTTGGCCTTGTCGGCCGCGCCTTTGATGTGCTCCTTGTCCATGATTCCTATTCCTTCTGTTTCGCCATTCGCATCATCACAACGAGCAAAGCGCTCTGCGAGTTCCACGCTTCGGCGATCCGATCGGAAATAGGCCTCTCCCGGCATCGGCGCCCGGAGGTTTCGTCGTCCGGCTCGTTCCCTTGGGGCTGACCCGAGTGGGGCCTGTTGCAGCGTTCAGCGCGGTTGTGCGCATCGGCGCGGCCGGCGCTCGCGGCTTGTTAACGCGCGGCAGCCAACTGACGCGCCGCGGCTTGACGGCGCCTGCGCCGCGCTTCACCATCGTCTCCATGAAATCCGGTCCGCGCAAATTCGAGCTGACGGCGGACGTCTCTGCTCCGGGCCTATTCGATCGGCGTCTTTCCGATGGCCGAGAGCCGCGAGTCGACCGAGCTCTTCTGGGTCGAGCCGCAGCGAGCGGGGCGTATTTCCGCTCGACGGCCTCGTCGTGTCGCGCAGCCTCGCCAAGACGGTGCGCTCGGACCGGTTCGAGGTCGTCGCCGACCGCGACTTTCGCCGCCGTGATGCGCGCCTGCGCCGAGCGCGACTCGACCTGGATCAACGACGAGATTCTCCGGCTCTACGGCGGCCTTCACGACGCGGGCCACGCCCATTCGATCGAGGTCTACGAGGACGGCGCGCTGGTCGGCGGCCTCTACGGCGTCAGCCTGCGCAGCGTGTTCTTCGGCGAGAGCATGTTCCACCGCGCCCGCGACGCCTCCAAGGTGGCGCTGGTGCATCTCGTCGCGCGGCTGCAGGGCCGGCGGCTATCGGCTGCTCGACACGCAATTCCTCACCGAGCATCTGGCGAGCCTCGGCGCGGTCGCCGTGGCGCGCGACGATTTCCGGCTCATGCTGGCCGAATCGCTGAGGACCTCGGCCGATTTCTGCGCCATGCCGGCGGGCCGGGCGATGCCGGGCGGCGAGGCTCTGGCGCTCGCCCTCGGCACGGAAGTTGCGAGGCCAACCGGGACGGCGGACGATCCGTCGCGCAAGGAACAAGGTAGCGGCATGGCGGGGGTTGCGGCGTTTGACGAGATGGGGCGTGCCGGGCGAGCCGACGCGCGCGCTCTACGGCAAGGTGGCGCGCTGGCTCGAGGAGACGCCGCCGGACCTGCTCGCCTCCCGCCGCGCCCAGGCCGAATACATGTTCCGCCGCATCGGCATCACCTTCGGCGTCTACGGCGACAAGGACGCGGCCGAGCGCCTGATCCCGTTCGACATCGTGCCGCGCCTGATCTCGCGCGCCGAATGGCGCAAGCTCGAGGCGGGCCTGACCCAGCGGGTCAAGGCGCTGAACCTGTTCCTCAAGGACGTGTACGGCGAGCGCGCGATCCTCAAGGAGGGGATCGTTCCGCCGGAGCTGATCCTGCGCAACCCCTACTACCGGCCGGAGATGATCGGCCGCCAGCGCGCCGCACGACATCTGGGTCCATATCGCCGGCATCGACATCGTCCGGGTCGACGACGAAGAGTTCTACGTGCTCGAGGACAACGCCCGCACGCCGTCCGGCGTCTCCTACATGCTGGAGAACCGCGAGGTGACGATGCGGCTGCTGCCGGACCTGTTCGCCCGCCACAAGGTCGCGCCGGTCGACGACTATCCGGACGAGCTGCTCGCCTGCCTGCGCTCGGTCGCGCCCCGGCACGACCGCGGCGAGGCGACGATCGTGATCCTGACGCCCGGGCCTCTACAATTCGGCCTATTACGAGCACTCGTTCCTCGCCGACAAGCTCGGCGTCGAACTGGTCGAGGGCCGCGACCTGTTCGTCGAGGACGACCAGGTGTTCATGCGCACGACGCTCGGGCCGCGCCGGGTCGACGTGATCTACCGCCGGGTCGACGACGAATTCCTCGATCCCGCTGGTGTTCAATCCGGACTCGGTGCTCGGCGTGCCGGGCCTGGTCGGCGCCTATTTGGCGGGCAATGTGACGATTGCGAATGCAATCGGCACCGGCGTCGCCGACGACAAGGCGATCTACAGCTACGTGCCCGACCTGATCCGCTTCTACCTGTCCGAAGAGCCGCTGCTGAAGAACGTGCCGACCTACCGCTGCCGCGAGCCCGACGGGCTCAAATTCGTGCTCGAACGGCTCGACCAGCTGGTCGTCAAGGAGGTCAACGGCTCGGGCGGCTACGGCATGCTGGTCGGCCCGCACGCGACCGCCGCCCAGCGCGAGCAGTTCGCCGCCAAGCTCAAGGCCGACCCGGCGAACTACATCGCCCAGCCGACGCTGGCGCTGTCGACCTGTCCCGCTTCGTTCGAGGGCGGCGTCTCGCCGCGCCACGTCGACCTCAGGCCGTTCATCCTGTCGGGCGCCGACGGCGTGCGCATCGTGCCGGGCGGGCTGACCCGCGTCGCGCTGAAGGAGGGCTCGCTGGTGGTCAATTCGAGCCAGGGCGGCGGCACCAAGGACACCTGGATCGTCGACGACATCGAGGACGAGGCCTGACGCCATGCTCGCCCGCACCGCCGACAACCTGTTCTGGCTCGCCCGCTCGATGGAGCGCGCCGACTACATCGCCCGCACGATCGAGGCGACGCTGAGGCTCGAATACCTGCCCAAGACCGAGGGCGAGAAGACCGGCGAATGGGAGGGCGCGCTCAACGCCGCCGGCGCCTACGACAGCTTCATCGCGGAGCACGGCGAGCTCGACGAGGAGGGGGCGGTCGAATACCTCACCTTCGACCGGGCCAATCCGTCGTCGATCTGCAACTGCCTGGAGAACGCGCGCACGGCCGGGCGGGCGGTGCGCACCGCGCTCACCGCCGAGACCTGGACGGCGATCAACGACGCCTGGCTCGAGCTCAAGCGCTTCGAGGCGAGCCACCGCTTCTCGCGGCCGATGGACCGCGTGGCGCTGACCCGCTTCCTCGACTACGTCAAGAAGGCCTCGCTCGACTTCGACGGCTCCTGCTACCGCACGATGCTGCGCAACGACGCCTACTGGTTCAACCGGCTCGGCGTCTTCATCGAGCGCGCCGACAACACCGCGCGCCTGCTCGACGTGAAGTACCACCTGCTGCTGCCCTCGACCGAGCCGGTCGGCGGCTCGCTCGACTATTTCCAGTGGGTCGCGATCCTTCGCGCGGTGTCGGCGGCGACCGCCTATCACTGGGTCTATCGCGACCGGGTGAAGCCCTGGCTGATCGCCGATCTCCTGATCCTGAAGCGGGCGATGCCGCGCTCGCTGATTTCCTGCTACGAGAGCATCGATCGCGCGCTCGACAGCCTGGCGCGCGACGACGGGCGCAGCGGCGCTGGCGCAACGGCAGGCGCGGGCGATGCACGCCAAGCTCGAGCGCGCGAGCATGACCCAGATCTTCCAGGGCGGCCTGCACGAGTTCATCACGGCGTTCATCGAGGACAACGCGCGGCTGTCGAGCACGATCTCCGAGCAGTATCTCTTCACCTGAGCGGGGGCGCCCCATGCGGATCCGGATTGCGCACGAGATAACCCACCGCTTCGCGCCGCCGGCCCGGATGCTGGTCCAGAACCTGCGGCTGACGCCGCACGGCTTCGACAGCCAGTACGTGCTGCGCTGGCGGATCGCCCTCGACATCGACAGCGCGCTCAAACCGTCGGAGGACGCGCACGGCAACGTCGTCGAGCACGTTCTCGCATCACGGCGAGCCGATCGAGCGCCTGACGGTGACGGCGAGCGGCGAGATCGAGACGAGCGACGCCGCCGGCGTCGTGCGCGGCACGGTCGAGCGGCTGCCGGCGGAGATGTATCTGCGCGACAGCCCGCTCGCGCACAGTCAACGGCGCGCTGCGCGCCTTCGCGGC
This sequence comes from uncultured Alphaproteobacteria bacterium, assembly GCA_963724785.1. Taxonomy (GTDB): domain Bacteria; phylum Pseudomonadota; class Alphaproteobacteria; order Rhizobiales; family Beijerinckiaceae; genus Roseiarcus. The sequence continues at coordinate 274,436 of CAVRWC010000025.1, read as the reverse complement.
CGAGGCGACGGCGGGCGCCGAGCGATCCGCTCGACGCCATGCACCGGCTGATGAGCGCGCTGCACCGGGATCATGACCTTCGACCCGTTCCAGACCGACGATCCCGAACTCGGCGGCGGAAGCCTTCGCGCTCCGGCGCGGACGGGCGCGCGACTTCGCCCACATCTTCATCGCCTGCGCGCGCTTCCTCGACGCGCCGGCGCGCTTCGTCAACGGCTACCGCGCGGCGGACGAGGAGGGCGAGGAGCGGCGAGCCCGGGCGCGCACTGCTGGGCCGAGGCGCATGTGCCGCGGCTCGGCTGGGTCGCCTTCGACCCGACCGCCTGCATCTGCGCCGATGCGCGCTATGTCCGCGTCGCGGTCGGCTTCGACGCCCGCGACGGCGGCTTCGTCAGCGCCGCCCACGGCATGGGGGAGGACACGGTCGAAAGCGTGATCCGGATCGAGCAGGCGGGGTTCCAGACGCAGGCGTGAGGCCCGCCGAGAAGCCGAGGCGGGCCGGAGGGCGTTCGAAAAGCGAAAACGAGTTGAGGCAAAGAGACCCGGAGGGCGCGATCTGGTCCCGAGCGGGACGGGGTAGACGAGACGGACCCGCGCGATGGTCAGGAGCGGCAACCTCTTTGCAAATGTCCCGGGCGGCGCAAATGTCCCGGGCGGCCTCGCCGACGAGCAATTCTTGACGCTAGCTGAGGGCCCGGGCGCGATCGTCGAGCGAATCGTCTCGACCGGACAGGCGACCCCGCCGGGCGACTGGTGCGATCAGGACTGGGCCGAATGGGTGATCCTGCTCGCCGGCTCGGCGGTCGTCCTGATCGAGGGCGAGGCGGGGCCGCGCACGCTGGGTCCGGGCGATTATGTCGAACTGCCGGCGCATGTGCGCCATCGCGTCGAATGGACGCTCGCCGTCCCGCCGACCGTCTGGCTCGCCGTGCATTGGAAGGGTGGGCCGGCTCCGGCGCCCGCGTCGCCCTCCGCTAGGTCCATATGAGGTGGGCCCGGTCAGGCCCTACCGGCGCAAAACGGGTTGATTTTTTCGCCCGTCTCTGATTGATAGCGGCGCATGCGAACGCAGCCGACGACCCTGCAACTTATTCGCCCGGCGCTCTGATAAGCGCCGGGACGCGCTTCTTCGCTGCAAATTTCAAAATTCAACGGGTCAATTGCGGCCGGCGCCGTTCAGCCGAGCCGCAGCAACGCTTCCAGGGTTCGTCATGACAGCCATGAACACTTCCAAATATCGCGCCTACCAGCCGATCGTCCTGCCCGATCGCCAGTGGCCCTCGCGCGTCATCGACAAGGCGCCGATCTGGTGCTCGGTCGATCTGCGCGACGGCAACCAGGCGCTGATCGAGCCGATGGGCGTCGAGCGCAAGAACCGCATGTTCCGCCTGCTCGCCGAGATGGGCTTCAAGGAGATCGAGGTCGCCTTTCCCTCGGCCTCGCAGACCGACTTCGATTTCGTCCGCTCGATCATCGAGGAGGGCGCGATCCCCGACGGCGTCGCGATCCAGGTGCTGACCCAGTGCCGGCCGGAGCTGATCGAGCGCACCTTCGAGGCGGTGAAGGGGGCGAAGAAGGTCATCGTCCACTTCTACAACTCGACCTCGACCCTGCAGCGCGAGGTCGTCTTCCGCACCGACGCGCAAGGGCGTGACCGAGATCGCGGTCGCCGCCGCGAAGCAGGTCAAGGCGCTGGCCGCAGACCAATCCGGAGACGGACTTCCAGTTCGAGTATTCGCCCGAGAGCTTCACCGGCACCGAGCTCGAGTTCGCGCTCGACATCTGCGAGGCGGTCAAGGACGTGATCCGGCCGACGCGCGAGCAACAGGCTGATCCTCAACCTGCCGGCGACCGTCGAGATGGCGACGCCGAACACCTACGCCGACCAGTTCGAGTGGTTCGGCCGCCACATCTCGGACCGCGACACGCGTGCTCCTCTCCGTCCACCCGCACAACGACCGCGGCACGGCGGTGGCGGCGGCGGAGCTGGCGCTGATGGCCGGCGCCGACCGCGTCGAAGGGACGCTGTTCGGCAACGGCGAGCGCACCGGCAACGTCGACATCGTCACCATGGCGCTGAACCTGTTCACGCAAGGGGTCGACCCGGCGCTCGACCTGCACGACGTGAACCGGGTCAAGGAGATCGTCGAGTACTGCAACCAGCTGCCGGTGCACCAGCGCCACCCTTACGTCGGCGAACTCGTCTACACCGCCTTCTCCGGCTCGCATCAGGACGCGATCAAGAAGGGCTTCGAGGCGCAGGCCAAGCGCAACGATCCGCTGTTCCTCGTGCCCTACCTGCCGATCGACCCGAAGGACGTCGGGCGCGACTACGAGGCGGTCATCCGCATCAACAGCCAGTCGGGCAAGGGCGGCATGGCCTATATCCTCAAGGCCGACCACGGCCTCGACCTGCCGCGCACGCTCCAGGTCGAGTTCTCCAAGATCGCCCAGGAGCTGATGGACTCCGAAGGCAAGGAGCTGACCTCGCCCGAATTGTGGTCGCTGTTCCGCAAGTCCTTCCTGCTCGACGACGCGCCGATGACGCTCGTCAAGCAGCAGACGGTCCCGACCAGCCCCGACAACCGCGAACTCGTCGCCACCTTGCGCAAGGCCGACGGAACGACCCTGACCATCGAGGGCGAGGGCAACGGCCCGATCGACGCCTTCGTCGACGCGCTGAAGAAGGCGTTCGGGGTCGAGTTCTCGTTCATCGACTATTCCGAGCACGCGGTCGGCCGCGGGGCCAACGCCACCGCCGCGAGCTATGTCGAGATCCACGACGTCGACGACCGCGCGCTGCACGGCGTCGGCATGGACCCGAACATCGTCATGGCCTCGCTCAAGGCGACGCTGAGCGCGGTGCTCCGGCTGATGCAGCGCGACGGGACGATCTAAGTCGCCGTCGCACGGGGACGCCTGCCGGCGCGGCCGCCCTTTGGCGCCGCGCCGCAAGACCAAACCCGAACAGGAATTGCATCGCGCGTACCGGGAACCAGACGACCTACGGGCGGTTGTTAGGAAATGCTGCGCCCCATCGCCTCCGTCTTCGTCCTCGGCCTCGCCGCTCATTCCGCCGCGGCCGCTCCCGGCGGGGCTCCCCCGGCTGGTCCGATCACTTCGGAGTCGATCGAGGCCGCCGCGCCGCGGGGCCTGGACGATACCGACCCCTCGCTTGTCGCCAGGGCCGAGGCGCTGCTCGATCGGAGCCACTTTTCCCCCGGCGAAATCGACGGCCGCGACGGCGACAATTTCCGAATCGCGCTGCGCGCGTTCCAGGAGGTCAACGGGCTCCCGAACACCGGAAAGCTGGACCCCGGAACCTGGAGCGCCCTGTTAGCAAACGAGCCGGGACGGGCTCTGAAGAACTACACGATCTCCGCCGACGACGTCGCCGGACCCTTCACCAAGGCGATTCCGGCGAGCCTCGAAGGGATGGCGCGGCTCCCCGGCCTTTCCTACACCGCCCCGTTGGCGGAGCTGGCGGAAAAGCACCACATGTCGGAGGACCTGTTGCGGACCCTGAACCCGCGCGCTGATTTCGGCCGGGCCGGCCAGGCGCTCGTGGTCGCCGACGTTCCGGAGATGAACCTGCGTCCGGGGCGACACGCCGTGGAAGTGGTCCCGCCAACGGATGACAAGGGGGCGGCCGCGGCGACCATCGTGGTGGACAAGCCCGCGGGCAGCGTGCGCGCCTACGACGCGGACGGCAAGTTCCTGGCGTTCTATCCGGGCACGATGGGAAGCCCGGAAAAGCCCGCGCCGAGCGGTGAATTCCGGGTGAAGGGCGTCGCCTGGAACCCCGTGTATCACTACGATCCGAAGTTTGCGTGGAAGGGGGTGCGGACCAGGCGCAAGCTGACGGTGCAGCCTGGGCCCAATAATCCCGTCGGTCTGGTCTGGATCGACCTTACCGCTCCGTCCTACGGCATTCATGGCACGCCCGCGCCCGAGGATATCGGCAAGACCCAATCCCATGGCTGCATCCGCCTGACCAACTGGGACGCGACCGAGTTGGCCGCCCTGGCGCGCCCCGGAACCGTGGTGCGTTTCGAGGACCAGGACACGCCCGTTGAACCCCTCTCCACCCCGGTCGGTGGGAAGCAGCGGCCAGAATTGAAGCCGCTGGCCCCATAGACGGCTTTGCCAGAGCAGGGGGCGGATATGCCGTCGCTTTCGCCCGCACCGGAATGGATCGTCACGATCGCGCTCGCGGCTTCGACTTCGGGTCTACGCGCCGCAGACACCGCTGCGCCGGCGCGGAACGGCCCTGTCGCAAACGCCAAGGCTTCAACGACGCCGAATTCGGTGAGCGCGATGAGCGAACCCGATTATGCTCAATGCGTCTCCGACCTGACGTCGAGAAAAGTCGTCTTTGAGCCGACCAACGCGGTCAAGCAGGAGGGGTGCGAACTCACGGGCGCGGTCAGGCTCTCCGCGGTCACGACGCCCTTCGGGGACGTGGCGCTTTCCGGCAAGCCCGCCATGCTGTGCAGTTTCGGCCGCCAGTTCAGCGGCTGGGTGCGCGACGTCGCCGCGCCGCTGACCCTCGCCTACACCGGCAAGAAATTGACCGGGATCGAGATCGGGTCCGCCTTCGCCTGCAGGGCGCGTTACGACAAGCCGGGAGTCGTCCCGAGCGAGCACGCCAAAGGCGACGCGGTCGATGTCATGTCGTTTATCCTGGCCGACGATCGCCGCATCCGCGTGAAGGAGGAAGGGTCCGATCTCCCCCTTGCGCGCGATCTCGTCCACGCGTTGCGGATGACGGCCTGCGGCTATTTCACCACCGTTCTCGGTCCCGGAACGAACGCGGCTCACGCAGATCACCTGCATTTCGACTCCGCCGTTCACGGCGCGACGCCGAACTACCGAATCTGCGAGTGACTCGGTCTGAGCCGGACGGGGAAAAGATGTCCGCGTGTGATGACGGAGGCTCCCCGGCGAGGCTAAGATTGCCGATCGAGAGCGTGTCAAAGGGGCGCAACAGTGCCGACAGGATCCACGCCGCCATCGCCGCCGCCCGCCGAGCCTTTCGAGACCGAGACCGTGCGCGGCTACCTGCACAAGGCGGCCGGCGGCCGCGGCGACGGAATGGTGCTGACGCACGGCGCCGGCGGAAATTGCCGAACGCCGCTCCTGATCGCGGTGTCGGAAGCCTTTCAAGCCGCAGGCGTGACCGTCCTGCGCTGCGATCTTCCCTTCCGGCGGAGAAGACCCACAGGTCCACCCGGGCCGGCGGACGCAGCCAGGGATCGCGCCGGCCTCCAGTCCGCGGTTGCTGCGCTCAAGCAAATCGTCGGCGGCGCGATCACGCTCTCCGGCGTGTCCTACGGCGGCCGGCAGGCAAGCATCCTCGCGGCCGGCGAGCCGCAACTCGCCGACGCGCTGGCGCTCTTCTCCTACCCGCTGCATCCGCCGGGGAAGCCCACGGAACTGCGGACGGCCCATTTCGCCGCGCTTCGCACCCGGGCGCTCTTCGTCCAGGGAGCCAGGGACCCGTTCGGATCGATTTCGGAAATGGAGGACAATTTGCGCGCGATCGCCGCTCCGCACGTCCTGCTGGTCGTCGAAGGCGCCGGCCATGACTTGAAGCGCGGACGGTTCGATCTCGATCTGGTAATCGAGGCCCATCGGTCGCTCGCCTTCAGCCGGGAAGGCCCGGGTCGGGAGGCGTTGTCCGGCAAAGGGTAGGGTCGCGGCGGCTTCATCGTCGCCGCGAGGCGGCGAAAAGTCTTGATCGCAGGAGCGGTATGCTCACGCCTTAGACGGAATTCTTGTGGCGGCGGATCGTTCCGATGGCGGACTGTCCGTGAGCGCCAAGCCGGACGCGGGCGAGCGGAAACATAAAGGCGCGCTGGCGGTCAGCGCAATGGAGAGGAAACATGAGCATACGCATCGGGGCGAACCCAATCGGCTGGACGAACGACGACCTGCAGGAGATCGGCGGCGACACGCCGCTGGAAACCTGCCTTGCCGAGGCCCGGGAAGCGGGCGTTGTCGGCATGGAAAAGGGCCACAAGCTGCCGTCGGACGGGCTTGCGCTGAAGGACAAGCTGGCGGAATTCGGAATGACATTCGTCGGCGGCTGGTATTCGACCGAACTGCTCAAGCGTTCCGCCCGCGAGGAATTGGAGGCGGCGCGGGCCCATATCGCCATGACGAAGGGCGCGGGCGCCGAGGTCGTCATCGTCGCCGAAACGTCGAACTGCATCCACGGCGATCGTTCGCGTCCGTTGTCGGAGCGCCCGAGGCTCGGCAAGGGCGACTGGGTCGGCTTCGGAGCGAAGATGACAGAGTTCGCCGAACGCCTCGCCGACGAGGGGCTCAGGCTCTGCTACCATCACCACATGGGCACCGTCGTCCAGTCGGAGCGCGACATCGACGCCTTCATGGCCCACACCAAGCCGCCGGTGCGCCTGCTGCTCGACACCGGGCACGCCCGGTGGGGCGGCTCCGACCCGGCGGCGCTGGCGAGCGCCTATCGGGAGCGCATCGGCCACGTGCACTGCAAGGACGTGCGCGAGGCCCAGCTCCGTCAATCGAACGCGGGCGACTGGAGCTTCCTCGACTCGATCCTCGGCATGGGCAAGGATCTCGGCGTCTACACCGTGCCAGGCGACGGGGTGATCGATTACGTCGAGGTGTTCCAGGCGCTCAAGGGCTATTCCGGCTGGGTCGTGCTCGAGGCCGAACAGGACCCGAAGAAGGCCCCGGCCCTTCCCTACGCCAAGAAGGGCGTCGCCGCGATTCGGTCGGCGCTGAAGGAGGCGGGGCTGACCTGACGGGGCCAATCGGACAGACGTTCGCCGTGGCGCAATCGACTCGGCTCGTTTGCGCGCGGCGCGGCCTTGTGCAGGTTTCCGGCAAGACTCCAGGACAGGACGAAAAGCATGGCCTCCAGCCCCTACGGCTTTTGGATGTCTCCGATAACCTCCGACCTCGTCGTCGCCGACTCGATCCGTCTCGAGCAGGTCGCGCTCGACGGCGACGCCATCTATTGGAGCGAGACCCAGCCGCAGAAGCAGGGACGGACTTTCGTCTACCGGGTCGGCGCCGACGGCGAGCCGGAACGCGTGACGCCCGACGACGCCGACGCCTTCAGCGTTCGCACGCGCGCCCACGAATACGGCGGCGGCTCGTTCGCCGTCGGCGACGGCGTCGTCTGTTTCTCGAACAATCGCGATCAGCGGCTCTATCGCCAGGACAAAGGCCAGCCGCCGACCCCCGATCACGACGGCTTCGACCGGCGCGGCCGCGGATGCGCTGCGCTACGCGGACGGGGTCATCGACCGGCGACGCGGGCGCATGGTTTGCGTCCGGGAGGATCACACGCGGGACCGGGGAGGCGATCAACACGCTCGTCGGCGTCGACCTCTCCGGCGCGACCGCGCCACGAGTTCTCGTCTCGGGGAACGACTTCTACGCGACGCCGCGCCTCAGCCCCGACGGAAACCGCCTGTCGTGGCTGACGCTGGCGCCATCCCGACATGCCGTGGGTCGCGACGGAGGCCTGGGTCGGGGACGTCCTCCCCGATGGGGCGATCGGCGACGCGCGCCGGGTCGCGGGCGGACCGGACGAGTTGGTGTTCCAGCCGGAATGGTCGCCGGACGGGGACCTCTATTTTCGTGTCGGACCGAGCGCTCGGGCTGGTGGAATCTCTATCGCGAGCGCGACGGCGCGATCGAGCCGCTGGCGGCGATGGACGCCGAATTCGGGCGGCCGCAATGGCAGTTCGGCATGTCGACCTACGCCTTCGAATCCGCTGATCGCCTGATTGCCTGCTTCGTCCGCGACGGCGTCTGGACGCTCGCCGCGATCGATACGCGGTCCAGGCGCCTCGACGTCATTCCGACCGAATTCACCGACATCGCGCAGCTCCGCGCAGTCCCGGGGCCGTGTCGCGTTCATCGGCGGGTCGCCTTCCGAAGCCCCCGCGCTCGTCGACCTCGACCTCGAATAACGGGAACGCACCGCGTCCTGCGTCGCGCCTTCGCTCTCGGCGAGGACCTGCGCCGGTTCGTCTCGACCCCCGAGCCGATCGCTTTCCCGACCGGCGGCGGGGAGACGGCCCATGCGTTCTACTATCCGCCTTTTTCGCCCGACTTCGCCGCGCCGGCGGACGAGAAGGCGCCGGTGCTGGTGAAGAGCCACGGCGGCCCGACCTCGGCCGCCTCGAGCACGCTCTCGCTTTCGACGCAATACTGGACGAGCCGCGGGATCGGGGTGCTCGACGTGAACTATCGCGGCAGCACCGGCTACGGCCGCCCGTACCGGCTGCGGCTCGAAAGACAGTGGGGCCTCGTCGACGTCGAGGATTGCGTCGGCCGGCGCGCGCTGGCTGATCGACAACCGGAACGCCGACCCCGAGCGCCTGATGATCAGCGGCGGCAGCGCCGGCGGCTTTACCACGCTCTGCGCGCTGACGCCCGAAGGACGACAAGGTGTTCAGCGGGGGCGCGAGCTATTACGGCGTCAGCGACCTCGAGGCGCTCGCCCGCGACACGCACAAATTCGAGTCCCGTTATCTCGACTGGCTGATCGGTCCCTATCCGCAGGACCAGGACACCTATGCCGAACGCTCACCGATCAACCACGTCGATCGTCTCTCGGCGCCGGTGATCTTCTTCCAGGGCGCGGAGGATCGCGTCGTCCCGCCGAAGCCAGACCGAACTCATGGTCGCCGCGCTGAAGAAACGCGGACTTTCGGTCGGGTATTTTCTGTTCGACGGCGAGCAGCACGGTTTCCGCAAGGCCGAGAACATCAAGCGCGCCCTCGACGCGGAGCTTTATTTCTACGCGATGCTGATCCTCCGCTCCGGCCTCCGGTTCTGACGGCTCTCACGGGATGTTGCGCAACACGCGACTGGCGGCCTCGGCAATGCCGACCTCTCCGCGCAGCGCCGCCTGCAATATCGCGTCGGTCCCGGCGTCGTTGAGCGCGAGAACCCGGTCCCGGATCTGACGGCCAGCGGATTGCGCGACAAGCCGGCGCACACGGCGCAGGCGGTTGGCTCGCTTCTGGGACGGCGTGCGTGCGGCGCCAGCGTCGATCGCAGCGGCGAGTTCAGAAACTCCGGCGCCGCTGGTCGCGATCGTCTCGACGACGGCCACATCGCTATTTTCGACCCGCAGCTTCAGCATGGCGCGCAACTGGTCGACCGTCCGACTCGCGAGCGGGAGGTCGGCCTTGTTGACCACCAGGATGTCGGCGATTTCGAGGATGCCCGACTTGATGGCCTGCACGTCGTCGCCGAGACCCGGCGCGTTGACGACGACGCAGACGTCCGCCACTTCGGCGATTTCCCCCTCGGACTGTCCGGCGCCCACGGTTTCGATGACGATCACGTCGCGACCGGAAGCGTCCATCAGATCCACGACGAGGTGGATGCTTTCCGAAAGACCGCCGAGATGACCGCGCGAGGCGATCGAGCGGATGAAGACGCCGGGGTCTTCCGTATGCCGCTGCATGCGGACGCGGTCGCCAAGCACGGTCCCCCCGGAAATCGGGCTCGAAGGATCGACGGCGGCGATGGCGACGGTGCGTCCGGCCGCGCGCAGATGGGTTACGTAGGCGTCGATGAGCGTCGATTTGCCCGCGCCCGGGGGGCCGCTGAAGCCGACGACGGCGGACCGCCCGGTCGCCGGATAAATCGCCCGGGAAATCGTGTCGGCGAGCGCGCCTCCCTGTTCGACGAGCGTCAGGCATCGCGCAAGCGCGGCCGGCTCGCCACGCCGCAGACGGTCGAGCAGCGTCGCGAAAGCGGGGTTGCGTTCAAGCGACGATGAGGGGGCGTCCAAATCCCAGCTCTTTGCGCAGGAGGCCGACGATCTCTCCATGGGTCACGCCGCGCTCCGCCGCTTCGACGACCCTGGCGAAGATATTGTCGTTCTCGTCGTGGGCGGCGCGCGCAAGCGCCGAGAGCGCCTTGTCGATCTCGCCGGGGTTGCGGCTCGCCTTGAACGCCTTGAAGCGCTCGACATGCGCCTTCATGCGTTCGGGATCGGGCCGCTCGGTCGGCCTCACCGCCGTTTCCGCCTCGTCCAGCTCGTAGCAATTGACGCCGACGACCTTCTCCTCGCCGCGTTCGATGCGTTCCTGATATTTGAGCGCGGAATGGCCGATCATGGTCTGGACGAGCCCGCTCTCAGCCGCCGCGTACATTCCGCCGGCCGCGTCGATCCTGGCGATCACCGCAAGGATCTCGGCTTCCATCTGGTCCGTCAGCGTCTCGACGTAGTAGGAGCCGGCCAGCGGGTCGATGACGTCGCAAAGATGCGCCTCCTCGCGCAGGATGTTCTGCGTGGCGACCGCAATCCGCGCGGTCTCTTCCGTCGGCGTCGCCACCGCTTCGTCATAGGCGTCGGTATGCATCGACTGGAGACCGCTCAGGATCCCCGCCGTCGCCTGGACCGCTACGCGGGCAATGTTGTTCAGCGGCTGCTGCCGCGTCAGATCGACCCCGGAGGTCTGGCCGTGGAACTTGAAGCGCCAGGAATTCGGGTTCTTCGCGCCGAGGCGTTCGCGGGCGAGGCGCGCCCATATTCGCCGCGCGGCGCGAAACTTTGCGATCTCCTCGAAGAAGCTCATCGAAATGTCGAAGAAGAAGGTGAAGCGGCGCAGCAGGACGTCGATGTCGATGCCGCGCGCGACGCAGTCCTCCGGCGTATTGCAGCGCGGTGGAGAAGGTGAAGCCGACCGTCTCGGCAGGGGTCGCTCCCGCCTGCTGCATGTGCTGGCCGACCACCGAAATGGGATTCCAGTTCGGCACGCGCTCAAGGCAAAACGCGACGTGATCGGTCAGCACCCGCCGCGAGCCCGGAAGCGACAGGCGGTAGAACATATGGTTGGCGATGAAATGCGAAAGATAATCGCTTTGGTTGGATGTGCCGGAGACTGCCGTCCACGGGACGCCGCGGCGACGTGGCGACGCCCAGCGTGAAAGCGAGCAGCGTGAAGGGCGAGGGATCGTTCATCGCCGTCGAAATCTCGTCCGAGCGGCACCCCGGCCAGGGCGACGTCCATATCGTCGACGGTATTCGATACCGTGCCGCAGGTGCCGAGCAGGGCAGGGTCCACCTCGTCGCAATCGACGCCGCGGAATCCCGAGTTGCACGGCAGGAAACTGATCGCGGTCGCGCCGGCGGCGAGAAGCTGGCGCACGCGCGCGTTATAGTCCTCCGGCGCGCCCAGTCCGATCAACTGGCGCTGCGTCCAGGTGCGCCCGCGATGCATGGTCGGGTAGATCCCGCGGGTGAATGGATACTGGCCCGGAAAGCCGAGATCCGTCTCGTAGGCGGAGCCGTCCCAGTCGCGAGGCGTGTAGAGCGGCCGGACCTCGATGCCGGAGCGATTGATCGACCTTCCGATCCGCGTCGATTTGACTCGCGTAATCGGCGCGCCATTGGCCGAACGCCTGATCGAAGCCGGGCAGGGGAAGTTGAACGGCTTCCTTGGTCATGATGTCCACTCCCACAGTTCGGCGTCGCGCGACGCTGCGCGACTTGCGCGGCGAGCGCGGCGACATGGTCGACGATCTCGTCGCGCGAGGCGCCGGGGCCGAACATCGCGCTGACGCCCGACGCCGCCAGCGCCGCGCGTTCGTCGTCGGGCACGATGCCGCCGACGACCACGCCGACGTGGCCGAGACCGGCCGCGCGCAGCGCCTGGACGAGTTGCGGCACGATCAGGTGATCGGTGGCGAGCGAACTGACGCCGATCGCATCGACGTCCTCTTCCATCGCCAGCTTGACGACGGCGGGGATCGATTGCCAGGGCGGCGTGTAGATGACGTCCATGCCGGCGTCGCGCAGGAAGGCCGCCACGATCCGGCTGCCGCGATCATGGCCGTCGAGACCGATCTTGGTGACGAGCACGCGGGCGGGCGGGTCGAGGCGCGTCGTCGGCTCATCACGCCTGCTCCCTCGGCGAGCGCGCGCAGAGGGGCCAGCAGCTCGCGAGCGATGTTCGCGAATGGACGTCCCCGCCCGGCCGATACCAGACCGGCGTCCAGTTGAGCGCGCCGAGCAGAAACAGCCGGGCGAGCTTCGGCGTCGACGTTCTCTGGCAAGTTCACCTGCGCGATCAGCGCGCGAAACCGCTGTTCGTAGCGGTCGCGCAGGCGCGTGAGCTCGCCGGCGATCTCCGGGACGTCGTCCGGCAGGATGCGGATGACGACGCGAGCATAGGCGCTGGCGTCGAGGATCGCTTCGAGATGCGCTTCGACAGCCGAGGCGAGCCGCTCCCACGGGTCACGGCTTCGATCGGTCGCCCGCTCGACGCGATCGACGATGCGTTGGACGCCCTCCTCGTAAACCGCCAGCAGCAAGCGCCTGCTTGTTGAGGACGTGGAAATAGATGGCGCCCGGCGTCATGTCCGTCGCGGCGGCGAGTTCGCGGATGGTGGTGGCGTGATAGCCCTGCTCGGCGAACCTCGCCGCCGCCGCGTCCAGAAGCGCCGGCCAGCGATTGGATTGCCGTTTTGCTTCGGTCGCCGCCAAGCGCCCGGTCCTCCTCGCAAGCTAACTAAACGATTGTTTAGCACGTCGAGACGTGCATAATCAAGCGATTCCGATTGCCGCTCACGAGGTCGCGTCGGATTGGAACGCGGATGGAACGCGATGCCTCAGGAGGATGACGGCGCCGACGCGATCGGGGCCGCCTGCGCGCGCGAGAATGCTGGAGGGCGACCGGGTCAGCCGCCGCCTCGGCATCGCCCTCGTCTCCGCCGGCGCCGGGCGCGCCGTGCTCGAAATGACGGTCGCGCGAGGACATGCTCAACGGCTTCGGCACATGCCATGGCGGGCGTCCTCTACACGCTCGCGGACACCGCGCTATCCTGCGCCTGCAACAGTCACAACCAACGGTCGGTCGCCCATCACTGCTCGATGATCTACCTCGCGGCCCGGCCGGCTCGGCGATCGGCTCCTTGCGCGGGCTGTCGAGCGCACGAAGGCCGGACGCGTGGGGCTCTACGACGTCAGCGTCACCGACGCCTCGGGCGCGGTCGTCGGCGAATTCCTCGGTCACGCCCGCTTGATCGGAGGCGCCGTCCTCGAGACCCGATTGGAGGCGAGCCGAGGCGGAAGTCGCCGAGACCGCAAAGATTGTCTAGAAGGTACGCCAGACAGGGACGGTCGAGAGGGAGGAGCATCATGGCGGACGGCGCCTATTGGGACCGCAGCAAAGAAACGCGCTCGCGCGCCGAGCGCGAAGCGGAAGTGCTGGCGAACTTGCAGCGGCAATTGCATGACGTCTACGAGCGGCTGCCCTTCTATCGCGCCCATTACGACAAGCACGGCTTCAAGCCGGAGCAGGTGAAGACCCTCGACGATTTCGCCAAGCGCGTGCCCATCATCACCAAGCCCATGCTGCGCGACGATCAGACGGCGCATGGGCCGTTCGGCGGTATCTCGGCTGTGAGCCTGTCGACATCATCCGCGTGCACGGCTCGTCCGGCACCAGCGGAAAGCCGACCCTCTACGCCTTCTCGAGGGCCGACTGGGACTACGTCGCCGACGTCATGGCGCAGGGCCTCTATACCTGCGGCGTGCGCCCCGGCGACGTCGTGCAACTCGCCACCGTTTTCAGCCTGTTCATGGGCGGATGGGGGGCGCTGCTCGGCGTCGAGCGCCTGGGCGCCACCGCGTTTCCGCTCGGCGCGGGCGAGACCGAACGGCAGCTCGATCTGATGCATCGCATCGGCGCGACGGTGCTCGATCACCACGCCGACCTATGCGCTGCATATGCTCGAAACCGCCCGCTCGCTTGGCTACGACACCGTCAAGTCGCCGTTGCGCCTGGGGATCTTCATCGGCGAGCCCGGCTCGTCGATCCCCGGGACGCGGCAGGCGCTCGAACAGGGCTGGGGCATCAAGGTGCGCGACATGGCGACGACGTCGGAGATGACGCCGTGGGCGACCAACGCGGAATGCGAGGCGGCCCAGGGCCCGCACGTGATGCAGGACGAAGTGTGGACCGAGATCGTCGCCAAGGACGATCCCTCGCGCGTGCTGCCGGACGGCGAGAGCGGCGCGATCGTCTACACCCACCTGAAGCGCAAATCGCAGCCGATGATCCGCTTCTATGCCGGCGACGAGTCCCACATGGTCAACGAGCCGTGTTCCTGCGGGCGCACCTATCCCCGCCTTCCCGCGGGCGTCTACGGCCGCCTCGACGACATGCTGCTGATCCGCGGGGCGAACGTCTATCCGAGTCAGGTTCAGCGTTCGTTGCTGGAAGTTCCCGGGACCGGCGTCGAGTTCAAGATCGTGCTCGAGAAGCAGGGGCGCGATGGACCACGCGACGGTGCTGGTGGAGCGCGATCCCGCGTTGACGCCGCCCGACATCGACCATTTCGTCGCCGACCTCAAGGAGCGCGTCCGCACGAAGCTGAAGAACGACACCGCCGTCAATTTCGAGGTGGAGATCCTTCCTCCGAACACGCTCGAACGCGCTCTGTCCAAGGCCAAGCGGGTCGACGACCGGAGACCCAAATATCGGCCCGAAGGCCACTGAGAGGCGCGTCGAGCGGCGGAAGGCGCGCGTCTCGTCGCGCCTTCATGCGGCGACTGGCCGCCCTTCCGACAGCTATGCGGCTTGTCCGGGTTCGGACACATATGAGACGGGCGGTCGGGCCGAAGGGGCCAAGGCCCGTCATGGGTTGCTTGGAGGCCATTCTGCGCGAAAGAGCTTTGAACTCGAGGACGGCCTGCATAGCCCGTCGAAAGACGGGCGTCTGACGACGCCCTATGGGCCGCCGCCGGAGGCGGCGCGCATTCGCGCATCCTTGACTTCAAAGCTCTTTCGCGCCCCGCTCTGCCAAGCAGACAATGACGGGATCCAATCCCGCGCCGTCCCATATGTGCTGAACCAGCACACGGCTTTGACCTTGGCCGCCTTCGGCGCCACCCTGTCCCGGCCATGTTTCCGATCTTTTCCAGTCCTTCGCTCGAGGGCGGCTATTTGCTCGCCTGCCTGCTGCTCGCGGCGACCCCCGGCGTCGACATGGCGCTGTTCCTGTCGCGCACGCTTCAAGGGGGCAGGGGGCAGGGGTTCGCAGCGCAGGCGGGCGCCAACGCCGAACTCGTGGTCCACACCTTCGCCGCGGCGCTCGGCCTTTCCGCGCTGCTCGCCGCGTCGTCCGAGGCCTATCAGGCGGTCAAGATCGCCGGCGCGCTCTACCTCCTATGGCTGGCGTTCGGCGCGCTTCGGCATGGGACGGGGCTGAAGCTCAAGGGCGAGGCCGGCCGGGGCGGATTGCGCGGCGCCTTTCTCAGCGGCCTTCTGATCAATCTGACCAATCCGAAGATCGTGCTGTTCTTCGTCACCTTCCTGCCGCAGTTCATCGACGCCAGCGACGCCCACGCGAGCGCAAAGCTGTTCGCGCTCGGCTTCGGCTTCATCGCGATCACAACGATCGTCAACGCGGTCGTCATCCTGGTCGCCGGCCGCTTCGTCGCCGCGGCCAGGGCGAACCCGCGCGCGCTCCGCCTGTTCGATTACGGCTTCGCCGCTTTGATGAGCGCGTTTGCGCTGAGGCTCGCCTGGAGCGAGGCCGAATAGGGAAGACCCATGGACCTCGACGCCTTTCGCGCTTCCGTCGCCGCGCCAACCCCGCCTGAAAGCCTCAGCCTCGCGCTGAAGGCGCTGTGGCTCGACGCTCACGGCGACTGGGACGGCGCGCACGAGGCGGCGCAGGCGGACGAGGGCCGCGACGGCGACTGGGCGCACGCCTACCTGCATCGCAAGGAAGGCGACGCCGGCAACGCCGCCTACTGGTATCGCCGCGCCGGCAAGCCGGTGTGCAAGACCTCGCTCGACGAGGAATGGACGGCGATCGCAAGCGCGCTGCTTGCAGGCGCAGGCTGACGACGCTTTGCCGCCGCGTCGGCGGCCCGGCGGCGCAGGAAAACGGATGACGATGATTTTCTTTTATCGCGCTGTGATCATATCGCTCGTGACGTTCGCGGGCGCGCTTCTCGGCTTCGGCCTCCAGTCGCTGTTGCCGGAGGCTTATGTCGCCGCGTCCAAGGGAATGATCGGCTCGGTGGTCGGGCTCGACGCGACCCTTCTCGCGCTGGTGCTCGGCCTCCTGATCTGGACTGCGCACGGCCAATTCACCGCGCAGCAGGACCAGCTTCAGACCATCGGTCGCGCGACCGTGCTGCTCGATCTCGCGTTCGCGGGATACGGCCCGGAGGCCGCCGCGGGACGGCGCGAGATCCGCGAGATTCTCAGGCGCGCGCGGGGGCGCTTCTGGGTCGAGGATGCGCGGGGTCGCCGGCACGTCGCCTTTTCCGATATCCCGGCCGAAGTGCTGCCGATGCGCGGCGTGTTCGCTTCGCTCCATCCGACCAACGACGAGCAGCGCCAGCATCTGGCGGCTGCAAAGGACCTGTTCGGCACGATCGTCGACACCCAGTTGACCATGGTCCGCAGCCTCGTCAACCCGGTGCCCAACCTGCTCCTCACGGTCGTCGTCGGATGGGCGTGCCTGTTGTTCTTCGGCTATGGTCTGATGGGGGCGATCAACGCCCTGACGGCGGTCATGGCGGCGCTGGGCGCTGTGTCGATCGGCAGCGCGGCCTTCCTCATTCTGGAACTGAGCGATCCGTACCTGGGCCTGTTCAAGCTGCCGGCCGCTGGCTTCGAGGGGTTGACCCACGCGCTGACGCTCTACGAAACCAACGTGGCCGACCAGACCGGGCGCGCGTCGGCCGAAATCTGAGACGAAGGCGGTTCCTGCGGCGGCGCGTCGCCTAGCCGCGCACGCGCCCGGGGAGTAGGGGAAAAGCATGTCCGCCGCCGTCAAGAAGCCCCCCGTCGTCCGCGTCGCCGTCCGAAAGGCGCTGCCCCATTGCGGCGCCGCTTACGAAGCGCTGCTGCGCGGCATGTTCGGCGACATGAAGGCCTTTCCGGGCTTTGTCAGCGCCGACGTCATTCCGCCGGCGAACGAAGGGGGCGCGTATCAGGTCGTCACCAAGTTCGACGACCGAGGCGGATCTTCGGCGCTGGGACCAGTCGGACGCGCACGGCGACTGGCTCAACCGACTCGACACGGTGGCGGAGGGTTCGCCCGCCTATCGGGTCATCACCGGGCTCGAGGCCTGGTTTGCGCCCGAGGTCGTGCCGGCGAGCATCCACCCGCCGCGCTGGCGCATGACGCTGGCGACCTGGCTCGGCATCTTCCCGACGGCGAGCCTGTTCCTCTGGTTCCTCGGCCCGCTGCTCGGCTTCCTGCCCTTCCTTGTCCGCACCGCGGCGCTGACCGGCCTCATCGCCTTCACCATGAGCTATGTCGTCATGCCGCGCCTCGCCCGCTGGCTGAAGCCGTGGCTTAACCGGAAGTGAGGCGAGGCGGCGCTCGGCTCAATCGCGAATGTCCCGAAAAACCATCACCGTCGAGGTCCCGTGGGCCATCAGCCGTCCGCGGCCGTCGACGATCCTGGCCTCGGCCGAGACGATCGTCCGGCCGGCGTTGATGACGCGGCCTTCGACCCGGACGCGGCCGGTCTCGGGGACGATGAGCCGGGTGAAATTGCCCTTGGTCTCGATCGGTCGCGAAGCTCCGCCCGGCCGGAAGGGTCGAATGGACCGCGGCGGCCGTCGCGCTCTCGATCAGCGCGAGCGTCCAGCCGCCGTGGACGCTGCCGAGCGGGTTGAGCAGGTCCGGTCCCGGTTCGCCCTCGAAGACGGCGAACCCGTCGCCGACCTCGACCGGCCTGAACGACAGGATCCGGCTGATCGGCGGGGCGGGCAGGCGCCCGTCGATCATCGCCTGCAGGATCTGACGCCCCGTCAGCTTCGCCGTCTCCTCGCGCGCGGCGACGCCGAATTTCTGGTCGCGACCCCATTCCATGGCGGTTGCTCCGTAAAATCTCCCAGGCAGTCAAGCACGGATCGGGGGCCGAGACGAGGCGGCGGCGATCTTCTCGCCCCTTGTTCGGGACGATAAAGGCGGGGCGCCCAATTGCGCCGGCTCATGACGATTGCGCGCGCCGACCGGGACCGCTAAAGCCAGCGGCGCATTCTCCGCGCCAATTGGACAAAGCCCTTGATCGTCGACCCGAACCGGGATGCGCTGGCCGCGCTTGAGCTCCTGGCCGCCGCCGCGCGCGAGGCCGGCGAGATCGCGCTCGCCTACTTTCGTCCCGGCGAAAAGACATCGGCGGCAGTGAAATCGAAGCCCGGCGGCTCGCCGGTGACGGAGGCCGACCTTGCCGCCGACGCGTTCCTCAAACGCCGGCTCGGCGAAGCCTTTCCGGAGGCCGGCTGGCTCTCCGAGGAGACGGCCGACAACGCGGCGCGGCTCGACCGCCGCGCGCTGATCATCGTCGATCCGATCGACGGCACGCGCGCCTTCGTCGGCGGCGATCCGCGCTGGACGGTCTCGGCGGCGCTGATCGTCGACGGGCGGCCGATCGCCGGAGTCGTTCACGCGCCGGCGCTCGAGCAGACTTACGCCGCCGCGCGCGGCGCGGGCGCACAATTGAACGGCAAGCCGCTCGCGATCGCGACCCGCGGCGAGGGACCGGGATACACGGTCGCCGGCCCGAAACCCCTCCTCAACGCCATGGGCGCGCGAGCTCGGCGTGATCATGGACATCCGGCCTTTCGTGCCGTCGCTCGCCTACCGCATGTGCATGGCGGCCAGCGGCGCGTTCGATTTCGCCGTCGCTGGCGCGAATTCGCACGATTGGGACATCGCCGCGGCCGACCTCGTGCTCGAGGAGGCGGCGGGCGGCTGGTCGAGGCGGCCGGAGAGCGGCTGCGATACAACCAGCCGCGCACTCGCCGCGGCGTCGCTGCTCGGGGCGCCGGATGCGCTGGCGCCGCAATTGCTCGAGGCCTTCCGCGCCGCAACCGGCGCGTGAGGGCGGGGGAAACCCGGCTTTCACGCTCCAGTGGCTTGCGTTTTGGCCCGCGCGAGGGCAAAGCCGCGCGACGCAGTCCCCGCGCCAGGAATTCCGAGGACAACCGACCATGACCACCGCCAAATCGAAAGCGCCCGACGAAGACAAGCCGCAGCTCCTGCACCTCGTGCTCGGCGGCGAACTGAAGTCCCTCGAAACCCACGAGTTCCGGGACGTGTCCAAGGTCGACATCGTCGGCCTCTTTCCCGATTACGCCAGCGCCGAGCGGGCGTGGCGCGCCAAGGCGCAGCAGACGGTCGACAGCGCCCAGACGCGCTACTTCATCGTCCACCTGCATCGCCTGATCGAGCCGGATCTCGCTCCGCCGACGAGGACCGCCTGAGCAGCGCAATGGCCAGACGCATAGGACGGTCGCCGTTCTGGCAGGAAACCATCGGGTTCCTGCTGGCGAAATATCTGCGCTTCGTGCAGATCACCAGCCGCTTCACCACGGTTCCGGAGGATCTCGACAAGGCGATCGCCCCGCGAGACGCCGATCATTTGCGCGATGTGGCATGGCCAGCATCTGATGATGTCGTTCGCCTGGCCGGATGCGATCGACCGGATCGCCGCGCTGATTTCGCGGCATGAGGACGCCGGCGCCCAGGCGGCGGCGCTCGAGTATCTCGGCGTGACGCCGGTGCGCGGCTCGGGCGGTCCGGCCGACCGCGCCTACTACAAGGGCGGCGCCCCGGCGATGCGCCAGCTTATGCGCCAGCTCGAATCGGGCGCGTCGGTGGCGATGACCGCCGACGTGCCCAAGCGCGCCCGCGTCTGCGGCCTCGGCATCGTCACCCTGGCGAAGCTCTCCGGCCGGCCGATCGTGCCGACCGCGGTGGTGACGAGCCGGCGCATCCAGTTCAACTCCTGGGATCGCGCCTCGCTCGGCCTGCCGTTCAGCCGCGCCGTGGTGGTCGCCGGAGACCTCGTGCGCGTGCCGCCGACGCCGACGACGCGGCGATGGAGGCGGCGCGCCTCGCCGTGCAGCAGGGCCTCGACGAGGCGCACAAACGCGCCTACGCGATGGTCGGCGCGACCGATCCCGGCGCGCATCTGAGAACGGCATGACGACGCCTCTTTCGCTGCACGTCTACCGCGCGCTGACCGCGCTCGGAACGCCGCTCGCGGTCCCGTTTCTCGCGCTGCGGCTCAGACGCGGCAAGGAGGACGGCGATCGGATCGCTGAAAAGCGCGGCCGCGCGGGTCTTGCCCGGCCGCCCGGGCCGGCTCGTCTGGCTGCATGGCGCGAGCGTCGGCGAAGCGGTGTCGCTCCTGCCGTTCGTCGAGCGCATCGCTCGCGCCGGGGCCACGGCGCTGGTGACGACCGGGCACGGTCACCTCCGCCGCGCTGCTCGCCCGGCGCCTGCCGGCGGGCGCGCTGCATCAGTACGCCCCGCTCGACAGTCCGTTCTTCCTGCGCCGCTTTCTTCTCCACTGGCGCCCCGACGCGGCGCTGGTCGCCGAGTCCGAGCTGTGGCCGAACATGATCGTCGAGACGAAGCGCGCCGGCATGCCGCTCGCGATGGTCAACGGACGGATCAGCGAGCGCTCGTTCAACCGCTGGCGGAAGGCGCCGCGCTTCATCGGCGCGCTGCTCGCCCAGTTCGACCTGTGCCTGGCGCGCAGCGAGGCCGACGGCGAGCGGCTCGCCGCCCTCGGCGCGCCGCGCGTGCTGATCGCCGGCGACATCAAATACGACGCGCCGGCGCTGCCGGCCGACCGGCGCGAGCTCGCCGAACTCTCCGGCCTCGCCTCGGGCCGGCAGATCTGGATCGCCGCCTCGACCCACGCCGGCGAGGAGCGGATCGCCGCCCGGGCGCACAAGCGGCTCGCCGAAGTGTTTCCCGACGCGCTGACCCTGATCGCGCCGCGCCATCCCGAGCGCGGCGAGGCGATCCTGCGCGAGATCGAGGCCGAGGGGCTCGTCTGCGCCCTGCGTTCCCGTGGCGAGCGGCCGGGGCCCGGAACCTCGGTCTATATCTGCGACACGATCGGCGAGCTCGGCCTCTTCTACCGGCTCGCAGGCGTCGTGTTCGTCGGCAAGTCCTTCGCCGGCGGCGGCGGACAGAACCCGATCGAGCCGGCGCGGCTCGCCTCGGCCATCCTGCACGGGCCGATGGTCGGCAATTTCGCCGACGCCTATGCGGCGCTCGACGCTGCCGGCGGCGCCGTCGAGATCGCCGAGCCGGAGCAGCTGGGCGAGACGCTGATCGCGCTGTTCGCCGACGCGCGCGAGGCTCCGGGCGATGGCGCGCGCCGCCGGCGACACGGTCGAGCGCCAGTCGGGGGCGGTCGAGCGCTCGATGAAGGCGCTTGCAGCCGATGCTGCCGCTCGCAGGCGCTGCGCGGTGAGGGCGCCCGGCTTCTGGGCCTCCCGGAAGCCGACGGCGCTCGCCCGCCTGCTCGCAGCCGGTCGGGATGGTCTATGGCGCCGTCGCCGCGCGGCGGATGCGTCGCCACGGCGCGCGGGTCGGCGCGCCGGTCGTCTGCGTCGGCAATTTCGTCGCGGGCGGCGCGGGCAAGACGCCGACGGCGCTGGCGCTGGCGCGGATGCTGATCGCCGACGGGCGCCGCGTCGCCTTCCTGTCGCGCGGCTACGGCGGGGCGCGGCGGGTTGAGCCTGTTCGGGTCGATCCGAACCTCCACGACGCGGCGACGGTCGGCGACGAGCCGCTGCTGCTCGCCGCGGTCGCGCCCTGCTGGGTCGGTCCGGACCGACTGCGGAGCGCCCGGCTTGCGGTCGAGGCGGGCGCCGAGGTCCTCGTGCTCGACGACGGCCTTCAGAACCCGGCGCTCGCCAAGGACCTCGCGTTCGCGGTCGTCGACGGCGAGGCCGGCTTCGGCAACGGCCTCTGCGTTCCGGCCGGCCCGCTTCGCGCGCCGCTCAGCGTCCAGGCGCCGCTGGCCCATGCGCTGATCATTGTCGGCGGCGACGAGCGGGCGCGGGCGGAGATCGCCGCTGCGGCGCCGGGTCGGCCGCTGTTCGCGGCCAGCCTCGAGCCGGACGCGCTGGCCGCCGCCCCGCTGATCGGTCGCGAGGTCGTCGCCTTCGCCGGCATCGCGCGGCCGGAGAAGTTCTACGCGACGCTCCGACGGATCGGCGCGCAGGTCGTGGCGACGCGCGACTTTCCCGATCACCACGTCTTCGCCGCGCCGAGAGCTTGCGCAGACTCGTCGAGGAGGCGGCGCAGCGGCGGGCGCTGCTGGTCACGACCGAGAAGGACCGCGTTCGGCTCGGTCCCGCAATACGCCCGCTCCGTCATGACGCTGCCGGTCACGCTGCGGTTCGAGGACCCGCGGGGCGTCAAGGGGATGCTGCAGCGCGCGTTCCGCTGAACCTGGGGTTCGCGTCTCGCAGGAGGGCGCGTCTCGCGCGCCTGGGCGGCGAGACGCCGCCCCTCCTGCTGTTCCAATCGACGATCGTCGCTGCGGCGCGACACCGTCGGCGGTGCGACGTCGTGTGGGTCGGAGCGTTGACTTCCGCTGGCGATTCGCTCCATGGGACGGACGCTTTAGCTCGGGGGAGTCGCTTCCGGATGAATCGCCGTCAGTTCGGCCGGACGGCCACCGCAGCCGCGGTATCCGCCCTCGGCGTCGCGCAGGCTTTCGCCCAGCGCGTCGACAAATACGCCGAGCAGCTCCAGAATGGCGAGTTCACCTGGGATCCCGAGCGCTCGCCAAGCGGGCCGGTGCTGGTCATCGTTTCGCTGCCCGACCAGCTCGTGCATGTCTACCGCAACGGGGTGCGCATCGGCGCGTCGACCTGCTCGACCGGCAAGCTCGGTCACCGGACGCCGACCGGCGTGTTCAAGATCCTGCAAAAGGACAAGAACCACCGCTCCTCCACCTACGACAACGCGCCGATGCCCAACATGAACCGTCTCACCTGGTCGGGGATCGCGCTGCACGCCGGGCAGTTGCCGGGCTATCCGGCCTCGCACGGCTGCGTGCGGCTGCCAAAGGAATTCTCGGCGCTGCTGTTCGGGATCACCAAGGTCGGCATGACGGTGGTGATCGCCGACGATTCCTCGCAGCCGGAGGAAGTGGCCCATCCCGGCATGGTGCTCGGCGAATACGCCGCGCGCGAGTTCAAGGCGGTCGACGCCTCGATCATGGCGGCGGAATATTCGGGAAGGCCACGAGGCCGCGCCCCATTCGCCGAGCGTGGTCGTCTCGAGCGCCGACCATTCGATCACCGTGTTCGACGACGGCGCGGTGGTGGCGCGCGGTTCGGTTGAGATCGCCGACCCTGGCCAGCCGCTCGGCGAACGCGTCTTCACGCTCGCCGGCGCCGACGATCAGGACGGGATGCTGCGGTGGAACGCGGCCGAGATCGGACAGCTCACCAAGGCCGTCGGCGCGGACAACGCTTCGACCATCAGGCGGATCAAGGCCGATCCCGCGGTGCGCGAGGCGATCCGCAAGCGCCTCAAATTCGGCCTGACCGTGGTGACGACCGACGAGAAGGCGGACGCCAGGACCCGCTCGGCCGACAGGCTTCGTGGTGCTCGACGGGACCGGCTGAGGCCTACTTGAATTCCCATTCCGCGCCGACGCCGACGTCGGTCCCCCCGGCCGCGTCCACGCCGGCCTGCAGGCGGATGTGCCGGGTGACGTCGAGATTGACGTCGACGCCGTTGTCCTGCGGCAGGACGCCGGTCCTGACGTTGACGCTGATCCGATCGTTGATCGCGCGCCCGAGTCCGAGCAAGCCGCCGCCCGACGAACCCGACCCGAGGCTCAGGTTGCCGAGACCCAGCGTCTTGCGCACCTGGTCGAGCGCGTCGCCCCGGCCGGACAGGACCGCGGCGGCGTTGGCGAGCTCGAGCGCCTGGAACGCCGAAAGGTTTCCCGACGACTGCTGGAACAGGATGCGCGCGAGAATCTCGTCCTCCGGCAGGCTCGGGGTCGAGGTGATGGCGAAGGTCGGCTGATCCGCCGGGCCGGTGACGCTGATGCGGGCCGTGATGTCCGCGGCGCTCGTCTCGGCGACGAGGTCGAGATCGGGGATCACCCCGCCGTGAAACGCCGACCCGACCGCGGGTGAAGGTCAGGGGCTGGCCGACCAGCGCCAGCGTGCCGCGCAGGAGATCGAACCCGCCGGTCACCTGCGGATCGCGCGCGCTGCCGGCGACATGCAGGTCGCCGCCGAACTCGGCGTTGAGCCCGCGGCCGCGCACGAACACCCGGTTCGCCGCGGAGATCGTCAGCGCCAGCGTCGCGTCGAACAGCGGCCCGCGCGCGCCCGCGGCGGCCCTCGCGCGCTCCGCGAGCAGCGCCCGCGCCGTCGGCGTCGGGTTGAGGTGCTTCGTGCCCGGGATCGGCGCCGCGACGCCGCCGAAGCCACTGGGCACGGTGATGTCCATCGAGTTGATCGTGATCCGCCCGGCGATCGTCGGCGACTGCGGCGAGCTTGCCGCTGATGTCGAGCGCGAGGTCGGCCGTCGCCGCGACGATGTCGTTGGACGACGAGCTCGGCGCGCTGGCCGACGATGCGGACGGTTCCCGGGAAGCCGGCGGCCGGATCGAGCCTCACCTCGCCGCTCGCGCCGATCGTGCCGCCGTTCGGCGTCGTCCCGGTCAGGCGGTCGATGCGGATCGTATCGCCGTTGGCGGCCAGGAGCGCGCTGACGCTCGCGAGCTTGAAGCCGGTCTGATCGTCGCGGAAGGCTGCCGTTCGCGAGCGCGATCGTCCCGCGCGCGTCGGGCTTTGGCGAGCGTGCCGCGCAGTTGCATCGCAACCGTCACGCGCGCCGCTCGCGTGCCGGCCGCCGGTCGACAGCAGCGGCGTTGGCGAGGCCGGCGTCGAGCCTTCCGTCGATCCTGAGGTCGAGCGCGCCGTCGGCCGCGAGCGGCGCCGAGCCGGTCACGCGGACCGCTATTGCCGGCGCCCGCGTTGACCGCGAGGTCGACCGTCGTGCGCTTGCCCCCGAGCCGCCCCGAGCCCGACGACGTCGAGCGCCGGCAGGCCGGCGCCGCGCAGCTGCGGCGCGCTGACCTGCCTCGAGCCGCAGGCGCCAGTCGCCGGACGGATCGCCCATCGTCCCGCCGATCGTCGCCTCGCCCTCGGCGACGCCCGAGAGGCCGAGGCCCGGCGACACGAGGTCGGCCGCCGCGAGCGGCAGCGCGGTCGCCGTCGCCTTGAGGTCGAGCTTCTGCGCCGGCGTGGCCGGCGAGCGTGAGGCGGCCCGAGTCGACGGCGAGCGCGAAATTCTGGATGTCGAGGCCGTCGTCGCCGTAGGTCAAGCGTCGCCGGACGGGCGAGCGCGATCCGCCGGCCGTGGCCCTCCGCCGAGAGACTGGCGAGTTCGAGCCGCACCG
Source organism: uncultured Alphaproteobacteria bacterium (assembly GCA_963724785.1). Taxonomy (GTDB): domain Bacteria; phylum Pseudomonadota; class Alphaproteobacteria; order Rhizobiales; family Beijerinckiaceae; genus Roseiarcus. The sequence continues at coordinate 249,199 of CAVRWC010000025.1, read as the reverse complement.
GCGTCCCGCCGAAGAGCCGGGCGCGCGCCTTGACGGCGAGCCCGCGCACGGCGCCGCTGACGTCGAGGTCGCTGAAGTCCGCGCCCGGCGTCGCCTTGATCCGGACGTCGCCGATCGACTTGCCCGGCGATCCCGGCGCGGGCGAGCTTCGCCGACGCCCTCGATCGCCGCGCGCGCCCCAAAGGTCCGCGACGGTCATGTCGACCTTGAGCCCCTCGAGCCGGTTGTCGCCGACGCTCATCCGGTCGCTGTTCGGCGACGATCGTCGCGGACTGCCGCCCGCCGTCGGCCGAGGCGGCGATCCTCGCCTGAAGCGCGCCGCCGAGTTTCGTGAGAACGAGCGGCGAGAGATCGTCGAGGTTCTTCGCGCCGAAGGCGATCTCGCCGGTCGCGAGCCGGTCCGCGCCGATCGTCAGCGCGCCGGTCAGACGCGCCGACGCGAGGCTCAAGGCCCAGATCGTCGATCGCCCATCCGCCGTCGCGCGCCCTTGGCGACATGGCCCGAGCCGGCGAGCGGCTGGCCGTCGATGTCGCCGGTCAGCGAGGCCCTCGCGTCGAGCAGCCCCGTGAGGTGGCTCGCCTCGAGCCGTCAGCGCGACGCCGGTCGTCTTGCGGTCGAGCAGCCGGCCGGCGCCGAGCGTGGCCTTCACCTCGGCGCCGAGGTCGTCGGGCGCGCCGGTCAGGCGCGCGACGAGCGCGGCCTTGCCGTCGACCCGCGGATCGATGGCCTTCGCCTGCGGGATCTCGACCGTGGCGCTGACGTCGGCCTTGCCGCTGCCGATAGTCGCCGTCGAGCGTCGCCGTCGCGTTGCGGCCGGCGGCGACGAGATTGGAGAAGCCGAAGCCGCCGCCCGGCGTCATGCGCGCGACGCCGGTCACCGCCGAGTTCGCCCCCGAGTCGCCTTGTCGAGGATCGGGTAGGACGTGACGAGCTTCGTCGCATGCGCGTCGATCGTCGCGCTGCACGAGGCCGTAGCCGGGCGCGCCGTCGAGATCGGCCGCGAGGCGCGCTTCGCCCGCGAGCTTGCCGCCCGCAAGTCCGGAGAAGCGGCCGAGGTCGCTCGCGGTGAGATGCAGCCGGCCGTGCATCTTTGCGGGACGCGAGCAGGCCCGAATATTGCGCCTCGAACTTCGGCGCGACGAGATCGAGCGTGTCGAACGTCACCGCTCCGCCCGCCGCCGCCGAGCCGCGCGCGGTCAGCGTGAAATCGCGGCCGACCGCCTGGGCCAGCGCCGGATCGGCCAGCGCGAGGCCTTTGACGGCTCCCTGGCCGTCGAACACGATTCGCGTCGCCGCGTCGGTCAGCGCGCCGCTCGGATGCGCGTGGAAGGTCGCCGAGACGCGCTCGAGCGAGCCCTCCGCCACGTGGATGGCGCCGGCGTCGAAGTCGCCGTCGATCGTCGGGCGCGGACGCAGGCCCCGCGATCGTGGCGTTGAGGTCGAGCTTGCCGATCTCCGTCGAGCCCGGGATCGCGCCGGCGTGAATCCTGATGTCGAGCGTGTCGTCGGCGGATCTTCCTGCCCTCGACGTCGAGCCGGGCGTTGGCGGAGACGAGATGCAGGCCGGGCGTCGACGATGCTGGAATCGTCGTTGAACAGGACGTCGCCCTTGAGCGTCGTCTCGCCGGCGAACACCGGCCGGAGGATCGGCGGCGTCATGCCTTCGAGCCGGGAGTTGAGGTCGAGGGTCAGCCTGCCGCCCGGCGCCCTGCCGGGCGACGGCCACGTCGCCCTTGCGCCCACACGTCCGCGCCGGCCGCGAAGTCGAGTTTGGCGTCGAAATTGTCGAGCGGGCCGGCCCCCTCGAAGGCTGAACTTCGCCGGCGGCAGGCCCGGGAGGTTGGCGAGATGGGCGAAGATGCCGCCCGCCGGCTCCGCGGAATTCGATGCTGACCGTCAGCTTGTCGGTCTGCGGGACGTAGGCTGAGCATCGCCTTGAATTCGCCGCCCGCGTCGAGCCGCTGCGAGCGTCGAGGCTGAGATCGAGCCCCTCCGACGGCGGCCCCAGCGTCGCCCGTCCGTCGATCGTCGAGGCGCGCCGCGACGCCGACGACCGGCTCGCCGAGCGACAAGTTCCGTCGATCGCGAACTCCTTGACGATCACCTTGAGCGGCAGCTCCGGCAGGATCGGCTGCGGCGGTCCGGCATCGGGCGGCGGCGGCGTCCGGAGGGCAGGGGGCGGCGAAGCACCTGCATATGCCCGATCGTCAGCTGATCGACCTCGAGCCGCCGGCTGAGCAGCGCGAGCCGGCTCCAGATCAGCCTGACCTTGTCGATCTTCAGCCACGGCCCGTCGCGGTCGGAAAGCACGATGTCGCTGATCGTGGAGTCGGACGACAGCACGCCCTCGACCGCGCCGACCGACACGCTCATCGACGGCGAGGACAGGGCCCGCGAGATGAGGTTCGGCGAGCACGCCCTTGTCGGCTTCGTCCGCCCGCGCCGGGCCGGCGAGGAGGAGCGACGAGGGCGAGGAGGGCGGCGAGAACTGTGGCAGAAGCGCTGGACGCATGAGCGCCCCTTCTCCCCTTGTCGGGAGAAGGTGTCGCCGAAGGCGAGGATGAGGGGCCGGCGACGTCAGGCGCCTCGCCACGCGCGCCTGACGGCGGGGACCCCTCACCCCCGGCCCCTCTCCCGCAAGGGGAGAGGGGAGATTGACGCCTTTTTCCATTGCGATGCCTCGCCATCAGAAGGCCTGCCCGATGCTGACGTAGACCGCCACCGGGCCGCTGCCGGGGACGCGCTGGAAGGGAAAGGCGACGTCGAGGCGGATCGGGCCGATCGCCGTATAATAGCGCAACCCGAGGCCGGCCGCCTGTAGAGCGGCGCGCTGAAGTTCGGGAATACCGAGACGAAGGCGTTGCCGGCGTCGAAGAACGGCACGATCCCGATCGTGTCGGTGATCTTGACCCGCAGTTCCGCCGACGCCTCGAACAGGCTGCGGCCGCCGACCACGCCGAAAATGTTTCTCGGGCCCAGGCTGTCGTAGGCGTAGCCGCGCACCGAGCCGCCGCCGCCGGAGTAGAAGCGCCAGTTGGCCGGGATGTCGTCGAGCGCCGGGCCGGCCTCGGCGCCGAGCCCGATGCGGCCGGCGAGCACGAAGCGCCCGTCCGGGTCGATCGAATAATAGGCCGAGCCGCGCGCCTTGAACTGCGCGAGATTGAGGCGTCGAGCCCAGGAATTCGCCGATAGCCGGCGGCCGAGGCGTTGAGCCGGACGCCCGGCGGTCGGGTCGAGCTTGCTGTCGGTCGTGTCGTAGTTGACCGACACCGGAACGCCGACCAGCGTGTAGTTGACCCGGCCGAGCGAGTCCGTCGCGACGCCGGTCTGGCCCTTCGATTCCGGCCTGGACCCAGAAATTCTGGCTGAACCGGTGGCGGAGCGCGGCGGTCGCGTCGGCGTCCTCGGCCTGGTAGCCGACGAAGCCGACGCCGCTGGTGCTCATCTTCTCGCCGAGCGCGTCGAGCAGGAAATCGTTGCGCGTTCCCCACAGCGCGGGCTTCAGGAAGCTCGCCGAGATGCGGCCGCCGAGATCGTGGATCGAGAAGCTCCTGACGCTGGTCGAGGTCACGTACCACGGCGGGGCGTAGAAGACGTCCGCCTGCAGGCGCAGGCGCTCGCCGCCGCCGAACACGTTGCGGTCCTCCCAGTAGACCTGCCCGGCGGGTCCGTTGATCGAGGAGTATTTGGCCGAGGCGCCGACGGCGTAGGGCAGGCGGTCCTCGATGTCGACCTGGTAGGGCAGGCGCCCGTAGGCGTCGAGCGTCTTGCTCTCGACGATGCGCACGCCGCCGACCGCCGGAATCTCGCGCAGGCTGTTGCGCGCGTCGGCGATCGCCTTGGGCGAATAGGGGTCGCCGGGCTCGATGTAGAGGAACGAGCGCGCGACCGACTGCGGAAAGTGCTGGGGCCCGATCGAGCGTCGCCTCGCCGAACGGCGCGACCGGGCCGGGCGCCGCGAAGAACGCGACGTCCATCGTGTCGGTCGCGTGGTCGACCACCGGCGCGATCGACAGGACCTTGGCGAGCGGCCGCCCCTGGTTGCGGAAATAGTCGACGATCCGCGCTTCCGCCGCGCGCAGGCCCGCCGCCGCCGCGGGATCGCCCGGCTTCAGCTGCCGACCGCGCGCTCGGGCAGCACCTCGCGAGTAGTCCTCGCCGGCGCCGTTGACGACGCGGATCGAGGCGAGACGGAACAGCGGGCCGGGATCGACCTTGATCGTGACCGGCGCGACCGCGCGGCCGCGGTAGCCGTCGGCGGCGCGGGCGAAGGCGGCGACGTTGGGCGACACGATGGTCATCGCCGCGCCGCCGATCGAGATCGTGCACGGTCGCGTTGTAGTAGCCGAGGCCCCAGAGCGCGTCGATGATCGCGCCGAAATCGTTGGTCGCGCGCCTCGCCAGCGAATCGCCGTCGGGCGGGGGGTCCTTGCGCAGCCGATAAGCGACGAGGCGTCCGTCACCGCGCCCTTGATCGCGCCGTCGCCGCCCGCGACGTCGATCGTCACCGGTAGGAGATCGCCATCTTCGAGACGGGGGGCGGCTTTCGTCGGAGCCGAACAGGCCGAAAAAATCGAAGGCGCGCGCGGCCTCGGACGCCGCGCACAGGCGCTAGGCCGCGACGGCGGCGATCAGCGCCACACCCGGGCGATCCGGTCGTTTCGGGAACCCCGGTTCCTCAACGCGAACGCCTTTTCCCCGATAGACTACGGCCAACCCGGCCCAATCGGGCATACATGGACGAGACCGCGGCGCCCGTCAAAGCCGCCGACGATGCTGCGCCGCAGGCAAATGCGGCGGATGGGCGACGTCGCCCGCGGCGGCGCGCCGGTCGACAAGAGTATCTGCAACAGTTTACTCAAATGCGAATCATGTGCTGACGTCGCCAGGACATTGCACATCCGCCGATTTCGGTTGACCAGCACGGGCAGAAGCACGGCAGGGTTTGAGCAAAGAGCAGAATTTGCCGACGTATAGGCGGATGAGTGAGATCCCGGCCTGAGCGATCCCCCTTGGGGATGTCAAGATCACGATCTTGTTCATGGGCCGCCTACGGCCTTGCAGGTAGATCTCCAGCCACGCTCGGCTCATGGACGCCATCGTGCATTTGTATTGAAAGCCCAGCAAAAGCTGACGTACAGAACGGACGCAACTCGGTGTCGACGCGGGAGCGAAGGATGCCCAATCGCCACGTCCTGCTCTACTTCGCCTGGAGTCGCCCAGCGGAAACGGGCGCGCCATTTGCCGTGATCGACGATCGCTTTCCAGCGGTATTCGAGCTTCGCAGGCTCTTTTATCCGAAATTCGAGAGTCTGGCGGGACGCGGCGATGTCGATCAGGGCATCGGGGGTTTCCTCGACCATATTCAAAAGCCGAACTTCGCCGCTTTCGCCGAACAGGCCGAAGCCCAGACGGGCAATCCGACCATCCAGGTCGAACGCGTGAGCGACGATGGAGCCAAAAGACCTCTCGACGATTTGTTGATTGCGGATGCCGACACAATCGTGGTCATCAGCTTCGACTCCTTCCGCACCAGTCAGGTAGCGGCGGTCGCCGAGGTTGAAGCGGTCAGGCGCTTCCTCGAGAGTCCCGACCACCTGATCTTCGTGTGCCCCCACCATGACGTGGGGGAAACCGCCGACGCGGAAAGACAGAAGCGTCAGGACCGACAGTTTGCCGAGCATGTCCACCATGGCGATCCCGGCATTCCCCCGCGTCAGGGCTTCGGCGGGTTTGCGCGAACGCTGCTGGCCGGCCTCGGGGCGCCTGTCGAAAACCGCTTTGGCCTGCGGCCCGCCGTAACCGCCGACGGGGCTCCGGCGCCGGTCGAGATTGATCACTCGTGCGACGGGCTGGGCCTGCTAAGAGGCGTAGAGACTTTCAATCTTCACCCCCACTTGCCGCACCTCGAACGTATCGGCACAGCGACCGAGCGGATGGACGTGCTCGCTCGGCAGGCCATAGATCCCGCTGCTCCGCCTCACCCGTTCACCAGGGAGGGCCGCTCGACCTTTGATGCGCTGTTGCAATCAAGGCCGGACGCCTTCGCGGGAAAATTGCTCGTGTGCGACACGACCCTGTTCAGTTCCACCGCCGGCGGTGTCGACAGTCTTCGTCAGCTTTGGTCCAACGTGCTCCTCCGCCCGCACCAAGTCGCACATCCGGCGAAGCGATCATGACCATCCGTGTTCGCGCCGAACTCTTCCGCAAGCAGCCAAACCTCGTTCGTCAACTGAGATCTTGACTGGTCCCTCGGATGAGCAAAGACGTGGCGAAGACGGAGGGCGCGCTGTTCTGAGTAGTTTCCGATCCTCGTCTCCACAATTCGATCCGACTAGGTTGGCTCTTCACCGGCGGCGAGCCGCGCCCCATCCCGGCCGACATCGAACGAGAATGTGTTATGCACACTCCGGGCCAAATGGCAGGAGCGTTGCCGCCGGAAGCTTTCGGGGGCGACCTCATCGCCGAAATCAAGCATTTGCGGGCCTTCGCGATTTGCCTTGCCGGGTCGGTATCCGACGCCGATGATCTCGTGCGAGAAACGCTTCTCAGCGCATGGAGCAGAGCCGATCAGTTTCCCGTCGGGACAAAATGGCGGCTTGGTTTGCTGACGATCTTGCGGAACTTATTTTATTCCAGGTTTCACCAGCGCCCCCCCGAGGCGGCGGACCGTGACAGCGGGTACGCGGGTCGTCTCCCGGTCTCGAAGGATCAGATAGGTCAAGTCGATCTGCAAGACTTGGGCAGAGCATTGGCCACGCTTCCAAGTCACCTGCGGGAGGTTCTGATCCTCGTAGGAGCCAGCGGATACACATGTGAAGAAGCGGCGGCAATCTGCCAGGTCGAAATCGCAACGATCCAGAGTCGCTTGGACAGCGCCCGGCTGGAGCTGATCATGCTTCTCGACCTGTAGCCGTCCGCCTGTCCTGGATCGGACGGGCGACGCTCGGCGCCTCAGCTCTCCTCGAAGGCGCGCGTCCGATACCAGTACTCGTCCGCCCTGCCGTCCGGACAACCCTCCCGCTCCCACAGCGCGTAAGCGCGCTCGCAGAAGCGCTGATACTGCGCTTGGTGCCAGAAGTCATCGGCCCGGCCTTCCGGCCGCCCCGCCTGCTCCCAAAGCAAATAAGCGCGCTCGCGAACGACCTGGTCCAAACCCGCCTTGGTTTCCGCCAGCACACCATGCGGATCTCCGTATGGGGTCAGTTGACCGCCGCGATCGACATGCATCTTGGCGTTCAGGGTCGCGAGTTCCTCGTTGGGGACCAACTTCGCGTGGCCTGCCGCCTCCAACGCCTTTTGCTTGAACGCTTCCTCGTCAGCCGGAGGCGTGACCGTGACAGGAAACGTGTGCAGCAGCTCCGCGCCCTTCCTCTCCACGTCGACCAAGCGCTCCGGCATGAACCCCTCCTTGCGGCGGCCTAAGCCCGAAACGTTGTGTTGTCGCTTTTTGTTCCGCTCCGGTCGAAGGGTAAGAGGCTTTGCGTCGCGACCGCCATCGGCGGCGCTGCTAGTCATGCGGGCGGGTCGCCCTATAGTCCGATCAGGGCGGCGATCTCACCGCGTAAGGCGTATGCGAGCGCGGCAACGGCGACAACGAGTCCGAGCGCGGCGCCAAGCCAAACTCGACCCCGCGGCCGCGAAGCCTCCGCCGGACGCGGATCAAACAGCGGACGGGGTTGCGAGGTCAAAATTCCCGAGGCGGCTTGAGGCTGAGGCGGGTAACCGCGGTCGGACGGACGAATGGACGCGGGCCACGGCCCGGACCCCGGCATCCGCGCGGCGGCCGGGGGACGGGCGAGCGGGGGCGAACCGGAAGCGCTCGCAGGTCGCGGAGGTTCGGCGGTCGGAGCGGAGGCCGGCGTCGCGGGGTCTGGAGGCGACGGCGCGGTTTGGGACGCCCCGCCGGGGATTGGCCACGGGCGCGGCGGCGCGACGCCCTCTTCGTCCGCCTGGGCCTGGCGCCCGAGGCCGTCCGATCGCCCGGAAGGTCGCGCGAACCGGCTCTGCGCAAGAAACTCGAGGTCTGCATCGTCGAACCCGCGGTCGACCGCTGCGACGTCCAAATCCCCCACCCGGCCCTGATCGCTGCGATCGGTCCCGGCCGTCCCGTCAAAAAGGTCGGGCGCCGCGGTCGTGTCGGCGCGGCCGCCGGGCCGGGCCGACACGGGCGGCTCCTCGGCGCCGACAAAGGGCGCCAGGATCGCGATGACGCGCTCGACGTCCCGGTCGAGATCGGCCGTCGACATCGGAATGACGGACGCGTTCCGGTCGTCCGGCCAGTGCTGGGCCGAAGGTCGAGCGGCGCCGTCCAAGAGAACGAGCACGACCGGAACGCCGCCCTGGACCGCGGCGCGCAGCTCCGACAGCCACCGGCCGAGCTCCGAGGGGTTGTCGTTTCGCCCGAGCAACGCGACCACCGTTCGGAAGTCTGCGAAACGCTCAGGGCGCAAGTGCGGGACAAAGACGACGCTTCCCCGGCCGAAGCAGGCCGCGAGCCGCGCGCCGACCAGCGCCGCGGCTTCGCGCTCCGCAAGCGGGCGGTAGGTCAGGAGCACGCCGGTCACGCGAACCTCCGACAGCACGCCGGCGCGAAGGGAGTTCCGTTCGGTTTGCCGCACATCCCCGCCAGCCCCTGGTCCGTCGAAACACCCGCGCCTTACGACGCTCCCCTTCTCCCGGTGCAGGGATCAACGCCGCCGCCCCCTGTCCACAAGCTTTAGCGCGAACCGCGAGCCTGCGCAAAAGCTGAATTCCGGGGCGCCCCCGAGGCGGAAACCCCGAAGCAAGGTCGCGATCATGAGGCGAGGTCGACGGCCGGTCCGTCACCCGAGCGCGCCGGCGCGGAATCCGCGAAGTCCTGCGGCTTTCCACTAAGCTATTGAAAACATTGAAAGCCTCGTCTCAGTTTCGGCCCCGACCCCGCATAAGTCCTTGAAAAAACTGAAGCTCGGTCAGAAAACCGCGCTTCGCCCCGCTCGGGCGGGTAGTCACGGCAGGCGGAGGGTCGCGGTCGCCAGGCACGCGATTCCTTCGCCGCGCCCGGTGAATCCCAGCCGCTCGGTGGTGGTCGCCTTGACCGACACCCGCGAGACTTCGAGGCCGGCGATCTCGGCGACCCGCGCCCGCATCGCCTCCCGATGCGGGCCGATCTTGGGCGCTTCGCAGATCAGCGTCGCGTCGAGATGGACGAGGACGCCGCCTCGGGTCCGCGCCCGCTCGGCCGCGTGGGCGAGAAAGAGGTGCGAAGCCGCGCCCTTCCATTGCGGGTCGGAGGGCGGGAAATGCGCCCCGATGTCGCCCTCCGCCAGCGCGCCGTAAATCGCGTCGGCGAGCGCATGCAGGCCGACGTCGGCGTCGGAGTGGCCGCTGAGCGCATGGGCATGGGGCAGGCGAACCCCGCAGAGCCAGACATGGTCGCCCTCTGTGAAGGCGTGGACGTCGAACCCCTGGCCGACGCGGGTCTCGCTCGCGCCTCCGTTGAGCCGCGCTTCGGCCGCCGCGAGGTCCGCCATGGTCGTCACCTTGAAGTTTTGGGAGTCGCCCTCGAACACGAAGGCCGCCGCGCCCGCCCATTCGGCGACCGCGACATCGTCGGTGAGATCGCCAACCCCCGCCTCGGCCGCGCGCCGGTGCGCCTCGAGAATGAGGGGAAAGCGGAACGCCTGCGGCGTCTGCACCGCCCTCAACGAAGCGCGCGGGGGGGTCGCGAGCACCCGACCCGCCGCATCGACCTGCTTGACCGTGTCGCTCAAGCCCACGCCGGGCGCCGCCGCCCCGTGGGCTACGGCCGCCTCGACCGCGCGGGCGATCAGCGCGGGCGACGGGAAGGGGCGGGCGGCGTCGTGAATCAGCACGATGTCGGGCGCCGCCGCGGCCAACGCCTCGAGCCCGGCCCGCACGCTCGCCTGCCGGGTCGCGCCGCCGACGCTGGGCGGCCCGACCGCCGCCTTTGCGGCGGGCGAGAGGCGCTCGACCGCAGCGTGGTAGTGGGCGCGGTCGTCGGCATGGATCACGACGGTCGCCGCGGAGAAGGGCCGCGCGGCGAGCAGCGCCTCGAGCGTATGGGCGAGAAGAGGTTTTCCGGCGCACGGTAGGTACTGCTTCGGCCGGTCCGCGCCGAGCCGGACGCCGCGGCCGGCCGCGACGACGACGAGGGCGACGGACGGAAAGGGCAAAGGCTTTGGCTCCGGCATGGGCAAGCGCTGTTTGGAGCGCCGAGGCCGCCCCGTCAATGCCCTGCCGGCCTCGGTCCCCCGCTTAACTCGTTATGGTCCCGCGACGATCACTCATCGGTCCGAAGCGCTGGGATTATCGAAAAATGCCGCTGAAGCTGGTCGTCGCCAACAAGGCCTATTCGTCGTGGTCGCTGAGGCCCTGGATTCTCCTCGCCCATTTCAAGATCCCGTTCGAGGAGGTGGTCATTCCGATGGGCCAGCCGGAGACGCGCGAGGCGATGCTGCAGTACGCGCCGACAGGCAAATGCCCGTCGCTACACGACGGCAGGATCTCCGTTTGGGAGTCGCTGGCGATCGTCGAATACGTCGCCGAACTCTTTCCGGAAAAGGCGATTTGGCCGAGGGGCAAGGCGGCGCGCGCTCACGCCCGGTCGCTTGCGAGCGAGATGCACGCCAGCTTTCAGGCGCTCCGCGACGCCTGTCCGACCAACTTCCGCCGCGCGCCGAAGGCGATCGCGCTCAGCGACGCCGTCAAGGCGGACGTCGCCCGGATCGAGGCGGCCTGGGCGGGCGCGCGCGAAACCTTTGGCAAGGCCGGTCCATTCCTCTATGGCCGCTTCTCCGCCGCCGATGCGATGTTCGCTCCGGTGGTCAACCGCTTCCACGCCTACGCCGTCCCGGTCGGGCCGGCGACGCGCGCCTATATGGAGGCGATCATGGCGCTCCCGGCCTGGAAGGCCTGGATCGCCGACGGCGAGGCCGAACCGTGGCGGATCGAGAAATACGAAGGCTCTTGAGGATTTTCGCGCGGCGCGCCTCCCCAGCCAGAATTATCGGCTCTCGAAGAGGAACGAGGCATCCCGGGGGCCGACGACTTCGTCGAATCCAGACATTCCGTTGGGTAACTTTATCCATTTCGCAACGGAAGGTTATCCAATTGGCAACGGGTCTCGTTCAAGTGTGAAGTCTAGATGACGACGTCAACATTGACGTCAGCGGCTAAACACGGAACTGTCGACCCGGGAAAGCGGACGACATGACACGATTGAAGAGCGGACTGGGCGGGCCGACGGACGAGGACGAAGCGAATGTCGCCGGCTGGCGCAGCCTGATCGACGAGTTGCAGGCGCGCCGCCGCGCCGCCGCAGAGGGCGGCTCGGCGCAAGGCGCGCGAACGCCACGTCGGCCGAGGCAAGCTGCTGGCCCGCGAGCGCGTCGCGCGCCTCGTCGATCCCGGCTCGCCGTTCCTCGAGATCGGCGCGCTCGCGGCTTTCGGCATGTACGAGGGCGACGTTCACGGCGCGGGGCTGATAGCGGGTATCGGCCTGATTCATGGCCGCGAGACGATGATCGTCGCCAACGATCCGACCATCAAGGGCGGCGCCTATTATCCGATGACGGTCAAGAAGCACCTGCGCGCGCAGGAGATCGCGGCCGAGAACCATCTGCCTTGCGTCTATCTGGTCGACTCCGGCGGCGCCAACCTGCCGCATCAGGCCGAGGTCTTCCCGGATCGGGAGCATTTCGGCCGCATCTTCTTCAACCAGGCCCGCATGTCGGCGGCCGGAATCGCCCAGATCGCGGTCGTCATGGGATCGTGCACGGCGGGCGGCGCCTATGTTCCGGCGATGTCGGACGAGACGATCATCGTCGAAAAGCAGGGCACGATCTTCCTCGGCGGGCCGCCGCTGGTGAAGGCGGCCACCGGCGAGACGGTCAGCGCGGAAGACTCTCGGCGGCGGCGATCTGCACACCCGCGTCTCGGGGGTGGCCGACACGCTGGCGCGAGACGACGCGCACGCGCTGGCGCTGGCGCGGAGGGCGGTCGGCAACCTCAACCTCGCGCCCAAGCGCGCCATCGACTGGTCGACGCCCGGTCGAGCCGCTCTATCCCGCCGAAGATCTTCTTGCGCATCGCGCCGCTCGATCTGCGCAAGCAGGTCGACGCCCACGAGATCATCGCAAGGCTCGTCGACGGATCGGAGTTCGACGCCTTCAAGCCGAGATACGGCACGACCCTGATCGCCGGCTTCGCGCGGCTCTCGGGCATGCTGATCGGGATCCTCGCCAACAACGGGGTCCTGTTTTCCGACAGCGCGCTCAAAGGGCGCGCATTTCATCGAGCTTTGCGCCCAGCGCGGCGTGCCGCTGCTTTTCCTGCAGAACATCTCGGGCTTCATGGTGGGGCAACGCTACGAAGCCGGCGGCATCGCGAAGGACGGCGCAAAGCTCGTCACCGCCGTCGCCTGCGCCAACGTGCCGAAGATCACCCTGATCTTCGGCGGCTCGTTCGGCGCGGGAAACTACGGGATGGCGGGGCGCGCCTACGGGCCACGGTTCCTGTTCACGTGGCCGAATGCGCGCATCAGCGTGATGGGCGGGGAACAGGCGGCGAGCGTCCTTGCGACGCTGCGCCGGGAATTCGATGGAGGCGGAGGGGCGGGAATGGACGATGGAGCAAGAGGAGAGTTTCAAGGCGCCGATCCGCGCGAAATACGAGACGGAGGGGTCGCCCTATTATGCGACGGCCCGCCTGTGGGACGATGGCGTGGTGACGCCGCAGGAGACGCGGCGCGTCCTTTCGCTGGCGTTCTCGGCGACGCTGAACGCGCCGGCCAAGCCGACGCGGTTCGGCGTGTTCCGCATGTAGAGCGCGACTCGGGACCGGATGCCGCGGAACGGGGTTGCCGACGTTCCAGCAACTGATGCTGCCCGTTCTCCAGACGCTCGGGCGGACGCCACGAGGAAATCGGACATCGCCGCGCTCGAGGACGAGGTCGCGAAGGCGCTGCGGATTTCGTCGGAGCAGCTTGCGCGAATGCAGGCCGAGCGGCAACCAGACGGTGTTCTCCAACCGCCTGAACTGGGCGCGCTCCTACCTGACGAAGGCCTGCCTCATCGAATTGCCGCGACGCGGCTACTGCCGCGCCACCGATCGCGGCCGCGCGCTGCTCGCCGAAGGCGTCAGCCGAGATCGACGTCGGCGTGCTCGAGCGATATCCCGAGTTCGCCGCGTGGCGCGCCCAGAACAGAGCGGACAGCCGGCTCCCGCGCGATCCGCCGCCTGAAGACCCCGAGGAATCCATCGCCTCGAGCTTCGAGCTGCTGAATTCCGACCTTGCCCGGCAGATCGTCCGCCGGGTGCATTCCTTCTCGCCGGCCTTCTTCGAGCGGCTGATCATCGATCTCCTGGTCAAGATGGGCTACGGCGGCGGACGGAGCGAAACCGGCCGCGCGCTCGGCCGGGTCGGAGACGGCGGCGTCGACGGCGTGATCAATCAGGACGCCCTCGGCCTCGATGTCGTCTATGTGCAGGCCAAGCGTCTCGATCCCGAGAAAGGCGTCCCGTTGCGCGAGGTGCGCGACTTCGTCGGCGGCCTCGAGGGCCATCGCGCGACCAAAGGCGTGTTCGTCACGACCTCGTACTTTCCGTCGACCGCCTATGACTTCATCGCGCGCGTCTCCAAGCGGGTCGTGCTGATCGACGGCGCCGCGCTTGCCGGGCCTGATGATCCGGCACCAGGTCGGCGTGCGGGTGAAGGAGACTTACGAACTGAAGAAGATCGACGAGGAGTATTTCGTCGAGTAGCCGCTATCGGAAATCCTGTCGGACCTATGCGAGGCGCTGGCGACTTAAGCGGGTCGACTATTCGACGGCGACGAAGGCCCGCGGCGGACCTACGCGATTTGCGCTCCGAGTCGCTTTGTCGAAATCGCGTAGGGGCCATTGTCCGTCAGCGGCCCTTGGAATGAGATCGTGGTGACCGTGTCGCGGTCGCCGCCTCCCGCAGCAATGGGCCGTCGAGGCGGGCGGCCTTCATTTGCATGACGATTGGCGGCGTCTGGTCTGATCCGGCGCCTGGCCGTTCACTGCGGCGGCGGGGTAAGCAGCGTCACGGTGGTGACGCCGCCGGCGATATTGAGCCCGACCTGCCCTTCGACGGAAACGGGCTGCAGGGAGAAAGCGCGTCCCGTACCGCCTACGAGCACGTTCGCGCCGAGGCCGGCGCCCGCGGTCGCCTCAGCGCCGACGCCGACGTAAGTGCCCGGACAGCGCGCCGTGAGGAATGCCGGAGGCGGGCGCAAGCACGCCCCAGATCAGATGGCCCTGGCCGACCGCGCCGAGCGCGACGCCGAACTCGTCGATACGCCCGAGATAGGGCTCCGGCTGGCCGCCGTTCAGCGGCGTGAACAGGCAACGCAGGGTCTGCTTCTGAACCAGGATCAGCCCGACGCCGGCCGACACGTCGCAAGAGAGCTTGTCCAACTTGCGTGGCGGTTTGCGCCGGCGCTTGGCTCGCGGCGAGCAAGGTGAACGCCGCAGTCTAACGAAACGAGCCTAAAGATCCTCATGTTCCGATCCTCGAATGCCGACGCTTACTGCGCCGACGATAGACTAGCCTAATAGACGACGGTCGCAACGGATCGATTGATCGACGTCAAACGGCGCGCCCACAAGCTGTCACGCGCGTCGGATTCAGCCCAGGTTGGCGGCGCGCCCGCCCGGGGCGTTCGAGAAAATCCGAGCGCGGTCCCGGCCGGCGCCATTCAGCCAGATGACGCCTCGACAGGAGTCCACGCGCTCGCCTTCGCGGCTCGCGTTCGTTAGACAGGGCCATTCGGGAGGCCTCCATGTTCGCAAATGTCCTCATCGCCAACCGCGGCGAAATCGCCTGCCGGATCATCCGCACCGCGCGACGCATGGGGATCAAGCCGATCGCGCTGCATACGCCTGCGGACCGGGGCGCGATGTTCACCCGCCTCGCAGACGAAGCCCATGAGATCGGCGAGGGGGCGAGCGGCTATCTCGACGGCCCGGCGATCGTCGATCTGGCGCGGCGGATCGGCGCCGAATGCCTGCATCCGGGTTACGGGTTCCTGTCGGAGAACGCGGAATTCGCGGAAGCCTGCGCCCGGGCCGGCGTCGTGTTCG
This sequence comes from uncultured Alphaproteobacteria bacterium, assembly GCA_963724785.1. Classification (GTDB taxonomy): domain Bacteria; phylum Pseudomonadota; class Alphaproteobacteria; order Rhizobiales; family Beijerinckiaceae; genus Roseiarcus. Next base: position 234,087 of record CAVRWC010000025.1, on the reverse strand, counting down.
TCGGCCCGCCGCCGGAGGCGATGCGCGCGATGGGGCTGAAGAATTCGGCCAAGGCGCTGATGCAGAAGGCCGGCGTTCCTGTCGTTCCGGGCTACCACGGCGACAACCAGAATCCGAAATTCTTGCGCGAGAAGGCCTACGAGATCGGCTATCCCGTCCTGATCAAGGCGATCGCCGGCGGCGGCGGCCGAGGCATGCGGCGGGTCGACGCGCATGTCGAATTCGAGGCGGCGCTCGAAAGCGCGAGCCGCGAGGCGCAAGCCGCCTTCGGCGACGGTCGGGTGCTGATCGAGAAATACGTCGCCGCGCCCCGCCACATCGAGATGCAGGTGTTCGCCGACGGCCACGGCAATTGCGTCCACCTGTTCGAGCGCGACTGCTCGCTGCAGCGCCGCCACCAGAAGGTGATCGAGGAGAGCCCGTCGCCGGGACTGCCGGAGGCGACGCGCGCCGCCATGGCGAAGGCCGCGACCGGCGCGGCTCTCGCGGTCGGCTATCAGGGCGCCGGCACGGTGGAGTTCATCGCCGACGCCTCGCGGGGCCTCGGGCCGGACGCCTACTACTTCCTCGAGATGAACACCCGGCTCCAGGTCGAACATCCGGTGACCGAAGCGGTGACCGGCCTCGATCTGGTCGAGTGGCAGTTCCGGGTCGCCGCCGGGGAGCCGCTGCCGCTGCGGCAGGAGGACATCGTCTGTCGCGGGGCGGCGATCGAGGCGCGCGTCTACGCGGAGGACCCGGAGCACGGCTTCCTGCCCTCGCCCGGCCGGATCCTCGAAATGAGCCTCGGCGCCGAGCCGGCTCATCCGGGCGTGCGGGTCGACACGGGCGTTGCGGCCGGCGACAGCGTCACGCCCTTCTACGACCCGATGATCGCCAAGCTGATCGTGCATGCGCCGACCCGCGCCGAGGCGCTCGCCGCCCTCAATCGCGAGCTCGACATGCGCGGTGGTGATCGGGCCGAAGACCAATCTCAGCTTTCTCAGGGCGCTGATGCGGAGCCCCGAGGTGGCGGCCGGGGCGTTCGACACCGGCTTCATCGATGCGCGCCTCGCGAGCCTCGGGCGCGACGCCCCATCCGCCGGACGCGCCGCGCCGTGCTCGCCGCCGCCCGGGTGCTGCTCGACCGCCGCGACGCGCGGCGGACCTCGCCGCTTTCCCCGTTCGATCCCTGGGGGATCTCCGACTCGTTCGAGCTGATCGGTCCGCGGCGGCTGGGGCTCGACGTGCTGGTCGACGGCAAGCCCGAACGGCTGCACGTGGTCGAGGAGAGCGATCACACGCTCGAGGCGCCCGGCCGCCCGGGGCGCGGCGGGACATGAGCCGCCGCCCACGCTGTTTACGACCCCCGAGGGGGTCTACGCCTTCGCCGGCGGCCGGCAGGCCTATGTCGAGCTGATCGATCCGCTTGGAACATACGAGCGGCGGCCCGGAGGAGGGGGACGGCGGCGTCCGGGCGCCGATGCACGGCCGGGTGGCGGCGCTGTTCGTCGTCGAGGGGGACACGGTGGAGGCGGGCCAGCGGCTCGCCGTGGTGGAAGCCATGAAGATGGAGCACGCCCTGACCGCCCCGTTCGCCGGCGTGGTGCGCGACCTTGTCTCGGCGGTCGGCGAGCAGGTCGAGATGGGCGAGCGGATCCTGAGGGTGGAGGCGGGCTCGGAGGAAGAGGGCGAGGCCGGCGCGCCCGCGAGCGCGGTTTTCTGACAGGAAGCCAGCGATTTCAATGGCTTAGGGGACGAACTTGAGGATTCTGAGTCCAACGACTCAATGTTTTCAAAGGGTTATGGTCTGGCTCGGGGATCGGGGCCACGTCCGAAGAGCGGTGGCGTCGGAATAGGCAGCGGGGCGGCGGGCGGCCGCCGCCTGTGCGCGCCTGTGGAGGACTGGAGACCGCCACTCCGACGCGCCTGCCAATCTGCTATAGAACCGCCATGCCCCTTCACCTGGTCAAACTCTGCGTCGGCGCAGATTCGCTGGACGACCTTCGCGGCTGGATGGCGGAGCGGATGCGGGAGGCGGGCAGGCGCGGGACGCCGCGCCGCCACGCCCACGTCACCCGCATGGCGCCGAAGCGGGCGGAGGAGTTGATCGACGGCGGCTCGCTCTATTGGGTGATCAAGGGCCAGATCGCGGCGCGCCAGACCCTCGTCGGTGTCGAGCCGTTCATCGATACCGACGGGATCGGCCGCTGCAAGCTGTGGCTCGACGGCGAGGTTTTGGCCGTCGCGCCGCGGCCCATGCGCCCGTTCCAGGGCTGGCGCTACTACCAGCCAAAGGACGCCCCGCCCGATCTCGACGAGTCGCAACCGGGCTTCGCCGAGATGCCGGAGGGGCTGCGGCGGGAGCTCGCGGCGCTCGGGTTGTTGTAGGCGACGCACGTCGCCGCCTTGGGCGTTCGGATGTACGCTCGTTTCTCGACGGGCTATGGGGCGGCGGGACGCCGCCCCTCCGATTCCGCGTCATGCGGGTCCAGTCATGCCTTGTGATGCGACGGCTGCAGCCCATAGACAGGCGTCGGGACGCCTTCGTAACGGGCTTTCAGCTGCAGCGACAGGAACTGCGAATAGTGGCGCGACTGGTGCAGGTTGCCGCCGTGCATCCAGAGCGCCTCCTGCTGGGTCGGCTTCCACATGTTGCGCTGCTCGCCTTCCCACGGGCCCGGGTCCTTCGGCGTATCCGAGCCGATGCCCCAGCATTTGCCGACCTTGTCGGCCATCTCCTTCCCGCAGAGATCGGCGACCCATCCGTTCATCGAGCCGTAGCCGGTCGCATAGACGATCACGTCCGCGGGGATCTCCTCGCCGTTGTCGAGCTTGACGCCGGTCGGCGTGATCTCCTCGACCTGGCCGGAGGCGAGCTTGATCTTGCCGTCGATAACGAGCTGCGCCGCGCCGACGTCGATGTAATAGCCCGAGCCGCGCCGCAGATACTTCATGAAGAGGCCGGAATCGTCCGCTCCGAAATCGAGCTTGAAGCCCACCTTCTCAAGCGCGCTGTAGTAGTCGGCGTCGACCTCGCGGATCTTGTCGTAGACCGGCTTCTGGAACGTGTGCAGGATCTTGTACGGAAGCGAGGCGAAGATAAGGTCCGCCTTGGCGGTCGTCATGCCGCCCTGCACGGCCCGTTCGGAATAGAGGTCGCCGAGGCCGATCTCCATCAGCGAGGCCGAGCGCACGATGTGGGTGGTCGAGCGCTGGATCATCGTCACGTCGACGCCGTTCTCGTAGAGCGCCGCGCAGATGTCGTGCGCCGAATTGTTCGAGCCGATCACCACGACCTTCTTTCCCTTGAAGGCGTCGGGGCCGGGGTGCTTCGACGAATGATGCTGGTCCCCCCTAAAGGTCTCGGCGCCCTTGAACTTCGGGACGTTCGCCTTGCCGGACATGCCGGTGGCGAACACGAGTTGCTTCGGACGGAGCACGACCTCCTGGCCGTCGCGGTCGACGACGACCGTCCATTCCTTCTTCGCCTCGTCGTACGTGGCGGATTTCGCCTCCGATTTCGTCCAGTAATTGAGCTCCATCACCTTGGTGTACATCTCGAGCCAGTCCGCGATCTTGTCCTTGGGCGAGAACACCGGCCAGTTTTTCGGGAAGTCGAGGTAGGGCAGGTGGTCGTACCAGACCGGGTCGTGCAGACAGAGCGACTTGTAGCGCTTGCGCCAGCTGTCGCCCGCGCGCTCGTTCTTCTCGATGATGATGGTCGGCACGCCGAGCTGGCGCAGCCGCGCGCCGAGCGCGATGCCGCCCTGGCCCCCGCCGACGATCACGACATAGGGCTGCTTCTCGTAACCGAGCGTGGCCTCCTCTTCCTCGCGCGATTCCTTCCAGCTCTTCGCGCCGACGTTGACGCCGTGCTTGGCCCCGAGGGGGCGGGTGAAGCCCGCCTTTTCCTCGAAACCCTTGAGCTCGACCAGGGTGGTGAGCAGAGTCCAGATCAGGCCGTCGCGGATTCGCACGAGGCCGTAGCCCCGGCCGACCTCGGTCTCGAAGGTGAACCACGCCTCCATGACGCCGCCGGCCTCCGTGACCGGCTCTTTGTCATAGACGCGCCAGTCATGCGGCTTCACGGTCGGCAGGCAACGGGTCAGCATGTCTCGGATCTCGCCGCGCCCCTCGACGGTCTTGATGTTCCAGGTGAAGGAGACGAGGTCGCGCCAGTAGGAGTCTTCGGCGAACATCGAAACCGCCGCCTCGATGTCGGGTTTGGCGAGCGCCTCCCCGAAGCGGTCGAGAAAGGCCTGGGCCCTGGCGGCCGCGGTCACGTCGAGCATGAGTAAACCTCCCTGTACGAGCGGCCTGCCGCCGCCTTCCGGGCGAGATTAAGGCAACGGCCGCGCCAGGCAAGGGCTCAAAAGTCGCTTGCCGGAGGTTCCCCCGCCCAGGGGGAGCGAAGGTCACGGCGCGCCCGGGAGCTTGAAATCTCCGAGGCCAGGAGAGGATTGCGGATCGGCTGTGAGGGAGGGGTTCGCGGCTGAAGCCGCGTCCATCCTAAAGCCAGTCCGCCTTAAGCCTAAGTCCGCTCGCGCGCGCCCGCGAACACATCGCGCCACTCGGGATGCCTTTTCGACTGCGCCAGCACATACGGACAGAGCGGGACGATCTTGAACCCGGACGAACGGGCGTCGGCGACCATATGCTCGACCAGGGCCTGGGCCGCGCCCGTCCCGCGCATACTGTCCGGCGCCTCGGTGTGGTCGGCGCTGATCCGTTTCGGACCGCGAACGGTGAAGGCCAGCTCGGCTTCGCCGTCGACGCCGTCGATCCGCGCTACGTACCGGCCGCCGGTCGCGCCCTCCTGCTTGTCGATGTGGATGGCGTCGCTCATACCGCGCTCCTTCTCACTCCGTAAGATTTCACGTCGGAACGCATGGATTTCGAATCGGGTTCCTGATCCCGGCGACCCGCGCGTCACGCGGGCGCCCGGACCGCCGAGGGCGCCGCGATCGCGCCCAGCGTGCGGATCGCGGTGTCGACGCCTGTGGACGAGATGCGGATGAATCCGGTGTAGGGGTGGCTGAGTTCAAAGATCAGGAAGATCGCGGTCGCAACCGATATCGCGCCGGCAAGATGCGCGAAGACCGTGACCGCATTCGGCGTCGCCACAAGCCCATCGCCGAGGAACAGCGCGGCCGCCCAGCAGACCACCACGGTCAAGACGTGGGGCGGAAACGGGCTCGCCAGCTGACGGGTCATCAGCATCTGGGTGTCATGATAGGTCTTGGCGAGATCCCAGGCCTTGTTGAGAAGGCGACGCTGCCGGTCGGTCGCAGGTTCGAGGCTGTCGAAATACCCGTCGAGCCCCGCGGATATGGCTTTCATCTCGTCGAAGGTGAACGGCCGCGGCCCTTGCTTGGCGTCGCCGAAGAATCGGGCGCGCGTCCGCTCGAGGGACGCGCGCAGGCCTGCCCGGCCGGGTGCGCCCTCGGGTCCGTATTGCTCGAGCGCAACGTCGATGTCGGCCACGACCGGCCCCAGCGAGTAGGCTTCCGACTGTTGGGTGGTGAAGACGGAAAAGGCGGTGAACACCAGGAGGCCGAGCACGAGCGCGAGCAGAAGCGACACCAGCCCGACCATCGATCCCACCGCGCCTTTGGATGCGGTCAGGACATCGAGGGGCACGGCCCTCTCCATGATCATGCCCGCGACGCTCGCGCCGAAGGTGATCAGTCCGACGGCGCCGGCGCGAGTGAGCGAATTCATGGGCCTCAAAGGGTCGGAGACGAACGCCTCGACCGATACCATGTTTGCGCCCGGAGTAAGAGAGCGCCGGCGATCTGGGCAATGACGAAAATGCCCGCGATCGAACCAACCCAGTGCTGAGAAGCCGGACCCAATGACCGGCAGCCAATGGGTCCGGCTTCTGGTGTCAGTTGTTGAACCACCACTCTGTCAGGCACGAGGCGGGACCCAGAGACCCGATGTCGGCGGCCGTGTCGTCGCCGTGTCCGCAGACGGCGATGGCGGATGCGCGTCCCATCGGCTCAACGATGTCACGATTGCCGTCAAGATAAGTCGCATCGCCGGCGCCGTAGTTGTTGTTCGACGCGATCGAGTTGAACCAGGCGGATACGACCGGCGCGCCAAGTCCCATCGAGAATCCGAATGGCGAGGTTACCCCGTCGTTAATCCACATTTCGGTACGATAGCCAACGGCTGCGTGCATGCCCTGAAAGATATTCCACCACACGTTGAAAGAGGTCCCCTCGTCCGTTGCGGTGGGGATCACCTCACACGAATGCAATATCCAATAGGCCAGCGCGGAGCCATAACCGCCAGCGGGAACCTGTTCAAGGTAAACAAGATCATCGTGGTTGTCGCGAGTGGAGAATAAGCCCCAGTTGCCATGCACTTCATTTAGGGCGATGTTCACGCTATTTACAAAACTGTCCTTGTCTGTTAGGAATTCGTAGGGCTCCGCCCAGTAGTACTGGTCATTGCTAAAAGGGATCGGGCTACCAAAGACATTCGCCAATTGCAGATTTGCAAAGAAACCATTGGCGCTATCCACCCAGCCCTGCGCGTCGTTGCGCACCACATACCGACCTACGGTTGGATCGTTCGGCGAAGCGGATCCCTGGCGTCGGCGCTGATTGCCTGCGCGTTGCGGCTCGTTCGGCGACAGGCCGTTTTGCCGGCCGATCACCGGCAGCGGCTCCAGTTCCTCGGCCAGTGGGATATAGCCCACGACCCGACGATTGGCGGCGCGCAGCTCGCGGTTGCGGGAGGCGAGCGTGGCGGTGAAATAGTACACCGGCTGTAGAAATTGGCCTCCGCCGTCGTAATAGGCCAGTTTGACGGTGTCGACCGTTACCGTGGCCGTTTCGGCGGCGCTGGCGAGTTGGGCGCGGATCGACTCCGCAATGTCGTTGCGCGGACGCGAACGCAGCTTCAGGGCGATCGGCTCGGCCGACCGCCAGCGGTGCGAGAGGCCATGGAGGGAACCGTCCCCATCCAGGCTGGCCATTGCCTTCGTTCCTGGACCGAACACCGGATGTCCCTGCACCTCGCGCTGGAAACGCACGTAGGCGAGATACTCGTGTGTGGGGCCGGTTCGTCCGCCTTCGCGCTCGTGCCGCCTCCCGACGAGAGTAATGGGCTCGAGCGGTACGACGCGGCTGCCATCCTTGGGGAATAAGGAAACATCATCAGCGAGGCGGGCCGCCGCTCGCCGGGCGGACTCCTTTAGCCCGCGACTGGGCTTAAGCGCCTCCAGGAGGGGGAAGGCGGACGACTCGCCGGTCACGGGATTCATAAAGCCGATTAGCCGCTTGCCGTCATGCGCAGCTCTTGCGCCGGCGTCTCCGAACGACTTGAGATCGACACTACGGGCGCTCATGCGGCATGCGCCGTGGAGAATGTGCTCGGGCGCCAGGCGCCGGTCGCGGAGTTCCAAAACCGGCATCGCTTGGTTCGCTTCGGGTATCTTCTCCGGGGGCAGGACGATTTCATGCGTGGTCATCGTCGTCATCCTTGTGTTGAAATTGAACCGAAATATTGATGAACAATGGTCACTATCGGAACGTCGAGATACGCGATAACAACTACACTCTGAGCCAACTTTGACCTGAGCGCTGTGACCCTTGTCACACGTTGGATGGTAACGGCTGTCTTTCGACTACGGAATCATTTGAGAGCCTACACTCGCCGTGCTTCTCGCCCCCGACCCGGCGAACCTCATCATCGGCGGCGACGGCCCGCGTCCATCGAGGTTCCGCTCCGCGGAGATCGAGAGGGCTGGACGCCTGGCTGGGGGGCGGCTCCGGAAGGCGTCCGGGAGGGGCGGGACAATATTTCCAGGCGTATTGCTTGCCGAAACGGGTCGCGCGCCCAATGTGCTGGACCAGGCAAAACCTTCAAAGACCATCATGGACAAGCCCCGCAACGCCCCGGTCACGCAGCAACCCAAGGCCCGACGACGTCGCCGCCTTCGTCGAGGCGGCGCAGCGGACGCCCGCGCCGACGGCGGGAACGCGCGGCCGGCTGATCTTCGCGCTCGACGCCACCATGAGCCGTCAGCCGACCTGGGACGCCGCGCAGCGCCTGCAGGCCAAGATGTTCGAGGCCGCGGCGCGCTCCGGCGGCCTCGACGTGCAGCTCGTCTATTATCGGGGCCTCGGCGAGTGCAGGGCGTCCCGCTTCGTCTCCGACGGGCGCGGGCTCGCCGAACTCATGAGCCGGATCGAGGTGCGCGGCGGCGAGACCCAGATCCGGCGCGTGCTGGCGCACGCCCGCGACGAGGCGAAGCGCGCGAAGGTCGGCGCGCTGGTGTTCGTCGGCGACGCGATGGAGGAGAATCCGGACGCGCTCGCGGCGCTCGGCGGCGAACTCGCGCTGCAGGGCGTGAAGGCGTTCATGTTCCAGGAGGGGCGGGACCCGTCGGCGCGGCGGGTGTTCTCCGAGATCGCCCGCCTGACCGGCGGCGCCTACAGCGCCTTCGATTCCGGGCGCGTCCGGCGCGGCTCGAGGCGCTGCTCCGCGCCGCGGCCGCCTATGCCGCGGGCGGGCAGAAGGCGCTGGCGCTCGAAGCCGAATCCGACGCGACCGCGCGGCTGCTGCTGTCGCAGATGCGGGGATCGTGAATCTCGGCGTAACCTTTGAGCGCGCCGGGGATCTCCGCTTTGGCCCGCCACTCGCGGCGCAGACGGTTGCGGCCGGATGTGAAAGCGTTGGTTTGATGAACTTCATCATCGGCCTGATTTTGCTGATCCTTCTCCTGTCCGCGATCAAGCCGTTCGCGCGCCTGGACGCGGCCGCCGTGGCGCGCGCGGTGCGCACGGGCGGCGGCGTCCTCGGGCTGGTCGTCGCCGCTTTGCTGCTGCTCAGGGGACGGATCGCCTTCGCGGCGGCGCTCGCCGGAATGGCGGCGAGCTTCGCCGGCTGGCAGAAGTTCGGGCAGGGATGGACGAGCGCGTTCCGCATGCCGGGCGGCGGGCGGGGCCCCGAGCGCGGGGCGCGTCACGACGGCGCGCTCGGCGATGATCGAGATGCGGCTCGATCACGACAGCGGCGCGATGAGCGGCGCGGTGCTCGCGGGACCTTACGCCGGGACGGGCGCTGGAGACGCTGGCGCGTCCCGAGTGTCTCAGCCTGCGCGAAGACGCTGCGCCGCGACGATCCGGAGGGCGTCGCGCTGCTAGAGACTTATCTCGACCGCCGGTTTGCCGGCTGGCGTGAGGCAGACGAGGGTCAGGCTCAGCCGGGGCGAGGCGGACGGCGGCGCGATGACGCGCCGCGAGGCCTACGAGACCCTGGGCCTGCCGGAGGGCGCGAGCGCCGAGGAGATCATTCGCGCCCATCGAGCGCTGATGAAGAAGCTTCATCCAGATCACGGCGGCTCGACCGGTCTTGCCGCGCGGGTCAATCAGGCCAAGGATGTTCTGATGCAGCGGCACGGGTAGGGCGCTCCGCGATTGAGGGCGTGAGCCGGGTCGGGAGAACGGGCGTCAGTCACGGGTGGCGAAGCAGGAGAACCCGCTCCTCTTGAGGGAGCGGCAGGCGGATTCCGCGGACGCCGAGTCGAGGCCGGCGAACCGGGCGCGGTAGAGCGTGCCGTCGCCCTTGCGCACCTTCTCGGTCATCGGCTTGGCGGCGGCGAGCGTGGCTGCGGTCGCGAAGGCGCGCCTTGTCGAGCAGCGCGGTCGCCTTGGCGGCGTCGTCGGTCGCGCCGATCTGGATCTTCCAGCCCTTGCCTGCAGCGGGCGCGTCGTCGTCGTCGGAATCGTCGGTCGAGCGCGCGGCGACCGTCGTTTCGGCGGCGTCTTGCGCCGGGGCCTGTTGGCGGCGGCCTTGGGCTTGCCGGGGCGTCGCGCGGCGGCGTCGGGGCCCTTCGACCAGCCGAGCTCCGCCGGCGTCGGCTTCTTCGCCGGCGGGTTCGCGTCGGCCAGTAGCGCTTCGGCTTGGCGCGCCGGCGGCCGGCTGTCGCGGGATCGGGCGCGGCGCGACGCGGAATGCGTCTGGCGGACTCGGCCGGACGGCCGAGACGCGCAAGCGTCGGCCCCTGGTCGTCGTCGGCGTCGTCGCCTTCGCCCTGCGTCCGCCTGGGCAGGCGCGCGTGGCCGGCGAGATGCGTCGGCACGTTGGCGGCGACGACGACCGGACGCGGCACGGGCCGGCGCGGCCGGTTCGGCCGGCCGATCGTCGGACGCCGACGCGTCGGCGACCTCGGTCGCGGTGCGGACCGTCGAGCCTTGCGCGAGATGGTCGTCGATCAGGTTTTCCATGATCTGGTCGCGCGCCGGCGCGCTGCGGCCGCCCATGACCACGGCGACCAGCGACCGGCCGTCGCGATGCACCGAGGTCAGGAGGTTGAAGCCGGAGGCGCGCGTGTAGCCGGTCTTGATGCCGTCGACGCCGTCGACCCGGCCGAGCAGATGGTTGTGGTTGCCGATCGTCTCGCCGTCGTATTCGAACTCTTCGGTCGAGAAATACCGGAAGTAGCGCGGGAAGCGGTCCTCGAGCGAGCGCGCCAGAATGGTCAGGTCGCGCGCGGTGGTGATCTGCTGCGTCGTTGGGCAGGCCCGAGGCGTTGCGATAGGTCGTGTTCGACATGCCGAGCGCGTGCGCCTTGCGGGTCATCATCTCGGCGAACGTGCTTTCGTCGTGGCCGATCGCCTCGGCGATCGCGACCGCGATGTCGTTGGCGGAGCGGGTGACGACCGCCTTGATCGCGTCCTCGACGCTGATCGTCTCGCCCGGATCGAGGCCGAGCTTGGAGGGCTCCTGCGCCGCGGCGTGCTCGGAGATCGGGATGCGCGACTGCAGCGTCATCGCGCCCTTGTCGAGCTGCTCGAACAGCAGATAGAGCGTCATCACCTTGGTGATCGAGGCGGGATGGCGAAGCCCGTCCGGGTCGGCCGCGTAGAGCGTGCGGCCGCTGTTGGCGTCGACGACGATCGCGGAGAACGCGGGCGAAGACGGAACGCCCGCGAGAGCCGCGGGCGACATGCGTCAGTGCGCGTGTATGGGCGTAATGCCGGAGGTGGCGATGGTGGGCGTCGGCCGGCGCGGCGGCGAACATGCAGCGCCGAGGCCGCCAGCAACGCCCCGGCCGCGACGCGGACAACGCGACCGAGATGCGGGCTTCCCTTACGCAACGCCATGAACGCGCCCCAACTTACACACGCAACGGCCGGAAAGTGACCCGACGAACACGCTAGCAACGATATGGCGATGCGGTTACGGCGGGGTTAACGCGACCGGCAACGCCGAAGATCGCGCCCAAGCCTCCTGATGGCAAGGCCGATTCCGGCGGCCGGTCGCCGACCGCGCGCTCGCGCAGAACGCGAGGAAAGTTCATACAGGCATTTGAACAATAACGGAAGTCGTCGAGAATCGCGAGCCGTTTGACCTGGACCCGCCGACGGCATTATGGTGCAGTGCAAAAAAAGCTTGACTTTTATGGTGCAGTGCACATAATGCGCCCTCATCGACAGTCGGCTGCGCGTCGATCGGCGAGCGGCCGAGTCCACCGAAGAGGAGTTGACCATGGCCACCACCCCGAATTTCGAAGAGTTCCAGAACTTCTGCAAGCAGCAGCTCGAGGCGATCGCCTCCGCGTCCTCGACCTGGGCGAAGGGCCTTCAGGAGATCGCCGCCGAGTTCGACCGACTATTCGAAGAAGGCGTTCGCCGCCGGTTCGGCGACGATCGAGAAGCTCGCCGGCGCCAAGCAGCTCGAGGCGGCGATCCAGATCCAGACCGACTACGCCAAGCAGGCCTACGAGGGCTTCGTCGCGCAGGCGAGCAAGTTCTCCGAGCTTTTCGCCAAGGTCGCCACCGACGCGCTCAAGCCGGTCACGACGCGCCTACACGAACCTCCAGGCCAAGTAGCTCAGGCTCAGGCCCCGAAGCGAACTCAGCCTCTGGCCCAAAAGCGGTCCGCGCATTTCGCAAGCCTCCGTTCTGCCCGATTTCGGACCGCGACCGTCAGCCGGCGCCCTCATCGGGTCGCCGGCTTGTTTTTTTGGCGGCTCCCGCCTATCTTTCGGCTAGGCGCGCGCGCTTGCGGGGCGGCCCGTCCGACGATTTCCCCTGATGTTTCCAGCGCCTTGAACGGCGCTGCGAGGTCTGAGGCCGAGTCCGGCGTTTCGCACTTGCGCGTGACGCGCAAATTCGCAATTCTTTCGGATTAGCGCACACTGGCGAGATCGACGCCGGGCGCCCACATTCAGTCGCGTTCGCGTGCGTTATTTAGTGGTCGCCGAGAAAGACGCAACAAACGGGGTCAGTTCGTGCCAGGCGCCTCAAATCCGTTGGTCCGTCGTCTGAGGGCCGGGATGGCGCGCTTGGCGCGCTGGTTCGCCCCCGGTCTCGGCGGCGGCGCGTCCGACGCCGATTCGGGCGGCCGGGCCGCGCGAGCCCAAGCGGGGAGGCGAAAATCCTGGCGCAGGGGCGGCGGTCATCACGCGCACGCGCACCCAGACCAAGCGCCCGAACATGTACCGCGTCCTGCTGCTGAACGACGACTACACGCCGATGGAGTTCGTCATCTCGATCCTGCAGGCGTTCTTCAACAAGAACACGGAGGAAGCGACGCAGATCATGCTTCAGGTGCACCACAACGGCGTCGGCGAATGCGGGGTCTTCACCTACGAGGTCGCCGAGACCAAAGTCGCGCAGGTGATGGACCACGCGCGAAAAAATCAGCATCCGCTGCAATGCATCATGGAAAAGAAGTGAAAGGCGCGCGATGCCGATATTCTCCCGAGCGCTCGAAAAGACCCTTCGCAAGGCGCTCGCGCTCGCGAACGAACGCCGCCACGAATACGCGACGCTCGAGCACCTGCTGCTCGCGCTGATCGACGACCCCGACGCCGCGGCGGTGATGCGGGCCTGCAACGTCGATCTCGACGTGCTGCGCAAGAACGTCGTCCACTATCTCGACACCGAACTCGAGAACCTGGTCGTCGACAGCCAGGACGAGGCGAAGGCGACCGCCGGCTTCCAGCGGGTCGTGCAGCGCGCGGCCATCCACGTCCAGTCGTCGGGCCGCGAGGAGGTGACCGGCGCCAACGTGCTGGTCGCGATCTTCGCCGAGCGCGAGACCCACGCCGCCTACTTCCTGCAAGAGCAGGACATGACCCGCTACGACGCGGTCAACTACATCAGCCACGGCATCGCCAAGCGCCCCGGCCTTTCCGACGCCTCGCGCCTGCCGCGCGGCGCCGACGAGGAGCCCGAGGCGCGCGAGGCGAAGGATTCGAAGGACAGCGGGGATTCCAAGAAGAAGGAAGGCGCGCTCGACGCCTATTGCGTCAATCTCAACCGCAAGGCGCGGGACGGGCGGATCGATCCGCTGATCGGCCGCGAGGCCGAGGTCCAGCGCACCATCCAGGTGCTCTGCCGCCGGCAGAAGAACAACCCGCTGCTGGTCGGCGACCCCGGCGTCGGCAAGACCGCGATCGCCGAAGGCCTCGCGCGCAAGATCGTCAACGCCGAGGTGCCCGAGGTGCTCGAAGGCGCGACCGTGTTCGCGCTCGACATGGGCGCGCTGCTCGCCGGCACGCGCTATCGCGGCGATTTCGAGGAGCGCCTGAAGCAGGTGATGAAGGAGATCGAGCAGCACAAGGACGCGATCCTGTTCATCGACGAGATCCATACCGTCATCGGCGCCGGCGCGACCTCGGGCGGCGCGATGGACGCCTCGAACCTGCTCAAGCCGGCGCTGGCGCAGGGCACGCTGCGCTGCATCGGCTCGACCACCTACAAGGAATACCGCCAGTATTTCGAGAAGGACCGCGCGCTGGTGCGCCGCTTCCAGAAGATCGACGTGAAGGAGCCGAGCGTCGCCGACGCGATCGAGATCCTCAAGGGCCTCAAGCCCTATTTCGAGGAGTTCCACAAGCTGCGCTACACCGACGAGGCGGTGAAGGCGGCGGTCGAGCTGTCGGCGCGCTACATCCACGACCGCAAGCTGCCCGACAAGGCGATCGACGTGATCGACGAGACCGGCGCCTCGCAGATGCTGCTGCCCGAGGCCAAGCGCAAGAAGACCATCGGCGTCAAGGAGATCGAGGCGACGATCGCCTCGATGGCGCGCATCCCGCCGAAGTCGGTGTCGAAGGACGACACCGAGGTGCTGCAGCATCTCGAGGATACGCTGAAGCGCTCGGTCTACGGCCAGGACGAGGCGGTCGACCGCGCTCGCCTCGGCGATCAAGCTCGCCCGCGCGGGCTTGCGCGATCCGGAAAAGCCGATCGGCTGCTATCTCTTCTCCGGCCCGACCGGCGTCGGCAAGACGGAGGCCGCGCGGCAGCTCGCCTCCAGCCTCGGCCTCGAGCTGATCCGGTTCGACATGTCCGAATACATGGAGCGCCACACCGTTTCGCGGCTGATCGGCGCGCCGCCCGGCTATGTCGGCTTCGACCAGGGCGGCCTGCTGACCGACGCGATCGACCAGCATCCGCATTGCGTGCTGCTGCTCGACGAGATCGAGAAGGCGCATCCCGACCTGTTCAACATCCTGTTGCAGGTCATGGATCACGGCAAGCTGACCGACCATTCCGGCAAGCAGATCGACTTCCGCAACGTGATCCTGATCATGACGACCAACGCCGGCGCGCAGGATCTGGCGAAGGCGGCGTTCGGCTTCCACAAGGCGAAGCGCGAAGGCGACGACAAGGAGGCGATCGACCGGCTGTTCTCGCCGGAGTTCCGCAACCGGCTCGACGCGATCGTGCCGTTCGCGCGGCTGCCGGAGGAAGTGATCGCCCGCGTGGTCGACAAGTTCATCCTCCAGCTCGAGGCGCAGCTCGCCGACCGCAACGTGACGATCGAGCTGACCGACGAAGCGCGCGCCTGGCTGGTCAAGCACGGCTACGACGAGGCGATGGGCGCGCGGCCGATGGCGCGCGTCATCCAGACCCAGATCAAGACGCCGCTCGCCGACGAGGTGCTGTTCGGCAAGCTGAAGAACGGCGGCGTGGTCAAGGTCGTGGTCACCGGCGACGAGACCGGCGAGAAGAAGCTCGGCTTCGTCTATCCCGAAGGCCCGGCGGCGCCGCGCATGGAACGCGACATCATGCTTGCGGCGAAAGCCCGCGGCCGTTCGAAGAAGCGCGTCGAGCCCGCCGCGGAAGGGCCGGCCGACAAGGCGCCGGAGCCCGAGACGCCCTGATGCGGCGAACAAATCGATTGAGCGGAAGCCGCCTCCGATCCTGCCGATCGGGAGGCGGTTTTCTTTTGCCGGATGGTTGGCGTATGGTCGGGCTGGCCGGGTCGGGCATCCTGCGCCAGAACAAAAGAAATCGGCGGAAAGGCTTGCGCCTTTCCGCCGGTTGCTATGTGCAGCGATCGCTTCGATCAGAACTTGTAGTTGATGCCCGCGCGAACAATCGACGCGTCGTAGTTGATCTTGGCCGTCGCATAGGTGCCCGGCAGCAGGGCTGGCGGCGGCAGCATTGCGCGGTCGTCGTGATGTTCTGGCTGCCAAGGTCGACGTAGAGATATTCGCCCCTGATCGTGATGTTGTTCGTGATCGCGTATTCGACGCCGCCGCCGATCGTCCAACCCGTTCGCGTGGAGCTCGGGTTGCCGTTCCAATAGACGCCTCCGTAGCGTCATAGACGCTGAAGTTCGAGCTTCCGCCGGCATAGGCGAAACCGCCTGTTCCGTAGATCAGCAGGCGGTTGTCCGGCGTCGCGACGAAGCCGACGCGACCGCGGACCGTTCCCAGCCAATCCAGGCTCGCCTTGGCGTGCACGCTCAGCGTGTCGCCCACGAAGGCCGGCACGAATAGGAACGCCGTTAACAACGCCGCCGAACGGAGTGCTGGTATAGTTGTAGGTCTTGCTCAGGGTCGTCCCGTCGAAGTCGGCCTCGCGCGCCGAGCACGAAAGCGCCCGACTGCCAGTTGTAGCCGACCTGGCCGCCGCCGATGAAGCCGCTCTGGTTATTTCCAATTCCGCCGGGGAAATAGTTCGAAAGAAAAGCGGCCGCGCCGGGGTCGAACAAGCGTCGCATTGCGGCTGCCGCTGCTCCACACGCCGCCGGCGTTCAAACCGACGTAGAACCCGGTCCAGGTGAACGGCGGCGGCACGAATATCGGCGCCGGGGCTTCCTTCCGGGTCGGCAGGTCAGCGGCCTGCGCGGCAACGGCGGTCGCAACGGTCAAGCGCCGCGACGGCGGCTCCCATCATCAAACGCTTTTCGTCATTTTCCTCTCCGTTTAAATCGAGTTCCGCCATAGGCGCTGAAGGCTCGCCGTGGCCCGAGAAAATCAACAACCGCTTCAAGGCAAGTATAGGCAGGCAATAACCGCCTCGTCCATCCCGTTCGACTCATTTTCAAGCCATTTGTCCGAGCGTGTTGCAAAATGGACACAAAAGTAACGCCGTTACTCCGTCAGATTGCGGGTCGCTGCGGATTGAATTGCTAAATTGGTTTTCATGCTAACCATACACTTATCGCCAAAGCGCTTGTCTCGCGATTTCGAAGCGCGCCCCAACGTGGTTGCGTCGGCGTTTCCCGTTGCAAAGTAAGCGTCCGGTTACGACCATCGATCATGACCGCGCTTTCGCCGAGGCTCGCGGACGCCGGGCCCATCCGCGAGCGGACGCCGGCGCTGGGCGCGATCCTCTTCAGTGACGCTTCGCTGACGCTCGTGTCCGCCCGAACGCGCATGCCGCTGACCAGGGTAATCTCGATCGCGCCGCGCTGCTCGGGTTCGCCTGGGAGCGGATAGGGGAGGGGCGCCCGTTGCGCCGACGCCAAAGGAAAGGCCGGCCAAAGGAAAGCCGGCGGAGAGGCTTTCGCCTCTCCGCCGGCTGTTCAGCCCAACTCAGATCGTTCGATCAGAACTTGTAGTTGACGCCAGCGCGGAAGATCGACGCTTCGTAGGTTGATCTTGGCGGTCGCATAGTACGGGTCGCGCCCACGTAGATGGCGAGCTGTGTTCGTATTGATCGTCCGTCGGCTGCCGAGGTTGTAGTACAGATATTCGCCCTTGATCGTGATGTTGTTGGTGATCGCGTACTCGGCGCCGCCGCCGATCGTCCAGCCGGCGCGGGTGTTGCTCTTCGAGTTGCCGTACCCAATAAAGCCTCGTCGACGTCGTACACGCTGAAGTTCGAGCTTTCCGCCGCCGTAGGCGAAGCCGCCCGTGCCGTAGAACAGCAGGCGATTGTCCGGCGTGGCGACGAAGCCGACGCGGGCGCGGGTCGTGCCGAGCCAATTCAGGCTCGATCTTGGTGTGAAGACAGTCGTGTCGTTCGCGAGGTTCGTGCCGGCAACGCGACGCCATTACGAACGGCGAGCCGAACGGCGTGCTCTTCGACTTGAAAGACTTGCTGATGCTCGTCCCGTCGAAGTCCGTCTCGACGCCGAACACGGCCGCGCCGGACTGCCAGTTGTAGCCGGCCTGGCCGCCGCCGATGAAGCCGCTCTGCGCTGGTGCCGAGCGTTCCGCCGGGAAGTAGTTGGCGTAGAGAAACGCCGCGGCGCCGGGAAGAACAGCGTCGATTCGTCGTGTTGCCGGTGCCCCACATGCCGCCGGCGTTCACACCGACGTAGAACCCGGTCCAGGTGAAGGGCGGGGGCACGAAAACCGGCGCCGGGGCTTCCTTGCGGGTCGGCAGGTCGGCGGCCTGGGCGGCCACAGCAGTCGCAACAGTAAGAGCCGCGGCGGCGACTCCCATCATCCAACGCTTCGTCATCTTATTCTCCGTTTAGATCGGCTCCGCCTTACGCATTCAGAACGCGCGCCGTCGCCCGTGTAATTCAACAAGGGTGTTATAGGGACGCCGGACTGCCCAAGTCCACCGTTTCGGAGCGCTTTCGCGCCCATCGGCCAAGCATGTGGCAAAATAGACACAAAAAGGGGCCTCGTGGTTAACCAAACATTTGTAAGAGCGACGGAATTGCAGGCTGCGTTAACCGCTGACAAGGCTTGCCAGGACCACCGCGATCACTCCGGTGAGGAATACGCCGTCGAATGTTCCTGCGCCGCCGATCGAGGCGACTGGCGCCCCGAGGCTTCTCAGAAGTCCGAGGTTGAGCAGGTCGGCCCCGACCAGCACGCCGACGCTGCCGCCGATATAGGCGAGCGGCGCGGCGTAGCGGCGCGACAGGACCAGGCCGACGAAGGCCGCGAGCAGCGGCGGGGCGAAGGTCGGCACGGAAATGCCGAGCCCGGGGACCGCGACCGCCATCTGATGGACGAAGAAGGCGACGATCCCGACGGCGACCAGCCCGAGCGTCCAGAGTTCGTAGCGGACGAGCGAGATAGACCGAGAGCAGAATCGGAATGACGGCGCCGCCGACGTTGATGGCCAGCACCGTTCCCGGCCAGTCGACGGCGACCGGCGCCAGGAACGGCACGCCCATGATCTCGACCACCTCGCGCGAGACGACCCGCTCGCCCGGCAGGCGGGCGAGCGGGACGTTGACGTAGGAGCCGATCAGCGAGGCGAACAGGATCAGCGTCACGGTCAGCGGGTCGAGGCCGAGCGCGTTCGAGACGCGGCTCATCAGCCCGACCGTCGCCAGGATCGCGAAGGCGACCAGCATGGCGAAGAACAGCCCCGCCAGGCCGAGGCTCAGCGGGAAGTAGTGCATGTGCGTCATGGCTTCGCCCCCCGCGGTCGGACTCAGGTCCGGCGCGCTTCTAGAGCGCGGCGAAGCGCGGCGATGATCTCGCTCGGCGTGGGGCCGCAGGGCCTCGGCGTTCTGGAACGGGCCGCCCGGCGGCCGGAGCGCCACGCCCTCCCAGCGGGGCAGGACGTGGAAATGGAGGTGGAACACCTGCTGCCCGCCGACCGCCTCGTTGAACTGCTGCAGGACGACGCCCTCGGCGGCCATGCCCGCCTTGACCGCGAGGGCGACCTTCTGCACCGACGGCATGAAGCGGGCGAGATCGTCGGGGGCGATGTCGAACAGGTTGCGGGCGGCGACCTTCGGGATGACCAGCGTGTGCCCCTCGGCGCGCGGCATCACGTCCAGGAAGGCGAGCGAGACGTCGTCCTCGTAGACCTTGGTGCAGGGCGCCTCGCCGCGCAGGATCTTGGCGAAGATGTTGTCGGGGTCATAGGTCGGCGTCAAAGGTCTCTCCCAGCGTTTCGGCTCTGCCGTCGTCGCCCCGCCTGAACGGCGCGTGATTCTCGTAATGGGCGATCGTCTCGGCGACCGCCGCCCGCTCGTGCCTCAGATAGTCGGCGACCGCGCGCTTCAGGCGCGCGTCGGCGAATTCATGCGCCGAATAGGTGACGACGGGACGATAGCCGCGGGCGAGCTTGTGCTCCCCCTGCGCGCCGGCCTCGACCCGCTTCAGCCCGCGGCTGAGCGCGAAGTCGATCGCCTGATAATAGCAGACCTCGAAATGGAGGAACGGGCGCTCCTCGATCGCGCCCCAGTTGCGGCCGTAGAGGGCGTCGTCGCCGATGAAGTTGATCGCGCCGGCGATGTAGCGGCCGCCGCGCCTCGCCATCACCAGCAGAATGCGGTCGGCGAGCGCCGTCCCCGACCAGGGTGAAGAAGCGTGCGGGTCAGGTACGGTCGGCCCCACTTGCGCGATCCCGTATCCATGTAGAACGCGAAGAACGCGTCCCAATGCGCTGGTTTTATGGACGAACCGGTCACCCATTCGATGGTCACGTCGTCGCCCAGCGCGTCCCGCCGCTCGCGCTTGATGCCTTCCGCTTGCGGGACGCGAGGGCGGCGAGAAAGTCGTCGAAGCTGGCGAAGCCGTCGCAGAGGAAGTGGAACTGCTCGCCGTGCCGCACCAGAAAGCCCATCCGCTCGAGCCGCGCGGCGTCCTCGGCGGTCGGGAAGGTGACGTGGATCGACGAGGCCTCGACCTGCCGCCGGACCTCGCGCAAGCCCGCGACCAGCGCCTCGCGCGCGCCCTCCGGAGCGTCGCGCGCCACCAGCAGGCGCCGTCCGGTCGCCGGCGTGAAGGGCGCCGCGACCTGGAGCTTGGGATAATAGTCGCCGCCCGCCCGCGCGTAGGCGTCGGCCCAGGCGTGGTCGAAGACGTACTCGCCCTGGCTGTGGCTCTTGAGGTAGGACGGCGCCGCGGCGACGATCCGGCCGGCGCCGTCCTCGACGACGACATGCGCCGGCGTCCATCCCGACCGGCCGCCGGTCGAGCCCGACGCTTCGAGCGCATGCAAGAAAGCCGTGGGTGACGAACGGGTTGAACCGCTCGCCTTCGGCCTCGCTTTCGGAAAGCCCCGGCGGGTTGGCGCAGGCGTCCCACGCCGCCGGATCGACGGCGGCGATGGATGCTGACGAGGCGCGCGGTGAAGGTTGGCCATGGAGCGAGGGCGAGCGGTTTCGGTTCGCCGCCATCCTAGCATGGCTTTCGCAGCCGCGAAGAGCGACGGGAGAGCGTCTGGCATTCCGAAGGCGAGCGGGCGTTTCACGCCGGACGCCGCCGGCATCAGTGCGCCTCGATGGGGGGCAGGTTCAGGCGCCGTCTCGATCGGCCGACGAATCGGGTTTGCGAGAGCTTCATGTAATCTTCATGCGAAGTAAAGCGATTGCCTGGGTTCCGGAATGCGCGACGGCCGAGCGACTTCGTATTCGCTCAAGCCACGGACGCAATCGCATCCGCGACGTTGCGGTCGGCTTCGATTATCAGCGGATTGAAGCGCGATGGCGTCGACATAGCCCCGGAAGCGCGCCATCAGATCGGCGCGCCCGTGGATCACGCGAGGCCATCCAGGCACGTCGTAGAGAACCTCGTAGACGACGGTGTCGGCGAGGATGTCGAAGAAGTGCGCGCCATCCACGAGATCGCCAAGCGCTCCTCGAACCAGATCGAAGTACGGGTCGGCGGCCTCGTACGCGGCGTATTTGGGGTTCGCCATTCTGAACGCTCCCTGCGATTGGCGGTTGCTCACCGAAGGGGGCCACGTATAGAGCCGAAGCTTGTTTCCAATAAGAGCGCGCCCTCAAATCGTTAGGTATTGCTCGGCAAGGGATGAAAACCCGGGCGAAACCCGCCGCCCGGACGCGGTCCCTGTCTGCAGTCCCTCAATTTTGACGGCGAGACCTGGACGCTCGCTTAAGCCGCCCTAACGGAAGATTAACCCTAACAACCCCTAATGACGTCAAGGCCGGTTCCGGGGGCGGGAATCGCCGGCGGTTTGTTTGACGCCCATGGGGTCCCATGTTATCCCAAGCCATCCCGTCAACAGACCGCGCGTGCGCGCCGCCGCCTGCGAGCCCCGCTCGTCGGAGGCAGGCGGACTTTCGGCGTCGGGGGGCTTCGTGGACCGCTTCCTCTCGCATTTCACCCACCGCTTCGACGCCAAGGGCCGGATCTCGATCCCGGCAGCCTTCCGTCAGGCGCTGGCGAGGGACGGGTTCGAGGGCGTCTACGTCCATCCGTCGCTCGATGCGCCGGCGCTCGACTGCGGGGGCAACAAGCTCCTGGCGGAGATCGATGCGCTGCTGGCCTCGCTGCCGCCGTTCTCGCCGGCGCGCGACGCCTTCGCGACGGCGCTTCTTGGAACGAGCGAGATCCTGCGCATGGATTCGGAGGGGCGGGTCGTGCTCGACGACCGGATGAAGGCGTCGCTCGGGCTCGAACAGCGAGGCGGTGTTCGTCGGGCAGGGGCACAAGTTCCAGATCTGGGAGCCCTCGCGCTTCGCCGCCCATCTCGAGGCGGCGCGGGCGCGGGTCCGGCGCCTGCGCGCGGGGCAGGGCGCCGAGGCGTCGCGCATGACCGACGCGCCCCGCCACATTCCCGTCCTGCTCGCCGAGGTCCTGGAGGCGCTCGCGCCGCGGCCCGGGCGCCGTCATCGTCGACGGCACCTTCGGCGCGGGCGGCTATACGCGCGCCCTCCTCGACCGCGGCGCTGACGTCGTCGCGCTCGACCGCGATCCCTTCGCGCGATTCGCGCCGGAGCGCGGCCTCGCCGCGGACTCGGACGGCCGGCTGAGACTCGTCGAGGCGCGCTTCGGCGCGCTCGAATCGGTCGCGCGCGACCTCGGGCTCGATTCCGTCGACGGCGTGGTCCTCGACATCGGCGTCTCGTCGATGCAGCTCGACGAGGCCGAGCGCGGGTTCTCGCTCCGCTTCGACGCGCCGCTCGACATGCGGATGGAGGGCCAGGGGCCGCTCCGCCGCCGACATCCTGCGGGACGCGGACGAGGAGACGATCGCCGACATCCTGTTCCATTTCGGCGAGGAGCGCGCGTCGCGCCGCATCGCCCGCGCGATCGTCGCCGACCGCGCGACGGCCCCTTACGAGCGCACCCTGCCGCTCGCCGAGATGATCGCCCGCGTCGCCCCGGCGCGGCGCGGCGAGCTGACCCATCCGGCGACGCGGACCTTCCAGGCCCTGCGCATCGCGGTCAACGACGAGCTCGGCGAACTGCTGCGCGGCCTCGTCGCGGCCGAGCGGCTCCTGAAGCCCGGCGGGCGGCTGGTCGTGGTGACCTTCCATTCGCTCGAGGACCGGATCGTCAAGCAGTACCTCGCCGCCCGTTCGGGCCGCGGCCACGCGGCCTCCCGGCGCCTGCCGGGCGAGCCGGCCGAGCCGGCGCCGACCTTCGACGTGCCGCGCGGCCAGCCGATCGAGGCCGGGCGAAGCGGAGACGACCGCCAACCCGCGGTCCCGCTCGGCCAAGCTCCGCTACGCGACGCGGCTCGACGCGCCGCCGAGGGACGCCGGAGGATTCGATCGTGGCGTTGACGCGCCTGCCGTCGCGACGGGGGAGGCACGGATGATCTTGCGGCTCATGCATGCGGCGGCGATCGCCGCGCTGATCGGGTCGGCGGCCTACGCCTACGGCGTCAAGTACCGCACGATCTACGCCCACGAGCAAATGGTGAAGACGCGCCATCTGATCGCCAAGGAGAAGGACGCGATCAACCTCCTGCGCGCCGAATACGCCCATCTCGCCCGTCCCGACCGGATCCAGGAGCTCGCCGACGCCAAGCTCGGCATGGCAGCCGCTGGCGCTGTCGCAGATCGCCACCGTCGCCGAATTGCCGGAGGCCCAGCCGAAGGTCGATTTCGATCGGCCGCACGCTGGA
The DNA here is from genome assembly GCA_963724785.1 of uncultured Alphaproteobacteria bacterium. Classification (GTDB taxonomy): domain Bacteria; phylum Pseudomonadota; class Alphaproteobacteria; order Rhizobiales; family Beijerinckiaceae; genus Roseiarcus. The sequence goes on along the minus strand of CAVRWC010000025.1, from coordinate 211,102 downwards.
GTCGCTCGGCTTCAACAAGGACAACGAAACGCCCGCCGCCGAAGCCGGCGGCGCCACCCCGCCGGTGAGGTGAGCCATGGCCGAGACCGACGAAGGGCGCGAGCCGGGAGCCGACGCAGGCGCCGCCGGCGCAGCACGGGGCCGGTCGGCCGCGCCGTGGTCGCGCTCTTTCACCGCCATGTGCCGCAGAATTTCGGCGTCGATCTCGAGCCGCCGTCGCCGGACCGGCCGCGCGCCGTCGCTGCGCGCGCTCATCACCGTCGCCAACCTCAGGGCCTTCGCCCGCGCGCTGCTGCTGACCCGGCTCGATCGCTCGGGCGTCCGCATCCGCACCCTCGCGCTCGGCATGGCCGCCGCCTACGGCGTCCTCGGCGTGAAGCTCGTCGTGCTCGGCGTGTCGCACGATCCGCCGCAGACGCTGAAGGACGCCGCCGACCAGGCCGTTTCGGGCGCGCGGCCCGACCTCCTCGACCGCAACGGCGAGATCCTCGCCACCGACGTCAAGACCATGTCGGTGTTCGCCGAGCCGAACCGGATCATCGACAAGGACGAGGCGGTCGAGCTCATCACCGCCGTCCTGCCGGACGTCGACGCCAAGGAATTGCGCGAGCGGCTCGGCTCGAAGAAGGGCTTCGTCTGGGTCAAGCGGCAGATCACGCCGAAGGAGCAGGCGGAGATCTTCCACCTCGGCCTTCCCGGCGTCGGCTTCCTGCCGGAGAACAAGCGCGTCTATCCGAACGGGCCGATCGGCGCCCATGTGCTCGGCTATGTCGACAAGGACAACGTCGGCATCGCCGGCATGGAGAAGTATCTCGACCAGCAGAGCCTGACCGACCCGCACGTTCCGGGCTTCGTCGTCGATCCGGAGAGCCTGAAGCCGGTGCGCCTGTCGCTCGACCTCAAGGTGACGCACGCGCTGCGCGACGAGCTCGAGACCGGCATGGAGCACTGGAAGGCCAAGGCCGCGGCCGGCGTGGTGATGGACGTCAACACCGGCGAGGTGATCGCGCTCGAATCGCTGCCCGACTACGACCCGAACCAGCCGATCGACGCCCACGACCCGACCAAGATCAACCGCATCAACGTCGGCGTCTACGAGATGGGCTCGACCTTCAAGGCGCTGTCGATCGCGATGGCGCTCGATTCGGGCAAGGTCAACCTCGGCTCGCGCATCGACGCGCGCGATTCGCTGCGCTACGGCCGCTTCACCATCCACGACTTCCACGCCACCCACCGCGTTCTCACCGTGCCGGAGGTGTTCACCCATTCCTCCAACATCGGCACCGCGCGCATGGCGCTGATGGTCGGCGTCGCAGGGTCACCAGGCCTTCCTGAAGAAGATGGGCCAGCTCGACCGCCTGCGCACCGAACTGCCGGAGAACGCCGAGCCGCTGGTGCCGAAGCGCTGGAGCGAGCTCAACACCATGACGATCGCGTTCGGGCAGGGCCTCAACGTCGCGCCGCTTGCAGGCGCTGATGGCCGTCTCGGCGCTGGTGAACGGCGGCCACATGATGGCGCCGACCTTCCTGCCGCGCAGCCAGGAGGAGGCCGACAAGATCAGCCACAAGGTGGTGAGCGACCAGACGTCCGAATCGATGCGCTACCTGATGCGCTCCAACGCGACCCACGGCTCGGCCAGTTTCGCCAACATTCCCGGCTACTACGTCGGCGGCAAGACGGGCACGGCGGACAAGATCATCCACGGCCACTATTCGCAGGACAAGGTGTTCACCACCTTCATGGCGATCACGCCGGCCGACAAGCCGAAATATCTCTATCTGGCGATCTACGACGATCCGGTCGCCGCGCCCGGGGACTACGGCTACCACACCGCCGCCTGGAACGCCGGCCGCACCACCGGCGCGCTGATCCGCCGGATCCAGCCGCTTGCAGGGCGTGCCGCCGACGAAGGACGAGCCGACCAATCCATTCCCCATCATCGCCCGCCTGGGCTATGGAGCCGACGCCGACAAGATCGGCAAGGAGTGAGACGTAGAGCGGCATGATTCGGCTTGGCGACATCGTGGATCTCGGCGGCGCGGACGAGGCGCTGGCCAGCGCGCCGTCGCCGGCGTCGCCTTCGACAGCCGCAAGGTCCGAGCCCGGCGACGTCTTCTTCGCGCTCGCCGGCGCGAAGGACGACGGCCTGAAGCACGCCGCCGACGCGGTGGCGCGCGGGGCGGCGGCGGTCGTCACGGAGCGCGACGCGACGTTCGACGGCGCGCCGGTCATCCGGGTCGGCGACGCCCGCCTCGCCCTGGCGCGCGCCGCGGCGCGGCTCTATCCGCGCCAGCCGGAGACGATCGTCGCGGTGACCGGCACCAGCGGCAAGACCTCGGTCGCCGCCTTCGTCCGCCAGATCTGGCAGGCGCTCGGGCGCGAATCGGCCTCGCTCGGCACGATCGGCGTCGTTTCGCGGCCGGTGACGGTGTACGGCTCGCTGACGACGCCGGACCCGCTGACCCTGCACCGCACGCTTTCCGAGCTCGCCGAGGCGGGCGTCACCCATCTCGCGATGGAGGCCTCCTCGCACGGCCTCGACCAGAAGCGGCTCGACGGCGTGCGGCTCGCCGCCGGCGCCTTCACCAATCTCAGCCGCGACCACATGGATTACCACGCGACGGTCGAGGATTATCTCGCCGCCAAGCTGCGCCTGTTCCGCGACCTCCTGCCGGACGGCGCGCCGGCGATCGTCGACGCCGACGCCGAGATCGCCCCGCGCGTGATCGCGGCGGCTGCAGGCGCGCGGGCTCACGGTCTTTTCGGTCGGCGCGAAGGGCGAGGCGATCCGCCTCGCGGCGGTCGTCCGCGACGGGCTCGCCTCGACCCTCGACCTCGCGTTCGGCGGGCGCAAGCGGCGGGTGCGCCTGCCGCTGCCCGGCGATTTCCAGATTTCCAACGCGCTGGTCGCGGCGGGCTTGTGCATCGCGACCGGCTCGGAGGCCGACGCGGTCTTCCACGCGCTTCAGGGGCTCGAAGGCGCGCCGGGGCGGCTCGAGCGGATCGGCGCGATCCGCGGCGCCGCGGTGTTCGTCGACTACGCCCACAAGCCCGACGCGCTGGAGAAGGCGCTGGCCGCGCTGCGCCCCTACGTGCGCGGTCGGCTGATCGTGGCGTTCGGCTGCGGCGGCGACCGCGACGCGGGAAAAAGGCCGATCATGGGCGAGATCGCGACCCGTTCGGCCGACGTCGTCATCGTCACCGACGACAATCCGCGCTCCGAGAACCCGGCCGCGATCCGCGCCGCGATCCTCGCCGCCGCGCCGGGCGCGCTGGAGATCGGCGACCGGGCCGAGGCGATCCGGGCGGGCGTCAGCGATGCTGAAGGAGGGCGACGCGCTGATGATCGCCGGCAAGGGCCACGAAATCGGGCAGATCGTCGGCGACGCAGTGCTGCCCTTCAGCGACGCCGACGAGGCGCGCAAGGCCCTGGCGGAGGCGGCATGAGCGCGCTGTGGACCGGATCCGAACTGACGGACGCCTTCGGCGCGCGCGCCGAGCGCGCCGCTCGGCGGCGCGGTCACGGGCGTTTCGATCGACACGCGGACGCTTCGCCCGGGCGATCTCTTCTTCGCCATCAAGGGCGAGACCCACGACGGCCACGATCATGTCGCGCGCGCCTTCGAGGCCGGCGCGCTCGGCGGCCGTGGTCGAGCCGGGACGCGGGCGCGAGACGCTCGCGCGCTTGCGGCCCGGTCTTTCCGGTCGACGACACGCTGAGGGCGATGGAGCGGCTCGGGGTCGCGCGGCCCGGGCCCGGACGGCGGCGCGCGATCGTCGCCGTCACCGGCTCGGTCGGCAAGACCAGCGCCAAGGAGATGCTGCGCGCGATGCTCGCCGCAAGCGGCGCGACGCACGCCTCGGCGGCCTCCTACAACAACCATTGGGGCGTGCCGCTGACGCTCTCGCGCATGCCGGCGGACGCGCGGTTCGGCGTGTTCGAGATCGGCATGAACCATCGCGGGCGAGATCACGCCGCTCGTGCGCATGGTGCGCCCGCATGCGGCGCTGATCACCACGATCGCGCCGGTCCATATCGAATATCTCGGCTCGCTCGAGGCGATCGCCGACGCCAAGAGCGAGATCTTCCTCGGCCTCGAACCGGGCGGAACGGCGATCCTCAACCGCGACGCGCCGCAATTCGAGCGGCTCGCCGCCGCGGCCAGAGCCCGCGGCGCGCGCGTTTGGACCTTCGGGTCGTCCGAGGGCTGCGACGCGCGGCTCCTGAGCCTCGAGGAGACCGAGGCCGGCTCGCGCGTCTCGCGCGCAGATTCTCGGCCGCGCGAAAACCTTCGATCTCGGCGCGCCGGGCGCGCACATGGCGGAGAACGCGCTCGGCGCGCTGCTCGCCGCCCACGCCCTCGGCGCCGACCTCGACGCCTCCGCGGCGGCGCTCGCGGGCTTCGCGCCGCAGAAGGGCAGGGGCGAGCGCATCTCGCTCGCCGACGCCCGGACGGCGCCGTCACGCTGATCGACGAGAGCTACAACGCCAATCCGGCCTCGATGCGCGCCGCGCTGAAGCTGCTCGGCGCGGCCGAGCCCGGACCCAACGGCCGCCGGATCGCGGTGATCGGCGACATGCTGGAACTCGGCGCCGACGGCGCGGCGATGCACGCGGCGCTCGCCGCCGACCTCGCCGCCAATCAGGGTCGATCTCCTGTTCGGGGCGGGGCCGCTGACCCGCGCGCTCTACGACGCCGCGCCCGAGGCGATCCGCGCCGCGCTGGGCCGAGCGGTCGAGCGCGCTCGCCGACGAGGTCGCGAAGCGCGCTTCGCGCCGGCGACGTCGCCATGGTCAAGGGGTCGAACGGCAGCCGGATGGGGCCGCTGGTCGCCGCGCTGCGCGAACATTTCGCCCGTCCGGGCGCGCGAGGCTGAGACGTCCGATGCTGACCTGGCTCTCCGACTGGCTCCATCTTCCCGGCGTCTTCCGCCTCTTCCACTGGCTGACCTTCCGCACCCTCGGCGCGGCGGGGACGGCGCTGTTTCTGGTGCTGTTCTTCGGCCCGACGATCATCTCGCGGCTGCGGCTGAAGCAGGGCAAGGGGCAGCCGATCCGGACCGACGGGCCCGCCTCGCATCTCCTGACCAAGAAGGGCACGCCCACCATGGGCGGGCTGATGATCCTGTTCGGGCTCATCGCCTCGTCGCTGCTGTGGGCCGACCCGGAGAGCCCGTATGTCTGGATCGTGCTCTTCGTCACCTTCGGCTTCGGGGCGATCGGCTTCTACGACGACTATCTCAAGGTGACGAAGCAGTCGCACATCGGGCTTTTCCGGCCGCGCCCGGCTCGGCGCCGAATATCGTGATCGCGGCGATCGCCTGCTACGCGATGATGCGGGTCGGCGGACCCGGGGCGAGTTCGCTCGCGCGTGCCGTTCGTCCAGGGCTACGTGTTCGATTTCGGCTGGGGCTTCCTGCTGTTCGGCCCGTTCGTGATCGTCGCCTTCGGCAACGCGGTCAACCTGACCGACGGCCTCGACGGGCTGGCGATCGTGCCGGTGATGATCGCGGCGGCGACGCTCGGCATGATCTCCTATCTCGCCGGCAGCGCCTTCTTCGCCCACTACCTGCTGATCAACCACGTGCCGCTCGCGGGCGACCTGATGGTGGTGTGCGGCGCGCTGATCGGGGCGGGCGCGGGCTTCCTGTGGTTCAACGCGCCGCCGGCCCAGATCTTCATGGGCGACACCGGCTCGCTGGCGCTCGGCGGCCTGCTCGGAACGATGGCGGTGGCGGTCAAGCACGAGATCGTGCTGGCGGTGATCGGCGGCCTGTTCGTGATGGAGGCGGTGTCGGTCATCGTGCAGGTCGCCTCGTTCAAGCTGACCGGCAAGCGCGTCTTCCGCATGGCGCCGATCCACCACCATTTCGAGCAGCTCGGCTGGTCCGAGCCGCAGATCGTGATGCGCTTCTGGATCATCTCCTTCGTGCTGGCGATGGTCGGCCTCGCCTCGCTGAAGTTGAGGTGACCATGACTCCGGTCGAAACCCTGCGCGGCGAGAACGGTCGCCGTCTTCGGCCTCGGCGGATCGGGCCTCTCGACGCTGCGCGCCCTGACCGAGGGCGGCGCGGAGGTCGCCGCCTGGGACGACAGCGAGAAGGCGCGCGACCGCGCCTCCGCGGACGGCTATCGTGGTCCTCGATCTCGCCGAGGCCGACTGGAGCGGCGTTCAAGGCGCTGGTGCTCGTCGCCCGGCGTGCCGCTGACCCATCCCGAGCCGCACTGGACGGTGAAGCGCGCGCGGGCCGCCGGCGTTCCGGTCATCGGCGACATCGAGCTTTTCGCCCGCGAGCGCGCCGCGCGCGCGCCGCGACGCGCCGTTCGTCGCCATCACCGGCACCAACGGCAAATCGACCACGACCGCGCTGATCGCCCATGTGCTCGAGGGAGGCGGGGCGCGACGTGGCGCTCGGCGGCAACATCGGCGTGCCGATCCTCGACCTGCCGCCGCCGGCCGAGGGCCGCGTCCACGTCATCGAGTGCTCGTCCTACCAGATCGACCTCGCGCCCTCGCTCGCGCCGACGCGTCGGCCTGCTGATCAACATCACGCCCGACCATCTCGACCGGCACGGCGACCTCGACGCGCTACGCGGCGGTCAAGGAGCGGCTGGTCGCCAAGGCCGGGATCGCGCTCGTCGGCGTCGACGACGAGCCGAGCCGCGCCGATCTGCGGCGCGGCTCAAGGCCGAGCCGGGCCGGCCGGGTCGTCGCCGTCTCGGGCGGCCTGTCGCCGCTCGCCGACGTTTTCGTCGACGAGCATCGCGTGATCGTCGCGCGACTTCGACCGAGGCGCCGATCGACCTCGGCGCCGCCCGCGCGCTGCGCGGCGCCCACAACGGCCAGAACGCCGCCTTCGCCTACGCCGCCGCGACCGCGCTCGGCGTCGCGGCGCGACGACATCGCCCGCGCCTTCGCAGACCTTTCCCGGGCCTCGCGCATCGGATGGAGGAGGTCGGCCGGCGGGGCCGGGTGCTGTTCGTCAACGATTCGAAGGCGACCAACGCCGACGCGGCCGAGAAGGCGCTGCTGTCCTTCCGCGACATCCACTGGATCCTCGGCGGCAAGCCGAAGGCGGGCGGCATCGAGCCGCTGCGTCCGCTGTTCGACCGCGTCGCCAAGGCCTACCTGATCGGCGCCGCCGCGGACGAATTCGCCGCGACCCTCGGCGACGCGGTCCCGTTCGAGCGCTGCGGGACCCTGGCGAACGCCGTCGAGGCCGCGGCGCGCGACGCCGCCCGCTCGACCGCCGCGGAGCCGGTCGTGCTGCTGTCGCCGGCCTGCGCGTCGTTCGACCAGTTCGCCAATTTCGAGGCGCGCGGCGACGCCTTCCGCGCCGAAGTCCAGCATCTCTTGAACGGGGGGGCCTGAGCCATGGTGTCGAGAGCCGAACGCGGACCCTTCGCCGACTGGTTGCGCACCGTCGATCGCTGGCTGCTCGGCTCGTTCCTGGCGCTGATGGTGATCGGCCTCGTGATGGCGCTGGCGGCGAGCCCGGCGGTCGCCGAGCGGCTCAACCTGCCGACCTTCCATTTCGTCGACCGGCAGGCGCTGATGCTGGTTCCGACCGCCATCCTGATGGTGGCGACGTCGTTCCTGTCGCCGCGCCACGTGCGCCGCGCGGCGCTGGTGACCTTCGCGGCCTCGCTGATCCTGATCGTGCTCGCGCTGATGTTCGGGGCGGAGGTCAAGGGCGCGCGGCGCTGGATCTTCGGCATCCAGCCGTCCGAGTTCATCAAGCCGGCCTTCGTGGTGCTCGCGGCCTGGGCCTTCACCGAGGGCGGGCGCAGGACCGCGACCGCGCCGCTCGCCAAGTTCCTGTCGTTCCTCATCCTGCCGATCACCATCGTGCCGCTGATCCTGGAGCCGGACTTCGGCCAGACCATGCTGGTGTCGATCGTCTGGGCGTCGCTGTTCTTCATGGCCGGGCTGCACTGGTTCTGGGTGGTCGGCGTCGGCGGCCTCGGCGTGCTCGGCGGCTTCGCCGCCTTCAAGCTGTCGCCGCACGTGCATGAGCGCGTGCTGCGCTTCATCGATCCGGACACGACCGGCGGCGTGGTCGACACGTTCCAGGTCGACACGGCGCTGCAGAGCATTCTCTCCGGCGGCTGGCTCGGGCGCGGCCCGGGCGAGGGCATGTACAAGCGCATCCTGCCCGACGCCCACACCGACTTCGTGTTCGCCGTCACCGGCGAGGAGTTCGGCATGATCGCCTGCATGGCGCTGATCCTGTTCTTCGGCTTCATCGTGCTGCGCGGCCTGTGCCTGTCCTCGCGCAACCAGGACCCGTTCTGCCGCTTCGTCGCGGCGGGCATGACGGTGATGTTCGGCGTGCAGAGCTGGATCAACATGGCGGTCAACCTGCGCGCGATGCCGGCCAAGGGCATGACGCTGCCGTTCATCTCCTACGGCGGCTCGTCGCTGATCGCGCTCGGCCTCGGCATGGGCTTCCTGCTCGCGGCGACGCGCCGGCGGCCGGTCGCCGACCTGCCGCACGACCTGGTGGCGGCGGAATGAGCGGGTCGCGCTGCATCCTGCTGGCCGCGGGCGGCACCGGCGGCCATCTGTTTCCGGCCGCGGCGCTCGCCGCGGCGCTGAACGAGCGCGGGCGTCGAGGTCGAACTCGCCACCGACGACCGGGCGCTGAAATACGGCCAGGATTTTCCCGCCCGCGCCGTGCACGCCTTTCCCTCCGCGACGACGACGGGGGCCGGCGCGCTCAACAAGGCGCGCGCGGCGGCGACGCTCGGCGCTGGGCGTCGCGGCGGCGCTCGCTCAAGCTCGAGCCGCATCCGGCCGCGCGCGGTGGTCGGCTTCGGCGGCTATCCGACGGTGCCGCCGCTGTTCGCCGCCTCGCTCCTCGGCGTGCCGAGCGTGCTGCACGAGCAGAACGCGGTGCTCGGCCGGGCCAACCGTTTCCTGAGCCCGCGCGTGTCGGTGGTCGCCTGCGGCTTTCCCGAGCTCAAGGGCGCCGACGCGGCGACCCGGGCGAAGGTCCGCTACACCGGCAATCCGGTCCGCCCGGCGGTCATCGCCGCCGCCGAGACGCCCTATCCCGACTTTGCCGGCGAGCGGCTGCGCCTGCTGGTCACCGGCGGGTCGCAGGGCGCGCGGGTGATGGCCGACGTCGTGCCCGCGGCGCTGGCTGCTGCTCGACCGCGACGAGCGGCAGGGGATCCGCCTCACCATGCAGGCGCGCGGCGAGGACAAGGCGCGGGTCGCGGCGGCCTGCGCGCGACTGGACTTCCCGGTCGAGATCGCCGACTTCTTCCCCGACCTGCCCGCGCGCATCGCCGCGTCGCATCTCGTCATCGGCCGCGCCGGCGCCTCGACCGTGTCGGAACTCGCGGTGATCGGGCGCCCTTCGGTGCTGGTGCCGTTCCCGCACGCGCTCGACCAGGACCAGGCGGCCAACGCCGCGGCGCTCGCGGCCTCGGGCGGCGCGGTCGTCGTGCCGCAGACCGAGTTCACGCCGGAGCGGCTCGCGGCGATCCTGCGGGACGCGCTCGCCGCGCCGGCGCAGCTCGCGGCGTCCGCGCGGGCGGCGAAGGCGGCCGGCGTCGCGGACGCCGCCGAGCGGCTCGCGGATGTGGTGCTGAGCGTGGCGCGCCCGGGTTAGCCGGGCGCGGCCGGCCGGTCAGGCGTCGGCCGTTTCGAACATCAGCATGTCGGCGCCGCCGGTCGCGAACTTCTGCACGTCCGCTCCGGCGGCCTGGCCCTCCGGACTGGCGAACGCCGCCTGGATCGCCGCCAGACTGTCGAAGGTCAGCGTCGCCACCAGATGGACGCCGGACGAGCCGGCGGGCGACGCCACCGGGCCGCGGCTGACCTCGTAATGGCGCAGGCCGGGGATCTTTTTGGCGATCGCAATGTGCGTTTCGCGGTAATACTGGTCGAACGCGGCCGCGTCCGTCGGAGTCTTGTACAACACGACCAGCTTCGCCATGAGGTTCCCTCTCGTTTCGACGCTTCTTGCGTCCTTGGGCGCCGGAAAACGCGACGCGAGCTGGAATCGAGTCTTCGCGCGCCGCCGAGCAAAGGGGCGCTTTCCGCCGCCATGGGAACACAACGGGCGGCCCGCGCGTTACCACCGACTGCAGGAGGGGATCGCGATGCGCCAGGTCAAATATCGCTCCTACACGCCGGGCCTCAACCCGCGCCGAACCAAGCTCGAGTCGCCCGGTTGGGCGGGCGACCGGCAGCCGCGCAAGGACGGGTCGATGGAGCAGGCGTGGCACTGCCTGCCGTTCTCCGAAGGCGCCCGCTACGGGATCGAGCTTTTCTACCCCTACGCCAATCCGCTTCGCGTCGAGACGAAGGGCGGAGCGCTCGCTCCTCGACGGCGATTTCGGCCCGCCGCCCGAACGCCACGGCGGCGAATGGCCGCCGTTCCGGCCGTTCGGAAAGCTCTACTACACCTATCAGGCGTCGATCGACCTCAAGGTCGAGGAAGGATTCGCGATCCTCGTCCAGCCCCATCCGCGCTTCTTCACCGACGCGACCAACAGACGCCGATCGCCGTCCCGGCGCTGATCCGGCGCTGGTGGCCGATGACCTACTTCCTGGTGTTCAAGGCGCCGCCCGAAGGCGGCGTCCACGTCTTTCGGCAGGAGGAGCCGTTCGCCCAGATCCTGGTGGTGCCGGAGGAGCCCGACTTCGAGCTCGTCCCGATGCCGGAGGAGGAGGCCGCCGAGCGGGCGCTGCAGTCGGAGCGGATCTACCAGAGCCGGAAGACGCTCTCGGCGGAAAGCGAATGGACGTCGGCGACCAACACCGTCTTTGACGGGACCTACCGCCACATTCTCGGGGCGGCGGCCGAACGCGCGCGACGCGGGGCGCTCGAGTCGCTTGCGCCGCGACTCGCGATCGCGGCCGGAAGGCGCGGGGCCGGCGCCGCAGAGGGCGCCGGACCATGATCAATAGTAATGGTGGTGGTGGTGATGGTGATGGTGGTGATGCCGATGATGCCACCAGTGCCAATGGTGATGATGATGGTGGTGATGGTGGTAGTATTGCGCAAGTTGGACCGGGCGCTCCTCGGCCGGCGCTGAGTTCGCCGTCGCCGTTTTGCGTGCTCAGTCTCGATACGGCGTCCGGGATCGGATCGAGCAGTTCGGCGAAGGTCTGGGCGGGCGGCACAGGCGGCGGCCGGAACGTTCGCGGCTTGCGCGCCGCCGGCGAAGGCGAGCGCCGAGGCGGCGCCGACCAGTCCGATGATCGTCTTGTCCAATGGGCTCTCCCTTCTTGAGTTACGGGGACCGACAGAAACAAACGGAATCGGAAAATGTTCCGGCCGGTGAACGAATGGAGCGTCACAAGCTCTCTGGGGCGCGCGGACCGGCCCAAGTTGCAAGCGAGGGGGCTCGTGACGCCGCCCCGGCGATTGCCCTCAGTCCATCACCGCGTGGGCCGCCTGCTGCGCCGCGCGCCGCGACCGGCGCGGCCTTCGGCGAGCGGATCAGCGCGAGCAGCGGGAAGGCGCGAGAGCGAGACGAACGTCATCAGCAGGAAGTCGTTGGAATAGGCCATCGATCGCCGCCTGCTGGGTGACGAGCGCCTCGAGCATCGCCAGGTTCGGCAGGCCCGTCCCCGACAGCATCCCGGCGTTCGGCAGGTGCATCGCGTCGTTGAACGGCGTGACGTGCTCGACGAGCTGGCTGTGGTACGTCGGTGATCATGCTGGTGAGCTCGGCGATCACGATCGAGATGCCGACCGACGAGCCGATGTTGCGGATCAGCGTCCACAGCGCCGCGCCCTCGGTGCGCAAGCTCTCCCGGGCAGGGTGGCGAAGGCGATGGTGTTCAGCGGCACGAACACGAAGCCGAGCCCGAAGCCCTGGATCACCGAGTTGATCGCGATCGTGCGCCGCGAGACGTCGAGCGACCAGCCGACCATCTGCCACAGCGAGACGGTCGCGAGCGTCAGGCCGATGAAGATCAGGATCCGCGGATCGACCTTGCCGCTCAGCCGCCCGACCAGCATCATCGCGAAGAACGTGCCGATGCCGCGCGTGCCGAGCAGATAGCCGCTGGACAGCACCGGATAGCCGAGCAGGTTCTGGATGAACGGCGTCACCAGCGCCATGGTGGCGAGCAGGATGATGCCGATCAGGAACATGAAGATCAGCGCGATGGAGAAATTCCAGTCGCGGAAGATGCGCAGGCTGATGAACGGCCGCTTCGCGAGCTGAAGCAATCGGCGAGGAAGAAATAGAAGCCGACGACCGGCAGCATCGCCTCGATCGACGATCTCGGTCGAGCCGAACCAGCCGAGCTCCTCGCCGCGGTCGAGCATCATCTGCAGCGAGCCGATGCCGAGCGACAGGCTCAGGAAGCCGAACCAGGAGAACGGCACGTCGCGCCGGATCGGCGTCTCGGTCATGAACGCCGAGAGGCCCGAGCGTCGTCAGGATGCCGAACGGCAGGTTGACGAAGAACACCCAGCGCCAGGAATAGGAATCGGTGAGCCAGCCGCCGAGCGTCGGGCCCATGATCGGGCCGAGCATCACGCCCATGCCCCAGATCGCCATGGCCGAGCCGCGCTTGTCCGGCGGGTAGATGTCGAGCATCACCGCCTGGGAGAGCGGCACCAGCGCCGCGCCGAACACGCCCTGCAGCAGGCGGAAGGCGACCATCTGCTCGATCGTCTGCGCCACGCCGCACAGCATCGAGGCGACGGTGAAGCCGGCGGTGCAGACGATGAACAGCTTCTTGCGGCCGAACCGCGTCGCCATCCAGCCGAGCGGCGAGGTCATGATCGCGGCGGCGACGATGTAGGAGGTCAGCACCCAGTTGATCTGGTCCTGCGTCGTCGACAGCGAGCCCTGCATGTAGGGCAGGGCGACGTTGGCGATCGTCGTGTCGAGCGCCTGCATGATCGTCGCCATCATGATGCAGACGGTCAGCGCCCATCGCACGCTCGGGCGTGATGGTCTCGTAGAGGGGCGGCGGGTTCACGCTAAAGGTTCACTTCGCCGGAGCAGCCGCGCTCGCGGCGCTTCTGCCCATCAGGCCGTCGAGCCGCGCCGGCGAGATCGTCGAGCACGCCTTCAGCGTGCGCACGCGGCCGGTGTCGATCGAGAGATAGGCGCTCATGCCGGCGCGCAGGTTCGCGGTGTCCTCGTCGGGGGCGAAGCAGAAGCGCAGCGGCACGCGCTGCACGACCTTGACCCAGTTGCCGCTGGCGTTCTGCGGCGGCAGGATCGAGAACTGCGCGCCGGTGCCCGGCGCGATCGAGCAGATCTCTGCCCTTCCACTCCCGGCCCGGGAAGGCGTCGATCGTCACGGTCGCCGGCTGGCCCTCGCGGACGTAGGTCAGGTCCGAACTCCTTCGGATTGCCGTCGACCCACAGGCCCTTGTCGGCGACGACCGCGAACACCGGCTGGCCCGCCGGCGGCGACGCGGCCGAGTTCGATCTGCGGCACCTGCGTCGCGACGCCGTCGATCGGCGCGAGCACCTTGGTGTTGCGCAAGTTGCGCTCGGCGTCGTCGAGCCCCGCCTTCGCCTGGATGTATTCGGGGAAACTTGTCGATCGAGGCGTCGAGGCTGCCGCCGAGCTTGACCTTGGTCGTCGGCTTGCTGGTTGCGGACGAATTCGAGGATCTGCTGGGCCTGGATCAGGGCGGCGAGCGAGGTGTCGCGGTCGACGCTGGTGCCCGAGCCGCGGGTCGCAAGGTCGTTCTTGCGGTCGATAGTCGGCCTGTGCGGACCTTGACCGCGTCCTGGCCCATCTTGATCTGGTCCTCGTTGCTCACGTAGGACGACTTGAGATTGTCGAATGCGACCTTGGCCGCGTCCAGCCGGCCCTTGGCGAGCGCGAGCGCGATCTGGTAGGGCGGGGGGTCGATGTCGAACAGCGGATCGCCGACCTTCACCTTCTGCCCCTCGACGACATGGATGGCGACGATCGCGCCGGTCACCTGCGGGGTGATCAGCGACTTGTCGGCGCCGACATAGGCGTTGTCGGTCGTGACGTAGCGGCCGCCGGTCAGCCACCAGGCGAAGCCCGCAGCGAGCGCGACGAGCGGGATCACGACGATCAGAACGAAGCGCCGCGAGCCGGTCCGCCTCGTCTTGACGACCATCGGCGGCCGGCGCCGGCGGCGGCGCGGCGGGGGCGCGGCCGGCGCCGGCTGCGGCCCGGGGGTTCGGGCCGGCGTGAAGGCGACCGTCTGCCCCGACGGGGCGTCGGATGGACCGTCTGAAGCGCTCTCGCGCATGGCCGATTTGATCGGCGTCACTTGTTGCAGGCTCCCGCATGGAGTTCCGACTTGAGATTGGCCTTGATCGTCGCCAGGCCCTTGAGGATGGTCTCGATGGTCGCGTCGTCGAGGCCGGCGAGCGCGCGGCCCATCACGTCTTCGGCGAGCACGCCGAGCGCGCTCAAGCGCCGGGATCGCCTCGGCCGTCAGGTAGAGCCGATGGGCGCGGCGGTCGGCCGGGTCGGCGCGCCGCTCGACCAGCCCGGCCGCGGCGAGCTTGTCGATCAGGCGGGCCAGGGTGATCGGCGCGATGTCGAGCGCGTCGGCGAGCTCGCTCTGCTTCGCGCCCTCGCAGCGCTGCAGGCGCGACAGCACCGCCCATTGGGCGCGGGTCGTGTTGAGCTCGCGCGCGCGATGGTCCGAATAGGTGCGCAGCATGCGCGCCGCGTCGTGGAGGGCGAAAGCCACTTCGCGCCCGCGGGAAAAGACTCGATCTGAAGCTATCGTCATAATAAGCTAGCTTATAATGAGCCGACTTTGGCGTTTCAAGGGCGTCCTCGACGGCGTCGACGAAAAAATCGCACGGCCGCGTTTCGCCGCTCGCTTCAGGGGCCCCGCCGCCGGCCGGGAAGACTCGCTTAAGGGTCAATCCGGAGGGACTGTAAAATACACTTGACCTTTATCGGCGTGGCCAATACTCGGCGGAGTGGACGTTGCGAGGCAGAGGCGCCAGTGGCGCTTGCTAACAGACCTTTGTTTTCAGTTCCCGCAGCCGAAGAGACGAATGATGAACGACACGAATCCGGTACGCTGCGCCCGTTGCGACGTCCCGCTCAAACTGTCGACGGACCGAAACTCCGAACTCATGGTGTCCTGTCCGGTGTGCGGGGAGAGCGACACCCTCGACGATGCTCTAAAGGAATCCGGGGAATACTTTGCGCATAAATTTATCCGGGTGGCGCTCCGAGGCGCGGCCTCCGCGCAATCGGGCCCGCTGACGTTCGACCACGCCCCGGAGTTCCACGACCGGTTCGACCGCCAGCACGGCGATGACGACGCCCCTGTCTCCTATCTCGCGGCGCCGGAACTATTCGAATTCAGTTCAGCGATCTTCCGTCAGCAAAAGCCTCGGTAGGCGCTTGCCGGACGGTTGAAGGGTCCCGGGATTACGGTGACGCGGGGTCGGTATGGAGCGCGAGAAGTCCGAACATCGGGAAGGAGAATCCAACTGGCTCGGCAAGGTCTCCAGCCGGGCTTTCCTGCGCATCGAGATCTCGGCCTATCTCATCCTCGGACTGCTGCTGGCGATCGTTGGGCTCGTCGGGACCGTCAGCGCCATGTTCGCGCTCACGAAGGCCGCGCTGGACGTGGGAACCTCGCTCTCGCTCGTCGTTACGATCGACCGAATTCTGCTGGTCCTGATGGTCATCGAAATCCTGCATACCGTGCGCGTGTCCTTCAATGAAGGCGCGCTGGTTTGCGAGCCGTTTCTGATCGTCGGGCTGATCGCGTCGATCCGCCGCGTGCTGGTCATCACCCTGGAATCCTCGCAAGTGCAGGAGCCGGGACGATGGACGCCGGATTTGCAGGGACAGTTCAATTCCTCGATGATCGAGCTCTGCGTGCTGGGTGGATTGATTCTGGCGATGGTCTGGTCGATCTATCTCCTGCGCCGCAGCAATCGGTCGCAATCGGCCTCTAAGGGTTTGCGGGATTAACGCGACGTCTTGAGCGTTTTCGACGGCGCCTTTGAGAGCGCCGGCGACGCTCAGCTCCCCCGATACGTCGAATAGCTCCACGGCGAGACGAGCAGGGGACGTGGTAGTGCGCGGCCGGGTCGGCGACGGCGAAGCGGATCGGCACGACGTCGAGGAACGGCGGGTCGGCGAGCTTCGCGCCTTCGCGCGCGGAAGTAGTCGCCGGCGTGGAAGACGAGCTCGAACTTGTCCGACGCGCGCTTCGGTCGGCCGCGATCAGCGGCTTGTCGGTCCGTCCGTCGGCGTTGGTGGTCATGGCGGTGACGAGCCGTCGGGCGCCGTCGTCGCCGAGTTCGTAAAGCTCGATCCGGACGCCCGGCGCGGGACGGCCGCGGGTGAGGTCGAGAACGTGGGTGGTCAGCCCGGCCAAGACGCGCTCCGTTCGCTAAAAGCCTCATCTCAGCAGAGTCCTTCATTCGCCGCGGACGCCGGAGGGGCGGCGTCCCGCCGCCCGAGGCGCCGGAGACCCGCGCGCTCCCACTTGGCGCGGAACCCCTGCATAGCCTGCTTCGGGGGCAGCGGCCAAGGCGGCGACCCGTAAGCCTGACCATGCAGAATTTACATGGCAGCAGCGCGGCTCAAACGCATTGCGAATTTCGATAGCGCATGACAAGAGACTGCGACAAAGAAGCGCATCGACTTTCGTCTGAGCGTTTGCGTCGTTTCCAGCAGGGAGGCCGACCCGATGGATGACAGGGCCCGATCCGTCAACGACGAAACCGACGAGTGGCTCGACGCGCTCGATTCCGTCGAGGCGTTCGAGGGCATCGGCAAGGTCGACGAGATCCTCGACCAGGTCGTGACCTCCGCCCGGCGCAAGGGCGCGCGCCTGCCGTTCGCCGCCAACACCGCCTACGTCAACACCATCCCGCCCGAAGCGCAGCCGCCCCATCCCGGCGACCGCAAGCTCGAGATGACGATCCGCCGCTACGTCCGCTGGAACGCCGCGGCGATCGTGGTCAGGGCCAACAAGGAATCGTCCGAACTCGGCGGCCATATCGCGAGCTTCCAGTCGGCCGCGACCCTCTACGACACCGGCTTCATGCATTTCTGGCACGCCGCGACGGAGGATCACGGCGGCGACCTGATCTACATCCAGGGCCACAGCTCGCCCGGCGTCTACGCGCGCGCCTTCGTCGAAGGGCGGCTGACCGAGGAGCAGCTTCTCAACTTCCGCCAGGAGGTCGGCGGCAAGGGCCTGTCGTCCTATCCGCATCCCTGGCTGATGCCGGATTTCTGGCAGTTCCCGACCGTGTCGATGGGCCTCGGGCCGCTGATGGCGATCTATCAGGCGCGCTTCCTGCGCTATCTGCACGGCCGCGGCCTCGCCGACACGGCGCCGCGCAAGGTCTGGGTGTTCTGCGGCGACGGCGAGATGGACGAGCCGGAGTCGCTCGGCGCGATCTCGCTCGCCGGCCGGGAAAAGCTCGACAACCTGATCTTCGTCATCAACTGCAACCTGCAGCGGCTCGACGGGCCGGTGCGCGGCAACGGCAAGATCGTCCAGGAGCTCGAGGCCGACTTCCGCGGCGCCGGCTGGAACGTGATCAAGTGCCTGTGGGGCTCGGGCTGGGACGAGCTGCTCGCCAAGGACACGCAAGGCAAGCTGCGCCAGCTGATGGAGGAATGCGTCGACGGCGAGTACCAGGACTTCAAGTCGAAGGACGGCGCCTATATCCGCAAGCACTTCTTCGGCCGCTACGCCGAGACCGCGGCGATGGTCGAGGACTGGACCGACGCCGAGATCTGGTCGCTGACCCGCGGCGGCCACGATCCGCTCAAGGTCTACGCGGCCTACAAGGCGGCGGTCGATCACAAGGGCCAGCCGACCGTCATCCTCGCCAAGACCGTCAAGGGCTACGGCATGGGCTCGGCGGGCGAGGGGCAGATGATCGCCCACCAGGCCAAGAAGCTCGGCGACGACGCGCTGAAAGGCTTCCGCGACCGCTTCCAGATTCCGGTCTCCGACGAGGACCTGGAGAAGCTCCCGTTCCTGCGCTTCGCCGAAGACAGCCCGGAGATGAAATACCTGCGCGCCCGGCGCGAGGCGCTCGGCGGCTACCTGCCGGCGCGCCGGCGGACGAGCGCGCCGCTCGTCGATCCCGCCGCTCTCGAGCTTCGACGCGCTGCTCAAGGCGACCGCGGAGGGCCGCGAAATCTCGACCACGATGGCCTTCGTCCGCATCCTCACCGCGCTCCTGCGCGACAAGGAGCTCGGGCCCGCGCGTCGTGCCGATCGTCCCCGACGAGAGCCGCACCTTCGGCATGGAGGGCCTGTTCCGCCAGGTCGGCATCTTCAGCCAGGTCGGCCAGCTCTACCGGCCGCAGGACGCCGACCAGCTGATGTACTACCGCGAGGACACCAAGGGGCAGATCCTGCAGGAGGGCATCAACGAGCCGGGCGCGATGGCCTCGTTCATCGCCGCGGGCACGTCGTATTCGACCTCCAACGTGCCGATGATCCCCTTCTACATCTACTATTCGATGTTCGGCTTCCAGCGCGTCGGCGACCTCGCCTGGGCGGCGGGCGACATGCGCACCCGCGGCTTCCTGATCGGCGGCACGTCGGGCCGCACGACGCTGAACGGCGAGGGCCTGCAGCACGAGGACGGCCACAGCCACGTGCTCGCCTCGACCATCCCGAACTGCGTCACCTACGATCCGACCTACGCCTACGAGCTGGCGGTGATCGTCCAGGCCGGCCTCAAGCGGATGCTGGTCGATAACGAGGACGTCTTCTACTACATCACGACGCTGAACGAGAACTATCCGCATCCGGCCATGCCGGAGGGCGCGGAGGAGGGCATTTTGCGCGGCATGTACAAGCTGCGCGACGTCGCCCCGAAGGCGGCCGGCAAGGCGCCGGCGCTGACCGTGCGGCTGCTCGGCGCGGGCGCGATCCTGCGCGAGGTCGAGGCGGCGGCCGAGATGCTGGCCGAGGAGCACGGCGTCTCGAGCGAGGTGTGGAGCGTGACGAGCTTCACCGAGCTGCGCCGCGACGGGCTCGACGCCGAGCGCTGGTCGATGCTGCATCCGGAGGAGCCGACGCGCGCGTCCCCTACGTCACGCAGGCGCTCGCCGGCGGCAAGGGGCCGGTGATCGCCTCGACCGACTACATGAAGGCGATCGCCGACGGCGTCCGGCCGTAGGTTCCGGCGCGCTACAAGGCGCTCGGGACCGACGGCTTCGGCCGCTCGGACTACCGCCGCCGGCTGCGCTCGTTCTTCGAGGTCGACCGCTATCACGTGGTGGTGGCGAGCCTGAAGGCGCTGGCCGACGACCAGCTTCTGCCGTCGAAGCGCGTCGCGGAGGCGATCGCCAAATACGGCATCGACCCCGAGGGCCCGAATCCGGCGCGCAGCTGACCGAAGGCCTGCCAATCCCAAAGTTCCTGCACAGCTTGCGCGAAGGAGAAGCGCCGGTGGCGAAAATCGATGTGAAAGTGCCGGACATCGGCGACTTCAAGGACGTGCCGGTCATCGAGGTGCTGGTGAAGCCCGGCGACGAGGTCAAGGTCGACCAGTCGCTGGTGACGCTCGAATCCGACAAGGCGACGATGGACGTGCCGTCGCCGATCGCCGGCAAGGTGGTCGAGGTCATCGCCAAGGTCGGCGACAAGGTGTCGATGGGCAAGCTGATCGCCCGGATCGAGACCGGCCGAAGGCGGGGCGGCGGCTCCAGCGCCGGCGCCCGCCGCCGGCGCCGGCCGAGCAGGCTCCGCCCGCCGCGCCGCCGCCGCCGGCTGCGCCGCCGCCCGCCGTCGCAGCCCGCCGTCTCCGACGCCGCCCAGCCGCCGCCGCGCCTCGGGGCCGGCCAAGCCCGACTTCGCCGGCGTCTTCGCCGGCCCGGCGGTGCGCCGCCTCGCGCGCGAGCTCGACCTCGACCTCAACACGATCAAGGGCACCGGCGAGAACGGCCGCATCACCCGCGAGGACGTCAAGGCGGCGCTCGCCGGCGGCGCGGCGCCGGTCGCCGGCGGCGGCGGGGCCGGGCTGCCGGCCGTCCCCACGGTCGACTTCGCCAAGTTCGGCCCGATCGAGACCGTGCCGCTGTCGCGCATCAAGCGCATCTCCGGCCCGCGCCTGCACGCCTCCTGGGTCAACGTCCCCCACGTCACCCACACCGACGAGGCCGACATCACCGACCTCGAGGCCTTCCGCAAGAGCCTCGACGAGGAGCGCCAAGAAGGACAAGGCGAAGCCCTACCGCGTCTCGCTGCTGCCGCTCCTCATGCGCGCCGCGGTCGCGACGCTGAAGGCGTTCCCGACCTTCAACGCCGCCTTAAGTCCCGACAACAGCGCCCTGATCTTGCGACACTATTGGCACATCGGCGTCGCCGTCGACACGCCCGACGGCCTGGTCGTCGCGGTGATCAAGGACGTCGACCAGAAGGGCGTGCATCGACCTCGCCCGCGAGCTTGGCGAGCTGTCCGAGAAGGCGCGCGCCGGCAAGCTCCCGCCGGCCGAGATGCAGGGCGCGACCTTCACCATCTCCTCGCTCGGGCGGCATCGGCGGCACGGCGTTCACGCCGATCGTCAACGCGCCGGAAGTGGCGATCCTCGGCGTGGTGCGCTCGAAGATGGCGCCGGTGTGGGACGGCGAAGCAGTTCCAGCCGCGGCTGATGCTGCCGCTCTGCCTCTCCTACGATCACCGCGTCATCGACGGCGCGGCGGCGGCGCGCTTCATGCGCCACCTCGCCGCCACCGTCGAGGACATGCGGCGCGTGATTCTCTGAGCGGGGAGCAGAGACCATGGCGCAAGAGATCCGCCTTCCCGACATCGGCGACTTCAAGGACGTGCCGGTCATCGAGATCCACGTCACGCCCGGGCGACGCCGTCAAGAAAGAGCAGACGCTGATCACGCTCGAAAGCGACAAGGCGACGCTCGACGTGCCGGCGCCGGCGGACGGCGTCATCGGCGAATTGCACGTCAAGGTCGGCGACAAGGTGAGCCAGGGCAGCCTGATCGCGACCTACGCCAGCGTCGAGGGCGCGGTCGCGTCGCCCGGCGCCCGCGGCGGTTCCGAGCCCGGCGCCCGCGCCGCCGGCGCATGTCGATTTCGAGGCCGATCTGGTGGTGCTCGGCGCCGGGCCCGGCGGCTACACCGCCGCCTTCCGCGCCGCCGACCTCGGCGAGAAGGTGCTGCATCGTCGACAAGCGGCCGACGCTCGGCGGCGTCTGCCTCAACGTCGGCTGCATTCCGTCCAAGGCGCTGCTGCATGTCGCCAAGGTCATCGACGATGCGGCGGCGATGGCGGCGCACGGCGTGTCGTTCGGCCCGCCGACCATCGATCTGAACGCGATCCGCGACTGGAAGGATTCGGTCGTCAAGCGCCTGACGACGGGCCTCACCGGCCTCGCGCGCCAGCGCAAGGTGACGGTGGTGACCGGCGAGGGCGCGTTCACCTCGCCGAACACGCTGCGAGTCGAGACGGCCGAGGGGCCGCGCACCGTGCGCTTCGCCAAGGCGATCGTCGCCGCGGGCTCGGAGCCGGTCGCGCCCGGCTTCATCCCGTCCGATCCGCGCATCTGGGATTCGACGGCGGCGCTCGAGATGCGCTTCGCGCCGAACCGCATGCTGATGCTCGGCGGCGGCATCATCGGCCTCGAGATGGCGACGGTCTATCGCGCGCTCGGCGCCCAGATCACCGTGATCGAGATGATGGACCAGCTGATGCCGGGCGCCGATCCCGACATCGTCGCGCCGCTCGCCAAGCGCCTCGGCAAGCTCTACGACAAGATCCTGCTCAAGACCAAGGTGACGGCGGTCGAGGCCGAGGCCGAGGGGATCGTCGTGTACCTACGAAGGCCCGGACGGGCCGAAGACCGAGACCTTCGACGCCATGCTGGTCTCGGTCGGGCGCCGGCCGAACGGCAAGCTGATCGGCGCCGAGGCGGCCGGGCATCGCGGTCGACGAGCGCGGCTTCATCGCGGTCGACCGCGAGATGCGCACCAACGTCCACCACATCTTCGCCATCGGCGACATCGTCGGGCAGCCGATGCTGGCGCACAAGTCGACCCACGAGGGCAAGGTCGCGGCGGAAGTCGCGAGCGGCCACAAGTCGTCGTTCGACGCGCGCGTCATCCCCTCGGTCGCCTACACCGACCCGGAGGTCGCCTGGGTCGGCGTCACCGAGACGGAGGCCAAGGCCAAGGGGCTGAAGTACGGCAAGGCGGTGTTCCCGTGGGCGGCGAGCGGGCGGTCGCTGGCGCTCGGCCGCGACGAGGGCCTGACCAAGACGCTGTGGGACGAGGAGACGCAGCGCCTGATCGGCTGCGGCATCGTCGGCACGGACGCCGGCGACCTCATTTCCGAGGCGGCGCTGGCGATCGAGATGGGCGCCGAAGCCGAGGACATCGGCCTCACCATCCATCCCGCACCCGACGCTGTCCGAGACCTTCGCCATGTCGGCCGAGGCCTTCGCCGGCACGCTGACGGACTTGTATATGCCGAAGAAGAAGTAGGGCGGCGGCCGCCGCGACGGACTCGCAACCGGAGGGCCACGCGATGATCGTCGTCGTTTTCCGCGCGCGCCGCACCGACGTCGGCCTCGGCGAGGAATACATGACGGCGCTGAGGCGGATGGAGGAGCTTGCGCGAGAAATGCCGGGCTACGTCTCGCATAAAGCCTACGTCGCGCAGGACGGCGAGCGCCTGACCTTGTTCGAATGGGAATCGGCCGAGACGCTGCGCGCCTGGGCGACGCATCCCGAGCATGTCCTGACCAAGCAGCTTGGCCGCGAGCGGTTCTACGAGGACTATCACCTTCAGGTCTGCGAGGTCGTGCGTGAATCGCGCTTTCGGCGCGACGCGGAGGGCGAGCCGTGAACGAGCCGGCCAAGGATGCGCGATCCATCCGTTGACGCTCGCGACAACGTACCCGATGTAGAGGCCGAGTCCCATTGCCAGGTGGCTCGTGATCGAAGGAGCGGCGCTAAGCGCCAGCGAGGTCCCGCTATTGGTCGAGGCCGGCGCGCGCTTTCCGGGTTTCAGACGGCGGCGTCGATCCAGCGGGCCAGCTCCGACTTCGGGGCGGCGCCGACCTTGGTCCCGACGCTCTGGCCGCCCTTGAAGATCATCAGGGTCGGGATCGAGCGCACCCCGTACTTGCCGGCCGCCCTCGGGTTCTCGTCGACGTTGAGCGTGACGATCTTGACCTTGCCCTCCAGATCGTACGCCAACTCCTCGAGGGTGGGGGCGATCCTCCGGCAGGGGCCGCACCACTCCGCCCAGAAGTCCACCACTACAGGCTCGGCGGACCCGAGGACGTCGGTCTCGAAGCTCGAATCCGTGACAATGGTCATTGTCGCCATATCGGCCTCCCTTTGGTTGTTGACGGCGTCGACTCCGCACGGCGCTCGCCGGCGCCTTCGGCCCATGATATCACGCGTGGAAAACGGGACAATTGCGCCCGATCGCCGCGGCCGTCGGCGCCCGGCCGCAAAGCCCATCCGGAGCGCTTGAACGATCGCACTGTCGCGCCTCGACCGGCTCGGTCTGGGTGCGCTAAACACCTGCAAGTCCGCCGGGATCGTGAAAGGAGACGCTTGTCTCGCGCTGCAAGTCTCTGTACGGGCGCCTTTGTGGTGCGGCGGAACTTTCGGGGAGCGGCAATGGGCCTGAGGGTCTTCTTCTTCGGCCTCGGCTATTGCGCCGAGGCCCTGATCCGGCGGGCGCGGTCGATCGCGCCGAGCGGCACGGCGCGCTCGGACGCGCGGGTGGACGCGCTCGCCGCGGCCGGGGTCGACGCCCACGTCTTCGATGGGACCCGCGCCGGTCCTGGACTGGAGGCGGCGCTGAGGCGGGCCGAGGCGATTGTCGTCTCCATCCCGCCGCAGGTCGGAGACGGGCCGCTCGACCTCTTCGCCTCGGCCATCGCCGCCGCGCCGAACCTCGCCCGCATCGTCTATTTCTCGACGGTCGGGGTCTATGGCGAGCACGGCGGCCGATGGGTCGACGAGACGGCGGCGACGCTGACCCGCTCCGAGCGAAGCCTCGCCCGGCTCGCCGACGAGGAGCGCTGGACGGAGGCGGGCCGGGCGAGGGGCGCCGCGGTCGACATCCTGCGCCTGCCGGGCATCTACGGCCCGGGCCGCAATGCGATCGAAAGGCTTCGAGCGGGCGAGGCGCGCCGGATCGTCAAGCCCAACCATGTCATGAACCGCGCCCACGTCGACGATATCGCCGAGATCGCGCGGCTCGTCCTTGAGAAGGGGCTCCCCGGCCAGGTCTGGAACGTCGCCGACGACGAGCCGGCGCCGGCCGCAGGACGTGATCGCTTACGCGGCGGCGCTGCTCGGCGTTCCGGCCCCGCCGGAGGAGCCGTTCGACGCGACAGCGCTTTCCCCGATGGCGGCGAGCTTCTTCGACGAGACGAAGCGCGTGTCGAACGCCAAGGCCAAGGCGCTGCTCGGCTTCGCCCCGGCCTACCCGACCTATCGCGAGGGGTTGACGGCGCTGTGGACAGCCGGGGAGGGGCGCGACGTGGAGCCCGCAACGAGAAAGCATCGCTCGATGGACGCCTGCGGGCAAGCACGGGTTCGAACGACGGCGATCAGTTCTCCAAGCTTGAGCCTCCCGCGCCGCGCTCGTCAAATTGCGTACTTCCGCCGCAGGGCATAGAATGACTGCGTCCGGTCGATGACGGAGAGGATCATGCTCGGGAAACGGCTTTTGTTACTGGCGTGCGCGACTGGCCTCGCCGTTTCGCTGGCGGGATGCTATCAGCCGGTCGGCCCCTACTATGGCGCGCCGGCCTACGGCGGCGGCTATTACGGCGGGGTCTCGCCTTCTATGGCGGCGCCTATTACGGCGGCATCGCGGTCGGCGGCCCTGTCTACACGGGCGGCTATCGCTACGGCTACGGCGGCTACGGCTATCATGGCTATCACGGGTATGGCTACCGCCACGGCGTCTACGCCCGCGGCGGCTACGCCCGTGGGTTCCACGGGGGCTATCACGGCGGCGCGATACGGCGTTAGGCCGATTTCAACGTCATCGGAGGGCGCCCGTCTCGCGCGGCGGCTCTCCGATCCGGCGCCTCCCGGCTACCGTCCGTCCTTCTTCTCCTCCTCGGAGGGAAGGTAGATCCCGGAATTCGGCTCGATCCAGCACATGTGGTCGTGCACCTCGGTCACGCCCGGCGTATTCTCGGCGATCACCTTGAGGCCCGAGCGCAGCCGTTCGTCCGTGATGGCGCCCGACGAAGGTCACGACGCCGTTGCGCGCGTCGACCCGGACGCTGGCCCGCGGCGCCCAGCCGAGCCGGTCGAGTTCGGCCTCGATCGCCGCCTTGATCTCGGCGTCCGGATGGCTCGCCGTCCTGCCTTGGGCAGGGACGCGACCAGGGCCTTCAGCAGATCGGAGCGCGAGATGACGCCGACCACCGCCTCGCCGCGGCGCACCGGCAGGCGCTTGACGCCGTGCTTCAGCATCCGGTCGACCGCGACGCTGAGATCGGCGTCCTCGGCGACGGTCACGAGCTTGCGGGTCATGATCTCGCCGATCTTGCGGCCGTGGCTGTGTGCGTAGGATTCGGCGAGGCGGCCGCCGCTGAGCAGCGCCTCGAGCCAGCGCGGGCGCTTCCGCTCCGAGCCGAGTTCGCTGCGGCGCATGAGGTCGCCTTCGCTCAGCACGCCGATGAGCGCGTTGTCGGCGTCGTGGACGAGCACCGCGCTGATCCGGGCCTTCAGCATGGTCTCGGCCGCCTCGGCGATCGTCGCCGTCTCCGGCAGGCCGATCGCCCCGTAGGTCATCACGTCTTTGAACGCGCATAGCGACCTCGCTCGCTTTCCAGCTTGAGTAGCGGACGCACCTGACGCTAGGCAATAGGCGGAATCGGTGGTCAGGCATGCGCGCTTGTCGCGCTTTACCGGCCGCGAGGAGCGAACACATGTCCAATCCCGTCGTCGTCGAGGTTTTGCGAGGCGACCGGGTCGAGTTCGACCCATCGCGGGGCGGGGGCGGTGGTCGACGCGGACGGGCGGGTCGCGCTCGCCTTCGGCGACGTCGACATGCCCGATCTACCCGCGCTCGGCGGTCAAGGCGTTCCAGGCGCTGCCGCTGATCGAGAGCGGCGCGGCCGACCGGCTGGGCCTTAGCGAGGCGGAGATCGCGCTCGCCTGCGCCTCGCATTCGGGCGAGGCCGCGCATGTCGCGCTCGTGCGCGCCATGCTGGCGAAGGCCGGGCGCGATCGCCGGCGCGCTCGAATGCGGCGCGCACTGGCCGCTCGGCGAACAGGCCGCGCGAGCGCTGGCGCGTTCGGGCGAGAGCCCGTCCGCCTTGCACAACAACTGCTCGGGCAAGCACGCCGGCTTCGTCTGCCTCGCCTGCGCCGAGGGGACCGACCCGAAGGGCTACGTGTCGCCCGACCACCCGGTCCAGCGCGCCGTGACCGAGGCGCTCGCCGACGTGACAGGCGCGAGACTTGGCGCGGAAAATCGGGCGATCGACGGCTGCTCGATCCCGGCCTATGCGATTCCGCTCAGCGCGCTCGCGTTCGGGTTTGCGCGCTTCGGCACGGGGCAGGGGCTGCACAAGGAGCGCGCGCGGGCGGCGGCGCGCCTGCGCGCGGCGGTTGCGGCGCATCCTTCGATGGTCGCCGGGCCGGGGCGGTTCGACACCGAGGTCATGACGCTTCTCGGCGCGAGCGCTTTCACCAAGACCGGCGCCGAGGGCGCCTTCTGCGCCGCGCTGCCGGAACTCGGCCTCGGCCTCGCGGTCAAGGCCGACGACGGCTCGGGCCGCGCTGCGCAGGCGATGATCGCTGCGCTTTTGCAACGCTTCGGCGGTTTCGGCGAGCTGCTGGACGCTTTCGTCGCGCCAAAATTCGCCAACTGGAACGGGATCGCGGTCGGCGCCCTGCGCCCGGCCGGCCCGCTGGCTTAGCGGCGTCAGGCGGACGTTTCGCGCCGCCGGGCTGCGTCCGCGAATCCCCCGTGCTCAATTCCGGCCACGGCGATTTGGCGGCGAAGCTCGGACGAGGTCAGCGCGGCGAACTCCTCCTCGTATCGATAGCCGGGCGCAGCTCCAGGAAAATCCGACGCAATCGCGGGGTGAGCGTAAATCTCCGTCACGCCCTCGGGCAGATGCGCGATCAGCCCCTGAAGGCGCGAATGGGTCATGTCGCCGCTCCAGTCGAGCCCGAAAACCTGATCGGGCGCAGCGACGCCGGCCCGCTTCAAGCGCGCGCGCTGAAGGCGCGCCCAACCATTCAAGGCTGCGGCCCCCAAATCGGCGCGGGCGCCGTCGATCTGCGCCAGGACCGCCATCGGCTCCACAGGCACGCGAACGGCCCTCACGCCAA
This sequence comes from uncultured Alphaproteobacteria bacterium, assembly GCA_963724785.1. Taxonomy (GTDB): domain Bacteria; phylum Pseudomonadota; class Alphaproteobacteria; order Rhizobiales; family Beijerinckiaceae; genus Roseiarcus. Next base: position 183,828 of record CAVRWC010000025.1, on the reverse strand, counting down.
ATTCCTCCGCCAAGGCGAGAATCGCCGAGAGGATCGACGGATGCAGGTGAAAATGCTTGTGGGCGTTGACGTGATCGAGCGTCAGACCGGTCGTGCGGAAGGCCTCGAACTGGGCGCGGATCTCCGCCCGCATTTGCCTGCGCACATGCGGCAGGAAAAACATCGCGGCGCCGGCGAGCGCCATATTCCCGCGAAAGCGGCCGTGCCCGTCGACCAGGTCCGGGACAGCCGAGGCCGGCAAGATCGGCTTTGCGTCGACCAGCGCCAGATGCAGGCCGACAGCGAGCCGGGGCAGGCGGCGCGCCAGATCGACGGCCGCCGCCGCCGCTGGCGCTCCGACCATCAGGCTCGCCGCGGTGAGCACGCCCTCGCTATGGGCGCGCTCGACGGCAAGGTTGACCTCGTCGGCGAGGCCGAAATCATCCGCGGTGACGATCAGATATTTCAGTGCGCGATCTCTCGGCGCTCGCGCAGGAAGCGGAAGAACTCCACCCCTTCGCGCAGACGCCGCCTCATCATGTCGGGGCTCAACGCCATTTCGCCGACGATCGCGGCGATCTTGCTCGGACGGAGATAGAAGCTGCGGTAGAAGGTTTCGACCGAATCGAAAATCTCGGTATGGCTCAATCCCGGATAGCTCAACGGGGCGATCTGGACTCCGTTTGCGTTGACCAGATCCGCATTGGCGTCGTCGAGCCAGCCTCTTTCCAGCGCCTGCTTATAGAGGAACGTCCCGGGGTAGGGCGCCGCCAACGAGACCTGGAGCGTGTGCGGGTTGACCTCCTTGGCGAACGCGATCGTCTCCTTGATCGTCGCCTGCGTCTCGCCGGGCAGGCCCATGATGAACGTGCCATGGATCGCGACGCCAAGCTCGCGGCAATCCTTGGAGAACCTCTTGGCGACGTCGATCCGCATGCCCTTCTTGATGTTGTAGAGAATCTGCTGGTTCCCGGTCTCATAGCCGACCAGCAGCAGGCGCAAGCCATTCTCACGCATCACCTTCAACGAGGCGCGCGGCACATTGGCCTTGGCGTTGCAGGACCATGTGACGCCAAGCTTGCCGAGCTCCCGCGCGATCGCCTCCGCCCGGGGCAGGTTGTCGGTGAACGTATCGTCGTCGAAGAAAAATTCCTTGACCTCCGGAAAGGCCTTTTTCGCCCAGGCGATCTCCTCGATCACATGGGCGACCGAGCGGGTGCGGTAGCGATGCCCGCCGACGCTTTGGGGCCAAAGGCAGAAAGTGCACCGCGATTTGCAGCCTCGCCCTGTGTAGATTGAAATATAGGGGTGCTTGAGATAGCCGATGAAATATCGGGATATCTGCAGATCGCGCTTGTAGACCGGTGTGACGAAGGGCAAGTCGTCCATGTTTTCCAGCACCGGCCGGTCCGGCGTATGCTGGATCTTGCCGTCCGCGTCCCGGAACGACAGGCCGAGAATCGACTTCCAGGCCCTGCCGTCGGCGATCTCCTTGATGGTGAAGTCGAATTCGTTGCGCGCGGCGAAATCGACGATCGGCGCGGACTTGAGGCATCCTTCCGCGTCGACCGCCGCCTTGGCGCCGATCAACCCGGCCTTCAGCCCCGGGTTGGCGGCCTTGAGCGCGGCAATCGTCCTTACGTCCGAGGCGAAGGAGGGGGTGGACGTGTGCAGCACGGCAAGGTCGAAATTCCTGGCTTCGGCGGTGACCTCAGCCAGAGAGATCTCGTGCGGCGGCGCGTCGATCAGCTTGCTGCCGGGCACGAGGGCGGCGGGCTGGGCGAGCCAGGTCGGGTACCAGAACGACCGGATCTCGCGCCGCGACTGGTAGCGGGACCCGGCGCCGCCGTCGAATCCGTCGAAGGACGGCGCCTGAAGGAACAGTGCGCGCATTATGTCATCATCTCGTCGCCATTGGGCTATTTCTCAAAACCGACCGCCGCCATCGTGCCGTCTCGCCGTACGGAGAATGCAGTTCCGCGCCAGTTCGCGCGCGGACTCCAGAAACAGGCGAAAAAAATTACGAAGGAGAGAAGGTCGCGAGGGAGCGTGAGAGCGTAGTTCGGGTTTGGCAATTCAAGATTTCGCGCGAGCCAGAACTTTAGGGACAGTCGGCACGCCAGCGCGGTGAGAACGGCCGCCAGTCCCCAGGCGTCGAAGCCGCGAAGCGCAGCCCCGATCAGGGACCAGGGCAGCACGTGCATGACGCCGCTCCCGATATACCCGACCGGATCGATGGTGAAGATCGTCCGCGCCCATCGCAGCTCATGCTGCACCAGTTCGCGCAGCGACCGCTCGTCGAATGCGTGGGTCACCAGCATGGAGGGAACGACGATGTCCAAACCGACCTCGAGCACCCCCTGTCCGATGGCGTAATCGTCCGCCAGTTGGTTGGCGACGGCCTCAAAGCCGCCGATCCTCGATAAAGTCTCTCGCGAGAGCGCAATGGTCGCGCCGACGCACGGCCGCGCCACGCCGAGCGCGAGCCCAAGGATCGCGCCGGCCAGGAAATGATCCTGCACCCCCATGGCGGAGAGCCGCGACCAAATGCCGCCGTTTGGCGCGCCGCGATAAAGGCAGGTGGCCACGCCGACCCCCGGCTTAGCCAGCGCGGCCGCCAACGTACGCAGATAGTTCGGACCGACCGCAATGTCGCTATCAGCCATGACGATGAGCGGATGGCGCGCGACCCGCGCCATATTGATGAGGTTGGAGACCTTCCGGTTGCCGCCATACATCGCGCCGTCGACGACCAGATGAAGATCAAGCCCCGGATGTCGCTGCATCAGCGATTTCACCACGGGAATTGCGCTGTCGTCGGGAGCCTGGACGCCGAAAACGATCTGAACATGACCCTCATAATCTTGATTTAAAAAGGTCGCGAGGTTCTCGCAGAGTTGCGACTCGCTGCCGGACAGCGGCTTCAAGATCGAGACGTCGGGCCATGACGTCGGGATCGCCGGGCTCGGCCGGCGGACAAACCACCGCGCCGCCCATGCGGCGGCGACCGCGTAAAGGCAACCAAGAACGACTGCGGTCATGCAAAACAGCGACAGCCACGTCGCGAGCGCGCGAATCTCTTCCAAGGTCATGCTCGGCACTCGGCCATTCTTAAAGTTCCCGTCCCTCGCCGTCGAAAGGCGGCGGTGTCGGCGCGTCGCTCCTCGCTCGAGAAGCCTCGAAAGTAACGCGAAATTGAAAGCCGCGCCCGCCTTTAGGGGCGGGGCGGATTGTCGCGGCGCCGTCCCATCCCGGGGCGTCGTCGCCAGCGCGAGCGCTGCCCGTCTATAGATTGCGCGGATAGATTACGACTTCACGACGCCGCTGACGCAGGGTTTCCCGCAAACCGGGCTGCGGGCCCGCGCCAATTGCGGTCGACCGCGCCCCGCGAATCCGAGTGGCGGTTCCTGCTTTCCTGCGCTATCTCCCGGGCGCGGAGCTTGAGGCGATCGGCGCCTCTTGCGTCCGAGGCCTTCGGCGAGGCTCCAACGCCGCCGCCGCTCGCAATCGGAGGTCGTGTTGATTCGATGACGGCGCCGCGTCTCGATTTCGGCGGCGTGCATTCGAGTTTCGCCGCGTCGCCTTGTCGAACGAATCCGCTTCGTGGCCCGTTGGCCGGACGCAGGTTCGCGCGCGGGAATGTTTTCTCGACGGTTGCGCAGTGATCGCCTGGACACTGAAGCGGCTTGCCCGTGCGGCTTACGGCGACGACAGGGGGCTCGCGCCGGAGCCGCTGATCGCCGCGGCGGCGAAGGCGACCCGCCTCGACGCGAAGCCGCTCGCCGACCCGCGCCTCGTGGAAGCGCTCGCCGTCCTGACCGCCAGCCTCGAGGAAGAGGCGTCGCTGTCGCCATTCGGACGCGTCGCGGCGCGCTGGGACCTGACGCGGATGCTATCGACGCTGCTGATCCTTGCGGACGCGGAGCGCGAGGATCCGGCGATCCTGACGCGAACGCTCGCGCCGCCGATCTTCGTCGCGGGCCTGCCGCGCAGCGGCACGACGTTTCTGCACGGATTGCTGGCGGAGGATCCCGCCAACCGCGCGCCGCTCGCGTGGGAGGCGATCTATCCCTATCCGGCGCATCGCGCGGCCGGGTTCGGCGCGGGCCGCCGGAAAGTGCAGTTGGAACTGCAGATATTCGCCGGCCTCACGCCCGGGATCAGCAGCGTGCAGCCGATAGGGGCCGACTCGCCGCAGGAATGCACGGAATTCACCAGCCACGTTTTCCGCAGCCCGCGCTTCGACGCCGTATATCGGGCCCCGTCCTATCGCGCCTGGCTCGACGCATCGGGCTACGACGACGCCTATCGGTTCCATGCGCGCTTTCTTCGCCATCTCCAGGGCCGGGGCGAGCCGCCGCGGCGCTGGATCCTGAAATCACCCGATCACGTGTTCTCGGCCGAGGCGCTCGGCCGGATATTTCCCGACGCCATGCTGGTGTTCGTGCATCGCGATCCCGGTCATGTGCTCGCTTCCGTCGCGCGTCTGACCGAACTGCTGCGGGCGCCTTTCACGAACGGTATCAACCGGCTGGAAATCGGCCGCAAGGTCGCCGACTACTGGCAGCGTGGGATGCGGCGCATGGCGGCGCTCGCGGACGATCCGTCCTTCCCGCTGCGTTCCCGGATCGTGCATGTGCAGTATCGCGCGCTTGTCGCCGATCCGGTGGGAACGATCGCGCGGATCTACGATGCGTTCGGCATAGAGCTGTCGCGGGAGGCCCGGGCGGCGATGGCGGCGAGAGTTGCTCGGGTCCCGAACGGCGGGTACGGCGCCAACCGATACCGGCCGGAAGAATTCGGGATCGACCCTGAAGGCGAGCGCGAGCGCGCCTCCGTCTATGTACGAGCGCTTCGGCGTTTGACCGAAGTCACGAGTTCCAAGCGAACGCAGCGCGCGGTGCGAAGAGGCTCAAACGCCCCTCACTGACGCGCCGCCCATAGCTTCGGCGTTACGGGTACGGCCGGTAGACCGGGCAGGAGCCGTAGCGCGGGAAGCAATAGACCGGATAGGCCGCGATGGCGCCCAAGATCAGCTACGCCGCCGACCACTCCGGACGCCGCCGCCGTAACGGGGTCGCGGTCGCGATACCGATGGGAATAGGCGCGCGCATAGTGATGACCATAGGCGTGCGTCGGTCGGGCGGCGCCGCTGTCCATATCTCCCGAAGTCGCGACTCTCGGTCTCGGCGGAGGCTCGGGGAACGAAGTCGCTGCGCCGGGCGCGGGGGCCGTCGTATCGGGCGACGAAATCGTGAGTTTTGGGGTGGGCGCGGGTTCGGCGAGCGAGGGAGTCGCCGCGCCGGTCGCCGAAGGGTCCGCGCTGGCGGTAGAATGCGGAGACATCAAGGCAAGAGCGGCCACGCCGAACGCGATGGCCGAAACGTCAAGAGCGCCGCGCGTCATGGCAACCTCCGTCAGACAGGTTTCGCAGCCGTGTGGCCGCGGGAAAGCCTCCCTCACGGTGACAACGCGCCAGCCGACGTATGGTTCCGTTCAACAGACGCCAAGCAACTGAAGCGGGAGTCTCCGCCGAGTTCAGACGGGGGTTCTCGCCAGTTTCCGCGCGGTGAATTCGTCCGTAACAAGCGCGGTCGGACGAACCAGCTTGATCGCCCCCTCGATGGCCGCGAGCTTGTGGGCGCCGCCGGCGGCGAGCACACGAATCGGGGCGGCGCGCACCGCCTCCATGGGAACGGACATCACCCGCTGGTTGAGCGGATGGTCGAGGACCCGGCCTTCGTGGTCGTAGACGTTGCAGAGCAGCTCGCCGACCGCGCCGTATTCCCCGAGCACGCGCCGGTCCGTCTCGCCGATCAGCTCGAACCGGGCGATGGTCGCCTCCGGGCCGAGCGACCCGACGCTGACGACGACCGCGTCGAGCGCATTGGCGAAGTCGTAGACGCCCCTGAGGCCGCAGCGCTCGATCAGGGCGGTCTTGGTCTCCGGGCTGTCGACCAGGGCCGGGGAGGGGATGAGGTAGCAGTCGGCGTTGAACGCGCGGGCGAAGGCGGAGGGGAATTCCGCCGGGTTGTCGTGGGCGAAATGGGTCACCCCGCCGACCAGCGAGATGACGTTGAGACCGCGCAGCGACCGCTCGCGCAGGTACTCGAGCGACCGGTTCAGCGTCCGGCCCCAGCCGAGCCCGATCTTCATGTCGTTGCGCAGCAGGGCCGAAAGGTATTCGCCGAGCACCGCGCCGATCGGACCCGTGGCGTCCGCGTCGGGGGAGGACAGCGGCGCGACCAGGGCCTCCTCGAAATCATAGGTGGTGCAGAGCGACGCTTCGAGGCCGCCGAGCTCGGCGTGGCCGCGCGACAGGGCGATGCGCACCTCGCCGAGCGCCTTGGCCTCCGCCAGCATGCGCACGACCGTGACGCGTCCGACGCCGAGCGAGTTGGCGATCGCCGACTGGGTCATCTCCTCGACGAAGTACATCCAGGCTGCGCGTTGCCGCAGGCGCTCGCTGCGCCGCGGCCCGCGCGGTTCGATCGGGGGGTGATCCAGCTTCATGATCGGCTGTCGGTCGCCGGAAGGCGCGCAAGAGTCAAGAGTTTTCGCCTCGGGTTGGATTGGCCGCAGGGCGGCCTCAGGTCAGACTGTCGAAGAAGGATGCGATGAAGATGATGAGGCCGGCAATAAACGCCAGGACGACGAAGCCGGCGACGACGAGCCGCTCTTCGGTCCAGCCGGGGCCGGAGGCGGCCTGCAGGCTGCTCCGCGGCGAACCCGGGCATGGCGTCGTCCAGCGGGGAAGGCGAGGCGGCGGCCGCAACGACCGGCGGCTTGCGGCTCGATGCGCCGGGGCGCGTCTTCGAGCCTCGCCGGTTCGGCGAGAACTGCGAGCGAATCTCGCGGCAGGGGGCGGGCGATCAACGCGTTGCCGGAAGTCGGCCGTTGCGGCGGCGCCGTCGCGGAGGCGGGCGCTGCTCGCTGCGGCGCGCCCCTTCCGGCGGCAAGGACGAACAGGGCGCCGAGCGCCGGCGCAAAGACCCCGAGCGCCGGGGCGTTGGCGTCGATCCAGCCCGACACCAGGGGATCGGTCGCCGCCATGCCGCCGGCGATCCAGCCGAGGAACGCCGCGCCGATGACGAAGATCTCCGGCGCGAGGCGGAGGATTCCGGTCAGAACATAGGCGCCGTAGACGAGGATCGGGTATGCTGAGAAGGACGCCGATCGCCAGCAGCCAGAGGTTTCCGCCGGCGATCGCGGCGAGCGCGACCACGTTGTCGAGGCTCATCGCCGCGTCGGCGAGCATGATCACCGCGGCGGCGGACAAAAAGTCGCTCGCGCCCGCCTCCCGCGCCGAGACGTCGTCGTCCGCGCCATTCTGCTTGCGCACGTTGAGGGCGATGACGATCAGCGTCCAGGCGCCGACGAGCTTGACCAGCGGGACGCCGAGCAGCGCGTTGGCGAACAGGATCATGACCAGCCTGAGCGCGATCGCGCCGCCGGCGCCGAGGATGACGGCGCGGCGGGTGTCTTCGGGCGGCAGGCGGCGGCACGCCATTGCGATGACGATCGCGTTGTCGGCGCCGAGCAGCAGGTCGACGAAGAAGATCTGCGTAAGCAGGAAGAGCGAGGCGGCTATGTCGATCATCGGGAGTCGATCATCGGGCGCCGCGCCTCGGCTCGGTTCGCGCCGGAGCCCCGGTCGCGGTCGGACTCAAGGTTTCGGACCCTCCGTCGGCGACGCCGCCGGACCCGATTTCATGAGACGCATGAAATCGGCGTCGGGACTGACGATCATCGTCGGTCCCGAATTGGCGAGCGCGCCCTTATAGGTCTGGAGCGCTCGAACCATCTCGTAGAACTGCGGATTTTGCGAGAAGGCTTCGCCCAGCGCCCGGTTCGCCTCCGCGTCGCCCTCGCCGCGCGCGACCGCCGCCTCGCGTTGCGCTTCGGACAGGAGCACGGTGCGGTCGCGGTCGGCCTTGGCCTGGATTTGCTGCGCCCATTCGTACCCTTGCGCGCGCAGCTCCTTGGCTTCCCGCTGCCGTTCGGACTTCATTCGGTCGTAAATCGCCTGGCTGGTTTCGAACGGCAGGTCGGCGCGCCGGAACCGAACCTCGTCGACCGAAACGCCAAGCGGGGCGGCTTTGGCGGCGACTTCGGTCTTGATGGCGTCGAGGATCTGCCCGCGCTCCTCCGTCAGGAGGGCGTGCAGCGGCGCCTGCCCGAGAGCGCGCCGCGCGGCCGAGCTGACGATCAGGTTGAGCTGCACGTCGGCCGCCTCCGGCGTCCTCAAGGCCTGGTAGAAGCGCAACGGATCGACGATCCGGTAGCGGGCGTAGGGCTGCACCTCGAGCCGCTTCTGATCGCCCATGATCGCCTGCTCGACCTGCGGTTCGAGCAGCAGCGAACGGGTCGAGGTGACATAGACCATGTCGATGAAAGGGATCTTGAACTTGAGGCCCGGCGTCTCGACGATTGCGACGGGCGCGCCGAGCCGGACGACCAGCGCCTGTTCGCCCTCGCTGATGACGTAGATGGACGACACCGCGAGATCGAGCGCCAGCGCGATGGCGGCGACCGCGGCGAGCCAGCGGCTCCTCATTTGGCCGCTCCCGTCGCCGGGGCCGTGGGCGCGGCGCTCGGCGAAGCGGGCGCCGCCTTGAACTCGCTCACCGGCAAGTAAGGCATGACGCTCGTTGACCCCCTTGCCCGAGGTGTCGACGATGACCTTTGAGGCCTTCTTCAGGACTTCGTCGACGCTGTCGAGATAGAGACGCCAGGCGGTGACGTCCTTCGCCCCCTCGTAGCTTCTGAGCAGCGGCAGGAAGGCGTCGGCTTCGCCATGGGCGAGGTTGACGACCTGGACCCGGTACGCCTCCGCCTCCTGACGGATGTGCTCGGCCTCGCCGCGGGCGCGCGGCAGGATGTCGTTGGCGTAGGCCTCCGCCTCGTTGCGGGCGCGCTCCTGGTCGGCTCGCGCGCGCTGGACGTCGTTGAACGCGTCGATCACCGCGAGCGGCGGCTCGACGCGCTGCAACTGAACCTGGGTGATCTCCACGCCCGCCTGCTCGTTGTCGAGCAGTTGCTGCAGCAGGTCGCGCGTCTGGTCCGCGATCTGCTGCCGGCTTGTGGACATGGCGGCCTGGATCGGGGTGCGGCTGATGACGTCACGCAACGCGCCCTCGGCGGCGGTGCGCACCGCGAGCTGCGGGTTTTCGACCTTGAACAGGAACTGGCCGGGATCGCGGATCTTCCAGAACACCGTGCCGTCGGCTTCGACGATGTTCTCGTCGCCGGTCAGCATCTGCCCGCCGCGGCTCGGGTTGGGCGATCGGCGGCTCCGGCAGCTCGGCCCGACGCCGATCTGGATCTGGCTCACCTGCGTCACCTTCGGCAGGAGCACGGTCTCGATCGGGTAGGGCAGGTGCACGTGCAAGCCCGGCTCGGTCGTCGCGACCCACTGCCCGAAACGCAGCACGACGCCTTTCTCGTCCGGCTGGACCCGGTATAGCGAGGTCGATAGCCACGCCAGGAGGACGACGCCGATCGCCGCGACAAGCCCGCGCCGGCCAAGCCATGGCATGCGGAAGACGTCGCCGAGGCTTGTCTTCGCCACTCCAGCGCGCCAAACATCGAACCGGGCGCCGGCCGCTTCGCCTCGGATCCTTTCGTCGGTCGACTGCGAATGCGCGCCGGCGTCAATCTTGTCCAACGACCAGACTCTCTTCGAGCAGCATCCGCGCCCGCGCGCGTAGCTTCTCGCTGTCGCTCTTCAGTTGGCCGCAGGCGGCCAGGATGTCGCGGCCGCGCGGCGTTCTCACCGGGCTCGCGTAGCCGGCGTTGAACACGATCTCGGAAAACCGTTCGATCGTCTCCCAGTCCGAACACTCGTAGGGGCTGCCCGGCCAGGGATTGAAGGGGATGAGGTTGATCTTGGCGGGAACGCCCTTGAGCAGGCGCACCAGCGCCCGCGCCTCGGCCGGCGTATCGTTGACGCCCTTCAGCATCACGTACTCGAAGGTGATCCGCCGCGCGTTGGAGGCGCCGGGATAGTCGCGGCAGGCCTGGAGCACGCGCCCGATCGGATACTTGCGGTTCAGCGGAACGAGCTTGTCGCGCAGGGCGTCGTTGGTGGCGTGCAGCGAAACCGCCAGCATCGTCCCGCATTCCGCGCCGAGCCGCGCCATCTCGGGAACGACCCCCGAGGTCGAGACCGTGATACGCCGCCTCGACAGCGAAAGCCCGTCGCCGTCGGTCAGGATTGCGATGGCGTCGCGCACCGCCCGAAAATTGTACAGCGGCTCGCCCATGCCCATGAAGACGATGTTGGACACCGCGCGCACGCCTTCGCCCGAGGGCACGAGGCCGTCGGTCGGCGGCGTCCCGCCGGGGAAATCGCCGAGCCGGTCGCGCGCGACCATGACCTGCGCCGACGATCTCGGCCGTGGTCAGGTTGCGCACCAGCGGCATGGTGCCGGTATGGCAGAAGGTGCAGTTCAGCGTGCAGCCGACCTGGCTCGACACGCACAGCGTGCCCCGGTCGGACTCGGGGATATAGACGCACTCGATCTCGGCGCCCCTGTCGTGCGCATGCGCCGGCGCTAAGCGGAGGAGCCACTTGCGCGTGCCGTCGGCCGACACCTGCTCGACGACGATCTCGGGACGCAGAGGCTCGTGCCGCTCGGCAAGGTCTTGCAGGAGCGGCTTGGCGATGTTGCGCATCGTCGAAAATTCGCGCGCGCCGCGGTGGTAGATCCAGTGCCACAGTTGCGACACCCGCATCTTGCGTTCGCCTTCGGGCACGCCGATCCCGGCGAGCGCGCGCGCGATTTCCACACGCGTCGCCCCTGCGAGGCGCACGGGCGCGCGATCCTCGGCGACGGAGACGTCTGCAATCATGGCGCGCGCTTGTATCATGGGGGCGCGCTGGCCTCCAACGCCCAAATGTCGCAATGTCGGCGCGGGACCTGCGGCGGGGATGCCCGAGGGGCGCGCAAAGGCCAATCTTCGGCCGCGATTGGCGCTTAACGGCAATCGGCAGAGCGCGTGCATGGAGAATCGTGAGATGCGGGCAAGGCTGTGGGCAATTCTGGCGTGGGCGGCGCTGGCGATGGCTGCGCCATTGACCGGGCCAGCGCGCGCCGCCCAATGTGGCGACAGCGCGGACGGATTTGCAGCCTGGCTGGAAGACTTCAAGCAGGTGGCGATCAACGACGGCGTCTCGCCCGACGTCGTGGATCAGGCGCTGGCGACCGCGAGGTTCGACCCGTCGGTTCTGTCGCATGACCACGGGCAGGGCGCCTTTCAGGTCGATTTTGCGTCCTTTGCGGCCAGGCACATCACCCCCGCCCGGGTCAAGCGGGGCCAGTCGATGATGGTCGCCTACGCCGAGCCGCTCGAACGGATCGAGCAGCGCTACGGCGTGCCGGGCCCGGTGCTGGTGGCGATCTGGGGGCTGGAGACCGATTTTGGGGCCGGGCTCGGCCGCTATCCGACCTTCAGCGCGCTGGCGACGCTCGCCTACGACTGCCGACGCGGGAATCTCTACAGTGCCGAACTGATCGATGCGCTGATGATCGTTCAGCGCGGGCTCCTGACGCCGGAGCAGATGCGCGGCGCCTGGGCGGGCGAACTCGGACAGACCCAGTTCATGCCGTCCGCGTACCTCAAGTACGGCGTCTCGGCGAACGGCGGCCGCGGCGGGGATCTCATCGGCAACTCGGCCGACGCGCTCGCCTCGACCGCGAATTTTCTGCATTCGCACGGCTGGCAGCGCGGGGCCAAATGGGACGAGGGTCAGCCGAACTTCGCCGCCCTCCTGGAATGGAACGCCGCCCCGGTCTACGCCAAAACCATCGCGGAATTTGGGGATCGGCTGGCGCAGCCGTAGGCGCCTCTTCAGGCGTCGTCAGGGGCAGGCGGAGGGAACGGTTACAGACGAATCATCGCTCGACGGGTCGGCGACCGACAGGAATAGCAGTTTCGCTGCCGCGGAGTGATCCTGCTGCGGCGTCGGCCTCGCAGATGTCAGCGCCTCTCTCAGGGTCCAGCGTTGACCAATCGTGAGCAAGCTCGGCCGCTCGCTGTTTGCGCCGCGAGCAATCTCTGAACTCGCTCTCGGAGCAGACGAGCTTTCCACAGTCGAGACAAAGACTCATCTCGGCCGGCGCGTCGGAGACCAACTGGCGCCGCACGAAGGCCTGTAGCCAGCGAAGCATCTCTGGTCTCCTTTAAAACCTCCGGATTGCGTCGATTTTTTCACGATGCGTGAAATAGGCAAGGACCTCAATACCGAAGCGAATACGCCTTATGGGGAAGCATAGGTACCGCGCTGCGCAGGCGGCGGCGCAAAGCTCGCCCGTCGGCAGGGCACACCAGGGACGGCAGCGACCGCTCGCTTCCTGGGGCTTGGCCCGGCGATCCCGCCGCACGGGCCTGAGGCGGGGAGTGGATCTCGGTCGACGCCGATCATCCACTCGGGGCATGCTCCAAGACCAAAATAAGCTGACGGATATAGAATCTGGCTGAGTTGACGCTTCCGATCATACGCGCCTAGCGTCTTGTCCAATCATGCGCCGTCGGCGCGACCGCGATTTGACCCCGTGAGATGGTCGGCGGCTCATGAAACCGCGCGATGCGCGAGGGCGTCCCGGGTCGGCGCCGCCGTCGCCAAGCATGGCGCCCATCTTGAGAACAGGCGAGACCGTCGATCGCCATGGGGGGTACGGCTGGAGAGCTGCCATGAGCATTGCAGAAGGGCTTGGAAGCGACGCGTGGTTCGCCGCTCGCTCAACGGACATGAAGCGGGTCGTCGTCGCGAGCATCATCGGCACGACGATCGAGTGGTACGATTTTCTTATCTACGCCACCGCCAGCGCCCTTATTTTCACCAAGCTGTTCTTCCCCTCGTCCAACCCCGGCCTGAGCGCGATCGCGTCGTTCGGCACCCTGGGCGTCGGCTATTTCGCACGACCGCTGGGCGCGGCCATCTTTGGACATTTCGGCGATCGGCTCGGCCGTAAGGCCATGCTTGCGACGACGATCGTCCTCATGGGTCTGGGCACCTTCCTCATCGGTCTCCTACCCACCTATGAGCACATCGGCGTCGCGGCGCCGATCCTGTTGGTGCTGTTGCGGCTTTTCCAGGGCGTCGGACTCGGCGGCGAATGGGGCGGCGCCGTGCTGATCGTGGTCGAGAATGCGAAACGCGAGAACCGCGGGCTTCTCGGTTCGATGGTTCAACTCGGCTATCCGCTCGGCACCCTTTCCGCAGTCGGCGTCTTCGCGGTCCTGTCCCATACCTCGGAAGCGGACTTTCTCGGATGGGCGTGGCGCATTCCCTTCCTGATCAGCATCTTCCTCGCCGGGGCAGGGCTCTACATCCGTCTGCAACTGCAGGAGACGCCGGTGTTTCGGGAGCTGCAGGCCGAAAACAAGGTCGCAAGGCTGCCCTTGGTCGAGGTGCTGACCAAAGAGCCGCGAGCCTTCTTTACCGCGATCGGATTGAAGCTCTCCGAGATCAGCTACGCGATGATCGCCGGGGTGTTCGCGATCAACTACGTCACCGTCAGACTCGGCATGCCGAAGAGCGTGATCCTCAATGCAGTCTTCGTCTCCTCCGTTGTGGCTCTGTTGGCGATCCCGCTGTTCGGCTGGATCTCCGACCAGATCGGCCGCAAGGCGATGTTTTATGCGGGCTCCCTGTTTGCGATGGCTTTCTCGTTCCCGTTCTTCTGGCTGTTGAATACCAGGGACCCGCTCATCATCACGCTGACGATCGTCGCCGCCATCACCTTCGGGCAGATGATCGGCTTCGCCGCCGGCGCCGCCTGGTACACCGAGCTTTTCGCGGCCCGGATGCGCTACACCGGCGCGTCGCTCGGCTTCCAGATCGGCGCCGCCATCAGCGGGGGCCTCACGCCATTTGCCGCCGCGGCTTTCCTGTCATGGACGAACGGCGCCGCGTGGCCGGTCTCGATGTACCTGATCGCCCTCGCCGTCATCACGCTTTGCGCAACGATCGCCGCCCCGGAAACCGCCGGCAGACCGATGAAGTGAACACCCAAGCCAAAGCGCCTCTTGCTGGCGGGTCCGTTCAGGCTTCACGGTCGGCGACCCCGCCCCCTAAAGCGCGCGCTCGCGCTGCCGTTCCCTATTCAACCCAATGGCTTGCGGCTCTACCCGCCGAACACGTCGTTCGTCTGCGCGGTGACGCGGACGAAGGTCGTCCGCTTGGACACCTCCTTCAGGTGGGCCGCGCCGATGTAGGTCATCATCGAGCGCACCCCGCCCATGATCTCGCCCATCGTGCCTTCGACCGGGCCGCGGTAGGGCGTCTCGACGGTCTTGCCTTCGGCGGCGCGGTAATGGGCGACGCCGCCGGCGTATTTCTTCATCGCCGTCTCGGACGACATGCCGTAGAACGACATGCCGACCGCGACCTTCTCGCCGTCGCGCGTTTCGTAGCGGATCTCGCCGGCGCATTCGTCGTGGCCGGCGAGCATGCCGCCGAGCATGACGAAATCCGCCCCGGCGCCGTAGGCCTTGGCGACGTCGCCGGGAACCGTGCAGCCGCCGTCGGCGCACACCAGGCCTTTCAGGCCGTGCGCGGCGTCGGCGCATTCGATGATGGCGGAGAGCTGCGGATAGCCGACGCCGGTGACGCGCCGGGTCGTGCACACCGAGCCCGGCCCGATGCCGATCTTGACGATGTCGGCGCCGGCGATCACCAGCGCTTCCGTCATGTCGCCGGTCACCACGTTGCCCGCCATGATCACCGCTTCCGGATGGTCGTCGCGGACGCGCTTGACGATCTCGAGGAATTTCTCGGCGTAGCCGTTGGCGACGTCGAGGCAGATCAGCCGGATCGGCGTCGCCCTGCGCCACCGCCGCGAGCTTCTTGACGTCGGCCGCGGTCGTCCCCAGCGAGTAGAAGGCGTGCGCCCCGTCGGGCCGTGCGAAGAACTTGACGAGCTCGTCCTCCGGGTAGTGCTTGTGCAGCGCCGTCAGCGCCCCATGTTTTCCGAGCGCCCGGGCCATCGCCATGGTCCCGGTCACGTCCATGTTGGCGGCGATGAGCGGGAAGCCCTTCCACTCCGAGCCGGTGTGCAGGAAGCGAAAGGCGCGATTGACGTCGACCGCGCTGCGGGTGTTGAGGGTCGAGCGCTTCGGCCGGATCAGAACGTCCTTGAAATCCAGCTTGACGTCGGTTTCGATGCGCATGAGCGGTCCGGGTTTCGTTGGGAAGGCGGGCGTCGCCTTTTCGTCATTGATTTATCACAAGCGCCGGGCGAAGCGTATCGGGGAGGGGCGGAGATCGAGAGATGAGCGACGAACTGGTCTTTTACACCCACCCCATGTCCCGCGCCCGGATCGTGCGCTGGATGCTGGAGGAGGTCGGCCAGCCCTACGAGACCAAAATCCTGGAGTTCGGCCACTCGATGAAGGCGCCGGACTATCTGGCGATCAATCCGATGGGCAAGGTGCCGGCGATCCGCCACGGCGACACGGTGGTGACCGAGGCCGCCGCCATCTGCGCCTACCTCGCCGACGCCTTTCCCGAGGCCGGGCTCGCGCCGCCGCCGACGTCGCGCGAGCGCGGCCCCTACTATCGCTGGCTGTTCTTCGCCGCGGGACCGCTCGAGGCGGCCGTGACCGACAAGGCGCTCGGCTTCGAGATCCCCCAGGACCGCGAAGGCATGGTCGGCTACGGCAACATCGAGCGGACGCTGGCGGCGCTCGAGGGCGCGCTCTACCGGACGGAGTACATCGCCGGCGACCGGTTCACCGCCGCCGACGTCTATGTCGGGGCGTCGATCGGCTGGGGCATGGCGTACAAGATGATCGACCGGCGCCCGGCGTTCGAGCGCTACTGGGGGTTGATCAGCGCCCGCCCGGCGGCGGTCCGGGCGAAAGCGATCGACGATGCGACTCGTCGAGGAACGCAAGAAGGCGAGCTGAGGCAAGAGCCGCGCTCGGGAGGGGAAAACCCATGCGACTGAAGGGCAAGACCGCGCTGGTGACCGGCGCGGGGCAGGGGTTCGGCTACGGCATCGCGGAGACCTTCGTGCGCGAGGGGGCGCGGGTCGCCTGCCTCGACCTCAAGGCCGAGATCGCCGAGGCCGCGGCAGGGCGGCTCGGCTCGGCCGCGATCGCCATCACCGCGGACGTGTCGAAGCGCGACGACGTCGCGCGGGCGGCAAGAGAAGCGATCGAGGCGTTCGGCCGGGTCGACATCGTGGTCAACAACGCCGGCACCACCCATCGCAACAAGCCGCTGATGGAGGTCGAGGAGGCGGAGTTCGACCGCATCTTCGCCGTCAACGTCAAGTCGCTCCTGCTCACCGCCCAGGCGTTCGTCGCCGCACATGCGCGAGAAGGGCGGCGGCGTGTTCATCAACGTCGGCTCGACCGCGGCTTTGCGGCCGCGACCCGGCCTCGCGGTCTACAACGCCTCCAAGGGCGCGGTTCACGTGATGACCAAGTCGATGGCGGTCGAACTCGCCCCCGACAAGATCCGGGTCTGCGCGCTCGCGCCGGTCGCCGGCGAAACGCCGCTGCTCGCCATGTTCATGGGCGAGGACACGCCGGAAAAGCGCGCCGCCTTCAAGGCGACCGTGCCGCTCGGCCGGTTCTCGACCCCGGCCGACATCGGCGCGGCGGCGCTCTACCTCGCCAGCGACGAGGCGGCGTTCCTGACCGGCGTGGTGCTCGAAGTGGACGGCGGCCGCTGCATCTGAAGGGCCCGGCGCGCGCGGATGTTTCGCAACGGGGTCAAGAGTTCAGGCGCCGAAGGTAAGACGCCGTCCTGGGCGCCCGCTCGAAAGAGCAAGGCGAGACCCGGCGAGCGCCGCGCAAAGCCGCGTCGGCACGGAGCGCGGTTTTCGGAAAATAGCCGTTTGCTGTCAAAGGCTTGTACCCCATTTCGGTCGATCCCAGAGTCAGGCGCCGAGCCTTGTCAAAGGGTTAGCGGCGAAATGGAGAGTTTTATGAAGATATCCGATTTGAGAAAATGGACAGAAGCCGAAGTGATGGATGCTGTCACGGAACTTTAGAAAGAGCCTGGCTCGTGGGACGAAATAGTCTCTATTGAGAAAACGACCGAAGATTTCTCAGAATACGGAGCAGACGATATTGGTAGAAGAGAATTTCGCGTTCTGCTGAACCGCCATCCTGGCTGCTCTCATGCTGATATCTCCCAGCTGTATGCCGCTGTTCGTGTGTATCGGCGCGCCATGCTTGGTTTGAAGGACTGAGTTCCCACAAGCCCTCTCTTTCATGCGCAGGAGGGTGGCGGTCAAAGTGAATAGCGATTTCCCCGACGCTCGTTCGAGGCCGGTGGAACCGTAGCCCCGACCAAGTCTGGCGCTGCGCGCGCAATTTCTGAAAGGGGCGGCGGGTAAGGGACTTCGCGTTTGGGTCGCAGGACTGCAACCGGACGTGTTCGCCGCCTTTGAACGGCTGCACCTCCGAATGGGCTCCGCCCGAGCGTCTGCTGGCTAAGGGCTTCGACGAAGATTCCGCCACGCTGCGGCCATACGGAGCATCCGGGCCGAAAACTCGGCCCACGCGATCGGCGCGCCCCAACAGGCTCTATTATCTGTTCTGAGGCGCCGCCCTGCGCGATCAGATCCGGCGCGAATCGCTCGAGGCCCCGTCGATCGCCGCCATCGTCCGGGCATAGTCCGGCCTCAAAGTGAAAAACGGGGGCGAGAAGAGGAACACGACATGACTTCGCTCGCGCTTTACGTTCGTCTCGAAGCCAAACCCGGCAAGGAAGAGGAAGTCGCTACTCTTCTGGGCGACGCCCGCTCGCTCGTCATGGACGAGCCCGACACCATCGCCTGGTTCGCCATCCGCCTGGGCCCGAGCACGTTCGCCATCTTTGACGCCTTCGCCAATGAACGCGGCCGCGAAGCCCATCTCAACGGCAGGGTCGCGGCTGCGCTGATGGCGAAGGCGCCCGAACTGTTCGCCAATCATCTGGAGATCATCCGGCTCGAGGTGATCGCCGACAAACTGCCGCACTGAGATCCGGTTGTCAGCGGGAGGCGCAGCAGACGGTCTCTGCAGCGCCTTCCCCGCGGCCTCGCCCGCGCTCGGACGCTTGCGCTTCGTCACAGCGAGCAGCCTCGTCACGCGGGGACGTTTGATGGCGGTTTCCGAGACACAGCGCCGCGCAGGCGGCGAGGAAGCGCGCCAGCCAGCTCCGCACCGGCGAGGGGCGCGCGCCGGTTACCTCCGATGAAACCGATTGCGAATGGGTTAGGCGCTGCAGCGCAAGCGCATAAGCGCACACTTGCGCGCGCGCATCCGCTGCGACCGTCGCCGACGGTTCAGCCTGGCGCGGCCGGGGTGGGATAGCGGCGCGCGGCGGTGGCGCCGATCAGGATGATGGTGTCGCCTTGCTGCTCGCGCACGCGGATGCGGCATCCCGGCGCGTCCAGAGTTTTCGCCATCCCAATGATCTTCGGCCAGGCGGCGCGCGAGTTCGACCAGATCCACCGCGCGTTCGGCGACGATGATGTCGTCGCCCTGGAGCACTTCAAAATCGAAAAATGGCACAGGGTCCCTCCCTTTCATGGCGGTCCCGCTCCCGCACCCCGCTGCTTTTTGCACATCGGTGATGTTGCACTTTAGTAGCACATCTCGCCGCCCTTGGCTACTGGCCAGGCGCGAGACTTTTGTTGCATGCGGCAAAGCGCGTATCGCGACGGCCGGCGCCCCACGAGCGCGGTTTTTGCCCCGCGCCGGCCGTCGCGACCTCGCCGCGCGCGGCGGCGAGTCAGCCCAACGCCATGAGTACAAGGCGGCCGGACTGCCTCAAGTGGACCCACGGTCGGTTGACTGGCCGCCTCCCCCGAGGAGCCGGCGCCTGACACTTTTGACGGTCCGGATCGGTTTGTCTGCCTCCTGGTCCGTCGCCGCATTGATCTGGCTCAAAAAGCGGCGTCAACTCTGCGCCGGACCGGAAACCCGCAGGCGACGGAGTTCGATCGCCGGGCAGCGGTTCATGACGACGGTTACCCCGCGGGCGCGGGCGCGCTCGGCGGCCGGCAGGTTGATTACGCCGACCTGCATCCAGATGACTGAGGGCAGGGGATCGAGGGCGAGCGCCGCGTCGACCGCATCGGCGGCGGCGGCGGAGTTGCGGAACACATCGACCATGTCGATGGCGACGGGAACATCGGCGAGCCGCGCGAACACCAGCCTTCCGCCGATCCGCGCGCCGGCGTGTCCAGGGTTGACGGGAAAGGTTTCGTATCCACGATTGATGAGGACGCCGAGAACGTCGTGCGATGGCCGCAAGGGATTGGGCGAGGCGCCGACGACGGCGATCCGGCGGACGCGCGTCAGGATATCGCGGATCGCGGCGTCGCCGAGACCATCGACCTGCGCCATGTCAGGCCCCCCAGCGCGGCTGCCGCTTTTCCAGGAAAGCCGCGATCCCTTCGCTGGAATCCGGCTCGGCGAGATTCTCCACCATCGCCTTGGCGGCGAGCGCATAGGCGACGCTCAGCGGCTGCTCGATCTGTTCGTTGAACGCGCGCTTGCCGATCGCCAGCGTCGCGGCCGAGCGGGATGCGATGGCCGCAGCCAGCGCCCTCGCCTCGGCGAGCGCCTGGCCCGCGGGGACGACGCGGTTGACGAGACCCATCCGCTCGGCCTCGGCGGCGCTGTAAAGCTTGCCTGTGAGCGCCATCTCCATCGCATGCTTGCGGGAAATCGATCGTCCGACGGCGACGAGGGGCGACGAGCAGAAGAGCCCGATGGCGACGCCGGGCAAGGCGAAGCGCGCCGCCTCGCCGGCCACGGCGAGGTCGCACGAGGCGACGAGCTGGCAGCCGGCCGCGGTCGCCACCCCCTCGACCGCCGCGATCACCGGCTTCGGCAGGGAGACAATCGCCTGCATCAGCGTAGCGCATCTGGTCATGATGAGCTCGTTGAACGCCTGGCCTTGATCGGGGTCGTTGCGGTGGGCCTGGATCTCGCGCAGGTCGTGGCCGGCGCTCAGCGCCGGGCCTTCCCCGGTCACCACGACGACGCGCGCGGCGGAATCCTTGGCGATGTCGGCGAAGGCCACGATCAGCGTGTCGATCATGGCGAGCCCGAGCGCGTTGCGGTTCTGACTCTGGTCGAGCGTCAGGGTGACGACGCCCGCTTCATCCTCGCGGCGGAGGAGTTGGGGAGGGGCGGAGGGGGCGTTCATGCGGGCTCCGTTCAGGGAAAAGCGTTTGGCCAAACCTACTTGCGTCGCCACGGACAGTAAACGGAAGCCGCGCGCTTCAAGCGGCTACTGCCAGCCATCCGGCCTCGGCGAAGGCGCCCACGGCCCAGGCGATATGGGACCCGCGCCGTCGGAATAGGGCCCAGGCTCCGGATATCCTCCATAAGGACCAGGGCCGTAGTACGCATCCGGCTCCGGCGCGGCCCCCGCAGGCTCCTGCGCCTCGGCCATCGCCCCGGGCTCTTGCAGGACCACCACCGGCGTTCCCACCGGAACGCGGTTGTAGAGATCGATGATATCGTGGTTGAAGAGACGGATACAACCGCTTGATACAGCGGTGCCGATCGTCTCCGGCTCGTTCGTTCCGTGCAGGCGGAAATAGGTGTCCTGATTGCCGCGATAGAGATAAAGCGCCCGCGCACCGAGGGGATTGCCGAGCCCGCCGGCCATACCGCCCGCATAGGCCGCATACCTTGGCATTTTTTCGATCATGCTCTCGGTCGGCGCCCAGCGCGGCCATTCCGCCTTCCTCCCGATGACGGCCTGCCCTCGGAAATTGAGCGCCTCCTCGCGCCCCACGCCAACCGTGTAGCGGATCGCGACGCCGCCGGGCTGGACGAGATAGAGGCGGCGGTCGGCGACGTCGACGACGATCGTTCCGGGCCGGTAGGGGCCCGCGAACGGGACCTGCCGGCGAAGGCGATCCGGGTCGATGGTCGACGCGTCGAGCCCCGGGATCGCATGGCCGTCGTCCTCGATCGGGCCGTAGCCGGGGAGATATCCGGCCCCCGCGACCCCATGCGGCGCCGAGAGCGGATAGGACCCGCGTTGCGTCGCGCAACCGCCGAGCAGCGATCCGAGCGCCATGAGCACAGCGCGGCGATCCAGACAGGCCGTCATTCGTCCGACATCCGATTCTCCGGTCGACAGTCTTGAGATTGCACAAAGCACCGTAGCGAGGCTTGCGCCGCTTTCATGGCGTCCTTCAACGCCCCGTCCCATTTTTTTGTCGCGCCGTCGAGCGTTGCGACACCCGCGAGCCCGACGGTTTGACTTGGCGGCGGGCGATGGCGACAATGAAATCAACGTCGTGGAACGAACGTCGTGCGGAGCGCCGCACCGGGCCGTCACTCTTTCGCGCCCGGCGTGCTCTGGGGTTTTGCCGGATGCCGACGCAACTTTCAAATGCCAGCGTTACAGTGATTCCGTCAGATTCGACGTTGAGCTGCTGAAAGCGGACTGGGCCGATCTCGGTCTCTCGGGGTGGCCGACCAGCTGAGGACCTTCCCCCTTTACGCGCCGGACAGACGGAAAAAGGGGCTGAAGCCGGGTCAAGTCACCCGGAGCGGCGCATAAGTTTCGAAAATTCGGCGTCCCGGGACGCCGGACCGGCTGCAAGGCATTCTGTTCAAGGCGGCCGATAAACCAAGGGAGAAAACGCAATGTGTCCTCCAGGATGCCTCCATAGCATTTGCGAAAACGCGACGCGCCGCGGTCTGCTCAAGGCGAGCTTCGGTCTTGGGCTGGCCGCCGCCTCTGTTCCCATGTTCGCCGCCACGCCAGTTCGGGCGGCGGCGCAGACACGCAGTTTCACCGATGTGGTGGACCTCACCCATCCCCTCTACGAGGGCTTCCCGACGTTTGACGGATCGAAATGGTTCACCAAGGAGCCTTTCCTGACCTACGCGAAGGACAAGCTCAACATCAACCGCTGGATGGTTATCGAACATACCGGCACGCACATGGACGCGCCGCTTCACTTCTCGGCCGACGGCCACAGTTTGGATATGCTTCCCATCGACGATCTGGTTGTGCCTCTCGCCATCATCGACATCTCGCAGCGCGCCCAGGACAATCCTGACAGCGCCGTGACGCCTGATGATATCAAGGCGTGGGAATCGAAGAATGGGCCGCTCCCGGAAGGCTGCTGCGTCGCCATGAATTCCGGCTGGGGCAAGCTCCTGGACTTCTCCGCGCTTCGCCGGACGAGACGACGCCGGCAAGAATCACACCCCGGGCTTCCACGGCGAGACGTCGCACCTGCTCATGTCCGAGCGCAATGTGAAAGGACTCGGCGTCGACACCCTGTCGCTTGATCTCGGCGTCAACACGGGTCCTTTCCCTGTCCATAACTCGTGGCTTCCCAGCGGCCGCTGGGGCGTCGAGTGCCTGGCCAATCTCGATACGCTGCCCGTGAAGGGCGCCCATCTCGTTTGTGGAGGATTGAAGGTCAAGGGCGCGACCGGGGGCCCGAGCCGCGTGATCGCGCTCGTGTAATTCAACGGCGAGCCCGGCGCTCTGGCGGCCGGGCTCGCGACTGTTCGCGGCCCAGCGCTGACCCCGGGTCCGGAGCGTTGCGAGACCCGCGCGCCTCCGGCCCTTCCCCATGCCGTGATTTTCCGCTAGGCACGGCGCCTCGCGCTCATGTCCATAGAGATCAAGGCGGACTTCGTTAATGCATCGCTATCGCACGCACACCTGCGGCGCTCTTACGCTGGCCGAGGACGGCGCTGCGGTCCGCCTTTCCGGCTGGTGCCACCGCATCCGCGACCACGGAGGCTTGCTGTTCATCGACCTGCGCGACCATTACGGGCTGACCCAGTGCGTGGTCGACCCGGACTTGCCGGCCTTCAAGGAGGCGGAAAAGCTGCGCTCGGAATTCGTCGTCCGGGTCGACGGCGCCGTGCGCAAGCGCCCGGCCGGCACGGAGAATCCGGACATGCCGACCGGTCTGATCGAGGTCTATGTCCGCGACATCGAGGTGCTCGGCCCGGCGGGCGACCTGCCGCTGCCCGTATTCGGCGACCAGCCCTATCCCGAGGACACGCGGCTGCGCTACCGCTTCCTCGATCTCAGGCGCGAGAAGCTGCATCAGAACATCATGCTGCGCGGGCGGGTGATCGACTCGCTGCGCGCGCGGATGAAGGCGCAGGGCTTCTTCGAGTTCCAGACCCCGATCCTGACGGCGTCCAGTCCCGAGGGCGCGCGCGACTATCTCGTCCCCTCGCGCATTCATCCGGGCAAGTTCTATGCGCTGCCGCAGGCGCCGCAGCAGTTCAAGCAGCTCACCATGGTGGCGGGCTTCGACCGCTATTTCCAGATCGCGCCCTGCTTCCGCGACGAGGACGCGCGCGCCGACCGCTCGCCCGGCGAGTTCTACCAGCTCGATGTCGAGATGAGCTTCGTCACCCAGGAGGACGTGTTCGCCGCGGTCGAGCCGGTGCTGCGCGGGGTGTTCGAGGAGTTCGGCGCGGGTAAGCCGGTGACGCAAAAGTTCCCGATGATCCCCTACGCCGAGGCGATGCTGGAGTACGGCGTCGACAAGCCGGACCTCAGGAACCCGATCAGGATCGCCGACGTCACGGAGGTGTTCGAGCGCGACGACGTCGCCTTCCGGGCCTTCAAGGAAGTGATCAAGGCGGGCGGCGTGGTGCGGGCGATCCCCGCGCCGGGCGCCTCGAAGCAGCCGCGCTCGTTCTTCGACAAGCTCAACGACTGGGCGAGAGGCGAGGGCGCGCCGGGTCTCGGCTACATCATCTTCGAAGGCGAGGGCGAGGCGCTGACCGGCAAGGGGCCGATCGCCAAGTTCCTGCCCGCCGAGGCGCAGAAGGCGCTGGTCGCCAAGGCCAGGCTCAAGTCCGGCGACGCCGTGTTCTTCGCCTGCGACAAGGCCGACAAGGCCGCGAAGCTCGCGGGCGCGGCGCGCATCCGCGTCGGCAACGACTTGGGGGTCTGCAAGAAGGACGTGTTCGAGTTCTGCTGGATCGTCGACTTCCCGATGTACGAGTGGAACGAGGAGGAGAAGAAGATCGACTTCTCCCACAATCCGTTCTCCATGCCGCAGGGCGGCCTCGAGGCGCTGGAGACCCAGGACCCGCTGACGATCAAGGCGTTCCAGTACGACATCGTCTGCAACGGCGTCGAATTGTCGTCCGGGGCGATCCGCAACCATCACCCCGACATCATGAAGAAGGCGTTCGCCATCGCCGGGTACGACGAGACCGTGCTGATCGAGAAGTTCGGCGGCATGTACCGCGCCTTCCAGTGCGGCGCGCCGCCCCACGGCGGCATCGCGCCCGGCGTCGACCGCATTGTCATGCTGCTCGCCGGCGAGGAGAACCTGCGCGAAGTGGTGCTGTTCCCGATGAACCAGCGCGCCGAGGACCTGATGATGGGCGCGCCCGCCCACGCGACGCCGAAGCAACTGCGCGAGCTGCACATTCGGCTGAACCTGCCGGAAAAGTAGGGCGTCCCCGAGGGCGCCCTCCACAGCCCGCCGCAAGACGCGCGTCCTGGCCGCCGCGAAGCGATGCGCCGTGTTGCGCGGACGGAATCCCTATGTAACTATCATGTCAGCCTACGCTGACGGGGCGCCGTAACTTGCGCGCGCGCAAGTCTATCGTCGGCGCAGGAACAGATACGCATAAACGATCGAGCCGGCGCCGACAGAGCGCCGTCCGCAAACTGCAGGGAGGAGCGAGCAATGCCTAAGGGTCTCAACGACCTCACTCGACGTGGTTTCTTGCGTTCAACCGCGCTTGTCGGCGCCGGAGCGGCGACGACTGCAATCGGGATTGCGCCAGCCCGCGCCGCGCCCGTTGAGATCCAGTATTTTTACCGCGCCGCCTGGCCGACATCGGAGACCTACGCGAACTGGCTGATCGACGAATTCAACAAGAAGAATGGCGACCGCATCCACGTGACAGGCGCCAGCGTGGACGGCGAGACCTACAAGACCAAGCAAACCATCGAGATCAGTTCGAGCGACCCGCCCGATGTTTTCTATTCGTGGGAAGGCGGCCGGGCGGGGGAGATCATAAAGGGCGGTTTTGCCGCAGATCTAACCGACTACTATAAGAAGTTCGGCTGGGACAAGTCGCTCAATTCGGCGAGCGTTTCGCTGGCGCAGTTCAACGGAAAGCCGTACTTCGTTCCGACCGAGATCGGCGCCTCCGTTGTCTGGTACCGGAAGGACCTTCACGACAAGCTCGGGCTTAAAGTCCCCACCACATGGGACGAGATGATGGCGAACGCGGCCAAGGCCAAGGCGGCCGGAATTGCGCCCTTCATGCTGTCGAACCAGAAGAAGTGGCCGGCGCAGTTCATGTGGTCGGCGATGATGGTCAACAAGTACGGCCTCGACGCCTACCAGGGACTGATCGACAACAAGATCCCTTGGACCGATCCCCGGGCCGTCGACATCACCGCCATGATGAAGAAGCTCGCGGACGACGGCATGTTCATCGAAAACTTCAATTCGATCGACTTCGCGCCGGCGCAGGTTCCCTGGGCTCAAGGAAAGGCTCTCTACTGGTACAAGGGCTCGTTCATCCTGGGCAGCTTCCGGGGCGATCTGAAGCAGTGCTGCTCCGAGCCGATCGACTGGTTCGCCTTTCCGCAGATGGGCGATCGCAAGCCGGTCATGTCCATCTATGACGAGGACACGGTGATGATCCATGCGGCGAGCAAGAACAAGGACGCCGCCGCCGAATTCGTGAACTTCATGGTGTCTCCGGCAGCCTCGGCCAAGAAGCTCGAGATCGACAAGCCTTACGCGTCGAACGCCTCGACCGATCTGTCCCAGCTCTCGCCGATGGAGCGGCGTCTCGGCAAGGCGATGGCCGATGCGGGCTCCTACACCTTCATGCATGTCGATCACGGCACGCCGCCCGCCATTTCGGACCGCTTTCTCGACGCGCTTCAGGGCGTGCTCGCTGGCGCGATAGAGCCGAAGGAGGCGATGGAGGCGACCGAGACGGAGGCCGAGCGCGTGCGGGGCAAGATCAAGACCTGAAGACCGAGAGCCTCTGACGAAGCGTACGGAAGCGGGAGCCGATAGGCTTCCGCCACTGCCGAACAGGCGATCCGTTTTGCGGGCGGCGCCGATGGACCGCGAGGCTTTGTGAAGGCAAGAGGCGCCGCTTTCGGCGTCCTCGCCTTACGGGGAAGGGGCAAGAATGGCTTCGAGGATGAGCGACGAACGGACGTCATTCGTCGCCTTCGCGCGACAGCATGTCTTCGTCACGCTGTTTGGTCTCGTCCTGCCGGTCGTCCTGTTCGCCGGATTTATCGGCTATCCCATCGTTTATACGATCTATCTGAGTTTCTTTGAATGGAACGGGATGGCGCCGACCAAGACGTTCGTGGGGTTCGCCAATTTCAGCTATATGCTGGGCGACAAGTATTTCTATATCGCCTTGGAAAACAATCTGAAATGGCTGGTGGTCTCGCTGGCCTTCCCCGTCGTGCTTGGATTTTTAATCGCCTACGCAATGCGCGTTCGCGCGGTCTATCTCCCGACCCTGTTGCGCACGGCGATCTTCTTTCCGGTGACCATGTCGCTTGTCGCCGTCGGGCTCATGTTCCTCCTGATCCTCAACCCCATTTTCGGAGCGTTCGACAGCATCCTGCGCGCGCTGGGCCTTGGCTTTCTGGTTCGTGAGTGGTTCGGCGACTATCGCATCGCGATCTACACGCTTGCGGTCGTCGGCGGGTGGGCCTTCACCGGGCTGCCGATGATCTTCTACTTCGCCGGGATCGGCGACGTTCCCAAAGAGACGTTCGACGCGGCCAGGATCGAGGGCGCAGGACATCTTCGGATGATGCTGCGGGTCGCCTTGCCTCAACTTCGCCCGGTGACTGCCGTCGTCGTGATGCTCACGCTGTTCGAGTCGCTGAAAGCGTTCGACCTGATCGCGGTGATGACGAAAGGGGCGCCGTTCGGTCGAACCAACGTGCTCGGCTACCTCGTCTACCTGGAGAGCTTTTGGAACTCTCGCTTCGGCTACGGGGCGGCCGTCAGCGTGGCCATTCTCGTGCTCTCGATCGCCGTCGCGGCGTTGCTGCTCGGCAAGTTGTTCAGGGGCGCCTTCGATGTCTAAGGCGGCCATGATCCATCCCGGGCGGACGCTTATCCGACTGCGCTACGCGGCGCCGAAGATTCTCGCGACGCTCTTTGCGCTCCTTCTCGCAGCGGTGTGGATCGGTCCGCTGGCGCTCATGGTCATCACCTCGATCAAGCCGAACAGCGAATTTCTCAACGGACCCTTCGCGCTGCCGATCGCGCCGACGCTCGAACCCTATGTGAAGGTCTGGCAGGGACTGAAGTTCGGCGTGCTCATGCAGAACAGCCTGCTTTACGCCGCCACGGGTTCGGCGCTCGCGGTCGGACTTGCGCTCGTCCCGGCGTTCGCGCTTAGTCGTTTCGAGCCTCCAGGCAAGAGATATATTTTCGCGTTGCTGCTGACGGGACTGATGCTCCCGCAACAGACCGTCCTTATTCCCCTTTATGACATCCTGCGATGGCTGCACCTGTTTGACACCCGCATCGGCCTGATCATCGTTCACGGCGTTTACGGGATGCCTTCCCAGATCCTGATCCTGCGCGGATTCATGACCGCCATTCCACGCGATATCGAGAAGGCCGCGCAGATCGAGGGGGCGACGGACTTCCAGATTTTCACCAAGGTGATCCTGCCGCTCGCAGTGCCGGGGATCGTCGTCGGCTACACGCTGAACTTCATCGCGATCTGGAAGGAGTTCGTGTTCGCCCTGGTGTTCCTGAACAGCGAGGCGATTTTCCCGGTCACCGTCGGGATGCTCAAACTCAACAGCGATCGTTACATATCCGCGTTCAACTTGCCGTCGGCGGGCCTCGTCATCTCGCAGATCCCAATCGCGATCCTGTTCATCCTGGCTTACCGCTGGATTTCGAGCGGCAACTTCGTCGGTTCGGTCAAAGGCTGAACAGGGAGCAGAAGCGCGTCCATGGCCAACGTTTCCCTGGTCGACATCGAGAAGCGTTTCGGCGCCCATGTCGTGATCCCCAGCCTCAGTCTTGAAATTGCGGACGGATCTTTCGTCGTGCTGGTCGGCCCGTCGGGTTGCGGCAAGACCACGACGCTGAACATGATCGCGGGTCTGGAGACGATCACTGCCGGCCAGTTGCTGATTGGCGGCCGCGACGTGACGGACATGCCGCCAAAGGATCGCGACATCGCAATGGTCTTCCAGTCCTACGCGCTGTTTCCTCATATGACGGTCTTCGACAACATCGCCTTCGGCATGAAAATCAGGCGGCTGGCGAAAAGCGAGATCCAGTCGCAAGTGCAGGGCGTCGCCGACCGGCTGCGCATCGGATCGCTGCTCGACCGCCTGCCGAAGGCGCTTTCCGGCGGGCAGCGTCAGCGGGTTGCGCTTGCCCGCGCGTTGGTTCGGCGTCCCGGCGTCTTCCTGATGGACGAGCCGCTGTCGAACCTCGACGCGAAGCTTCGCATCGAGGCGCGAAGTTTCCTTGCCAAGATGCATCACGAGATCGGCGTGACGACCGTCTACGTCACGCACGATCAGTCTGAGGCGATGACGATGGGGGACACGATCGTGGTGATGAAGGACGGCGTCATCCAGCAGTCCGCTTCGCCCCTCGTCGTCTACAATATGCCCGCCAACACCTTCGTCGCCGGCTTCATCGGTTCGCCCGCGATGAATTTCATCGAACTCTCCATCGCCGGCTCGAAGATCATCGACCCGGACAACGGCTTTGCGATCACCATCCCGGATCGGCTGCTTGGCGCTCTGAAGGGATACGGAAAACCGAAGGTTGTCCTCGGCGTACGGCCCGAGGCGCTACGTCCCGCGCCTCGGAGCGCCAATTCTCCAGGCGCGCCGCTGCTCTCCATCGATGTCGCGCAACACCTCGGACATGAAACGCTGCTTGACGCTTCGAGCGGACCGCATCGAATTGTCGCGAGGGTCGCCGCTTCCGACGATTTGCGTATCGGGGAAAAGCGGCCCTTCCTTTTCGACGCCGAGCATATGCATCTTTTTGATCAGGACACCGGCGCCAATCTGGCGTTGAGGCCCAACGTCTGACCGCGGGTCGAGCGGCCCGGCAGGCAGACCTCGTTCCGGCGCGCTGACTTCAGAAAAAATCGCAAGATCCTTCTCAAGTCGAGCCGAACCCGTCATAGATGCCATGCCGGATTCGGCGAGCGGGGCGCGAGGAGGGTCGGCGCCGGCCACCCTGCGGGGGCGATCCAGAATCGCGGCGCGGTTTGGCGTTGTCCAGGGCCAGCGGGTGCGGTCCCCGCCCGCAGCGCGGGGTGAGGGCGTTCCGAGGGCAGAGTAAAGAACGAAGTTGCAGGGAGGAGATGGCGATGGCCGAGACTGTTGCGCCCTATGCGGAGGCGCATGCCGGCTTCCGGTTGGAGGACGTGGAGGCGAAGCTCGACGGCTCGCTCGACGGACGGAATCAACGCCTGCGTCGAATGCTGCGACCGCTGGGCCGAGCCCGGCAACATCGCGCTTCGATGGGAGGACCAGCAGGGCCATCGCGCGACCCTGACCTTCGTCGAACTTCGCGAGCGCGCGGCGCGTTTCGCCAATGTCCTGAAGGCGCACGGGATCGGGCCCGGCGACGTGGTCGCCTGCATGCTGCCGCGCATCCCCGACCTGATGGCGGTGGCGCTCGGAACCTGGCGGGCTGGCGCCGTCTACCAGCCGCTGTTCACCGCCTTCGGCCCCAAGGCGATCGAGCACCGGCTGAAGACCTCGAACGCCAAGCTGGTGGTGACCGACCCGGCCAACCGCGCCAAGCTCGACGACATCCCGAACGCGCCGCCGATCGCGGTGACGACGCCGGCGGGCGGCGCGGCGTCGCCGCGCCCGGGCGACCTCGATTTCGCCAAGGAGCTCGCCGCCGCATCGCCCGATTTCGCGCCGGTGATGCGCAAGGGCGACGACCTGTTCCTGCTGATGTCGACCTCGGGGACGACCGGCCTGCCCAAGGGCGTGCCGGTTCCGCTGAAGGCGCTGATCTCCTTCCGCACCTACATGACGGACGCGGTCGATCTGCAGGCCCGCCGACCGTTCTGGAACATCGCCGATCCCGGCTGGGCCTACGGGCTCTATTACGCCGTGATCGGGCCGCTGCTTCTCGGCCACGCCACGACCTTCTACGATGGCGCCTTTCACCGCCGAGAGCACCTATCGGATCATCAAGAGCCACGGGATCACCAACCTCGCCGGCGCGCCGACCGCCTTCCGCCTGCTGATCGCCGCCGGCCCGGAGCCCGCCGACGGGCGTCAAGGGCCAGTTGCGCGCGGTGAGCTCGGCCGGCGAGCCGCTGAACCCCGAGGTCATCCGCTGGTTCGCCGAGCATCTTGCCGCGCCGATCCACGACCATTACGGGCAGACCGAACTCGGCATGGTGGTCAACAACCACCACGGCCTCGACCATCCGGTCCGCGTCGGCTCGGCCGGCTTCGCCATGCCGGGCTACCGGGTCGCGGTGCTGAGCGACGACAGCCGCGAACTCGGCGCCGCACGAGCCGGGCACGCTGGCGATCGACATCGCCAACTCGCCGGCCCTGTGGTTCACCGGCTACCTGAACCAGGCCGACGCCGGCGATCGCCGGCGGCTATTACCGCACCGGCGACACGGTCGAGCTCGAGCCGACCGGCCAGATCACCTTCGTCGGCCGCAACGACGACGTGATCACCTCGTCCGGCTACCGCATCGGCCCGTTCGACGTCGAGAGCGCGCTGATCGAGCACCCGGCGATTATGGAGACGGCGGTGATCGGCAAGCCGGACGCCGAGCGCACCGAAATCGTCAAGGCGATCATCGTGCTGAAGCCCGGCTTTACGGCGAGCGACGAACTCGCCGAGGAGCTGCGCCAGCACGTCCGCAAGCGCCTCTCGGCGCACGCCTATCCGCGCGAGATCGCCTTCGTCGCCGAACTGCCCAAGACGCCGAGCGGCAAGATCCAGCGCTTCCTGCTGCGCAACGCCGAGAAGGCGGCGGCGGATGACGCGGGCAAGCTGGCGCATTCGAGCGCACGACGATCTATCATCTTCCCCGCGAGCGGAGAGCGAGGCCAGGCACGAGCCTCGATCCGGACCCTTGCGGTCCCTCAGGCGGTGGAGAAGGGACTCCGGCAATGCGTTAACAATTCAGGAGCCCAAGCCAATGACTTCATCCGATCCCGTGGTCATCGTCGGCGCCGCGCGCACGCCGATGGGCGGCCTGCAGGGGGACTTCGCTTCCCTCAGCGCGCCGCAGCTCGGCTCGGCGGCGATCGCCGCCGCGGTCGAACGCGCGGGGCTCGCCAAGGACGACATCGAGGAGGTGGTGATGGGCTGCGTGCTGCCGGCCGGGCAGGGCCAGGCGCCCGCCCGCCAGGCTTCGCGCGGCGCGGGCCTGCCGGACGCCGCCGGCTGCACCACCGTCAACAAGATGTGCGGCTCGGGCATGAAGGCGGCGATGTTCGCCCACGACATGCTGCTCGCCGGCACGAACACAGGTGATGCTCGCGGGCGGCATGGAGAGCATGACCAACGCGCCCTATCTCCTGCCGAAGGCCCGCGGCGGCTACCGCCTCGGCCACGACCGGGTGATCGACTTCGATGTTCCTCGACGGGCTCGAGGACGCCTACGACCGCGGCCGGCTGATGGGGACGTTCGCCG
The DNA here is from genome assembly GCA_963724785.1 of uncultured Alphaproteobacteria bacterium. Taxonomy (GTDB): domain Bacteria; phylum Pseudomonadota; class Alphaproteobacteria; order Rhizobiales; family Beijerinckiaceae; genus Roseiarcus. Next base: position 152,199 of record CAVRWC010000025.1, on the reverse strand, counting down.
AGGACGCGGCGCAGGCCTATCAGTTCTCGCGCGAGGAGCAGGACGCCTACGCGCTCGCCTCCCTGACGCGGGCGCTGAAGGCCGGCAAGGACGGGACCTTCGCCAGCGAGATCGCGCCGGTGACGGTCAAGGGCCGCAAGGGCGACGTGACGGTCGCCATTGACGAGCAGCCGGCCAAGGCGCAGCCGGAAAAGATCCCGACGCTGAAGCCGCCTTCCGCGACGGCGGCACGGTGACCGCGGCCAATTCCTCGTCGATCTCCGACGGCGCGGCGGCGCTGGTGCTGATGCGGCGCTCGGAAGCGGACAAGCGCGGGCTGAAGCCTCTGGCGACGATCCTCGGCCACTCGACTTTTGCCGGGCCTGCCGTCGAAGTTCCCGTCGGCGCCGGTCGGGGCGGTGAAGAGCCCTGCTCGACAAGGTCGGCTGGAGGGCGGGCGACGTCGATCTGTGGGAGGTCAACGAGGCCTTCGCGGTGGTCGCGATGATCGCCATGCGCGAACTCGGGCTGCCGCACGACAGGGTCAACGTGCACGGCGGCGCCTGCGCGCTCGGCCATCCGATCGGCGCCTCGGGCGCGCGGATCATCGTCACGCTGCTCGCGGCGCTGAAGCAATACGGGCAGAGGAAGGGCGTCGCCTGCCTGTGCATCGGCGGCGGCGAAGCGACCGCGATCGCCCTGGAGGTCGCATGATCCCGACCGAGGAGCAGGCGACGATCCGCGACATGGCGCGGCGCTTCGCCGAGGACGAAGCTCGCCCCCAACGCCGCGGCCTGGGACCGCGACGCACGCCTTCCCCGCCGAGGCGATCGCCGAGATGGGCGCGCTCGGCTTCATGGGCATGACGATCCCGCCGGAATGGGACGGCGCCGGGACCGACTACGTCGCCTACGCCATGGCGGTGATCGAGATCGCCGCCGGCTGCGGCGGCGGTCTCGACCGATCATGAGCGTCCACAACGGGGTCGGCTGCATGCCGATCCTGACTTTTGGCGACGACGAGCAGCGGGAGCGGTTCCTCAAACCCATGGCGCGCGGCGAGAAGATCGGCTGCTTCTGCCTGACCGAGCCCGGCGCCGGCTCCGACGCCGCCTCGATCAAAACGCGGGCGCGACGCGACGGCAACGCCTCCTACGTCATCTCCGGCTCGAAGCAGTTCATCACCTCGGGCAAGAACGGCCATGTGGCGATCATGTTCGCCGTCACCGATCCGGACGCCGGCAAGAAGGGCATTTCCGCCTTCATCGTGCCGACCGATACGCCGGGCTTCGTGGTCGCCAAGGTCGAGGAGAAGCTCGGCCAGCACGCTTCCGACACCTGCCATCTCGTGTTCGAGGAGATGCGGGTGCCCGCAAGCCAACGCCTGGGCGAAGAAGGGCAGGGGCTGAAGATCGCGCTCGCCAACCTCGAGGGCGGCCGCATCGGCATCGCCGCCCAGGCGGTCGGCATGGCGCGCGCCGCCCACGCGGCGGCGCTGTCCTACGCGCGCGAGCGGGTCCAGTTCGGCAAGCCGATCATCGAACATCAGGCGGTGGCGTTCCGCCTCGCCGACATGGCGACCCGGATCGAGGCGGCGGAGCAACTCACGCTGCACGCGGCGAGCTTGCGCGACGCCAAGCTGCCGTGCCTCAAGGAGGCCTCGATGGCCAAGCTGCTCGCCAGCGAAATGGCGGAACAGGTGTGCTCGGACGCGATCCAGATCCACGGCGGCTATGGCTATCTCGCCGACTATCCGGTCGAGCGGATCTATCGCGACGTGCGCGTGTGCCAGATCTACGAGGGCACGAGCGACATCCAGCGGCTGGTGATTGCCCGCGCGCTCGCGGCGGGCTGAGAAAGTCGACCCGGCCTCCAGCGAGGCCGAACGTCAGCGGCGCCGCGATTGTTCGGAATCCGGGTGGAAAGGCGACGATTTCACGAGGACGTGAACGCGCCGAAGCCCGGGAGGGGCGATCCGCGGGAACAGCGGTCCCCGTCCAGCGTTCATCGGGCATCAGCCCTTCGGTTTTCGGACCGCGGGCGTCCGACGGGTGAGTCTCGTCGCGAGACGTGGCCATTCGGCGACAAATTTCGGAGACATGTCATGAGAAACGCACTCACGGTGCTTGTTTCGGCCGCTTCGTTTTGCGCGGTGGCGACGGCCGCGTCCGCCCAGACCATCCCGGACAACACGGGCGCCCCGGCGTATAGCTATCGCTACACCGGGGCCCAGCCTGCGATGGTCGGGCATTGTGATATCATCGCGGGCAACCACGTCTGCTTCGCCGGCCCCATGGCGTCCGGCTACGGCTATGGCGGGCCGATCGGCGCCGTGGTCGCCGCGCCGTTCGCCGTGGTCGAAGCGCCGTTCAACGCGGTCGGCGCAGGCATGGCGCCGGCGGGCGCGACCTATGCGCCGGCGACCGGCGCTCCCGTCTACAGCTACGAGAATCGGGTCCCGCCTCAGGCCGGCAGCTGCAACCTGATCGCGGGCAACCGGGTGTGCACGGTGCCCTGACGGGCCAACTTGCGCCGCCGTCAGCCGAATGTCGGGGCGGCGGCGTCGCCCGGGACGGCGCTCGCCGTCCCGGCAAAGCGCTCCCGGGCGTCCGTCTCGCGAGATGGGCGCAGCTTGGCCCCCTACGCGGCCGAAAATTCCCGCGGCGCGCGCGCTGCAGTCTCTTTGACCGCGCGGAGATCCGCGACGAAGAGGGCAAAGGCTTCCCGTCGCGTCGCTTCGTCGGGCTGGCGCAACAACGATGACGGATGCACCGTCACGAACACGCGTAAAGCCCTCGCGGCTTCGAGAAGCTTTCCCCGATTGGCGCCGATGGGGACAGGGCGCCCGACGAGGGCCTGCGCGGCGGTGGCGCCGAGCGCCACGATCAGTTGGGGCCGCAGCGTCAGGATCTCCGCGAACAGCCAGTGGCGGCAAACGTCGATCTCGCCGGCGTTCGGCTTCTTGTGGAGCCTTAGCTTGCCGCGCGGCTCGAACTTGAAGTGCTTGACCGCGTTGGTGACGTAGGCGCGCTTGCGATCGACGCCGGCCTCCTCGAGAGCCCTGTCGAAGATGAGGCCGGCGGGTCCGACAAACGGGCGTCCCGCGAGGTCTTCGCGGTCGCCGGGTTGCTCGCCGACGAAGAGAATGTCGGCGTCCGCCGGTCCCTCGCCAAACACAGTCTGGGTCGCGTTCTTCCACAGGTCGCAGGCCCGACAAGATGCGGCCTCGGCCCGCAGGTGGGCGATCTCGGCGGCTATGTCCTCGACGACGGATTTGACCATTTCGACTGCCTCCAACCGGTAGAAGTCTCGAGACGGCGATGGGGTTCCCTTCGCGCCGCGTCAAGGGAACAATCGCGGGAAAGGAAGGTTTGAAAACGGGGGGCAAACATTCAAGGGAGCCCTCCATGCCCAACATTCGCGAAGCGCGAATTCTCATCATCGCCACCGACGGCTTCGAGCAGCTCGAACTCACGGTCCCCCGCGACGAACTGCGGAAGGCCGGCGCTAAAGTTGATGTCGCGACTCCGGCCGGGTCTTCGATCCGCGGCTGGAACAAGACGAACTGGGGCGAAAGCGCGCCGGCCGACCTCAAGATCGCCAGCGTCAGGCCCGACGACTACGATGGGCTCGTGCTGCCCGGCGGCGTTATCAATCCGGACAAGCTCAGGATCGACGCGGACGCCATGCGCGTCGTCAAGGCGTTCCTGGATAGCGGCAAGGTGGTCGCGGCGATCTGCCACGGGCCCTGGCTGCTGGTGCAGGCGGACGCGGCGCGCGGCCGAACGATGACGTCATACCCGTCGATACGGAAGGACGTCGAGAACGCCGGCGCGCGCTGGGTCGACCAGGAAGTCGTGGTCGACGACGGGATCGTGACCAGCCGAAGCCCCGACGATCTCAAGGCCTTCGTTCCGAAAATCATCGAGGAAATCGAGGTCGGCCGCCATCAGCGCCGCCGGCAGACCAGCGATCAGCCGGCCGCGCTCACAGCCTCGACACGAAGGCCAGCACGATCAGAAAGCCGGCGAGCCCGCTGAACACATGCGCCGCCAGCAGCGAATTGGCGGCGATGCGGTAAGTCTTGCCGAACAGCGGCGCCGAGAAGCCGGAAGCGATCGCCGCCGCCAGAAACGCGCCGGCGACGAGCGCGAGGCGGCGGGCCGGGGCGTCGTCGTCGAGGCCGGTCGTGTGCAGGAAAACGATCAGCGACTCCGCTCCGCCGAGGCCGAGCAGCACATGGAAACCGATCAGGACCGGCTTCCTCATCTTTCGGAACCATAGCAGGAGGAGGTAGGCGCCGAGCGCGGCCGCCGCCGTCACGAGGAGAACAACCGGAAGCGCCGTCATGTGTGGCCCGCTGCGCCCGCCAACCGGGTCTCCGTTTTCTCGCACTCCCGCCCCGGCGGGGCAACCGGCGCCTCATCGCGGCTGTCGTGCTCGTCGTCAGGCACGCGCCGGCCTCAATGTCCCAGCGCAGCGCCGATGATCGACGACGCAATGCTCGTCTGACCGCGGAACGGGTTGTCGAGGATGATGACCAGGCCCACCGCCAGGCCGATCGCGGCCATGTGGATCACGTTCACCTGCATGCCGAAACCCTTCTGCGTCTCCCGACCGGCGAGGAACGAGGCCACGGCGACGAACGCCACGAGGATGAGCCAGAAAATGCCGGGAATGTTGCTGCTCGAGTCCGCGAGGCGAGACTGGCGCAGGGACTCGATCCGCGCGGCGTACGGAAGGAGGTCGCCGCGTCTCGGGTCGGTCACGTCGAGGCTCTGCTGCAGCGCGCGCATGCTCCTCCACAGCGCGTCGATGTCGCGCTGCGCGAGCGGGGAGAGCGCGCTCGGGGCGCTCGCCAGCAGGCGCCATTCGTCGCCGCCGACGTCCTGGGCGTAGGCCGCGAGCGCCGCTTTCGCTGGGGCGGCCTGCGGCCCCAGCGCGTCGAGTTCGCGGCCCAGACGGTAGATCGACACGGATTCCTGTCGCACGCTGTCCTCCGTCCGGGCGAGGCTCGACAGGCCGTTGGTGATCATCAGCGCGAGCACGAAGACCGAAAGCCCAAGCAGGCTGGAATGGGCGGTGTCGGCGAGCTTGTCGTCATAGGCGGCGTGCTGCGGCCAGCGCCGGAACCAGAGCCGGTTCGACAGCCACGCGACCGCGCCGCCGAACGTCGCGAAGGCGAGCGCCGAAACGGCCAGGATCGCGAGATCGGGGAGCGCGTTGCCGAGCCAATCGACGAGGAGGGACATGAAGGCTTGTCGATCCGGGGAGCGCTTGCTGTCAAGGCGCGGGGCGCAGCATCAATGAACCCTGATCGCGCCCCTTGCGCTGGCTGCGCCCCCCGCGGGCGGCGTCCGACTCGCGCGGCATGATGGCGGAAAGCCCGCGGAGCGGGAGGGGGCCAGAGGGCCCGGCGGCGCTATTTTGGGCGCGGGCGCGCGAATTGTCATCGCTTGTTCGCACCGAACGGTCTATAATAAAGGCGCTCGGATCGAATGTCAGCGCCCCGTCGGGCAACATTCGAGCGCGGCCTCGTACTCTCTTAAGGAGCGACGCGCCGCAAGGATCGTCCAGACCATCCTTCCGCAAGCGCAGTCGACCGGCCGTTCGACCACGCTTTTCTCAAGACGGCGCGTCGGACGGAGTTTTCAACACATGTTGGTGACGGAATCGAATGGCGCCGCCCGGGCGGCGCGCGACTGGGCGCAGGCGCTCACCCCCTACCGAAAGGCGGACACGGCGCGCGCCACGTTCGAACTTTTGGTCACCTTTCCGCCGTTCGCGGCGATCTGGGCCGCCATGCTGGTCGCCTCGAGTCATGGTCTTTTCTGGGTCTCGTTCGCGCTGGCGCCGTTCGCCGCAGGCCTGCTCGTTCGCCTGTTCATGATCCAGCACGACTGCGGCCACGGCTCGTTCTTTCCCAACAAGCAGGCCAACGAGTGGGTCGGCCGCGCGATCGGCGTCCTGACCATGACGCCCTACGATCACTGGCGGCGCTCGCATGCGATCCACCACGCGACGTCGGGCAATCTCGACCGGCGCGGGATCGGCGACATCGATACGCTGACGGTCCGCGAATATTTCGCCCGCGCCTGGCGCGGGCGGCTCGCCTATCGCCTCTACCGCCATCCTTTGGTGATGTTCGGGGTCGGTCCGGCCTATCTGTTCCTGATCGAGAACCGCCTGCCGTTCGGCTTCATGCGCAAGGGCGCGATGCCGTGGCTCAGCACAATGTCGACCAACGCCGCCATCCTGCTGGCGGCCGGACTCCTGATCTGGGCCGCGGGCCTGGCGCCGGTTCTCCTCGTCCATCTGCCGATCGTCGTCATCAGCGCGACGGCGGGCGTCTGGCTCTTCTATGTTCAGCATCAGTTCGAGGGGACGACATGGGAGCGGTCGGCGGCCTGGAGCCAGCCTGAGGCGGCGCTGCACGGCAGCTCGCTCTACGAACTGCCGCCGCCGCTCGACTGGTTCTCCGGCAATATCGGCGTGCATCATGTTCATCACCTGTCGAGCGGCATCCCCTTCTACAGGCTGCCCAAAGTCCTGCGGGACCATCCGGAGCTGGGGGAGGTCTCACGCCTTGGCCTGAAAGAGAGCCTCGCCTGCGTTCGGCTCGCGCTTTGGGACGAACAGAAGCGGCGGCTCGTTTCGTTCCGCGAGGCGCGCGCGTCGCGGCGGCTCGCCGCAAGCGGTTGAACGAGGCCGCTGCGCCAGTCCCCCGCCGGTCAGACTGACGTTACGGAGCTCGTCTCCTCGGTCCATACGCGGAAGGACTTGAGGAGGTGCGGACCAAACGAATTGACCAGCGGAATATCGGCGGCGTCGCGTCCGCGCGCGATCAGGACGCGGCCGATCCGCGGCATGTTGTGGCGAGCGTCGAAGGTCAGCCACTTGCCGCCGAGAAACACGTCGAACCAGGCGTTGAAATCCATCGGCGACGGGTCCGGCGGCACGCCGATGTCGCCGAGATAGCCGTTGCAGTAACGCGCGGGAATGTTCATGCAGCGGCAGAACGCGACCGCGAGATGGGCGAAATCGCGGCATACGCCGATCCGCTCGTCATAGGCTTCATAGGCCGTGCGCGTCGCCCGCGCGTTCTCATAGCCAAAGACGATGTGGCTGTTGACGAAATCGCAGATCGCCTGCACCCGCGCCCAGCCCGGCGCGGTCTGGCCAAAAAGGCCCCAGGCGATCGGACTGAGCTTGTCTGTTTCGATATAGCGGCTGCCGACGAGATAAAGCAGCGTATCGTCGGGCAGGTCCGCCACCGGGATTTCCGGCGCGTCGGCGACGACCGGGTCGGGCAGGCCGCTCACTTCGACGACGCCGGCGTTAGAGATCGTCAGGTCGCCCGCCGGCGCGTTGAACCGTCGGCAGCGATTGCCGAAGACGTCCGCATAGAGCCACGATTCGACGTGCGGCGTGGCGGTGAACGGCGTCTCCGCCCTGACCGCGGGGACGCAGGAGGGATGAACGTCGAGCTGGCAGATCATCGGCGTCGGCGCGCTGCAGGTGAAGGTCATCTCATAGCCGTAGCGGATCAGCATGGCGGACCTCGAAATTGTCCCGGACGCGGACGGCGTTCGTCGCGTGACGCCCCCGTGTGCGGACCGGGAGGAAAGGCTCAGCCTGCCACGCGATCCCCGCATCGCCAAGCTGGGTTCGCCAGCGGGGGCTTCGCCCGGACCGGCAGTTTCGCGGCGTTCCTTAGATTGTTATCGTAAACTATTGCGATAGCTTCGACTATCGCCCTCGAAGCGGCCGCCATAACTTTGACATGGCCAGTTCTATGATGCAAATGCCGCTACAGGAGACAGGTCCATGGAGGAGCAACTTTTCCACGCCAGAAGCGCGGACGTCATCATCGAGGGCGAGACGGCCGTTCTGGCCTTTCTGACAGCGCTCGACGGTCAAGTGAATGTATCTGTTGCGATGAGCCTGGACGTTCTGGAACGGCTGCGGTCGCGAATTGAACGCGCGCTCGCCGCTCGGTCTGAGCAATCCCCGCGAGGATGAAGAGGGGAAGTCGCCGCCTGCACTGGCGAGACCCGCGACGTTTCCGGCTTGATAATCGCCCCCGCCGGCCGCAATCTCGGGTGACCGAGCCCCTTGTCCGGAGAAGCTCGGTTGAAGGCCGCCGCGGCAACCGCGGCGCAACGCCACGGGGAGGGAGTTCATGAAGGTCATCGACGTTCTGCAATTGAACAATCAGGTGCTCGCCACCTGCACAGCCGAGGAGCCGATCCTCACGATCTCGGAACGGCTTAGCGCGCTCAACATCGGCGCCATGCCGGTCTGCGGGGCAGGGGCGGCGCTGATCGGCGTCATCTCCGAGCGCGACGTCGTGCGCGGCTTCGCCCGCAACGGAGCGAGGCTCACCGAGCGTTACGTCCGGGACTTGATGACGCGGGAAGTCGTCACCTGCAGTCCGGACGACAGCATGGCCGACGCCGAGAGCCGCATGAACAAGCACCGCATCCGCCACCTGCCCGTGGTCGAGCGGGGCAAGCTTGTCGGCATGTTGTCGATCCGCGACGTGACCGCCTGGCGGTTGCAGGAATCGCGCAACGAGGTCAACGTCCTACGCGACGCGGTGATTGCTGCGCGCCATAGTTGACGTCCCCCAAGGCGGGACGACAGCCGGGAATTTGACGGCCGGTCCGAAGCTCAGAAGCTCGGGTCCCGCACTCGCGTCGCCCAGTCCGCGGCCGTCTCGCAGCGAACCTCCGCCGACCCGCGAACAGGCAGGGCCAGCGTTTTCTTGTTGATGCTCTCTTCGCGTTCAATTGCGGTCTTGGCGGCGGACCAGAACTCGTCGCTTCGACCGTCCGGCCGGCCGGCGCGCTCCCACAGCCTGAAGGCGTGATCGCGGATTCTGTGTTCGATGGTGTTCATGTTCTGTTTCCCTTTGACTAGATTTGGGCAGGCGCCAAAGCCGCCATCGCAAAACAAGGGAAGGAATTTCGGAGCGAATCGCTTCAGCTCTCATGAGGCCGTGGAGGCGATCGCGCCTGCTCTTTGAATACGATCCTGCTCCCGATGCGGGGATTTGAACAGGCGGCATATCGCCACTGGCGCGCCACGTTCAGGCGATCGCGAAGCCCCCGTCGACGCGGTACGAAGCGCCCGTCACCCCGGATGCGCGATCCGACAGCAGGAAGGCGATGGTTTCCGCCACCTCCGACGGCTCCAGGAACCGGCCGATCGGCATGCGCTGAAGGCGCGGCGCGGAGCGGGCCGGATCGCTCCAGGCGAGGCGGGCCATGTCGGTCAGCGTGATGGTCGGATTGACGCTGTTGACGCGGATGCCGTGAGGGCCAAGCTCGTTCGCCATGACGCGCGTCACGGCGTCGAGCGCCGCTTTCGAGGCGCAATAGGCGGTGTGGTCGATCACGCCCACGAACGCCGCGTCGCTGGAGACATTGACGATCGATCCCGGCCGCTTCGCTGCGATTCGATCGCGGGCGTAGGCCTGCGCGATCACGATCGCCGCCTTGGCGTTGACCGTCATGATGCGGTCGAAGCATTCGAGCGTGAGATCGACGAACGGCTGCAAGGCCGTCGTCCCGGCGCAATTGACCAGAAGGTCAAACGGCAGATGGGCGCTGACCGCGGCGCGCGTCGCCTCGAGGTCGGCGAGATCGACGGCGATGGCCGTGCAACCGATCGCAGCCTCGAGCGAGGCGAGCTCCTCGAACGAGCGGCCGAGGGCCAGGACGGACGCGCCGCGACGGGCGAGGAGCTCGGCCGTGGTGCGGCCGATTCCCTTTGTGGCCCCGGTAACCAGGACCGTTCGGCCGTCGAATTCGTGCGTCTCCTCGCTCATGGCGATCCCTTCCCGGTTGTCGCGTCGTAGGACGACTTCATACCGGGCCGGATCAAACGCGTCACGCGGACGCGGCGGATGGCGTCCGCGGGCGGGGTCGGCGGCGGAACGGCCACGCGACGACATGGGTCGCCGCCCAGCCCAGGAGTCCTGCAACGCCCGCCGTCGTCAGCGCCTCCGGCGTGAGCGGCGCTGCGGGCTCGTAGGCGTCGAGCGTCCGCCTGGCGATATCGGGATCGAAATCCGTGACCATCAGGGTGAGACGCTTCAACGGCCCGGCGGACGCCATCGCCGTGAGCTGCGCGTCGAGCCGGTCCGCCCGCACGATGGTATGCTCCATGTCCACTCCGCGCTCATGGGCGAGAGGATCGCTATTGGCTTCGAGGCGCTTGACGCCTTCGGTCGGCGTAAGCCCCTCGCTTGCCGTCTCAGCGTCGAACTGCGCCACGATCCGCTTGAGTTCGTCGAGCGCGCCGCCGGCCCGCTGGCGGTATTGCTGGGCGAATTCCGGCCCCTGCGAGCCGGCGAGCGCTGTGACCAGAGCGATCGCCAGGGCGAATCTGTGCGTCAGCATGGGTCGTCGGGCTCCATGAATTGAGTGTCAAAGATAGGAGCACAGATCGCATCTGTCGATGCGGCGCGGCGACGCCCCGTCCGCCCTCCGTCGTGGCGGGCCATGCGGAGAGAGACGAACCGGCGCCTACGCGACAAGGCCTTTCAACGCCGCAATCTGCGCGCTATCGGGGAAAATCGTCTCCGCGAGAATTTTCGCCGAGAGCCCGAACTGGTCGGCGAGCACGCCCTTCAGCACCCCGCGCAGGTCGGCGGTCGGGTAGAGGTCGCGGCCCTCATAGAGCCGCTCGGCCTTGAGGCTCGGCCAGTCGGCGACGACCCGGCCGCCGGCGAGCGCGCCGCCGGCCAACAGCGCGGCCGTTCCTGTGCCGTGGTCGGTGCCGTGCGTGCCGTTGACGCGGACCGTGCGGCCGAACTCGGTGACGGCCACGACGACCGTGTCCTTCCAGGCGTCGCCGAGACTCCCGTGAAGCGCGTCGAAGGCCGCGTCGAGGCCCTGAAGCCTCTGGGCGAGGAGGCCCTGCGCGGCGCCTTCGTTCTGGTGGGTGTCGAATCCGTCGAAAGCGAGCGCGGCGATCCGCGGTCCATCCGCTGCGGCGAGCAGGCGCCCAGCGCCGGCGGCGGCGTTGCGCATCTGTTCGACCGCGCCCCCACCGGGCTTTTTCATCGGCTCGCCTGCGCCGCTTCTTTCGGCCGCGACCTTTTCCGCCGCGACAGCGGCGCGAAGACGCTCGCCGAGCACGGCGTCGCCGTGAGCGTAAAGGTCGAGCACCCGTTGGGTCAGATCCGCGTCGGCGGGCGCGAGGCCGCCCGGCGGCGCCCAGCCAAGCGCCGGCGCCGGTCCGCGGATGACGAGCGGCGCGGTGGCGCCGACCCCAAGCCCACGCATCGAGCCTCCGTGCATCGAGCCCTTGGGCGCGCCGGGCAGGGCGGCGAGCGTGCGGTTGAGCCAGCCGCTCTCGGTGCGTCCCGGACCGGGATTGCCGCTTTCGAGCACGTCCTGGCCGTCGAAATGCGAGCGGTCGCGGTAGCCGGTCGCGACCGCATGGACGACTGTCGCCTGCTTCGCGTCGTAGAGCGCTTTGAACGCGGCGAGCGAAGGATGAAGGCCAAACGCGCCGTCGAGCGGAAGCGCGGCGCGTTCGCCGGAGGCGGCGAAGGCGAGGTCGCCATGCAGCGCCGCATAGTCGGGATCGCCGACTGGGGGGACGGCGGAGAGTCCGTCGACCGCGCCGCGAAGGATAATGACGACGAAACGGGGGTCGCGCGCCCCGGCGGCGCTCGCGGGCGGGGCGAGGAAGCCCGCGCCGCAGAGGGCGCCGGCGCCAAGCGCACCAGCGCGCTGGACGAAAACGCGGCGCGAGACGGCGACGCTCGAGGGGTCGCGGGCCATGGTCATCTCCTCTGGAACTCGGGCGCCATGAACAGCAGCGCCAGCGCCTGCTCGCGCAATTCGGCGCGCTCGATCGTCTGGACGGTATCGGGCGGCGCCGTGTCGCCCAGCGCCGTTTTCAGCGCGGCGAGCGGCTCGGCGCCGCCGCGCATCCGCTGGCCCATGGCCCAGGCGATGTCGAGGCGCGCCTTCATGCCTTCGGGCGAGGCCCAGGAGTTGCTGACGTCGGAAAAGCCGTTCGGTCCCGAGGGTTGCCAGAGCGGCATGCCGAGGAGGTTGAGAGCCTGCAGGTAGAGCCCGGGGTCGCGAGGGATGAATCCGGTCGCCCGCGCCGCGCCGACGACGAATTCGAGCGGCGTTCGGACCTTGCCGCGCGGCGCGGCCCATGCGCGGTCGTCGGCGACGAGCGCCGAGGCGACGACCGCGAGGTCGCCGTCGCTGTCCTGGAACCGGCGCGCAAGCGCGGCGACGAGTTCGGGCGGCGGGTCGTCGGCGACGAAGTGCCGGACCAGCTTCGTCGCGACATGGCGCGCGGTCGCGGGATGGCGGGCGAGATCGTCGAGGATCGCGCGCCCCTGCTCGACGCCGGCTTGCGGATAGGTCTTGCCGAGGATTTTTCGCGCGCCCGGCTCGTGCCAGTTGGGTTTGAAGTCGAACGCGCCGGGCGAGCCCGCTTCGCTGTTCGGCCCCGAAACGCTCCAGCCGGTCAGCGCGCGGGCGAACTCGGTGACGTCCTCCTGGGCGTAGCCGGCGCCGGCGCCGAGCGTGTGCAACTCCATGATCTCGCGCGCCAGGTTCTCGTTGAGCCCCCGGCCGGCGAATTGTCCCGCGCTGGCGTCAGGGCCAATCGAGTTCTGGTTGTCGAGGAACAGGATCATCGCGGGATGCGATTCGGCCGCGAGCAGCAGCGCCGAGAACTTGCCCAGCACATTGGGGCGGATCGCCTCGCGCTCGAACGGCCCGGCCAAAGCGCGCAGCTCGCCGCTTTTGGCGACGGAGACGGCGAAATGGTTCGACCAGAAGGCGACCAGCCTTTCGACCAGACCGGCGCGCGCCTCGAGCTGCTTGTCGAGCCGCGCCTTGGCTTCGGCGACGAACTGCGCCTGTGCGACCGAAGGCTTTGGCTTCGGCGGATCGGGTTTGGCAGGCTCGGCCATCATCGCCCCGGGGGCCGACGGGGCGGGCGCCGGACCTTGAGACGCATTCGGTGAAGGCCCGCCAAGCATGACGGCGCCCGCGGGCGGGATCAGCGCCGCGGTCTGCATCGCGGCGGCGGCCATCCTGGCGCGCTGCTCGCGGATTCCCTCCTGCTCGAGATAGTAGGCCTGGAGGGCTTGCGTTCCGGATGGAGGCGCGAGATCGAGAATGAGCGCAACGTTCTTCGTCCACAGTTCTTCGAGGAGAAAGCCGCGAGGGTCGCCAGCGGCTTCGCTCACGCCGCCCATCCGCGCTCCGAGCCCAAACCGGTTGAACGCCGTTACGGCGGCGGCGTCATTTGCTCCGATCGCCATTTTCGATGAACCTCGCGAACCAGCCGCAAGCGTCTTTCAAGCATCAAAGCACGGAGAGAATGAGCCGCGCCTGAACCAATCGTGGCGACATTCGGGTTTCGCGCCAGCCGCTGCGATCCCATCAACGCGTGAGATTGGACGCAAAGCAGATCAGGTTGCCCTCAAGATCGCTGACAATCAGGCTACGCATCGCCCAGGGCTCGTCTCGGGGCGCCTGGCGGATGTGAGCGCCGTCGGCTCGCAGGCTGTCGTGCAGGGCGTTGACGTCCGAGACCTCGATGAACGCGCTCAGGAGGTCTTCGCCGGCGGTGTGGTCGAGTACAGGTCCCGCCACGCGGCGGATCGCCAAAATCGCCTCGTCACGCGCGACGTGGGCATAGAAAGGGATCTCGCCGTAGACGAACAAGGGGTGGAAGCCCAGCGGCCCCGTGTAGTAGGCGAGCGCGGCTTCGAAGTCTTTGACGAAGACGTTCGGAATGGCCTGTTTCAACATCAGAGAGCTTCCTTAGCTCACGCCGCCGGCTAACCCGAAAATAGCCTGAGGCGAGGGAGCGGGGTTCGCGGTATAGGTCGCCCCTACTCCGCGGCGGCCGCGGCTTCCTGATGATGCTCGGGCGGCCTTGCCGAGAGCGCCGCGCCGGCGTCGGGCTTCAGCGTTATGAAGATGAGCGTCGAAAGGCTCGAAATGAAGGCCACCCCGACGAAGGCGAGCGAAAGGTCGTGCGCCTTCAGCGTCTCGTCGCCGAAGCCGACCTGGATGAGCTGGATGCAGACCGCGGCGACCGCGACGCCGACCGCGCCCGACATCTGCTGCGAGACGCTGGCGAAGCTCGTGGCGCGGCTCATCCGCGGGGTGTCGATGTCGGCGTAGCTGATGGCGTTGAGCGCGGTGAATTCGAGCGAGCGGAAGAAGCCGCCCGCGAGCAGCGCCAGGAAGATCACCCAATGCGGGGTGGTCGGCGTGAACAGCGCGTAGGACGCCATGAAGGCGCCGGAGATCAGCGCGTTGACGATCAGCGTCCGGCGGAAGCCGAACCAGCGCAGCACCGTCGAAGCGGTGAATTTCATCGCCATCGCGCCGGCGGCGGTGGCGAAGGTCAGCGAGCCGGATTCGAACGGCGACAGGCCGAAGCCGATCTGCAGCAGGAGCGGCAGAAGGAAGGGCAGCGCGCCGATGCCGATGCGAAAAATGAGCCCGCCGACCACGCCGGAGAAGAAGGTCGGGATCTTCAGGAGCTTCAGGTCCAGGATCGCGTCCTCGTCGCCGCCGGCGTGCCGGACGTAGAGCGCGAGCAGGATCAGGCTCACCAGGACTTGCGCCGCGACCTCCCAGCCCGGCGCCATGCCCCGGCCGATCAGCGACAGGCCGGAGATCAGGCCGAGCAGGCCCGCGCCGGAAAGGAGGAAACCCTTGAAGTCGAAGCGCGGCACGTCCTCTTCGCGCAGATTGGCGATGTATCGGAGCGACAGCGCGACGCCGAGCACGCCGATCGGCACGTTGACCCAGAAGATCCAGCGCCAGTGGAAATAGGTGGTGATGAAGCCGCCGAGCGGCGGTCCGGCGACCGGCCCGAGCAGCGCCGGCACGGTCAGATAGGCGAGCGCGTCGACGAGATCGCTCTTCTCGACGCTGCGCAGGAGCACGAGCCGCCCGACCGGGACCATCATCGCTCCCCCGAGGCCCTGAAACACGCGCGCCGCGATCAGCGTCCCGAGCGAGTTCGAGGCGCCGCAGAAGATCGAGCCGACGGTGAAGACGACGATGGCCGAGCAGAACACCGTGCGCGCCCCGAACCGGTCGGCGACCCAGCCGGAGGCGGGAATGAACACCGCCAGCGTCAGCATGTAGGAGGTCAGCGCGAGCTTGAGGACGATCGGGTCCTGATGGAGGTCGAGCGCGATCGCCGGCAGCGAGGTCGAGATCACCGTGCCGTCCATGTTCTCCATGAACAGGGCGGTGGCGACGATGAGGGCGGTGAGCATGGCGGGGCGCATGGAGCGGCGCTTTGTGGCGCCGTGGTGGGGCCGCCGCAAGGCGGGATCGGCCGTCCCGCGTCACGAAAAGTTGAATTTTGCCTTGCCGGCGCCGTTTCGCTGCTTTCCGCAGCGGCCGAGGCCGCGATCGACGTTGGGCGCGGGCCGCCGCGCGGGAAACGTTCGGTATTCTACATGCCGAGGAGTTGCCGCGCTTGCGACAGGGCCTGCTCGCAGGCCGGCTTGTCGCCCGCGTCGTCGGCTCTTTTGGCGTCCGCCATGAACTTGCGAACGGCCTGCACCTCCGTGTCGGAAAGGTCGCCGAGCTGTCCCTCGGCGCCGGCGACCGTCGACGGGGTCGGCTGATGGTGGGTCGTGGCGAAGGTCGATTCGGCGCCGGCGCGGCCCCTCGCGGCAATGGCGTCGAGCCGACTGTCGATAGCGGTTTCGGCCTTGTAAAGGTCCTCGGCGCACGGTCCGGCGTACGCCAGGGCGGGGCAAAACGCGCCGATGAAAGCTGCGAACGCCAAAGCGGCGCGCGTGGTCATAGCCAATCCTCCAACGTTCCCTGGCAATGATGCGACCGAGGACGCCGCGGCGCAAGCCCATGTGCTGGTTCAGCACATATGGGACGGCGGGGGATTGGATCCCTTCATTGTCCTTGGCTTGGCAGAGCGGGGCGCGAAAGAGCTTTGAAGTCAAGGATGCGCGAATGCGCGCCGCCTCCGGCGGCGGCCCCTAGGGCGTCGTCAGACGCCCGTCTTTCGACGGGCTATCCGGGCCGTCCTTGAGTTCAAAGCTCTTTCGCGCAGACTTGCCTCCGAGCAACCCATGACGGGCCTTGGCCCCTTCGGCCCGACCGCCCGTCTCATATGCGTCCGAACCCCGGTCAACCCGGCCGCGGCGCGCTCGCGCCGTGCGTCGCGTCAGACCTCGATCTCTCCGCCTTCACGTCGGCGCCCGCTCATCTCCGCGCCCGCGTCGCGCGGATATCCGAGGCAGACCGGCGCGGCGAGCAGCGAGATCGCGGTGACGATCAGGAACGCCGCCGAAAAGTCGCCGACGCCGGCGTGCAGACGCCCGGCGAGCGTTTTCGAAACGGTCAGCGCGAGCGCGCCCGTGCAGATGCCGAACGACAGCATCAACTGCTGGAGCGTCGTGTAAAAACTGTTGGCCGAGGCTGTGCGTTCTGACGGGACGTCGTCGTAGGCGACCGTATTGTAGGCGGTGAATTGCAGCGACATCGAGAAGCCGCAGATCGCCAGGACGAGGAACAACGACCAATGCGGCCAGTACGGCCGGAAAGCGGCGCAGACGGCGTAAAGCAGACTGGAGAAAAGCCCGTTCCAGATCAGCGTGGTCCGAAAGCCGAAACGACGCAGGATGGGCGCCGCGGCCGCCTTCATCAGCACCGCGCCGAAAGCGGTGGCGAGGGTCAAAAATCCGCTTTGCGCCGCCGACATGCCGAAGGCGAGCTGCATCATCAGCGGCAACAGAAACGGTTGCGCGCCCTGGGTGATGCGGGAAAGCGAACCGGCGATCACCGACACCCGAAACGTCGTAATCCGCATGAGGCTGAGATCGAGGATCGGCGTCACCCGGCGCCGCTTGAGCGCATAGACGACATACGCGGCGCCGCTGACGAGGCCCGCGCCGACCAGCCCAACAGCCAGCGAGGCCTGGCCCGTGCCCCGGCTCGCCATTTCGAAGCCGAACAGCAGGCAGGCGAGCGACGCTCCCGAGAGCGCGAAACCCCAGACATCGAAGGCCACGCGCGTCTTCGGGCGGGTGTTCTGGATAAAGAGCCAGGTCAGCACAACGCCCAGAACGCCAATCGGAACGTTGATATAGAAGATCCAGCGCCAATCGAGATAGGTGACGATCAGGCCGCCGACGGGCGGCCCGAGGATGGGACCGATCAGACCCGGCACCAGAAACCAGCTCATCGCCGAAACGAGATCCGCTCGATCGGTGCTGCGCAGCAGCACGAGGCGGCCCACGGGGATCATCATCGCGCCGCCGGCGCCCTGCAGCACCCTTGCGAGGACGAGCAGGGGAAGACTATGCGCCTGCGCGCACAGGACGGAACTGAGGGTGAAGACGACGATTGCGCTGGAGAACACGGTTCGCGCGCCGAACCGGTCGGCGACCTGGCCGCTGGCTGGAATCAGCACCGCGAGGCTCAACAGATAGGACGTGAGCGCGACGCTCATGTGCGAGGGCGTGACGTCGAAATACCGGGCCATCGTCGGCAGCGCCGTGGCGAGCACGGTCGAGTCGAGCTGCTCCATGAAGAGCGCGCTGGCGATGATGAGGGCGGTGGTGCGGTAGTTCGGCCTGGCGCGTTCGAAGACCTGCGAGGACGTCAGTTCCGACATGATCGGCGATAAGCTCTTGGGGCCGCGTAACGCCTCGGAACATCCGGGACGCGCTCTCGCGATGCGGCGTATTGGCCGATGCGGGACCGGTCGGGAAGGGCGATACTGTCCATATAGAGCCCTTTTGCGGCGCAACAATCGGCGAAATCGGCCTGATCAAGGAAAAGTGAAGTCAGGACCGGAAGTCAGCGCGGGACCTCGTGCTCCCCGTGTGCTTCGAGCAAGGCGTTCAGCCGCTGCCGCATCAGCATGCCGGGGCGGTCGGAGGGCATGTGCATCTCGAGCTTGCGGCTCATGTCGACGATCGCGTCGGGGTCGGTCGAATTCGAGCACCTCGCGATCCTCTTCGATGATCGCGCGGTCCCAGGCGCGCAACTCCGCGGTCGAGCAGTCCTCCTCGCGATCGTTGCGAAACAGCACCTGGACGAGCTGGATCGTCCCGTCGTCGATCGGGGTCGCCGAATTGAAGATGACGTGCCTGAGGCCGGACGGATACTCCATGTCCATCGTGCGGCAGAACGGCATGTACCAGGCGTTGCGCATCTTTCGCTTCGTCCACGGCTCGGTCGAGCCGGTCACGCGATGGGCCGGGGCCGGATTTTTCACCGGGACGATCGTCTCGGCGACGAAGCCGTAGTCCGTCTCGATGAGCTCGTACTTTTCCGGCTTTGGCTGGGCGAGGTCGCCGAAGGTGTTCTTGTGGACGAAGGAGAAGTGCGAATTGTCGAACGAGTTCTCCATCATCCTCAAGGCTGAACAGTTCCAGCGCTCGTCGAACTGGTGGATGCGCCGGAAAGTTGGGTCGCCCTCCTGCGGCAGATCGGGGATGTCGAGCAGCGGCTCGCCGAGGCAGACCCAGACGTAACCATACCGCGCTCGCGCGTGAAACGCCCGCACGCAGACGTCGGGCAGGGCCTGCTCCTCAGGGAATTGCGGGATTTTTCCGAGGCGGCCCGACCCGTCGTATTCCCAGCCGTGGTAGCCGCAAACGATGCGGCCGTCCTTGATCCATCCTTTCGACAGCCTGGCGGTGCGGTGCCGGCATCGGTCCTCGAGCGCCGAGGGCGCCCCGTCACGGGCGAGAAAGAGCACGATGTCCTCGCCGAGCAGGCGAAACGGCTTCGGTCCGTCCTTCAGCGCGTCGGTCGGGAGGGCGGCGTACCAGAAATTGCGCAAAACCTTCTGTCGGGTGTTCAGCATGACGGGCCTTTCATGGATCGTCGGAACGAGCGACGCTTCGCAAGAGTTTTGCCAGCGACGCTTTTAAATCCCAGCGCTTGAAAATCAGACTGGCCGCGTGCGAGGATAGAGATGACGCATCCAGCCTGCCTCCGGGGGCCATGATGAGCAAGACCGTCACCAACGTCCGGGCCAAGACGGAAACGAAGGTCGATCGCCCTCGCCTGCACAAGGTGCTTCTGTTTAACGATGATTATACGCCGCGCGACTTCGTGGTCGAGGTTCTGAAGGCGGTGTTTCGCATGAACGAATCCCAGGCGCTCAGCGTCATGCTGACCGCGCACAAGAAGGGCCTCTGCGTCGTCGGCGTGTTCGCCAAGGATATCGCCGAGACCAAGGCCACGCGCGGCACAGAAGCGGGCGCCTCGCGCGGCTATCCGCTTCGTTTCGACACCGAGCCCGAGGAATGAGGGCGTGCGCGCGTTCGGCTTCCGCAAATTGGGCGGATCGCCGTTTTCCTTGAGCGGGATCGGTGCAAGAGAGCGCAGCAGTCGAAGTCGTAACGGTCAACAAAAGCCTTGCCGCTGGACCTCACTTTGAAGCGCGTCCATGTTTTTGGTAGTCACAATCGCCCGCGATACGTTTCTCCTCGCGCCGCGCCGACTTGGGGAGATTCTATTCCATTGGGCGTAGGCCACTTGCCCAAAAGGAGTACGCCTCGTGCTCAATCCACACCTTCCGCGCCGATCCGCCGAAGCCGCCAATGTCACCGACCTCGCGGGTCGCCAGCGAACGCCAGGTTCCGAGGGGCTCGTCGCCATGCGCACGACGTCCCAGGCCGAAATCCAGTATCATTACAACTCGGGCAATGATTTCTACGGGCTGTGGCTCGACGCCGGCATGGTCTATTCGGCGGCGCTGTTCACGTCGGACACACATTCGCTCGAAGAGGCGCAACGCGCCAAGCTGGCGTTTCACGCCGACGCCGCCGGGGCGCGGCCGGGCGCGCGGATCCTCGATGTCGGATGCGGCTGGGGCGCCATGCTGCGCTTTCTGGTCGAGGAGCGCGACGTCGGCGAGGCGATCGGGCTGACCTTGAGCGAAGCGCAAAAGCAGCGCTTCGACGAGGAGCGGTCCGAGCCCCGGGCGCGCATGGAGATCATGAACTGGCAGGACTACCACGATCCGCAGCCGTTCGACGGCATCATATCGATTGGCGCTTTCGAGCATTTCGGCCGCCAGGATCATTCGCCCGAGGAGCGGCGCGCGGTCTATGCGCAGTTCTTCGACTTCTGCCGGCGGCGGCTGAACCGTGGCGGCAAGCTGTCGCTTCAGACCATCGCCTATGGCCGCATCCGCAAGCTTACGCCATTCCTGCGCGCCAAGATCTGGCGTGAAAGCGAGTTGCCGATGGCGGACGAGGTTCTGGAGGCGGCGTCGCGCTGGTTCGAGGTCGAGCAGCTGCTGAACCACCGCCTGCACTACGCGCGCACGTTGCGCGAATGGGAGAAGCGGCTCCTGGGCGCCCGCTCGCGCGCCGAGGCGCTGGTCGGCCTGGACAAGGTC
The DNA here is from genome assembly GCA_963724785.1 of uncultured Alphaproteobacteria bacterium. Lineage (GTDB taxonomy): Bacteria > Pseudomonadota > Alphaproteobacteria > Rhizobiales > Beijerinckiaceae > Roseiarcus. The sequence continues at coordinate 131,815 of CAVRWC010000025.1, read as the reverse complement.
GCCGATTACCTGCGCTATCTGGACGAGGCCGCCTCAGGGTTCGAGAACGGCGCAATTCAATTGCTTCGCATCGCCTTCCGTCGGCATTGAGCGGCCTGCATTTCGGCGGAATCAATGAAGTGACGACGCCCGCCCCCCTTGGTGGGGGCGGGCGTTGCGCGGAGGTCATGGTAGCCCGTGGCCCCCCCGAAAGCGCGGAGCTCGTCCCAATCAGGTGAAGGGCCAATCGCCGCCGGCTGGCGCCGCAAGCGCGCCGCCCTTTGCAAAGCGGCCGAACGGAAACCGGCGCGTCCTCCGGGCGATTACGCCGGCGACGTGGCTCCAGTCCTTCGCCATGTCCTCGCTGCTCGCCTCTTCAGCGCGCAGGCGCGCTGCCGAATAAGCCTCGGCGCCCAGATTGGCCATGAGGGCCTTCGCCTCGAAGTCGACGCCGAGCCTGACCCCTCGGTGACGTTGTGCGTGCATCATTGTCCCTTGTCCTTTCATCGCATTTTGCGATTTGAACTGATGCACCCATTTTCGCGCCAGGCGCCGTCCGGCGCTGTGATGCTCCTCACAGCGCCGACGATCCAGGGTCTCGGAGGGCCAAGGCGGCCTGGCGGGGCGGCCTCACCAGGCCGAGAAATTCGCTTCGACTTTCGCCAGGAACTTTTTGCGCTGCTCGGGCCGCGTGTGATTCATGTCGTAATGGGCGAGATAGTCGCATCGCGTCCCGGGGGCGCAGATGCCTCGAATCGTGCGCGTCAAGACGCGCCGCGGCGGGTCGCCCATCAGGTATCGTGAGGAGACGGTCGCTGCCGTAGGTGCAGACCACGCCGAGCCGCTTGATGTTGTGAAGCGTCGGCACGTAATCGCCGTTGTCCTTGAGGGTGAAGCTCACGCCCGGCAGGAACACCCGGTCGAGGAAGCCCTTGAGAATCGCCGGAAACCCCATGTTCCAGACCGGAAACGAGAAGACGATCGCCTCGGCGCCGAGCAGCCGGTCGACGTAGGGATCCAACGTTGCGGCGATTGACGGCGAGGTCGTTATAAGCGATCCGCTCCTCGCGGCTGAGAACGGGGTCGAATTTCTCGGCGTAGAGATCGCAGTCGTCGACAAGGTGTCCGCGCCCCTTCAGGGTCCGCACGACCAGATCGTGAAGCCCGGCCGCGAAGCTCGTCTCGACCGGATGCGCGAAGAGCACCAAAATCCGCATGAGTCCCCCTGCCGCCCGAATGGCGTGCGTGCGCCGCGCGCAACGGGCGGAGGCGCAACGGACAACGCGACGAACATTCGCCGTGTTCCTTCATCGCCTCGGCTCGTGGCGCCATTCGGGCGCTCACGCCGGCGCGCTGGGCGCCGCCGTCTCGCCATGCGCCGCCGAACCCGCTAGACCTTTGCGCCATGCGGGCGATCGTTCAGCGGGCGCCGAGTTCGGGGCGCGAATCAGGCCGGACCGGCGGCCCGGTTCGCCGTCTGGCGCGCCCCATGACCGCCCGCCGCTCGGGCAGCGCCGACCTGCCGCTCCATGGCGGGCGCGTGCCGCGCTGGCTCGGCGAACGGATGACGCGGCTCGGCGCGGTCATCACGCAAGCCATCGTGATCGAATACGGGCGCGACGAGTTCCTGCGCCGGCTCGCCCATCCCTTCTGGTTCCAGTCGTTCGGCGCGGTCATGGGCATGGACTGGCACTCGTCGGGGATCACGACCTCGGTGATCGGGGCGCTGAAGCGCGGGCTCGCTCCGCTTTCCGGCGAGCTCGGCCTCCATGTCTGCGGCGGTCGCGGCGCGCATTCGCGCAAGACCCCGCATGAGCTTCAGCGAGATCGGCGAGAGGGTCGGCTTCGACGGGATGGAGCTCGCGACCGCGAGCCGGCTGGTCGCCAAGGTCGACAGCGCCGCGGTGCAGGACGGCTTCGATCTCTACCTGCACGGGTTCATCGTCGCCGACGACGGGCGCTGGGTCGTGGTGCAGCAGGGCATGAACGGCGACAAGCGTCAGGCGCGCCGCTACCACTGGCTTCAGCGAGGGGCTGAAGAGTTTCGTCGAGGCGCCCCATAGCGCGATCGACGGCGAAGGGCAGGGGGTGATCGTCAACCTGACCGACGCCCGCGCGGAAGCCTCGCGCCGCAGGCAGATCGACCTCCTGGGCGATCTCGGGCCGGACGGGATCGAACGTCGGATCGCCAGGTCTCGAAGGCGCGGCGAAGCCGTCCGCGCCGCCGTTGCAGCCTTTCCTGCCCCATCTCGTCATGCCGGCGCATCACGACGTCCGGGCGGAGGACATCGTCGCGAGACGGCTGCACGCCGAATCTCGCCGCCGCGGCCGACCGCGGGCCGAAGGATTTCGCCGAGCTTCTGCTGGTGCCCGGGGTCGGCCCGCGGACGGTCCGCGCGCTCGCCCAGGTCGCGGAGGTCGTGCACGGCGCGCCTTACCGGTTCACCGATCCGGCGCGGTTCTCCATCGCCCACGGCGGCAAGGACCGCCACCCCTATCCGGTGCCCCTGAAGGTCTACGACCGCACGATCGCGGTGATGAAGGCGGCGGTGGCGAAGGCGAGGCTCGGCGAGACGGAGGAGCTGGCGGCGATCCGCCGGCTCGACGAGCAGGCGCGCCGGCTCGAGCGTCACGCCCGCGGGCTCCTGTCTAAAGACGCCCCTCTCTCGACGGGCTCTTCGGTCGAGGCGCTATTCGCCGAAGAACGCGCCCACTCGCACGCCTATGGCGGCATGAGCGTGTTCGGGCCGGAGCCGGCGCCGGACCCGAAGCTGGCGCAAGGAGGGGACGGCTGAGCGTCGGGGGTTGGTAGACGCGCGTAAGGCGTTCCCCCGCCGTCGAAAACTGGCGATCGGTCGGCCAGCGCCTATATGCTTCGCCGGGCTGCTCCCGCTCCTTTCGCCTCGCATGATGGACCTGATCGCTCCGACCGACCGCGGCCTCTATTGCGAGGCCGGCGATTTTCACATCGACCCGTGGCGGCCCGTCTCGCGCGCCGTGATCACCCATGCGCCACGCCGACCACGCCCGCTTCGGCTCGGACGTCTACGTCTGCCATCCGCTGACCGCCCCGATCCTTCAGCAAGCGGCTCGGCGATGTCGCGATCGAGACGGCGGCCTACGGCGAGGTCTTGACCCGCAACGGCGTCGAGATCGCGCTTCACCCGGCCGGCCACGTGCTCGGCTCGGCGCAGGTCCGCGTGGCGCGGAACGGACGAGGTCTGGGTCGTGTCCGGCGACTACAAGCTCGAGGCCGACGGCGTCGTCGCCGCGTTCGAGCCGGTCCGTGCGCACGTCTTCATCACCGAATCGACCTTCGGCCTGCCGATCTACCGCTGGCGGCCCGCAGGCGGAGATCATGGCCGGAATCGAGCGCTGGTGGCGGGAGAACGCCGCCGCCGGCCGCGCCAGCGTCCTCTACGCCTACGCGCTCGGCAAGGCGCAGCGCGTGCTCGCCCGCATCGATCCGTCGATCGGGCCGATCGTCTGCCACGGCGCGATCGAGCCGATCAACGCGATCTACCGCGAGGCCGGCGTCGCTCTGCCGCCGACGCGGCTCGCTCACGAGATCGCCGACAAGCGCGCCTTCGCCAAGGCGCTGATCGTCGCCCCGCCCTCGGCGGCCGGGAGCGCCTGGCTCAACCGCTTCGGCGACTATTCCGACGCGCTGGCGAGCGGCTGGATGCAGGTCAGGGGCAACCGCCGCCGCCGCGGCCTCGACCGCGGCTTCGCGCTCTCCGATCACGCCGACTGGCCGGGGCTCCTCTCGGCGATCGAGGCGACCGGCGCGGAGCGGGTGCTCGCGACCCATGGCTTTACCGGACCGCTCACCCGCTATCTGCGGGAGACGGGCCTCGACGCGCGCGCGCTCGAGACCGCCTATGGCGAGGAGGACGAGGCGCGAGGCCGGCGAGGCCGCCGCATGAAAGCCTTCGCCGACCTCTACCGGCGGCTCGACGCGGCGACCTCGACCCGCGCCAAGCAGACCGCGATGGTCGAGGCCTTCGCCGCCGCCAGGGCCGATCCGGCGCAATGGGCGAGCGCGGCCTGGATGGTCTATTTCCTCGCCGGCGGAAAGCCGCGCCAGACCGTTCCGACGCGGCTCCTGCGCCGGCTCGCGGTCGAAGGCTCCGGCCTGCCGGAGTGGCTGGTCGAGGAATCCTATTCGAACGTCGGCGACCTCGCCGAGACGCTGGCGCTGCTGCTGCCGGAAGGGCGCGGGCGACGACCACGCCTCGCTCGACGTCTGGATGCGCGAGCGCCTGCTGCCGCTGCCCCCGCTCGACGAGGAGGAGCGCTACGCGCGGCTCACGCGCTGGGTCGCGCGCGCTGCCGCAGGACCAGCGGCTCGCCTTCTTCAAGCTGATCACCGGCGAATTGCGGGTCGGCGTGTCGCGGCTTCAGGTCGTGAAGGCGCTCGCCGAAGTCGCGGGCGTCGAAGAGAGCCGCATGGCGCAGCGGATGATCGGCTACGCCCAGGCGCGGCGAATCCCGACCGCCGACGATTTCGCCGCGCTGGTCGCCGACGTCGACCATGCCGAGGGCGCGGCGCTCGACGCCGGCCGGCCCTATCCCTTCTATCTCGCGCAGTCCTGGCAGCGGCCGCTTGCCGACATGGCATGCCGTCGCTCGGCGCCGCCGCAAAACTGGATCGCCGAATGGAAGTTCGACGGCATCCGCGCGCAGCTCGTCAAGCGCGGCGCAAACTGGCGCCTGTGGTCGCGCGGCGAGGAGCTGATCTCCGACGCCTATCCCGATCTCGAGCCGCTCGCCGCAGGCCTTGCCCCCGGGCGTCGCGCTCGACGGCGAACTCGTCGTGCTGGTCCCGCCGCCGGACGAAAAGCGCCCGGACTCGCTCGACGGCCTCGCGCCGTTCGCCAGCCTGCAGCAGAGGCTCGGCCGCAAGGCGATCAGCGAAAAGACGCTGCGCGAGCTGCCGGTCGCGCTGATCGCCTACGACCTCCTCGAACTCGACGGCCATGACCTGCGCGGCGAACCGCAGCGCGAGCGGCGCGCCAAGCTCGAACGGCTGATCGGCGCGACGTTCGCCGACGCCGCGCGGCGCGGCCAGCGCCTGCCGCTGCGCCTGAGCCCGGAGGTCGTCGGCCGAGACCTGGGACGGTCTCGCCGAAATCCGCGAGCAGGCGCGCGCGCTCGGGCGCGAGGGGCTGATGCTGAAGGCGCGCGAGGGCGCCTATGGCGTCGGGCGGCGCAAGGGCGACGACCGCACCGACGTGTGGTGGAAGTGGAAGCTCGATCCGATGAGCGTCGACGCGGTGCTGATCTACGCCCAGCGCGGCCACGGCCGCCGCTCCGGCGTCTACAGCGACTACACCTTCGCGGTCTGGAGCGCCGGCGAGGACATGGCCGGCCGCGAGCTCGTGCCGTTCGCCAAGGCCTATTCCGGCCTCTCCGACGCCGAGATGCGCGAGATGGACGCGATCATCCGCAAGACGACGGTCGAGACCTTCGGTCCGGTGCGCAGCGTCCCGCCGACCCAGGTGTTCGAGCTCGGCTTCGAGGGCATCGCGCCGAGCCGCCGCCACAAGAGCGGCGTCGCGGTGCGCTTTCCCCGCATGCTGCGCTGGCGGCGCGACAAGCCGGTCGCCGAGGCCGACACGCTCGAAAACCTGCGCGCGCTGCTGCCGGCGATATGACAGCCCTGGGCCCCGATGAGCGTGAAGGCCGCCCATCGACCGCTGGACCGCCCGCGCGTTCTGTGCGACCGCTTGTGTTCGTTCCGCTTCGGGAGACGCCCGCTTGAGCCCGCTCGCCGTCGCCGCCGTCGTTTGGGTGCTGATCGCCTTGAGCGGCCTCCTAGGCTTCTATCTCAAGACCCGGCTCCCCGTTCATCATACAACCGAGTTGTCGCGCGACATGATCGGCGGCGTCGTCGGGCTTCTGACGCTCCTGCTGGCGCTGGTGCTCGGCCTCCTGATCTGGACCGCATTCGGCGTATTCAGCACCCAGCAGCGCGAGCTCGAGGGGGTTGCGGCCAAGGCGCTCGAATTCAATCTCGAAATGCGTCATTACGGACCAGCGGGCGATGCAGCGCGCGAGCTTTTGCGCCAGGACCTGATTTCGGCGCGTCAGCAGTTCTGGGGCGACGACCGCGAGATGTCCGGCTCCTACCAGGCTTCCTACAAGGCGATGGCCGACATGAGCCGGGTGTTCGAGCGCCTCGATCCGCAAACGGACGCGCAGAAGGAGCTGCTCGCGGCGGCGAAATCCAACTATCACACCATCGGCGAGGATCGGCTCCTCATGACGCTCCAGGTGCTCTCGCCTCCCGCCTGGCCGCTGATCTATGCGGTGGCGGGGTGGTCTTGCCTGATGTTCGCGGGGATGGGGCTCTTGTCGCGGCCGAACGGGGCGACCATTATCATGCTGATCCTCGGGGCGGCTTCGATCAGCATCGCGATCCTGCTCATTCTTGAATTCAGCCGCCCCTATACAAGCTCTATTCGCATCTCGCCGATCGTGATCGACCGCGCGATCGCCGATCTGGCCAAGCCCACGGGGCCGGGGGAGCCCAACTGACGAGGAGACTTCCTGATGGCGCAGTACAAGATTCTCAGTGACGACGAGATCCGCTCTGCTCTCGCCAGCCTGCCGGACTGGTCGGTGAAAGCGCCGAATATCGAAGCGACCTTTACCCTCAGGACCTTTCGCGACGCGATCGCCTTCATCGTCGAGGTCGCGATCGAGGCCGAGGTGATGAATCACCACCCCGAGTTCAAGAATTCCTACAACATTCTCTCGTTTTCCTTCTGCACCCATGATGCGGGCATGAAGATCACCGACCTCGACATCGAGACGGCGAAAAAGATCAGCGCGCTCGCCAGACGTTTCGAGGCGATGCCGTAAAACCCATCCCGCCATCGCCCGTCGATTGACGGGCGTCGCGAAGCATTCGACCGCCGAGGAGATCCTCGGTGACGCGGCGCGAATCTCGCCGCCGACGAAGCTCGAGGCTTCATGGGGCTGCGGTTCAGGAACGATGACGGGAACCGCAATCTCGACGCCGTTTTTGAGACCGTATACGGAAAACTCATCGAGTTTGGAGCAAACGACATGTGTTCGGCGCGACCCCGCACCTTTCCCTCCGAGGGAATCGGAAGGCGACTGACCGCTGCGACGCCGCGAGGCCGGACGCATCCGGCTTCGCGCCCGTCCTGGATCGGGCGGGCGCTGAGGACAGTCCAATGACCGAAAAGTCTGGCTTCTCCGGCCAGACCGCGATCGTAACCGGAGGCGGGGCGGGGATCGGCTTCGCTATCGCCCGCGCCTTCGCCCGGGCGGGGACGAACGTCGCCATCGCCGGACGCACGCAGGATACGCTCGCCCATTCCGCGGCGCTGATCGAGGAAATGGGCGGTCCTGTTCTCGCCGTTCGGGCCGATGTCGGCGTCGCGGCCGACTGCGAGCGGATTGTCGCGGCCACGGTCGAGCGCTTCGGCGCCGCCGACATTCTCATCAACAACGCGGCGCATTTCGCGCTCGTGCCGCTGATCGAAGCGGACGCGGCGGCGGCCGCGCAATTCCTCAACGTCAATGTCGCCGGACCGCTTCAGTGCGCACGCGCGTTCACGACGCAGGCGCTGGCGAAGGGGCGGGGCGGCAAAATCGTCAACGTCAGCAGCATCGCGGGCGCGCGTCCGGCGCCCGGCTGCGGGCTCTACTCGGCGTCGAAAGCGGCGCTCGACATGCTGACGCGCTCGATGGCGCTTGAGTGGGGGCCGCAGGGGGTGCGGGTCAACGGCGTCGCGCCGGGCCATGTCGCGACCGCGGGCGTGCTCGAGGATTTCCAGGCGGGCCGTCTGGACGAAGCCAGGATTCTCGCCTCGATCCCGGCCCGCCGCATTGCCGACGTCGACGACATCGCCGACGCCGTCCTGTTCCTCTGTTCGGATGCCGCCCGGCACGTCATGGGGCAGGTGCTGACGGTCGACGGCGGCGAGGGGTTTTAGGGCTTATCCCTTGAACCGGTCCTTCCGGGACCGGAGTTCGGCGAACACCTCGGCCGGGTCGGCGCCGGTCAGGCCGACGGCCGCCTGCACCGAAGGCTCCTCGGCCCTGAGGAACGGATTCGCGGCAAGCTCGAGGCCGATGGTGGTCGGCAGGGTGGGGCGGTCCTCGGCGCGCAGCCTCGCCACATGCTCGGCGCGGTCCTTGAGGATGGGGTTGTCGCCCTCGATGGTCAGCGCGAAGCGCGCGTTGGCCTCGGTATATTCATGCCCGCAATAGACCTGCGTCTCGCCGGGCAGCGCCGCAAGCTTGAGGAGCGAGCTCCACAGCACGGCGTAGGACGCTTCGAAGGCCCGCCCGCAGCCGAGCGAGAACAGCGTGTCGCCACAGAAAACGAGGTCTTCCTCGCCGAAATAATAGGCGATGTGCCCCGTGGTGTGGCCGGGCGTCTCGATCACCTTGGCTTCGAGCGAGCCTATGCGCACGTAATCGCCCTCGCTGACCAGCGTGTCGAGGCCGGGAATGCGCGAGACCTCCTTGGCCGGCCCGACGATGGCGAGATCGGGGAATCGCGCCTTCAGCTCCGGCGCGCCCTGGATGTGGTCGGCGTGATGGTGGGTGATCAGGAGGTCGGTCAGCTTCCAGCCCTTCTCGTCGAGCGCGGCGAGGATGGGGCCCGCCTCGGGCGCGTCGATCGACGCCGTCGCGCCGGTCTTCGAATCGTGCACCAGCACGCCGTAATTGTCGGTCAGGCACAGAAACTGATGCACGCTCGTCGTCATGGTCGCTCCAGGTTCGGCGCGCCGCGCGAGCGACGCCTTCGTCTATGCCGGAACCATACCGCAAAAGGTTTCACGGCGTCCCGCTCGGCGGGTCGACGGATGGGCGCGCTGGGTTTCCCGTATCATTTCGCTTTCCGCCCTTTTGCGGGGCGCAGGCCGAGCCGGTCGGCGATCAGTCCGTCCACCGTCCGCTTCGGCAGCGTTCGGGCAAGAAAGTCCTGAAGCGGCTTTGGCGTAACGATGTAGCGGACGCTCGGGCGCGCCGCGGTCAGCGCGGTCTTCACCGTTTCGCCGATCCGCTCCGGCGGCAGCCCGGCGTGGCCCATTGCGAGCATGTATTTTTTCACCTTTGCGACGGCTGGGCCGAACGGCGTATTGGCGAATTCGGCGTCGGCGCGCTCCGACTTGTCCCAGATCGGAGTCGCGATCGCGCCGGGATTGATGATCACGACGTCGATCCCGAAGAGCATCAACTCCCGCCGCAGCGATTCCGAGAGACCCTCGAGTCCGAATTTCGATGCGCTGTAGGCGCCCAGGAACGGCGGCGCGTTGAGCCCGCCGACCGACGAGATCATCACGATGCGCCCGGGCGGTCCGGTGCGCGTCCGGTCGGCGCCGAGCAGAGGCGCGAAGGCCTGGGTGACGATCAGCGGCCCCGACAGGTTGACGGCGAGCTGGCGGGCGAAATCCTCCGGCTTGAGGTGGAGCAGGGGGCCGAGCACCGCGATCCCGGCGTTGTTGACGAGCCCCCCGAGCGTGCCGCCGCCGAGCGCCTGGTCGACCGCCTTCGCCGCAGCCCCGACCGCCTCGGCGTCTGTCACGTCGAAGACCAGCGGGCGCACGGCGTCGCCGAATTCCGACTTGAGCCGCGCGGCGTCCGTTTCGCGCCGCACGCCGGCGAAGACGCGCCAGCCGTCCCGGGCCAGAACCTTGACGCTTCCCCAGCCGATCCCGGTGGAGGCGCCGGTGACGACGACGGTCTTGTTCGATGCGGCGGTCATGAGAATCCTCTCCTGCTTTCCTATACGACGACCGGCGAAGCCCGGATGATGCGGCCGATACCGCGCCCGTCGCCGCGGCCCGGCCGGGTTTGACCGGCGCCGGGGCCGGCCCTAGATAATCGCCATGACCCGTCTCATCGACACTGTCGCGGAAAGCCCGCAGCTCTCGCGCCCCCGTCATCCGGAGAAGGCGCATCGGCCCGACCAGCCGGTCGCGCGCAAACCCGAGTGGATCCGCGTCAAGGCGCCCGGGTCGCCGGTCTACGCCGAGACGCGGGCGCTGGTGCGCGCGCACCAGCTCGCCACCGTCTGCGAGGAGGCGAACTGCCCCAACATCGGCGAATGCTGGGACAAGCGCCACGCGACTTTCATGATCATGGGCGACACCTGCACCCGCGCCTGCGCCTTCTGCAATGTCGCGACCGGCCTGCCGGGGCCGCTCGATCCGGACGAGCCCGCGCGCGTCGCCGACGCCGTCGCCAAGCTCGGCCTCAAGCATGTGGTCGTCACCTCGGTCGACCGCGACGATCTTTCCGACGGCGGCGCGGAGCATTTCGCCAGGACCATCCGGGCGATCCGCACGACGGCGCCGCAGACGACGATCGAAGTGCTGACGCCCGACTTCCTGCGCAAGGAGGGCGCGCTCGAGGTCGTGGTCCAGGCGAGACCCGACGTGTTCAACCACAATCTCGAGACCGTGCCGTCCAAATATCTGAGCGTCCGTCCCGGCGCGCGCTATTTCCATTCGCTGCGGCTGTTGCAGCGCGCCAAGGAGCTGGATCCTGCGATCTTCACCAAGTCGGGCGTGATGGTGGGCCTGGGCGAGGAGCGCAACGAAGTCCTGCAGATGATGGACGACATGCGCTCGGCCGACATCGATTTCCTGACCATCGGCCAGTATCTCCAGCCGACCGCGAAGCACCACCCGGTGATCCGCTTCGTCCCGCCGGACGAATTCGCCGAGTATGCGACGATCGGGGCGGTCAAGGGCTTCCTGCTCGTTTCGTCCTCGCCGCTGACGCGCTCTTCCCATCACGCCGGCGACGACTTCGCCCGCCTGAGGGCCGCGCGGGCCGCGTCGCTCCGCAAGCGCGGCTGAGGAAGCGGCGAAGCTGGGGCCATCGTCGCCAATCCTCCGCTTACGGCCTTGGTCTTTCTGGCCTTGGTCCTTCGGGGGTTCGGGCTTCGGACGAGCCGCGGGATTAGTCTTTCTCGGCCTCGGGGTTTTGGCGCTTTGCAATTGACCCCCGGGACATGACGCTGTAGGCACTGAGCGCCGTTGCGCCTGGCGCGAGCGCGTAGCTCAATAGGTAGAGCATCTGACTTTTAATCAGAGGGTCGTGGGTTCGATTCCCACCGCGCTCACCAAGCAAAACAATGGCTTGTGGGGTAACTCTTAGAAACCAAGCGAGCAAGATAAAAAGCTGGGGTAGCGCGGGGGGTAACGCCTTCGGCGCCAGCCCCTTGACGGCTCTGCCGTGACGGCGGAATCCTCCTCGCTCAAATCCTCCGAGCTAACCCAGGGTACCTTCCACGGCCCAGCCCAATCTCGAAAGCGTGCGGGCTCGTGTGGAACTGCACAGATGGCGCCACGCTGGGGGCAACACTTGCGGCGCACGCCTCTTGCAGCGAAAAGCGCCTAGTCGCTTGACGCTTGCTGCGGCAATTTGCTTTTCACCAGCCAGTAATCGTTAATGCTCTTGACAACTTCCTCGAAGGCGTCCAACCCCACAGGCTTGCTTAGGTAGCAATTCGCCTGAAGTTGATAGCTCTTCGCAATATCTATTTCTGCTTCTGACGTTGTAAGCACGACAGTCGGGATTGTTTTCAGACCGTCATCCTCCTTGATCTGCGCCAAAACTTCACGGCCATCCATTCTTGGCATGTTTAGATCCAGTAAGATCAAATCCGGGCGTGGAGCGTCACCGTGAACTCCCCGCTGTCTCAAGAAATCCATCGCCTCTATGCCGTCTGAAGCAACATGTAATTGAATTTCCCTATTGGCCTCGCGGAAAGCTTCCTTCGTTAACCGAACATCGCCGAGACTATCGTCCACCAAAAGAACTCGGAGGGGCGTGGCGGAATTCCCATTCATGACGGCGTCTTCAATTGCTGGAGGAATCTTCGTTTGGTCCTCTATTGTAGGCGCTCCGGCCCGGAAGCGGAAAGATTCGGAATCTACCTACGCTTGCGTTCCGCTCAGCGATTGGACATCGTTGACCGTCGCCAACTCCGTCCACCGTCGCCGACACAGCTTTCGGTTGGATCCCGTTCACTATACCGGAGGGCCGTTCGAAAGAGCGGGTGCATTAAGTCGCTGGGAGGCGGGACATGCGATCCGCCTACCAAGTATTGTACAGTGAATACCCTCCCAATTCACCAGAGCGTCATCGGACTTCATCGTTAATATTTACTGAACCGCCGTTTGCCAAGGCCGCAGGATACGGCCAAATAGGCTGCAGCGGTCGGGAGTGCGAACGCTTACTCGGAACAGTCGAAGCGACCGCTCCTCAACGGCTCGTCAGCAGCCGATATGCTGCGAAAACTCGTGCCGCTTTTCGCGATTGTCGGGTCGATAGGCCGTCACTTGTCCATCGGACGGTTGACCCCGTGTCGTCTCCGCGAACGTCGGGTTGCTGGCGGTGACTCTGGCGAAGCCGAAGTCGCTCCTTGAGCCGACTCCAGATCACGATAACTGGGTCCCACTTCATGACCAGCTCCACGCAGCTGACTCAAAAGTCCTCAGTTGCGCAAACGGCGGGAGTGCGTCGATTGTTCCATCGCCGCCAAACGAAAAGGCCGCCAAGTCGCCCGGGCGGCCGATCGCCGTCGATGGAGGACATTCACAGACGGCGCATCGCACGATCGCAAGGCGGGATCTGCGCAAGGCGGGATCTGGATCAAGCGATTGGCTAGCAGGCGCCTAAGGCTTGAGGGCGGGGGCATGGGCGAAAACCGGTGACAGCGCCGCGCGGGCGCCGCGCGCTTCGGTCCGGCCGGTATTGATGTCGATCAATGCGCGAACGCCGCGGGCGCCCTAAGTCGCTCTGAGCAGAAGAGACAAAATATGGCCGACGCAATCTCCAGAGTCGCGCGTTTTGCGCCGATCTTCACGGTCGAGGTGATCGACACTGACGGTTTTGCGTGGCTGCACGGACCCGTACATCTTCACGACGCCTTGAAGATCAGCGCTTATTTCGAGCGGGAGGCGGCGCTCGGCCGCGAACCGCGCATCACCATTCCGGCGACGCTGGTCGGCCTGGGGCTCACGGAAGAGTGACGGCTTCGTCTTTTTCCCCGGCGATGCAGGATCGCTCACCCGGACCAGCGGGCAGGAAGAGCCGCTATCCGGCGACCGCAGGCCAGAAAGTCGCGATTCCAGAAACTCTTGACGGATAGTCGCTGAGGGCGGCAGCGCGCGAAATCAAAATGGAGGCCAGGCCGCCGCGAGATCAACTGTACGGTGTAGACCGTTGCGATCGTGACATTCCAGCGGCGCCGGCTGCCGCAAACAAGTCATTTCATCTCTGGAGGGTATTGAAGGGCGCGGAGGACAAAACCTCAAAAGCCTCACAAAATTTAACTGAGCCTCATGCAAATCTTGCATATGTTCAGCGAACCGGAAAGACCTCGCACGCAAGCATCGGAGATGCGAGGCAAATTTCTAAAATGACTTTAGCTATATTGAGATACCTCTGTGTCTTCAGGTGTTTCGGAGAGCATGCGGCCGCATGTGGAGTGTGACGGGCGCGCGCCGTCGAGGACCGGCTGACCAAATGTCGCATTCCAGTTTCCACGAGACGTGCTATGCGACTGGCGCACTCCGGCGGGGGAAGCCGGCAGGCGCCAAGGAAAGCGATCTTTCATCATGTCCGAGAGCCGCATTCAGAACGCTGCGTTGCGTTCAAAGATCATGAGCGCCGAAGAGGCCGCCGCTTTGATTCCCGACGGAGTCAACGTGGGCATGTCCGGCTTCACCGGCGCGGGCTATCCGAAGGCTGTGCCGCTCGCGCTCGCCGCCCGGATGCGGGCCAAGCACGCCGCGGGCGAGCATTTCAAGGTTGGCGTCTGGACGGGCGCCTCGACCGCGCCCGAACTCGACGGCGTGCTCGCCAAGGCCGACGGCATCGAACTTCGCCTGCCTTATCAGTCCGACCCGGCGTGCCGGAAGCGCATCAACGACGGCGAACTCGACTACGTCGACATCCACCTGTCGCATGTGGCGCAGTTCGTGTGGTCCGGTTTCCTCGGAAAGCTCGACGTCGCGGTGGTCGAGGTCGCCGGCGTCCTCGAGGACGGGCGGCTGATCCCGTCGTCGTCGGTCGGCAACAACAAGACCTGGCTCGATCAGGCCGACAAGATCATTCTCGAGGTCAACCGCTGGCAGAATGCCGGCCTCGAAGGGATGCACGACATCTATTACGGCACGGATCTGCCGCCCCATCGGCGTCCGATCCCGTTGGTGACGTCGCACGACCGCATCGGCCAGCCGTATTTTTTCTGCGATCCCGAGAAGGTGATCGCGATTGTCGAGACCGACTCGCCGGATCGCAATACGACCTTCACGCCGCCGGATGCGACCTCGCGCGCCATCGCCGACACAATTCTTGAATTCCTCGGTCACGAGGTGAAGAAGGGCCGCCTGCCGGCCAATCTTCTCCCGCTCCAGTCGGGCGTCGGCAACGTCGCCAACGCGGTGATGGATGGGCTTCAGAATGGCCCGTTCACCGGACTGTCGGCCTATACCGAAGTGCTGCAGGACGGAATGATGAACCTCATCAAGTCCGGCAAGATGGAGTTCGCCTCGGCGACGGCGCTGTCGCTGTCGCCCGAAGCGGCGGAAGAGTTCAACCGCGATGTGGCGCTCTACCGCCGGAAGGTGGTCCTTCGGCCGCAGGAGATCAGCAACCATCCCGAACTGATCCGCCGTCTCGGCGTGATCGCAATGAACGGGCTGATCGAGGCCGACATCTACGGAAACGTCAATTCGACCCATGTCCGCGGCTCGTCGATCATGAACGGCATCGGCGGCTCGGGCGACTTCGCCCGCAACGCCTATCTGTCCATCTTCATGACCCCCTCGACCGCCAAGAACGGGACGATCTCCTGCATCGTGCCGATGGCGAGCCATGTCGACCACACCGAGCACGACGTGCAGGTGATCGTCACCGAGCACGGCCTCGCGGATCTGCGCGGCCTTTCGCCGAAGCGGCGGGCCGAGGCGATCATCGCCCATTGCGCGCACCCGACCTATCGTCCGGCTCTGGACGATTATTTCGAGCGCGCGCTGCGGGAATCGACGGGCCGCCACACGCCGCACCTGCTGACCGAGGCTTTCACCTTCCTGCCGGACTGGATGGCGCGCCACGCCGGCGAGGGTGAGCGGCGGAAGGAGACGGTGGGGTAGAGGCGCCTCGTTTCCCCACGTCCCCGGTCCCGACAGCCCTGCTGTCCGCGCCAGGGGCTGTAGGTTTTCCAGAGGGCGGCTGGTCATTTCCAAAAACGCTGGCCCGCTCCTAGGGATTGTGGGCGAACGGCGGGCGGTCGGATTTTCCAGGGCAAAACCGGCGGTCCAGCCGCTTTCCGGTGGATGAGGTTTTTCGTCACATTGACCGTCACTGTGGCGCCGTTCCAATGATCAGCGCGGAAAGGCGCGACGCGCGCGCCTGGGCGCTCCACGCTCGGCGCGTATCTTGCTTGTCTTCCGCCACGCAAGGATGGAACCAACGACGTAAACGATGATCAGCGCCAATCTGCGTCGCTCTTTTCAGTCAACCCGGACCGCGGCTCCGATTTACCTCGACCGGGATGGCCGGACAGTGCGGGTCGACGTTCAACTCGGTTCGATCACCAAGCGGATGGTCATCGACACAGGCGCCACTGGGCTAAGTCTTCCAAAGTGGGTCGCCGACCGACTCCTCCTGCGCCGCGAGGCGATCGAGTTCTGAGAGCGCTCTCCTTACGCTCGCCAATGGCAGCCGGGAGATGCGGAGGGGCATCCAGGTCTGGTCCGTTTCCGTCGGCGGCCATACCCTGATCGACGTTTACGCGACCGTGGCTCCGCACGCCTCGGAACCGCTGGTCGGTTTTCCGGTCCTCAATCAGGTTGGGCGATTCACCATCGACACCATCGCGGGCTTGTTGATCATGGGCTAGGGGACGGCGACTGGCGGGGCGTTTGCTGAACAGCCGCGGCCGCTACTTTCCATTCGTTCGCAGGGGGGCGGCCAATCGCCGCTCGTCGAACCTTCGAGCGCCGACCGTTCATGGCCCGTCGAGTGACGGGCCATAGGAGCTTAAAGTCGCGCCGCCAATCCCGTCTCTCACATCGCTTTTTCGAGTTGGCCGCGGATTTCGCCCGGCTTGTGTTCCGCGGTGTGGATGTTGAAATACATCATGCCAGTCGTCAGGTCCTTCGCCTGCTCGGCGGTCAGCGTCGCCGAACCCTTCATCGGGCTCTCGAGTGGGGCCTTGAGCGGGACTTCGATCGGGGCGGGCTTGCCTACCGGCGCGGGCCCGTGGAAATGCGCGGCGATCGCGGGCCCGGTAAGGCCGGAATAGTTGACGGTCCAGGTAAGCGTCTTGGTTGCGGTGTCGTAGGTCGCCGATAGCGTCCCGGTCCCCTTGCTGTCGGTCGGCGGCGTTTCCGCCGCTCCGGTCAGATCGGCCTTGTACGTGATCATCTCGGCGCCGGCCGAAGCGACCGACAACGCGAGAACCGAAACCGCAATCGACGCGGCGAAAACCGATTTGCTCATCACCGTCTGTCTCCTTTCTTCAGGACGCCCGCCCGAGCGCGTTCTTACGCAGCGGGAATGACAAATTTGCGACCTCCTCATTTACGTCCGGCGGTCGCCGGCAGATCAGCCGAACCGCCGGCGCGACCGCTCGCGCGCCTTCGTCGCCTCGGCCGCCCGGTCGCGCGGCCGGCGCGGCAGTCGTCAGCGCGGACACAAGCCGGCGCGTCGCGTCTGCGACCTCGTCGACCGCACGGGCGAAGGCCTCGGCGTTAGCCTGCGACGGGCGGGAAAAGCCGCTCACCTTGCGCACGAACTGGAGCGCGGAGGCGCGAATCTCCTCCTCGGTCGCAGGCGGCTCGAAGGGAAACAGCGGGCGAATGGCGCGGCACATCAGGCGACCCCCGTTGCGATGAAAAGCTACTGAATCAGCTCGTAACGCGCCGTCACGCTCACCGTCAGCTTGTCCTGCCCGGCCTCGATCGGCGTCGGCGCCATGCTGGCGTTCGCCGCGTAGACGCGGCGGGGAAACGGAACGGGCTGCGACCCGACCTGCTCGGTGAGGCCCATCAGCCGGCCAATCTTGGCCCCGGCGGCGGCGGCGTAGATCTCGGCCTTGCGCCGGGCGTCGGCGACCGCGAGCGGACGGGCCTTGTCGAGCAGCGCGCTCGGGTCGTTCTGGCCGAAAGCGATTCCGTACATGGCGTTGGCGCCGTTGCCGACCGCTTTGTCGAGCAGGGGGCCGAGTCGGGCGAGTTCGCGGACCGTGATTGTGACCATGTTGCCGACATTGTACCCGGTGATCGCCGGCGGCGCGTGCGACCCTGCGGTCGGATTGGCGAAGGTCGGCGCGACCGACAGGCTCGACGTCTGGATGTCGGCCGGGGAGACGCCCTCGTCCTTGAGCGTCGCGATCAGTTCGTTAACGGCCTTGGCGTTGGCGGCCATGGCGGCGGCCGCGTCCTTGCCTGTCGTCGTCACCCCGAGCGTGACCCGGGCGAAATCCGGCGTCGCCAAAACGCTGCCGTCGCCGGTGATCTCGATCGAGCGATCCTCATTGATCTCGATGAGGCGCGTATCCGCGGCGCGCAAGGGCGCCGCGGCCGCCTGCGCCAAAGCGAGCACGGCGGCGCCGGCCAGAAGAGATGCAAGCCTCATGACTGTCCCTCCATGCTTCAGCCGGCGTCCCCGTCAGCCGTCGGCTCCGGCTTCCCCGGCCGGGCGCGGTAGCGAAAATCGCAATGGCTCGCGCCACCCATGATCGTCTGCGTCCGTGTCAGTTCGATGCGGGGATCGTAGCCCTCGCAGAAGGCGCCGTCGCGGTTGCAGGAGAGAACGTCGCCGAGGTCCCCGAGCCCCATGGCGCGGTAGCTCTCGGCGTAGCGGCAGCGGGTGACGTTGAAGTCGAAGCGGCCGGGCTCGTCGCGCAAGACCTCGATGGTCAGGGCGTCGTCCTGGGTCCACAGCGGGAAGATCGACTTGAAGCTCTCGAGATCGGCTCCCTCCGGCGCGCGCGCCGCCATGTCCGCGCCGGACGCGATCGCCGCCCGGCGGATCGCGGCGCGCAGGATCTCGCGCGCCTTCGCTTCCCCGACCGCCTTGCGCATCTCGTCGTAGATCGGCGCGATGATTTCCGCCTCGATCTTGCGGCGGGCGAGGATGCCGAGGTTTTGGGTCATCGCAGTAAGGTCCCCTGTCTCACGCCCGGGACGGAGCGCGGCCTTTGGCAAGAAAGCGTCGAGCGGCCCGCCGGTCGACGGCGGCGCGGGGATGCGGCTCCAGGGCGCCCTCGGGCGCGGCGGCGCCGCCCTTGCCATTCGCGACGGTCCATGATCCGGGCCTCGACCGCCGAGGCGTTGCGATCAGTGACGGCTATTTGCGCTAGTCCCCGAGTTTTTTCGTGTTGGCGGGCTTCCGCTCGGGCGTGTTGGCGCCCACGGCGCCAAGTCGCCTGAACGACAAGACGGTGCCGGGAACGCGGCTGCTTGCGCTGATTTGCCGGCGGCCCGTGCCCGTCAACACATAACGGCCCCGGTCTTCGTCCCAGCGCACCAGATTTGCCTGGACGGCGTTCTCCCGGAGCACGACCGTCATCGGATCGTGGACATGGGCGGGCGCGACGTCGCCGTGCGCATCCACGCGCTTCAGAGCCTCAACCAGTTTCTGTTCGAGTGCGTCGGTTGTCATTGGACCCAAGATGATGCCGCGCAATCGCGAGCGCAAGCCTTTCTGAACGCCTGCCGGAGGCCGAGCGCGGAGCGTGCGACAATTTGCTCAACGCCCGCGATGGCGCAATGGTCTCTGCTCCGGAGGGTCGAAAGGCCGTGGCGACCCAGAGGGGAACGCCGAGCCCCTACGGCCCCATGCCGCCCCTTGGCGGCTCAGTCGCGACGTCGTGCGCGGAGTCCATGTCTGCAACTCTCCCTTGCCAACTCCGCCCACCTGGGTCAATGAGCGACGCCGGCATCAAAGAAGGACCCTAACCCCTTGCGCAACAACGCCATCGTTCAGGTCGGCCGCGGGCCGCTCGCGGCGAAGTTCGGCGCGAGGCTGCCGCTCGCGCTGATCGCCGGGCCCTGCCAGATGGAGAGCCGCGCCCATGCGCTCGAAACCGCCGCAGGCGCTGAAGGAGATCGCGGCGCGGCGCAAGGTCGGGCTCGTCTACAAGATCGTCGTTCGACAAGGCGAACCGCACGTCGGGCTCGGGCGCGCGCGGCGCTGGGCCTCGAGGCGGCGCTGCCGGTGTTCGCCGAGATCCGCGAGACCCTCGGCCTGCCGGTGATCACCGACGTGCACGAGAGCGCCCAGTGCGCTCCGGTCGCCGAGGCGGTCGACGCGCTGCAGATCCCGGCCTTCCTCTGCCGCCAGACCGACCTGCTCGTCGCCGCGGCGCGCACGGGCCGGGCGGTCAACGTCAAGAAGGGGCAGTTTCTCGCGCCCTGGGACATGAAGAACGTGGTCGCCAAGCTCGACGCCGCCGGCGCGGGCGACGTGCTGGTCACCGAGCGGGGCGTCAGCTTCGGCTACAACACGCTCGTCGCCGACATGCGCTCGCTGCCGATCATGGCGCGCGAGACCGGCGCGCCGGTGATCTTCGACGCGACCCATTCGGTGCAGCAGCCGGGCGGACAGGGGACTTCGTCGGGCGGGCAGCGCGAGTTCGTGCCGGTGCTGGCGCGCGCCGCGGTCGCGGTCGGCGTCGCCGGCGTGTTCATCGAGACCCATCCCGACCCCGACCACGCCCCCTCCGACGGGCCCGAACATGGTGCCGCTCAAGGACTTCGAGGCGCTGGTCGCCGAGTTGCAGGACTACGACCGCGTGACCAAAAGCCGCGCCGGCCCAGCCTAGAATAGGCCTTGTCATATGACGGTCGCGTGCGCGAGATAATTTGGACACGGGGCCGCAACTAAGCCGCATCCATGGACAAGTATCTCTTCAGCTACGCCACTGCGAGCGACCCTCCCCTGAAGCGCGGCGTGATCCGGCTCGTCGAGAAGGCGACCGGCCAGCCGCAGGCTGAAGAAGATCTACCTCGACAACCAGCGCCATCCCCGGCCGAACGAGAGTTTCTTGCAGGCCGCGGTGCGCAAGCTCGCGCTCGACGTCCGCTACGACGCCGACGCGCTGGCGAGATTCCCCAGGACCGGGCCGGTCGTCGTGGTCGCCAATCACCCCTACGGCGTGCTCGACGGGATCGTCATCTCTTGGCTGGTCAGCAAGGTCCGGACCGACTTCGTCGTCCTGACCAACGCGGTGCTGATGCGCGCGCCGGAGGTCAACGGCTTCATCCTGCCGATCGACTTCAGCGAGACCGAGGAGGCGATGAAGACCAATCTCGCCTACCCGCGCCGCGGCGCGGGCCCAGCTCGAGCGAGGGCGGGGCGGTCGTGGTCTTTCCGGCCGGGGCGGTGTCGACCGCGCCCGACAAGCTCGGCCGCAAGCCCGCAGTCGACTGGCGCTGGCAGCCGTTCGTCTCCCAGCTCGTCCAGCGGTCGAAGGCGACCGTCGTGCCGGTCTGGTTCTCCGGCCAGAACAGCCGGCTGTTCCAGATCGCCAGCCACGTCAGCTCCACCTTGCGCCTCTCGCTGATCTTCCACGAGGTGCGGTCGCGGATCGGCACGACGCTGCCGGTGGTGATCGGCGCGCCGATCCCCTATGCGGACCTTGCCGCGATCAAGGACCGCCAGGCCCTCGCGGACCACTTGCGCGACCGCGTCTACGCGCTCGGCCGGGCTCACCCCGAGTGACGAAAAAGCCCAATCCGCCGAGCGGCTTGCTGAAGCCCAGTTAAGGCGACGCTCAAAGCGCAGCGCGCGGCTTAGGGGGCGGCGTCCCGCCGCACAGTGCGCGAGACGCGCCCCCTTCGATGTGGTCAGCGGACGGTCGCCCGCGTCGTCGCGGCGTGCTGTCCAGCGCCCTCGATGTCGCCGAGCAGCGTCAGGTGCTCCTTGATCATGCCCTGGGCGAGCTTGGCGACGTTGGTCTCGTCAAGGTCGTCCGGCGACCGGAGATAGGCCTGCTGGATCTCGAGCAGCCGTGGTGGCCGTCGATCTCGGCGTGCAGGTATTCGCGGTCGAGGGCCAGACCCGTCGCCTGGCGCAGCTTCTCGACCGCAGCTGCCCGGCCGCGTCGAGGTTCTGCATCGACCTCGGCGTCGCTCGGCGACGGGACCTCGCCACTCGGGGGCTCGCCATTCTGGATCGCCTTGAGAATCGAGGCGATCGTCTCCTGCTCGGCGATCTCGAACCCGATGAATTGCTTGAGCCGCGGCGCGTTGACCTTGGGCTGGGCGATCCGGCTGAGCATCAGGCTCAGCGAGCCGACGCTCAGGGTATCCCTGATATGGTTCTGGCGGGCGGTCGACAGTTGCGGGCGCTGGCTGCTGCCGGCGGCGGGGGCAGGGGCGGGCGAAGGCGCGTTCTGCGCCAGCGCCGTACGGACAAGCAGGGGCGCGGCGGCGAAAGTCGCAATCGAGGCGAGGATGAAACGGCGGTCCATGGTCGACTCCGGGAAGAGCCGGCGCCGGGAGTGGCGTCCGACCTCTACAACGTCGCCAAAAATGCCGGGTTCCCGAAGGGAACGCTCAGCCGCGCCCCCGATAGGGCGCGACGCCCTGGTCGGGGAGCCAGATGTCCTCGGGGCTGGCCCGGTCTGCCAGAAGACGTCGATCGGGATGCCGCCGCGCGGATACCAGTAGCCGCCGATCCTCAGCCAGCGCGGCTTGAGCGTCGCGACGAGCTCCTTGCCGATTCGCACGCGTGCAGTCCTCGTGGAAGGCGCCGTGATTGCGGAAGCTCAGGAGATAAAGCTTCAGCGACTTCGACTCGACGATCCATTTGTCGGGGACGTAGTCGATCACCAGATGGGCGAAGTCGGGCTGGCCGGTCATCGGGCAGATCGAGGTGAATTCGGGCGTGACGAAGCGGGTGACGTAATTCACGTCGCCGTGCGGGTTCGGCGCGCGGTCAAGAATTTTGACGTCCGGCGCGTCGGGAAGTTTCGAGGCCTTGCCGAGATGGGCGAAGGCGAGCTTTGGCGTCTTGGTCATGGGGCGCGGGATATCCGGCGCGCGGGACGGATGCAAGGCGGGCGGAGCAGGGCCCCTCCATCCCCGCGTTTGCGCGCGGAACAGCCTATTATTTCAACTCGCGGCCGCCCACCCCTGCCGTGATGGAGCCGCTCAACCGCACGCAGACGCCGTTAGCGGCGAGGACGCCGGCGATGCCGCCGACGTTGCATTTCTTCACCGCCGCAGCCTGCGGCGGCTTGGCCTGCTTTACTTGGGACGGCAGTTCGGCGGCCTGTGAGCCGACGCCGAGGGCGCTCAGGGCCAAGGCCGCCACGGCGAAGGCGGACAGCCGGCTCATCGAGACTCCGTTGCGACACATAGCCGCGTTATGACGCGGCGGGGCTCGGGTTGCAACGTGGCTTGCGACTCGGAGCGCGTTCCCGCAAGGAATGCGGACGGGAACGAGGGGAGCGGCGCAACGAATGACTACGACGTCCGCTGTCGCACAGCGCCCGTCGGCGCAGGTCTGGCCGGTGCTCGTCGGCGCGGCGCTGGTCGCGGCGGGTATCTGGCTTGCGGTTGCCAGGCAGCAGGCGATCCCGGCGGCGATCGCCGGCGCCGGGGGGCTGGCCCTGTTGCGCTGGGCGGTCGCCGACCGGCCTTATTCCCTCGCGCTCATCGTCGTGGACGTCGCGGCCTTTGCCCTGTTTGCGCTCGCGCGCAACGACGGGCTCGGATTCTGGCAATTGCCGGGGCCCTGGATCGACGTCCTCCGCTTCAACCTGCCTTCGGCCGCAATCGCGCTGATCGTCTATTCGGGCGCCGCCGCGATGGCGCTGATCGCCGGCTCCCGGGGCTTGAGGGTCGTCGAGGCGGTGTGCCTCATCGCCGTCCCGTTCCTGTTCAACGTCCTGATCGTCATCGGGGCCGACTGGCACATGGCCGAAGTCGGCGCGTTGGTCACCCGTCAGGCGGCCCTGCCATTCCCGATCCAGGTCGCGATCGGGCGGGCGCTGACGCTTGTGGCTGCTCGGCGAAGCGATGCTGAGCCTGATCGTCGCGGTCAGCCTCAATCGGCTGCCGCGATCGTTGCGTGTCGTGGCGCTGTTCGGCGTCAGCGGCGCCTACGCCGCAGTCACGCCGCTGTTCGCCAATGCGGCGCAGCTCGTCACCCAGCCGCTGCTGGCGATTCCCTTCTCGAGCCTGTGCGCGGCGCTGGCGCAGGCTGGATTGTGGGCGATCGTCTATCTGATGACCGGCGTCCTGCTCGACTGGCTCGCCGGTCGCCCGCCGCGCTGGGACGCCGCCTGGGACCACTGGCGGACCGGCGCGGTCAAGGGCGCGATCTACGGCGCGCTGTTCATCGGCTTCATCCTGATCGCCGCCCTTGTGCTCACGCATCCCGGGCGCGGCCTGGTTTCTGAGCGCCTTCGCGCTCGTCGCCGGGCCGGTGCTCGGCGCGGCCCTGTTTCCGCTCGCCATGACCGTCGTCGGCAGCGCCGACGGCACTCCGCCGTTCTTCGGTCGGCTTCGGGCCGCCTACCGGAACCCGCGGGCGCCTGTGCGCGGGATCGTCGCCGGACTGGGGCTCGCGCTCGCCTACGTCGTCAATCTCGCGGCCTACGACGGCGGGACGCGCTTTCTCGCTGCGGCCGCGATCGGCGCGCTCTGCATTCGCCGGGGTCGACCTCGCCTTCGACGCCTTTAAAGTCTGCGAGCGGCGAGCGGACGAAGCTGCAGGGCTGGCGTCTCTATGCGCTCGGCGCGGCCTTGGGCGCGCTGGTCGCCGGCGCGCTCGGCTGGTATTTCGACTCGGCCCAGGTCCAGGTGGTGATCGCCAAGTTCTGGGCCTACGCCGACGTCAACTACCGCCAGAGCGGGCGGCAGCTCGGCGACTTCACCACCTATCCGATTTTCAACAAATACGGTCAGGTGAATCTCGGCGAGGTGGCCGGCGGCGTGCGGCTGTTCTGGTCGGAGTCGGTCGCCGGCGTCATCAACTGGTCGCTCGCGGCGCCGCTGTTCTCGATCAACTACGTGCTGCTCGACGCGCTGCTTCAGCGGAGCCTGAGGCCGATCCGCAACCTCCTCAGTCCGAAGGGCGTCGAGGGGCTGGTCGAGCAGGGGGTGCGGGTGCTGCGCTGGGGCCTGTGGATGGCCCCGATCATCAATTCCTTCCTGCGCCAGTCGCCCGATCCGAGCTGGTACAACCAGGACGGCGCGGTCCGCACCGGGCGTCGTCATCGGCGCCGACGGAACCCAGAGCCCGGAGGCGTTCCGGCGTTTCAGCCTCGTCCTGTTCCTCGGGCTCCTCGCCTACGACTGGCTGCGTATCCTGATCTGGTTCGACCACATGGGGCTGAGGGTCGCGAGCCTCGTCAACCTTTCGTTCCTCGGCGGCGACCGGGCGGACGAGGCGGCGGCGCGATTCGTCGGCCACAACGGCCGGACCCGCGTCGATTCCCGACGGCATCCGGCGCTTCATGACCTGGGCGCCGCTGCTGATCCCGTTCTACATTCCGCGTGGGACCGAGTGGGACTTCGCCTGGACGGGCGCCGAAAAGCTCGCCGCGCGACGGCGGCCCGATGCCCGAGCCGGTGCGCGCGCTCGGCCTGGCCTACGGCGCGGCGCATCGCCCTCTTCGCCGCCGTCTCGGTCGCGATCGTCGCTCGGCAGCGGCGCAAGACGGGGAAGCCGGCGCCCTGGCTCGCCGGCGCGCCGCCCGAGCTCGCCCGCAATCCGCGATCCTATGTCTTCACCAACGGCGCGGTCGGGGTCGAGCTCTTCCGCGACGGCCGCGGCGCGGCCTTCGTCATGGGCGCGGAGCGCGGCGGCGGCGGCATCGACCTCATACGCCGGCCGCTCGACCCGCTGCAGGCGCGCGGACACTTCTTCTATGTGACGGAAGACGGCGACGCGCCCTGGTCGATCGGCTTCGAGCCCGCCCGCCGCGCCGGCGAGTACCGGATCGAGGAGCCGGGCTTCCACCGCCTCGCCATCGTCCATGTCCTGAACGGGATCGAGGCCCGGATGGAGATCGCGCCCGACCGCGGGCAGGCGGCGACCATGAGCTGGAAGATCCGGCTGACCGACCTCTCCGGGCCAGGACGCGCCGCCTGCGGCTCACCAGCTTCTGCGAGATCGCCGGACACGAGACGGAAGCCTATGCGCGCGACCTCGATTTCGCCGGCATGCATGTCGAGACGGTGTTCGTCCGCGCGCTCAACGCGATCCTCGCCCGCAACCGGCTCCTGCGCTCGGCGCGGGCCGACCGTGGCGAGACGGCGTTCTTCGCGGTCAAGCCCGGCGTCGGGGCCGAACTCGTCGGCTACGAGGATTCCCGCACCCGCTTCCTCGGCGAGGGCTCGCATGGCCAGACCCACCGGCTGCGAGCGCTGGCGCTGGCGGAAGCTCGACGACGAGGGCAAGCTCTGGACCTTCGATCCGGCGGCGAGCTTCACGCTTCGAGATGACGCTGCCCGCGGGCGGCGCGGCCGAGGCCGAGTTCGTCATCGGCCGCTCCGACAACGCCGTCTGGGCGAGCGAGCTGATCGCCCGTCGGCTCGACCTGCCGCCGCTGCCCGAGCCCGAACTGCAAGAGCGCGTCTACGAAACCCGCGCTGTCGAGCCGACGCACGCGCTCCCCGACCGCTGGCCGTTCGCCCTGTCGGAGGACGGCAAGCGGCTCGAGCTCACCCATCGCACCCCGCGCCCCTGGGCGCATGTGATGGCGAACGAACTCGGCATGTCGACGATGGTCGTCGAACGACGGCGAGGTGTTCTCGGCCTTCGGCAACGCCCGCCAGAACGGCCTGACCGCCTTCCGCTTCGGCAGCGCGACCGTCGTGCAGCCCGGGCAGATCGTCTATCTGCGCGACCTCGACACGGAGGAAACCGACTCCCCCGGCTTCACGCCGTTCCAGCGCGAGGACGCGGATTTCCGCGCGACCTATGAGCCGGGCGTCGCGACCTTCTTGAAGACGCCGCGGCGACCTCGAGACGGAATATCGTCGTGTTCGTCCCGCCCGACCGGCCGTGCGACGTCCGCATCCTGACGCTGCGGAACGACGGCGACCGCCCGAAGCGGCTGCGAATCGTCCCGTTCTTCGATCTGGCGCTCGAGGAGAGCCCCAACGAGAGCGTCGGCAAGATCCGCGACGAGACGGTCGGCGCGACGCTTGTCTTCCAGAACCGCAACAACGACTTCGAGCGCGGCTTCGCCTTCGCCGCAACCAGCCTCGCCGCGCCCGCGACCGAGACTGTCGCGCACGCGCTTCTTCGGCGGTCCGGGACGCGACATCCACACGCCCGCGATGGTCGAGACCGGCGCGCCGGACGGCGCGGCGCGCGACGACGGGCGGCGGGTCGCAGCCTTCGCCGGCGAGCTCTCCCTGCCGCCGGGCGGAGAGGCGAAGATCGTCGTCGTGTTCGGCCAGGCGCCGAGCCGCGCCGAGGCGCTGGCGGCGGCGGCGCGGGTCTCGGTCGCGGAAGCCGAGGCCGACCTCGCCGCGACCCGGGCCTCCTGGGCCGCGCGCCTCGGCAAGGTCGAGGTCCGCACCAACCGGCCGGACTTCGACCGGCTCGTCAACACCTGGCTGCCTTACCAGCTCTACGCCTCGCGGCTCTGGGGCCGGGTCGGGCCGAATCAGCGGGGCGGCGCGACCGGTTTCCGCGACCAGTTGCAGGACGTGCTTGCCGCTGACCTTGCTCGAGCCGCGCCTCACGCGGGCGCAGATCGTGCTGCACGCGAGCCAGCAGTTCCTCGAAGGCGACGTGCTGAAATGGTGGCACCGCGCGCCCGAACGGCGGCACCGGCCTCGGCCAGCGCACCAAGGCGAGCGATCCCCATCTCTGGCTGCCCTATGTGCTGGCGCGCTATATTCGCGAGACCGGCGACACGAGCGTGCTCGACGAGGTCACGCCCTTCCTCGAGGCGGAGCTCGTGCCGGACAACCAGGAGACCTGGATCGTCATCCCGCGCGCCTCGCGCGAGACCGCCACCGTCTACGAGCACGCCCGGCTCGCCATCGCCTTCACCCTCGACCATCTCGGCGAGAACGGTCTGCCGCTGCTGCGCGCCGGCGACTGGAACGACGGCATCGACGTGCTTGGCCGGCGCGAGATCGGCACCAGCGTGTGGATGGGCTTCTTCCTCGCCAACGTGCTCGGCGGCTTTGCCCCCGTCGCCCGCTCGAAGGGCGACGAGGCCTTCGCGACGACTCTGCGAGGAGGCGTTCGCGGCGCAGCGCGCGGCGCTCGACGTCGGCTGGCGAGGCGACCATTACGTGCTCGACTTCGCCGACGACGGCCAGGTCCTGGACGAACCGAACGCGATGACCACCGGCTGGGCGGCCTTTTCCGGCGCCTGCGACGACGACCGCGCGCTCGCTGCGCTAGAAGGAGGCCTGAAGGGCATCGAACGGCCTGACCGCGTGCTTTTGCTCGAGACGCCGTTCTACGAGCACTCGCAGCCCTATCCGGGCCGGATCGCCGATTATCCGCCCGGCGTTCGCGAGAACGGCGGCCAGTACAGCCATGGCGCGTCGTGGATCGTCGACGGCTTCGTCCGGCTCGCGGCCAACGCCCGGGCGCGCGGCGAGACCGACGAGGCGGCGCGGCTGTTCGCCCGCGCGTTCGAAATCTTTGAAAAGATCTCGCCGCTGAAAAAGACCGATCCCGAAAGCATCGCGATCTACGGCCTGATCCCGATCCAGCAGCCGGCCGACATCTACGACGGGTGGGGCCACGGCGGCCGAGGCGGATGGTCCTGGTACACCGGCTCGGCGGCGCGGATGCTCTCGGCGGCCTACGCCATGCTCGGGATTGCCCAGGTCGACGGCGAGGTCGCCGTGCGCGACGACCTGTTCGAGGCCAAGGGCGATCTCCAGGTGGAGGAGCTCAGGATTGGCGAGCGGAACTGGCGGCGCAGCGACGGCCCGCGGGGCCCCGTTTCGTCTTGAGCATTAAAGCCCGTTTACAACATGGGGGTGCGACGATTGGCGCCCTCAACTTTGGTCGGGGGAAGGGTTCATACGTCGGCGCGGTGCGTTGCAGCAGGACACACTTTCTGGCATGAGGCGACCACAACAAGCCGCGCGCACGACCGCTCGCCACACACCAGGGGGCTTAACGCCATGTTGTTATTGTTAATTATCCTGTGCGGACTGTCGTCCATCGTATACGGCGTGTATACGGTCAAAAGCCTGATGGCGGCGGACGCCGGCTCCGAGCGGATGCAGGAGATCTCGGGCGCGGTCGCCGAAGGCGCGCAGGCCTATCTCCGCCGGCAATACACGACCATCGCCGGCGTCGGAGTCGTGGTGTTCATCGTGCTCGGTCCTGTTGCTCGGCTGGACAGTGGCCTTCGGCTTCGCCATCGGCGCGATCCTGTCGGGCGCGGCCGGCTTCATCGGCATGAACGTGTCGGTGCGCGCCAACGTCCGCACCGCGCAGGCCGCGACGAAGTCGCTGGCCGCCGGCCTCGACATCGCCTTCCGCTCGGGCGCGGTCACCGGCATGCTGGTCGCGGGCCTCGCGCTGCTCGGCGTCGCCGGTTACTTCGGCTTCCTGACGGGCGTCCTCGGCTATGCGTACTCCGACCGCACGGTCGTCGACGCCCTGGTCGCGCTCGGCTTCGGCGCCTCGCTGATCTCGATCTTCGCCCGTCTCGGCGGCGGCATCTTCACCAAGGGCGCCGACGTCGGCGCCGACCTCGTCGGCAAGGTCGAGGCCGGCATTCCCGAGGACGATCCGCGCAATCCGGCGACCATCGCCGACAACGTCGGCGACAACGTCGGCGACTGCGCCGGCATGGCGGCGGACCTGTTCGAGACCTACGCGGTGACGGTCGTCGCCACGATGGTGCTCGCCTCGATCTTCTTCGAGGGCACGAACGCGCTCTACTGGACCATGATCTATCCGCTGACGATCTGCGCCGCCTGCATCGTGACCTCGATCGCCGGCACCTATTTCGTCAAGCTCGGCGTCGACAACACCACCTTCTACGGCAAGTTCTTCGCCAGAATTCGAATCGACAATTCGATCATGGGCGCGCTCTACAAGGGCCTGATCGCCACCGGCGTCCTGTCGATCGTCGGCCTCGCCATCGCGACGACGATCGTCGTCGGCTGGGGCGAAATCGGCGTCGTCGCAGGCAAGAGCGTCTACGGCGGGAACCTGTTCGTCTGCGGCCTCGTCGGCCTCGTCGTCACCGGCCTCATCGTCGTGATCACCGAGTACTACACCGGCACGGGCAAGCGCCCGGTCGTCTCGATCGCCCAGGCCTCGGTCACCGGCCACGGCACCAACGTGATCCAGGGCCTCGCGGTTTCGCTCGAATCGACCGCGCTGCCGGCGCTCGTGATCGTGGCGGGCATCGTCTCGACCTACCAGCTCGCGCGGCCTGTTCGGCACGGCGATCGCGGTCACCACCATGCTCGGCCTCGCCGGCATGATCGTCGCGCTCGACGCCTTCGGCCCGGTCACCGACAACGCCGGCGGCATCGCCGAAATGGCCGGCCTGCCCAAGGACGTGCGCCAGTCGACCGACGCGCTCGACGCGGTCGGCAACACCACCAAGGCGGTGACCAAGGGCTACGCGATCGGTTCGGCGGGCCTCGGCGCGCTGGTGCTGTTCGCCGCCTACACCAACGACATCAAGCACTTCACCGACATCGGGGCGCCCTATTTCAAGGACGTCGGCACGGTGTCGTTCGACCTCTCGAACCCCTACGTGGTCGCGGGCCTGATCTTCGGCGGCATGATCCCCTACCTGTTCGGCGGCATCGCGATGACCGCGGTCGGCCGCGCGGCGGGATCGGTGGTGGTCGAGGTCCGCCGGCAGTTCAAGGAGATGCCCGGCATCATGGAGGGCACGCAGCGTCCCGACTACGGCCGCGCGGTCGACATGCTGACCAAGGCGGCGATCCGGGAGATGATCATCCCCTCGCTGCTGCCGGTGCTCGCGCCCTTCGTCGTCTATTTCGGCGCGCTGTTGATCTCCGGCTCGAAGGCGGCGGCCTTCGCGGCGCTCGGCGCTTCGCTGCTCGGCGTGATCGTCAACGGCCTGTTCGTCGCGATCTCGATGACCTCGGGCGGCGGCGCCTGGGACAACGCCAAGAAGAGCTTCGAGGACGGCTTCGTCGACAAGGACGGCGTCAAGCACTTCAAGGGCTCGGACGCGCACAAGGCGTCTGTCACCGGCGACACCGTCGGCGACCCCTACAAGGACACCGCCGGCCCGGCCGTGAACCCGGCGATCAAGATCACCAACATCGTCGCGCTGCTGCTGCTGGCGATCCTGGCGCACTGAGGCGGACGCATATCGGCTGACGAAAGGGACGGGGCCTGCGCTCCGTCCCTTTCGCTTTTTGGATTGCGCTCGGCCGCCGCAATTTAGGGCCGCGAGCGGCATCGTGTCGGAGACCGACAACGTCGTTTGCGACAGGGGCAGGACGCTCGTTCCGCGCGCCGCGGGGGACGGGCGCCACGGCGCACTCCGATCCCGTGTGCGCATGGAAGGAAGGCCGCGCTATGGGTCGCCTGCCGGTGCGCGGAGAACGAGACCCTCGTCGGCGCGCAGGTGGATGTTCTCTCCATCCGAGCGGCCAGGGTCGTCGAGATAGGTAGAGAGCAGAATTTCGCAACCCAGGTCCCCGACCGGCAAGGTCCGCGCCTCCCCAGTCATGTTGAGGACGACCATCACGCGCTGGCCTGCGCGCTGACGTTCGTAGGCGAGCACGTGCTCGGTGGCCGCCAAAAGCCTGACGTCGCCGATCAACAGCGCCTCGCTGTCGCGGCGGAGACGGATCAGCGCTCGGTAGAGCGACAACATCGATCGTGGATCGTTCGTCTGGTTCGAGACGTTCAGCACGTCCGAATCCGCATTCAGGGGAAGCCAGGGTCGCCCCTCGGTGAAGCCGCCATTGGCTTCGGATGTCCACGGCATAGGCGTTCGCACAGGATCGCGTCCGAGTCCGAACCCCGGGACATTCCGTTCGAACGGATCCTGCACCAGGTGCGGCTGGAATCGGAGTGTCCACCATCCCGATCTCCTCGCCCTGGTAGATCGTCGGCGTCCCTCTCAGGGTCAGTAACAACATGGCCGCGACCCGGGCCTGCGCGCGTCCGATCCGGCTCGCGACTCGCGATCGATCGTGGTTGCCGAGCACCCAGTTCGGCCATCCCCCGGTCGGCAACGCGGCTTCGTAAGCCTCGATGAGCGACGCGAGCGCCCTGGGCTTCCAGTCCGTCGAGATGAGGTGGAAGTTGAAAGGCAAGTGGAAGCCGGACAGATCCGCGCCATAGTAGGCCATCAGTCGGTCGATGGGGAGGTAGGCCTCCCCGATCATGACCCGATCCGGATGGCTGTCGGCGACCCGTCGCATCGCCTTGATCGAGGCGTGGACGCCTGGTTGATCGATCGTTCGGGTTTGCAGCCAGCGGGTGTTCGGCGCCATACCCGGCCGCCAATCCGGGTCGGGCGGGTTGTCGCGGTCCTCCTCATCTTCGTGGAGATGGTGGATCGCGTCCACCCGGAATCCGTCGACGCCGCGGTCGAACCAGAATCGCAGCACGTCGCACATGGCTTTCTCGACCTCCGGATTGCGCCAATTGAGGTCAGGCTGCTCCTTCAGGTACGCGTGATAGTAGTATTGGCCGGTCGTCTCGTCGAAAGTCCAAGCCGGGCCGCCGAACTCGCTCTCCCAGTTGTTTGGCGGGGAGCCGTCCGGCTTCGCGTCTCGCCAGACATACCAGTCCCGCTTTGGATGGAGCTTCGAGGAGCGACTATCCTGGAACCAGGGATGCTGATCGGAGGTGTGGTTCGGCACGAAATCCAGGATGACCTTGAGGCCGCGCGCGTGAGCGGATTGAAGGAGCGCGTCGAAATCGGTGAGCGAGCCGAACAGCGGATGGATGGCGCAGTAATCGCTGACGTCGTAACCAAAGTCCCGCATCGGCGAGGGAAAGATGGGAGAGATCCAGACCGCGTCGACCCCCAGCCGCGCCAGATGGTGAAGTCGTCGCGAAATCCCGTTGAGATCGCCGACGCCGTCGCCGTTCGAGTCCTGGAAAGACCGCGGATAGACCTGGTAGATCACTCCCGTCCGCCACCAAGCCGTCTCTTTCACGGGGTCCCTCCAGCTTATGCGCCGCGCACCGGCTCGAACCGGCTTGGCCCGGCGGAATCAGGGTTGGTCCGGATGACGTGAGGACATGATGAACGCCTGTATCCACAGCATCAACAACATTACGGCGCTCGGGTTCCGGCGATGGATGTCGCCAAAGATCGTACGGATCCTCCTAGAGAACGGTGCGGCCGACGGCGCGGATGTCGAACGCAGACCCGCGGATCAGGGGGCGGACAGGATCTGCCGTACGGTCGGCTGATCCGCGGGAGGTTCGGATAGCGCGCGGTCGATGGCGGCGAGAACGTCCGGCGCAGCGCGGCCTTCGAGGAAGAGCCGCGTCCTGCGGCGCACGATGTCGTTGGCGGATGTCGCCAACTCCTCGGCGGCGAAGAAGCGCGCCTCGCCGACGGTCAGCGCCGTTCCGCCAATGACCCGACGCCCATCCGGGTTCGCAAGCCAGCGCGCCACGCGTGGCGCGCGCGAGCCGTAAGTCGCAAGGAGGCGTTCGGCCGTCGCGACGTCCAGGGCGGCCGCGCTCACGAGATCGTCGCGGAGCCGGTCCCGCTCAGCGGCCCCCCGCGGCCAACGCCGTCCGCCGCCGATCGGCAAGGACGCGGTGGAGACGAGCCGCGGACGTCCGAGTTGCGCCAGGACAGCATGGGCCGCGTCCTCGGCGATGGCCCGAAACGTCGTCCACTTGCCGCCGGCGATCGTGACGAGCGGGACGCCGAGCAAGGGGCTGTGATGGACGTGAATGGCGTGGTCGCGGCTGCGCCCGGTCACGTCGCCGCCGTCGGAGGCGACCAGCGGTCGAACGCCATGCAGCCGCCCGACGATGTCGGCCTCGGAGACCTCCGCGTTGGGAAACAGCCAGCGAAGCGCAGACAGCAGATAGGCGTCCTCGTCTTCGCCCGGTCGCGACAGATCCGGGTCGGCGACCGACTTTTCGGTCGCTCCGAGCAGCACGTCGCCACCGACCGCGTAGGCGCAGCACAGCCGACGCCGCCGCGGGTCGGAATTGCCGTCCTCGAAGTACAGGAGATCCTCGCCGAGCGCGCGGGCGACGATCGGCGCGCGGATCAGGAGATGCGTCCCGGCGACGCCGTCCACCATGCGCGCCTCGACCCCGAACAGGCTGGCGACGCGATCTGCGCTGGCCCCGGCCGCATTGACGACGACGCGCGGCCGCACACGCAGGCTCGCGCCGGAGCGGGTGTCGCTGACGATGATGTCGTTGGCGTCGAACCCGGCGATTTCGGCATAGTTCAACGCGGCCGACCGGCGGCTGGCCGCGACGCCGTCCTCGACGAGTTCGATCGCCACCCGTTCCGGCGTGGCGATGAGCCCCTCGAACTCGTAAGCCGCCGCCCGATATCGCGGCGAGATTCCCGGGTAGCGTCGCTGCAACTCCCGCTGGAACACCGTTCCGCCGCGCGGCAGGATCCGGGTCTTGCGCCCGAGCCATTGATAGAGCGCCACAGCCAGCCGGAGCACCGCGGCGCCCGGAAGCGAATGGCCACCGTCGCGCCCGAGCGCGCGCGCCGCCGCGGTCGGCGCGCCGCCGAACACGGTCTCGGTCGGCAGGACGACGCGGATCGGCCGGACCTGGTGGGGCGCCGCCGCGACGAACAGGTTGCGCTCCGCGACCGCCCGCGCCACCAGCCCGAACTCGCCCTTTTCCAGGTAGCGGAAACCGCCCTGCGCAACCCGCGTGAGCGCGCCGCTCGCGCCGCTGGCGAAATCGTGGCGCTCGATCAGCAGACACCGAAGACCCTGGAGCGCCAAGTCCCGGAACGTCGCCGCGCCGGCGATCCCGCCGCCGACGATCAGGACGTCGAACTTCGGATTGGCGTCGACTTCCGCGACAAGGCGTCCCCGATCGAGAATGCGATCGAAGCGGCGCTCTGCACCCGCGGGCGAGCCTGGACGGTTTCCTTCCTTCGCCGCTTCGCGGCATGGGAGGACGGACGCCATCCTCGCCTGCGAATTGTGGGAGGGGGACGGCGGCGGGGGCGGCGACGGCGCCAATTGGGCCGCTTGGAAACGCATGGTCTGCTATCGCTCCCGGGCGCCGAAGCTGATCGCCAGCACAAGAAGGATCAACACCCCGCTGCCGACCTGCTGCCAGTAGAACGACCAGCCGACCAGCAGCAGGCCATTCTTGACGATGCTGAGGAGGGCCACGCCGAGAAGCGTGCCCGGCACGTTGGCGCGGCCGCGCGCGCTGATCGTCGTCCCGAGGAACGTCGCGCCGATCGCGTCCATCAGAAACGCATTGCCCGACAGCGGCGCATAGCTGCGCACCGACGACGAGAGGATCACGCCCGCCACGCCGGCGAGCAGCGCGGCGGCGAGCATGACCCACCCCATGTCCTTGCGCACGGGCAGCCCGGAATAGCGCGCGACCGACGGACTGATACCGAGCGCCATGACCCGCCGACCGAATGTCGAGCCGCCGAGAGCCGCCCAGAGAGCGACGATGCCTCCGGCGACGAGCCAGAGCCTCAGGCTGTCGACGAGGCCGAAGATCGGACGCGGCGCGCCGGCGATGAGATAGACGGGGACGCCTCCATCGGTCGCAAGCTGCTGGACGCTCTGGCCGATGAACAGCGTGCCGAGCGTGGCGAGAAACGCCGGCATGCCGAGACCGGAGATGAGCGCCGCGTTGAACACGCCGACCGCCGCCGCGCCCGCGAGGGCGGCGAGGATCGCTTCCGCCGGCGACCCGCCGTGGGCCAGGACCTGGATGTAGCCGAGGCCCGCCATGTCGACGGCGACGCCGATCGAAAGATCGATCCCGCCCGCGGCGACGACGAGCGTCATGCCGAGCGAGACGAGGCTCAGGAGGGCGAAGTGGTTGATCACCACGCTCTTCATGTTCGGGAAGGTGAGGAAGGTCGGCGAGGCGAGCGAAAAGGCGACGAACAGCACGACGAAGGCGGCAAAGAGGCCGTAACGGGAATAGCGGGATAGGCGATTTATTCGGCGCCCTCCCGCCGCGCGAGCGTCGTCCAGGCGACGACGAAGAGGATAAGCGCGCCTTCGACCCCGCTCACCCAGTAGCTCGAGATGTTGAGGAGCTGGAAGCCGTTGGCGAGCAGGCCGATGAACAGGACAGCAAGCAGCGTCCCCCCGATGGTCGGCGTCTGGCGCCGCGAGAACACGACGCCGAGCAGCGCCGCCACCACGACCGACAAAAGGATGTCGGCCGAGCCCGGAGAGGAGCCGGTCAGGTAGGCGGTCGACAGCACGCCTGCGAGCGCGCCAAGGAGCCCGCTCACGATATAACTTCCCGCCACATAGCTCAGGACCGAAAGCCCCGCCGCGCGCGCCGCCTCCGGATGGGCGCCGACCGCGTGCAGCCTCAAGCCCGCCGCGCTCGCCTGCACGGAAGGCCACATGACAAGAGTGGCGCCGATCAGCACATAGGCCATGATCGGCGCCGCAAGCGGGCCGTTGTCGGTGAGCCATGTCAGAAAGGGCGAGGAGGCGGTGACGACCGTGTTCTGGGTCAGGACGAGCTCGAAGCCGCTCACGATCTTGGCGACCGCGAGCGTGGCGAGGAGCGGCACGATGCCGAAGGCGGTGACGGCGACCGCATTGAGGGCGCCGATCAAGACGCCCGCGCCGAGCGTCGCTGCAAACGCGAGCCCGTCGGAATGGCCGGCCTTGATCAGCGTCGCGTAGACCGCAGCCGATACTCCGAGGTTCGCCGCCAGCGACAGATCGATGCCGCCGGTGATGACGTTTCCGCCGCCCCCGATCATCACGACGGTCAGGCCGAACGCCAGCAGGCCGAGGATCGCCGACTGCTGCACCACGTTGGCGAGATTGGCGAAGGAGAGAAAACCGGGCGCGGCGACGGCGAAGACGACAAACACGACGGTCAAGGCGCCATAGGCGCCGGCGCGCAGGAGGGCGTCAGGCGTGAGGCGCTCACGCAGCGAAGACACGGCGCGCCTCCTTGTCTTCCTCGCCCGTCTCGTCGCGGCCGGTGGTCACGAGGGTAAGCAGCCGGTCCTGATCGACCTCGCCCGCGGAGACGTCGGCGACGATCGCGCCGCGGAAAAAGACGAGCGCCCGGTCGGCCAGGCCGACGAGTTCGGCAAGATCGGAGGTGACGATCAAGACGCCGACCCCGGAGTTGGCGAGCGCGCCGATCTCGCGATAGATGTCGGCCTTGGCGGCGACGTCGACCCCGACCGTCGGCTCATCGAAGATCACCACCTTGGAGCGCCGGATCAGCCATTTCGCCAGCGCGACTTTCTGCTGGTTTCCCCCACTGAGCGCCCCGACCGGCGTCTCGACCCCGGGCGCCAGCGTATCGAGCTTCGCGATCGCCTCAGCGACCACCCGGCGTTCCTTGCGCCGGTCGAGAAAACCGAAGCGCGAGAACACCTTGAGGCTCGGGAGCGTCGCGTTCTCGCGGACGGTGAGATCGAGCGAGACGCCGTTCGCCCGGCGATCCTCGGGAACGAGCGCGACGCCGCTCGCGACCGCTGCGGCGGGCGAGCCGGCGCGCAGCGTCTTCCCGTCGACCGCGACGCGGCCGGCCGTCGGTCTTTCTACGCCGAACAAGGCGCGGGCGAAGGCCTTGGCGCCCGACCCGACAAGGCCGGTGACGCCGAGAATTTCGCCGCGCCGCAGGACAACCGAGACGTCGGCGAATTCGCCCTTTCGCCCCAGCGACTCGGTCGCGAGCACAGGCGCGCCGGGACGCGGCTTGCGGCTTGGAAACATGGCGTCCATCTTGCGGTCGATCATCAGCGACACGAGGGTCGCGGTGGTCGTGGCGCGGGCCGAGACGGTCGCGACATCGGCGCCGTTGCGCAGCACGGTCACGCGGTCGCAGAGACGCTCGATCTCGCTCAGGTAGTGGGAGATGTAGAGCACGGTCAGACCGTCGGCGCGCAAACGTTCGATCGTCGAAAAAAGGAGCTCCGCCTCGCGCCGGACGAGCGCCGCGGTCGGTTCGTCGAACACGAGCAAAGTCGGACGGTTCAGGAGCGCGCGCGTGATCTGCACGACCTGCTGTTCCGCCGTGGTCAGATCGCGGATGAGCGAGTCGACCGGCAGATCGATGTCGAAGCTTCGCTTCAAGGCTTCGCCCGCCTCGCGGCGCAGGCGTCGGCGATCGATGAGCGGCCCGCCCCAGAACCGGGGCTCCTTGCCGACGAACAAAGCCTCCGCGACCGTCAGCGTCGGCGGCAGAAGCCGGTCCTGGTGGATGAAGTGAACGCCGAGCCGTTCGAGCCTTGCCGGCGTCAGATGCGACTGCGACGCGCCGTCGATCTCGACCACGCCGCTATCGGGCGCGTGGATGCCGGCAAGCACCTTGATGAGGGTCGACTTGCCGGCGCCGTTCTGTCCGATGAGGCCATGCGTCTCGCCGCGCTCGACGATCAGAGAAGCGCCGGCGAGCGCCTTCACGCCGCCGAAATGCTTCACGATCGACCGCAATGCGAGCGCGGGCGGGACGGTCATTTTCAGTTCGACTTCTGTCCGAGCGTAACCTGCGCTTCGGCCGCGTTCTCCTTGGTGACAAGGATAGACGGGATGAAGGTCGTCTTCGGGATGCTGCGATCGCCGGCGAGATAGCGGGCGACGTTGTCGACCGACGTCTTGCCGATCAGATACGGCTGCTGGGCGACGACGGCGCCGGCCGGCTGGTTCGGATCCTTGACCAGGGTCACGATGTCGGGGCTGCCGTCGACGCCGTAAGTCTTGATCTCCGTGCGGCCGGCCGCCGCCAGCGCCTGCGTCGCGCCGACTTGCGGCACGTCCCAGGCCGACCAGATCGCCTTGATCTCCCCCTTCGGGTATTTGTTGAGGGTCTCGGTGATCTGGGTCTGGGCGTCCTGAACCGTGTTGGGGATCACTTCCTTGAGTTCAGGGTTGATGATCTTGACCTTGGGATAATACTTGAGGACGTTCTGCAACTGATCGTAGCGAATGGCGACCGGCGTGACGCTGTAGAAGCCGTTGAAGACGACGATGTTGCCTTCGCCGCCGATGTCCGAGACGAGCTTGAGCGCCAGCTCCTCGCCGATCCGCCAGTTGTCGGAGGTCGTGACGTTGATGGCGTAGGACGAGCCCGTGTCGAGGGTGAAGAGCGGGATGCCGGCGTCGGTGATTTTCTTGAACGACGGTTCGAGCGCCGCGGCGGTCCCCAGCTCCTCGATGATCGCGTCAGGCTTCTGGGCGATCAGGGTCTGGATCTGCGCGATCTGCTTCGAGTCGACGTAACCGGCGTCGAGTTCGATCGGCGTGCCGCCGAGCCGCTTGATCTCGTCGATCGCGCCCTGGAAGGCCTTGATGTTCCAGTAGTGCTCGTTGCCGATCGACGTCACGCCGATCGTCTTGCCCTTCAGCGAGGGAACGTCGTCTTGCGCTGCGGCCGGCGCGGCGGCGAACGCCGCGGCGGAGACCGCGCCGGCCAGAATCAGGCCAAAAATGGGGTGCTTCACGGGATGATGCTCCTGTTGGCGGAAGCCCGAGCTCCGCAGGCTCTAGCGCTAGCGCATGGAAGTAAGTTTGTCTATCATCGTTATATACTATTTGGGGCAGCCTTAATCCCGGTCGCCAGGCGTCCGGGCGATCTCCTTGCCCCCGTCGCCCCGTGGGCTTGGCTGAGACGGTTGGGAATGGCGTTCAAACTGGTGATGGCGGCGTCGAAGCGCTGTCGGCGATTGCGCGCTGAACCCGTTGCCGAAAGCCATCTGCGGTGTCAGATTCAAAGACGGAATTGAAGACGCCGGCGACATGAAATCCGCCGCTTGGCTCGCTTCGAATACGACGGCGCCGAAATCGGGGGGGCCAACCGACGTGATCACCACAACGCGACCCGTGACCATGTGGCTGGCCTCGTGCTAGCCAAGGATCCGACCCCTGATCCATCACTTCCACAAAGCTGCGTCGGTCGGACGCGCAGAAAACAGGCGTGCATGAGCCGGCTCCGCGTTGCGAGCACCGCCGCCCCATGACATCCGGAATGAGATGCGATGCGGCCGGCGGCGGAGGCGGGGACCGGGACGTATGACCGCCAGGCCCCTCGACGTCTTCGCCGCCTGCCTCACGCTCGGCCTCTGCATCGTCTGGGGCTTCAACCAGGTCGTGGTGAAGCTCGCGCTCGCCGATGTCGGACCGGTGGCCCAGACGGGGATTCGTTCGGCGATCGGCGTCCTCTGCGTCGTCGCATACGCGCTCGTTACGAAGCGCCGCGTTTTCGTCCTCGATGGGACAGAGGCGGCCGGCGTCCTCGCGGGGTTTCTGTTCACCGCCGAATTCATCGCCCTGTTTGAGTCGCTGCGCTGGACGACGGCGTCCCGCGCCACCGTCTTCATCTACGCCGCCCCGTTCTTCGTCGCGCTCGGCGCCGTCTTCTTGCTCAAGGACGAGCGCCTGCGGCCGGTGCAATGGATGGGGCTCGCGCTGGCCTTCGTCGGAGTCGCGCTCGCCATGGTCGGCCGGACTCCGGGCGGGGGGCTTGTCGGCGATGCGCTGGCGCTCCTCGCCGCCGCGCTCTGGGGCGCGACCACCCTCGTCATCAAGGCGACGCCGCTCCGGCGCGCCGACCCCGTCAAGGTGCTGCTCTACCAAATCACAGTGGCGGCGCTTGTCGCGCCTCTGGCCGCCTGGGCGCTCGGCGAACCCGCGCCGCGGCATGTCTCGGCGGAGACTGTCGCCGCGCTCCTCTGGCAGGGGATCGCGGTCGCCGGGGTCAGCTATTCGCTCTGGTTCTGGGTTCTCAAGCGCTACGCCGCACCGCAGCTTTCCGCCTTCACCTTCATTTCGCCGCTCGTCGGCGTCTTCGCCGGCTGGCTGGCGTTCGGCGATGAGGTGACGGCGGGCTTCGCCACCGCGATCGCGCTGGTGGTCGCCGGACTCGCGCTCGTCAACTGGCCGAGACGCGGGCCCTTGTCGGCGCCAGCCGGGGACGGATGACCGCGCCCTTGGGGTCGCGGGACGTCACGGGATCAGCGCGATCGAACCGGCCGAGTTGTCTGCAGTCGGAGCGTCGGGTCGGCGCTGAGCCACCCGCTGAGGCTCGACCCTTGCTTGGCCGAGGGCGACGCGACGACGATGAGTTCGTATTCCTTGACGCTGCGTTCGAACGGTTCCGACTTGCTTTTGATGCGATAGGTTCGGGACTGGCTGTCTTCCGCCGGCAGAACGCGCACCACTTCGAAAGGACCGCTGGGTCTCGGCATCGGGGTCACTCTCGAATCGAAGTCGACGATTTGTCCGATCGCAAATTTATGGCGAGTTATGACCTTCCGCCTCGCAGGTGAAAATGTAGAAAAGGGCCAGGAAGAGAACCTGACCCTTCGCTTCATTGAACGCAGGGCCCTGATCCATTGACGGCGCCGGTGCATCCGCGGTCGCCAGTCAATGGACCCGTAGCCTCGTTCAGACGGTTTCGAGCTTTTCGGCGGACATTTTGCCCGTGCGCGTGTCCTTGAGCAGTTCGAAGCTGATCTTCTGGCCTTCGCGCAAGCCGGTCATGCCGGCCCGCTCAATCGCGCTGACGTGAACGAAGGCGTCTTTGCTGCCATCATCCGGTTGAATAAAGCCGAAGCCTTTGTCGGGATTGTACCACTTCACTGTGCCAATTGCCATGACGTCCTCGCCTTTGCGGGTGTGATAACGGGACTTCGCGACGCGAAATCCTCGTCAGGGTTCGATTTTTGGAGGGAAGAGCGTCACAGTGAGCGGATTTTAGGGCTCAAGGCAAAGAAGGTCCGGCCGAATTTCGATTGTTCTTACTGCGCACCAAATTGCGCCTTTTCAAGGGCCGAGGCCACACGCGACGCCTGTGGATAGGACCGCCGATCGCGTCGGCCGCGCTGTAGGCCCGCTCTGCGATCGCCTCGCCGCGGCCAACGACCGCGACGACAACGCCCCGCGCGGCGACCCGATCTGATGCGCGTCTACGCCCCGAGCGGCTTCCCGAGCCGACCCGCGAGGTCCTGGGTGAACTGCCAGGCGATGCGGCCGGAGCGGGAGCCGCGCGTGGTCGCCCATTCGAGCGCGTCGCGCTCGATCGTCTCGACCGGCGCCTCGAGCCCGAAGTGCCTGGCGTAGCCATGCACCATGGCGAGATAGTCGTCCTGGCTGCAATGATGGAAGCCGAGCCACAAGCCGAACCGGTCGGAGAGCGACACCTTCTCCTCGACCGCTTCGCCCGGATTGATGGCGCTCGAACGCTCGTTCTCCATCATCTCGCGCGGCAAAAGGTGGCGGCGGTTCGAGGTGGCGTAGAACAGCACGTTCGCCGGGCGGCCCTCGACGCCGCCCTCGAGCGCGGCCTTGAGCGACTTGTAGGAGGCGTCGCCTGCGTCGAACGACAGGTCGTCGCAGAAGACGATGAAGCGGTAGGGCGCGTCGCGGAGCAGGCTCATCAGCGCCGGCAGCCCCTCGATGTCCTCGCGATGGATCTCGACCAGCTTGAGGTTCCCCTCGACGCCCGGCTGGCGGTTGATCGCCGCCTGGGCGGCCTTGACCAGCGACGACTTGCCCATGCCGCGCGCGCCCCAGAGCAGCGCGTTGTTGGCCGGCAGGCCGCGTGCGAAGCGCTCGGTGTTCTCGACCAGGAGGTCGCGGACCCGGTCGACGCCCCGCAAAAGCGAGATGTCGACGCGATTGACCTTGCCGACCGGGGCGAGCGTCCGTTTCTCGGCGCGCCACACGAAGGCTTCCGCGACGTCGAAGTCGGGCTTCGACGGGGCGGCGGGAGCGAGCCGCTCGAGCGCCTCGGCGATGCGGTTCAAGAGGTCGGCTTGGCTTTGAAGCGGCGGCAAGGACATTGGAACTCGGCTTTCGGGTCGCTCCTGGGGTCTTTACACAGATGGGCTGGTAGCTCCAGCCGGAGTTACTTCAGCCGCACCACGGCGACGACCCGCCGCACGGCGTCGATCACCGCCTGCGGCCGGTCGATCTGGATAAAATGGCGCGCGCCGGGAACGATCGTGTTGTCGCCTCGGGTCGACAGGGCCGCGATCCGGTCGTGTCCTGCCCGCCACGCGGCGAATTGCTCAGGCGCGCCGCTGTCGACGCCAGCCGTCAGGACGGCGAGCGGCTTGTCGCCGAAAGACAGGTCGACCGAGTCGATTTCGGTCGTGTCCACGGCGCGTTGGCCGTCGCGCGGCGCAAAATTCTCGATCTCCGAGATCTGCGCCTCGCGGACGCGCGGGAGGGTCTGCAACACCGCCATCGCGTGCAAAAGCACGTCGTCCGACGCGGCGCCCGGGTCCCAGGCGAATTCTTCGACCGGGTCGGCGCATTGACGCGCTTCGGGCGATCCGGGATTGGACAGTTCGCCCTGACGCGCGAGCGCAAGGCAGTCGCGCAGGCTCTTGAGCCACTGGTCCAGGGCGCCGACAACGGCGTCGCGGCCGGCGGGCGGCGACGCCGCCTGCATCGCCTCGACCTGGCCCGCGAAGGATGGGTCGACCAGGACCGCCCCGGCCATGTCGTCCGGGTAGGTCGCCGCATAGAGCACGCCGACCATGCCGGCGAGCGAATGACCGACGTAGACGAAAGGGAATGGTATCCGGGCGGCCAGGATCAGCCGGTGCAGATCGTCGACCATGGCCTTGACGTCGGATGGGCGGGTGGCGGCGTCGCT
The DNA here is from genome assembly GCA_963724785.1 of uncultured Alphaproteobacteria bacterium. Taxonomy (GTDB): domain Bacteria; phylum Pseudomonadota; class Alphaproteobacteria; order Rhizobiales; family Beijerinckiaceae; genus Roseiarcus. Next base: position 89,080 of record CAVRWC010000025.1, on the reverse strand, counting down.
GAACCCCAAACCCGCGCGGTCGTAGGCGCAGACCCGGGTGAACCTCGCGATCTCCGCCTGGACGTGCCGCCACACCATCATGCTGCCGCCGGCGCCCGCGTCCAGCACCACCGTCGGGCTGCCCGACCCGTCGCAATAGAGATTGAGCCGCCGCGCCCCGTCGACCGGAACGAGCTTTTGCGGCGCGGCATACAGCGAACTGGGCGTGGTCGTCTGGGCGAACGATGGATGCGCGAGCGGAACGGCTAGCCCCAGAACGGCGGCAAGCGCCTTTGCGAGCCTCGCGGCGCCTTCGAACCGCGGGCTCACGACCAGCTGTAGGCGAACATGCCCATGACGACGAGGATCAGGACCGCCGCGAGGACGTAGTGCTTCGCCTCCCAGTCGTGCATCGTCAGGAGGGGCTTGCGGGTCTTGATGGGCGCCGGGATGACATGAGTCCGCCTATCATGAAAGCGACGCGCCGCAAACGACGCTGTTTCGATCCCGCCTTCTCCCTGTCAAACCGCCCGATCCGATGCTATATGACGCATGACGGCGACGGGCCTTGACCCCGGATGACGGAGAGAACTGATGGCGTCCAGACTCCTGCGGCGGCAGGTGATGACTTTGACCGACGCGGCCGCGGCGCGCGTGCGCGAGCTGAGCGAGGCGGCCGGCCGGCCGATCGCCGGCGTCCGGGTCGGCGTGAAAAACGGCGGTTGCGCCGGCATGTCCTACACGATGGAATTGGCGGACGCAGTCGCGCCGCTCGACGAGGTGGTCGAGGACAAGGGCGTCAAGCTGCTGATCGACCCCAAGGCGATCCTGTTCCTGCTCGGCGCCCAGATGGATTTCACCGTCGACAAGTTTTCGGCGAGCTTCTCGTTCCACAACCCCAACGAGACCTCGTCCTGCGGCTGCGGCGAGAGCGTGGCGATCACCCCGGCGAGCCCCGAAGCGCTGAACGCGCCGGCGTGAATGCGGACGACCTGAGGGCGCTGTTCGAGCCGTTCGGCGCCGTCGTGGTGAAGCGGATGTTCGGCGGCTACGGGATCTACGCCGACGGCTTTTGCTTCGCGATCGCGTCAGGCGGCGAAGCCTTCTTGAAGGTCGACAGCGAGACCGAAGCGGCGTTCTTCGCCGCCGGATCCTCGCCGTTCGTCTACCATACCAAGGGAAAGCCGACGCCGATGTCTTACTGGCGGCTGCCGGCTGAGGCCTATGACGACGCCGACGCGCTTCGCCGCTGGGCGGCGCTCGGCCTCGACGCCGCGCGACGCACGGCGGCGGCCAAGGCCAAGCCCGGCAAAGCCATCAAGCCCGGCAAGGACATAGGGAAAACCACAGACGCGGAACGGCGCTCTCGCTGACCGTGTCCGGGCTCCCGCGAGCGCGGCTACAGGCGCTTCGCGATCGCTCTCGCCGCCGCGACGCTCAGCCCGACATAGACCGCAAGGATGGCGGCGCTGACGCCCATCAGCGTCAAGTTGCTTCCGAGCCCGTCGCCCGACCAGGGATTGTCAGCCTTGATCGCGCCATAGGCGAGACCGAGCGCGACGGCGGCGGCGACAAGGGCCGGCGCGCCGACCGCGCGGCTCAGCCGGTAGAGTCCGTAGGGCAGGGCGATCCCCAGCACGAGAACCGCGAGGACGCGGAGAAACCCGATCTTCAGCATCGCCGTTCCCCCCAATGGAGCGGCCGTCAGTCCTCGGTGACGTGCTCCGGCTCCTGCGGATTGGTATTACGCTTCGGCACCGGTCGCAGAAGGAAACTCGGCACGTGATCGCCGAGGCCGATCACTGGCGCCTCGTCGTCTCGATGCGGCCGTTCGCGCCGGGATGGCCCGCCCGCGGAATGGCGCGCCGCCCGATCCCGGTAGCGTTCCTGCTCCGCCGCGACGCGTTCCTGCTGCGGACGCTCGGCGCGCGGCCGATGGGAATCGAGGCTCGGGTCGCCGGAGCGAACCGGCTCCGGCGCGGGGCGCTCCTGCTGCGGGCGCTCGGCGCGCGGCCGACGGGAATCGAGGCCGGGGTCGCCGGCCCGAACCGGCTCCGCCGCGGGGCGCTCCTGCTGCGGCCGCTCGGCGCGATGCCGACGGGGCTCGACGCTTCGGTCGTCGGGGCGCTCCTGTGTCGCCGCGACGACGTCCTGCGGCGGGCGCTCGGCGCGGTGTCGCCGGGAAGGAGCCCCGCGTTCGCCGGAACGCTCCGCCCGGACCTCGCGCGGCGCCCGCTCCTCGCCGCGACGGCCGCCGCGCTCGCTCCGTTCGCCGCGGCGCCCGCGCCGGTCGTGAGGACGCTCCTCGACGCTGTCCTGATCCTCGGGAGGCATTTCGGCGCCTTCCAGCCAGTCGATCTTGCGGGCGATCAGCTTCTCGATCTCGGCGATCGACCGGGCGTCGCCGCGGGTGGCGATGGTCAGCGCCTGGCCGGTCTTGCCCGCCCGGCCGGTGCGGCCGATGCGGTGGACGTAATCCTCCGAATGGTGAGGCGCGTCGTAATTGATGACGTGGCTGACGTCCGGAATGTCGAGGCCGCGCGCCGCGACGTCGGAGCAGATGAGCAGTTGCACCTGCCCGGAGCGGAAGGCGTCGAGCGCGGTCATGCGCGCGCGCTGGTCGAGGTCGCCGTGCAGCGCGTCGACGGAGAAGCCGTGCTTCTGAAGCGAGCGGTAGACCACCTGCACGTCGCGCTTGCGGTTGCAGAAGATGAGGGCGTTCTTGAAATTGTCCGCCCCGCTGATGATGCGGCGAAGAGTTGCGCGCTTGTCATGCGGCGCGCCGCCCGAAGGGACCAGGGTCTGGGTGATGTTCTCGCCGGTCGTCGCCGCGCGGGACACCTCGATCCGCACCGGATTGTGCAGGAACTGCTCGGTCAGTCGGGTGATCTCGGGCGGCATGGTCGCCGAGAAGAACAGGGTCTGGCGTGTGAACGGCACCAGCTTGCAAATGCGCTCGATGTCCGGGATGAAGCCCATGTCGAGCATCCGGTCGGCTTCGTCGATCACCAGGATGTCGATGCCGGTGAGGAGCAGCCCGCCGCGCTCGGTCAGGTCCAGAAGACGGCCGGGCGTGGCGATCACGACGTCCGCCCCGCGGTCGATCTTGGTCTTCTGCTCGCCGTCGGAGACGCCGCCGATCAGCAGCGCGACGCTCAGCTTGTGATTGACGCCGTACTTGACGAACGCTTCCTCGACCTGGGCGGCGAGCTCGCGCGTCGGCTCCAGGATGAGCGTTCGCGGCATGCGGGCCTTGGCACGTCCGCGTTCGAGCAGCGACAGCATCGGCAGGGTGAAGGCGGCGGTCTTGCCGGTTCCGGTCTGGGCGATCCCCAGGACGTCGCGGCCCTCGAGGGCGTAGGGAATCGCTTCCGCCTGGATCGGCGTCGGCGTATCGTAGCCGGCCGCGTCGACGGCGTTGAGCACTTTTTCGCTCAGGCCGAGTTCATTAAACTTCATTGTATCTCGCATCGCGCGGACCAGATGTGATCCGCGCCGGGGGGTGGAGGCTTCGAGGGCCGAGCGACCGTTCGCGGGGCCGTGGCGTAAGTCAATGTCGCCATGCGTGGGCGCGAAGCGCGTCGCCAACGCTATGCCGGAGCCTTGCTTCGCTCTCGGCCGTGTTTCACATAGTCGAAATCGCCGAAATGTCAACAAAAGCCGGTTTCATGCGGCGCGGCGCGGCTTGATGTCGCTTTGCGTCAGGACTGCCGGCGTGCAAAGCTTGCGGCGCCCCCGTCGCAGGAGCGCATTCGATGGCTGAAAAGCGGGTCGAGGGGAGGGTGGTCGCCATTCGCGGCGCCGTGATCGACCTGGCGTTCGAGGGCGGCCCGCCGCCGATTGAAGACGCGGTCGAAATTCTCGATTCCGACGGCCGGGTGGTCGTCGCCGAAGTCCAGGCCCATCTCGACGCCCATACCGCGCGCGCGATTGCGCTCGAGCCGACCACAGGCTTGAGACGCGGCGACGCCGCGCGCGGCGCAGGCGGCCCCGTGACGATCACGGTCGGCGAGTCGACGCTCGGACGCCTCATGGACGTGCTCGGCCGGATCGGCGACCGCGGGCCGCCGCTGCCGGCTGATGCGCCGCGCTGGCCGATCCACCGCAAGCCGCCGTCCTTCTCGGCGCAGACCGGGACGACCAAGCTCTTCGCCACCGGCGTCAAGGTGATCGACTTGCTCGCGCCGCTCGCGCAGGGCGGCAAGGCCGCGATGTTCGGGGGCGCCGGCGTCGGCAAGACCGTGCTGGTGATGGAGCTGATCCACGCCATGGTCGAGAGCTACAAGGGCATCTCCGTCTTCGCCGGCGTCGGCGAACGCTCCCGCGAGGGGCACGAGATGCTGCTCGACATGACCGGGTCGGGGGTGCTCGAACGCACCGCGCTCGTCTATGGGCAGATGAACGAGCCGCCGGGCGCCCGCTGGCGCGTGCCGATGACCGCGATGACCATCGCCGAATATTTCCGCGATGTCCGGCGCCAGAACGTTCTCCTCCTGATGGACAATGTGTTCCGCTTCGTCCAGGCGGGCGCCGAGGTGTCGGGCCTGCTCGGCCGGTCGCCGTCGCGCGTCGGCTACCAGCCGACGCTGGCCGACGAGGTCGCCGCCTTGCAGGAGCGCATCGCCTCGGTGGGCGACGCGTCCGTCACGGCGATCGAGGCGGTCTACGTGCCGGCCGACGACTTCACCGATCCCGCCGTCACCACGATCGCCGCCCATGTCGACAGCATGGTGGTGCTGTCGCGCGGCATGGCGGCCGAGGGCATGTACCCGGCGGTCGATCCGATCGCCTCGTCCTCGATCCTGCTCGATCCCATGGTGGTCGGCGAGGAGCATGTCGGCGTTGCGACCGAGACGCGTCGGGCGATCGAGCATTACCGCGAGCTGCAGGACGTGATCGCGCTGCTCGGGATGGAGGAGCTCGGCGCCGAGGACCGCAAGATCGTCGAACGCGCCCGCCGCCTGCAGCGCTTCCTCACGCAGCCCTTCGTGGTGACCGAGGCCTTCACCGGCGTCCCGGGCCGGTCGGTCAAGGTCGCCGACACCGTCGCCGGCTGCAAGGCGATCCTCAACGGCGACTGCGACGAATGGCCCGAGAGCGCGCTCTACATGATCGGCAGCCTCGACGAGGCGCGCGCGAAGCGGAGAAGGAGGGGGCGCCGGCCACAGCAGAGCGGAAGCCGGCGGAGGCGCCGGCATGAGCGGCGCCCTGCGCCTGACCATCGTCACGCCCGCCGCGATCCTGATCGACGCCGACGACGTCCGCTCGCTGCGCGCCGAGGACGAGAGCGGCGCCTTCGGCGTGCTGCCTGGCCACGCCGACCTCCTGACCGTGCTGCCGCCCTCGGTCGTCCGCTGGACCCGAGGCGCGGAGCCGACGCGCTACTGCGCGCTGAGCGGCGGCGTGCTGACCGTCACCGGCGGCGACCAGGTCGCGATCGCCTGCCGGCGCGGCACGATCGGCGACGATTTCCAGAAGCTCGAGGCCGACGTCGCCGCCGAGCGCGCCGCCGAGATCGACGCCGACCGCCGCGCCAAGGTCGAGCAGACGCAGTTGCACGCCCGTGCGGTCCGCCAGCTGATGCGCTACCTGCGCGGCGACGGTCAGGCGCTGGGCGACGGAAACCCGCCGTTCACCGGCGCGGCCGCGCCATGACCCAGCCCCTCGACCCCCGCAACGGCAAGATGCAGAACGCCGCCCGGGTCGCGGCGGAGCGCGACCGGAAATTCCGCGAGGACCGCGAGCCGACGATCGCCACCCGCCTTGGCCAGATCGGGGTGCTCGGCTGGGCGATCGTCGCGCCGATCCTCATCGGCGTCGTGATTGGACGCTGGCTGGACGGAGCGATGAAGACCGGCATTTTCTTCACCGCGCCGCTGATCATGCTCGGCGCCGTTGCCGGCATGTGGACCGCGTGGCGGTGGATGCATCGGCAATGACGGTCGCGCTCCTGATCGGCGCCTTCGCGCTCGGCGCGGCTCTCGGGGCGGCGCATTTTCTGTCGCTGTGGTGGAGCGTCGCGCTGATCCGCGGAAACCAGACCGGACTCGGCCTGGCGGTCCAGGGCCTGCGCTTCGCGCTGCTCGCCCTCGCGCTGGTCGTGATCGCGCGCCAGGGCGCGAACCTCCTGCTTGCCGCGGCGGCCGGCGTGCTGGTCGTGCGCCTCGTCCTGACGCGCCATTATCGGAGGCTCGCGTGAAGTCTCCGCTGACCATGGAGCCGCTGTTTCATGTCGGCCAGGTCGGGATCACCGAGCCGGTGATCGTCTCCTGGGCGGTCATCGCCTTCCTTGGCCTCGGCTCGGCGCTGGCGACCCGGCGGCTCACGCTCCTTCCGTCCAAAGGCCAGACCCTGCTGGAGCTGGTCGTCTCGACGGTCGACAGCCAGATCCGCGACACGATGCAGACCGATCCGGCGCCGTTCCGGGCGCTGATCGGCTCGATTTTCCTGTTCACGCTCGTCTCGAACTGGTCGTCGCTCATTCCCGGCGTCGAACCCCCGACGGCGCATATCGAGACCGACGCCGCGATGGCGCTGATCATCTTCGTCGCGACCATCGCCTGGGGCGTCGGCGCCCGGGGGTTGGGCGGCTATCTCAAGACCTACGCCGAGCCGACCTGGGTGATGATCCCGCTCAACATCGTCGAGCAGTTCACCCGGACCTTTTCGCTGATCGTGCGCTTGTTCGGCAACGTGATGAGCGGGGTGTTCATCATCGGCATCATCCTGACGCTCGCCGGTCTCCTCGTGCCGATCCCCCTGATGGCGCTCGACCTGCTCACCGGCGCCGTGCAGGCCTACATTTTCGCCGTCCTTGCAACCGTCTTCATCGGCGCTGCGGTCGGCGAGCGCCGAAAACCCGGCGCCCCTTGCCCGCTTCCCCGGAGTCGAAGCCGTGAACGACCTCATCCAAGCCGTCAGCATCTTTTCGGCCGCCCTCGCTGTCGGCCTCGGCGCGATCGGGCCGGGAATTGGCGAAGGCATGGCTGTCGCCTCGGCGATGGAGGCGATCGCGCGCCAGCCGGAAGCCGCCGGCACCATCTCGCGCACCCTGTTCGTCGGCCTCGCCATGATCGAGACGATGGCGATCTACTGTCTTGTCGTCGCCCTCCTGGTGCTGTTCGCCAACCCGTTCGTGAAATAGGCTGCGCAACGATGAGGATCGACTGGTGGACGCTCGGCCTGCAGACGGTCAACGTCCTCATTCTCGTCGCCATCCTCGCCCATTTCCTGTTCCGCCCGGTGATCGCGATCATGGAGGAGCGGAAGGCGGCGGCGGCCAAGCTGATAAGCGAGGCCGAGGCGGAGAAGGCCGAGGCGGTTGCGGCGCGCCAGGTCGCTCAGGCCGAGGGCGACAAGATCGCCGCCGCCCGCGACGCCGTGCTGCGCAAGGCGGCCGAGGACGCCAACGCCGAGCGCGAGGCGGCGCTGGCGGCCGCGAAGGAGGAGGCGGACCACGTGCGCTCCGCGGCCGAGACGGAGATGCGCGGGACGCGCGCCGCCGAGGAGGCCGCGGCCTCCGACCGCTCGGCGCGGCTCGCGGTCGACGTCGCCCGCAAGCTCGTTGAGCGGCTGCCGGATACGGCGCGGGTGGACGGCTTCATCGACGGCCTCGCCAGGGCGCTGGCGTCGCTGCCGGAGGCGAGCCGCGACGGCTTCGGCGCCGGCGACCCGCCAAAACTGACCGCGCCTCGGCCGTTGACCGCGGCCGAGACCCAAAGCTGCCGTGACGCCTTCGCCCGTGCGCTCGGGCGGCCGGTCGATTTCGCCGTCGCGGTCGATCCCGCCCTGATCGCCGGGCTCGAGATCGAGACCCCACACGCCGTGGTGCGCAACAGTTTTCGTGAAGACCTGAAACGCATCGTCGAGGAGTTGACCCGCCATGACGACAGGGCAATCTGACGGAACGGCCCTTAGCGCGTTCCGTGAGCGTCGCTTCCCCCCGTGGGGGAAAGGACAGGATTGGGGTCCCGCCAACTTGCCGCGTGGGGGCGGCGAGGCGCCAGGACTTCCAGGTTCGGCGCGACTCCCCTCCTCGATCCTCCCCCACAAGGGAGGAGGAAGGCGCTTCTGTCGCCAGCCTCTTCATTCGGCCGCTTGCCATGACAGCGTCCATGGTTGATGGCGAACGCTGGCTCGCGAACGAGCGCGAGGCCCTGTCCCGGGTCGACCTCAAGGCCGACGCGCAGTCGGTCGGGCGCGTGGAGCGGGTCGCCGACGGCGTCGCCCGCGTGTCGGGCCTTCCCGAGGCGCGCCTCGGCGAGCTCCTGCGCTTCGAAGGCGGGCGGATGGGCTATGCGCTGTCGCTGGACAGGGACGCGATCAACGCCGCGATCTTCGACGAGGCCGAGGCGATCGGCGTCGGCACGCTGGTGTCGGCGACCGGGGAGGTCGCGCGCGTTCCCGTCGGTCCGGGGTTGCTCGGGCGCGTCGTCGACCCGCTCGGCCGGCCGCTCGACCGGGACGAGCCGATCGCGGCCGAGGCGTTTCATCCGATCGAACGCCCCGCGCCGGCGATCATCGATCGCGCGCTGGTCGAACAGCCGGTGGCGACCGGCGTGCTGGTGGTCGACGCCCTGTTTGCGCTGGGCCGCGGCCAGCGGGAGCTGATCATCGGCGACCGTGCCACCGGCAAGACCGCGATCGCGGTCGACGCGATCATCAACCAGAAGCGCTCCGACATGATCTCGGTCTATGTCGCGGTCGGCCAGCGGTCGACGGCGGTCGAGCGCGTGGTCGAGTCCATCAAGGCGATGGGCGCTCCGGAGCGCTGCGTCTTCGTCGTCGCCTCCGCCGCTTCTTCGGCCGCGCTGCAGTGGATCGCGCCCTTCGCCGGCTTCACCATCGCCGAATACTTCCGCGACAAGGGCGGACATGCGCTCATCATCGTCGACGATCTGACCAAGCATGCCGCGACCCACCGCGAGCTTGCGCTGCTCACCCACGAGCCGCCGGGACGCGAGGCCTTCCCGGGCGACATTTTTTACGTCCACGCGCGGCTTCTGGAGCGGGCGGCGAAGCTCGCCCCGGAACTCGGCGGCGGGTCGCTGACCGCGCTGCCGATCGCCGAAACCGACGCCGGCAACCTGTCGGCCTTCATCCCGACCAACCTCATCTCGATCACCGATGGACAGATCGTGCTCGAACTCGCGCCTGTTCGCCGCCAACCAGCGTCCGGCGGTGGATGTCGGGCTCTCCGTCAGCCGGGTCGGCGGCAAGGCGCAGGCGCCGGCGCTCCGCGCGGCGTCCGGGCGGCTCCGGCTCGACTATTCGCAGTTCCTCGAGCTCGAGATGTTCACCCGCTTCGGCGGCATGACCGACAGCCGGGTGAAGGCGACGATCGCGCGCGGCGAGCGCATCCGCGCGTTGCTCGCCCAGCCGCGCTTCGCCACGCTTCGCCTGGTCGATCAGGTGGCGCTGCTCGCGGCGCTCGCCGACGGCGTGTTCGACGACGCGCCGGTCGGCAGGATCGCGGAGGCGCGGACGCGGATCGCGGCTCAGCTCGACGCGCTCGCGCCCGACGCCGTGTCCGAGGTCATGACCAAGGGGACGTGCGACGACGCGGCGCGGACCAGGCTGGTCGAGGCCGTGCGCGCGCTGGTCAGGGCAGGACCGGCCCGGTGACCGAGCGGCTCAGCGACGTCGTCGGACGCATCCGCTCGGTGCAGCAATTGTCGTCGGTGATCGGGGCCATGCGCGGCATCGCCGGGGCGCGGGCGCGGGAGGCGCGCGCCCATGTCGTGGGCGTGCGCGCCTATGCCGCGACGGTCGGCGCGGCGATCGGGCAGGCCCTGGCTCTCGTCGACGACGGCGCGGCTGCAAGAATGCGCTCGGGGCAGGGCGGCCATCTCGTCATTGCGGTTTGCGCCGAGCAGGGCTTCGCCGGCTCGTTCAACCGCCGGGTGCTCGAGGTCGCCGAGCGCGCGCTCAAAGCCGACGGCGAACATCCGCGCGAGCTTCTTCTGCTGGGCGCGCGCGGCGTGCTGGCGGCGGAAGAACGCGGGCTCGCCGTCGGCTGGAGCCGGCCGATGATCGCCCATGTCGACGAGGTCGGCGCGCTCGCCGACCGGGTGACCGAGCAGCTCTACGCCCGCATCGGCTCGGGACGCACGACCCGCGTCAACGTGGTCCACGCGACGCCGTCGGCAGGCGAGATCGAGGTCGTCGACCGCGCGCTCGCGCCGTTCGATTTTGCCCGCTTCCCGCCCGCGCGGGCGGCGCGGACGCCGATCATTTCGATGGCCCCCCAGACGCTGCTGATGCGGCTCGCGGAGGAATACGTCTTCGCGGAGCTGTGCGAGGCGCTGACCCTGTCGCTCGCCGCCGAGAACGAGGCGCGGATGCGGGCGATGACGGCGGCCAAGAGCAACGTCGCAAAAATGCTCGACGAGCTGGTCGCCCGCTCCCGCCAGCTCCGGCAGGAGGAGATCACCAACGAGATCATCGAACTCGGAGGAAGAAGGGCGCGCGCCGACTGATGCGCAAACCGGGGGCGCACGTCAACGTTGGCCGTCCCCGCGACGGCGGGCGCGCCCTTCGAGGCGTCCGCAGGCCCTCGGGACGGAATCGCGGCGAGACCGAAACGCGTTACAGAATCGCAATCGGCTCGCGGGCCTGCGGCGATCCGAACAGCGTGCGCAGGCTGTTGAGCAGACGGCGGGCCGAGCGGGCGTCGGCGAGGTTCGTCAGGTAGTCCTCGGCCCATTTCGTGATGTCGTTGGCCTGAAGGTGCGCCAGCATCGGCGCGTGCCGCTCGCGCCGCTCCTCTAGCGGCATTTCGAGCGCGCGCTTGATCGCCCCCGACACGGCGTCGATCTCGTGCGGGTTGACGAGCAACGCCTGGTCGAGCTCGCGCGCCGCGCCGGCGAACTGCGACAGCACGAGCACGCCCGGGTTTTCCGGATCCTGCGCAGCGAGATATTCCTTGGCCACGAGATTCATGCCGTCGCGCAGCGGCGTCACCAGCGCGACGTCGGCGGCGCGATACATGCCTGCGAGAACCGTGCGCGAGTACGATCGGTTGACGTAGCGGATCGGCGTCCAGACCGCGTCGCCGAAGCGGCCGTTGACCTTGCCGATGAGGCCAGTCACCTCCGTCTCAATTTCAGTGTACTCCCTGACCTCGGACCGGCTCTTTGGCGTGATCTGCAACAGCGTCACCTTGCCGCGCCAGTCCGGGTTGTCCTCGAGAAAGCGCTCGAACCCCTTGATGCGGTCCGGTATCCCCTTCGAGTAGTCGAGCCGGTCGACGCCGAGCAGAAGGCGATTGCCGCCAAGGCTCTCGCGCACCAGCGCCACCATCGCCGAGCGTCCCGCGTTCCGGGCGAGGCGCTGATAAGCCTTGGTTTCGATGCTGACGGGGAAGGTTCCCAGCCGCACCTGGCGGCCGTTCGTCTCATAGGTGCAGTTGCGCGATTTCGTCGCCCCCAGCGCCTCGAGATAGCGGGCGAAGTTGTCGCGGTCGTTCACGGTCTGGAAGCCGACGAGATCGTAATCGACGAGACTGCCGAAAATGACTTCGTGCTGCGGCAGCGTCTGGAGAATGTCCGGAGGCGCGCAGGGCGTGTGCAGATAGAAGCCGATCCGGTTGCGATGGCCGCGCGCGCGCAACTCGCGGCCAAGCAGGATCAGATGATAGTCGTGCACCCAGACGACGTCGTCCTCCCGGAGCAGCGGGCTCAACTGGTCGGCGAACATGCGGTTGACCCGGATGTATCCCGACGCGTCCGCCTTGGAATATTCCTGCAGATCGCCCCGATAGTGAAGGATCGGCCACAGGACGCTGTTGGCGAGGCCGTTGTAATATTCCTGCACGTCGTTCTTCGACAGGTCCATGAGGACGTACGTCACTTTCTTGGCTTCGACGGCCTTGGGTTGGGCGTTCGGCTCGTCCGAAACCTCGCCGCTCCAACCGAACCACATGCCGTTGCGGTTCTTGAGGGCGGCCTTCACCGCCACAACCATGCCGCCGGCCGTTGGAGCGCCCTTCGGGTCCGGCGCTGCGACACGGTTGGAGACAATGATCAAGCGCGCGCCCATGCTTCCTCCCAACTCGACGACAATCGCGTCGCCGTATTTATGATCCCAGCCATTGAATAGGTTTGCGGCAGGTTGCCCCAAAGCTGGCCCGTGTCCGGGTGGATGTCCTCGGACAGGAGGCCGAAGGCGTTGCGGTTGAGGAGAATCGCCTCGAACATCTCTCGCGCTTCGGCCTCCCGGCCGATCGAGGCCAGCGCGTCGGCGTACCAGAAGTTGCAGGCGAGAAACGCGGTCTCGGGCGGCCCGAAATCGTCCGGCGCGGTGTAGCGCATGACCCGCCCCTTGCGCACCAGGGTCCGGCCGATCGCTTCGCACGTCTTGACAAACCGCGGGTCGCTCGCCGGGAGCAGGCCGAGCTTGGCGACCAGCAGCACGCTGGCGTCGAGCGCCGGCTCGCCGAACGCGCCCGTCAGCGCGCCCTGCGTCTCGTCCCAAGCCTCGCCGAGGATCCGTTCGCGCAGCGTGACCGCGCTCGTTTTCCAGTAGGCGGCGCGATCGGCGAGGCCGAGCATCCGGGCGATCCGGGCGAGGCGGTCGCAGGCGACCCAGCACAAGGTCGCCGAATAGGTGTGCGGACGCTCGCGGGTGCGATACTCCCACAGGCCCGCGTCGGGTTCGAACGCGCACGCCAGCGCCCGTTCGCCCAGTGTCTCCAGCATCCGGAACAGCGGCTCGTCGCCCATGGCCGGAAGCCGTTCGTCGACGAACATCTGCGCCGCGGCCAGGACCACGCTGCCGTAGACGTCGTTCTGGGTCTGGTTGACCGCCTGATTTCCCACCCGAACCGGGCCATGGCCCAAAAAGCCCGCGAGTTCGGGCGCGATTTTCTCGTCGAGCGGGGTGAACGGAATGATGCCGTGCACCGGCTGGATCGGCCCGTTGTCGATGGCGATGGTGGTGATGTAGTGGATGTAGGATTCCATGGTCTGCGTGGCGCCGAGGCGATTCAGCGCTTCGACGACGAAATACGCGTCCCGGAGCCAGCAGAAGCGGTAGTCCCAGTTGCGGACCGAGCCCGGCGCCTCGGGAATCGAAGTCGTATGCGCCGCGACGATCGCTCCGGTCTCGGTGAAGCTGCAAAGCTTCAACGTGATCGCCGCGCGCACCACCGCCTCCTGCCATTCGAACGGCACGGCCAGATTCCGCGACCAGTCGAGCCAGTGATCGCGCGTATGATCGAGAAACTCGCGACAGGTGCTGTCGATGGCGGTGAGGAAAGGCTCATCCTGACCCAGGACAAGGTTGACCGGCTGGGTGAGCGGAAAAGTGATCTCGTTGACGATGTAGGATAGCGGGGCGTCGCTCGTCAGGCGCACGACATGCGGGCCGCCGACGTACCGGATATGGTTCGAGCCGACGACGGCGTTCGCGGTAGGACGGCCGTAATTGTGGGTCGGCCGAACGCGAATCGCGACCCGCGGCATGCCCGACACCGGCTCGAGCCTTCGAATGATCTGCGGTGGATGAAACGGACGCTCGAAGCGGTCGAAGCGCGGCGCGAAATCCGTGACGCGGAGAACCGCGCCGTCGGCGCTCGTCAGGATCGTCTCGACGATCGCAGTGTTGCGGACGTAGCGCGACTCGCACGACGTCAGCCCATGAAGGGTCACGTCGCAAAAGCCTTTCTCTTCGTCTCCCGTCAACAGCCGCGAAAACACGGGATCGCCGTCGAACAGCGGAAAGCACCACCAGACGATTCGCGCCTGTTGGTTGATCAGGGCGGCGACGCAACTGTTTCCGATCAGGGCGAGATCGAGCGGCTGGCGCCGCGACGAATCCGAATCGGTCATGCGGACGCGCCGCCGCTGGCGAAGGCGGCAAGCCAGCCGCGCACCGCGCTCGCGCTGTCGAAGGTCGCAACGACATTCGGGCGGCGACGTCCGACGGAATAGGCGCGCCCGCCGAGCGCCGCGACGGCGGCGAAACCCGCTTCGTCCGTGTCGTCGTCGCCGATGAAGATCGGCGTCCGGCCCTGAAAGGCCGGCGTGGACATGAACGCCTCGACCGCGCGGCCCTTGTCGAACCGCCCGGTTTTTAATTCGAACGCGTAGTGGGCGTCGAGCATGGTGATCCCCGCTTGCGGCTGTGTTTCGACCAGGCGCACGAGCCGCGCCCGCAGCGCGTCGCCAATGGCCGGAGTCTGACGGTAATGAACCGCATAGCTGAAACGCTTATTTTCGACGAAGGTTCCGGGGAACTCGCCTGCGATGGCGCCAAGCTCGATCCCGAGAGACACCGGCAGCGGGCTCGCCCCTGACGCGAAGGACGGATCGTCGCGCGGATCGAGCCGCAATTCTGCCCCATGAACGCCGGCAGCGCGAAACTGCAACGGGGAGAAAAGCCGGTCGAGTTGGGCGATCGGGCGCCCGCTGACCAGCGCCATCGCGCCGCCGGTCTTCGCCGCCGCGCGTGCGAGGCCGTCCACGAGGCCGGCTGGAACCGTCACGAACTCCGGTCGCTCGGCGAGGTCGAGCAACGTCCCGTCGACATCGAGAAACAAGGCGATCGGGTCGTCGCCGTCCGACTCGTAGCCACGCGGAATCGCTCCCGCGCTCAACGATGCGAACGTTGTTCGCAATCTGCCACTCCAGTCCCGCCGCGGACGTCGCTAACTGTCGTTCGCGGCGAGAGCGTGGTCGAAAAGTGGCGAAGCCACAAGGGCGGGCGGCCGCGATCGGGGACGAACGGCAGGTTGACCGGGCTCGTTGACGATTGGGGCGCGCAGGCGCAGAGTTCCTCTTGGCGGCCTGCCGAATAGAGGCGCCCTTCAAAAAAGGCGCTCGACATGAGTGCTGCTGCGAAGCTGGCCAGAGCGCCGGCGGTTGGAGGAAAGCGGTCGTTGGCGCCGGCTGCGCTGGCCTGCATGGGCGTGGTGTTCGGCGACATCGGCACGAGCCCGCTCTACACCCTCAACGTCGCGGCGAAGGCTGCGAGCCCCAACGGACAATTGACGCCGGAAGCCGTGCTCGGCATCGTGTCCCTGATCTTCTGGTCGCTGATCATCGTCATCTCGATCAAGTACGCGATCCTGATCATGCGGGCCGACAACCACGGCGAGGGCGGCATCCTGGCGCTTCTCGCCCTCGTCAGCCCGCACCGCGCCAAGCGCAACGGTCGCCGCGCCGCGCTGGTGGCGGTCGGTCTCGTCGGAGCCACGCTGCTCTACGGAGACGGCACGATCACTCCGGCGATCTCGGTCCTTTCGGCGATCGAGGGCCTCAAGATCTATGCGCCGCAGATGGAGCACGCGGTCGTGCCCTTGACGGTCATTATTCTCGCGATCCTGTTCGTCATCCAGAAGAATGGAACATCCTGGATCGGCGGCATCTTCGGCCCCGTCATGCTGGTCTGGTTCATCGTTGCGGGCGTCCTCGGAATTGTCGGGATCGTCCGGTCGCCGGCCGTGCTCGCCGCGCTCAGCCCGATTCCGGCAGTCACCTATCTCTGGAGCGCCGGGCCGCTGGCTTTCGTCGTCATCGGCGGCGCATTCCTCGCCGTGACCGGCGGCGAGGCCTTCTACGCCGACATGGGCCACTTCGGGCAACTGCCGATCCGGGTCGCCTGGTTCGGCGTGGCGCTGCCGGCGCTGACGCTGAGCTACTTCGGCCAGGGCGGGCTGTTGCTCGCCGAGCCCAACGCTCCGGAAGTGCTCGACAGTCCGTTCTATGCGCTGGCGCCGCAGTGGGCGCATTTTCCGCTGATCGTGCTGGCGACGGCTGCGACCGTGATCGCCTCGCAGGCGATCATTTCGGGCGCCTATTCGATGACCCAACAGGCGATCAATCTCGGATTCCTGCCGCGCATGAACGTCGTTCACACGGAAGGCCGGGAGATCGGCCAGATTTACGTGCCGTTCGTCAACTGGGCGCTGGCGGCCGGGACGCTGACCGCCGTGATCGGCTTTGGCTCCTCCGACGCCCTGGCCGGCGCTTTCGGCATCGCGGTGTCGCTGCTGATGGTGATCACGACGCTGATGGCGACTTACGTGGCTCTGCACTGGAAGTACAACCCGGTGATCGTCTACACGGTCAACGGCAGCCTTCTCGCGCTCGACCTCCTGTTCTTCGCCTCGACCTCGACCAAGCTTTTCGACGGCGGCTGGTTCCCCCTGCTGATCGCTCTCGCGATCTCGTTCCTGATGCTGACGTGGCGAAAGGGCGAGGAGATCATGGACGCGATGCGGCTCGAGATCCGCGAGCGGGCGCAAAGTTTCGTCGAACGTCTGCGCGTGAATCCGCCGATGCGCATCCCCGGGACCGCCATCGTGCTGGGCCGCATGACCAAGGGCGTGCCGCTGGCGCTGTCGCACAACGTCAAGTGCAACCGGACGCTGCATGAGAATGTGATGCTGGTCGCGGTCGCGGTCACCGAAACCCCGCGCGCGTCGGACGACGAGCGGATGCTTGTCGCCCCGATCGCCGACGGGATCACGCGGACCGAGCTGCGCTTCGGCTTCATGGAGCAGCCGAACGTGCCCGAAGGCCTGGCGGAGGCCATGGCGAGCGGGAAGATCCCGAAGTTCGATCTTGGCCGGGCGATCTACTATACCGGTCACGAAACGATCATCCCCCTCGGGCAGGCGCCCGGGCATGGCGCGGTGGCGTGAAGCGATCTTCGCCTTCATGCACCACAATGCGCAGCGTCCGGGCGCCTATTTCAAGATCCCGAGTTCGCAGATCATGGAGATCGGCGTCGAGTTCGAGATCTGAAAGGCGTGCGCTATCGAAGGCGACGGCCGCTCGCGCGATCTCGGCGCCCGCGACGGCGCACCCGCGTCCGCGCCATCGACGATCCCCCGCGCAACCACAATGCCGCCATTTGAGCCGAACAAACTCGCCTTGATCGGTCCCATGCGAAACGCTTACGACAAATCCATTCGGGAGCGGAACGATGAGGTCACGCTTGCAGGGCTATTGGGCAGGGTGCGTGTTCGTGGGACTGGCGTTGGCCATGGCTGTCAACGGGCCGGCGCGCGCCGAGGCGCAAAAGCCCAACATCCTCGTCATCATGGGCGACGACATCGGCCAGACCAACATCAGCGCCTATTCTTTCGGTGTCGTCGGCTACAAGACGCCGAATATCGATCGGATCGCCCACGAAGGCATGATGTTCACCGACTATTACGCCGAGAACAGCTGCACGGCGGGCCGCTCGTCATTCATCACCGGTCAGACGCCGAAGCGCACCGGGTTGTCGAAGGTCGGCATTCCCGGCGCGCAGATCGGACTCCAGGCGCGCGACGTCACCATCGCCCAGGCGTTGAAGCCGCTAGGCTACGCGACCGGTCAGTTCGGCAAGAACCATCTGGGCGACCGCAACGAGTATCTGCCGACCGTCCACGGCTTCGACGAGTTCTTCGGCAATCTCTATCACCTGAACGCGGAGGAGGAGCCGGAGCGCCCATATTGGCCGAAGGACGACAAGGATTACGTCGATGACAATTCCCCGCGCGGCGTGCTGCGAACCAGGGCGACCGACGTCGACGACCCCACCGTGCAGCCGCATTGGGGCCGCATCGGCAAGCAGATGATCGAGGACACCGGCCCGCTCGACCGCAAGCGGATGGAGACGATCGACGACGAGACCACCGCCGCCGCAATCGACTACATGAGTTGGCAGGCCCGCGCGCGGAAGCCTTTCTTCGTCTGGATGAATACGACGCGCATGCACGTCTTCACCCACGTGCGCGAATCGATGCGCGGTCAAAGCGGGATGCCCGGCAACGAATACGCGGACGGCATGATCGAGCATGACGGCGACGTCGGCAAGCTGCTCAAGGCGCTCGACGACCTGGCGATCGCCGACAACACCATCGTCGTCTACACCACCGACAACGGCCCCAACCAGTTCTCCTGGCCCGACGCCGCGACGACGCCGTTCCGCAGCGAGAAGGACACCAACTGGGAAGGGGCGTTCCGAGTGCCGGCGATCGTGCGGTGGCCGGGCCACATCAAGGCGGGCGAGGCGTCGACGGAGATCTTTTCCGGTCTCGATTGGTTCCCGACCTTTCTCGCCGCCGCCGGCGATACGACGATCAAGGAACGCTTGCTGAAGGGGACGGACATCGGCGGGACGACCTTCCGGGTGCATCTCGACGGTTACAACCAACTCGACGCCCTCGCCGGAAAGTCTGCCGACCCGCGAACCGATTTCGCCTATTTCGACGACGACGGCGATCTCGTCGCCTATCGCCACGGCGACTGGAAGGCGGTGTTCGAGGAGCAGAAGAAGCCCGGCGGCTTTCCCGTCTGGTACGAGCCGCTGACCGCATTTCGCATTCCGAAGATCTTCAATCTGAGGATGGACCCTTACGAGCGCGCCGACGTCGTTTCCGATCAGTACGACGACTGGCGGGTCAAGAACGCCTACCTGATGGGCTGGATGAACCTGAAAGCCGTCGCCTTCCTGCAGACGTTCAAGGACTACCCGCCCAGTCAGACGCCCGCCAGCTTCACCATCGATCAGGTGCAAAAAGACATCGACCGCCAGATCGAGAACCTGATCACCAAGGCGACGCCAACGGATTGACCCGCGAGGGATGACAAGCCCCCTGACGGGAATGCGTCGGCGCGTTGAATTCTCGTCAATCCGCTTCGGAACGCCGGCTGCTATCAGCGCCCCAATCCGTCCTTGCGTATCGAGGAGACGCGTCGTCATGTCCGACAAACCAGCTTCCGAGACTCCGTCCGCGCCTCGCGTGAACGGCGGGGTCCGCGTGGAGGCGGACGCCTACGGTTTCTATTGGCGGAACAAGCCGGAAAACACCCTGCCTCCGCCTGACCTCGTCACCGCTTACAATCGCAACAAGCCGCTCCCCCGCGCAGGGGTCGAGAACCGCAAGGCGTTTATTGTCGGCAGCGGGATCGCCGGCCTTGCCGCAGCGTTCTACCTGATCCGCGACGGCCACATGCCGGGGCGCAACATCACCATCCTCGATTCCGACGACATCGCCGGCGGTTCGCTCGACGGGGCGGGCGACGCCGAGACCGGATACATCCTGCGCGGCGGTCGCGAGATGTGCTTCACCTACGAGAATTTCTGGGACGTCTTCCAGGACGTGCCCGCATTGGAGCTGCCTGAAGGGTACAGCGTCCTCGACGAGTACCGGCTGCTCAACGACAACGATCCGACCTATTCGAAAGCCCGCCTGATGCACCGGCAGGGCGAGATCAAGGATTTTTCGACCTTCGGCCTGAGCCGTTCGCAGCAGTGGGAGCTGACCCGGCTTCTCTTCAAGCGCAAGGAGGAGCTCGACGACATTACGGTCGAACAGTATTTTTCCAAGGGCTTTCTGCAAACCAATTTCTGGGTGTTCTGGCGGACCATGTTCGCCTTCCAGAACTGGCACAGCCTCCTGGAAATGAAGCTCTACATGCACCGCTTCCTCGACCTGATCGACGGCCTGAACGACCTGTCGTCGCTGGTGTACGCAAAGTACAACCAGTACGACAGCTTCGTCCGGCCGTTGCTCGGCTGGCTCGGCGACAAGGGCGTCCAGGTTCAGTTGAACACCCGCGTTCATGATTTGGCGGTGGAGATCGAGGGCGCGCGAAAGACCGTCACGAAGATTGTCTGCTCGCGCGACGGCCAGAGCGAAACGATTGCGGTCGGGACCGACGACATCGTGATCGCGCTCACCGGCTCGATGACCGAGGGGACGGCCTATGGCGATCTCGATCACGCGCCGACGCTCGCGGTCGATCGTCCTGATCCCGGCCCGGAGAGCGGCTGGGCGCTGTGGCGCAATCTCGCGGCTAAATCTGCGGTGTTCGGCAAGCCGGAGAAGTTCTGCGGCGACGTCGATCAGTTCGATCTGGGAATCGGCCACGCTCACCTGCAAGCCGTCGCCGTTGGTCGAGAAGCTGAAGGCGCTGGCGGTCAACGACCCCTATTCGGGCAAGGCGGTGACCGGCGGCATCATCACCTTCACCGATTCAAGCTGGCTTCTCAGCTTCACCTGTGGCCGTCAGCCGCATTTCCCGAACCAGCCGAAGGACGTGCTGGTGCTATGGGCCTACGCGCTGTTCATGGATCGGAACGGCGATTTCGTGAAGAAAGCCGATGCCGGCCTGCACCGGCCGCGAGATTTTGGCGGAGCTGTGCTTCCACCTCGGCATCGCGGACAAGCTCGACGAGGTCGCGGCCAACACCAACGTGCGCACCGCGCTGATGCCCTACATCACTGCGCAGTTCATGCCGCGCGCGGCGGGCGACCGGCCGAGGATCGTGCCGGAGGGGTGCGTCAATCTCGCGCTGGTCGGCCAGTTCGTCGAGACGAGCAACGACGTCGTGTTCACCGTCGAAAGCTCGGTCAGGACCGGGCGCGTGGCGGCCTACAGCCTGCTCGGCCTCCCCAAGCAGGTTCCCGACATCAGCCCGACCCAATACGATATCCGCACCCTCGCGAAGGCGGCCAGAACCCTGAACAATGACGAGCCGTTCCTCGGCGAGCGCCTGTTGCACCGCTTCCTCGACCATACCTATTTCGCCCATATCCTGCCGCCGCTGCCGGATGGAGGGACGTCTCGTCTCTCGGAGCTGGAAGAGGAGCTGCGCATGCTGGTCGGGAAAAGCGGGGAGGCGATGAAGGAGGCTTCGAACTGGTTTGTCCAGGCTTTGCGCGGATTGGGCAAGAAAGATCCCTGAGCGCGCCCGGCTCGGGCTTCGCCGTCCGAAGGGCTCCATTCGCGAGGCGAGCGCGCCGTCATTGCGGGATATATCGCGACATAGACTGTAAAATACATCGACGGACGAATTGAAAAAGGCGCCGCATCGCTCTGAAAAAGCTCAAAACCGACTCGGAAATGGCAGGACGGCTCGCCCGTCCCCGGAGGTGTGGAGCGACGGGTCGCGCAGACCGGGCGACGCCCCCGCTCAGCCCGGAAGGACCTGCTTCGCCAGCTCGACCCAATAGGCGACGCCGTACGGGATGGCGGCGTCGCTGAAGTCGTATTTCGGATTGTGCAGCATCGCCGAATCGCCGTTGCCGACAAAGATGTAGGCGCCCGGAACCTGGCGCAGGACGAAGGCGAAGTCCTCCGCGCCCATCACCGGCTTGAAGTCGTCGCGCACGTTCTCCGGCCCCGCCACGGCGCGCATCGCCGCGAGCGCGATGTCCGTCTCGGCCGGATGGTTGACGGTCGGCGGGTAGGGGAGGCCTTCCGCAATTTCGACCCGGGCGCGCAGGCCGAGCGCGGCGGCGGTGTCGGCGCAGACCCGCCGGAGCTCCGTCTCGATAGTCGCGCCCGACCGCGTCCGAGAAGCAGCGGATGTTGCACTTCATCTCGACCCGGTCGGGGATGACGTTGAAGGCGTCCCCGCCGTGGATCGTGGTGATCGACACCACGGCGGGGTCGAGCGGGTCGACGACGCGCGAGACGATGGTCTGCGCCGCCATCACGATCGCGGCGGCGGCCGACGATCGGATCGCGCGCAAGATGCGGAAAGGCCGCGTGGCCGCCGATGGCCCTCGACCGTGATGTGGAACTTGCCCGTCGCCGCCATCGCCGGCCCGCGCACCACCCCGAACGCGCCGATCGGCGTGCCCGGCCAGTTGTGGACGGCGTAGGCGCCCTTGACCGGAAAGCGTTCGAGCATGCCGTCGTCGATCATCGCCTGCGCGCCGGCGTCGCCTTCCTCGGCGGGCTGGAAGCAGAACACCAGCGTCCCGTCGAAGGCGCGGGTCTCGGCGAGATGCCGCGCCGCGCCGAGCAGCATGGTCGTGTGGCCGTCGTGGCCGCAGGCGTGCATCCGTCCGGGCGCGGTCGAGGCGTAGTCCGCCCCGGTCGCCTCGGGGATCGGCAGCGCGTCCATGTCGGCGCGGAACAGCACGCGCTTGTCGGCGCCCGCGGCAGGGCCGTGCTGCGCCGTGCAGCAGGCCGAGGACGCCGGTCTTGCCGACGCCCTCGATCACCTCGTCGAAGCCGAAGGCGCGCAGCCGCTCGGCGACGAGGCGCGCGGTCCGCGGCACCTCGTAGCTCGAGCTCCGGATGGCGATGGAAGTCGCGCCGCCATTCGGTCAGTTCGGGGATCATGGCGGCGATGGAGTTTCGGACGGGGGCGTTCATGTCGGGGATCGGCTCCGATATAAGGGGGTCGGAAGTGCCGCGCGCGGCGACCGGACGTGCGGGCAGTCTGGGCCTTCGCCGCGCGGCGCGCAAGCGTGAACCAGGAGCCAAGCCATGAACCCGCCGGGGCCGGGGCTGTTGAGCCTCGTTCCGTTCGTCAGCGTCGACCACATGATGCGGATCGTGTGGGACATCGGCGTCGAACGGATGATCGTCGAGCTCGCCGCCTATATCGAGGAGGATTTCCGGCGCTGGGAGCTGTTCGACAAGACGCCGCGGATCGCCGCCCATTCGGCCGAGGGCGTGATCGAGCTGATGCCGACCAGCGACGGGGCGACCTACGGCTTCAAATACGTCAACGGCCACCCGAAGAACGCTGCGGCGGGCCGCCAGACCGTGACCGCCTTCGGCGTGCTCTCCCACGTCGACAGCGGCTATCCGATGCTGATCTCGGAAATGACCATCCTGACCGCGCTGCGCACGGCGGCGACCTCGGCGCTCGCCGCGCAAGGCGCTCGCGCCGCCGGGCGCGCGGACGATGGCGATCATCGGCAACGGCGCGCAGTGCGAGTTCCAGGCGCTCGCCTTCAAGGCGCTGTGCGGCGTCGAGGCGGTGCGGCTCTACGACATCGATCCGGCGGCGACGCGAAAGGCGGCGGCGAACCTCGCCGGATCGGGCCTCGCCGTCGCCTCCTGCCGTTCGAGCGAGGAGGCGATCCTCGGGGCCGAGATCGTCACCACCTGCACCGCCGACAAGCGCAACGCGACCATCCTGACCGACAACATGATCGGCGCCGGCGTCCACCTCAACGCGATCGGCGGCGATTGCCCGGGCAAGACGGAGCTGCACCGCGACATCCTGCTGCGCTCGGACATCTTCGTCGAATACGCGCCGCAGACCCGGATCGAGGGCGAGATCCAGCAGCTCGACCGCGCCCATCCGGTGACCGAGCTCTGGCAGGTCCTGACCGGACAGGCGCCCGGGCGGCGGGACGCCCAGTCAGATCACCCTGTTCGACGGCGTCGGCTTCGCCATCGAGGACTTCTCCGCCCTGCGCTACATCCGCGACCAGCTCGAACGCAGCGGGCATTTCGTCAACCTCGACCTGCTCGCCGACCCCGACGATCCGCGCGACCTTTACGGCATGCTGCTGCGGCACCGGCCCGCAGGCGCATGACCATCGTGGGCCGCCAATGGCTTTGACCGGCCAGGACCTCCGCGCGCTCGCGGACTGGCGGCGCGCGCTGCACCGCTCGCCCGAGCTTTCCGGCCATGAAGAGGCGACGGCTCGCGAAGTGCGCCGCTTTCTCGGGCCCACCCGGCCGGACCGGTCGTCTCGGACCTCGGCGGTCATGGCCTCGCGCTCGTCTACGACGGCGCCGGGCCGGGTCCGACGGTCCTCATCCGCGCCGAACTCGACGCCCTGCCGATCGAGGAGGTCTCGACCTTCGCCCATCGTTCGGCGCGCCCGGGGCGAGGCGCATCTGTGCGGCCACGACGGCCATATGGCGATCCTCGCAGGCGTCGCGCAGGGACTGGCCGCCGAACGCCCGCGGCGCGGCCGAGCGGTGCTGCTCTTCCAGCCCGCCGAGGAGGACGGCTCGGGCGCCGAGGCGGTCCTCGCCGATCCGAAGTTCGCCGCAGATCGCGCCGGACTTCTGCGTTCGCCCTGCACAACATGCCGGGCCTGCCGCTCGGCCACGCGGCGCTGAAGGCCGGCCCCGTCGCCTGCGCTTCGCGGGGGATGAAGGTCGCGCTTGCGGGGCGCACCGCCCACGCCAGCACGCCGGAGCGTGGGCGTTTCGCCGATGGCTGCGCTCGTCGCGCTCATGCCGGCGTTGACCGCGCTCGGCGCCCGCGAGACGCTCGACGAGGATTTCGCCATGGTCACGGTCACCCACGCCGAAATGGGTGCGCGCAGTTTCGGCGTCGCGCCGGGAGAGGCCGAGGTCTGGGCGACGCTCCGAACCCTGACCGACGCCCGCATGACACGGCTCTGCGCCGAGGCGGAGGCGCTGGCCGACAGGATCGCGCGCAAGGAGGGACTCGCGCTATCGATCGCGCGCTTCCGACGTCTTCGCCCATTGCGACAACGCGCCGGCGGCGGTCGCGCGGCTTTCCGCTGCGCTCGACGCCGAAGGCGTTCCCCACGGCTGGGCCGGCCAGCCGATGCTGGCCTCCGAGGATTTTGGCGTGTTCGGCCGCGTCGCGCCCTCCGCCCTGTTCCTGCTCGGCGCCGGCGAGGCGTGTCCCGGCCTGCATAATCCCGACTACGACTTTCCCGACGCCTTGATCGGGGTCGGCGCCCGGATATTCCTGCGCGTCCTGCGCGAGATTACGGGGTGAACGCGCTCACGCCACAACGCGCTATAGGAACTTCGCGCCCGCCGTGGTAGGCAGCCGCGCCATGCAGGCGGCCGGCGCGCCGCGACCGAAAAGGATCATGGCGATGGCGAACGGGAACAGCGGCTTTCCCGAGGGGCTTGCGTTTGACGACGTCCTCTTGCGGCCTGGCCACTCGGCCGTGATGCCGAGCGGCGTCAGCATCGCCACCCGTCTCACCCGCTCTATTCTCCTGAACCTGCCGATCATGTCCTCGGCGATGGACACCGTCACCGAGGCGCGGCTCGCCATCGCCATGGCGCAGGCCGGCGGCATTGGGGTCATCCACCGCAACCTCGAGCCCGCCGACCAGGCCGAGGAAGTCCGCAAGGTCAAGCGGTTCGAGAGCGGCATGGTGGTCGATCCGATCACCATTTTCCCGGACGCGACCCTTGCCGATGCGCTGGCCGTGATGCGGCGGCGCCTCGATCTCCGGCATTCCCGTGGTCGAGCCCGGTCCGGACGGCAAGCCCGGCAAGCTGATCGGCATTCTCACCAACCGCGACGTTCGATTCGCCGACGATCCGCGCCAGCCGGTGACCGAACTCATGACCCGCAAGGTGATCACGGTCGGGGAGGGGGTCACGCAGGACGAGGCGCGCCGCCTCCTCCACCAGCACCGGATCGAGAAGCTGGTGGTGGTCGACGAGGCGGGCCGTTGCGTCGGCCTGATCACCGTCAAGGACATCGAGAAGGCGACGACCCATCCTCACGCGGCCAAGGACGCGGACGGGCGCCTGCAGGGTCGCCGCCGCCACGACGGTCGGCGACAAGGGATTTGCGCGCGCCGAACTGCTGATGGCGGCGGGGGTCGACTGCCTCGTCGTCGACACCGCGCATGGCCATTCCGAGCATGTGCTCGAGCAGGTCCGCCGCATCCAGCGGGCGACCAACAAGGTCGCGGTGATCGCCGGCAATGTCGCGACCCGCGATGGGCGCGCAGGCGTTGATCGACGCGGGGGCGGACGCGATCAAGGTCGGGATCGGGCCGGGGTCGATCTGCACCACCCGGATCGTCGCCGGCGTCGGCGTGCCGCAGCTCTCGGCGATTCTCGAGGCGGCGGAGGCGGGCAGGGCGGCGGGCGTGCCGGTGATCGCCGACGGCGGCATCAAGTATTCCGGCGACCTCGCCAAGGCGATCGCTGCGGGGGCGGATTGCGCGATGATCGGCTCGCTGCTCGCCGGCACCGACGAGAGCCCCGGCGAGGTGTTCCTCTACCAGGGCCGCTCGTACAAGAGCTACCGCGGCATGGGCTCGCTCGGCGCGATGGGCGCGGGGTCGGCCGACCGCTACTTCCAGCAGGACGTGAAGGACCAGAT
This sequence comes from uncultured Alphaproteobacteria bacterium, assembly GCA_963724785.1. Taxonomy (GTDB): domain Bacteria; phylum Pseudomonadota; class Alphaproteobacteria; order Rhizobiales; family Beijerinckiaceae; genus Roseiarcus. Next base: position 63,292 of record CAVRWC010000025.1, on the reverse strand, counting down.
GAAGCTGGTGCCTGAGGGCGTCGAGGGCCAGGTGCCTTATCGCGGACCGGCCGGGGCGATCCTGCACCAGCTCGCCGGCGGTCTGCGCGCGGCGATGGGCTACGTCGGGGCGGAGACGATTCCGGAGTTCCAGCGCAAGGCGCAGTTCATGCGGATCACCAACGCCGCCCTGCGCGAAAGCCACGTCCACGACGTCGCGATCACGCGCGAGAGCCCGAATTATCATCCGACGGGGGTGTAGGGCCGGAAGTCTATTCGATCCGCGCCAGCAGGTTGCGGCCCGCGTCCTCCCAGTCGCCGAAGAACGTCTCGGTCGTCAGGTCGCCGCGCGCGACGAATTCGCAGTAGATGTCGAAGATCCAGCTCGCGTGGACGTCGTCGAGCAGCAGGTGGCGGCCCTTCTGGCCCTGCGCCATGCGGATGCAGTGCGTCATGTCGGAAAGGCAGACCTCGTCGGTGTGGCCGCCGTCGACGCCGTAGAGATCGAAGCCCATTTCGTCGCCGCGGTCGGCGAGCCACGGCAGCACCTCGCGGGAATCGCCGGGAAAGAGATGCACGCGGCCCGGAAACTCGCCCTTGAGGAAATCGACGCATTCGACCGTGTAGGCATGGGCGAGAATGTCGACGCCGGTATATTCGAGCTTCGGATTGGCCGAGAGGGCGAGCAGCGCGCTGTGGCCGGCGTTGACGCCGACTTCCAGGAGCCTGCCGCTTGAACCGCACCGCGCGCCAAAGGTTGCGGCGCGCCGGCGCAAGCGACGGCGGCCGGGGGGCTGCCGGCGTAGGTCTCGTCGAGGTCCGGGTAGAAGATGTTGCCTTCCAGCGGCTCGCCGGACCGCTGCGACGATGGCGTTGAGTGCGCTCGAGCCGGTCGTCGAAAGACGGCCGACGGCGTCTCTTCGAGGGTGTCGCGGGCAATCGTGTAGTCCGGGATTTCCGCGGCCGGCACGGGCTTGCCCGGGATCAGTCTGCGTCCGTTCATGGGGAGGCGTCCGGCGGATTGGCGTCGAGGCGGCGGGTCTAAGCGAAATTCGAGCGCCTGAACAGACTGGCGGCTTGTACGGCGGCCGCCCGCGGCTTAAACGGCGGCGCTCGCGTGAAATCGGCGCCGCGCCGTATTGGACTGGGGAGGGCTTGCGTGGATTCGCTGCTGTTCGCCCTCGGGGTGGCCGTGCTCGCGTTCTGCGCGGGCATCGCTGGGCCTCAAGCTGCACGACTGGCTGCCGGAAAAGCACGCTCCGGAGCGCTCCCGCGAAATGATCGGCGCGATGACCGGCCTGCTCGGCCTGCTGCTGGCCCTCGTGCTCGGCACGCTGGTCGGCTCCGCCTATACGCTCTACGCCGACGCAGAAGGCGGAGATCGAAACCCTCGCCGCGCGCTCGCTGCAGCTCGATTCGGCGCTCGAGGCTTTCGGCCCCGAGGCGCAGCCGGGGCGCGACGGGCTCAGGAAGGCGATCACGCAGAGCTACGAGAAGATCTGGGGCCAGCGAGACGGCCGACCTCGACGGCATGGACGTCAAGTCGGTGATGTCGCGGGAACGCAAGATCCTCGACCAGTTCCTGCTGTCGCTGACGCCCAAGACCGATGCGCAGAAGCAGATGCTCTCGACCGCCAACGCCGCCGCGAGCCAGATCGAGCAGACGCGGGTCCTGATGATGCTGCAACTCGCCGGCGGCATCTCCTGGCCGATGCTGGCGATCGTGGTGTGCTGGTCCCTGCTGCTGTTCTGCGGCTATGGGCTCGTGTCGCCGGTCAACGCCACGGTCGTCGTGTCGCTCGCGCTCGGCGCGATCGCTGTCGCGAGCGCGATCTTCCTGATCATCGAGCTGTCGCAGCCTTACGCGGGGTTGTTCAAGCTTCCTCCCGGGGCCATGATCGAAACCATCAAGGCGCTCGGACCGTAGTCCGTCGGAGGACGTGCAGGATCGGAGGTCGGCTCATGAGCGGTTCGTTTCGCATCGAAGGCCACGCGATCGCCTCCGAGGACGGCATGATCGCGGACTTCGACCGGGCTGATGCCGAATTCGCTCAAGTTCCCGTCCGACCAGAAAGCTATACGAGCAGGCGCTCGACCGCGCGACGATCCTTGTCAACGGCCGGCTGTCCTACGAATGGCAGGCGAACTCGCCGCGCCGGCGGCGGCTGGTCGTGACCCGGCAGCGTCGCCGGGCTCGCGCCGGACCCGGACAATCCGAACGCGCGGCTGTGGAACCCGGCCGGCGCGCCGCTCGAGGAGGCCTGCGCTTCGCTCGGCGTCAAGACGGGCGAGATCGCCGTCATCGGCGGGACCGTTCGTCTTCAGCCTGTTTCTCGCGATCGGCTACGACGCCTTCCATCTGAGCCACGCGCCCGGCGTCCGCCTGCCCGGGGGCGTGCCGGTCTTCCGCGAGCAGAAGACCGGACGCTCGCCCGAGGACGGTGCTGGCCGGGGCGGGGCTGAAGGCCGGGCCGGTCCGACGGTTCGACGACGGCGTGACCATGGTCGAGTGGACGCGCAGCGCCTGAGGCGGATCGCCGCGGTCCGATCTCCGCGCGAGTGTGTTTGCGGCCCGAAACGTCTAGGAAGGCGTCCATGACCGACGCGCCGCAACCGCCGAAGCCCGCGCCTCGTTCCGCGCTCTCCTTCCGCTGTTGCGCTACGGATTGCGCTACAAGGGCCGGGCGCTCGCGGCGCTGGCGGCGCTCGCCGTGTCGTCGGTCGCGACGCTGGCGGTGCCGTTCGCGCTCAGGCGCATGATCGACTTCGGCTTCTCGAAGGACAGCGGCGGCGCGGTCGACGCCTATTTCCTGGCGATGGCCGCGGTGGTGATCGTGATCGCGCTCGCCGCGGCGACGCGCTACTACCTCGTGACCACGCTCGGCGAACGGGTGGTGGCCGACCTCCGGCGCGACGTCTTCGCCCATCTGACCGCGCTCGACGCCGCCTTCTACGACCGCGCCCGCACCGGCGAGCTCGTGTCGCGCCTCACCGCCGACACCACCCAGATCAAGGCCGCCTTCGGCGCCTCGGCCTCGATCGCGCTGCGCAATCTCTTCATGTTCGTCGGCGCGACCGCGCTGATGGTCTATACGAGCCCGAAACTGTCGACGCTCGTGCTTGTCGCCATTCCGGTGATCGCCGCGCCGCTGATCGCCTCGGGACGGGTCGTGCGCCGCCGGTCCCGCCACGCCCAGGACACGCTCGCCGACGCGACCGCCTTCGCCTCCGAGAGCCTCGGGCGCGGTGCGGACGATGCAGGCGTTCGGGGCGCAGGAGGCGAGCAAGTCCCGGTTCGCGCGGGCGGTCGAGAGCGCCTATTGCGCCGCCCGCGACGCCGCGGTCACCCGCGCGATCCTGATCGCGGTCGCCGTTTCGCTCGCCTTCTGCTGCGTCGTGTTCGTCCTGTGGCTCGGCGCGCATGACGTGCTCGCCGGGCGGATGACCGGCGGCCTCCTGTCGCAATTCGTGCTGTTCGCCGTGCTCGCCGCGACCTCGCTCGGCGAGCTGTCGCAGGTGTGGAGCGAGGCCGCCGCGGCCGCGGGGGCCGCCGGCCGCCTCTCCGAGCTTCTCGCGGTCGCGCCGCGGATCGTCGCGCCGGAAAGGCCAGTCGCCGATGCCGCCGCCGCGCGGCGCGATCGCGTTCGAGCGGGTGTCGTTCGCCTACGAGGGCGCGCCGGACGCCCGCGTGATCGACGAGCTGAGTTTTGCGATCGCGCCGGGGGAGCGGGTCGCCCTCGTCGGCGTTTCGGGCGCCGGGAAGTCGACGGTCTTCCAATTGATCATGCGCTTCTACGACTGCCAGGCGGGCAGGGTGCTGATCGACGGGATCGACGTGAGGACGGTCGACCCGCGCGCGTTGCGCGCGCGCATCGCGCCCGTGCCGCAGGACCCGTCGATCTTCGGCGGCAACCGTGTCGGAGAACATCGCCTACGGCCGGAACGACGCGAGCGAACAGGCGATCGAGGCGGCGGCGCGCCGCGCCGCGGCGGACGGCTTCATCCGCGAGCTCCCCGACGGCTACGCGACCGAACTCGGCGAGCGGGGCGTGACGCTGTCGGGCGGGCAGAGGCAGCGCCTCGCGATCGCGCGGGCGATCCTCAAGGACGCGCCGATCCTCCTGCTCGACGAGGCGACCTCGGCGCTCGACGCGCACAACGAAGCGCAGGTCCAGGCGGCGCTCGACGACGTGATGAACGGGCGAACGACGCTGGTCATCGCGCACCGGCTGGCGACCGTGCAGAAGGCGGACCGCATTCTCGTCATGGAAGCGGGCCGCATCGTCGAGGAAGGATCGCACGCGGAACTGGTGGCCAAGGGCGGCGTCTACGCCCGGCTGGCGAGGCTGCAGTTCGAGACAAGCGCATCTGTGATGGACAACACTGCTTGACGTAGTTTCCGTGGCGCCATGACCTGTTGATAGGCCGCCGCTGAGTTGGGCCGCTGGCGGCGCCGACGAGTATCCGTCACGAGCTCGCTTGACATTTGATTGTGATCATCGTGTCATTTGCCTCAAGAGAGAACCGTCGGCGATTCCGATCGAACGGCGGCCTTCAGAACGATTGATCGAATTAATGGGCGGAACGCCTGCTGGATTCGGGCGTTGTGAGCTGGGGTGGAAAGACGATGAGGGCATGGTGACGACAAGGGGCGGAGCGGTTGCGCGCAGGGTCGGACGTCGAGCGGACGAACCCCGCGTAGCAAGGGGCGGCGTCGTCGATCATCTTGTTCTTCTCAAACCGCGGGTCATGTCGCTCGTCGTGTTCACCGGCGCGGTCGGCTTCGCGCTCGCGCCGGTCCCGTTCCATGGGCTCACGCTCATCGCCACGCTCTCCGCCATGGCGGCGGGCGCGGGCGCCTGCGGCGCGCTCAACATGTGGTGGGACGCCGATATCGACGCGCAGGATGGCGCGGACCGCGATGCGGCCGATCCCGCGCGGATCCGTTCCCGCGAACCAGGCGCTGGCGATCGGCCTCCTGCTTTCGGTCGTGTCGGTCGTCGCGCTCGGCCTTCAGGTCAATTGGCTCGCCGTCGGCGCTGCTCGTGCTGACGATCGCGATCTACATCCCGCTCTACACCATGGTGCTGAAGCGCCGGACGCCGCTCAACATCGTGATCGGCGGAGCGGCCGGCGCCCTGCCTCCGGTGATCGGCTGGGCAGCGGCGACCGGCGGGCTGTCGATCGGCCCGATCGCCCTCTTCCTGATCATCTTCCTGTGGACGCCCCCGCATTTCTGGGCGCTGGCGCTCTGCCGCAGCACGGACTACGAGCGCGTCGGCGTGCCGATGCTGCCGAACGTCGCCGGTCCCGTGGAGTCGTGCCGGCAGATCCTGGTCTACGCGCTTCTGCTCGCGGCCTCGACCTACGGCGCGCTGGCCATTCCGGGCGTCGGATTTCTCTACGCGGCCGTCGCGACCGTCTGCAACGCCGTCTTCCTGTGGCGCGCCTTCGCGCTCTACCGCCTGCGTGACGCCGAGGAGTCGCCACGGCGCAAGGCGGCGATGGCGCTGTTCGGCTACTCGATCCTCTACATGTTCCTGATTCTACGCGACGCTCCTTGCGGAGGCTCTGCTTGCAGGCGCTAGGCGCTAGCGGCCTATGAGGCTCACCGCGGCGACGGCGGTCGTGGCCAGCGCGCCTGCGAGCGAAGGGCGGACGCGGCGTCAAAGACCTGTTCGAGAGCGATGTCACCGATGAACGATCCCGACGTCCCGGATCACGAATACCGGGCCGCGACGCGCGCGCGGCAACTGGCTCCTTGCTCGTCGTTCTCGCGGCGCTCGCCGCCTTCACTGTATGCGAGCTCATGTTCATAGATCGGCGACCTTCGGATCTTGACGCCGATGATCGCCATCCACGATCTCACGCACGTGCTCGCCGTTCTCAATGCGGCGACGATCGTCGTGCTCCTCTACGCCTACAGCCGCATCCGCGCCAAGGATCGGGAAGGCCACCGGCGGGCGATGATGGTCGCGATCGCGATCGGCGCCGTTTTCCTCGCGGTCTATCTCGTCTATCACGCGTTCGCGGGCCTCGCGAAATTCGGCGGCGAAGGCGCTGATCCGGCCGATCTATTTCACCCTGCTCGCCATTCACGTCGTCATGGCGTTCGTGGTCGCGGTCCTGGTGCCGATCACGGTCTACAACGCCTTGAAGGGGCGTTTCGCCGTGCATCGCCGGTTCGCGCGGGTCACCTATCCGTCGTGGCTGTTCGTCGCCGTGTCGGGCCTCGTCGTCTATGTGATGGCGGTCCACCTCTATCCCTTGCCCGGAACTTGAGCCGATGAGCGGGGTCCGTCCATTCGCCGTCCGGACCCGTCGCGTTCGCGCCCGATCGCGCGCGCGGCCGGGGCGCTCGCGGGCGAACTCGGCGGCTGGGCGTGGATCGCCGTCGGCGCGCTGGCGCTGGCCGGAATCTTCGCGCTCCTGCTTGCGCTGTCGCGCGTGCCGGGCATGGATCAGGCGCCGCTGTGGCCGATCGGGTTCTTCTACAAGGGCCTGGTCATCCATGTCGTCTTTTCGCTGGTGATCTGGCTCCTCGGCGTGTTCGCGTTCCTGGCGACGGTCGCGACGCGCGAGGTCGCGGGCGAGGCGCCGCGGGCGTGGGCGCTCGGGCGGATCGGGCAGGGCGTCGTGCTGGTCGCCTTTCCCTGCCTGTTCGCGCCGGCCTTCCTTGATCAGGCGCAACCGGAGCTGACCAATTACGTTCCGCTCCTGCGCCATCCGGCCTACGATGTCGGCCTCCTGCTGCTGGCGCTCGGGGTGCTCGCGCCTGTCGTCCGCCTGTTCGTCAATCTGCCCGGCCGGCGGCCTCTGCCGACGCTCGCCGCTGTCGATGGCGCTTGCGGGCTTCGTTTTCGTCCTGGCGCTCGTGTCGTTCGCCGTGGCCGGGGTTCTGCTCGCGCGACAGGACCCGCTGTTGACCGATCGGGAGGCGCTGTTCTGGGGCGGCGGCCACCTGCTTCAGTTCGTCTACGCGATCCTGCTCGTCACCAACTGGCGGATTCTGGCGCGCCGCAGCCTCGGGGAGGCGGCGGTCGACGACCACATCACCCGCCTCGCCGTCTGGATCATCGCCCTCTTCGCCATCCCCGGGCCGATCTTCTACCGGACGTTCGAAGCCTTCTCCGAAAAGCAGCACGACGCCTTCCGCCTGCTGCAGTTCGGCCTGGCGCTGCCGACGCTTCTGTTCGCGGTTGCGCTGATCGGGAACGCCCGCGCCATACGGATCGGGCGGCCCTGGCCCTGGCGCGACCCCGCCTTCTTCGCGCTCGCCGCGTCGCTGGCGCTGTTTGCGCTGGGCGGCGTGATGGGTTTCCTGATCTCCGGCTCGGACACCCGGACGCCGGCGCATTACCACGCGGTCGTCACCGCGGTCAGCGTGTCGAGCGCCGGGATGCTGCTCACCTTCGGCCTCGACGCGCTCGGCCTGCCGCCTGTCCCGGCGCGCGCCATTCGCTGGCTGATCGGCCTCTACGCCGGCGGCCAGTTCGTCGCCTCGATCGGGATGTTCGTCGCAGGCGGCTATGGCGCGTTGCGAAAGACCCCGACCGGGGTCGGCGCGCTCGATCCGGTGGCGGCCGCGGGCATGGCGGTGCATGGGATCGCCTCCATCTTCACCATCCTCGGCGGGGCGGCCTTCGTGGTGATCGCCATCCGCGCGCTGTTGCGGCCGAGGGTCGCCGGCCTCGCGCCATGAGCGCAACCGCCGCGCCGCCCGCCCGCAGGAAAAGCGAGTGGGCGGCGCTTGCCGCCCTGTTCGTGGTCGGCCTCGCGATCCTCGCCGTTCTTGAGGCCCGGCGAACCGCTGCGCCGCCAAACCTCGTCGAGCTTCTGAACCGCGAGCCGGCGAAGCTCAGCGCCTTCGTCGACGGTTCCGGCCAGCCGGTTTCGATCGAGGCGTTTCGCGGCCGGACCGTGATCCTCAATCTCTGGGCGCCGTGGTGCGTCCCCTGCCTCATGGAAATGCCGTCGCTCGACCGGCTGGCGGCCCGCCTGCCGGGCGCCGACTTCGCGGTCGTCGCCGTGACCAAGGACCCGGTCGGCGACTCGCCCTCGCGGCGGACTTTCGACAAGATGGGGTTGAAACGCCTGAAGCTTTATCTCGATCCCGAGGGCAGGCTCGAGCCCGAGGTCGGCGCGCGCGGCTTCCCGACCACCCTGATCCTCGGCCGCGACGGCGCCCCGCTCGCCTACCGGGAGGGGGCGGCGGACTGGGACAGCGACGCCATGGTCGCCAAACTCGAAGCGCTGGCGAAGCGGCCGGGGCGGCCCGAGTAGAGCGCCCGGGCGCCTTGCCATTTCCCCTTCCGTTTTGAGCCTTTTCAAGCCTTTGCGGCGCCATTTGCGATTCGGCTCCGGCCGTCCCTGCGCGCCCAGGTCCCCAAACCTGTCGAACGACGCTTCCAGACGCACGGGCGCCCCCGCCCGCGACAACGGGCCAGCGTCGCGGCATTGGTATACCAAAATGGCCTTGTTTGGGATACCAAACGAGGATAAGAGCGGCCCCACACCAATTTCCGGATCCCCGAGGCGCCCCGTGTCGCAGATGCTCCAGATTTACCATCAGCTTCGCGAGCTGATCCTGTCGCTCGATCTCGCGCCCGGCGAACGGCTGACCGAGCGATGGCTGGAAGGCCGGTTCGAAGGGTCGCGCACGCCGATTCGCGCCGCGCTGGCCCGGCTGGAGAGCGAGGAGCTTGTCGGTCGCGACGGCCGCGCCTGGGTGGTGGCGCCGATCGACCTTGGCGAGATCGACGCGCTCGCAGAATTCCGCGAACCTTTGGAAACGACCGCCGTCCGCCTCGCCTCAGCGCGGGCGAGCGCGGCCGACATCGACGCGATCGAGGCGATGCTCGACGCCTGCCAGCCGGGAACGCCGCGGGACGAGTGGCATCGGGTGGGGACCGACTTCCATGTCGCGGTCGCCCGACTGTCGAGAAATCCGTTTCTCGTCAAGGCGATCGGGGGCGTGATGACGCGCCTCGCGCGGGCGCGGTGGCTGGAGGTCTGGACGGAGCCGTCGCGCGAGCAGGCCTGGGCCGAGCACCGGCGCATTCTCGGGCACGTCCGGCGCAACGAGCCGGACGAAGCGGCGCGCGAGGCGGCCGAACACGTGCGGGACACCCGCGACCGCCTCGTCCGCTCGCTGAACGAGGATCGGCGGTTCTTGCGGGCCAGCGGCTTCGCGGCGATCGGCCGATGACGCCGGAACCGCAGGCCCCGGCCGCGAGCCCCGACGACGACCACTGGTTCGTGAATCTGATCGTCTGCACCGTCGGCTCGTTCACCACCATCGTGGCGATGACGCTGCTCCTGCCGTTCCTGCCGCTCTATGTCGAGGAGATCGGCGTCACCGGGCGGGCGGCGATCGTGCAATGGTCGGGCGTCGCCTATGGCGCGGCCTTCTTCACCGCCGCGCTGACTGCGCCTTTGTGGGGGCGGCTCGGCGACCTTTACGGCCGCAAGCTCATGCTGATCCGCGCCAGCCTCGGCATGGCGATCGCCATGTCGCTGACCGGCATGGCGCAGAATATCGAGCAACTGGTGGCGGTGCGGCTCCTGACCGGCCTGCTCGGCGGTTACGCCTCGGGCTCGATGATCCTGGTCGCGGCCCAGACGCCGAAGGCGAGGTCGGGCTGGGCGCTCGGCCTCTTGTCGTCGGGCATCATGGCCGGCAATCTGGTCGGGCCGCTGATCGGCGGCGTGCTGCCGCCCCTGATCGGCATCCGCTCGACCTTTCTCCTGTCGGGCGCGGCGATCTTCCTGAGCTTCCTCGCCACCACCTTTTTGCTGCGCGAAAAGCCGCGGCCGCCGCGGACGCGCGGCAAGGCGTCCGCCGGGACTGTGGGCGCGCATTCCGGACCGGCGCCCGGTCGTGGCGATGCTCACGACCGGGCTCCTCTTCACCTTCGCGTTGACCTCGATCGAACCGATCATCACCGTCTATGTTGCGCTATTCGCCGCGCCCTCGGAGGTGACGGTCATCGCCGGCCTCGCCATGTCGGCGGGCGCGCTCGGCGGCGTTCTGTCGGGGCCGCCGATCGGCCGGCTCGCCGACCGGTTCGGCCCCTGGCGGATCGTCGTCGCGTCGCTCGCAGCCGCGTCGCTGATTTTGATCCCGCAGGCCTTCGTGGTCGCGAGCTGGCAGCTCATCGCGCTCAGATTCCTGCTGGGCCTCGCGCTCGGCGGGCTCATGCCCGGCATGACGAGCGTCATCCGCCACAGCGCGCCCGAGGCCATCGCCGGCGGCCTGCTCGGCTGGTCGATCTCGACGCAATATGTCGGCCAGGTGCTGGGTCCGCTCGCCGGCGGCTTTGTCGGCGGCCACATCGGCATGCGCGCCGTGTTTCTCGGCACCGCCGTCCTGATGGCGGCGGGAGCGCTGGCCAATTTCGCCATCGAGCGGGCGGTTCGCGAGAAGGCCCGGTGAACGCGGCATGTTCCTCACGCATCAGGCTGCGCTACGGGTTGCCGACCTTCTTGATCTCGACGATCGTCAAGGTTTTCCCGTCGACGCCGAACGCGATCTTGTCGCCCTTTTGCAGGCCCTGGGCCAACGACGCCGGAGGCGCCTTGTAGGCCATCTCCACTGCGTCCATGAGGCCCGGGATGTCGCCGTGATCGACGGTGAGCTCGCCGGAGGCCATATCGACGCCGGTGACGGTCCCGACGCCGTGAAAGATCTTCGCCTCGTCGGACATGGCGAGCGCGGGCCACCCGGCAATCCACGCCGCGGCCGTCGCCAGGACGGAGCGTCGGGTCGTTCGGTCGAACATCGGGGTCTCCGAGCTGACGCGCCGTCTTCTAGCGCGCGCAAGCAGGGCCGGCAAACTGACTTCAGGCAGCACGCCCGAGCGCACGTCTCGAGCAGTCGCCATAGAAAGCGCGAAGCTTCGGGTTGCAACAGTCGCGGTCGGCTGTTGTGCAGCCGGGGCCTCTCGGGGTTTCGCACCGCCGGCGCCGGCAGCGCAGCCGGAAGACGGGAGCACGGCTAGGGTGGAAGCCTTCAGCCCCGCTGGGCGGACGGTGTTGCGGTTGCGTCCAGCCCCTCGACGCTGACGAGCCGAGCGGAGCTGCAGGTATCGTGGATCGCCTTCAGCCCCTGATAGGTCGGCCCGTAGTAGAACGCCTCCCAGGCCGCGACCGAAGGAAACTCGATAAGGACGACGTTGCGCGGCGTCCACTCGCCCTCGTAGACCTTCAGGGCGCCGTCGAGCGCAAGATATTTCCCTCCGGCCGCCTGTACGGCGTGCCACACCAGATCCCTGTATTCTTGATAGCGGATGGGGTCGCGGATCTCGACGTCGAAAATCACATAAGCCGTCATCGTATATCCCTCGTGTCGCCGCGAACGCCCGTCAGCCCAAAGCGGCGCAACGGGGCGCAGAGGGGGCGCGGCTGATCACGAGCGCGGAGGAGATAGGACGACCAACCGCCTCGCGGACCCGAGAAAGGCGCGAGCGCTCCCAATCTTATTTAGGTGACCTGCCGAGGCTTCGCGATGCGACAGCGCGACGCGGTTGAGGTCCCGAAGGCGCGTCGACCGATTGGGTGGAGACGCCAGCTTCGCAACCCCGAACGCCCCACCCTCATCCTAACCTTCTCCGCAAGCGGGAGAAGGAACCCCGCCTCTACCGAACAGCATCCCGCCCGAGTTCAGCTGAGCTGCATCTCCGGCACGTCGCCCTCGATGATCAGCTTCGCGCCGGTCGCCTTGACGATGTCGTCGACCGAACAGCCGGGGCCGCGCTCCTTCAGAACGAGGCCCTTCTCGGTCGGCTGGATCACCGCCATCTCGGTGACGATCAGGCTCACGCGGCGGGTGGCGGTCAGCGGCAGCGTGCAGCGTTCGACGATCTTGTGGGCGCCCTTGGCGGTGTGGACCATGGCGACGATGACGTTTTTCGCGCCGGCGACCAGGTCCATCGCCCCGCCCATGCCCGGCACCATCTTGCCCGGCACCATCCAGTTGGCGAGATAGCCGCGCTCGTCGACCTGGAGGCCGCCGAGCACCGTCATGTCGAGATGGCCGCCGCGGATCAGGGCGAAGCTCATGGCGCTGTCGATCGAGGCCGCGCCGGGCATGGCGGTGACGAAGCCGCCGCCGGCGTCGGTGAGGTCCTCGTCCTCCATGCCTTCGGGCGGGCGAGGGCCGAGGCCGACGACGCCGTTCTCCGCCTGGAAGAACACGTGCACGTCCTTGGGCAGGAAGTTGGCGACGAGGCTCGGCAGGCCGATGCCGAGGTTGACCAGCATCTCCGGCTTGATTTCCTGGGCGACCCGCTCAGCGATGATGTCCTTGTCTTCCATCACAGGGCCCTTTCCAGAAGATGGGTGACGAGCACGCCCGGCGTCTTGACGTTGTCGGGGGAGATGACGCCGACCGGCACGATGTGGTGCGGCTCGGCGATGACGACTTCGCCGGCGAGCGCCATGATCGGATTGAAGTTGTGGGCGGTCAGCGAATATTCGAGGTTGCCGTAGTAGTCGGACTGCTTGCAGCCGATGCAGCGCGAAGTCGCCCTGGATCGGCTTCTCGAGCAGGTAAGGCTTGCCGTCGACCTCGATGATCTGCTTGCCTCTTCTCGACCAGCGTGCCGATGCCGGTCGCGGTCAGCACGCCGCCCAGGCCCACGCCGCCCGCGCGGATGCGCTCGATCAGCGTTCCCTGCGGCGACAAGCTCGACCTCGAGCTCGCCGGAGATCATCTTCTTCTGCGTCTCGGGATTGAGGCCGATGTGCGAGGCGATCAGCTTCCGGACCGCGCCCGCGGTGATGAGCTTGCCGATGCCCTTGCCCGGCATGGCGGTGTCGTTGGCGACGACGGTCAGGTTCTTGACGCCGCGCTTGACCATGGCGTCGATCAGGCGGTGGGGGAGCCCACCCCCATGAAGCCGCCGATCAGGCAGACCGACCCGTCCGGGATCAGTGCGGCGGCCGCTTCGGCGCGATAACGCGGTTTTCATGTCTTGCGTCCCCTCTGGCGCCCTCGCGCGAAGATTCGCGCGCGCCGCCATCCGTAGTTGAACTCCGGCCGAAGCGGAAATGCGGAAAATCGCAGCCTTTTTGTCGCGGGCCGCGACCGACAGCCTGCAATTTTGCCGCGCCGCCTGACAGGCGTATGACGGTTGACCGGGCGCGGCTCTGACGGGCAGTATTCCCTGCTCGTCGCAGGACAACAAGATTGGACAGCCGCGATGACCGAACCCGTTCCGCCCGCCGCGATGTGGGACGAGCGCTACCGGCCCGCGTCCTACGCCTACGGGATCGCGCCGAACGCCTTTCTCGCCGCGCAGGCGTATCGCTGCAAGGCCGGACATGCGCGCGCTTGTCCCCGGCGACGGGGAGGGGCGCAACGGGGCGTGGCTCGCGGGGCAGGGGCTCCTGGTCGACACCCTCGACCTCTCCGCCTTCGGCGTCGCCAAGGCGCGGGCGCTCGCGACGAAAAGCGGCGTGGCGCTCAACGCCGTCCAGGCCGACGCGCTGACGTGGGACTGGCCCGAGGCGCGCTACGACCTGATCGCGCTGATCTATCTCCACCTCGTCGAGCCCGAGCGGCGGATCGTCCACGCCAAGGCGCTCGGCGCGCTCAAACCCGGCGGCCTGATCGTGCTGGAGGCGTTCCGGCCCGAGCAACTCGCGCGCCACCGCGCCGGAGCGCGCGGCGGCCCGCGCGACGCGGCGCTGCTCTATTCGGTCGAGGCGCTGAGGGAGGATTTTTCGGCCGAGGAATTCCTGCTGCTCGAGGCCGCCGACGAGCGGGTCGACGAAGGCAACCTGCACGTCGGCCAGAGCGCCGTCGTGCGCGCGGTGGTGCGGAAGGGGTAGGACGTCACCACAAGGATCACCAAGGGACACGAAGTCTTTGTCGTCCTTCGTGCCCTTGGGGATGAAAAGCGCTACCCCACCCGCTTCACCCCCGGCGGCTTCCAGGTTCCGGCGCCGAGCGGCAGGATCGAGGGCGGGTTGGTCTTCGGCCAGTAGAGGCGCATGACCATGTAGATCGGCCCCGCCGGCGCCGGCAGCCAGTTCGACTCCTTGTCCGGACCCGGCGAGGCGTTCTGGATATAGATCGTGATCGAGCCGTCGGGATTCTTCTTCAGGTCCGGCAGCATCGGCGAGTTGATCAGGTAGCGGTCGATCGGGTTCTTGACCAGAAGCTGCGTCTTGCCGTCGTACATCGTCACCGACCAGAAGGCGTTGACCGGGCGGCAGGCCGTCGGCCGGGAAGGTCAGCGTGTACTTGCGCTTGCCGTCGAGCGGGCGGCCGCGATCGTCGGTGCGGGCGAAGGGATAGGCGGCCTCGATCGGATCGTTGGCGTAGATGCCGCCCTTGGCGACCGCGGCGCGCTTCAGCCAGTCGCCGTTGAAGGACGCCGCGTCGCCGCCCGCAAGACCGATCCGCCAGCCGTTGACGGTCTTGCCGGAGAGGTTGACCACGTCGTCGATCCGCCGGTCCGCCATCTTCATGCCGATCAGGATCTGCAGCCGGTCGTCGAGCTTGAGGCTGTCGAGGCTGAACGGCTTGCCGGCCTCGACGCCGATCCTGGCGAGGTCGGCGCGGATCGCGTCCTCGTTCTGCATCGGCGGCATGAACTGCATCATGAAGGCGACGTACTGGAAGAAGTTCTTCTTCGCGAGGTCGTCGTCGATCTTGGGGAAGTCGATCGCCGGCGCCGCCGGCGGGGCGGGCTGATTGAGGAAGGCCGAGAGCGGGCGCGCCTTGTAGCCGTCCTGCACCTTGATCGACGTTGTCGATGTCGGCGGCGTTGAAGAGCTGGGTGCGGAAGATCGCGAGCGAGTGCTGCGAACTCGACTTGAACACCTTCTTGATCCCGGCCGGCGTCTCGCCGCGCCAGTCCGGCCCGACGACGAGATAGTCGCCGGCGTCGCTGCCGGTCGCGCGCGAGCCGATGTAGCCGTAATTGTAGGTGCTGCTGTCGATCAGCTGGACCGAGTAGTAGCGCTTGGGATCGACCGCCGGCACGCTGATGACGATCGGCTCGGCCCTGAGGTCCATCCACAGCATCGAATAGGGCGTGTCGCTGTTCGGCGTGACGACCGCCGTGTCCTTGTAGGTGAACACGTCGCGGCTGTTGGCGATGGTGTTGAACGGCGCCTTGTACTGGCCCGAATCCTTGTCGATGCACGAATTTGTACATCACCGCATAGTTCATCACGATCGGCAGGCCGTAGGCGAAGCCGTTCTGGGCGATGTCGATCGCCCCGAATAATCCCGGCCGGCGCGGTTCTGGGCGAGCGCCGCGCCGGGCAGGGCGGAGGCGAGGGCGCCCGCGGCGCCGAAGCGAAGGAGATCGCGTTTCGTCAGCATGATGAGGCCCCCGGGCGTGAATCCGGCCGCGGCAGAAAAGCACGCGGCGAGGCCGGCGACAATGCCGGCCGCGAGACCCCGCTCACCCGATCATCAACGCCGGCCGGGCTGCGAGACAGCCTCGATGAAAACTACCGATGGGAGAGTCCTATGCGGGAGAGAGGGTGGAGAGGGCGAGAACCCTTCCCGACCCATAATCGAGGGGCGCGTCGGACCGTTCGCTCAGACGGGCCCCTTGGCGGGCGACGTCAGAAGACCGTCGGCTGCACGTTCCGATTGCGCTCAAACGCGGAGGAGAGCGCGATCGCCTGCGCCCGGCTTCTCACCTTGAGCTTGCGCAGAACCGCGCTGACATGCGCCTTGATGGTCGCCTCCGACACGCCGATCTCGTAGGCGATCAGCTTGTTGGGCAGGCCCGTCACCAGGAGTTCGAACACCCGCTGCTGGGCGTCGGTGAAGGACGCGGCGCGCTCGCGGAAGGCGTCGCAGGAGTTGGATTCGGCGAAGGCGCCCTTCCTCAAGACTAGCGGCCCGGGTTCGGCGCTGGCGGCGATCGCGGTCATGAACTTGCTGGCCTGATCGAAGAACTTGCTGACCTGCTCGTCGAAGCAGGCGTCGCAACGGTTCCAGTCGCCGAGATGCAGGCACGTGATATCCCGCGGGCACGCCGCGTCGCCCAAACAGTCGGAGAGACGGAGCGCGACGTCGGCGCATTCCTGAAGGGAGGCGATCGCCCGGCGCTGCAGGTCTGCGACCTCCGAGCGCGCGATCTTGCCGCCGCCCTCGACGGTCTTCGACGAAGTTTCAAGGACTGTCCGCAGACGCGCATATTTCGGCGCCAGGGTCGCCCGTCTCGATCGATTGGTTGGGGGTACTATCGACATGATTCAGCGCCTCGCGGAAGTTCCCGCCCTTACAGCCGCCGTCTCCGCACCGGCCATTTTGTTGCAATGCAGCATATTTTTCGGCTTGACCATTGGGTAAATCGTCGCACCGGGCCAAAGGCGAGCACGCTCATCGACTTGGCGCTCCCGTGAGGGGAACGATCGAGCAAAAGCGCACAAGGCTGGTCGTCGCGAGGCCGCCCGCCAACGCTTTAATTCTCCGGCTTCCGCCGCCCGAGCGCGATCGTGGACATCCGGCCGGGAACGGCGCCTCGTCGGCTCAGCCGAACAGCGCCTTGCGTCGAGCGAGGCTTTCGGCCGGCCATAGCTTTTTCGAGTTGTAATAGGCCTCGACCGCGGGAACGCCGGCGGGCAGGGCGACCCATGGCAGCCTGGAGCGGGTGTAGATGTGAATGTCGGGGGGCAGCGCCGCGGGGTCGTCGAGCGCGCCGACGCGAATGAAGCTCAACTGCCCGCGCCCGCCGTAATGGCTCCAGACCGCGACCTTGCAGTCGGGGCAGCGATGAACGATCTGGGGGACGCCGCTTGCCGCCGGCGTCGAAACCGCTTCCGTCTCACCGGAGACCTTCTCGACGCGATCCGTCTCGATCAGCGCGTTGATGACGAAGGCGCTGCCGGTCTGACGCTGGCATTCGCGGCAATGACAGCAATGGACGAACATCGGCTTCGACCGGAGCCGGTATCGCACGTAGCCGCAGGCGCAGGCGCCTTCCAGTTCGCGCATGGGGTCCTCCCGTTTGGCGGCCGATCGCGACCGACTGACTTTACACGTCGGCGCGCCTCCCGGCCGAGCCGCTCATCGAGCCTAGGGCGCGCTTCGGATCCCTTCGCTCTCGGCGCGGCCGATGAGGAGGGCCGCGTCGTCCGGCAGCAGGAAGCGCCTGGCGACGAGATCGTCGGCGGCCTTCCGGAAGACGGCGAGATAGGCCTCTTTCGACGGGTAGCGCTCTTCCAGCGAGAGACGCGGGTCGCCGATCGCGAGGCGCTCGGATTTCGTCTCGGCGAAGGGGATGAAGCTCCCCTGGAGGTTGCAGAGGCCGTTCTCGAAGCGATCCTTTCGGCCGAGGTTCCATCCGGTGTATGTGCCGATCGGCGCCTGAAGGAACACCGACCGGACGCCGGCCAGATCGTTCCCGTCGGCGTCGACCTGCATCTCGAGCACGCCATAGCTTCCGGGCAGCGTCCTGGGCGGTTCACGGCTGATCACGCCGCTCGTGTCCTCGGCGCGATAGAGCGGTCCGAAGTCGAGAACGTGCAGCGGATCGTAAAGCCTCAGCGGCGAGGCCGCCGGCCGCTCGACGCCGCCGTAGGCGTTGGCCGGAATCTCGGGGAAAAGGACGCGGTCCGGCGGAACGAGCGTACCGTCCGCGATGCTCGGCCGGGCGCTCGGGGGCGGCGCTACATTGTCGCGCACCCAGGCGGTGAACGCGCTCATCAGCGCCCGCATCGTCCAGACTTGCGGATTGGGATTGGGCTGCTCCTGGCAATTGCCGAAGGGAGCGTGGGTCGCCAAAGGCAGCGGGGCCGCGCCATGCTGCGTGCTGGCCATGATGTAGGTGCGGACGTTCGCCGGTTCGGGAGCGTCGACGAGGCCGAGCGGATCGGTGAGGCCGAGCGACTGTCGCCCCTCCCACATTTCGAGCGCGGTCGCCACGTGGAAGAGCCGCGGACAGGCGCCGGTCGCGGCGCATCGGTCGAACAGCCCGCCTGCTCTCTGGGTCAGCGGGTCGAACTGGCGCGCGTAGGCGAAGGGGAAATCGTAGGCCGGATAGAGGTGATCCGTCTGCTCTCCCCAGGCCCGCACGGGCTGGCCGAACCGGACGTTCAGCGGCATCAGGCCGCCGCCGATATGGGGGAAGGCGCCGTCGAACACCTGCCGTCCATTCTCGTCGCGATTGAACCCGAGCGCGATCAAGCTGCGGATCATTCGCCCGCTCTGCGAGCTTCCTTCGATGATCGCCAGATTGTCGGGCCGGTAGACCGGATTCGGAACGCCGGCGTCGTCCTTCTCCGCATTGCGCAGGAAGGCGCCGACGTCGCGCGCCGCGGCGTATCCGAGGCCGCCGACAGTCGGGTCCTTGGCGCGATAGATCAGTTCGTAGAGCCGGCCGGGCTCGAATCCGCCGCTCAGACACACGTGTTTCTCGTCCGGCGTGACCGGCCCCCCCGGTTCGCAGACGCCAAAGCTCCACTGCGTGTTGGGAATGGGTTCGCGCGGGTCCTGCTCGCGCGCCCGGACTGTGAGCGTCGGCAGGAAGCCGTCCGGGGAGGGGGTCGCATTGTCGAGGCTCGCCGTCGGATAGCTGTCGTAGCTGTCGGGCGGATAGGTCAGCACCTGCTGGCTTCGGCTGATCGGCACGCTCGCGGCGGGCGCTGGCGTGACGATCTCGGAGCGAACGATCCCCGTAACGGCTGATCCGTCGCTTCGCCGGGCGACCACGGGGGCCATGCCGATGCGGTTCATTCCGGGGCGCACGTCCATCTCCCAGCCGAACCAGATCATCGTGTAACCGGCGCGCATGAGCCATCCGTCGCCCGGGGAGGACAAGCGATTGCGGTCGGCGAGGCCTCCGGCGACCGCTTCGTTGAAGGCGGAGAGCGCGAGCTTGTTGCCGCGGTTGTTGACCTCGAAGAACAGCATGCGATTGCCGCGCGCAATGTCGTCGGGCTTCAGGATTTCGATGTCCGTCGTGTATTCGACCATGCCGCGGGCGTTGCGCGGCGCGAGGTTGATGTCCTGAATGATGGCGTTGGCGGGGTCGGCCGGGTCCAGTTCGCCCGTGACGCGGCCGACGAGATGCTGGTAGGCGCCGACCGCGCCGAACGTCTGGCCGCCGAACGCCGGCTCTCGCTTGCCGATCTCGACGCCGGTGATTCGGGCCTCGGCCGGCGCCGTCGCCAGGCCCAGCAGAGCGGCGCCGATAGCCGCGCGCTTCCGCGAACTCTTCACAGGCGTCCTCCCTTGGGCGGCGGAGACGCGCGGGAAGCGCGGCCCGCCTCGGCGTCGATGAGGTTCAACCCTGGATGAACGCCAGCAGGTCGGCGTTGACCTTGTCCTTCTCGGTCGAGCACATGCCGTGCGGCGCGCCGGGATAGACCTTGAGCGTCGCGTTGCGGATCAGCTTCGCCGAAAGGCGCGCGGAATTGTCGATCGGCACGATCTGGTCGGCGTCGCCGTGCAGGATCAGCGTCGGGACCGCGATGGCCTTCAGGTCGTCGGTGAAGTCGGTCTCCGAGAAGGCCTTGACGCAGTCGTATTCGGCCTTGAGCCCGCCCATCATGCCCTGGAGCCAGAACGAATCCTCGAGGCCCTCGCTGACCTTCGCGCCCGGCCGGTTGAAGCCGTAGAACGCCGTCGGCAACTCCTTGAAGAACTGCGAGCGGTCGGCGGCGACGGCCTTGCGGATGCCGTCGAAGACGTCGATCGGCAGGCCGCCGGGATAGGCCTCGCGTCTTCACCATGATCGGCGGCACGGCGCCGATCAGCACGAGCTTGGCGACCCTGTGGGCGCCATGGCGGGCGACATAGCGAACGGCCTCGCCGCCGCCGGTCGAATGGCCGACATGGATGGCGTCGCGCAGGTTCGAGCGCGCCGGCGAGGTCGGCGAGGTCGTTGGCGTAATGATCCATGTCGTGGCCGTCCCACGGCTGGCTCGAACGACCGTGACCGCGACGGTCGTGGGCGATGCAGCGATAGCCGTGGCTCGGCCAGGAACATCATCTGGTCCTCGAACGCGTCGGAGGTCAGCGGCCAGCCATGGCTGAACACGACCGGCTGCCCGCGGCCCCAGTCCTTGTAGAAGATCTCGGTCCCGTCCCGCGTGCTGATCGTCGGCATGTCGTCCTCCTGGTTGGGTCGCGAAATACGCCTTGCCGAAGCCCGGTCGGCGTAACAGATCATGTGATGGTCGCGCCATTCGAAGGCGCGGGCGGCAAGCTGAGGCGGAGAGGCGGCGCGAAAATGGCGGAACCGCGCCGCAGAGCGAAATTTTTCGGGACAGGTCCATGCTTCACAGCTCGCTAAAGCTGCGCAGGGACTACGCCGCCCGGATCATGCGGCTCGCCGGGGTCGCCGACCCGCGTGTCGAGGCGGCCTACGCCGCCGTGCCGCGCGAGGATTTTTCCGGGCCGCCGCCGTGGCGCGTGTCGGGCGGCCTGTTCAGTCGCGGGGGCGGCGAGCGCGACGTCGCTGCCGCTGTACGACGACGTGCTGGTGGCGATCGACGCCCGGCGCGGAATCAACAATGGCCAGCCGTCGCTTCACGCGCGATGCCTTGCGGCGCTCGCCCTCCAGGGGGGCGAGACGGTCCTGCACATCGGCGCCGGGGCCGGCTATTACACCGCGATCCTCGCCCATCTCGTCGGCCCGGCCGGCAGGGTCGTCGCCTACGAGATCGAACCCGACATCGCCGACCGGGCGCGCGAGAACCTCGCGGGTTTTCCCCAGGTCGAGCTGCGCGCGGCCTCCGGCGTCGGCGAGCGATCTGCCGAAGGCCGACGCGATCTACGTCAACGCCGCCGCCTCGCATCCGGTCCGCGCCTGGCTCGACGCGCTGAAACCCGGCGGACGCCTGCTGTTTCCGCTGCAGTCGGCGAATTCGTCCGGCGCGATGCTCGAGATCGCTCGGCCCCGTCCGGACGAGACGAGGGGAGCGATGGGGCAAGCGACGGAGGGAGCGAGGAGAGGCGCGGCGCCTGGCCGGCGCGGTTCCTTTGCGGCGGTCGTGTTCATCGCCTGCGAGGGCGCGCAGGATGCGCAGACTCGGGCCGACGGCTCGACGCGGCCTTCCAGCGCGGCGGCGCGGAGCGGGTGCGCTGGCTCAGCTTCGGACCGGCGGCGGCCGAGGACGTCTGGCTTCAGGGCGACGGCTGGGCGCTGACGACGGCGGGCGCGCCATAAGACGAAAGAATATGGCGGCGACATCGAGTCGCATTGCGGAAGCGGAAATTCTTCCGTATGCATTGGCGTTGAGGGAAGCTGCGCACGGCGTTCATGTGCGAGTTGCGCAGTCCCTGCCTCGGTCCGCCGCCCAAATCTTCAAGCAAAGGGCGCGCGCCCGTTGGCTCTCGCCTTCCGGTCCGGGAGGCGAACAGGGAGGGTTGCGGCTGATGATCGACAATCATGTCATGTACGCACGGTACGGAGCCACACGCACGCTGTGCGAATTCGTGACGGGGCTCGCCTACGCCATGGAGGTCAGCGGCGGCTTGAACGACCGCCTCAGCGACCGCATGGACGAAGTGGTCGCGCCGGTTCGCTCGGCGCGCGACTGGCTGTGGCATGTCGGAGACCTGATGAGCCAGACCAAGCCGCTGCCGTCCGACTTCGACCGCGGCCTCGCTTCCGCCGAAGCGCGCGCGCTCGACGCTTTGCCGAAGCTGAAGATCCTGATCGGCGAGGCCTGCGACTCGCTCGCCGACATCAAGGCGCCCGCCGTCGCTGCGGAGCCGGAGCGCGAACTGGCCTGAAGTTCGGCAGCCGCTACCGGACGCTCGGAGATGCGGTCGATGGCCGCATCGGCCGCCTGTCTCTGCGAGCGGGCGTAATAGAGCGCGCGTTCCATAGCTCGTCGCCTGTACGCCCGTTCGCGCCGCGACCAGCGCTCGCGGCTACAGGCGACCGCGAACGAACGCGCCGAGATGGGCGAGCGCACGCCGGCCCGGCTCGAGCCGCGCGTTCCACACCGGCCACGCATGGATCATGTGCGGCCAGATCTCGAGCGTGACGGCGACCCGGGCGGCGCCGGCGGCTTCGGCGAATCGCGTCGCGTCGGCGAGCAGCGTTTCCTCTGAGCCGACCTGCACGAGGAGCGGCGGAAGGCCGCTCAGGTTTGCGAACAGCGGGGAAAGCCGCGGGTCCCGTGCGATCCATCCCGGCCGGAACGTAAGCCGCAGCCAGCTCCTCGAGATAGCCCTTGTGGATCAGCGGATCGTCCGCGTCCTTGGTCGATCAGCGTCTCGCCCGACATCGTCAGGTCCGTCCACGGCGAGACGAGCCAGGCGCAGGCCGGCAGCGCCTCGCCCGCCGCGCGCAAATGCTGCATGAGGGCGAGCGTCAGGCCGGCGCCGGCGCTGTCGCCGCCGACCAGGATCCGGCCGGCCTCGATCCCGACCCCGCGCAGATAGCGCCAGGCGCGCGACCGCATCGTCGAGCGCGGCGGGAAACGGGTGCTCCGGCGCCAGCCGATAGCCGACCGCCAGCGTGCGGACGCCGCAGGCGCGGCCGGCCTCGGTGACCATCCGCCGGTGGCTGACGATCGAGCCCGAGCAATAGCCGCCGCCGTGGAAGAACAGCAGAACCTTCGACGGATCGCTGCCCGGGCGCGAGCGAAAACTCGCCTGGCGCGCCGCCCGCGTCGACGGCTTCGAGCCTGACGTCCCCGGCGACCGGCCAGACCGCGCCGACCTCGTCGAGTCGCGCGCGCCGCTCGGCCCAGCCGACCGGACGCGGCTTCGACGTCAAAAGCGCGCGGACGGCGTCGATCTCCTCGCGGCCATGGCCGCCCGCTCCTGCTCAGCGCCCCCTGGCCACTATAGGCGCGCCGCGACGTCCGGCAATCGCCGGGCCGGAGGTTCGAGGCGCATTGCCTGCTGACAGGCGCTGCCGCTTGCCGCTAATCTGCCACGGTTCAAGACCCCTCATGGAGCTTCAGGCATGGGCAGGCGGCTCGGAGTGGCGTTTCGGCGCGGCCTCTCGGCGGCTCTTGCGGCGGCCGCGCTCGTGCTCGCCGGATTCGGCCGCCTCGGCGCAGACGCTTGCGGCGGTCAAGGCGCGGGGCGCGCTCCAGTGCGGCGTCAACGAGGGCCTGCCGGGCTTCTCCAACCTCGACGAGCGCGGCCAGTGGTCGGGCTTCGACGTCGATTTCTGCCGCGCGGTCGCCGCGGCGATCTTCGGCGACCCCAACCATCTCCGGCTCGTCCCGCTCACCGCCGAGGCGCGCTTTCAGGCGCTGAAGGACGGCAAGATCGACGTCCTGTCGCGCAACTCGACCTGGACCATGGGGCGCGAGGTCTCCTACGGGCTCGCCTTCGTCGGCGTCACCTATTACGACGGCCAGGGCTTCATGGCGCCGCGCGCGATGCGCGTCTCCTCGGCGCTCGAGCTCGATGGCGCGAGCGTCTGCGTGCTCAGCGGGACGACGACCATCGACAACCTCGCCGACTTCTTCGCCGCCAACCATATGGCGCTGCAGACGGTCGCGGTGCGATCGACCGACGAGCTGATCAAGGCCTATGATTCCGGCGTCTGCAATGTGGCGACCAGCGACCTGTCGCAGCTCTACGCGCTGCGGCAGCGGCTCTCGCATCCGCGCGACCACGTCATTCTGCCGGACGTGATCTCCAAGGAGCCGCTCGGGCCGGTGGTGCGGCAGAACGATCCGAACTGGATCGAGATCGTGCGCTGGGTGCATTTCGCCATGGTCGACGCCGAGGAGCTCGGCGTCAGCCAGCGCAACGCTCGGCGACGCGATGCGGTCGCAGAAGCCCGAGGTCATGCGGCTCGTCGGCACGTCGGGCGATTTCGGCGCGGACCTGGGCCTCGGCGATTCCTGGGCGGCGAACGTGATCCGCGCGGTCGGCAACTACGGCGAGTTGTTCGACCGCAACCTCGGCGTCAAATCGCCGCTCGCCATTCCGCGCGGCCTGAACCAGCTTTGGAACGACGGCGGCATCCAGTACGCGCCGCCGATCCGGTGAGAGGCTGTCACGGCCCGCGTTCGCCAGGGCCCTTCGAACGCCGTTCCGATCGGTCGCAGCGTCGGGGACAGCGCCGCTTGTGGAATTGCGCGGCTCGGCGGCGAAGACGGCCATTTCGGGCGTCATGCTCGGCCTCGGGCCCAATGATCAACCTCAACGCGCTCGCGATCAGGGTCGGCGAAACCATTACGACCCCGTCGGGCGCGTTGACCGCCCTCAAGGGTCGGCTCGACGTGCTCGCGATAAAAGATCGTCGTCAGCTCGCGAACCGCGCCCACATGCAGATTGAGCAGAACGTTGCGCATCGTTTCGGTCGCTTTCGGATCGTCCGCCACCACATGGCCCGAGAGCCACAGGGCGAGCAAATTCGCCAGCGCCTCGCCCTGAACGCTTAGGGGTTTGCCGGCGAACAGCGGCATGACCGCTCGAACAAGCGCTTCCACCTCGCGCGTTTCGTCGTCAGGAGATGAACCAGCCATGTCGAGCTATCCTCTTTTTTACCTTTCGAGCCTCTTCCTCCTCTTCGTCGGCCAATGCGTGACGCACCGAGCCAATCAGGCGATCCGGGCTGAACGGCTTTTGCAGAAAATCGACGGCGCCAGCGCGCATGGCCTGAAACGCCAGCGAAACGTCATTGTCGCCCGTCATGAGGATGACCGGAGGCGGAAAGGAAAGCTGTTTCAGCTTCGCCATCAATTCCATGCCGGTCATTTCAGGCATGTGGACGTCCGCGACGACGCAGCCGCGGCCAAACCCGCACCCAAACAACTCGGCATCCTTTAGGAACGCTGGCGCAGAGCCATAGGTTCGAGCATCGAAACCGACGGTCGACA
The DNA here is from genome assembly GCA_963724785.1 of uncultured Alphaproteobacteria bacterium. Lineage (GTDB taxonomy): Bacteria > Pseudomonadota > Alphaproteobacteria > Rhizobiales > Beijerinckiaceae > Roseiarcus. The sequence goes on along the minus strand of CAVRWC010000025.1, from coordinate 38,539 downwards.
GGAGCATTCGCATGGATTCGGCGATGATGGGATCATCATCGATGATATAAACAGGGCTACTTCGGCTCATTTCCGTTCCCTTTACACATCCTCGGCCAAGCGCGGTGTTAAGTGATGTTTCAAGAGCCCGCTGAGCGCCGTCACGCCGGCGCTTGCCCGGCCGTTCGCGCATCGCGCGTCGGCGCCTCGGGCGCCATGCGCGGGCCCCCCTCGTGCGACCGTCGCCAGAGCAGCGCGACCAGCAGCATCGAGGCGCCGAGCCCGAATCCCGCCGGGGCGAAGCCGAGGAAATCCCGCTTCAGCGTCTCGACCCGATTATGGGGCGGAGGCTCGGACAGGAGTTCGGGCGGCAGCCCCGCGCGCGCCTCCGGCGCGTCGAGATAAGCGCGGAGCCGGCGGGCGTCCGTGTAGGGGATGCTCGCGCCGGGACGGCCGGCGAGAAACGAGGCGTCGCCGGTCGCCAGATAGAAGCGGACGGTTTCGCCGCCGGTCTCCACCGTCTTCGCGCCAAGCCTCGATCTGGCGCGGCAGATGACGCTCGGCGCGCGGCAGCGTGACGCCGAGGATCGCGACCCAGGCGGCAAGCGCGATCGACGGCCGCCCTCCGCGGTTTTCGCCGAGCGCGCCCGTCTCGACCATCCACAGGAGGGAGACGAAGTGGAGCGTCAGCGCGAGAACCAGCGTATCGAAATATCGGCTTTGCGGGATGGCCTGCGCGCGTCCGACCGCGAGCGCGGCGATCTGCACGCCGACCCAGGCGAGCGACCGCGATATTGAACCAGCGCGGGTCCTTCAAGCTCCGGCCGATCGGCGACGCCTTGAAGCAGAAGAGAGCCGAGGGCAGGGGCAGGAGCCAGCCGAAAACGCTTCCGGCCGGCCATTGCGCCAGCATCCCAAAGCCCACGCGAACTCGCTGGGCGACCGGGCGCGAAAGGCGTCGGAATCGGGAACGTGGGGGACGAAGGCAAGCATGAGCGCCGGTCGCCGCCAGCGAGCGCGGCGATTCCGAGCCCCTCGCGAAGGCCGGTACCGGCGGCCGCAGGCCATCTGGAGCGCCATGCGTCGCCGCGACCGCTGCGAGCGTCAGCGCGCCGGAGGCCATGCAGAAGAACGAGGCCGCGCCGACGAGCGCGCCAGCCGCCCATCGCGCCGACCACGCCCGGCTGTCGACGGACGAGCCACAGGGCGATCAGCGAAAAGGCCGGCAGCAGATAGAAATGGGTGTTGAAGCCCAGCAGAATGTTGTCGAAGGCGAACGGCGCGACGTTGACGAGGCAAGCCGCGAGGATCGCGGTGAGCGCCCATCGGCCCGACAGCACGCGCGCCAGCGCGAAGGCGACGAGAACCAGGATGGCGGCGCCGAGGATCGCGTTGACGATCATCTGCAGCGTCACGTCCCAGTAGCCGGTCGAGATTGAAGATCGCGAGCACCAGCAATCGGGTGAACAGGATGCGGTGCTCGTTGAACGGCGCGGTCAGCGAGTCGAGCGTCAGCGTCCCGTCGAGCCAGGGCCGGATCAGCGCGCCCCAGTCGCCGTCCCACTCGTCCATGTAGGGAACGGGGCTCCCGGCAAAGCCGATCAGCGTGGCGCGCGATCCGACCAGGATCAAGAACAACGACAGCAGCCAGGATGATACGGAACGTCATCGTCAGGATTATTCGTATTCATAAGCTCATCGCCCGGAATTTCAATATAGAAGGCATGAATATCGCGCCTGCGGCGAAGAGGGCGGGCGGACGTCCGACGGCGCTCGCGCCGCGATAGGTCCAGGACGGCGCGCCGGTGTCGGTCGACGGCATTTCGCGGCCGGGATGGGACGACGACGATCCGATCAGCGCGATCCAGATGGCGATTCCCGCGGCGGCGACCACGATCGACCGGCGCAGCGCGAGGAGATGGGCGCGGCCGGAGAACGACGCCGGGGCGGCGTCCGAGATTGACTGCCATGAAGGAAGCTCCGATGACGTTGAGGGTGCGTTCAATTACGTGGGAAAAATTCCCACGTCAACCCGTTAAGCGCGACGTTTGTGGGATTTAATCCCACGGTGACGCTGCGATAGGATGCGGCGATGACCGACGCCGCCCCTCCGCCGCCCGACGCCGCGCGCCTGCAGACGCCGATCGCCCGCCTGCTGCGCCCGCTCGTGCGGCTGTTCATCCGTTGCGGGCTGACCTTCCCCGCGCTAAGCGACCTTTTGCGCGAGCTCTACGTCAACGTCGCGGAGTACGACTTCGCCCTCTCCGGCAAGGAGCAGACGGACAGTCGGGTGAGCCTCCTGACCGGCATTCATCGCAAGGAGGTGCGGCGCCTGCGCGGGGCGGGGGCGCCGGTGCGGCTCGTCCCGGCCAGCGTGTCGCGATCGAGCATGATCATCGCCCGCTGGGTCGCCGCGCCGGAATACACCGACGCGACCGGCGACCCGCGCCCCTTGCGCCGGGCGGGCGACCCCGGCGACGGGCCGACCTACGAGGACCTGGTCGAATCGGTGACGCGCGACGTCCGTCCGCGCGCCGTGCTCGACGAATGGCTCGACCGCGGCATGGTCGCCATCGACGGGGAGGGGCGCATCCGCCTGGAGGAGGCCGCCTTCGCCCCGCGCGCCGGCGACGACCGTCAGCTCTATTATTTCGGCCGCAACTTGCACGACCACGTCGCTGCGGCGGTGGAGAACGTCCTTTCCGCCGAGCCGCCGTACTTCGAGCGCGCGGTGCATTACGAAGGCGTGTCCAGCGACATGGCCGAGACCATGCTGGCGCTGTCGCGCCGGGTCGCGTCCGAGGCGCTGCAGACCGTCAACCGCCAGGCCCAGACGGCCTATTCCGACGATCCGGGCGGGACGTGGCGCTGGAATTTCGGCGTCTATCTCTACCGCGAGGACGAGGCGTCGCGGCCCCCGACGGACGGGGCTCCCGCCTCGGACGAAACGCGCGGGGGCGCTCGTTGAGCGCGCCCGTCATGCTGAGCCGCCGGCAGGTTCTGCGCCTCCTCGCGCTGATCGCCGGCGGGAGGGCGTTCGCCGCCGAGAAGCCGAAGGCGGGCGGCGACAACGGCATCGGCGGCACGGGCCTGAAGCCGGCCGACAACGGCATCGGCGGCACCGGCTTCATCGGCACGATCCGCAAGTTCGGCAGCGTCTGGGTCAACGGTGAGCGGATCGCCTATCCCTCCGACGTGCGCATCCGGATCGACGGCGAACCCGCCGCGCCGGGCGCGATGCGGATCGGCCAGGTCGCCCGGCTCGTCGCCGAGCGGCGCGACGGCACCTGGACGACCGGCGGCATCGTGATCGTCAGCGAGGTCGTCGGGCCTATCGGCCGGATCGAGGGCGCCCGGCTCGAAGTGCTCGGCCAGAGCGTACTTGCGCCGAGCGCCAAGGCGGCAAGGACGCTGAGGGTCGGCGACCGGGTCGCCGTCAGCGGCCTCAGGCGGCCGGACCAGACCATCGTCGCGAGCCTGATCGAGAAGCGCGCCGCCGGTCCCGATCAGATCGCGGGCCTCATAGAAGCCGACGACGCGGCGTTCCGGATCGGCGGCCAGCGCTTGACCGGCGCCGGCGCCGGAGTGGTCGGCGAGCGCGTGATCGTGCGGGGCGCCATGGAGAACGGCGTCTTCGCCGCCCGCGAGGTCAAGCTCGATACGGTCGTCGCCATCGGCGACGTGCAGCGGGTGTCGGTCGAGACCTGGGTCAGCGAGCGCAACGGCGTTCTCACCACCGCCGCGGGCGCTCGGGTCGAGGGCGCCGGCCCGCTCACCCCGGGCGGCCAGCATGTCGTGATCAACGGCGAGATCGGGACGAACGGCGCGCTGATCGCGCGTGCGGTGTCGTATCCCAACGGACATGGCGATTTCAGCCCGCCGGGCGGGTCGCGCGGTCCGGGCGGCGGCGTCAAAGGCGGCGGCGGCATGAACGGGCCGGGCGCCCCCGGCGCGGGATCACAGGGCGGGATGAACGGACCCGGCGGGTTGATGCGGCCGGGCGGCGCGATCGGCGGGCAGACCGGCCCGGCTGGCTCGGGCCTCCCGGGCGGCCTGCCCGCCCTCCAGCCGGGCGGCGGATTCGGCGGGTTCGGCGGTCCGGGCGGCTTTGGCGGTCCACTCGGGCCCGGCGGCTTCGGCGGCCCTGGCGGAGGCCCGACGCGATAATTTTCGCGTGGCGGCTCGTCCGCAGGGCGTCGCGCGCTAGAACTTCGAGATGGCGACGATCCCGGCCACCATCAGGACGGCCCCGATCGCGCGACCGGGGCTGATCGAGTGCTGTTGCACGCCAAACAGTCCAAAATGGTCGATGACGAGCGACATGAGGATGTTGGCGGTGATCGTCAGGCCGGCGAAGGCGCCGGCGCCGACCTTGTTTACGAACAGGAGCCCGGCGATCACCGCGAAGGCGCCGATGACGCCGCCGAGCGGCGCCCACCACGGCATTGCGCTGACGCCCGCGACCGTCGGCAAGGGGCGCGGAAGACAGAAACACAGCACCCCCAGAAGGGCGACGACCGGCAGGAACGAGACGAGGCTGGCCAGCCACGGGTTGGTCAGAGCATCCCGCAAGGCGCCGTTCATCGGCGGGCCCCATGCCTGCAGGGCTCCGGCGACGAGGATGATCGGATAGAGCCAAGCGGCGCTGACGCCCTCCATCCAAACCTCCCGAGCTTCGGCGGCAGCCGTCTGCCGCTGCGTCATGATGTCGGCCCGAGCCTTAACGCCCGACCTTGAACTCCGGCGCCCATTTCGGATCGTCTTCGTTCACCGAACGCATCTTGCGCAGCACGCCGTCGAGTTCGATGTGCAATTCGAACAATTCTCCCGCCGGATTGCGGCCGAGAATTTCGAAATGCTTCGGCTTGCGGCGCGGTTCGCCGACGATCGTGAGGCCGTTGGCTTCGGCCGTTCTGAGCGCGGGTTTCGGATCCGCCTCCTCGAGGTCGTGGGGATGCGGATGCGGCTTCCCGGGATGATCGACGAGGACCGGCCGCGCTCCGTTTTTTGCGATGCTGTGAACCTTCAACTCCGACGGCTTCATGTCGCCGATCAGGTCGACGCGATCGCCCTCCTTGAGGGGAACACGTTCGGCCCCCTTGGGTCCGAGATCGGCGAGAACCTTTCCTTTCCCGGTCTTGACCACGAAGCGATGGGCGAAAACGTCGGTCACCTGGCCGGATAGGCTTCGTGTCTCATGTTCAGGGGGCATGTCACGCTCCGTTCAGGCGAGGGAATGGCGGCGTCGAAGCGACGCCCGGACATAACGCCGGCAGAGAGATTGGGTTTCATGCGGGGCTGAGCGAGCGCCAGGAGGGAGCGCGTCTCGCGCTCCATAGGGGTGAGCGGATTTCGGAACGCGCTATGGGCGGCGAGACGCCGACCCCCCGATTGATCGCCTAAACCGAAAAGCTCACCCCGCAGCCGCACGAGGCGGTCGCGTTCGGGTTCTTGATCTGGAACGACTGGCCCATCAGGTCGTCGACGAAGTCGACCTCCGCGCCCTTCATGATTTCCAGCGACACCGGGTCGATCACCACCGTCGCCCCGTCGCGGGTCGCGACGAAGTCGTCGTCGGCGCGCGCGCGGTCGATATCGTAGGTGTACTGGAACCCTGAGCATCCGCCGCCCTTGACGGAGATGCGCAAAGCCGCGCCCGCCTCGCCCTTGAGGATCGTGTTCAGCCGCCGGGCGGCGCTGGCGCTGATGGTGACGGCGTCGGAAACGGCGGCTTCGCTCATCGGTGGCCCTCTTTCTAAACAAACCCCTCGCCCCGCTCGCGGGGAGAGGGCATCGCCCGCCGATAGACGGGCGTCTGCGGCGACTCGCCCGACCCCTCATCCTAACCTTCTCCCCGTGAATAGGGAGAAGGGACTATCAATGCGGGCGGCTTCAAGACTTCGTCCGGCTAAGATATGCAGGTTGAGCGAAAGCGCAACGCCGGGGAGACTCATGGGTCATGACGACGGACGAGCGGCCCGCGCCCCTTATGCCGCCGACCCGGCGCGGGCGCGCCGCCTCGTCGTCGAGCCGCCGTCGCCGACCCGCACCGAATTCCAGCGCGACCGCGACCGCATCGTCCATTCGACCGCCTTCCGCCGCCTCGCCCATAAGACGCAGGTGTTCGTCCACCACGAGGGCGACCATTTCCGCACCCGCCTCACCCACACGATCGAGGTGGCGCAGATCGCCCGCGCGCTCGCCCGCGCGCTTCGGATCGACGACGACCTCGCCGAGGCGGTCGCGCTCGGCCACGATCTCGGCCACACCCCGTTCGGCCACACCGGCGAGGACGCGCTCGACGCCTGCATGGCCGCGCACGGCGGCTTCGACCACAACAGCCATGCCCTGCGCATTGTCGCCGAGCTCGAGCGCCGCTACGCCGAGTTCGACGGCCTGAACCTGACGCAGACGACGGTCGCCGGCCTTGTCAAGCACAACGGACCGCTCCTCGACGCCTCCGGGCGCCCGACCCCGCGCTACCGTGCGCGCGGCGTGTCGGAAGCGATCCTGGCCTACGACCGGCGCCAGCCGCTCGACCTCGCCCTTTACGCCAGCCTCGAGGCGCAGGCGGCGGCGCTCGCCGACGACATCGCCTACGACGCCCACGACATCGACGACGGCCTCCGGGCGGGCCTGTTCCCGCTTTCCGAGATCCGCGCCGCCGTTCCGTTCGTCGCGGGGGTTCTGGCGGAGATCGACGCTTCCATCCGGGACTCGAAGCGGCCCGCGTCATCCACGAGCTGACCCGTCGCGTCATCACCCGGTTCATCGAGGACGCGATCGGCGAGAGCCGCCGGCGGATCGAGGAGGCGAGGGTCGCGAGCCCGGAGGCGGTCGCCGCGGCGGGCCGGACGCTCGTTGCGCTCTCGGCGCCGTTCGAGGCGGCCGACCGGGACGTCAAAGCCTTCCTCTTTTCCCATATGTACCGCCATCCTGAGGTGCGGGTGGTGCGGAACAAGGCCGACGCCATCGTCCGCCGGCTGTTCTCGGCTTACCTCGCCGACCCGTCCCTGATGCCGCCCGACTGGTCAGCCAAGGCCGCGGCTGGAGACCGGGCGCGCGCGGTCGCCGACTATATCGCCGGCATGACCGACCGCTTCGCCATTCACGAGCACGCCCGCCTTTTTGACGGGCCCACGGACTTGCGATAGACGCGCCGTTTGGCCCTGCGGACGCGGTCCATAGCCCCCGGGACGGGCGTTCTCTTGGACGCCCTATGGACGGCGTCGGCGCGCTCGGCGAGCGCCGCCACAGGTCGCCGCGCTCAGCGAGATAACGGCAATAAAGATGAACGTTTTTGCGGACTTCCAGGCGCGCGTGGCCGGCCTGATCGAGAAGCGGATCGCGGCCGGCGCACTTGCCGGAGGGCCTCGACCTCAATCGTTTCGTCGTCGAGCCGCCGCGCGACTCCGCCCATGGCGACCTCTCGACCAACGCGGCGATGGTCTACGCCAAGGAGGCGAAGGCCGCAGGCTCGACCGCGCGCGCGCTCGCCGAGCGCCTCGCCGCCGATCTCGCGAGCCGAGCCGGACGTGGCAAAGGCGGAGGTCGCCGGCCCCGGATTTCATCAATATTGTCCTGAAACCAGAGGTTTACGAGAAGGTCTTGAGGACCGTTCTCACGGCGGGGACGGCGTTCGGCGCGGGCGCGCCGGATGCTGCCGGCCCGGTCAACGTCGAATATGTCAGCGCCAATCCGACCGGCCCGATGCATGTCGGGCACGCGCGCGGGCGCCGTGTTCGGCGACGCCCTCGCGAGCCTGCTCGACTTCGCCGGCCGGCCGGCGACGCGGGAATATTACATCAATGACGCCGGCGCGCAGGTGAACGTGCTGGCCCGCTCCGCCTTTCTGCGCTACCGCGAGGCGCTCGGCGAGGCGATCGGGGCGATCCCCGAGGGCCTCTATCCCGGCGACTATCTGAAGCCGGTCGGCGAGGCGCTGAAGGACGAGTTCGGCGACGGGCTGAGAGACAAGCCCGAATCGGACTGGCTGCCGGTCGTGCGCAAGCGCGCCATCGACGCGATGATGGCGCTGATTCGCGACGATCTGGCCGCGCTCAACATCACCCACGAAGTTTTCGCCTCCGAGCGTGAGCTGACCGGCGTCGACGGCGCCCCGGATCGGGTCAGGGAGGCGATCGACGCCTTGCGCGCAAAAGGCCTCATCTACGAGGGCCGCCTGGAGCCGCCCAAGGGCGCCCCGGCGGAGGACTGGGAGGACCGAGAGCAGACGCTGTTCCGCTCGACCGGTTTCGGCGACGACGTCGACCGGCCGCTGATCAAGTCCGACGGCAGCTACACCTATTTCGCCAGCGACATCGCCTATCACAAGACCAAGATCGACCGGGGCTTTCTGACCCTGGTCGACGTTTGGGGCGCCGACCACGGCGGCTACGTCCGGCGGATGCAGGCGGCGGTCGCGGCGCTCTCGGGCGGCAAAGCCAGGCTCGAGGTCCGCCTGTGCCAGCTCGTGCGCCTGATGCGGGCGGGCGAGCAGGTTAAAATGTCGAAGCGTTCCGGCGACTTCGTGACGCTTCGTGAAGTGGTGGACGAAGTCGGCCCGGACGCCGTGCGCTTCATCATGCTGATGCGCAAGAACGACGCGCCGCTCGACTTCGACCTCGCCAAGGTGATCGAGCAGAGCCAGGACAATCCGGTGTTCTACGTCCAGTACGCGCACGCCCGGGCGCGGAGCGTGCTCCGGCAGGGCGCCGTCATCTTTCCCGAGATCGACCTCGATCCGGCCGCGCTCGCCGGCGCCGACTTTGCGCTGCTCACCGACGAGGGCGAGCGGGACCTCGTCCGCGCCATGGCGCAATATCCGCGGACGGTGCTTCAGGCGGCCGAGGCGCACGAACCCCATCGCGTCGCATTCTACGCCCACGACCTGGCGACCCGGTTCCACGCCCACTGGAATCGGGGCAAGGATCTGAAGGATTTGCGTTTCGTTAATGAAAAGGATCGAAACTCGTCGTATGCGCGATTGGGCTTGGTGGCTTCGGTCGGCCTTGTTTTGGCCTCCGCGCTGTCAATCTTGGGGGTTACCGCCCCCGAAGAGATGCGTTAGCGGCCCTTTCCGTGACGCCGGGCATAAAGCGCGGCCGCCGGGTCATGCGAGTTGCGAGGGTAACATGAGCGTTTCCGGGGCCCGTGCGGCCGTCGATATCGATCTTGACGACTTTGAGAGGCGGCTGCGCGCCGCCGGGCGCGCCGTCCGGCGTGCGAGGATCCGCTAGCCGAGCTTGCGCGGCTGGTCGAGGCTTCGCGGCCGAAAGCGCGCCGAGCCGCGCCGCCGCCGGGTCGGCGCCCCGCCGGTCGTGCCGCGCCCGCGCCGTCCCGCGGCCGTGACCGCGCCGCCGCTCGAGGCCGGCGCGCTGCGCCCGGCGTTCGACGACGCGACCGATCGCGAGGCCGAAGATGCGGACGTCGCCGGGTACGCCGAGCCGTCGACGCGCCGGAGGAGCCCTCGACGCTTCGCGAATTCGCCGCGGCTCGGCCCGCGCCGCGCCGCTCGAGCCGTTGGCTCTGGACGGTCTCCGCGCTCGCCATCGCCGGCGTCGCGATGATCGGCGCGGTTTTCGCCCTGAGGGGCGGCCTGCCCGGCATCTCGAAGACGCCGCCGTTCATCGCCGCCGCCGAAGGGCCGACCAAGGTGCAGCCGCCGAGCGACGCGACCGTCTCGACCTCGAGCGACGCCGGCGCAAATCTGCTCAAGGACAATACGCAGGCCAACAAGGTCAAGGTCGTCAACAACGAGGAGCAGCCGGTCGATCTGAACGCCCAGACCGCACGCCGCCGCCCGCTGCGTCGGCCGCGGCCGCCGCTTCCGGCGGACCGGTCGTGCGCGGGACCGTCGACACGCCGGTGGTCGTCACGCCGCCCCAGCCGGCGCCGGGCGGCGCTCCCCCGTTCCCCGAGCCGAAGCCGGTGCGCACGATCTCCCTGCGCCCCGACGGAACGCCGATCCCGGCGTTCGGCCGCCGACGCGAGCGGCGAGCCAGACGCCGCGTCCAGCAACCGCCGAGGCGCCGCCGAAGCCCGCCGCCAAGACGCCGGCCGACGCCGCCAGCGCGCAAGCCTCGACGCCGAAGATCGAACTGCCGACCAAGCTCCCGCCGAAATCCTCGGCGCGCGTCGTCGTCGCCAAGACCGACACCACCGCTCCGGGCGGCGCGGCGGAGCGCGGCGAGCCGGCCACGGCGAAGCCCGAGAAGCCGGCCAAGACCGAAGCCGCAGGAAGCGGCGGCGGAGCCTGCGGCGCCAGCAGCGGCCGAGCCGGCCGCCGCCTCGTCGGGCGGCTGGGCGGTCCAGCTCGCCGCGCCCCGGTCCGAGGCCGAAGCCAAGGGCGTGGTGTCGAAGCTCAACGAGAAATACGCTTCCGCCCTCGGCGGGTCGGCGCTCGGCGTCCACAAGGCGACCGTCAACGGCGACACGATCTACCGCGTCCGGGTGACCGGCCTGTCGAAGGCCGACGCCGCATCGCTCTGCGCCCGGGTCAAGGGCGACGGCGGCCAGTGCTTCGTGGCGAAGTGAGGCGCCTTCCGAGCCTTGCCCGGGAAGGAAACCGCGAACCGCCGATGGGGCGCCTGGACCATCGCAACCCGCGTGGCATGAGCCGCTCGCCGCAGAGCCTTTGGCGACGGCTTCCCGCGTCAATGTCCCGTCCGGCCCGCAACTCCGATTCCCAAGCTGAAGCTGGGTACGGTACGCTTGGCCCTGCGCGCCTCGTTTCCGACGGAGTCTCCCATGCCCAAGGCCTTCATCGCCGGCTGCGCCGGCCTCGCGCTGACGCCCGAGGAGCGCGCGTTTCTGCGCGAAGCCGACCCGTGGGGCCTGATCCTGTTCAAGCGCAACGTCGCGGACCGCGACCAGCTCCGGGCGCTGACGCGGACTTCCGCGAATGCGTCGGGCGCGCCGGACGCGCCGGTGCTGATCGACCAGGAGGGCGGGCGCGTGCAGCGGATGGGGCCGCCGAACTGGCCGGCCTATCCCGCCGCCGGGCGGATCGGCGACCATGTTCGCGCCCGGAGCTCGCGGACGCCGCGGCGCGGCTGATCGGCCGCCTGATCGCCCACGACCTCGCGCGAGGTGGGGATCACCGTCGACTGCGCGCCCGGTGCTCGACGTCGCCGAGCCCGGCGCCCACGCCGTGATCGGCGCGCGCGCCTGGTCCGAATCCCGGCGCGGGTCGCCGCGCTCGGCCGCGCCTTCGCCGAGGGGCTGATCGCGGGCGGCGTCGCGCCGGTGATCAAGCACATGCCCGGCCACGGCCGGGCGCGGGCCGACAGCCACCACGAACTGCCGGTGGTCGAGGCGCCCGCGCGAAGCTCTCGAGCGCGACTTCGCGCCGTTCAGGGCGCTTGCCGACCTGCCGATGGCGATGACCGCCCATGTCGTCTACCGGGCGCTCGACCCCGACCACCCCGCCACCGCTTCGCGCGTCGTCGTCGAGGAGGTCGATGCGCGGCGACGATCGGCTTTTCCGGCCTGATCATGAGCGACGACGTGTCGATGAAGGCGCTCACCGGCGCGCTTCGAGGATCGCGCGCGGAGGCGATCTTCGCGGCCGGCCTCGACGTCGCGCTCCACTGCAACGGCAATCTCGACGAGGCCCGCGCCGTCGCGTCGGTCACGCCGCCGCTCGCCGGCGAGAGCGCGCGCCGCGCCGAAGCGGCTATCGCCGCCATCCGCCCGCCCGAGCCGTTGGACCTTGAGGAGGCCCGCGCCGAGCTTGCCGCGATCGTGGCCACGCTCGGGAGGCTGTGACGCGCCGGGCCGAACGTCCCTTCAAGCCGCTCTGCTCGTTGGATTGGTCGTCAGGCGGTCGCCTTCGGGGCCGGCCTCGCGTGGCCGGGTGGAATCCGCGTCCGGCGCTAACCCTTTGAAAAGACTGGGACGCTGACTCCAGAATCGGTCAAAACCGGGTCTAAGTACTTGAAAACAAAGGGGCGATTCGCGAAAACCGCGCTCGCCGCGCCGTCACGCCTTGGCCGGCGCCCCGAGGAAATGGTCGATCGTCTCGAAGAACTTCGCGACCGAGATCGGCTTCGACAGATAAGCCTCGCATCCGCCGCGCAGAATCTTCTCCTCGTCGCCCTTCATGGCGAAGGCGGTGATGGCGATGACCGGGATGTGCCGCAGCTCCTCGTCGTCCTTCAACCATTGCGTCACCTCGAGGCCGGACACCTCGGGCAGCTGGATGTCCATCAGGATCAGGTCGGGATGGTGCCGGCGCGCGAGTTCCACCGCCTCGATGCCGCTGCGGGTCTGCACAATCTTGCGGCCCCGCGTCTCGACGAGGTCGTTGAAGAGCTTCATGTTGAGCTCGTTGTCTTCTACGATCAGCACGGTCTTCGCCATGGCGGGCTTCCAGCGGAACTCGGGCGGCGGCTTGCGAGCGACATTAACCCATAGACCTTGACGAAAGGACAATTGGACCATGCGCGGGACACGGGAAGATCGGTCATCCACAGGCCGTCGAGGCCGCCGGACGGACCTGGCGATCGAGGCGCTCGGCTTTCCTCGCCGCCGACGAGGCGCGGCTCGAGCGGTTCCTCGCGGTGTCCGGCCTCGGGCCGCACAATCTGCGGCGGGCCGCCGCCGATCCCGGGATTCCTCGCCGCCGTCCTCGACTATCTCGCGCGCGACGAGCGGCTGCTCGTCGCCTTCGCCGCCGAGCAGGGCTCGGCGGCCCGAGGCCGTGATGCGGGCGCTCGAGGCGCTTCGCGGCCGCCGCCGGCGGCCGAGCCGTGAGCGGCGGCGCAGCGGCCGGTCCTCTGCCGCGACTGCCTCGCCCGGCGCGTCGCGGCGAGGCGGCGCGCTGCCCGCGCTGCGGCTCGCCGCGGCCGTCGACCTCGACGCGGCCGCCGGACTGGACGTCGCCCATGTCGACTGCGACGCCTTCTACGCCTCGGTCGAGAAGCGCGACGATCCGGCCCTCGACGACAAGCCGCTGATCGTCGGCGGGGCGGGCCGCGCGGCGTCGTCTCGACCTGCTGCTATCTCGCGCGCACCTTCGGCGTGCGCTCGGCGATGCCGATGGCGCGGGCGCGGGCGCTCTGTCCCGCACGCCATCGTCCTGCCGCCCGACATGGCGAAATACGCGCGCGTCGGCCGCGAGATCCGCGCGCGCATGCAGGGGCTGACGCCGCTGGTCGAGCCGCTGTCGATCGACGAGGCCTTTCTCGACCTTACCGGCTGCGAGGGGGCGAACGGCGCCGGCGCGGCCGAGACGCTCGCGCGCTTCGCCCGGCGGATCGAGCGCGAGGTCGGCGTCACCGTCTCGGTCGGCCTCAGCTACTGCAAGTTCCTGGCGAAGATGGCCTCGGACCTCGACAAGCCGCGCGGCTTTGCGCTCATCGGCCGCGAGGAGGCGAAGGCCTGGCTCGCGCCGCAGAGCGTCGGTCGGCTTTGGGGCGTCGGCAAGGCGGGCGAGCGGAAGCTGGAGCGGCTCGGCTTCCGGATGATCGGCGACCTGCAGCGGGTCGACGAAGGGACGGCGGCGGCGCGGCTCGGCGACGACGGCCGGCGGCTGTGGCGGCTCGCGCAGGGGATCGACGAGCGCCGCGTCAGCCCGGATCGCGAGACGAAGAGCATTTCCAGCGAGACGACCTTCGACGTCGACGTCGGCGACCGCGACGAACTGACGCGCGTGCTGCTCGGCCATTGCGACCGGGTCGCCGGCGCGGCTGCGCAAGGCGGGGCTTGCGGCGTCGCGGCGTGACGCTGAAGCTGCGCCTGCCCGATTTCAGCCTGCGCACCCGCAGCCGCGCGGGTCTGCGTCCGACCCAGCTTGCGCCGCGGCTGTTCGCCGCCGCGCGCGCGCTGCTCGAGGCGCAGCCGGAAGGGCGGCCTATCGGCTGATCGGCGTCGCGGCGACCGATCTCGCGCCCGGCCGCGGCGGCCGACGACGCCGATCTCCTCGAGGGCGACTCCGGTCGCGAGAAACGCGCGCGAGGCGGCGATCGCGGCCTTGCGCGACAAGTTCGGCGCGGCGGCGGTCGAGCGCGGCCTCGCCTTTCGCGCGGGCGGCCCAAGCGCTGAGGCGGCCGCGGTACTGGGTTCCGGCCGCTACGGCTCTGGCGCAGGCCGGGGTCGGCAGGATTTCGAGCTCGCGAGCTGGGCGCTGAGCGCGAACGCGCCGTAGTCGAGCTTGAGCCTGCCGGACACGCCGTTCTCGTAGAGGTCGAAGGACAGCGTATATTCCGGCGGCGAGTCCTTGGACGCCTCGTCGAAATAGGAGACCACGACCGGCCAGCGGCGGACGTCCTTGAGCGCGGCCGCGTTGCTGGAGTCCGGCGCTCGGCTTGGTCGCCTCCTTGCCGATCACGGCCAGGGTGGCGTAGATCTTCTTGCCCGTGTCCGAGCCGTCGTAGACGCGCGCCTGCACGACCCCGCCGCCGCTCTTGGCCGCCGTCGATCATGCGCTCGATGTGCTGGGTCGGAAACAGGATGTCGTGGCCGAATGTCGATCGTCTTCGCGTCCGGCTTGCGTCAGCTCGACCTTGAGGTCGTCGTTCGCGCCGCGGGTCGCGGTGCCCGCGACCGGCGGCGTGTCCTGAACGCCCTTGGTGTCGATCTGGAACCGCATCGACGCGCCGTCGCCGTCCTCGAACGAGGTGGCGTTGATGTCCATGGCGATCGGGTCGCCCTCGCTGCGCTGCATCTCGGTCATCTGGCGGAAGTTCGAGGTGTAGCCGTCGCAGGCCGAGCCGCGAAACTCGTAGGCGATCAGCCCGGACGCGGCGACCGGCGTCTGGACCGATCCGAGGCGGCGGAGAGTCCGGATCGATCAGCGAAATTTCGTAGGCCGCGCGATGGGACGCGAGCGGGGCCGCCGAGGCGCGCGGCGCCAGCGGGCCCGCCGAGCGCGAGGCAAACGGCGGCGCCGGCGAGCAGTCTCGAAGCCATGATCTCTCCAGGGAAGTCGTCGGCTGCACATTTCTCCGCGTTTCCGGCGCTTTCGTGACGACGCCGGTCCGCAGCGTCAGGCCGTCTCGTCGGGCGGGACCGGCCCCCAGACCTGCTCCAGCGGCCCGGCGTCGTCGAGCGGCTCCTCGTCGGCCCGCAGCGCCGGCTCGTCGCTCGGCTGCGGGACGCCGAAGCCGGCCGGCAGCTTGCCGTCGAACAGGCCCGCGGCCTGCAGTTCGTCGAGGCCGGGCAGGTCGCCGATCGCGTCGAGGCCGAAATGGATGAGGAATTCGGTCGTCGTGCCGTAGGTGATCGGCCGGCCCGGCGCCTTGCGCCGGCCGCGCATGCGCACCCAGCCCGCCTCCATCAGCACGTCGAGCGCGCCCTTGGAGACCGCGACGCCGCGGATCTCCTCGATGTCGGCGCGGGTGACCGGCTGATGATAGGCGACGATCGCCAGCGTCTCGATCGCGGCGCGGGACAGCTTGCGCTTGTCCTGGTCCTCGCGGGCGAGCAGCCAGGAGAGGTCCTCGGCCGTGCGGAACGTCCAGCGCCGCGCGACGCGGACGAGATTGACGCCGCGGCCGGCGTAGAGGCGCTGCAGCTCCGCCATGACCGCCCCGACGTCGGCGCCGTCGGAGAGCCGCGCGGCGATCGCGGCCTCGTCCAGCGGCTCGGCGGAGGCGAACACCATCGCCTCGGCGATGCGCACGTCCTCCGGCGTCGCGCGCGGCGGCGAGCGCGTCGAACAATTGGGCGACGTTGCTTCCGGCCTCATGCGGGCCATGCGTGCCTCTTTCCTCGTTTGGCAGGCTGTCGTCATGCGGCGCCGTCGGCTCGGCGGCGCGCGGCGGGGCGAATCCAGATCGGCGCGAAGGTCTTGTCCTGCCGGATCTCGATCTTTCCCTCGCGGACCAGTTCGAGCGAGGCGGAGAACGACGAGGCGCGGGCGGTGCGGCGCATCTTCGGGTCGACGCAGGCCTCGAGCAGCCAGTCGTCGAACGCGGTCCAGTCGAGGCTCAGGCCGACCAGGCGCGCCAGCGCCTCGCGCGCCTCGGCGAGCGACCAGACCTCGCGCGCCTTGAAGCGCACGCGGGCGCGCGCGTGCTTCTGCGCCTGCCGCGCGTAGGCCGAGAGCAGATCGTAGAGGTTCGCCTCCTAGTGCGAGCGCCGGGCGACCTCGACGGCCTCCGGCTCGCCGCGGGCGAAGACGTCGCGGCCGAGGCGCGTGCGGTTCGAACAGCAGCCCGGCCGCCTTGCGGATCGCCTCGAGCTTGCGGAGCCGCTGCGCGAGCGCGTCGGCGAGTTCGGAGGCGTCGGGCTCGGCCGCCTGCGGCGGGGCCGGCAGCAGCAGGCGCGACTTCAGGTAGGCGAGCCAGGCCGCCATGACCAGATAGTCGGCCGCGAGTTCGAGCCGCTGCTTGCGCGCGGCCTCGACGAAGAGGAGATATTGCTCGGCGAGCGCCAGGACGGAGATGCGGGCCAGGTCGACCTTCTGCCGCCGGGCGAGCTCCAGCAGCAGGTCGAGCGGACCCTCGAACCCGTCGAGATCGACCGTGAAGGCGGGCTCGCCGCTCGCCCGGTCGGACTCGAAATCGCTGCGAAACGGCGCCTCTGCGGCCACGAATCACCTCCGTATGACAGAATCCTGTGTGGCGTAGGGCCGCCGGGACGCAAGAGCGGTCCGGACGGCGTCAACAGGCGAACGGTTTCGCGCGGCTCGTCGATGAGTTTAACAAAAACGAGTTAACCAGACTGGAACGGATTGCACGGCTTTGGGTCAGGCTTAACCCGTCTTGGCTTCGATTTTGTTGTCACGCTTAACTATGCTTATTGAGGTAAACGGCATTAGTCCATTCAATCAAAGCATAAACGATTGCAATAGCCGCGCGGCCGGCGTAACGTCGAAACCGTCGAACGGCGACGCCGTACGATCGAACGCTCCGCCGGGGACCCGGTTCCGCCGCACCTTCCGGGTCCCTGCGGAGCGGACCGATCCCGAGCCGCCCGCCTCCGCGACGCGCTCAATAGCGCCGGAACAGGCTCACCATCTTGCCCTGGACGCGCACCCGGTCGGGTCCGAAGATCCGCGTCTCGTAGGCCGGATTGGCCGCTTCGAGCGCGATCGAGGCGCCGCGCTTGCGCAGCCGCTTCAGCGTCGCCTCCTCGTCGTCGATCAGCGCCACGACGATGTCGCCGGTCTCGGCGGTGTCCTGCTTGCGGATGATCACCATGTCGTTCTCGAAGATGCCGGCCTCGATCATCGAGTCGCCGCGCACCTCGAGGGCGAAATGGTCGCCGGCCCCGAGGAAGTCCGGCGGCATGGCGATCGTGTCGGTGCGGGTCTGGATCGCGGAGATCGGCGTGCCGGCGGCGATGCGGCCCATCAGCGGCACCATGACCGGGGCGCGCGCCTCGGCACCGGCCGTCTGCGGCGGCGTCCGCAGCCGTCCGAGGTCGCCGTTGATGACGCTCGGCGAGAATTTCTGCGGCCGCGGCGCGGCGACCGTCGCCGATTCCGGCAGGCGCAGCACCTCGATCGCGCGGGCGCGGTTGGCGAGGCGCCGGATGAAGCCGCGCTCCTCGAGCGCCATGATCAGGCGATGGATGCCCGATTTCGAGCGCAGATCGAGCGCGTCCTTCATCTCGTCGAAGGAGGGCGGAACGCCGTCCTCCTGCAGGCGCTCGTGGATGAAGCGCAGCAACTCGCTTTGTTTCCTGGTCAGCATGAAACACTCCGCACGGCCCGACGCGATTCGAACGGCTGATCGAACCTGAGACAGAATCGCCGCGCGCCGTAAACAAATCACGAACGTACGCTAGCCGTTCATGCTGTGTTCCGCAAGTCAATTCTGTGCGCGTCCCAGGGTCCGGCACGGACGGCGCATCCTGTCAGGCGCTTGATCTTCAGCCGCCGGTCCCGGTCGCGCGGCCGCGCCGTGGTTTTCCCCGATCGAACAGGCGCAGATCCGGGACAGGTGGACGTAGGGCAGGCCGGTCTCCTCAGCCCAGTCGTTGAACTGCGCCTGGACCCGCTGAAGGTCGCCCTTGGACTTTGGCTCCGCCGCGATGTCGAGGCCGGCGTCGCGCAGGCAGGCGACGACGTCGCGTCGAGGTCGTGAAGCCGTCCCAGCCGACGAAGCGAAGGAACATCTGGCCCGACATGCCGCCGAGCCGGTCGCCTCGCTTGGCGAGGAGGTCGAGGAGGCCGATCTCGTCCGACGACGGCCAGCCCGCCAGAAACGCGCCGAAGCCGCCGTGCTCCCTGGCGATCGCCTGGACGAAGGCGGCGTTCCTGCGCACCGACCGGATTTTCGCGCCGTTGCGGACGATGCGCGTGTCCCGCAACGAGGCCGTCCCAGTAGTCGTCCGGCTCGAAGGCGAGCCGCGCCGGGACGAAGCCCTGAAACGCCTCCTCGAAGCCCGGCCACTTCGCCTCGATCACGCTCCAGGCGAAGCCGGCGGAGAAGACGCGTTTGGTCATCTCGGCGAGCGCCCGGTCGTCGGGGAGCCGTCTCAGCGCTTCGCGATCGGGGGCCTCGCGGCAGGAGCGCGGCGAGCTTGTCGGGGCCGCCCTTGCGCGCCTCGGCGCGGGCGCGGATGGCGGAGAACGGGGTCATGGGTCGGCTTTCCTCGGGCTTGAACGCGTTGTCTTTTCCGTGGCCTCGCGCCGAAGGTCAAATCGGCGCTCCCGGCCACGGCCGGCGAGCGCGGTTTTCTGTCAAGAGCCATTTATTTTCAATAGGTTACACCTTGTTTTGGCTGGTTCTGGAGTCAGGCTCCCAGTCTTTTCAAAGCGTTAGCGCCAAAGGGGCGGGCGCGCGCCGCTGGCTTGCGCATTTCGTCGCATTGCGCGCGGGCGGCTGTCGGGGTCCTATAGGCGAACGGATAACGTGAAGCCGACGCTGGCGCGGTCGAAGCGCCGGGGGCAATAACCCCGCTGGCGCAACGGCGACCGCCGCGGCGCGCGCGAACAGCGCGGGCCAGCCGCGACACGCGAGGGAGGACGACATGAGCGCTGACAACGCAGGAGCCGCCTGGGACCCGATGGTTCTGGCCGGACATTTCCAGTCGATCGCCGAACAGAGCCAGAAGCTGATGCTGCGCTTTCTATCGACAGCAGCCCGACGACGGACATCTCGGCATGGGCGACCCGTCCGTCCTCGGCGGCGCCTTTCTCGACCTGATGACCAAGATGATGAGCGATCCCGCCGCGGTCGCCGCGGCGCAGATCGACCTGTTCAACGACAGCATGACTCTGTGGCGCCACGCCGCCGAACGGATGCTCAACATCGAGAGCCAGGACGCGCCGCTGCCGAGGGACAAGCGGTTCAGCCACCCGGAGTGGAGCGAGAACGCGACGTTCAGCTTCATCCGCGAGAGCTATCTCGTCGCTTCGAAATCGCTGCTCGCGACGGTGCGCGGCGTCAAGGATCTCGACCCGCCGACGGCGCGCAAGGTCGATTTCTACACGCGCCAGTTCGTCGACGCGATGTCGCCCTCGAACTTCATCGCCACCAATCCCGAAGTGCTGTCGGCGACGCTGAACACCGGCGGGGAGAACCTGCTGCGCGGGCTCGAGCACGTGCTGGCCGATCTCGATCATGGCGAAGGCCGGTTGCAGATCGCCATGACCGACCCGAACGCCTTTCGGCTCGGCGAGAACATCGCCGCGACGCCGTGCAAGGTCGTCTACCAGAACGAGCTCCTGCAGCTCCTCCAGTACGAGCCGTCGACGCCGAAAGTGCGCAAGCGGCCGCTGTTCATCATCATGCCGTGGATCAACAAGTTCTACGTGCTCGACCTGCAGCCGAAGAACTCGTTCATCAAATGGGCGGTCGACCAGGGGCACACGGTGTTCGTGCCCTCCTGGGTCAATCCGGACGAGAGGCTCGCGCAGACGACGTTCGAGGACTACATGACCCACGGGCTGATCGACGCGTTCGACGCCATCGAGGCGGCGACCGGAGAGCATCAGCTTCAACGCGATCGGCTATTGCCTCGGCGGCACCATGCTCAACGCGACGATCGCCTATCTGACCGCGCATGGCGACGACCGCATCGCCAGCGCCACCAATTTCGTCACCCTGGTCGATTTCACCGACTCCGGCGACATGGGGGTGTTCGTCGACGAGCAGCAGATCTCCTCGGTCGAGAAGCGCATGCAGGAGCATGGCTATCTCGACGCGGCCGACATGGCGATGTCGTTCAACATGCTGCGCGCCAACGATCTCATCTGGTCGTTCGTGGTCAACAACTACCTGCTCGGCAAGGACCCGGTCCCGTTCGATCTTCTGTACTGGAACGCCGACGCGACCCGGATGCCGGCGGTGATGCATTCCTATTACATGCGAAACATGTATCAGAACAACCTGTTGAAGGAGCCGGGCGGCATCACGCTCGCCGGCACGCCGATCGACCTCCGGACGATCAAGACGCCGATGTTCCTGCTTTCGTGCCGCGAGGACCATCTCGCGCCGTGGAAGTCGACCTACGCGGCGACGCAGCTCTATTCGGGGCCGGTCACCTTCGTGCTGGCGGCCTCGGGGCATCTGGCGGGCGTGATCAGCCCGCCCGGCAGCAAGTACGGCCACTGGACCAACGACAAGCTGCCGGCGAGCCCGGACGAATGGCTTCGCGGGCGCCAGAGGCGCAAAAGGGGTCCTGGTGGCCGCTGTGGGACAAATGGGTGACCCAGTTCGACGGCGGCCGCGTCAAGGCGCGCATCCCGGGCGACCACAAGCTCAAGGTGATCGAGGACGGCCCCGGATCCTACGTGCGCATGCGGGCGGTTTGAGGCGTCGGCGTGAGATAGCAAGACCAAGCGAACCGTCTCGCCAGTCACCGTCCGATCTGCGGAGGGTGCACGGGTTGTAGGTCGCGGTCGATGACGACGCCGCGGCCGGCCCGGCGATCCTGCCCCCAAGAGCGCCACGCTTCAAGATCAACGGCTTCGCCGCTTGTGAGCGGAGTTTGCTCTCTCCGGGTCGATCCTCCGCGTCGATCAGGTTGATCGGATGCGCCCCGCACGAAATCGATGTGCGGAACCCGACGTCGGCGATCAAGAGAACGGACGGGCGACGGGAAACGCGCGATCGCGCGGCATTCGCCCTTGCCAGCGGGCCGCTCAGTAGAGCAAATCGGCCGGCGGTTAAACCCGTTTTCCAGAAGGCCTCCGTCTTTGACCTCTTTCAGGCATCGCCTCATCTTCGTGCGCCACGGCGAGACGCCGTACAACGCAGAGAACCGGCTGCAGGGGCAGCGCGACATCCCGCTTGGCGCTCGCGGCCGCGATCAGGCGAGCGCCATCGGGCGGACGCTGCGCGCAAAAATCGGGACCGAGATCGACCGGCTCGAGGCGGCTGACGCCTTCATCGCCTCGCCGCTCCTGCGCACCCGCGAGACCATGGAACTCGTCCGCGACGCGATGGGCCTCGCGCCCGGCCGGTATCGGCTCGACCCGGCGCTGAAGGAGCTGACCTTCGGCGACTGGGAAGGCCTGACCTGGGCGGAGGTCAGGGCGCGCGATCCGAAAGGCGTCGTGGCGCGCCACGCCAACAAGTGGAACTGCGTCCCGCCCCGGGGCGAAAGCTACGCGATGCTCGCGACGCGCGTGCGCGCGTGGCTGGAAACGCTGACCGCCGACGCTTTTGTCGTCTCGCACGGCGGCGTCGCCCGCGCGCTGATGACCCTGATCGCCGGCGTGCCCGGCGTGCTGGCGGCCGACGCGCCGATCGTTCAGGGCCGTGCGCTGGTTTTCGAGAACGGGGGCTACGGGTGGATCGGCTGAGTGACCCGACGCCGCCCGCGTCCGAGATTTCCGCAGCGACCATTCTGCTGCTCGCCGCCGCCTGCGGGCTGATCGTCGCCAACATCTACTACGCGCAGCCGCTGGTCGGCCCGATCGCCGCGGCGCTCGGCCTCGCGCCCGGCGCGGCGGGGCTGATCGTCACCATGTCGCAGATCGGCTACGGCCTCGGGCTTCTCTTCATCGTGCCGCTTGCGGACCGGTTCGAGAACCGCAGGCTGATCGTGCTCAGCGTCGCGGCAAGCGCGCTCGCGCTCGGCCTCGCCGCTGTGGCGACGTCGTCTGCCGCCTTTCTCGCCGCCATGGCGGCGGTCGGGCTCGCCTCGGTCGCGGTCCAGATTCTGGTGCCCCTGGCGGCGCATCTCGCGCCCGACGCCATTCGCGGGCGGGTGGTGGGGCTGGTGTCGAGCGGCCTCATGGTCGGCATCATGGCCGCGCGGCCCGCGTCGAGCTTTGTCGCCTCGGCCTTTTCATGGCGGGCGGTGTTCGCCGGCTCCGCCGCGCTGATGATTGCGCTCGCGTTCGTCCTGTCGCGGACGCTGCCGGCGCGCCAGCCGGAGACGCGGATCGGCTACGCGGCGCTGATCCGATCGGTGGCGCGGCTCGCCGCCGCGACTCCAACCTTGCGCCTGCGGGCCTTTTATCAGTCCTGCCTGTTCAGCGCCTTCAGCCTGTTCTGGACCACCGCGCCGCTCCTGCTCGCCAGTCGCGACTACGGGTTCACCCAGCGGGGCATCGCGCTCTTCGGACTCGCAGGCGTCTCGGGCGCGATCGCGGCGCCGATCGCCGGGCGGCTCGCGGACCGCGGCCTGACCGGGCCCGCGACCGTCGGGGCGATCCTCGTCGTCGCCGCCGGCTGCCTCGCCACGATCGTCGTCCCACAGGGCTCGACCCTTGCGCTCGCGATGCTGGTCGCCGCGGCGATCGCCATCGATTTCGGCGTCCAGGCCAATCTGGTGCTTGGCTTTCGCGCCGTTTTCGCGCTCGAGCCGGAGGCCCGCGGCCGGCTCAACGCCGCCTATCTCGCGACCTTCTTCCTCGCTGGCGCGGTCGGCTCGGCGGTCGGGGCCTGGGCCTACGCGCGAGGCGGCTGGACTCTCGCGAGCGCGATCGGGCTCGCCCTTCCGCTCGCGGCTCTCACGCGCTTCGTTTATCGGGCGGCGACCGGGCGCAGCTGACAGGGCTGAAATGGCCGCCAATGGACCGGCGCGGCGCCCTTTGCTATCGACGCAGCGCAAGGATCGGGAGGGGGCTTAAGCGCATGCAGAAGGAAATCTCGCTGTTCGTGGGGACGTTCACGACGCTGCTCGCCATCATCAATCCGCTCGAAGTACTGCCCGTCTATCTGCAACTGTTGCTGGGCAAGGACGCGGCGACGCACCGGAGCGTGGCGCGCCTGTCCTGCTTCTACGCCCTGTTGCTCTCCTTCTTTTTCCTCGCGTTCGGCACGCTGATGCTGCGCCTTTTCGGCGTGCCGCTCGCCATGGTGCGGGTGGTCGGCGGCATCATTCTGATGAAGATCGGCTTCGAGCTGTTCACGCCGAAGAAGGGCGGCGGCATGATGGCGGACGCCGCAGGTCCCGACGCCGATATCGCCTTCGTCCCGCTCGCCATGCCGCTGATGTTCGGGCCCGGCGCGATCGCCACCATCATCGGCATGACGGCGACAATCAGGCGGTCGAGCGACGAACTCCTGTCGTACGTCGCCATCGTCGCGGCGATCGTATTGACCATGCTCGTCACCTACGCCTGTCTCGCCTACGCCAACCGGTTGACGAAATGGCTGGGGCCGATGGGGATCGACGCCACCACCCGCATCGTCGGCTTCTTCGTCTCGGCGATCGGAGTCGGGCTCATTTTCGACGGCGTGATCGAGGCGCTGCAGCTGCACGGAATGACGTGGCTGCACTGAGGGCTCCCGCTCTCGCGTCTCATTGTCGCCACATCGGCGCCGCAAGAGCGCGGGCGATCCCGTCGCGCCTTCTGCCGACGCGTGAATTTGTCTTTCTTAACAAACAATTAAAGGCCGCTTCGATGGACGCCCGCAAGCGCGGCGCCAAGGTTCTCGCGTTTTCTTGGCTGCGCCTCGCCCCGGCGCTCGCCGTCGCGCTTGCGCTCTCGGCCTGCATCGGCCCCGACCTCGACAGTATCGGGGACTACGGCGCAGGGACTGTCGCCCTTCGCGACGGCCTCCGCGCCCGACCGGCCGCATCCCGGTGCAGGTGTTCATCGCCTCGACCCGCAAGGGCGAGACCGGCGAGGCCGCGCGGCAGCAGGCGCCGGAGGCCCATTTTGCGCTGGCCACGATGACGGTGCCGCCCGGCCATCGCGCGGGCTCGATCGAGGAGCCTTTGTGGGGCAAGCCGAACGGCCGCAACGACATCGCGCTCGCGGGCGAGCGCGAACTCGACGACGACGAGTTTCGCGCCGAGCTCGCCTCGCACATTTCCGGCCGCGTCGGCGTCAACCGCGACGTTCTGGTGTTCGTGCACGGCTTCAACACCAGCTTCGACGAAGCGCGCCTGCGCGCCACCCAGATTGCGGCCGACACGCATTTCGGCGGCGTGATGGTGCTGTTCACCTGGCCGTCGAAGAGCGACCTGTTCGGCTACGTCTCGGACAAGGACAGCGCCACCGCCTCGCGCGACGCGCTGCAGGGGCTGTTGCACGATCTCGGCCAGACGCCGGGCGTCGGCAAGGTCCACATTCTCGCCCATTCGATGGGCGGCTGGCTCAGCATGGAGGCCCTGCGCGCCTCGGCCATCGCCGGCGACAAGGACCTTTCCGGCCATCTCGGCGACGTGATCCTCGCCTCGCCCGACATCGACATGACGGTGTTCGCCTCGCAGATGGCGCGCATCCGCCCGGCCAACGTCACGGTGTTCGCGACCCCGAACGACCGGGCCCTGTCGCTGTCGAGCTTCATCGCCAGCTCCCGCCAGCGGGTTGGCGCGATCGACGCCGCGAAGCCCGAGGACCGCGCCGAGATCGAGAGCCTCGGCGCGAAGGTGGTCGACATCACCGCCTATTCCGACGCCGACCGTTTCATCAGTCACACGGTGTTCGCCAACTCGGCCGAGGTGATCGGCGCCATCGGCTCGCAGATTTCCGCGCCGCGCGCCGAAGACGCCAAAACGGTCTCGGTCATCGACGCGACCAAGTACCAGGACCCGGACGCCGCGCAGAACGCTGTCATCGCCGCGCCCGGATCGCCGGCGGCGAACGCCGTGCAGGTCGCGCCGCTCGCGCCGGCGGCGGCGTCGCCCGCGCCCGCCGACCAGAAGCCGGCGCTGTAAAGCATCGACGCGCGACGAAATCGCCCAAAGCCGGAACCGCGGCGGATCAGCCCGAGTTGTTTAGTGGGCCCGGGGGAAACCCTCAGGAGAACGCCATGATCCGACTTTCGGGAATAGCCACCGCCCTCTTGCTCGCCAGCGCGTTTGCCGTCCCTTCGTTCGCCGCACAAGGCGACGCCGGCGCCGGCCAAACGATGGGCGCGACGAAATCAAATGACGCCGGCAGCGGCCCGACCCAGGGCGCCAACGGGATGAACAACCCCTCGGGCGCCTCCAACATAACCTCGCCAACCGGCGCCAACATGCAAGGCTCCAGCGCGCAGAACGTTCCGGCCGGCGCCATTCACATCGCTCAGAAGATGCGCGACGATCTGAGCAAGGCGGGGTTCACCGACATCCGCATCATGCCGTCCTCGTTTCTGGTCCGCGCCAAGGATTCGTCGGGTAATCCGGTGATGATGGTCGTCAACCCGGATTCCATTACCGAGATCACGGAAGAGAAGTCGGGAACGAACGCCGCCAACGGTTCGATGCGGCCGGGATCGACTGGTTCGCAGTCCGCGACCCCGGGCGCTGCGCAGACGAAGCCGTAACTGGAGTCCTCGGCGGCGTCTGGGCGATCGGTCGCCTGATATCGGACTTCCTGGGGCGGCTCCGGCCGCCTCGGGTGACTTCCCGAGGACGTGTTTCCGGCGCCGCTTGAAATTGGCGCGCGTCGGCGCAACATTCAGTTGCGCCGACCCCGCCGCCCGATGGAGGCCCGCCATGCCCAACAAGCTCGACCAGCTCCGCACCATGACGACCGTCGTCGCCGATACCGGCGACATGGAGTTCGATCCGCCAGTTCAATCCGACCGAACTCGACCACCAACCCTTCGCTCATCCTCAAGGCCGCGCGAACTTCCGGGCTACGCGCGCCTCGTCGAGGAGGCGATCGAATGGGGCCGCAAGACCCGCGCGCCGGTCGGCGACGTCACCGACCGCATCGCCGTCAATTTCGGCGCCGAGCTCACCACCATCGTTCCCGGCCGCGTCTCGACCGAGGTCGACGCCGACCTCTCGTTCGACACCGAGGCGATGATCGCCAAGGCCCGCAAGACTCATCGGCCTCTACCGCGAGCGCGGGATCGGTCACGACCGCATCCTGATCAAGCTCGCCTCGACCTGGGAAGGCATCGAAGCCGCCCGCGTGCTCCAGCGCGAGGGCGTCGACTGCAACATGACGCTGATCTTCTCGTTCGCCCAGGCGGTCGCCGCGGCGGACGCCGGCGCCTTTCTGATCTCGCCCTTCGTCGGCCGCATCTTCGACTGGCACGTCAAGGCGGGGGAGGGGCCGTTCGACGGCGAGACCGATCCCGGCGTGAAGTCGGTCCGCGCGATCTACGCCTATTACAAGACCCATGGGGTGAAGACCGTCGTCATGGGCGCCTCGTTCCGCAACACCGGCGAGATCGAGGCGCTCGCCGGCTGCGACCGCCTCACCATCTCGCCGCAGCTTCTCGAGAAACTGTCCAAGGACGAGGGGCCGCTTCCCCGCCGCCTCGATCCTGCCAAGGCCGGCGCGGCGCCGGCGCAAGATCGCGATGGACGAGAAGACGTTCCGCTGGATGCTGAACGAGGACGCGATGGCGACGGAGAAGCTCGCCGAAGGCATCCGCCTGTTCGCCGCCGACCTCGACAAACTGCAGGCGTCGTGAAGGGCCGCCTCGCCGCGGCGGCGTAAGGGGCGGCCGCCGGCGTTCGCGGTCGGCCTCGCGGCGGGTCTGGGCGGCGCCGCCGTCCAGCCGGCGATCGCGCCTCTTGTCCGGTCCGCGCGCTCAGGCTTTGGGCGACAGCCGGTTCTGATAGACCCGCAGCTGCACGGTCGCGGCGTCGAGGAGCGGCGTGTCGATGTCCGAGTTCGCGCGCCCGGCGCGCGAGATCCCCGAGAATGTGCTCGACCTCGACCGGCAGTCCGTGCTGCAGGTCGCGGTACATCGAGGTCGCGAGACCCGATCCCTTCGGCGGTCAGGATCGTCCTGGTTCCCTCGATGAATTTTTCCCGCGGCGGATAGCCGGACGCGGCGGCGACGGCCGCGTCTCGGCGAGGCAGCGCAGCGTCACGTCCACCCCGCCCGCGGCCGCTTCGATCTCGCCGACGTTGCCGCGCAGAAGGCAGGTGGCGGCGCCGGCGCTCGCCAGCATCACCCACTTCTCCCACATCTCCAGCACGATCGCGCGGCTCAATCGGGCTTCGAAGCCGGCGCCCTGAAGCTCGGCGTCGAGCGCCCGGACGCGCTCCGTCAGCGCGCCGTCCCGCTCGCCGTAGGTCAGCGCCTCGAGGCCGCCGACCAGCTGGACGATGCGGCCGTGCCGGTCGAGCGTCGCGGCGAGGGCGCAGACGCCGCCGAGCACCGGCTCCTCCCCGAACCGGTCGACCAGCCGGTCGATGTGCCGCATGCCGTTCAGGAATGGCACGATCATCGTTTCGGCGCCGACTGCGGGCGCCAGGTCGTCGAGCGCGCGCTCGAGCCCGAAAGCCTTGACCGCAAGCAGCACGACGTCGAACGGTTCGGTCGGCGCGCCCGCGACGAGCACGCGCGGCTTCAGATTGATGTCGCCATGCGGACTGAGGACCCGGAGACCCTCGCGCCGGAGCTGGTCGGCGCGTCCCGGCCGCACCAGAAAGGTGACGTCCCGCCCCGCCTGGGCCAGCCGGGCCCCGAAATATCCGCCGGTGGCGCCGGCTCCGACGATCAGAATGCGCATGGGCTCGGGCTCCTTGGCGCGGCGCCGTCAGGGGCGCCAATGCGCTTCCGTCGGTCCCCGGCGCACGTGCAATGCCGCGCAGGGCGCGGTCTATGGTGTGACGACTGCGTAATCCGCCTATTTTCAAACCTTACCACAATCCGATATGGCGCGCCCATTTCGCGATGCGTGAGGATCACGGCTAGCGTCTTCGAGGCGGGGAGGACAGGAAAGACAGGCCGCGGGTACGGATTGCCCACCACCAGGCGATGCGTTCGTCCTCACTCGTGGGAGACCCCCGCCTCGCCGCACGCGCGATCCTCTCCAAGGACGCCGCATGGGCGGCGACCCGGGTGTTCGTTTGCGCCTGGAGCGCCTCCCCTTTAGCCCAGTCGCCGTTCGCCTTCAGCCGCGCCTTCTCCATTGCGATGTCGGCGCGGACCAATTCCCATTCCACGGGGTCGAGGGGTTCTCGAGGCATCGTCCCATTCCCAAATCAACTGCACAACCGAGATAGGGACTCGGCCTGCCGACGGCCAGAGCGCGAGGCGTGAAGTCAGGCGGCAAAGTCGATGGCCTTCACGCGAGGCCACGCTGTCGTCCCGATTGTCGCTTAATTCGGCGACTTGCCACGGGCCAGCATCAGGTGGTGCATCTGGTGATGCATGCCGAGCGTGAGCACGCCGAAGAAGCCGAGGCCCCTGAGCTTGGCGGCGTCTTTCGGCGGAGCGTGGACGGTGAGCGACGCGCCGCCCTCGATCTTCTGGGCCTCGAACGTCCAGCCGTCGACCCCGTTCATCGTCGCTGCATGCGCGAGCAGCATGCGCCGGATGGAATCGGCGACCGGCGCCGTCGCCCGTGACGTCGAACCGCTCCCCGCCCTCGACCGGCGCGCTCGCCACCTTCGCCTCCAGCGTCACGGCGTTCATGTCGACGAGATGCTGGCGGAGCGCGTCGATGTCGACCTTGGACCAGTCGGTGTTCGGGTCGGCTTCGAGGATCGCGACGATCTCCTGGATCGCGCGCGAAGGCGCCCTGGCCCGCTTCGGTCGGCATGGACGCGCCCGAGCGGCCCGGCGCCGAGGGCGCATGGGTCATCTCGCCGTGCATCATCATCATCGGACCGCCATGCGTCATCGGGGCCGGCGCCGCTCTCCTGGGCGAGCGCCGCGGCCGGCGCAAGCAGGGCCGAGCAAGGCAGGCGACGAGAAGGAAAACGCGGATCATGAAACGTCCTCTCGCGCGACGAGCGCAGCTCAGGCGTCGCCGACCGGCTCGAGCCGCATCCGCTTCCGCCCGGACGATCCTTTGGCGGCTCGCCTCGACATTGTCGAGGAACTGCCGCGCGCTTCGCTTCCAGGTGTAGCGCAGCGAGTATTCGCGCGCCGCCTCGCGCGGGATCGTCAGCGCCTTGAGGCAGGCGGCGCGCAGGTCCTCGTCGAGAACGCCCGCTTCCGGGCCGACGACGTCGATCGGCCCGGGGACCGGGAAGGCGGCGACCGGCAGCCCGCTCGCCATCGCCTCGATCAGCACGATGCCGAACGTGTCGGTGCGGGACGGGAAGACGAACACGTCGGCGCTCGCGTAAATCTGCGCCAGCGCCTCGCCGTGCCTTTCGCCGAGGAAATGGGCGTGCGGATAGCGGCGCTCGAGCGCGGCGCGCGCCGGCCCGTCGCCGACGATGACCGTCGAGCCCGGAAGGTCGAGGCCGAGCAGCGCCTCGAGGTTCTTCTCCACCGCGACCCGGCCGACGCAGAGAAAGATCGGCCGCGGCAGGTCGAGCGCCCGCTCGCCGCGCGGATGGAACAGGGCGTGATTGACGCCGCGGCTCCACAGCCGGACGCGCTCGAAGCCGCGCCGCGTCAGCTCCGCGCACGATCGTCGGCGTCGGCGCCATCACCGCCGAGGAGGGCGCATGGAAATGGCGCAGGCCCGCGTAGGTCAGCCGCTCGGGAAGGCCGGTGCGCGCGGAGATGTATTCGGGAAAGCGCGTGTGATAGCTGGTGGTGAACGGCCGCCTCGCCTTCAGGCAATAGCGGCGGGTCAGCCAGCCGATCGGGCCTTCGGTGGCGATATGGATGTGGTCCGGCGCGACCTCTTCGATGCGGCGGCTGGATCTGCCAGGGCGTCGTGACCGCCACGCGGATGTCCGGATAGGTCGGCATCGGCGCGGTCCACATCCCCTGAGGCGTGAGGAACTCGAATTTCGCGCCGAACTCGCCGGCCGCCTGGGTCATCCGCTCCAGGGTCGACACGACGCCGTTGACCTGCGGCCGCCATGCGTCGGTCGCAATGAGAATGCGCATTATGCCGCTTCCGCCTCGATCTCTTGCGGCTCGTCCTCGAACGGCGTGTCTGTCCTCGTTCACGGACGCCTCCAGCACGACCGGCCAGCGCATGCACCTCGAACCGGCCATCGAAATGCTCGACCACCAGCGAGCAGGATTCGACGAAGTCGCCGGTGTTTATGTAGGTCACGCCGTCGAAGTCGCGAATGACCGCGTGATGGATGTGCCCGCAGACCACGCCGTCGACGCCCGCGGCGCCTGGCTTCGCCGGCGAGCTCCTTCTCGAACGAGCCGATGAAGTTGACCGCATTCTTGACCTTGAGCTTCGCCCAGGCCGAGAACGACCAGTAGGGCAGGCCGACCGCCCGGCGCGCCGAGTTGAAGTGAGTGTTGACGAACAGCGCCGTGTCGTAGGCCCAGTCGCCGAAGATAGGCGAGCCACTTCGAGTGGCGCACCACCACGTCGAACTCGTCGCCGTGCATGATCGAGGTAGCGCTTGCCGTCGGCGGCGGTGTGGATCGCCTCCCGCTTGATCTCGATGCCGCCGAAGGTCAGGCCGAAGAACTGGCGCGCGAACTCGTCGTGATTGCCGGGCACGAACACCATGCTTCGCGCCGCGCCGCACCTTGCGCAGGAGCTTCTGCACGACGTCGTTGTGCGCCTGCGGCCAGTACCAGCCGGCGCGCAGCCGCCACCCGTCGATGATGTCGCCGACCAGGTAGATCGTATCGGCTTCGACGTGCCGAAGCATGTCGAGGATGAGATGGGCCTGGCAGCCGCGCGTGCCGAGATGGAGGTCCGACAGGAACAGCGTGCGGTAGCGATGGCTTCCGAGATGCTTGGACACACCGGCCTCTCGTATTAGTACCTCAATATCGAATTTCTCTGCGCAGATTCTCGTGTCGCTTCGATGACGCGAGGCGCAAACGGGAGTGTTCGCGATCATAAAACCGCGGGCGCGATCTGTCGAGCTAACGGAGACATGACATTGGATCTCGGGATTTCCGGCCGCAAGGCCATAGTCTGCGCCTCGAGCAAGGGGCTCGGGCGCGCCTGCGCCGTCGCGCTGGCGGAAGCGGGTTGCGAACTCGCGCTCAACGGCCGCGACCCGCGGACGCTGGCCGCGGCCGCGAAGGACATCCGCGACCGCTTCGGCGTCGACGGTTCATGAAATCGCCGGGCGACCTCAACGATCCGGCGACCCGGAAGGCGCTCGTCGCCGCGGCGCCGGAGGCCGACATTCTGGTCAACAACAATGGCGGGCCGCCGTTCAAGACGTTCGGCGCGATCACGCGCGAGGACATTCTCGCGGGCGTCGAATCGAACATGCTGACGCCGATCGCGCTGGTGCAGGCGCTGCTGCCGGGCATGGCGCAGCGCAAGTTCGGGCGGATCGTCAACATCACCTCGGGTTCGGTTCGCGCGCCGATCGCCGGCCTCGACGTGTCGTCGGGCGCGCGCGCCGGCCTGACCGCCTTCCTCGCCTCGGCCGCGCGCGCCTATGTGCGCGACAACGTGACGATCAACGCGATCCTGCCCGGCGCCTTTTCGACCGACCGCCAGCGCGCGGCGATCGAGCGGGTCGCCGTGCAGCACGGCGTGACTTTGGAAGCCGCGACGGCCGACGCCGCGGCGCGCAGCCCCGCCCACCGGTTCGGCGATCCCGCCGAGTTCGGCGCGCTCTGCGCGTTCCTGGCGAGCGCGCAGGCCGGCTTCATCACCGGACAGAATATTCTGATCGACGGCGGCGCGTTCCCCGGCGTGTTCTAACGCCCGAAGATCCGGAATGATCCGACGATCAAAACCGTTCGATATTCCGGACGGTTTGTCGTAGTCTTCGTGGCCCAGCCCTAACCCGGGAGCGCGCTTATGGGCGTTGAAGGCAAGGACCGCGCGAAAGTGCTTGAGGCCGGCGCCGCCGTGCTGTCGAACCAGCTCGGCCTCGCCGTCCTCAGGCTGCGCCGAAGCTACGGCTACTCGCTCGCCGACCTCTCGACCCAATCGGGCGTCGCCAAGTCGATCATATCCCAGATCGAGCGGAACGAAACCAATCCGACGCTCACGACCATCTGGCGCCTCGCCCATGCCCTCGACGTGTCGATCCAGTCGATGCTCGAAGGGGGAGAGGACGGGCCGTTCATCGAACACCTCAGCCGCGGCGCAACGCCGACCTTCGTCTCCGACGACGGCCTCTGCCGTCTCGCGGTGACAGGCTGGCTGAAGACGGTCGACTGGCTGCAATGGTACGATTTCCAGGCCGATCCGGGCGGATTGCTCGAAATCCTCGGCGCACGCGCGCGGCTCGGTCGAGTGCCTATCCGTGATCGAGGGCGAGCTCGATGTCGACGTCGGCGGCGCGCTGGCGCGGGTCCGCGCGGGCGAGACCCTGCGCTATCGCTGCGATCGGCCCCACCACATACGCAACCCCGGCGACAAGCGGGCGCACGCCACCATGGTCAACATCCTCAAGGCCGCGATGATCGATTGAGCAGGGAGGGCGCGCCGCGCGCTCCGATGGGCGGCGAGACGCCGCCGCTCCAATTGCATAGGCGCTTCGAACTCGATCGGCAGCTTCTTAAGCAAAAAGGTTTCGTATGTCCCTTTGAGACGCTTGTTAAGTTTGTATTTGAGCGTTGGAGGAGCCGCCAAACCGTGATAAGGGGCCCGCCCTCACGCTGGAGCCCTTGAGTTTCATGAGCCCGTTCCACCACGAGAAGGTCTTGAGCGTCCATCACTGGACCGATCGCCTGTTCAGCTTCCGCACCACGCGCACGCCAACGTTCCGTTTCCGCAGCGGCCAGTTCGTGATGATGGGCCTGCCGGGCGACGGCAAGCCGCTGCTTGCGCGCCTATTCGCTGGCCAGCGCCCATTACGACGACGCGCTCGAGTTCTTCTCGATCAAGGTTCCGAACGGACCCCTGACCTCGCGCCTGCAGCACCTCCAGGCCGGGGACGAAATCGTCGTCGGCCGTAAGCCGACCGGCACCCTGGTGATCGACAACCTCCGTCCCGGCCGCACGCTCTATCTGCTCGGCACCGGAACCGGGCTCGCGCCGTTCCTCAGCATCATCCGCGACCCCGAGGCCTACGACAAGTTCGGCCGGATCGTGGTGGCCCATGGCGTTCGCTGGATCGCCGACCTCGCCTACAGCGCCTACCTCCAGGACGAACTGCCGAACGACGAACTGATCGGAGAACTCGCGCGCGAGAAGCTGGTCTACTACCCGACCGTCACCCGCGAGCCGTTCCGCCACAACGGCCGCCTGTCGGCGGCGCTCGCCTCCGACAGGCTCGCGACCGACAACGGCCTCCCGGCGATCGACCCCAGGCACGACCGGTTCATGTTGTGTGGCAGCCCCGCGATGCTGGCGGAGGTCCGCGCCCTGCTCGACGCGCGCGGGTTCGAGGAGGGCAATCATGGCGAGCCGGGCGACTACGTGGTCGAGAAGGCCTTCGTCGACAAGTAGCCGCGATGCAACTTGGCGGCGAGACGCCGCCACTCCGCGAGTTGGATCGCCAACCGGCCTATTGCAGGACTGAGGCCGAAGTCATTCCCGAATACGATGAATCCGACTCAGACGAAGCGACCTTCAGGGGGGCGGTTGCGAGCGCCGGGTACCCTGTCGGGCCGAGGCGCTGCTGTTCGCATCCCAAAGCGTTTCCGAGCGGCGCCGCCGTTGGGGCGCCTTGCAGTTGCTCCAGCCTGTCGGCGTCGTCGCTGCAGATGGCTTCGGGAGAAGGCGCAGCCGCCGCCGGGCTCGCCGAACCCAGGGAAACGGCATCGATCCGGACATGAGCGACGCCAGCTTTCCGAAAGCCGAGCACCCCCGCGGCCTCCGGCGAAACATCAAGGATCCGGCCGCCGACGTACGGCCCTCGGTCGACGATTTCCACTGCCGTGCTGCGGCCGTTGTCGAGGTTGAGGACCCGAACCTGCGACCCTTTGGGCAGGCTGCGATGCGCCGCGGTCAGCCCGCCGGAACCGGGTGGGTGATAGTAGGAGGCCAGGCCTTGTTCCGCCGCCGAGGCGTCGCCGTAAAAGCCGAAAGCGATCGCGCAGGCCATGAGGGCTTTTCGCATCGTCGTCGTCCTCTCACGCCCTCCTGCCGCGTCCGCTTTTGAAATTCGCGGTACGTTTGGCGGACCAACTCGCCGACCCCTGCCGCAGTTCCGGATCGCCTGAATGGGAGAAGCAGACCGGCGACTATCCCCCCGCTTCGACGAGCGCGAGGCCGACCCCCGCCGCGGCGGTCAGCGCGACCACGGCCAGAGGCGGCGCCCGGCCGGCGACCAGCGCGGCAAAACCCGCCGCGACAATCGCGAAATCGGTGGGCCGCTTGACCGCGCCGGTCCAGACGGGATCATAGAGGGCCGACGCCAGCAGCCCCACGACCGCGGCGTTTACGCCGGCCGTGGCCGCGCGCGCCTCAGGCCGGCGGCTCAGCCCATGCCAGAACGGCAGCGCGCCCATCAGGATGAGGATGCCCGGGAGGTAAATAGCCGCAAGCGCCAGGGCCGCGCCGAGCGCGCCGCCCGGAGGCACGGCCGCCAGCGCGCCGAGATAGGCTGCGAAGCTGAAGAGAGGACCGGGGACCGCCTGCGCCGCGCCGTAGCCCGCGAGAAATGCGCCGTCCGAAATCCAGCCGGGATCGACCACCGCACTTTTCAGGAGCGGCAGCACGACATGGCCGCCGCCGAACACCAGGGCGCCGGAGCGGGTGACTGCGGCGAGGAAGCCGAGCGGCGAGCCCCGGCCGGGGACGAACGAAAGCGCAAGCAGGGCCAGGTAGGCGGCGAGACAGGCGAAACCCACGAGGCGGGAGATAGGCGACGGATCGGCCTCGAGCGCGCCCGCGGCCGGCCGTTGGCAGATGAGGAGCCCGGCGAGGCCGCCGAGAGCGATCACCGCCGCCTGGCTGGCGCCGCCCGACGCGAAAGTCGTCATCACGAGCGCCAGCAGGGCGATCATGGCCCGCGGCAGGTCGGGCGTAAGGCTCCGCGCCATGCCGAGCACCGCCGCGGCGACGATGACGACGGCGACGAGCTTGAAGCCATGCACGAGCCCCAGCCCCGCCGATCCCGTAAGCGCGCCTTCGCCATAGGCGAACAGGGTCAGCGCAAGCGCCGAGGGCAGGGTGAATCCCGCCCAGGCGGAAAGGCCGCCGAGCAATCCGGCGCGCTTGAGCCCGACGGCGAAGCCGACCTGGCTACTCGCCGGACCGGGCAGGAACTGGCACAGCGCGACGAGATCGGCGAAGGCGCGCTCGTCGAGCCACTGGCGCTTCACGACGAATTCGTCGCGGAAGTAGCCCAGATGCGCCACCGGCCCGCCGAAGCTCGTCAGGCCGAGGCGGAGGTAGATGAGGAGGATTTGGAAAGGGCTGTCGCGATTGTCGCGGGGCCGCGCCGTGATTGACGTCATCGCCCTCCCGCGCCCGATAGCCAGGGGGAAGGGTAACCGGCTTGGCCGCGATTGTCAGTCCCTCAAGGCGAAGCGACCAATCGGGCTCTATCGCGCCTCGTTCTCGCTGCGGAGCAGCCGAATTGCTTCTGCGAACCGCCACAGGCGAATGCGGAACAAGATCCTGATCGCTCCAAGCCGCTGCTCCACCGTCTTGAGTTCCGAGGATCGGACGACTTTTATCCAATGCACGAAAGGAGATCCGAGCACGAGCACGCTGCGCAGCAGCCACCTCGCGCGCCCGTCAGGCTCTTTGATCATGATGGCGAATTCCGCCCGCGTCGACCTTCTCCATTTTTGCTTCAGTTCGGCCCAGGTCCGACGCGCGGGGTGCCGCACCACGACGTCAGGGCGATAAGACCAGCGGTATCCGGCCGCGACGGCCCGCTCGCCCCAATCCCTGTCTTCGGGCAGCTCGCGGCGAAATCCGCCCACATGGTCGAAAACCTCACGCGGAACGAGCATATTGGCGGTGACCGCGTACCCCTGTTCCTCGATGTAACGCTTGACGTTGAAGGCGAACACGCGCTCGAACGACTCGACGGCGGTCGGAAAGTACGGGTCTTGATAGAAGATGTCGACCTTTCCGCCGACGATCTCGCACTCCGAAAGGGCTTTGAGACCGAGCTCCAGCCATTTCGGTTCCGGCTGGCAATCCTGGTCGACAAAAGCAAGAAGGCCGCCCTGCGACACCTCCACCGCGGCGTTTCGCGCCGGCCCGGCGCCCGGGAATGGAGCCGGGACGATGCGCGCGAAGTCGCCGCAGGCGCGGCGAACGTCCTCAATTCCGCTGCCCGGACTGTTGTCGGCGACGATGACCTCGAATTGGCTCTTCGGGATCGTTTGCTCGGCAAGACACGTCAAGCAGCGCTTCAGATTGGCGAAGTCGCTGTAGTAAGGTATTATTATCGATATAACCGGTGTGTTTTCTGCGCCACGCAAGGCCAGATCCGCCGCCGCCTAAATGCGGCGCTATGCCCAAACAGTGATACTGTCAAGACCTGTTTTCCTTCCAACTCTCGCGGGATGCCCGCTTCGCGACGTCCAACTTTGTGTCCTTTTTGGCCTGATGTTATCGTTGTTAAATAAATCAATTGTTTACGCTCTTATCGATCGTCCAGCTCTTCCCGGCGGCGGAAACTGCGCAAGAAGCGGTAGCGCGGAACACCCGTGCGCGAGCCAAGTGGACGGAGTGCTTGCGCCGAGTTGCCGCCCCCGATATTTCTTGCAGAATGAGACCGCCCCTTGACGCTCCGATTGCCGATCCCGCCCGAGCGGCGATAGGGCTGCGGGCGCTGCGGCGCGTCGTGACCCTCTCGCTCACCGTCGCCGCGCTCGGCTTCGTTCCCGCTGCAGACGCCCAGTCGCCGATCATTCAGGGTTGGCTCGCCGTGAACACCCAGTGCAAGGCGGGACCGAGCGACGATCCCAAAACGCAAAAGGCATGCGAGCGACGCGATCAGCTCAGCGAGAGGCTGAAACGGCGGGGATGCGAATACCAGGCGGACGGCGACTGGTGGAGATGCCCGCCGCGGCGCTGACGGCTCGCCATCGCGGCTTCACAGTCCTTTTGCCCGAAAGTACTTCAGCAGGGTCCAGACAGCGTCCTGCTGTTCGTCGTCCATTTCGTTCGGCTCGAGGAGCAGGAGAAGGATTTCCGACGGTTTCCGACCGTCAATGCGTGACCCGTCCGGCTGCGATTGCCGCGGATCGGCTCCGAACTCTTGCGTCAGCGGCGGCGGATGCTTTCTGCGGGGCGTGGAAGACCGGGGCTTCCGACCCTTGAGCACCCGGCCGCTGATCCTCAAGCCCGCGTCATGCGCCGCATAGAGAAAGAACGTCACGCACTTTTGCACGACCGCGTCGGCGGCCGGAAAGGCCCTGCGGAACGTGTCGTTGAAATGGGAAGGCGTCGCGGATTCCAGGTCGATTGTGAAGAGGGGGGCGTATTCCCGGCGAAGCAATTCGAGGAGCGACTCTCGCCAACGTCCCTCGTCCTCGGCATTCACAAGCTCGCGCAGACGCTGCGTGGGACGTCCCTCGTCCTCGATCAGGCCGAGGAAGCGGAGCGCGTGCGTCAGCTGCATGCCGACCACGCCTGAAAAGCGCGTCAACACGCTGCGGTCGATGCGCGAGGGAACGCCGAGCTCGTGAAGGTCCTGAATGAATGTCCTGAACGTCCGGTACGAGGTGTACGGCGGCGTTCTGGCGGTCTTTGCATTTTCCGAACGGCCGCGGGGCACGACGCTCTCCAACGGTTCGGAATGAAGACTATGCGCATTCGCGCTGCGCGGCAACTATACCGTATACGCGCCGCCGCCCGGACGGTTCGAAATGGCCGGTTGCGCGGCCGCGTTTTAGAAACAAGTCTCTAACAGAACTTAATATTTTTCCTGAATGGGCCTGGTGCGCCAAACGGTTCGTCCGGCGGGCGGCCGACCTGGAGAATACCTGCATTCAGGACTGTTTCACCCTCGCGGCCGTCGCGGCCGCGAAACTCGTGGGGGCGCGCATGCTGTGGACGGATGATGCGATCGCAAGTCTCAGGAAGCTGGCGGTCGAAGGATGGAGCGCGAGCGTCATCGCCGAGACGCTTGGCGCGGAGTCGCGCAACGCCGTGATCGGCAAGGCGAACCGCATCGGGATCAGGCTTAACGGCGGCCCCGGCGGGCGGGCTTCCGCGCCCGCTCGGCCGGCGCGGCCTCCGCAACCGTCGCGGCCGGCGGCGCTTCCCCATCGCGAACCCGCCCCCGGCGCCGTGAGCCGCTCCCCCGCGCCGCCTCGCGAACCGGCAAGGAGGCTCGCTTGGACCTTCGCGGACGCTGAGGTCGGGGAGATGCGGCGGGTGACGTTCATGGACATGCGCGAATTCGCCTGCCGATGGCCGCTCGGTGATCCGAGGAGCGGCGATTTCGCCTATTGCGGGCTGAGGCCCGCCGAGGGCCGCGCTTATTGCGCCGGCCATTGCCGGATGGCCTATCGCCCCCCGAACGCTCGATCGTCCCATTCCCTCGGAAATTCGTGGCGACGGGCCTGAGGGCGGCGTCTTGCCTGTCGACGGCCCG